>JAICWP010000008.1 GCA_025934735.1 Terriglobales bacterium | reverse complement strand
TGCCGTTTTCCTCCTACACCGGTCTGGTATCTCGCGCTCCCGAGCGGCGGTCGCTGAGATCTGAGGGCGTCGGGCCCGACGGATCCAATGACTAACAATCTGTTCAGTTCCGATCTTTGGCTGCCTGCGCTGGAGAGGTATGGCAGCGACACCCGCCTCAGCGTGAAGCTGTTTGACGCCGACGAGCGCGTGGTGTTCGGTCCGATCCATCCGACGCCATTGTTCCAGTTGTTCGAGGATAAGGGGTACGACCCCGGCATCTTCGCTGAGTGCGCCCGCCGCTGCCTGGCTCAGACCGACAGCCGGCCGGCGGTGATGGTTTCGGAGATCTACGGCTTAGCTGCTGTCGGTACTTCGCTGGTGCTGGCCGGCAAGATTGTAGGGGCCGCGGTCGGGGGCTATGCATTCGTGGATTTCTCGCAACTCTCTGAAGTTCAGCGTTTGGCGAAAGACGCGGGTATCAAGTTCGAGCGGCTCTGGGAGATAGCGCGCGCGCAGAAACCGGTGCCACAGCAACGATTAATGCTCAATGGCGAACTGCTGCAAGTTCTCGGGGATGCCTTACTGCGCGAGAATTACCGCACGCGCCTATACGAAGATGCGGTCCTGAAGCTGCAGCAGACCGCAGCGGAGAAAGAGCAGGCGCATCAGGAATTGCAGGAGTTTGCGGCCGCGCTGCGCGCAAACCAGGAACAATTGGCGAAGGAGTTGAAAGCTACCAGGGAATTGCAGTCAGCGAGCACCCTTTTGGTTAAGCGCGGCAACTCGCTTGTCGTATATCAGAGAATCGTGGATGCCGCAGTGGCAATCATGCGGTCGGATTTTGCCAGCCTGCAGATGTTTCATCCCGAGCGCGGATCCGGTGGCGAACTCCATCTCATGGCCCACCATGGGTTTACTGCCGAGTCCGCCGGT
Organism: Terriglobales bacterium; assembly: GCA_025934735.1. Lineage (GTDB taxonomy): Bacteria > Acidobacteriota > Terriglobia > Terriglobales > Acidobacteriaceae > JAICWP01. The sequence continues at coordinate 252,347 of JAICWP010000008.1, read as the reverse complement.
TTTTGGGAGTGGGTACGGCCGGCCTCGAAATGCGCCTGCGGCCTGGCCTTGCAATCCGGTAAGCGGGCCATTGTCGAGGATGTTGAGACCTGCGATTTCACGGGGGGAGAGGATGACCTCAAGGCCTACCGTGAGTTGGGAATCCGCACGATACAGTCCACACCTTTGCTGTCGCGCGACGGCCGCTTACTGGGTATGATCTCCACCCATTGGCGAGCTCCCTGCGTGCCAAGCGAAGCCGATTTGCGCGTCTTCGACGTGCTTGCCCGACAAGCCGCCGACCTCCTTGAACTGAACCAGTCGGTAATGGCCACAGCGTCCCTGGCGGCGATTGTTGAATTCTCTGACGATGCAATCATCAGCAAGGACCTGAACGGAATCATCACCAGCTGGAACAGGGGGGCGGAACGGCTATTTGGGTACACTCCCCAAGAGGCCATCGGCCAATCCGTCACCATCCTGACCCCTTCCAGCCGAATCGAGGAAGGGGAGAGCATTCTGGATCGCATTCGTCGTGGAGAGTCCATTGAGCACTATGAAACGGTGCGCCGCCGCAAAGACGGAACCGAACTCGACATCTCGCTGACGGTGTCGCCTATCCGGGACAGCCAGGGCCGCATCACAAGCGCTTCCACGATTGCCCGCGACATCACCGAACGAAAACAGTCGGAAGAAGCCCTTCGCAGGGCGGAGAAGCTAGCCTCTGCCGGCCAGATGGCGGCAACTATCGCCCACGAGATCAACAATCCGCTGCAGGCGGTGACTCACCTCTGGTATCTGCTCAATCAGAACGCACTGCCAGCTGTCGCTCGTGACCAGTTGCAAATGCTCGGCAAAGAGCTGGACCGCATCGTCCATATTACCAAGCAGACACTGGAGTTTTATCGCAGCGACAGTAAGCCTGCGTCAACTGACTTGAAGGAACCCATTGAAAATGCCATAAAGCTGCTCGCCCCAAAAACGGAATCGCGAGGGGCGCGGATTGAGACCGACTACAGAACCTCGGCGACCGTGAACGCTTACGCAGGGGAGTTACGCCAAGTATTCTCAAATCTCATTATCAATGCGCTGGAAGCTGGTGCTACGTACATCAAAGTGCGAGTGTCGCCCGCGGTGGATATCCGTCGCGCTCCGCGCCGCGGCGTCCGCGTGATGTTCGCCGACAACGGAGCAGGCATTCCAGCGGACGCGAAACCAAAAGTGTTCGAGCCGTTTGTCACCACCAAAGCAGACAAGGGAACTGGCCTGGGATTATGGGTGACCAAGGGCATTATCCAGAAGCATGAAGGCTGGATTCGATTGCTAAGCAGCACGAATGGCTGCCGTCGAGGAACATCCTTCTGCATTTTCTTGCCCGAAGCGAACAAGCGACCTTTCAACTCATTACGAGACTCGGGAAACGCAGCATAGATTCTGAAGGTATCACCAATGAGTTGCTCGGTGATCTGCTGCATCTCTGGGCTTCGTAACAAATCTCATAACAAGCGTGCCTAACAGTGCCACTTGTTACGAAGAAGAGCGCCGGGAAATCGTTGAAACTCTTTGTTTTTGGTTGTTGATGCGAGGTCCAGTAGGTTGAAGGTTCAATTTTCTCCCGCGCCTAACCAACGCGCTATTTTCAACAGCGGCTTCATGCGATGGCCTCGTTTGGTAGCAACGGGTAACAACTGTGCGTTGAACGTTTCCATTTCAAGGGACGCCTAGCTGCACCCCCTTCAAGACTTTCTTCTCTTCTTGTTCCGTAGGATGAGAGCGAACAGCAGCGCAATCCGGCCAAGAAGACTTGGGACTAAAGATTGGGACTAACCGACACGGGTTTTAGGGTGGATTTTTGTAGCTAAGCGACGCCGAATCAATGGATTTCCACCGTGTCCCGAACCAGGTGCTCTACCAGGCTGAGCCACTCCCCGACGCTAGCTAGTGCCTTGATTCTACTACACGTTTGGCTGCTTGCGACGAACTCTGCCCCCCACAAATTTAACTCCGTCTTTTTTAAGACTAGACGAAAGTTTGCTGCCAAACTCGCCAGGGAAAACAGTGGCCGGTTTGGCAGCCACTCTACTCGCTCGCGAAAAACCCGGACGAGAGCTGATTTTCTCAGTGTTCGCTTTAGAAGTATCAGTCGAGCAAAAGGGGTGGAAGCAGTGGCGGATCTGCGACCAGCGTTCGCACAAAATTGCCCGCACTTTGCCACCAGCCATGGAAGGTCCGGCCGTCGGTGGTGCAGAGGAGTTGGAAGGCGCACCACTCGTCCTGGCTATGCTCTCGGTCAGTGTGCCGCAATTCCTGTGCCGCGTGTTTATCGGACGTTTGCACGGCATACGCAGAGTGTCGGTCACGACCGACACTATTGACGAGCACAGACCGCGTATCGAGGCGCAGTCCCTGGTGCAGAGCTTTGAGGGCGCTCTCCTTGGCGCTCCAGAGCAGAGCCACAAGCGCGGGCCGGTCCGGGACGGGCGCACACGCCACCAAAAACTGTTCTTCAGGGGTGAAGTAATCCGCAAGGAATGTGTCACTGCGGGGTTCAATAGTTTCCAGATCACAACCCAGTGCGATGCCCGAAGGAACGACCGCAGCCATCGCCTTACCAGAGCTATGGCTCAGCGAAATTGCAACCGTGGCCGGTTGGCCCGCAAGAAAGACTTCGGGAGCACCCGAGAGAGCCGGCCGTATTTCAATGCCGCTAAGAAAATCGGCTCCGCTGGACCGGCGCAGGTAGGCGGCCACTGCGCATTTTGCAGTCCAACGCCCCAGGCGCCAGTCGGCGCGCCGCTTGGCAAAACGCATGTCCCTGAGACGGAGCACCTCATTTGTACAAAGCCAGTCGTCGTCTTTTGGTACGTCTGCTTCTGTTTTTTGCAGCCAAAATACATTCATCATTATTCCAGGGCGGGAAGGTTCTCTCGCGCTCCGCCTAAGCCACTTGCGCCAGTTTCCTTTCCTTTTCCATGCTGCGCTCCAGCGCGTGGATGAGATAAGGGCGAAGATGTGACGGCGGAATTATGCGATGCAGAGCGCCCACTGCCAGGGCGCGCTGTACGCTGTGGATCCGGTCAAACTCACCGGCCATCTCCCCCAGTTTTTCGGAATGTATGATTTTGAATAATTCATTCCACTGAGCGCGCAAGCGGCCTTTCTCCAGGCCCTCGGCCTGAGCCATGTCCTGGTTTAGAGCTTCAAGACGCGAATCCTTACGCGTTCTGGCTTCCACTTCGCTCGCAAAAACAACAGCGGCGGCCGGAGCACCGCCGATCACCGAGGCGTAGGTTCCCTCTAGCGCGGCCACCTCCAGGTGTTCGTTCAGCGCCCGGGAGAAAACCACGTAAGCACCGCCGTGATAGCGGGAAATAACACAAAAAACCATGGGTCCCTTGAAATTCACCACCGCCCTGCCGATTTCCGCGCCATACTCGAGTTGCAGCTTGCGCATCGATTCAGGCGACCCATCGAATCCGGAGAGATTGGCCAAGAGCACAACTGGGCGGTTATTGCTGGTTGCGTTAATAGCGCGCGCCACCTTCTTGGAGGAGAGAGGGAAAAGGGTGCCCGCGGTCCATTGATCTGGCCCGTCTGCGGGCACGAATCCCAAGCGCGGTACGGGCTTGGACTCAATGCCGATCAGGCAAACCGGGTAGCCGCCAAGATGGGCATCCCAGACCACAGCCGTCTCGGCGCCTTGCATGCCGGCCCAGCGTTCCAGCGGAGCATGGTCCTGGTCAATGGCAGCCATCATGACCCTGCGAATATTGAAAGCTTTTTTGCGTCCTCGATTGCTCCCATCGGAGAAGATCTCGCCCACGTACGCGAAGGCATTTTCGCCGTCATTGCTGTGGGGATAGGCGCCCACGTCACGATTGACAGGATCCGTAGTAGGCGCGGGCCGGGGAAATCGCTCGCCCGGCATCACGTAGGTGTGCTCATAGTGGCGCAACAGGATATGGCACGCCTCGTGGATGTCTTGCGCCCAATACTGGGCCTGCCCATTGACGCCCATGATGCGGCTGTATCCCCCAATGCCCTGGTTATCATCAGCCGAGACACTGCCCGAATAGTCCAGAGCGCGCTTGCCGGTAAGCACCATGGCCGCATTGGGAGTCATGATCAGAATTCCACGCGTATGCATGAGCATGGTGGCTTCAGCGTTCCAGTACGGCTGCGCCCCCACGTTGATGCCATCCACCACCAGGTTAATTTCCCCTCCGGCCTGGGTGAACTCGACCAGGCGGCGCAGCACGCGAGCGATCCAATCCATGTTTTCCACTCCGCTGTCCATGGAAATCTTCGCGCCGGCAGAGATGGGAAACCATTCCAACGGCACCCCCTTTTTTTCGGCCAGATTCAGGGCGGCAATAATGTAGCGGCACTCAGGTTCAGCAATGGCGCCCAGATCCTTGCTGGGATCTCCCAAAAGCATGACCCGGGTCATACCCTCGGGATACTTCGCGGTGAAGTTGCACATAACGCCGGCGATGATGTTCGCCTTGTTTTGGCCGTAAGGCCGGTTGACCGGCACGAGCCGGCCTTCGGGGCTGAGATCGTGCTCGACGAAACTGCCGGGAGGGAAAGCGGTTCGGGTGTTGTCCCGGTCAGGGGTAAGCATTTTGATGATTTCGTACGGATAGATGAGTCCCCGCCGGCGCATGCGAACAACCTTCTGCTCATACTCGCTGAGCGGCTTGAGCGGTTGTGCTTCGGTGGCAGGCCGGATCGTCACCTGTAAGCCAGCGCCGCCTGGCAGGGAAATGCGTACAACCATGTCGCGCAATTCCCCGCTCTGCGGGTGGGGTATGCGGGCGCATACCACCACTTGTTCCAGGCCCAAGCCTTCCATGGAGGGTGCAAGCCTGTTCAGGATGCGGTGAAACTCATCCATGTGGAGGTGAAGTGGCGGCCAAACATAGAGCAGTACGCGGTTCCAGTACAACCGGTCCCGGAGAGGACGGCGCGACTGAAACAGCCGAATGCTGGCCAGGGCCTCCGCGAACATGCGCTCCAGATGCGGCAACTGCACGACGTGTCCATCCTTGTCCCGCACAGGCGTGACATCGCGCACCTCCGCAACTGCGAAGAGGCGCTCGTCTTTGGGATTGTCGCGCGCTGTCCCATGAATCAGATACACATCCTCTGTGGAGGGCAGGCGCTGGATTTTAAAATTCTCCAGTCGCCAAAGATGCAGCCGCTTCGCGATCATGGGGTGGATTCCGCGGTAGAGCTCTTTTTCACTGTAGGTGTCATCACGGTGCCGGTACGTAAACTGCTGCACCCCATTGTCTCCCTGACCCTCCTCTGGATTCCCGGCTATGACTACAATGCGCTGGATAGGCCGTGGAAAGCCGGCCTGATTCAACAGCGAACGGACTTCCTGCTCAGTACGTTCGACATCAGCGGCAGGAGAAGAACGCCACAAATAGAAATCAATCGCCACATCGTGGTCTGTCGGGACTTCCTGGATCATCGGGAACATGGCCTGGGCTGCCTCGGTCAAGCGCCCATACTCCCCACAAGTGGTGAAAAGATGAACATCTCGCCCTTCCTCGTCGTATTCAGCGGACACAACGCATTGCCCGTTAGAGGTAAGAGTGCGAAATTGAGAGAGGCCGGGGACACGGTAATACCTCCAGGTGAGCACCTCCAGCATCAGTTGCCGAGCCACTGGATCCGCGGTCGCGAACCGGCGGGAAAACCGGGCCATCAATGGCTGTGGACATTCGATCAGGGCGCGAGAAAGAAAGACGCGTTCGTCAGCTTCTGGCCTGGTGCTGAGATACGCCAAGTGACCTTCCATTTCGTCATAGACCTGCTTGCGGGCGCTCTCAAAGACCGGTTGATCGAAACAGCGATAGCGCAACTCCTGGGCCAAGTCGCTGACTGCGGGCAAGTTCCCGCGGGTAACAGAGATCATCTGATCCAGTAGCGCGCGAAAACACTCGTCTGCCTTGGAAGTACAGACCTCAACCTGCGAGAGGCGGCGGTCCAGCACTTCCAAAATCAGCGCTGCTTGCTGCTCCGCTCGCTCATGCGACCTGTAGATCCAGAGCAGGCTCTGTTCCAGCTTCGGAGAACGATCCAGTGTCTGCACTCCGTAGTAAGCCAGCGTGCGCTGGAGCGCGGCGACAAAGCTGGAGGGGAGTCCCTCACCACGCGTATCCACTGAACGCAAATACGTGAAAAGCTGGATTTCGGCGCTAGGCACTTCCGCAATATTGGAACCGTCCAACTTGGGTTCACGTTGGAACAGCGTGCAAATGTCCACAAATATTTGGAGGATTTCGTTTTCGCATCTTGTGATTTCTTCTCTATCGGCGGGCAGTGCGCAAGCGCGATTACGCTGCGGGAGCAGGCGAGCAATCTGCGCTGGATCCACATCGAAGCCGAGAATGAATTGCCGCACATTCTGCAGGTTCTCGAGACTAGCATCTGATCCGCTCCCCGGCGCGAGGAGCGATGTCTGAAACGCTACTCGTTCCGCGGGCGGCATTGCTTGTTGAATAGTCGCGGGCTCGATCTGCAGCAGGGGTGCGCCGGTATCCACCTGCACATTGGGTATGGCGGTTACGCTGCGGATCTTCCCGGAAAATGGAGCGACTATCTCTATCTCCATTTTCATTGCCTCCAACACCGCCACTTGATCGCCGGCTGACACCATATCGCCCGGTTTCACCGCAACGGAAGCGACTACTGCGGGGGCCGGGGCATGCACTACGCCGCCTTCATCGCGGTCGATCCTATGCGACACACCATTTATCTCGATCCGGTAATTCAATTCCTGGGCGACAGAGGTGACGGTGAATCGTCTCCCCAAAACCGTGAGCCAGTATTCAAAGGCAGCAAGTCGTTCGCTATGAGCATCGATACGGCATCCATCCACGGCTACACGGTAATGTTGCGGGCCGAGGCGATAGACGGTAAGCGAGTAGGAATGGCCTCGGTACCGCAATGCAACTTTTCGGCCTATTGCGCGGCGAACTTGGGGCCGGCCGCGGACAGCTGAAGCATAAAACTGCTGCAGTTCCACATCCTGTTCAGTGTCGTAGGCTTCTATGGCCGCCTGTATCAGCGCTACATCAGCATAAGATTTGGACAGGTGTTCCCCGTTCCCCGCCAGGCGGTCGAGCCAGGCGGTATCCAGTCGCCCATTCTGGACCTCGTCCCGTGACAGCAACCGGAGAAGAAACGCCTTATTGGTGGTTCCGCCTCTGACCACAACAACCGCTTCCTGGAGTACCCGCTTAAGTCGTGCAAGCGCCTCGTTGCGAGTCTGACCATGCGCGATGATCTTGGCGATCATCGAGTCGAATTCCGCGGAGATGGTGTCGCCTTCCGCCAGGCCCGTGTCGATGCGCACCCCTGGCCCAGTCGGGATCCTGAACCGCTCCACTATGCCAGGCGCCGGAGCGAAGCTGTTGTCAGGGTCCTCCGCGTTGAGCCTCACCTCGATAGCATGGCCAGAACAAAGCGGTGGTGCTCCTTCCAGGCGCCCGCCGCGGGCTACGTGAATCTGCAATTTGACCAGGTCGAGCCGTGTCGTGCATTCGGTGACAGGATGTTCGACCTGCAGCCGCGTATTCATCTCCATGAAGAGGAAGCGGGCGCTCTCCGGCTGATACAGAAATTCCACCGTGCCGGCATTGTGATAGGCGGCCGCCTGGCTCAAGCGTACAGCCGACTCCCGGAGCTGCCGGTCTCCTTCGGGCGAGAGAGCTGGCGAAGGCGATTCTTCCAGTATTTTCTGATGGCGGCGCTGGATGGTGCAGTCCCGCACCCCAACTGCCCATGTGGTCCCGTAGTGATCGGCGATGATCTGGACTTCTACATGCCGTGCCCCATGCACCACCTGTTCCAGAAAGACTGTGGGGTTGCCAAAGGCCTTGCAGGCATCCGAGCGAGCGCTGGTGAAAGCTGCGGCAAGCTGGGCGGGTGAATTTACCCGACGAATGCCATGACCCCCGCCTCCCGCCGTGGCCTTAATCAGCAGGGGATAACCCAGGAGTTCACCCGAGCGCTCAGCCTCGCTGAGAGTTTCGACTGGGCCACCGCTCCACGGTACAACTGGCACCTGCGATTGTTCAGCCAGGCGCTTGGCACATATCTTGTCGCCCAGCCGCCGCATCGCATCTCCATCCGGGCCAATGAACACGATTCCCATACTGCGGCACAGATCGGCAAATTCGGCGTGCTCGGCCACGAACCCCCATCCTGCCCAAACTGCTTCGGCATGCGCGGTCTGCAAAGCGTGCTGTAGGCGGTCGTAATGGACATAGCTGCTGGTAAGTTTTCCCGTGCGTGAATCCAACGCCTGCGGCGGGCCTAGAGAGATGGCGTCGTCGGCCTCCCTGACGAACATGGCGCGTCGCTCAGGTTCGGTGAAGAGGGCGATGGTGCGAAATGAAGTCCCGTACTCCTGGTTGAACTCACGAGCGGCATGGATGAAGCGCATGGCGGCTTCACCGCGATTGACGATGGCGATGCGCTGAAACTCCGTCTGCATAAAGCCCCCCAGAGCGATTTTCTGCCCGGCCAAACCCAAGCAATCAGGCTGCGGCGGTCTGCAGTGACACCGGGGCTTGCAGTGCTTTCAGAGCCTTGGCATCGATGTCTTTCGGAAGAGCGACGGTGCGATAGCCTCTGAGTTGCACATAGAGATTTCCGTCTGTGTCTATTACCTCAACATTGAATTGCGCTGGCTGGGCCTGAGGTGTAACCACGGCATACAAGCCGCCCACAGCCAGTTCGGGCGCGCGCAGCACCCGAACATAATCCACGTGCTGTGGCAGCCCCAGCTGGCCCTCCACCGCCAGTCCCCAAAGGCCGGCGGTCTGGAAGCAAAGCTCAATCAGCCGCGGAGAAACGGCACTGGCCAACTCGGGTGGATGATGATTCGCAGGCAGGTTCCTGGCTAGCTCCGCCACCATACGAGCGCCGTTCCACCACGCCTGTTCCACCACCTGGTAGGCCGGTCCGTGGAAATAAACGCGATACACGTCGGCGGCTGTGATCAGCGCTCCGGCGGGTGAGCTCAGCTTTGGGGCAATGGCTGCCGCGGACAACTCTCTGGCCAGGCGCACGCGGCCGGTAAAGTGGGTAGTGACTTGTAAGTCCGGCTGATTGACAAGCCTGCGATGTCCCAGGAGCCGGCAATCCGCAACCAGCACGTCCCCCCCGGGGTGCACGAGCGCCTCAATCGTCAGCGTGCGCGGTTCGTTTCGATAAAACTTAACTGGCGCGAGGAAGTCCACGTTCTCAATGGACTCGATATGCCAACTGGGAAGCAGGCAGAGTGCGGCTTCGGCAAAGGCTTCAATGCCCATAACCCCGGGCAGGAGCGGCGTGCCTTCAATCTGATGATCGCGCAAGAAGGGTTGAATGGCTGGATCGAGCGTGGTTTCAATGGAGAGGCCCCGCTGCAAAGTGATGGATGCGAGCCTGCCGATCATGGGTCCCCGTGCCGGCGAACCTTTTTCCAGGACGGCATGTGCTTTGTCCAGGTCCAGACCTCCGGTGGCGTCCCATTCATTCAGCAGGACTCCAAGCCGCTGGCCGATAACGACCTCGCCCCGTGTACGTCCTGAGGTCAATTCGCGTCGGATCAGGGGAACGCCCGCCTCGGCCGGCAGCATGTCTATCCCAGCTGCTTCCATCATTTTTGGAATAGAGCCGCGGGTGGCCATACCGATGCCGCCCCAGGCCGTCCAATCAATGGCGATGGCGCGGGTCGCCGGGCGTGTGGTGCGGAAGCTCGACGTGATCTTGCACAAAAGGTCGTTGGCGGAACTGTAATCCGTCTGCCCCGCGTTGCCAAAGCGGCCAGCAATAGAACTGAACACCACGGTCGCTCCGAGCGGCATTTCTCCGATGGCATGCAGCAGGTTGAACCAGCCGTCACTCTTGACATCAAAGATGAGATCGAATTCACGGGCATCCTTATCCGGCAGGAAGTGGCTGCGCTCCAAACCGGCGGCGTGCAGCAGCACATCAATGTGCCCACTTTGCTCTCGCACCTGATCAATGATGCGGGCCACAGCGCCGGCATCAGTAAGATCAACGGCAAAATAATGTGCCGTCCCTCCGGAAGCTCGCACGCTGTTGATGGCGGTCAGCGCAGCCTGTGCCCGCTCCAGAGCCGCCAACTCTTTCTCCACCATGGCAGGAGTGGCACGCTCTCCGCGGGCCTGAATGCGGCTAAAGAGATCGCGCTTCAGGCCGTCTTTGTCGCTGGCATAGCGCTTGAGGTCAGGATTGTTTGCATCTGGCTCGGGCGCCAAATCGAGGAGGTAAAAGGTGCCGCCCGAAGCAGCGGCTAAATCAGCCGTTATGGCCGATACGATGCTTCCCGCCGCGCCAGTAATCAGGAAGACAGTGTCCTTGTCCAGCGCCAGGCCCGGTTGACCGTCGTTGGCTGGTTGCTCCTGCAGGCCAACTGTCCAGCGCAAATCCTGCTTGTAGCCGACCTCTACGGCTCCAGGATCACTCAGCGTTTCGGTAATGAGGATTTCGGCAATTTCTGAAGCGCTGCGTCTCCGCTCGAAGTCCACGGCTTTGGCCAAAACTTCGGGCTGCTCTCGTTTGTAGGTTTTGGTGAAGCCAACCACCGCGCCACCCAGCGGGGCGACGGCTCCTGCCTCATCATAACCATGCTGGCCTCCTAGCCGTGTAGCCGACATCAAGAATCTGCCAGGCGCCGCAATCTGCCTGTACAGCGTTCGCATGGTCGTGTAAAGCAGCTTTACACGTATACGGATGCCTTCATGCCACGCGGCAATATCCAACTTGCGAACATCTCCTTCATCATCGAGCGCAGGCAACCAGTACACCCCGTGTATAGGACCGGCAGCCATCCAGGCCTCTAGCCGTTTGGCCAATGCTTCTGCTGGAGGTGCGTCTTCAACGAGGAGGACTTCTACACCAAGACCCTGCAAGCGCTGCGCCAGCGCTGCACCGACTCCGCCCCAGTCGCTCATGACTACTACTCGGCGAATACCATCCAGGCAGACACCTGTAGGCTTGCAGAGGCCGAGCGGCGGGCGCAGCACCGGCACTGGTACGCGGCGTGGAATGCGATTTGTCGCTTCCAGGCTGGCGAGCGCCGGGCGCACAGTGGGCACCCCTGTCCCTGTCGAATGTTCTTGCGTGATTCCCTTTTCCTGTTTTGTTTTTGCCGGAGCCGCTGGAGTTTCTGCTTGCTGCCGCCGGCCCTGCCGATCACGGGCGAACTTGATGACGCTGGCCAGGGTTGGGAAATCACGCAGTTTGAGATTCTCGTCGCGTGGAATGCTGTAGGCCGCCCGCACCGCCGCGAACATTTCAGCTTGCTTGACGGTATCAATGCCTAAGTCGGCTTCCAAGTCCAGGTCCAAGTCCAGCATGTCCTTGGGATAGCCGGTCTTCTCAGCCACTATCTCGAGCACTTTCGCCTGGATAGCATCCTCCGTGGTCGCTTGCTGTCCAGTCGGCACGAGGGAAGGCGACGCCACAGTGGCCGCTGCCGACGTTGCCCCTCGCGCAAGGTCGGGGCGCTTGTCGTATACGAAGCGGATCACGTGTGCCAGGGTGGGATAATCGCGCAGCTTCCGATTTTCATCGCGCGGGATCTTGTAGATTTCCCGGATAGCCGCGAACATCTCGGCTTGTTTGACCGTGTCAATCCCCAGGTCCGCTTCCAAATCGAGGTCCAGATCCAGCATATCTTTGGGATAGCCGGTCTTTTCGACCACCAGCGCCAGAAGTCGTCCCTTCACATCATCATCCATGCCCTTTGGCGCGGTGGGTGTGCCTTCCGTCTCTAGCACTGTCAATTCCTGCTTCGGTTCTGCCGCCGCCACGGCTGGCTTCTCCGCGCGACTGTCTGGCCGACGCTCGTGTACAAAACCAATCACGTGGGCTAAGGTGGGAAAATCACGCAGCTTGAATTTATCCTCCCGAGGAAGGGCGTACGCTTCTCTGATCGCGGCGAACACTTCCGCCTGTTTGACGGTATCAACCCCCAAGTCTGCTTCCAGGTCGAGGTCAATATCGAGCATGTCAATCGGGTAGCCGGTTTTCTCGGCAACTAAGGCGAGCACCCGCTGTTTTACCGGGTCGTCCGCGCCAGCAGATTTTGGAAGTGGAACGGGTTCAATTCTCGCGGCTTCTGCTTTTGCCGCACTAGTCGCGACCAGCGGTACAAGGGCCGGTTTAGATTCCAACTTCTTGAGTGGAATTGGCGGCTCATGCTTCTCATCGTTTGGTACCGTTACCGCGCGAAGCTGTTGAGCGGTCTGGCCCGCTTGCGCAGCAGACCTTTGATCCCGCACCCGGAGCGTGCGGTGCGCAACTTCCAAATCCGGTGCTGAATGCCCGGCGATGCGGCCCAGCCAACCGGCCCATGCTGCAGGATCACTGATGCGGTAACTGTAGCCCAGAGCATTGGGCGCCCGACGAACTCCACCGTTCGTGCGCACCCACCGCACCAGGGTCATGCTGATTTGCGATCCAAATCCCGCTCCCAGGCGCAGCGCATATTTCACCGGATACAGTCCTCCCTTGGACAAGTTCAAAGAACCGAGTTCCGGATCAACTTCCTTGAAGTTGGCCACCGGCGGCACGCAACCGGTTTCCAAAGCTTTTACTGCCACTACATCTTCGATCCCCGTAGCCATGGCATGGCCGGTGAAGCCTTTTGTATTGGCGATGACAATGCGGTCGGCAGACTCGCCGAAAACGTGACGCAGAGCGAAAATTTCCGCTGAGGCACTGCCTCCGCGCGCCGGCGTGTAGGTTTCGTGAGAAACAAACACCGTCTCTGGCGCGATCTCCTGGCGCCGAATGCCGTGGCGAGCTTCCGCCTGTGACACCAGGTCTTCCATCACCTGGCCGATGTGTTGCACATCCAGTCGAGTGCCATGGAAGGCGCTGTTCGCGGTCACCGCGCTAAGCACTTCGCAGATGGGCTGGAGCCCCCGTTCGCGCGCGGAGTCAGCGCTCTCCACCACCAGGGCAGCAGCACCCATGCCCACAACCATGCCGTGCCGGCGCCGGTCGAAAGGCGTCGCCGCCTCTTCGACCACCTCATCCGTCGCTGCCGCTCCGCTGGCCAGGAATCCGGCGCCAAACCACTCCATCATGTGGTCGGAGGTCACATCGTCGGCTGAGACCACGATGACGCGACGGCATTTCCCCGCCTGAATCCAAGTCTCCGCCAGACCTACCGCCTGAGTAGTGCTGGCGCACGCGGCATTGATGGCGGTATTCGGACCGCGGGCGCCGATGAACTCGGCCAACTGCGAGTGCCCCATGCAGAGAGTGCGGAACAGAAAACGGCGATCAAACACATAAGGCTCTTTTTCGATGGTGTCGCGCAGTTCTTCAGCGCGGCGCTCCAGTTCCTGTTCCAGGAGCGAATGGCCATTCGTCTCTGCCCTGCGGGCACGCAAGTTTTCCAGCACGGCCAATTGATCGCGCCGCGACCGGTCTCCGTAGTACCGAGACATCTCGTCGGCAAAGGAGTCGAGGCCGGGAAAAGCAGAGGCGAAGATTACGCCCGTCTCGTCGCGCAAGGCGTCGGGCAAGGCCCAGCGATCGGGCAACTGCGTGCCTTTGCTGGTGGTCTTGTAGCGCATTACCAGGGGAATGCCGGCGTCCCGCAGCGCATCAATGCCGGCGGCGATAGCCAGTTGGGTGACGCGGTCAAGAGCAGCCAGGCGATCAGCAGTGACGCCAAATTCATTCTTTAGATCAAAGACGCCGCCGCGGCCGGCCAATTTGATGACATCGGCAACATTATTAATGGTCTCAAATGTGGGGCCGCCATTGTCGCTTTTCACCAGGCGGGTGATGTGTTTGTCCAGCATGGCACGGCGCAGTCGCCCAGGAACGACGTCAATGAATTGCTCGCCGCGCAGAATCCGTCCGATGTTGTCATCATCAAAAATGTGCTCAGTTCCCGGCAGGCCCAGTGCTGCCCCGGTGATGGCCACCGGAACGGCGGGCGGCGCGGGCTGACCGCCCCGGTAAATTTGCCAGCCACGCTCCAGCACATCGGCAAACATGCGGCCGAGTTCAGCGTAATGATCACCGTTGACCGGTGTTGTCGCGTCCGTGGGCGTAGCTGCCACGGAACTTACCGACTGTGGTGGTGCGGGGCTTTCTGGCGACATGGGAACCGAGAGGGCTGGCACTCGGTGCTCCGGCCGTTCTGCAATGCCGCGGCCCAGTCCCGCCGCGTAAAGGGCACACAGTGCCTGGTTGAAAGATGGAATGTCGCCAAATTTAGGATGATTGGTGAAAACGGAAACTGTATCGCCACGCCGACCGAGCACATCTTCCGCAAATCCCTGCAGCGCCTTTTTCGGCCCCACCTCCACAAAGACGCGGGCCCCGGCGTCGTAGAGCGTACGCAGCCCCTTGATGAATTGCACGGGAGAGGCCACCTGCTGCGCGAGTATGTCCAACATCTGGCGCACAACATCGGGGCCAGTGGGATAAAACGCTCCGTCCAAGTTGGCGATGATTGGAATCCGCGGCGCTTGCAGGCGTAAGCGCTCCAGCACTCGTCGCAGGGGTTCGCTGGCCGGGGCGACGATAGACGTGTGGAAAGCGTGGCTGACCGGCAAGGCGGCTACTTCGTAGCCGGCTTTTTGGAAGGCCTCCATAGCTTGCTCGACCGCCTCGCTGGCGCCGCCTACGACAGCCTGGTTGTCGCTGTTGATATTGGCGACTACCACGTACCCATTGATCGTCTTGAGAATCCGCTCAATCTCCATTAACGGCGCGAATACCGCCGCCATGCGCCCGTTATCGCTCAGTGACACACGAGTCATTTCCTGGCCACGCGCGCTTACCGCTTCCAGAGCATCTTCGAAGGGGATAGCGCCGGAGGCAATCAGGGCCCCGTATTCACCCAAGCTATGTCCCATGGTGAAATCAGGCTCAACGCCGTAAGCGGCGAGCAATCGGGTCAGCGCCATGTCCGTCGCCAGAACCGCGGGCTGGGTGATGGCGGTCTGTCGCAGATCATTTTCGGCCTTAGCCACAGCGGCGGGATCGGCGGAATCAATAAAGATAAAGCTGCTGAGCGGCTTGCCCAGCAGCGGCGTCATAACTCGATCCGCCTCGGCGAAAGTCTCAGCCACGATTGGTTCCATGGCGCGCAGCGGCTGCAGCATGTTCACATACTGCGAGCCTTGGCCGGTGTAAAGAAACGCGACTTTGGGGGCCGGCCCGTGTCCACGGAAGATGCCTTGGGCGCGCAGGGCCCGCCACACCGGCGCCTGGTTCGCCGCGAGCGCCTTGAGCGCGCTGCCTGCTTTAACTCCCAGGTCAGCGGCATCGGCATAGTCAATTGCCAGGCGCTCAGGCGCGCGCAGGTCCGCTTCCGCCGGCGCTGCCAACGCAGGCGCCCGGCCTGCTTCCGCTTCCTTCTTCATTGACCGCAGACGCTCGCCGAGCAGGGCTTCCGAAGCCGCGCCGATCACCAGCGCACCCCGCAATGGCGGTTTATAGAAAGACGCAGAACTACGCGGGCCATTGTCGGAATGGAGGGCCGGCTCGCTCACAACTGGCCCCGAAATCTCGCCCACAGCCACCGACCCCTTGCCGTTTCCAGCTAGCCTATGGGGCACGTACTCTTCGAGCACAGCGTGAAAGTTGGTGCCACCGAAACCGAACGCGCTCAGACCGGCGCGCCGCACAGCATCGGTGGGAACCGTCCATTGGGTTAGTTCGGTGTTGACACGGACCGGAGAATGCGCAAAGTCAATGCCCGGATTACGTCGTTCGCAATTCAAGCTGGGCGGCAACACCTTTTCTTGGAGCGCCAGAACCGTTTTCAGGAAGCCGGCGGCCCCGGCAGCGCCTTTAAGATGCCCGATATTGGACTTAACGGAGCCCAACGCCACGGACGCGGAAGGAAGTTGGAAGCCGCTCAGCACGTCCAACAGGCTTTGTACTTCGACCACGTCACCGACGCGGGTAGAGGTTCCGTGTCCCTCCACGTAAGTGGCAGTTGCGGGTGAAAGGCCGGCGTTTTGCCAGGCGCGCTCAACCGCCAGCTTCTGGCCGATTGGGTTGGGCGCAGTGATGCCTTTTCCTTTACCGTCGCTCGACCCTCCCATGCCACGCAGCACGGCATAGATTTCGTCCCCATCGCGTTCGGCATCCGCCAAGCGCTTGAGCACGAAGATGGCAGCTCCCTCGCCCATGACAAAGCCGTCGGCCCCCTCCGCGTAGGGACGCGTGCCCGTGGCCGAGAGCGCTCCAATCTTGCAGAATTTGACGAAAGTAGAAGCACCCATGTTGCGATCAATGCCGCCGGTAACGGCCGTGTCAAAGTCGTTTTGCACCAGGCCCTCGACTGACGAATTTATGGCTGCCATTGCCGACGCGCATGCCGCATCTACCACAAAGTTGGGGCCATGGAAGTTGTAGATATTCGCGATGCGGCCAGCAATGCAGTTGGCCAGCTCGCCGGGCATACTGTCTTCCGTAATTTCGGGCAGGTGCTTCCCCATCCGGTCGTGCAATTCGCGCGTGATCTCGTGCTGCACCGCTTCCGGAAGCGCGGCAAAGCTGCCGCTCTCCTCCAGTTCACGGGCATATTCCGGAAAGTACACGCGCAATGCTGTGAAATAGTGCCTTTCCCCAGCCATGGCATTGCCAAGGATCACCGCGGTGCGCTCCAGATCCAACGGCCGCTTGGGATAGCCATAGTCTTCCAACGCTTCGCGGGTAGAGGCGATAGCCCATTTCTGAGCTACATCCATGGCATCCACTACACGCGGTGGAACCGCCAGATGCCACTTAATTGGTTCCCATGGGTACTCGCGCACCCAGCCACCGATCTTGGAATAGGTCTTGTCCGGCGCGCTGGGGTTGGAATCGTAGTAAAGCGCCGGGTCCCACCGATCCTTCTGAACCTCGCTGATGCTGTAGCGGCCGCTTTTCACGTTTTCCCAAAACGCGGGTACGTTGGGAGCATCGGGCAGAACGGCGCCCGCCCCCACAATTGCGATGGCTCGGTATGCGGTGTTCTCCATGATGGCGCTCCTGCTTAAATGGCACCCGACGTGTAAAAACCGGATGCTGCTGATACCTATGAAAATCTCAGGCCGCGCGAGCTGCACTTTTTGCGGCGCGGTTATATAGGGCGTCTGCTGTGTAGTCCATGTCTGCAAGCAATCCAGCTTGCATCCGGTGAATGGCCGGCACCCTCATGCTTGCTTCGAAGGCAGCAATATCCGTCTCGCTCACGCCACCGGCTCCAACTATCAGGCGCAAACCTTCTTCCGCAACCTTCAGTGCGGCCTCCCGCGCGAACACCCGGCTTACTGCTGCGAGCGCGCTTGCGTCAAAGCGCCGGTTGGCCTTTTCGTTGAGCTTGCCTTCCGCCAGTCGCGCAACGCGCCGGGCAAGACTACCCGCACACTCCGCGTACGCGATCAACTCGCCCAGTCGCAAGAGGACGTGCTGATACCGAGTCAGGCGCCCGACACGGGCCTTTTCCATTACTTCAGCCAGCCCGTGCAACGCGAGCGCAGCAATATCCGCGCCCACATTCGGACATTGGACATGCAGCTTTTCCAGCTGTTGCGCCTGTTCGTGAAAGTGCTGTCCGCGAGTCTTCAGGTGAAGCTGCCACCGGTCGCGGCTGATGGTCATCTCCATAATCTCGGATGTGCCTTCGTAAATGGTGGTGATGCGCACGTCGCGACTGATCTTCTCCACCATGTATTCGTGGGTGTAGCCATAGCCGCCCAGGGCCTGGATGCTGGCTTCAGCCGCCGAATTACCGGCTTCGGAAGCCATATACTTCGCGATCGCGCCTTCGGTGTTGAGGCTGCCCTCGCCTGCGTCAATGCGTTCCGCGGTTTCTTCGATATAAGCGCGGGCCGCTTCCAGGCGCACCACGTGCGGCACAATCAGCTTGTGGGTGTATCCCTGTTTTTCCGAAAGTGGCGCTCCGGCCTGGATACGCTTGGTGGAATAAGGAATGGCGCGATCCAGTGCCGCCCAGCCGGCCCCCAGTCCAAATGCCGCCACCATCAGCCGCGTATATCCGAACACCGCCTGGGCTTGGTTCAGGCCCTGGCCTTCCACGCCGCCGAGGAGGCGGTCCGCATCAACATACACATCGTTGAATGCCAAGGCCGCCGTGTTGCTGAGGCGAATGCCGTGCTTGTCTTCCGGTTCGTCGTGGGTGAACCCCTTCGTCTCCTTGTCTACGACGAACCAACTCGGCCCAGCCGGGGTATTGGCCAGCACTGTGTAAGCATCCGCCACTCCGCCATTGCTGATCCATTGCTTGTTTCCATTGATTCTGTAACCGGCAATATGGCCGTCCTGAAGCACCGGGTCAGCAGTGGTCTTCAAAGCTCCCAGATCGCTGCCGGCGTCCGGCTCTGTAGCGCCGTAAGCAAACAAAATTCCTTCGTTGGCGATCCGGCTGAGCCACAGTTTTTTCTGTTCCGGCGTGGCGCCAACGGTAATGGGATCGCTTCCCAGAAACGTAGCCAGCACTGCCGTGGCAATGCCCAGATCAATGCGCGCCATTTCCTCGCAGATGCAGTACACGTCGAATGCCCCGCCGCCAAGACCGCCATACTCTTCAGGAATGAAGAGGAGCTGAATGCCCAACTGGTCCGGGTTGCACATATGTCGAACAATGTCGAGGGGGCACTCATCGCGCTCATCCAACTCGATGAGAGTCTCATCCGGCAGGCGCTTCTTGCCGAACTCCCGGAGCGCCTTCAAACTCAGCTTCAGCGTTTTGGGTGCAATCATCGCTAGACCTCGCTAGGCGGCTACTTTGCGCATTTCGTGGATTTTGTTGGTCAGTTCCGGCAGCAACTCCAGCAGATCGTCAACGATTCCGACATCGGCGACCTGAAAAATGGGAGCCTTGGGATTCTTGTTGATGGCGATGATGAAAGGATTGCCCTTGAGACCTGCCAAGTGCTGGAACGCGCCGCTGATGCCGCATGCCAGGTAGACCTTCGGTTTCACCGCTTTGCCGGATGAGCCAACCTGGCGCGATTTCTCCAGCCACTTGGCATCAACTACAGGACGTGAGCAAGAAACCGCCGCCCCGAGCGCATCCGCCAGATCCTGGGCAATAGCAACGTTGTCCCTCTCCTGAATGCCGCGGCCGATGGAGACCAGAATGTTGTGCTTGGTGATATCTATATCGCCCGTCTCGGCGACAACCGTCTCCAGATAGCGGCGGCCTGCCGTGAGCGTTCCTACCTCAGCAGATTTGTCCACTACTTGCCCATTTGCAGGAGAGGTTGTCAGCGCCTTGAATGCGCCCGGACGGATGGTCAAAACCGCGCCCGATGAAATATCACATTGAACATGGGCGCTGACCTGACCGCCGAATTCCTGGCGGACCACCTTAAGAAGCGAGCCTTCCGTTCTCTCGATTTCCAGCAGGTCCGAGGCAAAGACGGCGCCCAGCTTGATGGAAAGACCCGGTGCTAAATCAATGCCGAAATGCTCATGGGCAGCCAACACAATGCTGCCAGGCGGTAGAACCTCGACCAGAGCCTTCCTGATCAATTCGGCATTGGGATAAGCCAGAGATTCATCCGAAATTTTCCAGACCTCAGCATAGGAAGCGCACAGGGAGGCGCATACGCTATCCAACTCCGCGCCGCATCCGGTGACAATTGCCGTGGGAGGCGCGGCGGGATCAATCTTGTTGGCAGCGGTAAGCAGTTCAGCCGCCGAATCGTCAATGATGCCGGCTCTGTGAGTGATGTAAGCAAAGATGCGAGCCATCACCTTAGCCCTCCTTTGGCTGCAATCAGATCTGCAACTCTCGCGACAATTTCCTCACGGCTGCCGTGGAGCATCTCGGCTCCCTTGCCCAGTGCTGGCAAGAAGTAATCCATGCGTTTCACTTTCGCGGCGGTATGGCCCACTGTGTTTGGGTCCAGCGCTAGTTCCGCCGCGCCGTAAGTCGGGATGGGCACGGAGCCGACCGCGCGGATTCCTCGCATACCGACATACCGCGGTTCATTGATACCGGTCTGAATCGAAAGCACGCACGGCAGCTCGATTTCGCTGACCTCCCGATTTCCTCCCTCAACTTCGCGGCTGATCCTGAGCTTGCGGCCGTCCAGCACCTCGATGGAATTAACCAAGCAAGCAAATGGATAGTCGAGCATTGCCGCAAGCATGCCGCCCACCTGGGCGCCACCGTCATCAGCCTGCACACCTGTCAACACCAGGTCGTACTTGCCCTTCCTCACGAAGGCTTGAAGAATCGCCGCAATACCCCTCACATCCGATCCACTGAAGGCGTGGTCGGTAAGCAGCACCCCATGGCTTGCGCCCATGGCCATTTCCCGGCGCAGAACCTCTTCATCATCCTCGCCGCCAACCGTCACCACCGTCACTTCGCCACCCACCCGCGCGGTGATCTGCAGCGCTTCTTCAACCGCATAGTTGTCCGGCTCATTCACGCCATACAGCAGTTCGTCGCGTTCGATGTCGTTTCCTTCGGGGTTGAACTCGATTTCGTTCTCCGAAGTGCCGGGAACTCGTTTCACGCAAACCAGAATTTCCATGCTTACCTCCTCATGCCGCTTTGGGATCCTTCTGCGCAATTTGCTGTTGCGTGAGTTCCGCCAGATCAATGGCAGTCATCTTCCCTTCCAAGCCCGCTACCTTGATCGCATCCTCCATGTTCACCATGCAGAAGGGACATGCCGTCACTATCACGTTCGCTCCCGCCTCGGCTGCCATCTGGACTCTCTTGACTCCCATCCGCTGCTCTTCTTTCGGTTCGTAGAAGAGCATGAGCCCGCCGCCACCGCAGCAGAAGGAACGGTCTCGCGAGCGGCTCATTTCAACCCGCTTCAAACCAGGAATGGCGTCGAGGACATTGCGCGGCTCTTCGTAGATCTGGTTGTGTCTGCCCAGGTAACAGGGATCGTGGTAGGTGTATACGTCGCTTCCGTTCTCTACAGGATGGAACTTGATCGTGCCCGTTTTAACTCCCCGGGCGATCACTTGGCTGATGTGCTCTACAGGCGGCACGTCTTTGTAGTCGTGCTTCAGGGCGTTGTAGGCATGCGGATCGGCAGTAACGATCCGGCGTACTCCGGACGCTGTGATCGCTTCCGTGTTGTGATCCCGCAAAGCCTGGAAGAGCGTCTCTTCGCCGAAGCGGCGGACTTCGTGGCCGCTGTCTCTCTCGGCCGCGCCCAAAATTCCGAAATCCTCTCCTACATGATGGAGAATCTCCGCCGTAGCCCGGCCAATCGCCTGCATGCGGTCATCATAGGAAGTGATGCTGTCCACAAAATACAGAGCATCGGCCCTCTTTCCGTTCAGAACTTTCACCGCGCAGGTTTGCTGGAATTGTGGAGCAGCGGCCCAGTCCGCTCGTTTCTTTTCCATCTTGCCGTAGGGATTTCCACGGCTCTCCAGCGCCTTTAACGGCCTCTGTAGAGACTGGGGCACATTGCCGGCGTCAACCAGGCCACGCCTCAGATCCACGATTTTGTCGATATACTCGACCAGCAACGGGCATTCTTCTTCACAAGCGCGGCAGGTGGTGCACGACCAGATTTCATCTTCTGAATAAATGTCGCCGACCAGCGCCTTGCCATTTCCCGAAGTTCCGAAGATCGGATAGTGCTGGAACGCGTAGTCTCTTGCCTTGATGCTGATGAACCTTGGCGATAGCGGCCTGCCCACCGTGTTAGCTGGACAGTTATCCGAGCAGCGCCCGCAGTCCGCGCAGGAATAGAAATCGAGCATGTGTTTCCAGGTAAAATCTTCAAATTTCTTCACTCCGAACGACTTCACCTGGCCCAATTGCTCGTCTGGAATACCCCATCTCACCGGCTTTAATGTTCCTCGATCCAGCCTTGCAAAAAAGATGCTGAACAATGAGGTTTCGACGTGGAACTGTATCCCGAAGGGCCGGTAACAGAGCAGGAAGAAAAAGGTGAGGCCGTGGACCAGATAAGCGCCAAGGTGCAGATTTTGAAGTATGGCTAGAGGGGTTGAAAGCAGAGCATTTTTAAAGATCCATGGCAGCGAAAGAACGGGCAGGAATTCCGCTGTTCGGCCCTGTTGGAACAAAGCGGCGGCCTTGCTGCCTTGAAACAGGCTATCTGCCGCCATCAGGATCGCGATTAATGCCAGCAGGAAGATGGCATCCGCGGGATGTCCTTTGCCGTATCTTGCTGGCACCGAGTATCGCGCAGGCTTGAATGCCAGCCTGCGGATGGCTGCGATCACCATGCAGAGAAAGACCACCGTGGAGGCGTAATCCGCAACGATCCCGTACACATGGCCCGCTATACCTGAAAGGCCGGGCATCACAAAGCCGTCTGATACCCCCAGAGCAAGAACCCAGAAGGCACGGGTCGCCAGAACAATGAAACCTGCAAAAATCAGAATGTGTATGGTTCCCGCGCCTCTGTAGCGTGGATGCCTCCACTGCCCCAGCCAAAACTGCAGCACGTTTCGCAGGCGTCGCAACGGCCGGTCAAAGCGGAAATCTCGTTCGCCGCGGAGAAGTGGCGCCAGGCGCCTCGCGACAATGTAGAAGAAGCATGCGCTGCCCAGCACATAGATGCTCAGGAACAGCTCTCGTCCCTGGACCAGCCAGTATGTCGCTTGGGCGGGCGATTGGATGGTTTCCATCACAATGGACAATATCTCTTCGTTTCAGCGGCCGGCTGGGACTGCGGTAAGGTTTTGCAAGAAGGAGTGACTCAACTGCCCTGCGGCACTCGAGACCAACTCTCCCCGCCGTGATCTGAGCCTAATCGCCTGCGGGTTCGAGAGCGGTTCGGAGTACCGGCGCGCCCCGGACGACCACAAGTTTGCTTCTGGTTAACGTCGGCACCTCTCAGGTGCAAACGGCGATTGCTCCTCGGGAACGGCAGCCTGGGAACTGACCATTCATCCTGATCGGGGGTGTGCCGTTGTCGCCATTATCTTGGCGCCACATGCTTGGGTCTGTGAGGTGAGGCTTCGTCATCTGTGAGGCGCATCACGCAGCAGGGTTCATCAGGCTCGCGGAACAAAGGATAGCGTTTGATTTCAGCGGCAACGCTGCACGCCTTCATTAATTCTCAATTCGCGAATGAGAACCGCGGCGCCAATTTCACCAGCTTGAGGACTCTGTAGACGTCGATGCTGGTCCCTCGCAGCACGAGCTTGATGCTCTTATCGTCAGCTGCTGCGGCTAACCTTTCCATCGCCCGCAGGGCGCTCGCATCGAGTTGCCGCACCGAAGAAAAATCCAGAATCATTTCGCCTTCAGCACTGTCCAGCCGCTCACCAGCTTCCGCTAACCCCGGAACTATCCGCTCTCCCTCAATCTTGAGCTGTATCGCGATGGTTGCCATCCTCATTGACCTTTCTCAGGCCGCCTGTTGCCCGGCACCTGTGCCCTTGGCGGTCTCGCGTCCCTGGTAAGCGCTCCGGAATAGCTCTTCCAATTCGCTCATCAGTGGCATGCGAGGATTCGTTAGCCAGGAAGGGTCATCAAACGCCGTGCTGACCAAGTCAGGAAGGGCCTGCTCAAATGCCTCTTTCGTGATTCCCAGGGCGGCAATGCAACGCGGCATCGCCAACTCGTTCAACAACTGCTCAATGCTGGCGACAAGGCTCTTCACCTTTTCGTCGATGGTGTGGCCGCCCAAACCCAGCAGCTCCGCTATAGTGGCGTATTTCTTGTGCGCGATGTAAGCGCGCTGGTTGGGTGACGGCCTGAATTTAGTGGGTATAGACGCGTTATACGCAATCACGTGCGGCAGCATCAGCGCGTTCGCTCGGCCGTGCGCCACGCCGAAGCGCGCGCCGAAGGCATGGGCCAGCGCGTGGTTCACCCCAACTCCGGCATTGGAAAAGGCCATGGCCGCGATGCAGGCAGCATTGTGCATCATGGTGCGCGCTTCCTGGTCATGCGGATGCTCATAAGCCACGGTCAGGTACTTGAACACCAGTCGAATCGCCTGCACGGCATTGCAATCGGTGTACGGTGAGGCGTAGGTCGAGACCGCCGCTTCCAAGGCGTGCGTCAGGCAGTCGATGCCGGTATCGGCGGTTAGGCCCTTCGGCATGGACATAACAAACTGTGGATCGACAATCGCCACATCCGGAGTGAGCGAATAGTCGGCCAGCGTTACCTTTCGCCCTCGCTCTTTGTCAAACAAAACGGCAAACGGGGTAACCTCGCTTCCCGTGCCGCTGGTCGTCGCGATGGCAATCAACCGCGCCCGGTTTGTCTTTTCCGTTGGGTACTGAACCACCCGCTTGCGAATATCCAGAAATGGAGCTGCCAGTTCTTCCAGGTCAGCCTCGGGTGATTCGTACTTGATTTTCATGATCTTCGCCGCGTCGATCATCGAACCGCCCCCCAGCGCGATGATCTGGTCCGCTTGATACACATTGAGCGCTTCCACACCCTGCATGATGACCTTGAATTCCGGCTCCGCATCCGGAATCACCGAGATGTGCACCGAAGCTTGTGGCGGAAGATAGCGCCGCACAATGTCGGCATGGCCGATCCTCTCCAGGGCGGGATTGGTGATGATCACGGTGGAACGCGATGGGAACTGACGCAAATTCTCCACGGCGTTCAGGTCGAAATAAATATGATTGGGGACTCGGAACCACATATGCGCGGGTGTCCTTCGGGCCAGGCGTTTGATGTTCAGGTAGTGATAGACATTTATGTTGTCCGTCGTGCTGTTACCGCCGGCGGTACCACATCCAAAAGAGAAGGTCGGCACCATGTCGTTATAAATGCCTCCCAATGCCCCAATTGAGCCCGGCGCGTTCACGATGATTCGGCCCGCGTTGATCACCTCACTGAATTTGCGGATGAGCTCGTCGTTGCGGGAAAAAATAACCGCGGTGTGCCCCAGTCCGCCGGCATGATTCACGTCCACGCATACCCGCAGCGCCTCATCAGCGGACTTCGCCCGGTAGACTGAGAGCACCGGGCAGAGTTTCTCAACCGACAGGGGATGCTCTCGGCCTACCCCGTGAATACGTGCAAGCAGGAGCTTGCTGTTGGGCTTCACTGCAACGCCCGCTAGGCGCGCGATATCAGTAGCTTTCTGCCCGACCGCGATGGGCTGCATGCATCCGGTTTGGGGGTCAACTAACGCTCGTCCCAGCAGCTCCGATTCTTTCTCGGTACAGATGTGCGCCCCCATGTCGTCGAATTTCTTCATTGCGAGATCATAAATTTCGTCATCAATCACCACCGTCTGCTCGGAAGCGCAAATCGTCCCATTGTCAAAGGTCTTGGAAACAATGATGTCCACCACCGCCATGTTCAGATCGGCCGTCTTCTCCAGATACACGGGCGTGTTACCCGGCCCTACTCCTAACGCGGGTTTGCCTGAGCTGTAGGCAGCCTTAACCGCGCTCGGGCCGCCGGTGGCGTCAATCAGGGCAACATCTTTGTGGTGCATGAGGTAGGCATTGTCCTCGAGTGTGTGCGAATCCAGGCAAGTGAACACTCCTTCCGGCGCGCCATGCTTCACAGCCGATTCATACATGATCCGTACCGCTTCCGAGGAGCAACGCCAGGCGCTGGGGTGAGGGCTGAAAATCACCGCATTCCGTGCCTTGATGGCCATAATGCATTTGAAGAGAACTGTCGAAGTCGGATTGGTAATCGGTATCAGCGAGAAGATGACTCCGATCGGTTCGGCAACTTCCACCAGGCCACGTTCTGGAAATTCGCGTATGGGTCCAACGGTCACTTTGTCTCTGATGTAGTTGTAGACAAATTCCGTGGCTACCATGTTCTTGAGGATCTTGTCTTCCAGAACCCCAATCCGGGTTTCATCAATGGCCAGCCGTGCCAGATGCTGCGCTTGCCCGATTCCGGCCAGCACCATGGCCTTCACAATGCGATCAACCTCTTCTTGCGTACATTGCGTAAAAACGGCAGCCGCGGTTCTGGCCTGATCGACCAGCCCTTCCAGGTAAGTCAATCGTTCTTCCTTTGGGGTTGAAAGGGTCTTCGTCATACCGCTACCTCCGTGCCGGTGGGCCTGCTGGTTGCCGGATGGGACAGTGGCGCGCTCGCGAGGGATGGACATCACGGCGGCAAAGAGGAGCAAAAGAATCTGATTGCCCTTTTTGACCTACCGCCACTGGTCCCGAGGCCAAATCAAGGACCGGAGGTAGTATCCGTCCCTCCGAACGATCTGACAGTGAGCCTGATCACTTTGAAACGTGAGGTTTGCCAAACCGCCACCGGAGCACTCCGCAGGGAGCCCTGCTTTGCATTGCAGCTTCGAGCACATCACTTACGTGGTTGACGTGCGTCACCGCATTTCCTCTCCACCAACTCTAAACTTCGCTGGTGGCCTGCCATGACGGACAGTCAAATCAATGATCGGCTTTCCTGGGGGGACGCGCTCTTCCTGTATCTCGAGCGGGAAGGCATGCCCCTGAATATCGCCTCGGTAAGCGTATTCGAGGGAGAGATCTCGCTGGAAGATTGCACGAGGTTCATTGAGTCCAAGCTCCCGTCGGTTCCCCGCTACTATCAGCGAGTAGTAACCCCTCCCCTGAATATCGCACTCCCGACCTGGGAGTACGACAGCGAGTTCGATATTCGTAATCATGTCCGCGAGGTAACCCTCAAACGCGGCACCGATGCCGAACTGAAGGCTATGGCAGGCAGGATTTTGAGCACTGTGATGGACCGGCAGCGGCCGCTTTGGGACTTTACTCTGGTGCACGGCTTGCGAGGCCATCGCACGGGCTTGCTTACCCGCATACATCATTGTCTGGCCGATGGAATCGCAGGCATAGGAGTAATGAACGTCTTGCTGGATGCCAGTCCCGAGCCGCGCCCACTCGCCAAAAAGACGCGACCGCACCCTCCTCGGCGTCAGAGCGATCCTTTGACGCGACTGCTCGAAGGGTGCCTTCGAACCTATTCAGATGTCATCCAGCGCGCCCTAACAACGCAGTCAGACCTGTTGAATGCCGGCGAAAGCATCGTAGCCGCTGGCGGATGGCCAGCTGAATTTGGCAAGTTTTTTCCGGAAATCACCAAACCAACCGAACGCTTGTGCTTTAACGTCACCTATCGAGGGCCTCAGAAGTTCGCTTGGGCGCAGATTCCGACGTCCGAGATCAAGAGTATCCGCGAGAAATGCGGAGGAACACACAATGATGTGATACTCGCGCTCATAACCGCGACCATCCGCCGTTACGCCGAGATGCACGGTGACAAGGTCAACAGACGCTCGCTGCGCATGATGGTGCCGGTAAACGTCCGCGGCAACGACCACAACGGCGACCTGGGAACGCGAATCTCACTGCTTCCGGTTACTGTACCGCTGGGCATCCGCAATCCGGCAAGGCTTCTGGCGGCGGTGCAGAAGAGAACCGACTTCTTGAAGCGTGCGCACGTCGCCGATCTTGTAAGTCTGGCCGGCGGTTTGGCGGGAACCACGCCCGTTCCCCTGCAAGCGCTGGCCGGACCGTTCGCCAGCCTGTTGCCCATTACACCTTTTAATCTGGTGTGTACGAACGTGAAGGGACCTCACTTTCCCCTCTACCTGCTTGGCCACAAGATGCTGGATTGGTATCCCTATGTACCGATCGGCGGGGAAATGACGGTCAATTGTGCCGTCCTCAGTTATAACGGCATTACTTATTTCGGATTTAGCGGGGACGTACACGCCGCACCGGATCTGGCCCGGCTCGAACGGTTGCTTCGCCAGAGCTTCCTGGAACTGCAGCGAGCGGCCGGTACCGGTTCGCCTCACGGCAAGAAAGTCATGAGAGCGGAAACGATGCCCGCACCTCCACAATTTACCGCACATTCTTCCATTTCAGCCCCGGCGCCGGCAACGGCACCCACGCCTGGGATACAGCGCACTCCCAAAGGGGAGGAGCTTCCGGCTAAGGCTACGGTTGTCCACAGGTCGGTTGGCAATGCCGCATAATCAGAAGATGGTTGCGTTTTCGAGGTGCGGAAGGAGTACTCTCCCATTTCACTTCCTTCGCATTGCGAGTGGACCAATCCGCGTGACCAACATCACATCTTTTTCGCGGCGCAGAGGTAGTCTGTCCTTGAGTCATCACCTCTGATGTAAGGTGATTCCTGGCAAGGGCGGCAGAATCGCCATGGAGGAAGTGAGGTGTCGCTATGAGTGTCGCCAATTGGTTGACCCCCAATGTTGTGTACGGCCGAAAGCTTTTTCGTTCTGCCTTGCAGGGGGCGCGTTCCGGAGAAGAAGGATTTCTTCACGGAAAATCCCTTCACCTCTTTGTTGATGAATCTGCCTGGCACGCCTTGAAACCCGCCGTCCTCGCAGCCTGCATCGGCGTGTTAGGCGTTTATTCGAGAAACCGGAACAGGTCTCTGGGAAGAGCACTAGAGTACGGTGTAGTCGTTGGCGCAATCGGATTCGGTGTGGGTCTGGCCTGGCAAAGCCGGCGTTTGACCGCCAGTGCCGCTTCAGGGGCCTGGCAGAAACTGGCCAGAGTGCGCGATGAGCACTGGCTGGAGAGAAACCCGATCGATTACGCCTGAGCGAAATTTAGTAACACCGGCCCGTGCACTCCCCCCCGAGATCTGCCAGTGGCGAGCGGTGCTTCCAAGTCTCCGATGAACCCGGTGAACGGGAGTGGTATGACGCCCGGCAACCAGCAATTCGACTTCGACTTTATCGTGATCGGCTCCGGCTTTGGCGGCAGCGTGGCAGCTCACCGCCTTACGGAAAAGGGCTACAGAGTTGCCGTTATCGAAATGGGCCGGCGTTGGACAGCACAGACCCTGCCGCGCACCAGTTGGTCCATTCATCGCTGGTTCTGGCGTCCCAGTCTTGGCCTGCGCGGTTTTTTCAATATGCGATTGTTCCGGCACGCCACCATCTTTCATGGGTGTGCGGTGGGCGGGGGGTCCATTACGTATGCCGCAACCTTGCTGGCGCCGCCGGAGAAGGTGTGGGACTTAGGTTCCTGGAACAATTTATCCGACTGGAAGGCCGAGATGCCTCAACATTACGCAACCGCCGCGCGCATGTTGGGGGTAACGGAAAACACGATTCTCGGACCTGCCGACCATCTGCTGAAAAGAACTGCAGAGGCAACCGGCTGTGGACACACTTTTTATGCTACGAAAGTCGGCATCTTCCAGACCCCGGGCACAGAGCCGGGCCGCACTTATTCCGACCCATTCTTCGGAGGAGAAGGCCCGGAGCGAAGTGCCTGCGTGGCCTGCGGTGGGTGCATCATGGGCTGCCGCTTCGGCGCAAAGAACACCCTCGACCTCAGCTATTTGTATCTGGCGGAAAAACACGGCGCTCGGATCCTCCCGGAAACGAGAGTTGTGGATGTGATGCCGCTCCATGGAGCCAGCGATGGCAGCGCCGGCTACGAGGTGCATACGATCAAATCCACGGCATGGATTCGTCATCAGCCGCACCGCTTCACCTGCCGCGCGGTGGTGTTCTCCGCATCCTCCTTGGGCACGATGGAGTTGCTCTTCCGATTGCGGGAAAAGAAATCCTTGCCGGCTATCAGCCTTCAGCTCGGCAAGCATGTCCGTACTAATTCCGAGTCGCTGATCGGCGCGCGCATGACCGGCAGCCGCGAGGATTTTTCGCAAGGCATCGCCATTGGATCCGGCATCTATATTGACGAGAACACCCACATCGAAGCGGTCCGCTATCCCCGTGGCTCCGATGCCATGAGTTTTCTCACCACTCTTCTGACCGACGGCCGCCCGGGGCCGTGGAGAATCGCGCTTTGGCTGAAGAATGTCGGCAGCGCTTTGCTGCGCCACCCCATCAGGACCCTGCGCTGGGCTCAACCTTTGGGCTGGGCACGGGAATCTGTGGTCCTGCTTTGCATGCAGGCACTCGATGGCCACATCGAAATGCGCTGGCAACGCCCTTGGTTCTGGCCGTTTCACAAGGCTCTGGTGAGTCGAGGCGAAAAGGTCCCTACTTACATTCCGCTGGCGAACGAGTTTGCAAAAAAGTTCGCTCAGATTGCCGGCGGACGCGCCATGAGCATGCTTCCGGAAATCATTTTCGATATTCCAGGCACGGCACACTGCATCGGGGGTTGCGTGATCGCTGACTGTTCCGAGCACGGCGTCGTCGATTCCCGGCACCGAGTCTTCGGCTACAAGAATATGTACATCTGTGATGGATCCGTCGTTGCGGCCAACCTCGGCGTCAATCCCAGCCTTACCATCACTGCGCTTGCGGAGCGAGCCATGAGTTTCGTACCCCCAGCCTCCTGGACGGCATGGAACGACGCTGCAGCTTAGCTTGCCACCCGCGCTTCACCGGTGATCTTTTGGCGGACTTCAGCATGTCCCGGCATTGCCCTGCCGGTTCTAAGTGACGTTCGCTCGCCTAACCGCGCGATGGAGGCGGCGATTCTGCACCCGCAGGACCGATCTTTCGCGACCCGGCACATCGTAGAAATGCATGAAAAGCTCCACCAGCGCGCGATCCAGCGCCAGAAAAGAGTCGAGCGCATTGCGGGAATCTCTCTTATCGAGGACTCCATTGCGCAACTTACGCTTTCCACTCTGCGGTCTCATTTTTCACCCCGAAGGTTACTCATACCGAAACCGTCCAAGAAATGGAAATCAAGATAATTTATCGCTGGAATCAAAAGAACTAATCAACTGTAAATATCTGAATCCAAAGCTGCAGATTGCACACTATGGCGTGTATCTGATTCGAATCATCGATTTTTTGATTTTGATACTGACCACTCGGCACAACAAATGGGCTCGGCTTCCCTCCCGGCAACACGTCTGCACAGTGACCAACCGCTACGCCTAACCGGTGCGCCACATTGCGAGCCCAGGGCCTCGCGCCAAAACCCAGTTGCACAAGACCGGTGGTGAAAAGCGATTCCCGGTTCAGTCATACATCTGTGCGACTTCCCCGGGCATCTGCTCATCGAATAAGGTTCTTTACTGGCGCGGGCGGCTCTGGAGCACACCGCACGGCCGGAGATTTGAAATCCGCATTTTCTGCATGGCTTAAACCTGAAAGGCACATTGTCTGTTGATCCGGTGCCCGGTTACAGGGGAAGCATTCCAGAAACTAACCGGACAGGCCTACACTGTTACGGACGAGGCGAACAAGAGTGAAGGTTGAATTAAATGGGAAGGGAGTATTTCTTGCTAAACGCGCAGTGAATATCGCCAGCAGGGCCAGATGCGTTGCTCGATTCCCGCCTATGCTCGCGGTGTTCGCCGGGCTTTTGTTTTGCGGGCAACTGCCGGCGCAAACCATGGGCGGCGCAAGTAACGCAGTGCTGCCGGCAACCTTCTCGCAACCGGCCATCAACACAGTGCAGCTTCCACCGGCGCTCACCGGCAGCAGCGCACAAAATCCGTTTCTGGGCAGTACGCCGCAAAAGGCCATACCCGGGGTTCTGTCGCTTTCGTTGCAGGATGCAATCCAGCGCGGGTTGCGCTACAACCTGGGACTGATGCTCTCGAACCAGGGCCAGCGGCAGGCTGTGGGTGCGCGTCTGGCGGCGCGCAGCCGCTTGTTACCCGACCTCACCGCCCGCGCCAGCTACATGGCTGAACAGGTCAATTTGGCGACCTTCGGCCTGCCGCCGTTCCCCGGCATACCGCCGGTAGTGGGCCCCTTCGAGGTGTTCGACGCGCGCGGCTTGGTCTCGCAGCGGATCCTGGACTTTTCTTCCTGGAACAGCCTGCACGCCCGCTCCGACGCGCTGAAAGCGGCGCAGTACAGCTACCAGGACGCGCGGGATACAGTGGTTCTGGTCGTGGGCGGCACCTACATGCAGGCGGTGGCTAGCAGCGCCCGCATTGACGCTGTGCGCGCGCAACTGCAAACCGCGACCGCCGTATACCAGCAATCCGTGGACATGAAGAACGCCGGCCTCACCGCGGCCATTGACGTATTACGCAGCCAGGTGGAGATGCAAGCGCAGCAGCAACGATTGCTGGCGGTCCAAAATGATTTCGAAAAGCAGAAGCTCACGCTAGCCCGTACCATTGGCTTGCCCGGCGAACAGGCATTCACCCTCACCGACTCCATGCCCTTTACGCCCGCGCCGAGGCTCACACTGCAGCAGGCCATCGAGCAGGCATACCGCTCTCGCGCCGATTACCAGAGCGCGCAAAGCCTCTTGCATGCCGCGGAAATGGCAAAAAAGGCGGCTAGCGATGAGCGCCTGCCGACCCTGAGCTTCAATGGAGACTACGGCGATATCGGCAATCGTCCGGCCAGTTCACACGGCACCTTCACCGCCGCGGCGGCGCTCAAAGTTCCGATTTTCCAGGGCGGCAAAGTGCGGGCAGATGTGCTGCAGGCGGATGCCCAATTGCAGCAGCGGCGTTCTCAAGTGGAGGACATGCGGGGACGCATCGAGTACGAGGTTCGCACAGCTTTTCTGGATTTGAAAACTGCAGCCGACCAAGTGAACGTCGCCAGGAGTTCGGTGGACTTGGCATCGCAGCAGCTGGCGCAGGCGCGCGACCGCTTCGCGGCCGGCGTAACCGACACCATCGAGGTGACACAGGCGCAGGAAGCCCTGGCGGCCGCCAACGAGAACTATATTTCCGCTCTGTTCGCGCACAATATGGCCAAGCTCTCGCTGGCCCGCGCTCTGGGCATTGCTGAGGAAGCATCCAAGAAGTTTCTGGGAGGAAAGTAAGTGGCCGATCAGCAAACCACAACCAGGCCGCCGCAAACGGAACCCTCCGCACGCGAGCCTTGGCCGGAAGAAACAGGGCCGCCGGCGCGCGGCGGGCGTGCGCAAGGCTATTTTCGCGCCCACCCCCGAGCCAAGTGGGGCGTGCTCGCCATCATCATTATTTTTGTGGGGGTGGGGTACGCGGTCTGGAGCTATTACGCTTCACGAGAATCCACGGACGACGCCCAAATTGATGGCCATATTGTTCCTATCAGCGCCCGCGTCGGCGGAACCGTGGAGAAGGTTAATGTGGATGACAACCAGTATGTGGAGGCGGGTACAGTCCTGGTGCAGCTTGACCCCACTGACTATCAGGTAACGGTAGACCGCGCCCGAGCGGAGTTGCAGGATGCGATGGCGAGCCTGCAGGCGGCACGCACCGGGGTGCCACTTGCGCACACCACTACTTCGAGCACCTTGAGCAACGCCCAGGCCAGCCTGCGAGCAGCGCAGCAGGAAGTGACCGCCAGCCAGGCTCGACTGCGGGAAGCCGAGGCACAGTACAAGTTGGCTGCCGATGACGTACGCCGCCTTGCTCAGTTGATCAAAAAGGACGAAATTCCGCAGCAGCGTTATGACACGGCAGTCACCACGGAACAACAGGCAGCCGCCAGTGTTGACGCGGCTCGCGCCGCCGTAGCCAACGCGCAGAGCCACGTCGCCCAGGCTGAAGCCATGGTGCAGGGCGCCCAGACCGTGCCCCAGCAGCTGGCCATCACTCGCGCTAAGGCGGGTTCCGCCGAAGCCAACGTGGCCCGCCTGCAGGCCACCCTGCAGCAAGCCGAACTTCACCTGCAGTACACCGTGATTCGCGCTCCCAACACCGGTATCGTCAGCAAGAAAACGGTGGAGCCGGGAGAGGTCATCCAGCCCGGCCAGCCGGTGCTGGCGCTCGTCAATCTGGAAGACGTGTGGGTTACCGCCAATTTCAAAGAAACGCAACTAAAGAACATGCGTCCCGGCCAGCCCGCCGAGATTGAGGTGGATGCCTACGGGCGAACTTACAAAGGGCATGTGGACAGTATCGGCGGGGCTACCGGAGCCCGTTTCAGCCTGCTCCCGCCAGAAAACGCCACCGGAAATTACGTCAAGGTGGTGCAGCGCGTGCCCGTCAAGATCGTATTCGAGAAAGGCCAGGACCCTCAGCACCTGTTGCGGCCGGGAATGTCTGTGGTTCCCACTGTATTCATCAAGTAGCGCATGGCCAACGACAGCAGCGAAACTTCCCGCGCGCAGACTTTCGTCAATCCCTGGCTGATCTCTGTCGCCGTGATGCTGGGCACCTTCATGGAGGTGCTGGACACGACGGTGGTGAACGTGTCGCTGCCGCACATCGCCGGCAACCTGTCGGCTACGGTAGACGAGGCCACGTGGGTTTTGACCTCCTACCTGGTGGCCAACGCAATTGTGCTGCCGCTGACCGGCTGGCTCTCCAACCATTTCGGCCGCAAGCGCGTGCTGATGACTTCCATAACCGGCTTCACCATCGCCTCCGTTCTGTGCGGCATGGCGCCCAGCCTGCCCTTCCTGATTATCTTTCGGGTAGTGCAGGGGGCGTGCGGCGGCGGCCTGCAGCCCTTGTCCCAGGCCATCATGCTGGAGGCGTTTCCGCCCGAAGAACGCGGCAAGGCGATGGCCTTCTGGGGCCTGGGAATTGTGGTCGCGCCCATGCTGGGGCCCGTAATGGGTGGCTGGATCACCGACAGCTACAGCTGGCGTTGGATCTTTTACATCAACCTGCCGGTGGGAGCGGCCGGGCTCATCATGTCCAAGCTGTTCATCTTTGATCCGCCTTACATCAAGCGGCAGGCCGGCGGCGTGGACTACTGGGGCATTGGCTTATTGGCGGTGGGGATCGGCGCGCTGCAAGTCATGCTTGATAAAGGCCAGGAGGACGACTGGTTCACCTCGCATTTCATCCTGATTTTGGCGATTGTTGCGGCCGTCGGGCTGACTGCGTTTCTAATTCACGAGCTACTGGACCGGCACCCCGTGGTCAACCTCCGTGTATTCCGCGTTCGCACCTACTCCACAGGTGTCTTTCTAATGACCACGCTCGGCTTTGGCCTGTATGGCAGCATGGTTCTGATTCCCATTCTGCTGCAGACCTTGCTGGGTTATCCCGCTATGAATGCCGGACTGGCCATGCTGCCGCGCGGCCTGGGCTCTTTCATTGCTATGCCCATCGTGGGTGCGTTGCTGTCGAAGTTTGAGGCCCGCAAGCTGCTGACCGGCGGCTTGCTGGTCGCGGCTTTCAGCATGTACGCCCTTTCCCATCTCAACTTGAACGCCGGCTATTGGGACATCGCCTGGCCGCAGTTCATCCAAGGATTTGCCCTAGGATTTATTTTTGTGCCCTTGACCACGGCCACGCACGATCCCATCGCCAAGGAGCAGATGGGCAACGCAACCAGCATCTTCAATGTCATGCGCAACATTGGTGGCAGCGTCGGCATTGCCGGTGCCACTACCATTGTGGCGCGCGACACCCAGACTCATATCAATGTCCTGGGTACCCATGTAACCGGCTACGACATGGCCACCCGGCAGATGATTAATGCGGCCCGCTCCGGCTTTATGGCCCGTGGCATGGACTTCACCACTGCCACCCATCAGGCGTATGCCGCGGTATTTGGCATGATTGCGCGCCAGTCCTCCATGATTTCCTTCAATGCGGCATTTTTCCTCTTGGGCGTCCTGTTCCTGGTGGTTACCCCAATGATCCTGCTCATGCGCAAGCCCAAGCACAAAGGCGCGGCCGTCGCAGCCCATTAAACGTGAGGTCAGCCCAATCGACTCCTGAGTCCTGACTCCTTCCATTACAATGAGCGGCTAACTGCATGATTGCCCTGACCGCTGCCGCCCTGCTCACACCTCAACAACAAATTGAGCAACCGCTGCTGCTGCTGGAAGGCGGGAAGGTTGCGGAGGTTACCTCCAGCGCCGCTCGGGAAATACCAACGGGCTGCCGCACGTTCAATTTTCCCGGCGCGGTGCTCGCCCCCGCTTACCTGGACATTCACATTCATGGGGGAGCAGGCCACGACGTGATGGAACCCAGCGAGGACGGGCTCTCCCGCTTCGAAGGCTTTCTCGCGCAGCACGGGGTAGCCGCCTACCTGCCAACCACAGTGACCGCGCCTGAGGATCATATTCTCCGGGCTTTGGAGTGGCTGGCGAAGCGGATCGAGGATACCGCCGCCACTGCCCGAGCGCGTCCTCTAGGTATCCATTTGGAGGGACCATTCCTCAGCCATACCCGCCGCGGTGTCCATCCTCCAGAGAACCTGGTTGCACCCACGCTAGCCCGCTTTGAGCGCTACTGGCAGGCGGCCCAGGGTCACATAAGAATAATGACTATAGCGCCTGAAGTGGACGGAGCGCTGGAGGTGATCGCGGAGGCCTCGCGGCGCGGAGTTTGCTGCAGCCTGGGCCACTCTGATTCCGACCTGTCGACGGCGCGCGCTGCCATAGCTGCGGGCGCGCACCATGCCACCCACACTTTCAACGCCATGCGCCCGCTGGATCACCGCCAACCGGGCCTGCTGGGCGCCATACTCACCGATGGGCGCGTTACCGCTGATATCATCGCCGATGGCATCCACCTCGACCCCTCTGTCGTCCAACTGTTCTTAAGAGCCAAGGGAACGAAAGCAGCCGTCCTGATTACCGATGCCATCAGCGCAACTGGCATGCCCGAAGGCCGCTACCGTCTCGGATCGTTTGAGGTCGAGGTGCGGGGTAATGAGTGCACCTCCGACGGCAAGCTGGCGGGCAGCGTCCTGCGACTCGACCAGGCCGTGCGCAACGTTATGCAATTTGCCGGCTGGACACTGCAGCAAACCGTTCAACTGGCCAGCGCCAATCCCGCAGCCGTGATTGGAGAAAAGAGCAAGGGCGTTATTGCGGCCGGCGCGGATGCCGACCTCGTGGTCCTCAGCCCGCGTGGCGAGGTGCAGAAAACCATTCTCGGCGGCACAGTCAGCGAATAGGGCCGCCTCTGTCCGCGCTTGCGGGAATGTTGCAACGCCGCAATCTGCAGGACATCAGAAACTTACAGGGAGGATCGCAATGAGCACACCAAGCAAGAACGTCATGCAATACCGCCGCCTGGGCCGCACCTCAGTGATGGTTTCCGCCATCGGGCTGGGATGCATGGGCATGTCCGAATTCTATGGCCCGCGCAATGATCAGGAATCCGTTGACGTGATCCGTCGCGCCCTGGACCTCGGCATCAATTTCCTCGATACTGCGGACGCCTATGGCATGGGGCATAACGAAGAACTGGTGGGCAACGCCATACGTGACCGCCGGAACAAAGCGTTCCTGGCAACCAAGTTCGGCAATGTGCGCACTCCCGACGGTGGCTGGGCCGAAATCAACGGCCGTCCCGAATACGTGCAGCAAGCCTGCGAAGCCAGCCTGAAGCGCCTCGGCCTGAGCACGATTGACCTTTACTACCAGCATCGGGTCGATCCCAGTGTGCCCATCGAGGACACCGTGGGAGCGATGGCGCGTTTGGTCGAGCAAGGAAAAGTACGCTACCTTGGGCTGTCTGAAGCGGCGCCACAGACCATTCGCCGCGCCCACAAGGTGCATCCTATTGCCGCGCTGCAAACCGAGTATTCGCTGTGGACGCGCGATCCCGAAGGCGAGGTCATCCCGACCTGCCGCGAACTGGGCATCACCTTCGTGGCTTATAGTCCCTTGGGACGCGGCTTTCTGACGGGCAAAATCCAGAGCCTGAATGACCTGGACCCCAGCGACTGGCGCCGCCGCAATCCGCGCTTCGAAGAACAGAACCTGCAACGCAATCTGGACTTGACCAAACGGGTACAGAGCCTGGCGCAGGAAAAGAAGTGCACCCCCGCCCAGTTGGCGCTCGCCTGGCTGCTGGCGCAGGGTGATGACATTGTTCCCATTCCTGGCACCAAGCGGGAAAAGTACCTGGAGGAAAACGCCGCGGCAGCGCAGATCCGGCTCAGTGCCGAGGATCTGGCGCGTATCGAAAAAGTCGCGCCCCATGGAGTCGCAGCTGGCCAGCGCTATCCCGAAGAAGGTATGCGGCGGGTCAACTTATAGCGGATGGGGCAGCAACTAAGACCTGCCGGCTCTCCGGCGAAACTTCGAAACTGGGTCTCTCGTCACTGAACCGCCTCCAGCCATCATGTAATATGGGCTTTTTGCCGGGCTCTCTGGCCCGGGGCTGGAGGCCTTTCTGACCACTCATAAAATTCGCGTGATCCAGTACGGAGTGGGGCCCATTGGCGCGGGAATTGTGCGCCTGATGCTGCAAAAGCCCGAGATTCAGATCGTGGGAGCTATTGATTCGGACCCCCAGAAGGCCGGCAAAGATCTGGGACGAATTGTAGGTGCCGAGCGCGACTTAGGCGTTATCATCGCGGGAGAAGCCAGAGACGTTTTGCGCGCCGGCGCTCACGTGGTCGTCCACACCACCTCCTCCTATCTGACTCAGGTTACTGACCAACTCGTCGCCTGTTTGCAGGCGGGCAGCCACGTGGTCTCCACCTGCGAAGAACTGGCTTATCCCTTCCGCAAGCATGGCGAGCTGTCTCAAAAATTGGATCGTGCCGCGCGCGAACACCGGGTGGCGCTGCTGGGCACCGGGGTCAACCCCGGATTCGCAATGGACAAACTGGTGCTCACACTCTCCACTGCCTGCCAGGAAGTGCGCCGGGTGAAGGTGCGCCGCGTGGTGGATGCGTCCCGCCGCCGCCTTCCTCTGCAAAAAAAAGTGGGCGCCGGCATGAGCGTGGAGGAGTTCCAAGCGCAGGTACAGGCCGGCGTCATCAAGCACCATGGGCTGCCGGAATCGGCGGGTATGATCGCCGATTCGCTTGGCCTGCGTGTGGACACGATCGAAGAAACCATCGAGCCGGTCGTGGCCCAGGAGACCGTTCGCAGCGAGTTCCTGGAGGTCGCTCCCGGCCGGGTTAAAGGGGTGCGCCAAGTGGCCCGCGGCCTGGGCGGCGGCCAGGAAAACGTGCGTCTGGAATTGGAAATGTACCTGGGGGCGCCCGAACCGGTGGATACCATCGAGCTTAGCGGCGTGCCCGACCTCAAGCTGGCCATTCCCGGTGGCATCCACGGCGACCTGGCCACCGCCGCCATCGCCGTGAATTGCATCCCTGCGCTGTTGGAGGCCAAGCCTGGCCTGCTCACTTCGCGCGATATTCCCATGCGCTTCCTGCCGGGCGTGGCACAGTTGCAGAGCGTGGGCGCCTAGAAGCTACGTCATAAATGCGCTGCGGCCCATTGGTTTACGTCCGTCATCACTTCCAGACTGACGCAATGGGCGAAGGAATAGCCCATACTTACGCTAGGGCTGTTATCAACAGTCTGGTTCGACGGGTGCATAATTGTTGAGAGATTACACCCAACGAACTTCTCGAGCCGGAGGCTTTATGAATGGGACGATTGGCCCCCAAAACCTAAAAAGCGGCCCTACGTCGTTCCTCAACTACTTGCTTTCCTCGCTTAACAACGCCGGGCGAGAGCGTTTTTTTCCTAATTTGCGCCGCGTCGAATTAGAAACAAAGCAGGTCCTCTATCATCCCGACCAGCGGATCAGCGATATTTTCTTTCCCGAGGACAGCGTTATTGCCATGCTCACCGTCATGGAAAATGGCGCGACTATCGAGTCCGCCACGGTAGGACGTGAGGGCGCTTCATGGATTTCAGCGAGTTTCAAATCTCCGACCATGCCCTGCCAGACGATGGTTGCTATTCCGGGCCAGGCCTACAAAGTGCCCGCAGAAGTGGTGGAGCGTGAGATTCGCGAGAACGGCGCATTTCACAATACGCTCTCGCACTACTCGCACGTGCTGCTGATCCAGACGCTCCGTTCGACCGCCTGTAATGGCCTGCACACATTGGAGCAAAGGTGCGCACGCTGGATGCTCCTGACTTCCGACCGGACGGGCCATGATCGCTTCGCCATCACGCACGATTTTCTCTCGCAGCTTCTCGGTGTACAACGCACCGGAGTCACTGCTCTGGTACATCGCCTCGCCTTAAACGGCGTGTTGGAGGTCAATCGCGGGCAGATTCGCATAGCTGATCGCAAGAAGTTGGAAGAGCTGTCCTGCGAATGCTACCGGATCATGAAGGCGCAGTTCTCAATCCTGGAAACCTAGTCTCAAATCCCTTTCTTTCGATGGGTCGGGAAGCCGACAGACAGTGCCCCGCCCTGCGCGTAGCCTTTAATCATAGGTCCCATAATGATTCCCCAAAGCTGCCCAATGTGCACCTCTCTAAGCGTCACGCCACTGTTAGAAGGGTGTCAAATCCTCAGTCCGGGTAAACGGTGATACTCACGACGTGTTCGGCCTCGCTGGGTTCATCTGTGCGATTGCGGGTCATGTTTTCTTCGTACGCAAATCGGATTTGGACGTTGCGATGAAGCCAGTACAGGAGTGAAAATGAAAAACAACGGTAACGTCAACCGGACCGCCTTGTTGATACGCTGCACGGCTGAGCAAGCTGCACAAATCCGTGATAGCGCTCACGGCGAACGCCGTACCCTCAGCGCGTATGTTGTGAACGCAATTATGAGCCGCATAGGAAACCGGGAGAAAGTGCGCCAGCATCTCGCTTCCCGTTTCAACGCGAACGCCACGGGGAAGGCAGCTTGAGCGACCCGTTTTTCATATTGAATGGCGATATTAGTGACACACCAGTTGTAGGCGAGAACGAACGTCAGACAAGTCACAAGCTGGTTGTTGTCACGAAGAGCCAGCTAGCTTTGCTCCAAGCCCATGCCATGTGCAGTGCAGAAGAAGGCGCCGCCCGAATGAAAGAGTTCGCCGAGGCTGCCTCTGAGTCCGCCCACAAACACCAGCGCGAATCCGACAATCTTCGCGCCCATGCCGATCGTTCAAAACGCGAAAGCGCCAAAGCCAGACGGAGGGCAGAAGGGCGTCGCGAGAACGCCACTCGAACCGCCGTCACGATGACAACAAGCGGCACTGACGCTTGACTTCAGTCACCGTTGATAGCTACAGCGTATTGGTCAGGCAGGGTGTCGCAGGCTGCTGAGAGCTGGTGCGGCCGCATTCAATTACCCGATTACGCAATTTTCAGTTGGGTTTTTTGCCGTTCAGGCGATAGCGGGAAAAAGCGCGGGTGGCGGCCTGCGACAGGGGATCCACAACGGAAGCGGCTTCACCTTCTTCTTCGCCGCCTTGGCGCAAGGCCTGCCGCAGCTTGTCGCGCAGGTCCGATTCCTGGTTCACCACCTGGCAGTAAAACCACAGGAAATGGCGCATCTGGTCCAGGGCCGACTTCAGGGTTTCAAGCGCATCCACGCTCACCGGCTCCTCCTCCGGATCGGCGGGCGTCTGCATGGCGGCTAGATTGAGTTCCTGCTGGATCATCCGCAGGTCTTCCGCTACACGCTCAATGCGAGCTGTCACTTCGTCCATGGCCCTGTTCCCTTCTCCCGCACCTGCCGCTCATGGTGCAAGAAGACAAGCCTACGTTCTCATCCGTAGGTTGCAGCAGCCAGATGTCCTGTGTCCATGAGCCTTGGTAACGGAATGTTACTTCCGGTGGGAACCGCTCCCAGCGGGCATTTCCGGCTGTAACCCGGCACCCAAAGTAACCGGCTTACCTCTATGCCCGCTGAGGCGTTAAACCGTTGAACGGCGCGGCCCGCGCACAAAGTGCACAATCAGCGAGATCACCGCCACCACCAGCAGCAGGTGAATGAGCCCGGAAGTAACGTGTACCGCCAGCCAGAAGATCAGCCAAAGCACCAGCAGTACAAAAAACAACCACAGGAAAATTCCCATGGATAAGCCTCCTTTAGCTTCCTTGTTCGGAAGCCATATGAAGGCTTAGAAGGACGCGTTTAGAGTGCAGGTTGCACCCTGATCCGGCGCGAGGCGGCCCTCATCAGCCCCGGAGCTTTGTGTAAGCCCTTGAAGTTAATTGTGTTACAACCCTTGCTGTG
This sequence comes from Terriglobales bacterium, assembly GCA_025934735.1. Classification (GTDB taxonomy): domain Bacteria; phylum Acidobacteriota; class Terriglobia; order Terriglobales; family Acidobacteriaceae; genus JAICWP01. Next base: position 210,688 of record JAICWP010000008.1, on the reverse strand, counting down.
CAGAGCGCCAAGGCCTCACGCGGAGGACTGGTCCGGAGCATCGGGCGCTGGAGTCTGGCCGCGCTCATGATCAACTCCATCATTGGCAGCGGCATCTTCGGCCTGCCGTCACTGATTACGCGCCAATTGGGCTCTGCCGGACCAGTGGCCTGGGTGGCCGCCGCCGCTTTCAGCGGCATCATCATGGGGTGTTTCGCGGAGGTGGCCTCGCGCTTTACTGAGACCGGCGGGCCCTATCTCTACGCCCGCGTTGCCTTCGGGCGCTTCACCGGTATCCTGATGGGCTGGCTTACCTGGCTGGTCCGGCTTGCTTCCGCGGCCGCCAATGCCAACCTCTTTGTCATTTACTTGGCGGAATTCTGGCTGCACGCCCAGGCACCCCTCCCGCGGGTGATTGTATTGACCGCGCTCATCGGCATATTAGCCGCAATCAATTACGCGGGTGTGAATGCCGGTACGCAGCTCAGCAACGTATTTACCGTCGCCAAATTGCTGCCCTTGCTGCTCTTCATCGCTCTGGGCGGGATTTATGTTTTTGCTCGCCACCAGCCTCTCCACATCGGGCTTTCCAATACCGGGAGCGGTTCGTGGCTGGATGCCATGGTCCTGATGGTCTTTGCCTATGGCGGGTTCGAAGGCGCGCTGCTGCCCATGGGTGAAGCCAAGGACCCGCGCCGCGATGCACCATTTGCCCTGATTGCGGCCCTAGCCACTTGTGCCGTGGTTTACACGCTGGTGCAGGTGGTTGTGTTGGGAGTGCTGGCGAACTCTTCCGCCAGTGACCGCCCTCTGGCCGCCGCGGCACATATCTTCCTGGGCAACGTGGGTACCGCCTTTATTGCAGTGGGCGCATTGCTTTCCATCGTTGGCTATCTTTCCTCAATGATTCTGAATACTCCCCGGCTGACCTTCGCTCTCGCGGAACAGGGCGATTTCCCACAGGTGTTCGCCGCCGTCCATCCCCGCTTCCGCACACCCTACGTGTCCATCGTGGTATTTGCGGCCCTGCTCTGGGTGTTGGCGTTCACCGGCAGCTTCCAGTGGAATGTAGTGCTTTCAGCCGTTGCCCGACTCTTCTATTACGGAATCGTGTGCGCCGCCCTGCTCGTGCTGCGCCGCCGCGCTCCCGCAGAGGCCCGCTTCCGCCTTCCCGCCGGACCGGTGTTGGCGGTGGTTGGCATCGGCGTCTGTATGGTGTTTCTGACCGCTATGCAGCGCGGTTCGTTCTACGTCCTCATCGTGGTGGCACTGGTCGCCTTCCTGAACTGGGTCTGGGCAAGCCGCAGGGCGCACGCGAGCGGCCACTGAAGCAGGTGTTGTCCGCGCTTGCGAGCCGGTGTTACGCTACGCGTTTCCCATGAAACGGCTTCGCGGGACTTTGCTCCTGCTGTTCTTCGCGACTGAGCTTGCCGCTGCCGCACCGGCTGACTTGGTGCTGCAACAAAACGTGGCTGTTCCTATGCGCGACGGGATCGTGCTGCGCGCCGATATCCTGCTCCCTCGCCCCAAAGGCCGCTTCCCCACCCTGGTCTATCGCACTCCCTACGACAAGGAAGATGCGCTGAAGACCTACACCACGTTTCGCCACGCGGTGGAGCGTGGTTACGCCGTGGTGGTGGAAGACGTGCGCGGACGCTATGCGTCTGGCGGCAACTTTGCCGCCTACCAGAATGAAGGCCGCGATGGCTATGACACCATCGAATGGGCAGCGCGCCAGCCATGGTCGGACGGCAACGTGGGCACATTCGGGCTCTCCTATCCTGGGGCCGTGCAGTGGCTGGCCGCGGTCGAGAGCCCGCCTCGCCTGAAGGCCATGGTGCCGGCCATGACCTTTTCTACTCCGCGCAATTTTTTCTACTCCAGCGGCACCTTCGATATGTCTTGGATTGCGTGGATCTGGGACGACATCGCACCCGACCTGCGGGTAAAGAACCACCTGCCCGGACCGTCAACCTACAAAGAAGCAGAAGCCGAGTGGCCCAAGCTCAAAGACAAGCTGCTGTGGACCCTTCCTTTGGATTCGCTCACCGAACTGCGCGGCGTTGCGCCCTTCTACTACGAATGGTTGCACCACGCGCCGGACGATTCGTGGTGGAACTGGGCTGAGCTGCGGGACAAATACTCCCGGGTGCACGCCGCCGTGCTCAACCTTTCGGGTTGGTATGACGAAGCTTATGGGCCCGAGGGTGCAACCACGAATTTTCTCGGCCTGCTCGCCACCCGCAACGGCCACGGCGACCCGCGCACCCACCTGCTGATTGGGCCGTGGATTCACGGCGTGCAGGAAACCGGCAAAACCAACGCCGGTGAGCGCGGGTTCGGTCCTGCGGCTGCCATTGATTACGACCAGGTGGTGCTGCGCTGGATGGACCACTACCTGCGCGGCATCAACAATGGAGTGGAGCGGGAAAAGCCAGTGCGCCTCTTCCTCATGGGCGAGAATCGCTGGCATGAGGAAGATACCTGGCCGCCAGAGGCTAGCCCGACCTCACTCTATCTGTCTGGCGCGGGCCCGGAAAAAAAGGGCGGCACGCTGGCTCGGGTAGCGCCTTCGGAAGAGCAATTCAGTGTTTTCACCTCCGATCCGGCGCACCCCGTGTTGGACCCTTACGCAGGAAAGCTGGGCGCTCATGATTTCCGCGACTTGGCCAAACGGCCGGACGTGCTGATATTCGACTCCGAGCCCCTCGCCAAGGATGTCGCCGTGATGGGACCGATTACGGTTGAGATTTACGTTTCCTGCGACTGCCCCGACTTTGATCTCTGGGCGCGCCTGCTGGACGTTGCTCCCGACGGTACCGCCTTCAATCTGATGAGCCCCGGCAATGACGTGCTGCGCGCCAGCTACCGCGAGCCGCAGCGCGGAAGGCAGTTGCTCACTCCCGGGCAGTTCTACAAGCTGACTTTGCCCAACCTGCGCACAGGCAATGTATTTGCCGCGGCACACCGCATCCGGGTGCAGATTTCGGGATCGTTCTTCCCCGATTTTTCCCGCAACCTGCAGACCGGCGAACTGGAGACAACCTCAGCGCACATGCGCAAGGCGGAGATTCGCGTCTATCACGACCGCGAGCACCCGTCCCGCATTGTGCTGCCGGTTGTAGCGCCATGAATGCGGAATAACGAGCTCTTCAGGAGTTAACTTGCGAATTCGCACTCTGATCATATTCATGCTGGCGCTGACCAGCACCGCGTTTGCTGATCGCCAGCCGGTGTTGAAGCAGATCGCCCTGCCGCACCCTTACTACTATCGCGAGATGTATCTGCCGCAGCTTACCACCGGGCCCAGTGCGGTGGCCTGGTCGCCGGATTCGAAGGAGGTCGTCTTTTCCATGGCCGGCTCCCTGTGGCGTCAGCGGCTGGACTCGAGCACGGCAGTGCAACTCACCGCCGGACCCGGCTACGATTACCAGCCCGACTGGTCGCGCGATGGCCGCTGGATTGTTTACGTAACCTATTACAAGAATGCAATCGAGCTGCATGCTCTCGATTTGCAGAACGGGCAATCGAAGCAACTGACCTCCGGCGGCAATGTCAACGTGGAGCCGCGCTTCTCGCCCGACGGCAAGCGCATTGCTTTCGTCAGCACCGCCCATAACGGCCGTTTCCATATCTTTGCTGGCGATTTCAGCGATGGAACCCTTAGCAACGTGCAGCGCCTGACCGGCGAAACCCGCAGTTCCTTGCCTCGTTATTACTACAGCCAGTTTGATACCGAAATCAGCCCCACCTGGTCGCCCGACGGAAGCGAACTGGCGTTCATCTGCAATCGCGGACACATCTACGGCTCCGGCGGCTTCTGGCGCATGAAGGCGCAGCCAGGTGCCGAGGCGCATGAAATCTACTACGAGGAAACCACCTGGAAAGCGCGCCCGGACTGGTCGCCCGACGGCACGCGCCTGGTTTACAGCTCCTATCTAGGCCGCCAGTGGAACCAGCTCTGGGTCATTCCCGCCGCTGGCGGTGACGCCTTTCCCCTGACCTATGGCGAATACGATAACACCGCTCCGCGCTGGTCCCCCGACGGCCGCCACATTGCATTTATCTCCAACCGCGGCGGCAATACTTCGCTTTGGATTCAGGATATGCCGGGCGGCGCGCAACGGCAGCTGGCAAGCAAGCAGCGCCGCTATTTAAAGCCCATGGGCCGCTTGAGCATCACCGTGCTGAACGAATCCGGCAAGCCCACCGCCGCGCGCGTTTTCGTGCTTGGCTCCGACCAGCGTGCCTATTCTCCCGACAACGCCTGGATGCACGCCGACGACAGTCTGGATCCTGCGAAGCAGGCATTTGAAGCCCATTACTTTCATACTTTGGGACACAGCGATGTAACCGTTCCCGCGGGCTCCGTTTCGGTGGAGGTTATGAAGGGATTCGAGTACCGGGTGGAAAAACAGGATGTAACCATGGCACCCAACGGTCAGGGCGGCATGACCGTTCACCTGCACGCCATCAAGTGGACGGACACAACGGGAAATACGCCTACGAAAAGCGGGGTTGCGCGCAGCCAATCTACCAACAATTCACACTGGATCAGCGCCGACTTGCACGTGCACATGAATTACGCAGGCCTCTATCGCAACACTCCCCAGCACCTGGTACAGCAGGGCGAAGCCGAGAACCTTGACATCATCGAAGACCTGGTGGTTAACAAGGAAGTTCGTATCCCTGATATCGCCTATTTCCGTATTGGGCCTGATCCCGCTTCCAAACCGGACATGCTGCTGATGCAGAGCCAGGAATTTCATACCAGCTACTGGGGCCACCTGGGGCTGCTCAACCTCACGCGCAATTTCCTGATTCCGGGTTATGCGGCCTATCCCAACACCGCGGCCGCCAGCCTCTACCCAGCCAACGCCGACATTGCCGACCTGGCACACGCGCAGGGCGCGCTGGTGGGCTACGTGCACCCCTTCGATACCTTTCCCGATCCTGCCGATCCGGCGCCGCTCACCGATGAACTCCCGGTGGACGTGGCGCTGGGAAAAGTGGATTACATGGAAATCCTCGGCTTCAGCGATCACAAGTCCACCGCGGAGGTGTGGTACAAGCTGCTCAACTGCGGCTTCCATATCCCTACCGGCGCTGGCACCGACGCCATGGCCAACTTCGCTTCCCTTAGGGGGCCAGTCGGACTGAACCGCGTGTACGCGCAAGTGCCGCCAGGACCGACTGACATTCATCGTTTCCTGAGTTCCCTGCGCCACGGCCACACCTTCGCCACCAACGGTCCGCTGCTGCGTTTCTCTTTGGGTGATCAGTCGCTCGGCGGCGAGCTGAAGCTAGCCGCGGGAACCAGCCAGGTGCATTTCACCGCCGCGCTGCGATCTATTGTCCCGGTGGATCATCTGCAGGTGTTGTGCAACGGCAAAGTAGCACGCGAAATCCCGCTCTCCGGAAAGCGGGAAGCGGCGGATGCGCAGGGAACCCTGCCCATTTCGCAAAGCGGCTGGTGCATCTTGCGGGCGTGGAATGAGAAGGCGGAACTGCCCGTCCTCGATCTGTATCCCTATGCAACCACCAGCCCGATTTACATCAGCCTGGGCGGCGAACCGGTGCGCTCGGCCAAAGATGCCGCCTACTTTGTGGCTTGGATTGATCGCTTGTCGCAGGGGGTAAACAGCTATCCCGGCTGGAGATCGGCGGCGGAGAAACAGCACGTCCTGAAGCTGCTTTCGGACTCCCGCGCCATCTACGCCCAGCAGACGAAGTAGAGTTCCTCAGTGCGTGTAAGGTGGAATGGCACCGAACAGAATGCTCATACCGGCGCGCCGGCGCAATTCGCCAAGCACGGCCTCAGCGGCGTTCTGATAAGTGCGGCTGGGGTCCGAAGGCGAAGGGTCGGACCACACCGCTTCATAGATAAGCTGTGCGGCCTCCCGCACATCTATGCATAGTGCGGCTTCCAGTTGCTCCATCCGTTCGGCGGCCTGGTTGTAGCAGGTTTTGCAGATGGCGGCCGGTTCGTAGCCCTGGCGATGGTTCCGTTCCAGAGTGCAGCGGAATGCCGTGGCGGGATTGATTTGGGTGTGGCTGGCGTAAAGCTGCGACTTGTATTCCTTCAGCGAGTGCTCGCGCTGTTCAGGAGTCTGAGTCGCATCCTCATTTTCGGGCACGGCCTCTCCTATTGCTTGCGCGATCTCCGCGCGTAGGTTCTCCAATTCCTGTTTCAGGTCGGTAGCCGGTGTGGGCGCCGCGCTGGGCGCAAGCCGCTCCGGACATCCGCAATAAGGGCAGACTTGCAGGTCAGCGGCATAGTAAGTCCGGCAGTTGGCACAGGGCAGTCCGTACCCAATACGCCGCCGGGTACGCTCCTCCCGCTCTCCGCTCGGGCTGTGGTGTTCGTTGCGATGCGGGTCCGTTACTGGGGTAGTAGCGCGGCGCGGTACCTGTGCGCTCGGTTCGCTCTCCCCATTCCATGCCGACCGGTTGGGATCCATGCTGCCTCTCCTGCGCTGCCCGGCCCATGCTTCCGGCCGTGCAAGGTGGTGTGTGCCCGGCGGCCAGGTTCGACCGCGCGAACACGCGCAAGAAATGGCACTTCCTATGCCAAACAGAGCCGCTGAAAACAAATCACTTAGCTGGACCTTGTGCCGGCCTTTCTATCTCAGTTTGAGATTCAGTCTCAGGCAGCAAAAAAACCGTTCGCGTAGCTTCCCGGCCTTCGAAGGCAATGGTGCAATTCCTATTGCCGCACTAGAATTGACTCGGACCACCGGGCTACAAATCTGCTTTGCAATCAGGAGAGGATATGAAGCCAAGAACCATCGTACTCACCCTTGGCGTGTGCTTCGTTGCAGCAGTTACGTGCTTCGCCCAGCAAGGCTTCATGGGGACATGGAAGCTGAATGAGGCGAAGTCAAAGATTCCCGCCGGGGCGCCGAAGAACAGCACGGTCGTTTACGAGCCTTCTGGTGATAACGTGAAGGTCAGCATAGATGGGACGGACGCGTCGGGGAGTCCGACCCATAATGAGTGGACAGGAAAGTTTGACGGCAAAGACTATCCAGTCACCGGCGATCCCGGTTCAGACACACGCTCCGTGGAATTTAGAAGCGCCCATCATCTAGGGTTCACTGTTAAGAAGGACCACAAGGTCACAACTAGCGGCACGATTGAGCTATCTCGAGATGGCAAAGCTCGTACAGTGACCTCGACCACAAAGAACGCCCAGGGGAAAAAGGTGAAGAACATCGCCGTCTATGATAAGGCTTGACCAGAGTCCAAACCGCTCAAAGAAGGCGCGCGCCGCGCGCCTTTTTTTTCTGGCGGGCCGGGAAACGCTTTGGTTCCTCGCCTTCTGCGTGTTGTTCCGCCCAATTCCAGCAATGTTGGCGCTGAGCAAAAAATGCCTGCGGCCCATCATTTGACTACCGCAACGGCCTCTTGTAACGTGTACGCAGGTTTCTACCCGGTTCCAAGTTCCCGGAGGTTTTGGATGTTTGATGGTCTTTTCCAACCCATGCACCTGCTGGTGATCTTCATGATCGCCCTCTTTGTCTTCGGTCCCAAGAAGCTGCCCGAATTGGGCAAGGGCATCGGTGAAGGCATCAAGGCGCTTAAGGAAGGTCTGCGCGACGAATCCAAGGCGACTGTCACGACCGCCAGCGCCAGCGACAAAACCAGCGAGCAGGTCACCAAGAGCTAATTGAGTCCCCTGATTAGCTAAGGCGGACGGTTCTTGATCACCGTGGCGTGTGCTTCTTCTTGAACGCAGAGGACAGAAAATTCCCCTACAAGTTTGCCCAGCCCCGTTCCAGGCTTCTCCTTGCCCTGACGGACAGGACACCCTGAACCCTGCTTTGAAACAGATCAGCCGGGGATGCCTTGTGACTTGGTCCGGCCACGGGCGAGTTCTTCCACCGACGGGAACGATTCGGGCACGGTAAAGGTTCGCTCCGGCGGTTGTGTCCCGGTGCTCACCGCCTGCGCCACCATTTCCATGGCCATGCCAGTGTTGGCCGGCACCACCACGGTAGCGGCCAGCAGCCCGCTGCTGACCCAGGCTTGGCCCGTCTGGGGCAGGCCGTCACAACCAGTGTAGGGTAGGCTCAGCCAGCGCTCACGTTCGGTGACGCTGGTTTGCTCCTGAAAAGCTTTGCGCGCCCCCATGGCCATGGAATCATCCTGGCCTGAAACCAAGTCAATGTGGATTTCATGCGAGGTGCACAAACGGAGCCAGGAAGAAACCGCCTGATAGGAACTTACCTCTGTCCACTTGCCTTTCAGCATGCGCACTTGCACATTCACGGGTTTGGTTTCATACATGCCGGTGCTGCGCTGCTGCGCGGCTGGGCTACCCGAGGGACCCTGGATGTACAGCACAAAGCCGCCCTTGGGCAACAGCGCCGCGAATTGCCGCCCTTGGATCCTGCCAATTTCCTCGTGATTGGAAGTAATGGAGAAAACGGGAGCCTTGCAGCCCTTACGCAGTTCGGGAATGTAATCCACTTCGCGGTTGAGCACGACCCAACCGATGCCGGCCGCCGTGGCCGCCCGGGCAACCTGAGGGAACCCCGTGCCGCCGGCAGGTTCAAAGACGATAGCATCCGGCCGAGGTGCCGCTCCTGACTGAATTACCTTAAGCAGTTGCTGGCTTTGGGTGATGGCGTCGTTATCGGCGTGGATGATTTGCACGTCCACGTTCAGACGGCGGGCCGCGTCTTTGGCGGAGTTGGCCTGCTCGATCTGATAATCGTTGTCGTTCGTGGTCAGCGAAACTAAGAAGTTCAGCTTCTTCACGGCATATGCCCTTGCCCTCTATCATACCTCCTGCGATGCCGGAAATTCCCGGTCCCGATGATTGCGGAGGGTGATGTCGGACAGGATCGCGGGCCCAGGACGGCCCCAGCACGGTGCTAAAATGCACGGTTCCTTAAGGAGACGCGTTTCATGCTGCGCAAATGCTTAGTCCTTTTAATTGTCATCCCGATATATAGCGTGCTCGCTTGGCCCCAAAGCAAGCTTTCAGTTCACTGGGAAGAGCTCACGGCGCCCGACTTTGTCCGTGGCATACACCAGGCGCAGGGCACGTGTCTGCTGCCTTTTGGCATTCTGGAAAAACACGGCCCCCACCTGCCCCTGGGCAACGACCTGATCAATGCCCGCTATATCGCCCTGCACGCCGCCGAGCAGGAATATGCGGTGGTCTTTCCCGAGTATTACTTCGGCCAGATTTTTGAGGCCAAACACCAGCCCGGAACCATCGCCTACAGCCCGCAACTGCAGATGGACCTGCTGCAGGAAACCACGGACGAGATGGCGCGCAATGGCTGTAAGAAGATCATCATCGTGAACGGGCATGGCGGCAACGAATACTTGCTGCCGTTCTTCGCCCAGTCACAGCTCTATAAGCCGCACGATTACGTGGTTTACATTTATGCCCACGGCGAGGTGCCGCCCGGTGGACCGCCCAAGAAAACTACCGTGGATGAGCACGCGGGAGAGTCCGAAACTTCCGATACCATGATCTCCCGCCCCGACCTGGTCCACCAGGATCGCGCCAAACAGCAGTCCGGCGCCGACCTCAACCGCCAGCACCTTCCCCCCAATCTTTACACCGGCATTTGGTGGTACGCCAAATTTCCCAATCACTATGCGGGAGATGGCTCGGCAGCCACCAAGGAATTGGGCGAGTACCGCATGAACGCCCAAATCAACAACCTGGTGCAGGCCATCCGCACGGTCAAGGCGGACAGCGTGAGCCTGCAACTGCAGAACGAGTTCTATCAGAAGAGCACGCACCCGCTGGACACACCGCAGTAAAACCGGTGTCTAGCCAGCGCAGGTGGATTGAGGCGCATCCCCGAGCCCGTTGAGTCCCATAACTTCTGCCGCCAGCCGGGAGCCGAACACTGCTCCATTCACCTCCGGAACCTCGAGCTCCGGCATGGGCCGGGCGGCGAACAGGCGCCGGCAGGGCTTGGCCAGCCAGCGGGCCCAGCGCGCCGACCAGGCCACGCGCGCGCTATCGGTTGCAATTCCCGTATCCGCATACATCTGGCGGTAGATCTTAGAGATGAGGAGGAAAGCCAGCTGGCTGCGGTACGACTGCAGAAAGTGAGCTCGTTCCCAAATGGATTTCAGGCTGTAGAACTTGTCCCAGACTTGCTGCGTGCGCGCCCGCACTTCTTCCGCCGGCATCACCGGATGGTCCCAGTACAACTTGGGACGATGTTCCTGCGGGATGAGCCAGCGTCGCGTAATTGGTATACCCGCGACCTGCGGCGGATTAGGGCCCAGATTCTTTTCCCAGCGCTGGAAGTCCACTGTGCCCGGATAAGGCGTCAGCATTATGAACTGGGCAAAAGTCACCTCGGCACGTTGCGCGATCTCGGCGGTTGCAGTGAAAGTTTCCGGGCGATCACTGGGCAGGCCGAAAATGAAGGATCCGAGTACGTGCACGCCGTGACGGCGGAAAGTCTGCAGGCGCTCGACCAGGTTTTCCCCGGCGGCGTTGAAATCCTTGTAAACATTCTTCAGGCCTTCTGGAGTAACCGATTCCACACCCACCAGCGCGCCTTTTATGCGCGCCGCCCGCATCGCGTCCAGGAAATCCGGGTCTTCCGCCGCCTCCATCGTGATCTGCGTAAAGAAAATCATGTCCGCAGGAAGCTGGGCCAGCCGCGCCATCAATTCGAAGCGTTCCTCGCGCAGATCCCGCAGTTCCTGCAGCCGGGCAGTGTTGCCTTGCTCAGCTGCCAGGCGCAAGTCGGTCAAGGTCACGGGATAGAAGTTGTCGTCGGCCAAGGCGATGAAGCGAAATCCGAGTCGCCGCAGTTGCACGATTTCCCCGATAACGGCGTCGGAAGAGCGCTGTCGCGGGCGTTGCCCGTCCGTACGCCACACCGAACAGAAGGAACAATGCTTGGGACAACCGCGCACCGTCTGCACCGAGGCCCACATATAGCGGCTGCGCGGAATCAGATCCCAGCGCGCCGGCAGGAAGCTGCCGCCTTCAATGCGGCCGCCGTGGTATAGGGGCTTAAGCGTGCCGTTGCGGCAGTCCCGCAATGCCAGAGGCCAGGCGAGATCGCCGTCACCTGTCACGACGGCATGCGCCCCTCCCAACTCCGCCGCCTCTTCCGGATACAGGGTGGCATGTATGCCGCCAAAGATTACGTGCGCTCCGCGGGCACGCGCCTGGCGCCCAATCTCGTACCCGCGCAGCGCGTTGGCGGTGTGAATCCCAATTCCTAGCACATCGCCCGGCTGCACCGTTTCAAAGTCGAGGGATTCCAGGGTCTCGTCCACCAGCACAGGATCGCCGTACTCGCGCGGCGTGGCCTCAGCCAGCACATACAGCCAGCGGGGGGTGATAACGGCAGTACCGAAGGAGACGTGGCTTGGATTTACAAGATGCACCTTCATGCGCGGTTGAGCCTCTCTGACTGCATGCTGGGGCAGGCACAGGCATTTCCGGAACAAACTTCCCGGACCGGGGTGCCGCAATTAATGACCCTGACTGGAGCCATCGGAAGGCGTCACCCGATGACAATGAGCCACATTGTACATATACATAACGAAGGATGTTGCCGATTTGTTGTGGAGTTGTATCAAAGGGTACCCTGCTGATATCACCATGCTCTTTGAGCCGGCAGACGGAATCTCGATTTAGCAGCCCAATATGGCGGTAAAAAGCGGTAAAAACAGGGTTGCGTGACCCGGATTGCCCTACCGGCGGCGCGGAGAGCGTATCGAAGCCCGTCTGCAATGAGACCGCTTCGTAAATGCTAACGCTGGGGCGTCTGCGGAGGTAAGGACGGCAGCGGTTTTGCCTCCTCGGAGGCGGCCTTAGTGGCTTCGCCCGGCTGCCGCACCAGCAACGCCAGGCGCGGAAACAGGAAAGTTCCCGCTGCGTCATCAATTACGTTGATCTGGCAAGTGTAGAAACCGGGTTTCAGATCCCTCAGTGGAACCTCCACCTGGAAGGCGGCGGCGTGCCGGTCCGAGGTGTTGAGCTGTCGTGCGGTCACGAGCGGCGTTTCGTACGTCTTCCTGCTGCCCTGGAAGAATGCCACGCTGGTCAGCACGTGAATCCCGGAACCTGTGCTTGTCCGCCGCGAACCGGGAGCTCCATTAGCGGCCTCCCGCGCCGGGTCATACACCTCGTAATAAAGATAAAGCTGCTGGTTGGACGAGAACACGTGGGTCACGCTGGGCACCAACTCCCACCCGCTGCGCACTAGCGGATTCTCTTCATGCCCCTTAACAGGCTGCCGTTGGCTGGCCAGCACTACCGTGCTCATCTTCAGCGGCGCGTTCTTCATGTCGGGAATAACCAGGTCGGTTTCAAAAGACCCCGTTCTGCCCGTCTGGTTCTCGCGTACGATGAACTTCAGGTGGAACTTGCCCGGCGGCAGCAACACGCCTGTGTCGTACTGCACATTCTTGCGCTGCACTTCGAGCGACCCGCGTACCGCCAGCTTTACCGTATCCCGCACGCGAGCCATGGGACGCTTGGCCGGGTCGAGCACAACTCCCAGCACGTCAATGGTGGCGCGGTCTTGCTGCTTGCTGCGGATGAAAGGAATCTCCGACCCCGGCACCGCGACGGAAACCGGCACAAAAAACCTATTGCGGCCCATGCGGAAGTATCCCGCCGACAGAAAAACCGGCAGATCGGTGCTGGGCAGGTCGGAAGCCAGTTCCTGCTCCAGTTCGTTCTCGCGGTCCTCACGGTTGGTGTGCTGGAAATCAGCTGGGGCGTAATAGCCGCGCCGGTAAACCAGCTTCAGATCCGGCCGGTTCAATCGTACCGTGATGCGCCGGAAACGGCCGTCGCGCACGGGATTGCTGCTGCGGTAGCCAAGCAGGTAGTAGCTGGAAGTATCCTCCTGCACCCGGCGGAAGACTTGGCTGAAGTCGTTGCTGTCGAGGAAGGCGCGCCCGCCGGTATCGCCTGCCAGAGTGACCAGCGTTTCCTGGGTGGAGAAATTGGAGTTGTACTGGTTGAGGGTTGACTTGCCCGAATAGGGCGCGGTGCCGCGCAGGCTGGCCTGCTGCGCCTCCCCGCCCGGCACCATTGCTTCCAGACCGCGTGTGTCCAGGGTGTAAATGGAAACGTTCGAGCGCACCGCCGAGTTGATGGTGGCCCGCAACTCGGACTGGTTCTCCACTCCCGTACGGTCCATGCCGCTGGCGAAATAAACGATGGATTTTTTCTGCTCCACTTGCGCCATGGATTCGGCCAGCGCTCGCAGCGCCTCCAACCGCCGGTCGGTGTTAAAAATGTTGTATTCAGTGTCATCCGGAGCGAAGGGCTGCGATGTATCCGGCGTGCCCTCGGCCGTGCCCGTCGAGCCTGCTTCGAAGCCTTGGCCGCTGCTGGAGCTGAAACTATCCACCGCCTTCAACAAGAGCGCATGATCGGTGGTGAAATCCTGGTTCACGAGAAGCGAGGAGTCGAGCGAAGCCACCGCCACCAGGTCAGCTGCAGCCATTTGCTTGTTGATGTAATCTTCCGCAGCTTTCACCGCGCGGTCCACTTCCTCCGGCTGCATGGAGCTGAGGTCAAAGAACAGCACCACCAGGCGGCGGTCCTTCACGGCGCTCTTATCCACCTGCGGAACCAGTGTGCCGGGCGCGCTTTCGGCGGTGAGCACTTTGGCCTGCTGCACCGTCGTGGGCAGCGCCATTTCTGTGTTCTCCACATCGAAAGAGGAAATGCGCTGCGGCTTGCCGTCCTCCAGGAGGGTGAAATCATTGGCGGTTAAGCCGCGCACCAGGTTGCCCTTGCGGTCGCGCACGGTCACATTGACCAGCACCAGTTCGCTTAGGGCGCGGAAAGTGTACTGGCGCGGCGTTTGCGCCGGTACTTGCCCCGCGAGCAGGGCCGCGCACAAACCGATGGCTAGGGCCTGCGCCGCCCACCACCTCCGATTTGGCCGGAACACTCTCATGTTGCTTTAGAAACGATAGCGAAGCGCCAACTGCATCTGGCGCATGCTTCCCGCCGACGTCACCCGTCCGAATGAGGGCGAATTCACAGTGGTATCTATGACCGTGAACTGCGGCGTGTTGAAAACGTTGCTGGCCTGCGCCTGCACTTCCAGCATGCGCGCCTCGCCCATGGGAATGATCTTGGTCATGGCCATATCAAACAGAATTGTGGGCGGCCCGGTAATGGTGTTCTTACCGGCATTGCCAAACTGCCCGGGTGGTGGCGCCACAAAGGCCGCGGTGTTGAACCATTCGCCCACGGTGGGAGTGGCCACGCTAACGGGTTGGCCAGTTAAATCGGCGCGCAGTGTGCCATTGGTGCCGCGGTTCACGTCGGTGAAGGAGCCGAGCACGCGCGCGGTAAACGGCAATCCCGACTCGATGCTCCAGTCGCCGCTCCATTGCCAATCGCCGAACAACTCGCGTAGCACTCCGCGCTGAACCAGCCAGCGCTTGTCGCGCCCGAAGGGTAATTCCCAAAGGTAGTCGGCAGTAAAGCGGTGCCGCTGGTCGAAGCTGGAAAGACCGCGCTCGGCCGTCAGGTCGAACGCGTTCTGCGCCACGATGCTTGCGCCGCTGCCCAGGGTGGAGGCGTTATCCAGAGACTTGGAAAAGGTGTACGTGCCGCCAAACGAAATTCCCTGCTGCAGCCGTTTCCTCAATCGCAGGCTGCCGGCGTGGGCCACGGAACCTCCCGCCGAAGTCTCCCACAAGAACGGTTGCACCCCGGCCAGCAGCACGCCTGTGGCGGTGCGGTTGGGTGCCTCCAGAATGTCCAAGCGTGTGCCCTTGGTCCCCGTGTAGTCCACGTTCATCACGACTGTGGGCGTCAACTCCTGCTGCACGTCGAGATTCCAGATTTGCACGTAACCGAGGCGATAATTCGGGTCCACGGCATAGGTGTTGGTAATCGTCTGTGGCGGAGGCGCCGGGAAGCCATTCTGCAGCGTTAACGGCAACAAAGGTGAAGCAATGTTGGTAGAGGATAGCGAGAACGGCGGCTGAAACGCCAACTGCTGGGCGATATCGGAATAGGCGCTGGTGTTGTAGTTGATGCCGTAGCCGGCGCGCACCACGGTATTGGCCAGGGCCTTCCATGCTATGCCCAGGCGCGGCGCAAAGTTATTACGGTCGGGATGCAGCAGCGTTGCTGGAAATACACCCCCAAATGGGCCGCTCTGGCCCGGCAGCACGCGCGCCACGCAATTGGCTTGCAGGGCGGCGCAGGCCAGCAGGTTGGGCGCCAGGTCGAGGTTTGCAATCTGGTTATTGGTTTCCGTGAACGGCGAAAAATATTCGTAGCGCAGGCCGAAATTCAACGTCAGGTTGCCGCGCATCCGCCAGTCGTCCTGCACGAACAAGTCCCAGGAGTTGCCGCGGAAATGGTAGTTGTTGTCGCCGAACTGCACCGAGGTGAGTTGCGGCAGCCCCAGCAGGAAATCGGCGAAATCATCTCCTGTGCCGGGCAGCGCACGGCCATTCACCATCTCCGCCGTGTTCACCCCGGTAAAGGTGAAACTGCCGCGCGCATTATTGTCGGAGTGAGTATTGAGCTGAATGCGGCGGAAATCGCCGCCCCAACGCAGAGTGTGCCGTCCCTGGCGCCACACCATAAAGTCGGAGAAGCTCAGGGTCTGGTCGCGCCGCAGCAGCGGGTTGGTGTCGTTGATGGAACCGAAATTGGTAAACGAAAGATTTGGCAGCCCCCAGTCAAACGGATTCTGCGACACTCCGGTGATGCCCAGCCCGCCTGTAATGTTCTGTACAAAGGCGTACAGGTTCCGCGTGGAAATTGACTCGCGGTTGTAATCCATGCGCGCGATGTTGGTGATTTTTCCAAAACTGCGCACGTAGCCGAGCGGCACGTCAAAGCCGTGTTCGGAGGTGCTGCCGCCCACCGTGGGATAGGGATTGGTTAGGCCCGTCTCTGAACTGTGATAATGGAATCCGCCGTTCAGGTTGTTGCGCTTGCCTCCGCGCCGCCATGGCCCTACTGTCCCCCCACCAAACGAATGCACCAGGTGGACATTCAGGTTGTTCTCGTTGTCGGTGGCCGAGGTCACAAAATGAAAATTGTCCACGCTCCCGGGCAGGTTGGGCAGAGGAATAAATTGCAGAAGGCCGCGGGCCGCTGGGTTGATCTGCGCCTGCGGAATCACGCCGCCCCCGAATGGCTGGCCGCTTTGGGGATCAATAATGCTAACGGGCGACCCGGCATTCGGCCCCGAACGCACCAGCGTGTTGGAAAAGTTTCCGCTGCGCTCTGCTGGCGTGGGTACGGTGGAGAATGAGTCGTAAGGATCTGTGGAGCGCAAACCGTTATAAGAAATAAAAAAGAAAGTCTTGTCTCCGCCGTTATAGAGCTTAGGGATGTTTAAGGGCCCGCCCAAGCCGCCCCCAAACTTATGTTGCACGTACCCCGGCTTTGACACAGGAGCGCCGGTCAGCGAGTAAGGCGCTGCGTCCAGTGCGGCATCGCCCAGGTCGTAAAACAGCGTGCCATGGGGACGGTTGATGTTGAAGCGGCCACGCCCGCCAAAGATCATCATAGGCCCGCCGCCACTGCCGCCGTGAGGAGGCCCGCCCTCGGCACCGCGCCCGCCCGGGGCGGCGGCGCCTCCGGGAGCTTGCCGGTAACCGTTAGCGTCGGCGCGTTGCTCGCGCCATTCCCGCGTGCGCTGCTCCATCTCCGCGGTACTAAGTCCGGCAAATTGGCTGTTCACCGTATTGCCGGAAACTGCCACCGATTCGGTAGCTGCATTAGGCGACAGGCCCGGCACCGGCATGCCCGTCGGCGCCACTTGGTCCGCCTGCGAACCCCCACCCTCATCGCCATTGGCCGCGAGCATCGCCTGCAGGCCCGCGCCTCTTCCGCCCTCACGGCCCATGCCCGCCACAGCTCCGCCGGGCCGCTGGTTAACGCGTGACTGCAGTACCAGGTCAAAATCCGCCTGCACCCTCAGCAGCGAATTGGTAATTACGATTTCACGTGAGGCGGTGGCAAAGGCGGTCATTTCCGCCTCCACGCTATAGTCGCCCGCAGGAACCGCCAGCACGTAGTGGCCGTCCAGATTGCTGGTAGTGGAAACGTGGGTGCCGTTATCGCTGTCGGTCGCCGTCACTGTCGTCCCTGGCACCGCCATGTTCCCCGATCTCACCGTTCCGAAAATTTCCCCGGACGCAGGCTTCGGCGGGATTTGGGCGGAACTCCCCATCCCCGCAGCAAGCAACGTCGCGAGCAAGGTCAGGAGCACGCGCGAGGATCTACTGACGCGTCGGCTGGGCCCACCGTCGAGACACAAAATTGTTGTCGCTGAGTCCATCTCAGACACTGAAATCTGAAGCTCCTGAACGTTGTTGGCCGGGGCTAAGTGTGTCTTTTATCATCTACCACGGAACCAGCCTGGTACTCGTAAAAAGTAGGTAAGCGAACGTAAAGTTTTGTAAATCGCGGCCAACAATTCTTTACACCACCGCCTCTCCCGGATGTTGTAAAACTGAATGAGTGTTCGGGTAAGCAGTGGGCATGCCCCCGAAATGCCCGTCCCGCGCCGCTTCGGGCCCGCCCCAACTTGTTTTAGCGATCCGTGTTTGAATAGATCAGATGGCAATGAACCCAGTATTATCCGAAGCTCCCGTCGGCGTGCGGGGCGAAGCTGTGGCAGAACCGTCGTCCGCGCTCTACAGTTCCTATGTGAATCCGCAGTGGGTGAAGCTGTTGAACGTGCTGCGCATGAACCAGCAGTACACGCATTGCAGGGGCGCCGAACTGTTTACGGCCGACGGCCGGCGCATTCTCGATTTTCTTTCCGGCTACTGCGTGCACAATACCGGCCACAACCATCCTGATATTGTGGCGGCGCTGCGGGCGGAACTGGAGCGCAGCGGTCCCGGAATGTTGCAAAGCCACGTCCCTGACCTCGCGGGCCAACTGGCGGAAGAGCTATGCACCCGCGCGGGCGAGCAGCTACGCAAGGCTTTCTTCTGCAGTTCCGGCAGCGAAGGGGTGGAAACGGCCATCAAGTTTTCCCGTGCGCACACCGGTCGCTCCGGCCTGCTCTATGCCAGCGGCGCTTTCCACGGGCTGACTTGCGGCGCTCTTTCTCTGATGGGCGATCCCTCCTGGCGCGACGGCTTCGGCCCGCTGCTGCCCGGGACCGAGGAGATTCCCTTCGGCGACTTGCCTGCATTACAGGAAACGCTGGCCAGCCGCCGTTTCGCCTTGCTTATCCTGGAACCCATCCAGGCGGAAGCCGGCATCCGTATTCCCACTCGCGAGTACCTGGCCTCGTGCCAGGCGCTGTGCCGCAAGCATGGAACGGTCTTCGTTCTCGACGAGGTGCAGACGGGGCTTGCCCGCACCGGCAAATTTCTGGCCGCCCATCATTTTGGCGTGCAGCCTGACGTGGTGGTTCTGGCCAAGGCGCTTAGCGGCGGCCTGGTGCCCAGCGCCGCCGTGCTCATGACCGACTCCATTTATGCCTCGGTTTACGATTCCCTGCAGCGCGCCATCGTACATACCTCCACCTTCAGCGAAAACGCGCTCGCCATGCGGGCCGGGCTGGCCACGCTGCAAGTGCTCGACCGCGAGCAACTTGGCCTCCGCGCCCTGGAGATGGGCCACTACCTCCGCGGCCGCCTGCGCGAAAGCCTGGCCGGCTACGAAATGGTGAAAGAAATACGTGGCCAAGGGCTGCTTTCGGGCATCGAATTCAAACCCCCCAGAGGACTGCGCTTGCGCGCCGCCTTTGAGGCGTTCCGCAGGATTCACCGCGGGCTTTTCGGGCAGATGCTGGTTATGCGGCTGTTCAATGACCAACACGTACTTACGCAAATCTGCGGCAACAATTTCATGGTGCTAAAAGCGGCGCCGCCCCTGGTGGTCAGCGAAGCCCAGGTTGACGAGTTCGTGAACGCGGTTCGAGCCGTCGTGGAAACGGTGCACTCCTCGAACACCTTCTGGTCGGACGCGCTAGGTCTTGCCCGCCGCGCCGTGGGAATCTAATGCCGATGCGACGCTACATTCCGGCCGTGGTCACGTTAGCTGGGCTGGTATTTCTCTTGACCGCCAGCCATGCCCGGGCTGCCGGCCTGAATTCGCTTTCCCTGCTCGACACCGGCTATCGCCACATGTACAACCTGCAGTTCGACGAGGCTCACCAGGCATTTGCGGATTGGGAACACCAGCATCCTCTGGACCCAATGGGACCAGCTTCCGACGCCGCCGCCTACCTGTTCTCCGAATTCAACCGCTTGCACGTGCTGGAATTCGAATTGTTCACCGACGATCACCGGCTGGCAAATCAGCCTAAGCTGCCTCCCGACCCCAAAGTGCGGCAGGCTTTCGAGGACCAGTTGGCCAAAACGGAGCAACTTGCGGACGCCGCCCTGCAGCGCAACCCGAATGACCCCGATGCGCAATTCGCTAAGGCGCTGCGCCTGGGCCTGCGCGGCGACTACACCGCTCTGATTGAGAAGCGCTATCTTGCCGGCCTAGGCTATATGAAACAGGGGCGCGTAATCGCCGAGCACCTGTTGACCCAGGATCCCAGTTACTACGACGCTTACCTCGCCGTAGGCATCGAAAACTACCTGCTCAGCCTGAAACCGGCGCCGGTCCGCTGGCTGCTGCGGCTCGACGGAGCCGAAACCGATAAGACGGCTGGCCTGCAAAAACTGCAAGTTGTGGCGCAGAAGGGTCATTACCTGCTTCCCTACGCCCGCCTGCTACTCGCGGTGGCCGCCCTGCGGGACAACAATCGCAATGAGGCTCGCATCCTGCTCGAAGGACTGGCCCAGGAGTTCCCCAGGAACCACCTGTACACGCAGGAACTGGCGCAACTCGAGAAACCACAGTGAGGCTTCTTGCGCAGCGAAAACTTAGGCAGATGATCTGGCGAGCCCAATCCGTAGCTGTTCCCGCGCACCCCTTGGCCCGCAGTCTTAATCCGCTAAGATTTAGGTTGACTTCGAGTCTTAACCCTTTAAGATATAAAACCAGCTGCTTTTCCAAGGTTGCAGCCGCGGACGCTTCAACATGGTTGCTGACTTATGACCGCCAGGCACGCCACTACTTTGCCCACGCGCGCGGAATTGCGCATTCTGCACGTGCTGTGGCAGCTGGGACAGGCCACGGTGGAGGAAGTGGTCACTCATTCCCATTCCTCGCCCAAGCCCAACTACAAGACGGTGCAGACGCTGCTGCGCATCATGGAGCAGAAGCGACTGGTGCGGCATGCCAGCCGCGGCCGGGTTTTCGTCTTCGAACCACGAGTAACCCGCGAAGAGGTGGGCCGGCTCTCGGTGCGCACCTTGCTGGAGCAAAACTTCGGCGGCTCGCCCGCCGAGTTGCTGGTGAACCTGCTGGAGGCAGGACCGGTGGAAGAATCCGAATTGGACGAATTGGAAACACTCATCCGGGCCTATCGCTCGCAAAAGCGGGAGTCCTCCAGCTAGACAGAACCTCCGTTGCCGGAGTTCGCAATGTCTGACTCTTTTTCCTATTTCGCCGGTGTGCTGGCCAGCTACTTCTTGCGCGTAATGGCTGCCTACGCGGTGTGCTGGATGCTGAGCCGCCTTTCTCCCAGCCCGCGCCGCCGGTTCATGGTGTGGCTATTTTTCCTTCTCGGCTCGGCCACCTACTGGGTTTTCACCCTTTTTCCCGCGCCTGTCCAGGTGTCTGCCGGCGCGGCCTTGCAAAGTCTGCCGGTACACCCTGCCCGGCTAGCCGGACACAATCTGCTCTTGCCAGCCACCTGGGCGCCGGCTCTGGCCCTCATCGGCTCCATTATGGCGGCAGCCTACGTCATCGGGGTGCTTCTGTTTTTAGGCGGCATGGTGTGGCAGCACCTGAGCCTGCGCCGCGCCCTGCGCCATGCGGTGGAGCCTTCGCCGGAACTGATTTCTCTTTTTGAACCCATGCGCCGCGGCTTTGGCCTGCACCGCTGCGAGGTGCAAATTCTCCCCCAGTTGAGTTCCCCGGCCACAGCAGGTTGGTTGCGGCCCCGCATTCTGCTGCCGGAGCTTTGCGAACAGTTCAGCGACAGCTCGGAACTCGCAGACGTGCTTTATCACGAACTGGTGCATGTGGCCCGCCGGGACTACTTGTGGTCTGAGGTCAGTGATCTGGTCCGCTGCGTGCTTTTCTTCCATCCGGCGGTGTGGCGGGCGCGCCAGCAAATGCGCGTGCAGCGCGAACTGGCCTGCGACGTAGCCGTGGTCAGCAGCCGCCCCGAACATCGCGCCGACTACGCCCAGTCCCTCACCCGCTTCGCCCGATTGCGCATGCTGCAGCCGGGCAAGTCCATGGGCATTGATTTTGCCGCCTCTGCATCCATCCTGGGGATGCGCGTGCGCGCCGTCCTCAGCCAACAACACCGGACGTCGTGGTGGCGCGCGGGCTTGCGCTCGGCTCTTAGTCTCGCGCTGGTCGTATCTTTCGGATTGCTGTGGCCGGTATTCGGTATTGCCGCCGAATTTGCGCCACAGGTCGTCCGGCTCACGGAACCAGTTCCGCCCGCGGTCGCTCCTGCTCCTCCGGTAAGGCATATGCGTGTTTCCGCAAAACGGCGAGCGGTGACGCCACGGCAAGTCGCGTCACGACCCACGTACACGGTGATGATGCCTCCACTCCCAACCCAGCCCAGCCCAACCGCTACTCTGGAGTCCAGTTCACAACTCGGATCCCAGTCGGACGAACTTTCTCAACCTGAGGAACGCCCCATCAGCGACAACGGCGATCCTACCTGGACTGAAACTTTGCCCCTGCCGCGTTCTCATGTTTCCGTGGCCAATGTGGTGCAGCGAGTCGCTACTGGTTTGGCTCAGATCGGCCGCCAGGAAATGGGCCGCGAAGGCCACGACCGCAACGGCCGCTGGTAGGTTTCCCTTCGTCCAGTCCGTTTGCCGAACCCAACTCTCCCACGGCTACAACGGAAGTCTTAATCATTTAAGATTTCGCTTGACTTCAACTCTTAAGTGTTTAAGACTAAGTCCAACCCCGAATGGGATAGCGATGCCCCAAAGGGCTTGCGGCCGCAGGGTTGAGGGAGAGACCAGCCGCAAGCCCCTTTTGCACTCACCCTGTGGGGCGACATTGCAACACTCGCTGTGAGGTGGCGTTGATGGCAGCACCAATAATTTTGCCTTCCGAGGTGGCTGGCATGCTGGCTACGGAAAAAGAATTGGTCGAAATTGTCGCGCAAGAGTTGGCGGCAGGAATTGATGCGGCCCTGGGCGGCTGGATGGAGGACCTCCAGGATGTCCTGGACAGCCCCTTGAGCGATCCGGCCAAACTCTCGGCCATTCAGTCCATCGTCAACGTGTGCAAGCGCGAATTGCCCGTGCCCGGCCGATGACGCCGACATTCTCGTCGGCCGTGTCCTCAGCAGGCGAGAAACTTCCGCCTTAGGCGCGGGTTTACTAATTCAACAATATCTCACCGCAGCCCTCTCCCGGGCGGGTCCAACAGGAGTTCATGAGAATAGCCAACGCAGCCAGCGCCTTTCCCAACCACGTTTACGATCAGCAGGCCATCACCACCACGCTGGAGAAGTTCTGGGGCGAGCGCCTGCAACAGCCGCGCTTGTTGCAGCGCCTGCATTCCCGCACCGGTGTTGAGTGGCGCCACCTGGCTCTCCCTCTGGAGTCGTATGCAGAAATTGATACCTGGGGAAAGGCCAACTCGCGTTGGATTGAGGAGGCGGAGCGGCTGGGCGCGGCCGCCATTTGCCGGGCCATTACTCCCCTGGGCCTGCGCCCGCGCGACGTCGGGGCCCTTTTCTTCACCTCGGTGACTGGAATTTCCAGTCCTTCGATTGACGCCAAGCTGATCAACCGCATTGGGCTCTCGCCAAATCTTAAGCGCATGCCGCTATTTGGGCTGGGCTGCGTTGCCGGCGCCGCTGGAATTGCCAGAGCTGCCGATTATGTTCGCGCCTTCCCCAGCCAGGTCGCGGTGGTGCTGGCGGTCGAGTTGTGCTCGCTCACCTGGCAGCGCGAGGATGTTTCCACCGCCAACCTGATCGCCACCGGCCTGTTTGGCGATGGCGCGGCCGCGGTGGTCGTCGGCGGCGCTGAAACTGAATTTCCCGGACCGGAGGTGGTCGCCACCCGTTCCGTTTTTTATCCCAACACCGAAGATGTGATGGGCTGGGATATCTCCGAGCATGGCTTCCGCATTGTGCTCTCGCGCGACGTCCCGGTCATGGTGGAGCGGCATTTGCGCGCCGACGTGGATGCATTTTTGGCCGAACAGGGCCTGGGACGGCACCACATTGCCAGCTGGATCATCCACACCGGCGGTCCCAACGTGCTGGAAGCCGTAGCTCGCACTCTGGAACTGCCCGAGGGCGCCCTGGACGCCTCCTGGGAGTGCCTGCGGCGCGTTGGCAACCTGTCCTCCGCGTCTGTCCTGCTGGTCTTGCAGGACTTTCTTTCCCGCCGGCGCGGAGCACCTGGCACCTATAGCCTGATGGCGTCCATGGGGCCTGGCTTCTGCTCCGAGCTGGTTCTGTTACGGTGGAGATGATGAATACGGGCCTGGATGTATTCGTAATTGGCGGCGGCCCGGCGGGACTGGCCGCAGCTATTTCTGCCGCGCAGCAAGGATTGCGGGTTGCGCTAGCCGACTGCGCCCGCCCGCCCATTGATAAGGCATGCGGCGAAGGACTGATGCCCGACTCCCTGGAAGCCCTGGCGAAATTGGGCGTCTCCCTGGAGGGCTGCGACACCGGAGTGTTCCGCGGCATCCGCTTTCTGGGGCGCGAGGGTGCGGTGGAAGCAGACTTCCCCCGAGGCACCGGCCTGGGAATTCGCCGCACCGTTCTGCACGGCCTGATGGCCGAACGAGCCGCCGCGCTCGGCATTCGGCTGCTCTGGGGCGCTCGCGTTTCGAATGTGAAAAATGGCGAGGTGGAGGTGAACGGCGATCGCCTGCGTTCCCGCTGGATTATCGGTGCGGACGGCCAGAACTCGCGCGTGCGCAGCTGGGCAGGCCTGGCCTCAGGCCGCGATTACGAGCGCCGCATCGGCCTGCGCCGCCACTTCCATATCCGGCCCTGGTCGGAATTCGTGGAAATATACTGGGGTGAGGATCGCCAGGCTTATATCACACCCATTGGCTCGCAGGAAATCTGCGTCGCTCTCATCTCGCGTCAGCGCCGCGCCTCGTTCGATCTCGCCCTGGAGCACTTTCCCCAGCTCTGCGAGCGTCTGCGCTCCGCTCCACCCAGTACGCCCGTCAAGGGCGCGATGACCGTGACCCGCCGCCTCAAATCGGTGGTGCGCGGCCCATTCGTCCTGATCGGCGAAGCCTCCGGTTCGACGGACGCCATTACCGGCGAAGGCCTGGCCGTCTCCTTTCGCCAAGCCAGCGCCTTGGGCCGGGCTTTGGCCGCCAACGATCTCTCGCTCTATGCTGCCGCCCATCAGCAAATCACCGCTTTGCCCCACTTTCTGGGCCGCTCCATGCTGTTGATGGATAAGCACTCCTGGGTCCGCCGCCGCGCCCTGGGAGCCTTCGCCCAAAGGCCTGGTTTGTTTGCCCGCCTCCTCTCGGTGCATGTGGGCGAACTGCCGCTGCGAGACTTCGGAATTAGTGGAATCCTTAACGTGGGATGGCGACTCTTAACGGCATGAGAGGTTGACCACGGCAAGGCTGAACATGAATCGAAATCTTCTAAAGCGGTTCGCGAGCCTCGCCACAGTTCTGCTGCTCTTGCAACTCTTGGTGGTAGTGGCCGGCGCACAGGAGAGGATATTCCAACTCGACCCGGCGCAAAGCCATGTGAACTTCACCTTGGGCGACGTTCTGCACACCGTACATGGCACTTTTCAGCTGAAGAGCGGAACCATTCGCTTCAATCCTCAAACTGGCGCAGCCAGCGGCTCTCTGGTAGTAGACGCCACCTCCGGGAATAGCGGCAACAAAAGCCGCGACCGGCGCATGCACCGCCAGATTCTTGAGGATGACAAATACCCGGAAATCGTTTTCACGCCGCAGCATGTCACCGGCAAGCTGTTGCCGCAGGGCGCCTCGCAAATGGAACTACAGGGCTTGATGACCCTGCACGGCCAGCAGCACCCGATGACGGTGGACATGCCGGTGCAGATCAATCACGACCGGGCTTCCGCCGACGTTCACTTCATCGTGCCCTATGTGAAATGGGGGTTGAAGAATCCCAGCACCTTCATTCTGCGCGTTAGCGATAAAGTGAATATTGACGTGCACGCCGTCGGCCACTTGGCAGACTCTTCGCTAGCCCGCTCCCAGCGGCTCCCGGCCCGTAATCCCTTCTAAAAGCGGTATGACCAGTACGTAAAGTTTTGTAAAGAACAAGTTACACTTCTTTACAGCCATCTGAGGCGTCCTGCTGTAACAATATTCAGCGTGAATCGTGCAATGGCTTCTGTAGCAGTTTCGAATGTGGACTGGTCGCCTGCTTCTGAGCAGTCGAGCCTGATCCGTTTCGGTGACTTGGAACTGGACGCCGCCACCCGTACAGTGCACAACGCTGGTAGGTCAACCCGGCTCACCACCATCGAGTTCGCCATCCTGCAATTGCTGTTGAGTCGTGCCGGATCCGTGGTCAGCCGCGAGGAACTGGTGCGTGTGGCGCTGCAGCGTTCCTTCTCGCCTTTCGAGCGCAGCATTGACATGCATGTCAGCAATCTGCGCAAGAAGCTGGGGGTGCCTGGACGCAGCAGCGGCTACATCAAGACCGTTCGCGGCGCCGGCTATATCTTCCGCGTGCCAGACTGACGCGGTCAGCGCGCGACAACTCGCGGCTGGAAGTGATATCAATAAAGTCCGGGACATCCCCGCGTCCTGATCACCGACACGGACAGCAGGTTTGACGTGAACTTCCGAAAACACGCCCACATTCGTATTCTCATCCCGCTCGGCATTTCTTTGCTTATAGCTTTCGGTTTGTCCGGCTGCGGCAATGTTGGCTCCCGGACCAACGCCTCCAAAAAGGGCTTTCAAGGCCCGCAAATTGTTCCCGTCTCAGTGGCCACGGTGGAGCGCCGCGATCTTCCCGTGTACGTGACCGGGCTGGGTTCGGTGAACGCTTTCAACACCGTCGCCGTCAAAAGCCGCGTGGACGGGCAACTGGTCCGGGTAGCCTTCCGCGAAGGCCAGGAAGTAAAAAAGGGCGACCTGCTCGTTGTCATTGACCCGCGGCCTTATCAGGTGGCGCTCGATCAAGCGCAAGCCACACTGCTCAAGGACCAGTCGCAGCTCAAAAACGCACAACTTGACCTGCAGCGCTACAACGGCCTGGTCGCCGCCGGCGTGGTTTCCCACCAGCAAGTTGATACGCAGGAAGCTCTGGTCGGGCAACTCGAGGGCAGCGTGCATGCCGACCAGGCGGCCATAGAAAACGCCAAGCTGAACCTGACCTACTGCCACATCACCGCGCCGGTGGACGGAAGAATCGGCCTGCGTCTGGTGGATACCGGCAACATGGTTCATGCCAATGACGCCAATCCCCTGCTGGTGATCACTCAACTGCAGCCCATCGCTGTCATTTTCACCCTGCCGGAAGACAGCCTCCCGGTGGTGGCCCAGCACATGCGCGCGGGCACGCTGCGAGTGGAAGCGTACAGCCGCGATGACCGGACCAAGCTGGCCAGCGGAAATCTGCTTACCATTGACAACCAGATTGACCAGTCCACCGGCACGGGCAAACTCAAGGCCATCTTCGACAATCGCGAGCATGACCTCTGGCCCAACCAGTTCGTCAATGTGCGCTTGTTGCTGGAAGTCCGCAAGGACAGCACGGTGGTGCCCGCAGCCGCCGTGCAGCGCGGTCCCCAGGGTACCTTCGCCTACATCGTTAAGGCTAACAATACGGTCGAAGTGCGGCCGGTCACGCTGGCTCTCACCCAGGGCAATGTGACCGCCATTGCGCAGGGGATCGCTCCCGGCGAAGTAGTCGTCACTGACGGGCAGGACAAGCTGCAGAACGGCAGCAAAGTCGCGTTTCGCAATCGCAACCTCAACGCCGAAACCGAGCCGCATCCGCGGGCGGCAACCGCAGTGGAGCCATGACTCCCTCGCGGCTGTTCATCCTCCGGCCGGTCGCCACCACTCTGCTCACCATCGGCCTGCTGTTGGTGGGGATAGTCGCCTACCGCCAGTTGCCGGTTTCGGCTCTGCCCGAAGTTGACTATCCCACCATTCAGGTTGTGACGTTTTATCCCGGAGCCGACCCGCAGGTCATGGCTTCTTCGGTCACCGCACCCTTGGAGCGCCAGTTCGGCCAGGTGCCCGGGCTCGGCCAGATGACCTCCACCAGTTCCTTCGGCAGCTCCATTGTCACCCTGCAGTTCAATCTGGCGCAGAACATTGACGTGGCCGAGCAGGAAGTGCAAGCCGCCATCAATGCGGCCGGCACCTACCTGCCACGAGACCTGCCAAATCCCCCCATCTACAGCAAGGTCAATCCCGCCGACGCGCCCATCCTAACTCTTGGCCTGACCTCATCTACTCTGCCGCTCTCCAAGGTAGAAGATTTGGCCGACACCACCTTGGCGCAGAAGATTTCGCAGCTGACGGGCGTCGGCCTGGTTTCCATTAGCGGCGGGCAGAAACCCGCCGTGCGCATCCAGGCCAATCCCACCGCGCTGGCTTCCTACGGCTTGAGCCTGGAAGATCTGCGCACGGCGCTGGCTGCCGCCAACGTAAATCAAGCCAAGGGCCAGCTCGACGGCCATCGCCAGTCGTTCACCATCGGCGCCAATGACCAGCTGCTTTCCAGCGCCGATTACCAGCCCATCATCGTGGCCTACCGAAACGGCGCTCCGGTGCGCGTTTCCGATGTCGCCACCGTGGTGGACGGCGCTGAAAATGCCAACCAAGCTGCCTGGATGAACCTCGACCCCGCGGTCATCGTTAACATCCAGCGCCAACCTGGTGCCAACATCATCAGCGTGGTGGACAGCATTAAGAAGCTGCTGCCCGTGCTGCAGTCTTCCCTGCCCTCGTCGGTCAGAGTCAACATTCTGACCGACCGTACACAGACCATTCGCGCTTCCGTTAAGGATGTGCAGTTCGAGCTGATGCTCGCCATCGCCCTGGTGGTGATGGTGGTTTTCATTTTTCTCCGCAACTTGTCAGCCACGGTCATTCCCAGCGTGGCCGTACCGCTTTCACTGGTCGGCACCTTCGCGGTGATGTACCTGCTGGGCTACAGCCTGAACAACCTGTCGCTGATGGCGCTCACCATCTCCACTGGTTTTGTGGTGGACGACGCCATCGTAATGATCGAAAACATTGACCGGTACCTGGAGCATGGCGACTCGCCCCTGGAAGCGGCGCTCAAAGGTTCGGGGCAGATAGGGTTCACCATCGTCTCCCTGACAGTCTCGCTCATCGCGGTGCTCATTCCCCTGCTGTTCATGGGCGACATTGTCGGCCGCCTCTTTCGCGAATTTGCCGTCACCCTGGCAGTCACCATCCTGGTCTCGGCGGTAGTTTCTCTTACCCTCACCCCAATGATGTGCGCCAAGCTGCTGCGGCCCACCAAAGACGTGCGCCACACGCACTTCTATCGCGCTTCAGAAGATTTTTATGATCGTGTGATCCGCTTTTACGGCCGCACCCTCACCTGGGTTCTGCGCCACCAGACCGCCACCCTGTTGCTCACCGCCGGCACTCTCGTCCTCACCGTGTGGCTTTACGTCGTGGTGCCCAAGGGATTTTTCCCCGTGCAGGACACGGGCGTCATTCTTGGCATTTCGGAAGCGCCGCAAACGATTTCATTCTCCGCCATGGGCGAGCGCCAGAAAGAACTGGCGCGGATCATTTTGAAAGATCCGGACGTGCAAAGCCTCTCGTCCTTCATCGGCGTGGATGGCATCAATGCCACCCCCAACAGCGGCCGCATCCAGATTAACCTCAAGTCCCGCGACCAGCGCACCGATACCGCCTCCGACGTCATCCGCCGGCTGCAACCGGAACTGGCGCAGGTCTCCGGCATCACGCTTTACATGCAGCCGGTACAGGATCTGACGGTGGAAGACCGCGTCAGCCGCACCCAATATCAATATTCCGTGGAAGACGCGGACCCGCGCGAATTGGCCACCTGGGCGCCAAAGCTGCTGGATCGGCTGCGGCAATTGCCACAATTGCGTGATGCAGCCAGCGACCAGCAAAGCGGCGGCCTGCAGGCCCAGTTAGTAATTGATCGCGATACTGCCGGCCGCCTCGGCATCCTGCCCCAGACTATTGACGACACGCTTTACGACGCCTTCGGCCAGCGCCAGGTCTCGACCATCTTCACCCAGCTCAACCAGTACCACGTCGTGCTGGAAGTCCAGCCTCAGTTCAAGGGGAGCCCGGACTCGCTGAAGAGCATTTACGTTCGTTCCGGTACCGGAACCCAGGTGCCCTTGGCTGCGTTCACTCATTTCTATCCCGCCAACGCCCCTCTGGCCATCAACCACCAGGGGCAGTTCCCGGTGGTGACTCTATCCTTCAACCTGGCTCCGGGCTCTTCGCTGGGCGATGCCACCAGTGCCATCGAAGAGTCGGAGCGCGAAATCGGCCTCCCCGCCAGCGTTCATACCAGCTTTCAGGGAACGGCGGCCGCATTCCGCAATTCGCTCTCCACCGAGCCCTGGCTCATTCTGGCTGCCGTGGTCACGGTTTATATCGTTCTGGGCGTGCTCTATGAAAGCTACATCCATCCCATTACGATTCTTTCCACATTGCCGTCGGCGGGCGTGGGCGCCATTCTTGCGCTGCTGCTGACCGGCAATGACCTGAACGTCGTCTCCCTCATCGGCATCATTCTGCTCATCGGCATTGTGAAGAAGAACGCCATCATGATGATTGACTTTGCCCTGGAAGCGGAACGCGGCGAAGGCAAGCCGCCGGAAGAAGCAATTTTCCAGGCCTGCCTGCTGCGCTTCCGACCGATCATGATGACCACCATGGCGGCGCTGCTGGGCGGCCTTCCGCTGGCTCTGGGCACCGGGACCGGCTCCGAACTGCGCCGGCCCCTCGGCATCACCATTGTGGGCGGCCTGCTGCTCAGCCAGTTGCTCACCCTTTACACCACGCCGGTGGTTTACCTCTGGTTCGACCGGCTGGCACGGCGCTTCGCCCACCTGCGCATCGGCAACCCAATCGAGGAACCCGCCGAGGAGACGGCCGCCGCCGACTGACATGAACGTCTCCGCTCCATTCATCAAGCGTCCCATCGGCACTTCGTTGCTGGCCGCGGCCTTGTTGATCGCCGGCGCGCTCGCATTTCAATTCCTCCCGGTAGCTCCGCTCCCCCAGGTGGATTTTCCCATCATCCAGGTCAACGCCGGCCTTCCTGGCGCCAGCCCCGCCACTATGGCCTCCGCGGTAGCCACTCCCCTGGAGCGGCAGTTCGGGCGCATAGCCGGTATCAATCAGATGACCTCGTCCAGTGGCCAGGGTTCGACTACCATCGTTCTCCAATTCGACCTGGACCGAAACATTGATGCCGCGGCGCGCGACGTGCAGGCATCCATCAATGCCGCCCGCGGCCAGCTGCCCTCCAATCTGCCCCAGAACCCGCATTTCTGGAAGTCGAACCCGGCAGACGCGCCGATCATGATTCTGTCGCTGACTTCCGACATCGTTCCCCTGCCTCGCATCTACGATGCCGCGGATTCCATTCTGGCGCAGAAGCTTTCACAGATAGACGGCGTCGGCCAGGTCTTCATTTGGGGGGGAGCTCGTCCGGCCGTGCGCGTCGAGGTGAATCCCACCGTCCTTAACAAGCTGGGCGTGGGCATTGACCAGGTGCGCGCCGCGCTCACTTCGGCCAATGCCAATCGCCCCAAAGGCCAATTACAGGACAGCAGTACTTTCTGGATGGTAAATGCTACCGACCAACTCCTGCGCGCGGCCCAATACCGACCGCTTATCGTGGCCTACCACAACGGGTCTGCGGTGCGCCTGGCCGACGTGGCGGACGTGCAAGACTCGGTCGAAGACTCTCATCATTACGGCAAGACGAACGGAAAAGACGGCGTCATCGCGGTCATTTTCCGCCAGCCCGGCGCCAACATCATGGACACCGTGGACCGGGTGCGCACCCTGTTGCCCCAGCTCAAGTCTTCTATCCCGGCTTCCATTGACCTGAATGTCGCGCTCGATCGCACCACCACTATTCGTGCCTCGGTGCACGACATTGAACTGACCCTGCTCATCTCCATCGTCCTCGTCATCCTGGTGGTGTTCGCGTTCCTGCGCAGCCCGCGCGCCACGGTGATCCCCAGCGTGGCCGTGCCGCTCTCCCTGGTGGGTACCTTCGCGGTGATGTACCTGCTGGGCTACAGCCTCGATAACCTCTCGCTCATGGCTCTGGCCATCTCCACCGGTTTCGTGGTGGATGACGCCATCGTGGTTCTGGAGAACATCACCCGCTACATGGAAGTGGGCATGGGCCCGGTGCAGGCCGCCTTCCGCGGCGCCCGCGAGATCGGGTTTACCGTGCTCTCCATGAGCACCTCTCTCATTGCAGTTTTCATTCCCCTGCTGCTGATGGGCGGCATCGTAGGCCGTCTTTTCCGGGAATTCGCGGTTACGCTCAGCGCCGCCATTGCGGTTTCGCTGCTGGTTTCACTCACCACCACTCCCACACTCTGCGCCAAGTTCCTGCGTCCTATGGGTCAGGAACACCATGGCCGCGTCTATCGCTTCGGCGAATCCGTATTTGATGGCATGCTCGCCCTCTACCGCGGTGCCTTGCGTTGGGTGCTGCGCCATCAGCCGCTCACGCTGCTGGTTACCGTGGCGACGGCCTGCCTCAGTATTTATTTGTACGTGATCGTGCCCAAGGGCTTTTTCCCGCAGCAGGACACGGGGCGGCTCGCCGGGTCACTGCAGGCGGCGCAGGACATTTCCTTTTCCGCCATGGCCGAGAAGATGGACCACTTCATCAAGGTCATTCGGCAGGACCCGGCCGTGGAAAGCGTGACCGCATTCGCCGGCGGGCGCGGCAGCAACAGCGGCGGCGGATTCATCACCCTGAAGCCCCTGGCGCAGCGCAAGGTCACCGCCGACCAGGTCATTGCCCGCTTGCGCCGCAAACTGGCAGTCATCCCGGGCGCCACTCTCTACCTGCAGTCGGCGCAGGACCTCACCATCGGCGGACGCCCCAGCGCCGCCCAGTTCCAATACACCTTGCAGGGTGAGGATCTTGAGGATTTGAACACCTGGGCGCCTCGCCTGCTGGAAAAACTGCGCACCGTGCCCGAACTGCGCGACGTGAACAGCGACCAGCAGGACCACGGCCTGGAGGCGCGCGTCATCATTGACCGCGACACCGCCGCCCGCCTGGGTGTGGCCGCCCAGGATATTGACAGCGCCCTGTACGACGCCTTCGGGCAGCGCCAAGTCTCCACCATGTACGAGCAGCTCAACCAGTACCACGTGGTCATGGAGGTAGAGCCCCGTTTCCAGCGCAACCCGGAGGCGCTGCAGAACATCTACGTTCGTTCTTCTTCCGGGACGGGAGTTCCGCTCTCCGCTTTCGCTCGCTTTGAGCCATCGAACACGCCTCTGGCGGTAAACCACCAGGGCCAATTTCCCTCGGTCACGCTTTCTTTCAATCTGGCGCCGCGAGTCTCACTCAGCCAGGCCACCGTCGCCATCGAGAATGCGGAGCGTGCTATTGGCTTCCCCGCCGCCATCCACGCCGGTTTCCAGGGCACCGCCGCCGCCTTCATGAGCTCGCTCTCCACTGAACCCATCCTCATCTTGCTGGCGCTGGTCACGGTGTATATCGTTCTTGGCGTGCTCTATGAAAGCTTTATTCACCCCATCACCATTCTTTCCACGCTGCCCTCGGCGGGTGTGGGCGCCCTGCTGGCGCTGCTGCTCACCGGCAATGCTCTGGACGTCATCGGGCTGATCGGCATTATCCTGCTGATTGGGATTGTGAAGAAGAATGCCATTATGATGATTGATTTCGCGCTCGAAGCGGAACGCGCTGAAGGCAAGTCGCCGGTGGAAGCCATCTACGAAGCCTGCATGTTGCGCTTCCGCCCGATCATGATGACCACCATGGCGGCCATGCTGGGCGCCCTGCCCCTGGCCCTGGACCGCGGCACCGGCTCGGAACTTCACCGGCCTTTGGGTATCACTATTGTGGGTGGATTAATGCTCAGCCAGGCGCTTACGCTGTTCACCACTCCGGTGGTGTACCTCTATCTTGACCGGGTACAACTCTGGGCCAGGCGCGTGCGCGGCCGGGCATCCCGGCGCCTCTCTCCTGGGTTCGATCAGGCGTGAACAGCCGCGTTCCCTACTGCTCCTCGAATTCAGTAAACGCGCCGGTATCGCCGTAGTACACGCGCAGGTTGCACTGCTTGGGCCCCATTTGCCCGAAATAGAGCGTCAGCTTGTCGGCGGGCTGGCTTAGCTGGCCCAAGTCCATCGGCGCGCGCGCCAGATCCTCTTGCGCGTTGTAGGCGCTCTCCGGCTTTTCGTTTTTACTCACGATCAGGGTCCAGGTTTTTCGGCCCGGAATCAGGTACATCGTGTAAGCGCCGGTGGGAATGGTTTTTCCGCCGAACTTCAAGTCGGCGCCGGTGAACAGGATCGGCGCCGATCCCCCCGGCATCCACACCTTGTTCTCCCGCAGCTTTTCTCGCTTGTTGAAGGGAATGCGGTTGTAGCGGACGGTCACCTGCTTGCCGTCGGCAAAATCGCAGGACACGGTGCTTGATTCCGGGGCCGCCGGCTGATTCTGGGCGGTTACGATCCCGGCTAGACCTAGTTCAAAAAATAATAATGTACAGATTGCCAGCTTGCGCATGCGCGGTCCTCCCCAGCACGACGCCGGCTGTTCTCGGTTGCTTCTGCAATTTTGTCACGGAAATAGAGAGCAGCGGCCACGCCGCCTCTTCGCGCTTGTCCAGTCTGCGCGTTGGATGCGCTTCGCCGACTCGCACCCACGGACGGCTCTATCTCGTCGGCGGGTTATGATAGCTCACTTGAGCCGTAATCCGCACCAACTTCTGTGCGTGGGCGCCTGAAAAGCCATTGGAGATCGCTCGGGCGCGTCATTCTTTTACTTGTAGTCCCCGGTAAACCATACCAGCGCCCACGGCGGTCAGGCCGAACAGTGCCGCGATCCAAGGTGCCATGTTGATGGGCCGCCAGTTCAGCGGCACCGATGACATCCACAGCGGCCATGGCCTGGGCAGATAGAAAATTTTGAAATGTTGTATCCACAGCGGCGCCAGTGAGCGCGGCACAGCAGGAGGAGGCCCCAGCAGCGTGTAGGTACACCAATTGGGCACCGGAATGGAGTTGAACAGTGTGGCTGTAGGCGGTGCGCCTTTGCTCAACGAAGTAAATTCGCCCACTCTGGCCAAAAGTGCGCTGTGCTTCATATAGAACCAGGGTTGTTCTGCCCAGAAATAATCATTCAATCGCCGTTCTAAAAAGAAACGCTGGTTCTCCACGCTCAGCGCCATAATCTGCACCACAAAACCTGCAGCAATCAGAGCCACCGCCAGTTGCCTTTTCCCCTTTATCCGTGGCGCGAACGGGAAAGCAAGCGCCCACATGGGTAACAGGGGCGCCAGATAACGTGGTCCCCAGCACCAGTCTCCCCCGGCAAAGGAAATGCAGGATAGGAATAGCACCAGGAGCACGCTTGAGACCCCAATAACGGCTGCCAGCACCGGCTTGCGCCGCCAGAGTTGGCGGATGCCGAGCAGTCCAATGATCAGAGCTGGGCTATACAGAAAGACGCTTTTCCCCGGGCTGACCAGCAGCGTCAAAAAGCCGGTCAGCGGATTGCCAAACAAAGGAAAGTGCCTCTCTGCCGCAAAGCGAAACCTCGAATCATGAATCCATGAGCCAAAACGAAGGTCGTTATACGCCATTGACAGGAAAATTCCGACGCCTACCGCGGCGAGAAACAGGCAATAACGCTGGCAGGAAGAGCGCGCTTCTCCAGGCTCCTCCCAGGCCCGCCGGAGCAGAGCCTTCGTTTCCTCGAATATCTCCTGAACCCGGGAGAACAGCCGGGAGCCGAGGAATTCTGGGCTGCCCGCCAGGGCGGGCACTGTGAAGTCGCTCTCGGACTTCCATTGCAGCGTGGCCAAAGCAAGCGCCGGGACAATCAGCAGAAAGTAGTCTTGATAGAGAATGAGCACCGCGGCCATGGCCCCGCCCAGCAGAGCGTACTTAGCCGATTTTCGCCGGCCACCCAAGTAAGCAAAATACAAGGCAGCCAGCGCAAAAAAAGCATGCTGCGCATTATCAAAGGTGGAGTTGGAGATTGCCCAGATATAGGTGGCAAAGCTGCTGACCATGGTCCACGCCAGCGCGCTTCGCCTTGTGACTCCCAATTCCAGATAGAAGAGGAAGAGGATTGGCGCTATAGCAGCCCCCAGGACGGAGGACGTGAGAGAGAAGAGGAATTGACTCGGCTCGACGGGTGGCCCGCCGCTATGAATACCCAGCCACACCAAGGGAAGGGCAAACACAGAACCAGGCGCTCCGTAATAAGAGTAGCGCAGTCCATCCCGTCCCGGCACGCTCATTAACGGAATAAGCCAAGTATCCGTCATGATTGGACGCCCGTTCACGATCCAGTTGTAAGCTACGTCGAACCGTGCTTCCCCATCCACAATATCAATACGGCCAGGACTGGATAATGCGTAAGCGCCAAGCACCAGCAGGAAGATCCCGCACGCAATCCAAGCCTTTGCCAGCGAACGGCGTTGCGTTTCGGCGCGCGGCAATCTACCGACTCCTGTCCGCTCCCCTTCGTTAACTTCCGCTGTATTTGCGATCTCCGCCGTCGCCACTTCCACCCTCCAAGGCTCTCCAGCCTGTGTCTCGGTGCTACTAGGAATCCCGACAGGCATTCAGATCGGCCGCTGAAGCCGATCAGCAATCGTTGGGCCGATGATAAAAGCCGTCGGTGTGCGGGCGCACATTACCGAAGTACTTCCTGACCCTTTCCCGTCACCTAGGTATCCGCCAAGGTCTAACCCGCTCGAAAGAAGCTTCAGCCGAGGATCGGCGTCAATCAGCGAATCATCACAGCCGAGTCGGTGTGCGGGCCTATCAGCTCGGATTCCCGCTGCCGACCGAGTCCGGCCATGGAATCTGGCGGGGAAACCTATGGCAACGAGTGCGGATCTGAGCTTTGCGACTTTGTTATGGGTGAAGACGGATGGCGATCTTTGATATGGTAGGCCCGAATGGACTCGAACCATCGACCTCTTCCGTGTCAAGGAAGCGCTCTAACCAGACTGAGCTACGGGCCTACATGCGGATGGCTGTGGCTTCAATTCTACGGGCGGCGGCCAATTCCGGCAACATGGTAGCGGTGCCCAGGGCGAACCGCAGTGGCTAAGCTTCGCTTGCACCGAGCTGCTCTCCCAATTTTTCCCGAGTTCCACGCCGCCTCCGCGATATCATGAAGCAACTTCCATCAAGAGGACAGGCTAGCTTTGCCGGGCGCTTCGAGCGACTCTATCGCTGCCACTTGCCGCACCGCCGCCCATTCCGGTGCTCTTCGCCATCTGGCGCGCCTGCTCACGTCCCGGCGCATCACTTTGCACGCAGCGTTGCTGGGGGTGTGCTTGTGGTCCCTCTATGCCGCTGACCTGGCTACTCCCGGGTTGCGCGATCGCGTCGGTCAAATCAAGGGCGCTGACTTTCTTCATTTCTACACTGCCGGATACCTGGTTCGAACCAGGCTGCTTCAGCCCCTATACGATCCGGCGGCTCTGGCGGCCTTCCAAAAAGCGCTGGTGCCCCAATCCACGGGGACCTACTTCGTAGCCTCCTACGGCCCGCAAGTGTACCTGCCATTCTCCGTGTTGGCCCGCCTGCCTTACGCCTGGGCAGCCCTTGCGTGGGCGCTGCTGAACTGCGTTCTCTACCTTGCCTGCTGCTACGCCGTGTGGCTTTACTGTCCGCGGCTACGCCCACACGCGCTAGTCATGTTTCTGCTGGCGCTCGCCTTTCCCGGTTTTTTCAACCTGATCGCTTTTGGCCAAACCTCCGGCCCGGCTCTGGCTCTGTTCACGCTGGCGTTCCTGGCCTTGCGCTCGCGGCGGCACTTTCTGGCCGGGCTGGCCATCGGCTCACTGATCTACAAACCGCAGCTGGGATTGGCGGCGGCAGTGATTTTCCTCCTCGCCGCAGAGTGGAAGGTAGTGGCCGGCGCCCTCGCCGCCGCCGCCGCCCAGCTTTCTTTCGCCTGGGCCTGGTTTGGCACGGCCGTGA
Organism: Terriglobales bacterium; assembly: GCA_025934735.1. GTDB lineage: Bacteria > Acidobacteriota > Terriglobia > Terriglobales > Acidobacteriaceae > JAICWP01. The sequence continues at coordinate 173,502 of JAICWP010000008.1, read as the reverse complement.
TGCAGCAATACTTGCGTTCCCTTTTGCGCACCGGCCAGGCCTTGCCTTTCATCGAACCCAAGCTCTACCAGTTGCATTGCCTGCGCGGCTTCTGGCTGCTTTTGCTCCCCTGGCGCAACCTAGCCGCCGTTCTCTATGGGCTCAGCGCCGCCGTCATTCTCGTTTTGTCCGTCATTTGCTGGCGAAGCCGAGCCACTCTCAACCTGCGCTTCGCTGCTCTGCTCCTCGCCACCGTTCTGGTTGCGCCCCACCTGATGGTCTACGACCTCGTGATTCTGGCGCCTGCCTTCCTGCTCCTGGGTGAATGGAGTATGGAGCACACTCAAGCGGACGCCCTGCGCATTTTCCTCTATCTGGCTTTCGCTCTGCCCTTGCTCGCGCCTCTGGCCAAGTTCACACACTTGCAGCTTTCAGTTATCAGCCTGGCCGCCCTGCAGGCACTCGTCTGGCTGGCGGCCAGACACGAGCAAAGTGACAACCACAACGCCTCCCAGGCAGCTGAAGCTTAGTTCCCTATTCCGGGCGCGTGTTTCTTCCGCCGTAGTTGCAAAGTGAGCCTCGGACGCGGACAATCGCTTTGTGGACCCTACATCCCAAGCCGCCCTGCAGGCCGCCGCCAATCATGGCCCTTTTGATGGCGGCGCCATGGTGCTGTTGGCCCTCGGCGATCCGCGGGAGAAATTCTGGGGCCAGTTGCTCGCCCTCAGCGAAGCCGGCATCAGCTTGCGCGGTTTTGACCTGGAATCCTTCGATGATTCCGCTGCCATGGTCAAAGCCGGCGAGCCTTTCACTCCCGCCACTGTCTTCTTTCCCATGCACCGGGTGGAACGCATGGAGTTGGACGTCAACTCGGGCGGCCTGCCCTCCTTGCGCGAGCGCTTCCGCATGCAGACGGGACGCGATCCCGCCCAGCTTTTCGGCGACGTCCCGCTCACCCCCGGGAGCCGGGAGTGAAGCTCACGCAGCTGTTTTACGTGCCTAACCAGCTCACCCTGCTGCGCATGGTTTTTCTGCCCCTGATCGTGCTCAGCCTCCTGGGCGGACACAACGGTTGGGCTCTCGCTCTGTTCGTGGCGGCCGGGGTTACCGACTTCTTTGACGGCAAACTGGCGCGCCGCCTGCACCAGCAGACCACCCTGGGCCAGTACCTCGATCCCGTCGCCGACAAACTGCTGCTCAGCACCATGTTTCTGGTGCTTTCTGTGCTGCACCGCATTCCCTGGAAGTTCACGGTCGTGGTTTTCGGCCGCGATGTTTCCATCCTTATCGTGAGCGCCGTACTCTACGTCACCACCAGCTTGCGCGATTTCAGCCCCAGCGTGTTCGGTAAAGCCAACACCACCGCCCAGGTGCTCGCTGTGTTCCTGGTTCTGCTGCTGCCCGTTTACCGCGCAGAGTGGATAGAAGTCGGTCGCCTGCTCGCCTTGTGGGCCACCTTCGCCTTCACCATCATTTCCGGCGTGCACTACGCCTTCCTGGGCGCCCAGCGCCTGCATGCGGCGCAACAGCACCCCTCCATCGGAAGCTGAATTCGTAGCCCCGGCGTCCCCCTTCATTTGACCCACTTTTGCACGCCCACCTAAAATCAAATTTCCGGGCTACCTTCGGACTGCCATCATGGCCTTGCGCCTCTTCAACACGCTTTCCGGCAAAATCGACGAATTCATCCCTCTCGACGATAAGCGCGTGCGCATGTACGCCTGTGGTCCCACAGTTTATGACTACGGCCACATCGGTAACTTCCGCACTTTTGTCGCCGTGGACGTGCTGCACCGGTTCCTGCGCCAGGATGGCTACGAACTGCGCCACGTCATGAACATCACCGACGTGGATGACAAGATCATCCGCAACTCTGCCAAAGCCGGGGTCACGGTCCGCGAATACACCCGAAAATACGAGCAGGCCTTCCTGGAAGACATAGACACCCTCAGCATCGAGCAACCGGAACTGGTTCGCGCCACCGATCACATACCCGAAATGGCCCGCTTCATCGCCCAGCTGGAGAAGAAGGGTTACGCTTACCGCACCGACGACGGCTCCTACTACTTCCGCATTGCCAAATTTCCCGGCTACGGCAAGCTCTCCAAGAAGGATTTCTCCGGCATTGAGGTGGGCGCGCGCGTGGACGTGGACGAGTACGACAAAGACAACGCTCGCGACTTTGCCTTGTGGAAGGCGCCCAAACCCGGCGAAGCATTCTGGGAAACAGAAATCGGACCCGGCCGCCCCGGCTGGCACATCGAGTGCTCGGTGATGTCTACCATGCTGCTTGGCCCCACCTTCGACCTGCATGCTGGTGGCGAGGACCTGGTGTTCCCGCATCACGAGAACGAAATCGCGCAGTCGGAGGCGGAAACCGGCCAGCCTTTCGTGCGCTACTGGTTCCACGTGCGCTTCCTGCTCGTCGAGGGCGAAAAGATGTCCAAAAGCCTGGGCAACTTTTATACCCTCCGCGACTTGGTGCTGAAGGGCCACAAGCCCTCTTCCATCCGCTTTCTGCTCGCCTCGGGCCACTACCGCACCCAACTGAACTTCACCTTCGATGCGCTCAAGCAGGCGGCCAATTCTGTGGAGCGCCTGCGCAATTTCGAATCGCGCCTGAAAACGGAACGCTTTGCCGAGGGTCCTGAAGGAACTATCGGTAAGCTAGCGCGCGAAACCATGGGCAAGATGCGAGCGGGCCTGGAAGACGATCTCAACACACCGCAGGCACTGGGCGCGCTGTTTGAAATGGTGCGCCAGGCCAACGCCGCCGCCGATGCCGGCCAGGTTACCAGCGGCGACGTTGCGCCCCTGCAGCAGGCCTTGGGACAGTTCGATCAAATTTTCGCCGTGCTGCGCGACGACGACGCTCCTCGAATGCGCCGTATCCTCGATTGGGCCATAGCGGACGGCAAACTGGACCACGCCGCCAAAGAACTGGTAGAGGTTGCCGGCTCCAACGGCCTGCCGGACGATCAGGTGGATGCCCTGGTGGCCGAGCACGAGCGCGCCCGCAAGGCCCGCGACTTCGCCAAATCCGATGCCATTCGCGCCCAACTCGCCCAGGCCGGCATCGTGGTGGAGAACACTAAACAGGGCGTCCGCTGGAAGAGAAAATAGCCACAAAACGCACCCCCCGCGGGCGTACCAGTCGCCATTTCTGCCAATCTGCTTGTGTGACCTAAGCCAGCCTGGCCAAATCCACCTGCTTGCTCGCGTTACCGGTGCGCATTCCGACGGCGGAGCCCCCAACGCGATGTTTCCCGAAATGGGAACAGCGGCCGTCCCCGCCGCGGTGCTCTCGCAGTTCACCGCGTCATTGTCATTTCCACACATGTGCAGAACTTTGCAACTCGCGCCATCGTGATATCCATAAATGGGCACAAAACTATCTCAATCCTTAGGTTTAGAAGAGGCGCCATGGCAGCGCACATGCTTCTTCTGTTCCAGAAATAACAAGGGGATTCAGAGCAGTCCGATCTGCTCTGCTCCCCGCCGTTGGACGGAGGTATTTGTGAGCCTGAAAGCTGTCTTTCGTGGGCTGGTCGTGGGTACTTTAGTAACTTTGGTCGGTTGCGGCGGCGGCGGTTCAAGCTCGTCCCCTTCGCCAAATGCGACCCCCAGTCTAAGTTCGATTACTGTTACTCCGCCCAGCGCCCAAGTCTCCGACGGCGTCACCCAGCAATTCACGGCCACGGGCCAATATACTGACGGCACCACCAAGAACCTTACGACTTCCGTCAATTGGAGTTCCTCCACGGTTTCCGTTGCCGCCATCAACGCCTCAGGTGTGGCATCGGCCAGCCAATCCGGTACCACCACCATAACGGCCAGCACAGGTTCCATTCGTGGCTCGGCCACCTTGAGCGTAACCACCGCCCCTCTCATTTCGATTTCCGTTAGTCCCTTCAATCCTTCGCTTGCCGCGGGCACCTCGCTTCAGCTTAAAGCGGTGGGTGTATTCCAGGACGGCAGCACCCAGAACCTGACTGGCTCGGTAACGTGGACTTCCTCGGTTCCTTCGGTCGCCACCGTTAGCGCATCCGGGCTCCTGCAGGGGATAAAAATCGGGACTATGAAGGTATCGGCCACGAAAGGCCAAATTGTCGGGGTGGCCAACGTCACCGTGACCGCGGCGAGTGTCGTGTCGCTCTCCGTTACTCCCTCCAGCTTCTCCATTGCCAAGCAGACCACCGAGCAATTCTCCGCCGTTGGGACCTTTAGCGATGGCACCACTCGGGATATCACCTCACAAGTCAAGTGGACCTCCTCCCAGCCCAGCATCGCTACTGTGAGCGCCGGGCTCGCTTCCGGACTGGCGCCAGGCACCACAACCATCACCGCCGCTTCTGGTTCCGTCAGCGCCTCTGCCAGCCTTACTGTTACCAATGCCACCGTAGTTTCCATCACCATTAACCCGGCAAGCCCGACGATCGTGGTCGGTTTGTTCAAGCAACTCGAGGCAACAGGCTCCTTCTCGGACGGCAGTTCCCAAAACATCAGCGGCGTCGCGACCTGGGCTTCTTCTGCTCCTGCCATAGCTACCACCAATACGGCCGGACTCACCTCCGCCATGAGCCCGGGCACCGCCACTATTTCCGCCGCCTTTGAATCGGTGATCGGCAATTCCAACGTCACTGTGCAACCCCCCAGCCTGATCCGTATCAGCGTTACACCTAGCTCGCCTACCATCGCTAACACCACTACCCAACCCTTTGCTGTCATCGGTTATTACAACGACGGCAGCACGCAAACTCTGACCAACGCCACCTGGTCTTCATCCAACACGTCGGTCGCCACCATGAACGGCAGCACCGCAGTCTCCAAGCAGCCGGGGAGCACCACCATCACCGCGGTACTTAACTCCTTCTCGGCCTCGACGACGCTCACTGTTTCCTCGGCCACGCTGCAATCCATCGCCGTGGTTCCCGCCAACGTCTCCATGGCCCCCGGCACGACCAAAACTTTCTTCGCGGTCGGCACCTTCAGCGACGGCTCCACGCAAAACATTGCCGGATTGGCCACTTGGGCCAGTGCCAATACCTCAGTGGCCACCATGCAAAACAACTTGGCGACGTCGGTCGGCAGTGGCTCCACTACCATTAGCGCCAGTTTTAATTCGGTTACGGGCTCCACCGGACTAACCGTCACCCAGGCGACCCTAACTTCGCTCGCCATTACCCCGGCTAACCCCGTGCTCGTCCAGGGGGCCACCCAACAATTAACCGCCACCGGAACTTTCAGCGATGGCAGCACGCAAAATCTCACCTCGCTCGTAACCTGGAATTCTTCCCAGCCCACCATCGCTAGCGTCGGTTCGGGCGGACTTCTCACAGGCCAGAACGCCGGCACGTCCTCCATCTCCGCTACTTACAGTTTAGTTAACACCTCCACCACCGCCACCGTAAGCACGGCCTCGCTGGTCTCGATCTCAGTAAGCCCCTCTACGGACCTCATCCCGCCGGGGTTCACCCACTCCTTCTCCGCTATTGGTACTTACAGCGATGGGACGACCCAGAATCTCACCAACTCCGTGCACTGGACATCGTCGGATTCCACCATCGCTACCGTGGGCAATTCAGGCAGCAGCGGTCAGGTGACCGGCATAAGCGCCGGATGGACGAGGATTTCTGTTCTCCTCAATTCCATCATCGGCTCCGCCGTGGTGAATGTGAACAACGCTTCCCTGGTCTCCATCGCGATCACTCCGGAAAATCCCACTCTCAACCTGGGAACCAACCAGCAATTGACGGCTACTGGGACTTTTAGTGACGGTAGCACTCAGGACATCACTCCCTGGGTGAATTGGGCTTCGTCCAACAGCCAGGTCTGCGTAGTCAACAGCTCCGGCTTCGCCACTACCAGCGGCAGCGGGACGGCGACCATAACCGCCAACTTCACCTCGGTCTCCGCCACCACCACGTTGACTGTGTTCTAGTGAAACCGCTCCTCAGGTGGCGCGGCGTTGTTTGGGATAGCACTCGGCCCTAGGGCTTTTTGCCCTTGGGCCTTGGGCGTTTTGGTGTTGATTTTGCCTCTTGCCTCTTGCCTCTTGCCTCTTGGCTCTTGGCTCTTGGCTCTTGGCTCTTGGCTCTTGGCTCTTGGCTCTTGGCTCTTGGCTTAGAACCATCGAGCGCTTCAACCGATTACTCAATTACTCAATTTCTCAATCCCCTGACTGTCCGTTTCCGCACTGCCCCGTCCCACAAGCGCACATACGCCCTCACAACGCTCCGCGTCTGTCTCTCTGTCTCCTTAAAAATCAGCAGCTTACAGACACTCTTGCGGAAGGCAATTTGCTCCTGACTTCACGGTCCGCCTCAATGCTACGTCGGCAACATGACGCGGCCAAACTGGAGTTGGAATGCTGGATACGTTGCTGCAGGATGTGCGCTACGGCGTTCGCATGTTGCTGAAATCGCCCGTCTTCACCGCCGTTGCGGTGCTCATGCTGGCCCTGGGCATCGGCGCCAACACCGCCATTTTTTCCCTCACCTACCAGGTCTTGCTGCGGCAGTTGCCAGTGCGGAAACCGGACCAACTGGTCATCTTGCGCTCCCCCGGCGAGAAGCCCGGGCACACGTCCAGCGACAGCGACGATGCCACCTCTTTTTCCTATCCTCTGTACAAGCAACTCCGCGATCAGAACCCTGCCTTCTCCGGCCTGCTGGCGCGCTATGCCGCCCCCATAAACATCGCCGGCCAGGGCAGCACCGAGCGCGCCCGCGGCGAATTGGTCTCAGGAAATTATTTTGAGGTGCTTGGCGTTGTTCCCGCCCTTGGTCGCGTTTTTTCTTCGCAGGACGAAACCGCGCCGGGTGCCAATCCCGTGGCCGTGCTCAGCTACGGCTATTGGGCGCGCCATTTCGGCCGCGACCCCGGCATCCTAAACAAGCAGTTGACCATGAATGGCACCGGCCTGACGGTGGTCGGGGTGGCTCGCGCCGGCTTCACCGGCGTGCAGATCGGGCAAATTCCTGACGTCTTCATTCCCATCACCATGAAGCCGCAGATGACGCCCAACTGGAACGGCCTGGAGAGCGCCAACGATCACTGGTTAGCCATCATCGGCCGGCTGCGCCCGGGCCTTACCCGTGCGCGAGCCCAGGTCGCGCTGCAGCCGGTCTACCACACGGTGCTGGTTGCAGAGCTGCCGCTCCTGAAGCTTTCGCCGGGATCGCAGCGGCAATTCCTGGGTCGGCCTCTGCTGCTAGTACCTGGTGCTAACGGACGAACCGTCCTTCAGGCGGACGCCCGTCAGCCCCTCATCCTTTTGGCGGTAATGGTCGGGCTGGTACTGCTGATCGCCTGCGCCAACCTTGCCAGCCTGCTGGTGGCCCGCGGCGAGGCCCGCCAGCGCGAAATTGCCGTGCGCCTGGCTGTGGGCGCAGCCCGCTGGCGCCTGGTCCGGCAGCTCTTTACGGAGAACTTGCTGCTCGCCCTTTTGGGCGGTGGCGCCGGTGTGCTCTTTGCCACCTGGACCCTGGCCCTTCTGGTGGAAACCATGCAGCAGAACATCGGCGTTTTAGGATTGGAAAAGCAGCTTGACAGCCGTATTCTGGCCTTCGCTCTTGCTCTGTCCCTGCTTACTGCCCTCCTGTTCGGATTGCTTCCCGCTTTGCGTGCGGCCAGGGCCAATTTGCAAAGCCATCTCAAGGATCTGGGAAGCAGCGTTTCCCACCGGATTTCCAGCGTGCGCTTGCGCAAAGCGCTTATCATTGGCCAGGTGGCTCTCACTGCGGTCCTGCTCACCGCCGCCGGCCTCTTCACTCGCAGCCTGCTCAACCTCAAGACCACCAACCTGGGCTTGCGCACGGATCACGTGATTGAATTCACCATTGCGCCTCAGCTCAACCGCTATTCGCCCCAGCGCACTTTGGCCCTGGTGGAGCGTTTGCGGCAGGCCGTCGCTGCCACCCCGGGCGTCAGCTCTGTGAGCGCCGCCAGCGTTCCCATCCTCGCGAATGACGAGTGGGGCTCCGACGTCACCGTACAGGGCTACACTGCCCGTGAGAACGAAGATATGCACGTCTGGCGCAATGAGGTGGGGCCAGATTATTTTTCTACGCTGGGCACGCCCCTGCTGGCCGGCCGCGAGTTTCGCGACAGCGATAATGCCCTCAGCCCCATGGTGGCCATTGTCAACGCCACTTTCGCCCGCCGCTTCCTGCAAGGGCGCAATCCGCTGGGTGTCCATCTCAGGTTTGGCGCCAGCGCCGAGAAGCCCGAAATCGAGATTGTCGGCGTGGTCAAGGATAGCAAGCACTCGGACCCACGCGACCCCATTCACCCCTTTGTCTATGCTCCTTATGCCCAGGACCCGGCCTTTGGCCGCGCCACTTTTTATGTGCGCACCACCGGCGAGCCTGCGGCCATGGCCACAACCCTGCGAAAAACCGTGCAGAGCCTCGATCCCAATTTGCCGGTGTACGATATGGAAACCCTCGCCCAGCAGGTGGACGAGACTGTCTTCACCGACCAGTTGCTGACCTTCTTGTCGCTCTGCCTGGGCCTGTTGGCGGCATTATTGGCCGCAATCGGCCTCTACGGCGTGATGGCGTATGTCGTGACCCGGCGCACCCGCGAAATCGGGATTCGTATGGCGCTAGGCGCAACTCGTGAGAACGTTGCCGGAATGATCTTGCGCGAGGTGGCTCGCCTCACCGGAATTGGTCTGGCTATCGGTCTTCTTGTGGCGCTGGCGGCGGATCGCCTCGTCGCTTCCCTGCTCTACGGTGTACAGCCGGCCGATCCGCTGGTGTTTGCCCTGGCCGTGCTCCTGCTTGCTGGGGTCGCGCTTCTGGCTGGCGGCCTGCCTGCCCGCAAAGCCGCCACCGTGGATCCTGTGGTGGCCCTGCGCTACGAATAAGAATTGTCAATGCAGACGTTGCGAAGGCGCTTAGCGCCGCCCTGGGCGTTCGGCCTTCGGCGTTCGGTTGCGGCGCGTGATCCTTCAGCATCGACCATCAATCTCAACCGTGACCGTCGATCAGCTACAAAAATTACACAATTACTCAATTACCCAATTACTCAATTTCTACGTGGCTTCTACCGCCGGCAACTCCTCCACGGCCTCTCGCCCCCGCACCTTCGCGCTGGTCACCAGCACCACCGCCGCTACTATAATCACGGTTCCACCCACAATGTACCGGTTCACACTCTCCTGCAGCACCAGCCAGCCCAGAAACACGGCAATCACCGGGTTCACGTAGGCATAGGTGGAAACTTTGCTGGTGGGTGCGTGCTTGAGTAGGTAGATATACGCGGTGTAGCCCACCCAGGAGCCAAACACCACCAGGTAGAGAATGGCTTCCAGGCCGCGCGCCGTCCACAGCACTCGGTTCCGCTCGCCGGTGGCCAGCGCGATCAACAGGTTGGCTACCGCCGCTGCGGTGATCTGCCAACCCGCCGAGACAAAGGGATCGCCGCCATGATCCCAGCGTTTGGAGAGCACCGACCCTATGGACCAGCTGAGCGATGACCCCAGCAGGCTGAGCGAGGCGATCAGAGGCATATGACCGAATCGGCCGACAGTCCTGAATTCAGGCCATACCAGCACGGCGACTCCCAGCACCCCCAGCCCGATGCCCGCCAGCCCCCGAGGCGAAACACGATCCCCGCGCAGAATCCAGCTGTCCACCACCAGCATCCAGATCGGGATTACCGCCACAATCAGCGCCGCTAGACCGCTGGGCACATATTGCTCAGCCCAGGCCAGCGTCAGGTTGCCCCCGGTCAGCAGCATCACCCCGACGATGGCGAACTTCAGCAGGTCGCGCCCTCCCGCCCGGATGCGCCTTCCGCTTAAGGCGCAATAGGCCAGCATTAGCGGGCCGGCAATGAGATACCGAGTGGCGCACGCGAGCGCAGGCGGAATGTCCATTACCGCAATATCAATGGCCAGGTAAGTCGAGCCCCAGAACAGGTATACCAACCCGAACGCAAGCAGAATGGTGTAACGCTGGCGCTCCAGCTTCATCATGGGAGTATGGCAAAGATATCAGACGAAGTAGGAACTGCCGAGTTGGTCGAAATGCTGAACGTAGCGAGTCAATGGGCCATGACCCACCACCCATCGCTTGCGGGCCCTCGCCCCTGCTCCTATTTGCGCCGCAACGCTATAATGGAGATGCTATGAACCGCCGCCGCCATCACGGCATGAGCTCCCTGCCCACTCCTCCCTGCAGGCTGCGGTGGAATCTTGCTTTCCCCCGGGTGGCTCTGCTGCACGTGCCCTCGCGCTCCCGTCCCAACCTGTTCGGCGGCGATTAATTAATCCTCCTCGCGCAAGTTCTGCTCCGGCATAACCGGAGCCCGCACCTACGCACGCTTGCGTGCCCAGCACAATTCCCTGGAGGATTGCCATGTCAACCAAGACTGCAGCACCTGTGGCCGGAGGCCGCATCAAAACCGAGCTTCCCGGACCCAATGCCCGCCGCATCGTCGAAAGTGATAACAAATGGATTTCACCTTCCTACACCCGCTCCTATCCAATGGTGGCCAAGCGCGGCCGCGGCGTGGTGGTGGAAGATGTGGACGGCAATGAGTTCCTCGACTTCTCCGCCGGAATCGCCGTGGTCTCCACCGGCCACTGCCATCCCGAGGTGGTCGCCGCCATCCAGAAGCAGGCCGGCGAACTTATCCATATGTCGGGAACCGATTTTTATTATGAGAACATGCTCACACTGGCCGAGCGTCTCTCCAAGATCGCTCCCATGCGCGGTCCTCACAAGGTGTACTACGGCAACTCCGGCACGGAAGCCATCGAAGCCGCCATCAAGCTGTCCCGCTATCACACCCAGCGGCAGAACATCATCGCCTTCTATGGCGCCTTCCATGGCCGCACCATGGGCTCGCTGGCGCTTACCGCCTCCAAGCCGCAGCAGAAGCGCCGTTTTGCTCCCCTCATGCCTGGAGTCACCCACATTCCTTATCCCAACCTCTACCGCCGTCCCCAAGGCTCTGACGCCAGGCAGTACGCCATTGATTGCGCCCGCTTTATCGAGGAGAAGCTGTTTAAGACCACGCTGCCTCCCGAGGAAGTGGCCGCCATATTCGTCGAGCCCATCCAGGGCGAAGGCGGCTACGTGGTCGCACCGCCGGAGTTCCTGCGCGAACTGCGCCGAATCTGTGACGAGAACGGCATCCTTCTGGTCGCTGATGAAGTTCAGTCCGGCGTCGGCCGCACCGGCAAGTGGTGGGCCATCGAACACGCCGGCGTCGAGCCTGACATTGTCTGCATCGCCAAGGGCATTGCTTCCGGCATGCCTCTGGGCGTGACCATCAGCAAGGCCAGCATCATGGACTGGGTGCCGGGATCGCATGCTTCCACTTTCGGCGGCAACCCGGTGTGCATCGCCGCTGCATTGGCCACGCTCGACGTCATCGAGCGCGAAGGCATGAAGAACGCAGCCGAGGTCGGCCGGCACATTCTGCAGCGCCTCAGCAGCTGGCCGCAGAAGCACAGCATCGTCGGTGACGTGCGCGGCCAGGGGCTTATGATCGGCGTGGAAATCGTCAAGGACCACGCAAGCAAAACGCCCGCCGGCCCGGAGCGTGATCGCATTGTGGATCTCGCCTTCCAGCGCGGAATCTTGTACCTGGGCGCTGGACCGAATTCCATCCGCATCGCGCCTCCGCTGGTGGTCACGCGCCAGCAGGCCGATGAAGCCCTCGACGTGCTCGAAGAATGCATCGAGATCGTCGGCGGCAAAGACCACAAGGAGACTGGTTCCGGCAAGCCGCAAGGCGCGTAAGCTGCCCATTTCATCAGAACGTAAGGAAAGAGCCGTAGTTCCGCTACGGCTCTTTTTTGCTTTCACGCGGTAAATCTTTCCCGCAAATTGTGCCCAGCAGGGATGTGGCTGCGTTTGCTAACTGCTTGAAATTGCAAGCACGCCAGCTATGGCACTGTTTTTGCAACACACCTCTTCCATGGCGAACCAGTCCAGCAACACTGCCGCCGCTGCAAGCAAGCCAAAAATCCTCTCTGTGTGCAGTGACGACTCCGTGCTGCGTACCCGCGGCATGGTCCTGCAAAATGCCGGCTACTGCGTCTCCTCAGCTGAGGATTACGGCCAGGCTGTGGACCAATGCGCGTCCCGCAACTTTGACGTTGCCGTGCTCAGTGCTTCCTTGCCCTACGACGACCGCATCGCCCTTGCGGCCGAAGTAAAGAAACGCTCTCCCGCCACTCACGTCGTCATGTATTGCCGGATTCATGAAATGCCGGCTTATGCTGACGCCGTCATTGATCCTTTCGACGGCCCCGGCGCCCTGCTGTTCGCCATCGAATCCACCCTCGACGAGTAAACGTGGTGCGTAACTCCGGCGTCTTGCCGTGATTTCGCCTCTTGCCGGGAGGTGTCCCGTCTTGCCGAAGAAGGCGTCATCCCGAGAGTCTTCAGACCGGAGGGATCTCGCGTGCGCTACCGCAAACTTTTGCGCGCCGGCGCCTTTTGCAATACCACCTCGCGTCAGATGACGACACCTCCGGCGTCCTTCGCGGGTTTTTAATGACAGCCGGACCCCGCAGGCGCTAAACTCGCTGCATCTTCCCGGTTTCCCACCAGGATATGCGTATGTCTGGCCGCGTGACCCGGCTGATGCTGCGGTTCTTGGACCGCGTCGCCGAATTGCTTCTGCACCCGCCGGCTACGGCTCCGCATCAAAAGGTAGGAACCCAGGGCGAAGAAGAAGCTTACTTTTATCTCCGCCGTCTGGGATACGTGATGGTGGCGCGCAACTGGCGCTCACCACGCCGTCGCGGCGAGATTGACCTGATCGGCTGGGATGGCGACGTGCTCTGTTTTGTGGAAGTTAAATCCCGCACCACGCGCGACGTTAAGCCCGCCGAAGCCGCGGTGGATGCCGAAAAACAGCACGAACTTGCCGGCATGGCCCAGGAATACCTGCGTCACCTGGCCGGCTCCCCGTCTTGGCGTTTTGACGTACTCAGCCTTTATTTCGACCAGCGCAGTGCGCCTCCGCAAATCACCTTATTTAAAAATGCGTTCTCGCTATCGTAAAATCATAAACTTGGGAAAGGATACGTAAACAAATTGCCTGAGTTAAGAAAAGACCCTGTAGTCGGCCGGTGGGTCATCATCTCCACCGACCGCGCCAAGCGCCCCACCGACTTCGCCCGTGAGCAGGTCAAGATCAAGGGCGGCTTCTGTCCCTTCTGCTACGGCAATGAAGACAAGACTCCGCCGGAAATCCAGGCCTATCGTCCCAACCTGAACGGCGGCCCGCCGCAGCGCGATACTTCCGGCTGGACCGTGCGCGTCGTGCCCAACAAGTTCCCCGCCCTGGGCATTGAGGGGAACCTCAGCCGCCAGGCTGAAGGCATGTTCGACAAAATGAATGGCATCGGCGCTCACGAGGTCATCATCGAGACGCCCGACCACAACTCTACCCTGGCCACGCTGCCGGCCAAGCGCGTGGAAGACGTTCTCTGGACTTTCCGCGACCGCATCCTCGATCTGAAGAAGGATCGCCGCTTCAAGTACATCCTCATCTTCAAGAATCACGGCGAGCCCGCCGGCGCCTCGCTGGAGCATGCCCATTCCCAGCTCATTGCGCTGCCCATTCTGCCCCGCCAGGTCATCGAGGAACTGGAAGGCGCCAAGCAGTACTACACCTTCAAGGAGCGCTGCGTCTTCTGCGACGTCATTCGCCAGGAGATGGAGAATGGCGCCCGCGTGGTCAGCGAGAACCAGGATTTTGTCACCATCGCACCTTACGCGCCCCGGTTCCCCTTCGAGACCTGGATTCTGCCCAAGACCCACGAGTCAGCGTTCGAGAACTCGTCCTCCAGCATGTATGAGAATCTCTCCAAGGCGCTCAAGCTGCTGCTGCAGAAAGCCGACCGCGTGCTCGATAATCCGCCTTACAACCTGGTGATCCACACCTCGCCGGTGCAGGATCCCACCAACGATCACTACCATTGGCACATTGAGTTCATGCCCAAGCTGACCAAGACCGCGGGTTTCGAATGGGGAACAGGGTTCTACATCAATCCCACCCCGCCCGAGGAAGCGGCCAAGTTCTTGCGCGAGGCCAGCGTGGAAACTGTCGAGCCGGCCCCCGCCACAGCCGTTCCGGTGGGCAGCCGCTGAATGGGTTAGCTGAACGTTGGGTAATTTAGAAATTGGGTAATCGGGTGATTTGCACTGTCTTGCAAATTGCCCGATTTCATTTTAGAGCGCAGCGAAGCACCTGCTTCTCGGCTTCACTGCCGCGAGGCAACCGTGAATCCCCAGATTTACTGACTGTTTACAGCGCGCTTCGCCGGCCTACTACCAGCTGAATGATCAGCACTATGATGGCCAGCACCAGCAGCAGGTGCAGCCATGCGCCGATGGTATAGGTTCCAATGAGTCCGAGCAGCCACAGAACCAGCAGTATGAAGAAAATCAACCACAACATAGGGATACCCCCAAAAAAAATTGCGCCCGCCGCGCTGCTCCTCGCGGCGGGACGCCTGTTAATTCGGTATTAGCCCACTCACACCACGGGCCTGCGGCCGGTCACCAGCTGCAGAATCAGCACGATCACAGCGGCTACCAGCAGTAACCAGACAAACGCCCCGATCTGGTATGTGCCGACCAATCCCAGGATCCAGGCGATCAGCAGAATTACAAACAGGGTCCAAAGCATCATCACCTCCGAAAGTGCCGCAGCACTCCTATGTCTGGTGCAGGTTGGGAGCGGGAGGTTGTCAGCCGAAGCTGCACTGAGCTGGCCAGCTCAATATCTGTTGGTTTCATGGGAGGCAACCCCGGGTGGACTCCGACTGAGAAGGCTTACGCTCCGACGACGGCTTGGGCTATACGGTTCTTACCGTTCCGCTTAGCCGTGTACATCAAGTCGTCGGCGCTCTGGATCATCTCATCCAGCGATTCGGGCTCGGCAACGAATGTAGCCGCGCCAATACTGAAGGTCACCGGCCAGGCGTTCTGCGTCACCAGATCAATCAGCACCCGCTGAAGCTTATAGAGCACAAACTGGCCCGCCTCGGCCCCGGTTTCGGGCAGCAAAATGGCGAACTCGTCGCCCCCCACCCGGGCCACAAAATCGGTGTTGCGCAGATTGCGCTTGATGGACCGGGCCACCCACACCAGCAGCACGTCCCCGGTCTGGTGTCCGTAGCGGTCATTCACTATTTTGAAGTTATCAATGTCGAGGTAAGCCAGCGTCAGCGGGTGCTTGTAGCGCCGCACGCGGTGCTTTTCCGTCTCTGCCACCTGACGAAAGGCGCGCGCATTGGCTACTCCCGTCAGGAAGTCCACTCGCGAGAGCTCCTGCTCCTGCTGGTAGGCCGCTTTCAGGCGCGAAAGAATCAGCGCCGTGATCAGGAAAAATCCGAACAGAACCACCGCATTCCAGTACCGCACAATCAGGTTGGAGCTGCCGCTGGCCACCAGGTCGGCCTGCAACCAGCCTGCCGCTGACACCACCGAGGCCACAATCCCGGCTGCCGTTCCCAGGTACCAGCTGAGCAGTGCTACCGGCGCCAGGTAGAGAATGGAAAACGAAATAGCGCCTCCGGTCAGGTGGGTCAGGTAGCTGGGGATCGCAATCAGCACCGCCGCGAGCGCAATCAGCTCCAGCTTCGAACGCCGCTGTAGAAAAGTGTCCATTCCGTCCACGTCTGTATAGTTGGATGTCTGTGCCTGGCCCGGCGGGTGCAGGGCTGCATTTGCGCCCCATGCTGCTAGCAAGCGGGCCAGCGCTCCGCCAGAAATCCTGTTTATAGTAGCTTGCCCTCGCCCCGAACGCGATTACCGAGCGGGCACAAACCCGATTACGGAAGTACTAGCGGAGCTGGGAACAGCTTGTCTTGAGCGCAGCGAAAGTGCTTCTTTTCACCTTCGCTTTTTTGTCTGGTCATCCTGAGCGCAGCGAAGGACCTGCTTCTGACTCGCGTGGGCACAGGCGCCCTCGCCTGTGCGGGCGAGCGCAGCTCGCCGAGCGGGTTATCACGCTGGAGCGCCCGCGAAGGACCTGCTTTTCAGCTGCCATGGTTCGTATCAGGGCCCGCCTTTAGGCGTGCCAAAGGCAGCAATAATTACCGTGGCTTTAGCCGCTGACCACGATTGAACGGCTGGAGCTGTCAGTCGCCATCAAAGTTGACTCCAACTATCCACTTTGCCCAACCTCGGCCACGGACTCTAATAGCTGCTGATTGCTCCCGCATGAAACTCGACCACCTCGACCTGGCCATCATCGCGATTTACCTGGCGGGAATCACGCTCTTCGGCCTGCGCTTCCGCAAAAAGCAGCGCACCCTCCGCGACTACTTCCTGGCTGACCGCACCATTCCCTGGTGGGCCATCGCCCTCTCCATCGTCGCCGCCGAAACCAGCACCCTCACCATCATCAGCATTCCCGGTCTCGCCTATGACACCGATATGGGTTTCCTGCAGGTGGTGTTTGGCTATCTGGTGGCCCGCATCATCATCTGCATTATTTTCATTCCCTCGTATTTTCGGGGCGAAATGTACACCGCCTACCAGCTCATCGAGCGCCGTTTTGGACCGCACCTGCGCTCGCTGGCCGCCGGCCTCTTCCTGATTACCCGGGCCGCGGCTGAAGGCGTGCGCGTATTTGCTGTCTCCATTGTGGTGGCTATTGCCATCGGCACCGGTGAGATTGCTTCCATCGCCATCATCACCCTGCTCACGCTGATTTACACTTTCGAAGGCGGCATGGCGGCCGTCATCTGGACCGACGTCATCCAGATGATCATCTACATCGGCGGCACCATGGTGGGATTCGTGACCCTCCTTCACCTGGTTCCCGGCGGCTGGACCACCATTCACGCCACCGCCGCCGCTGCCGGCAAACTGCGCATCTTCGACTTCACCCCCACCTTTTCCAAGACCTACACCTTCTGGGCGGGCCTGATCGGCGGCACCTTCCTGACCACCGCCAGCCACGGCACCGACCAGCTCATGGTGCAGCGCCTGCTCTCCGCCAAGAACAAAGTGCAATCACAGACCGCGCTGCTCACCAGCGGCATCTTCATCCTGGTTCAGTTCGCCCTGTTCCTCCTGGTGGGGGTGGGGCTCTTCGTCTTCTACCGGCACTTCCCTCCGGCCACGCCCTTCACCCGCTCGGATCGCATCTTTCCCACATTCATTGTCAGGGATATGCCCCGGGGCATCTCCGGCCTGCTCATCGCCGCGATTTTGGCCGCCGCCATGTCCAACTTGAGCGCGGCGCTGAACTCGCTCTCCTCCAGCTCTATCGTGGATTTCTACCTGCGCCGCCGCCCGCAAACACCGGAAAACCGCCGTCTGGCACTTTCCCGCGCCTCCACATTTATCTGGGCCCTGGTGCTGTTCGGGCTGGCTATCCTTTCCCAGCACGGCGGGCGCGTGGTGGAGGTCGGGCTCTCCATTGCGTCCGTGGCTTACGGCGCGATGCTGGGAATCTTCCTGCTCGGGTTGCTCACCAAACGTGCCAACGAGCGCGGCGCCATGATCGGTATGGCCTGCGGCTTCGCCGTCGAGCTGTGGATCTGGCTGGGCACCAAGGTCCCCTGGACCTGGTACGTCGTGATTGGAACAACCGTCACCTTCACAATCGGATATATTGCCAGCACGCTTTCGGAAGGGCACGGCTTCAGCCGTGCCGCCGCGAAGCGGGATAGCCTCCGGCTTTAGCCGCTGAGGGTCGCTTCGGCTGCTCGAAAACGCTATTGAAACGAGCGCCAGAAAATTTTTCAATCTCGCCCACTGATATGCCGCAAACCGCCACCAAAAACCCGGCCCCTGAACTGGCGCGCGACCTCAACGTCAGCCACGCCGCCGCCATCGTGGTCGGCACCATCATCGGCAGCGGCATTTTCCTGGTCCCCAAAGAAATGATGCAGGCGGTGGGCTCGGCCCACCTCGTCTATCTCGCCTGGATCGTGGGCGGCCTGCTCTCATTTTTCGGCGCCCTCAGCTACTCCGAGCTCGCCGCCATGAAGCCGCAGGCCGGCGGCGAATACGTTTACATGCGCGACGGCTACGGCCCGCTGGGCGGCTTTCTCTACGCCTGGACTTACTTCGTTCTCGCCAAGCCCGGCTCCATGGCCACCATCGCTATCGGCCTGGTTCGAATCCTCGGCACCTTCAGCTTTCTCGCCATTCTTCCCCAGCCGCTCCTGACCCGGCCCATTCTCATCACCTGGGGACACCTGGTGGCCATCGCCGCCGTTGTGTTCATCTCCTTCATCAACTACATCGGAGTTAAGAAGGCCGGCGAATTCCAGCTGTTTTTCACCCTGCTGAAAGTGGCCATCATTCTGGCAATCGTGGGCGTGGGCTTCGCCTATGCCCATGGCGGCGTGGCCAATTTCGCCACGCGGTACCTGGGCGCGCGCGGCGGTTTTGCGGGTTTCATGGTGGCTCTGATCGCCGCGCTCTGGGCCTATGACGGCTGGAACCTGGTGACCACCGTGGCCGGCGAAATCAAGCAGCCCCAGCGTAGCCTGCCCATTGCGCTGATTCTCGGCGTGGCCACCGTGGCCGTGCTTTATATGTTGGTGAACGCCGCGGTGCAGTACGTCATGCCTGCTTCGGCCATTGCCGCCTCGCCTCGTCCCGCTTCCGACGCCATGCAGTTAGCCCTCGGCGCGGCCGGAGCCGCCATCGTTTCCGCCGGCATGGCCATCTCCATGCTGGTCACCCTCAACGGCAGCACTATGACCGGCGCCCGCGTGCCGTTCGCCCTGGCCCGCGACCGCTACTTCTTCCAGGGCCTGGCCCGCGTGCACCCGCGCTTTCACACGCCTTCGTCCGCGCTGGTGGTGCAAGCCATCCTGGCCATTATCTTTTTGCTTTTTGCCGGGAGTTTTCAGGAACTGTTCTCGGTGACGCTCTTTGGCGAATGGCTGTTTTACATGCTGGTCACCAGCACCGTTTTCATCTTCCGCTGGCGCGAGCCCAACTCCGAGCGCCCCTACAAAACCTGGGGATACCCTGTCGTACCCGCGCTGTTCATCATCGCTTCCGCGGTCCTGCTCTACTACACTTTCAGCGCCAACCTGCGAAATTCGTTTGTCGGCTCGGCTCTTATCCTGGCCGGCATCCCCGTCTTCTACTTCTTTCAGCGTCGCCGCGCAGCGGTTCGATGACAACTCGTTTGGCAAGCAACGACCAGTTCAGCGGACACAACCCGCGACCTTCACATCGGATGTACAATGTCCATTCTTTTGAATGAGGGACTTGCGGGTCGTCGTGGCCACAGATTCGAAGTTAGCACGCAGTAGCTGGGCGCAATTCCTCGGTTTCGTGATTGCCGGTTGTTTTCTCCTCTGGATCTCGATATTCAATGGATATCCCATCGTCTATCCCGACACCGGCCAATACCTGGTTGACAGTTTTACCTTTGAGGTTCCGAGTTTCCGTACAATCTACTACCCCGTATTTATGCGGCTGACAAGCTTGGGAATAACTCCCTGGCTTGTAGTTATCGCGCAAAGCGCAATAACCGTTTTTGTGCTTTACGAATGTCTCAAGTTTGTCCTTAAACAAAATGGTAGCTCAAGCCTAAGAAGTCCCCTGCTCTTAGCTGTTGTGCTTTGCTTAGCGTGTGGAACAGCTCTCCCATGGTATGTGGGGCAGCTGATGCCCGACATCTTTGCCGGTTTATTGTTTCTTTGTATGTTCTTACTTCTGTACCACCGGCGATTATCTGCGGGGAAAAGCGTCGCCCTCGCTCTTGTGGTTGCGATCTCAATTGCATCCCACTTATCCCACCTTGTAATTTCATGCGTTATCCTCGTCGCCATTGGAATATTGGGCGCATTTCGCCGCACTCGGTGCTTCTGGCCCACCCGCTCGAAGAAACAAATAGCCTTGTTCGTGGTGACGCCCATCTTGGCGGGCAGTTTTGCCGTCGCTTTATCGAACTGGTACGCAGGTTGGGGCTTCACACTTTCTCCTGGTGGACGCATGTTTGTAGTTGCTCGATTGTTTGCGAGCGGCCTCGCGCAAAGGTACCTTCAGCAGGACTGCAAAATCGAGCACCTCAACGCGTGCGGCTATCTCAACAATCTGCCCTCAAATGAAAACCAATTTCTCTGGGGTCACAGTCCAGTTTTCCAAGCCATGGGGGGATGGAATAATTCGAGGCGAGAAGCCTCTAGGATCATACGAGGCACGGTCCGAAACAGCCCAGGGCCATTATTGTGGGAATGCACAAAACAGATGTTTCGACAGTTTATAACCATGAAGCCGGGTGACGGGAACCAATCCCTGGACCAAATAATGCCGTACTTTATTAAAAACTTTCAGAGGTTCTACCCAGAGGACGTACCCAAGCTAAAGGCTACGCAGCAGTGGCGAGGCGGATTGGCAAACCTCGCTCATCGCGTCTCGGGTGTGTATATAACCGTATTTTGGTGTTCGATGGCTTGCTGTTTGTTTTTTCTTGTTCGGCGTCGCCGTTACTCCGAACCTGAGGCCAGGCTCTTTATTTTTGTGCTTATCTGTTTGTTGTCGAATGCACTCGTCACCGGCTCCCTCTCCAATGTTATCAATAGGTATCAGAGCAGGGTCTCCTGGTTGATGGCTTTTTCTTGTATGGCATATCTGGTTTCACTGGTGCGGGACGGCCGCCGAACCGGAGAGCCCCAACCATACGAGCCACCGGTTGACCGTCGGCCGGCCTTGGCAAAGTAACCGGCAGTTACCAACTCCTAACTACCAGTTCCCCGCTACCCAAGCGTCAATATGCCTTTGGTCATCTTGGGGTTAGCGGTATATAGCGCCGTATAATGAGGCCAATCTCTCGAGAAAAGAGGCTTAGGCGCTTCAAGGGTGGACCCTGTCATAGCAGCGACGATCTTTGTATTCGGGCTGTGCTTCGGCAGCTTTCTGAACGTGTGTATCTACCGCCTGCCCCGCGATAAATCCGTGGTGCGCCCCGGCTCGGCCTGCCCTAACTGCAACACTCCCATAAAGTTATACGACAACATCCCGGTGCTCAGCTGGCTGCTCCTGGGCCGCCGCTGCCGCCAATGCCATGCGCCCATTACCGCGCGTTACGCCGCGGTGGAACTGCTCACCGCCGGCCTCTTTGTGGCCTGCTATGCGCGTTTTGGACTCACTTTGGAGGCTCTGAAGTACTGCGTTTTCGCGTTTTTGCTGATTGGATTAATTTTCACCGACGCCGAAACCAAGCTTTTGCCCGACGAAATGACCCTCTCGGGGCTGATTGTGGGCCTTGTTTTCAGCCTTTTTGTGCCGGTGAACGACCTCATGTCCCTGCTCCTGCCCAGCATGGTCCATCTGCCCGCCAACCCCAATGTTTCCTGGCGGGTGCTCTCGGTGGCGGACGCGGGGCTGGGCGCAATTGTCGGGGCTTCTTTCATTTACGGCGCTGGCAAGCTCTACCTGGGTTTTCGCGGGGTGGAAGGCATGGGCTTCGGCGACGTCAAGCTGATGGCCATGGTGGGTGCCTTCCTGGGCCTCAGGTTGACGGTTTTTACCCTGTTTGCCGCCTCGGTGCTGGGGTCGCTCTTTGGCGTGTCCACCGTGCTGGCGGTGTGGATGAAGCGCACGCGGCGCTGGCGGCAGCGGCGCCAATCGGCAAGCGCGGCCCGGCGAAGGGCGTGGCAATCGGCTAAGCTGGTCTACCGCCGCTATGAACTGCCCTTTGGCGTCTTCCTGGGGGCCATGGCCATGCTGGCCTTCTTTTTCGGAAACCAGCTGCTGGGCTGGTATTGGGGACAATTGCTGTGAGAGCGCTGGCCAATCCGATTGTCCTGCGCATGCTGATGGGCGTCGTGGCGGCGGCCTTCGCGCTGGCGTTGGGGATCATCCTGATCCGCAAGATGCGCCATGAAATCAAGGACGAATCGGGAACCGAAGCCCTGCGCGCAGACGATGCTCGGTTTCCACTCGAAACCTACCACGCCGTCATCGAGCGCCTGAAGGAGCAGGAAAAGCAGTTGCGGGAGCTGCGGCGCGCCGAAGGCGAGCGCGCCCGCGCCTCAGAAAACATCAGCGCAGCCCTGCTGGCGAACCTGCCCAGCGGCGTGCTCCTGTTCAACCCTAAGGGCCTAGTGCAGCAGGCCAATCCAGCGGCCAGGAAGATCCTTGGGTATGGCTCCATGTCGGGCCTGCATGCCCGCGATGTGTTCCGGGGCGCGCACCTGCTGAACCGCGGGGCCGAGGGGGCCTCTTCTTCGACCGCGATCAGCGCCGTAGAGGCCGCACTGCGCGAGGGCACCTCGTCGCGCCGCCTGGAAACCGAGTACGCCACGCCCGCGGGTGAGGAGCGCGTTCTGGGGCTGACGGTTTCCCCAGTGCGGGCCAGCGACGGCAAGAGCCTGGGCGCCGCCTGCCTGATCAGCGATCTGACCGAAATCAACCGGCTTTCGCGGCAGATGCGCATGCGCGAAAACCTGGCCTCACTGGGCGAGATGTCGGCCGGGATCGCCCACGAATTCAAGAACTCGCTGGCCACCATCTCCGGCTACGCTCAGATGCTGACCAGCGAAGATCAGGTCGAAGTAGTGCATGATTTCGCCCGCAAAATCGAAAGCGAGACCGGCAACCTGGCGCGCGTGGTGACGGACTTCCTGGCCTTTGCCCGCCCCCAGGCGCTGCGCAACGAGCCCGTGCCCGTGCGCGCGGTTGTGGAGAATTGCGCGCGCGACTGCAGCGTGGATTTGCACGCGGAAGATGTGCCCGCAGAGTTGGCGCTGATGGGCGATCCCACCGCGATGCGGCAGGCTTTTTCCAACCTGCTGCGCAACAGCGCCGAGGCGGCGCGCAACGGCACTCCCGTAAGGGTGCAGGTGGCGGCGGAGAGCGATGAGCAGGGTGCGCGGCTGACCATCACCGACAACGGGCGCGGCATTCCCCAGGATCAGCTGGGCAAAATTTTTATTCCCTTCTTCACCACCAAGGCGCAGGGCACGGGACTGGGCCTGGCGCTGGTGCACCGCATCATTACGGAGCACGGCGGCACCATCGCCGTTTCCAGCGGTGATTGGGGAACAACTTTTACGCTGGCATTTCCGGCGCAGGCCCTGGCCAGGGCGGCGACGGCAAGCGCATAGAATACGGGCCAATACTCCCCCGAACAGCAGCAAGCAAATAGCCTGAGTGCGCACGTGCTCGGGAAGGGGAAATTATGAAACGGACGTTTCATCTGGGGACCATCGCGGCGGTGCTGATCCTGCTGGCAGCAGTGGCGGGAGCGCAGTCGCTGGCCGACGTGGCGCGCAAAACGCGCAAGCAAAACGCCAACAAACCTGCCGTCAAGGTGTTTACCAATGACAACCTGCCCGTGAACGCGAGTATCAGCGTGACCGGACAACCGCCTTTTTCCGAGCAGGACAGCGCCAAGCCGGCGGATGATGGCGAAAAGACCGGCAAGGACCAGCAGCCAGGGAATGCGGACGCAAAAACCGTCGCCCAGAAGCGCGATGAGGCGCTGCAGCAATGGAAGAAGCGCTTTGCCGACCAGCAGCAGCAAATCTCGCTGCTGGAGCGGGAAATCAGTGTGCTGCAGGGCGAGTACCGGCTGCGTGCGGCGGCCTACTATGCCGACGCCGGCAATTCTCTGCGCAACCAGGCGGACTGGGCCAAGCAGGACCGCGAATATCGCGACAAACTGGACGCCAAGCAGAAGCTACTGGACGAGGCCAAGAAAAAGCTGGGGAGCATGCAGGAAGAGGCGCGCAAGTCAGGCATGCCCAGCTCGGTGGCCGACTGAGGCGGAATGGCTAGCATTCTCCTGGTCGAAGACAAGGACGAGCTTCGCGAAATGCTCACCCACGCGCTGCGGCGCATGGACTATATTGTCACGCCCGCAGCCAATGTCGCCGAGGCGCTGGCGGCATTGGAACGGCAGCATTTCTCAGCTGTTCTTACCGACCTGAAGCTGCCTTCGGGCACGGGCATGGATGTGTTGCGTGCGGCCCTGGAGGCCGATGCCGCGCTACCGGTCATCATGATGACCGCCTACGGCAGCATCCAGGACGCGGTCGCCGCCATGCGCGAAGGCGCGTACGACTTCATCCAGAAGCCGATTGATCTGGCACACTTGCAGCACTTGCTGGCCCGTGCCATCGAGCGCCAGCAACTGCTGCGCGAAAACCTGGTACTCAAGGAGGAATACGCGCAGCGCTACGGCTTTCCGCGGATGGTGGGTGAACATCCGGCCATGCTGGCGGCGGCGCGCGAGATGCAACGCATAGCCGCCACCGATACCACCGTGCTGCTGCTAGGAGAAAGCGGCACAGGCAAAGAGCTGTTCGCACGCGCCATTCACCAGCTCAGCCAGCGGAGCAATAAACCGTTCGTCGCGCTGAATTGTGCCGCCATTCCGGAGCCGCTGGTGGAAAACGAGCTTTTCGGCCACGAGCGCGGCGCCTTCACCGGAGCCAATGCGCGCAAGCTGGGCAAATTCGAAATGGCCGAGGGCGGCACGATCTTTCTCGACGAAATTGGCGAGCTGCCGCTGGAAGTACAGGGCAAACTGCTGCGCGTGCTGGAACAGCGCACCCTGGAGCGCCTGGGTGGTACTTCCAGCATCACCTTGGACGTGCGGGTAATCGCCGCCACCAACCGCGCCCTGGAAGCCGCGGCGGAAGCGGGCGAGTTTCGCCGCGACCTCTACTACCGGCTGGCCGTCTTCCCTATCCGCATTCCGGCGCTGCGCGAACGCGGGGGCGACGTGGAACTGCTGGCGGAACATTTTCTGGATCGCTTCCGGCGGGAGCTGCGCAAGCCGCGTTTGGAGCTGGCTGCCGACGCCCACGGCGCTCTGCGCCGGCATGCCTGGCCGGGCAACGTCCGCGAGCTGCAAAATGCGATGGAACGCGCCGCCATTCTTAACGACGGCGAAATTCATGCCGCCGATCTGGGCTTCGCCAGCCAGAACGAGGCCGATCCCAAGCAAGCGGAACGCACCCGCATTGAATCCACCCTGCGCGCCTGCAAGTGGAACAAAAACCATGCCGCCCAGAAGCTGGGCATTTCCTATCGCACCCTGCTGAGCAAAATCCACGCCTATGAGTTGGATTGACTAGCTAGCTAACTTTCTAGCGATGAGAGCTCGATTCACCAGCTCTTCAACTTTGAAGGCGATCCCGCCTACATTCGACACAAGAATAAGCTGTTTACTTCCTACAAGTTACATTCCTTGGCGACTGCTTTTGGGGGGTAAATTGTAAGCCAGACGCATTGGGCGATTTTGATCGTTTGTCCAAATCTGGATATAATATAATACAAATATGGAGACACAATGGCTCTGACCACCTCGGTACCGGATCTGGGTCTTGACCTGAGGAAAGTTCCGGATCTGACGGACGCTAAAACTCGTAAGCGGTTGAGCCACGCCGCCATAGAAGTTTTTTTTCGCATCATCGAGGTCTGGCAGCTGCGGAACGAAGACGCCATGGCCTTGCTGGGTGGCATTTCCAACGGCAGGTATTACGAACTGAAGAAAACCCGCCGTGGAACGTTGACCCAGGATGAACTCACCCGCATCTCCCTGCTGATTGGTATTTTCAAAGCGCTGAATATTCTGTTCAGCGGGAAACTGGCCCAGCAGTGGATTTCACGTCCGAACAGCAATCCCATGTTTCACAACGAACCCCCGCTGCTGGTGCTGACGCGAGGAGGCATGCCCGGCATGATTTCGGTTCGGCGGTTGCTTGATAGCCGCCGCGGCGGCAGGTAATGCTGCCAAGCACGCGCGAAGTAGATCATCGCGATACCCACCGTCTTATTCCTGCTCATTTTGCCGATGGGGGCGCTTCGGTGCTCGCCCGCCTGACGGCTGATGAACAAACACTCAACAGCATTTTTGAGCTGGATAACGCCACCAACGATCGGCTTCTGGCCGAGTCGGGGCTGGCGCCGGGAATTGACATACGAGAACTGGTATTCGGTATTGCCTCTTATCGAATCATCAATGCTGCATTCTGCCACCCCGCGCCGCACGGCTCGCGGTTCAACTCGCAGGACCGCGGAGCCTGGTATGCCGGTTTTGAATTAGAGACGGCGCAGGCGGAGGTAGCCTATCACCGGCAACTCTGGCTGCAGGAAACCGGTTGGGAGGAACCAGATGTCGCCGCCTATCAGGATTACCTGGCGGATTTTCACGCTGAATTCCACGATCTGCGCGACGCAAAAGATTACGGCGATTGCCTGCAGCTTGACGACTACACTCCCTCCCAGGCACTCGCGGCTCAATTGCTGAAACTGGGCTCCGCAGGAATCGTTTACCACAGCGTGCGGCTTAGGGGAGGCACGTGCATCGTCTGCTTCCGGCCGGTGCTGGTAACGAACGTCCGAAAGGACGGCACCTTCACGTTCACTTTTCCGGATTCAAAAATGCCTCCGACAATTCGGCGGCCATGAAAGCTATCAGCGATCTTCAATTCAGCTTGCGGCTGGCGCGCTTCCAGTAGAGGTAGCCGGGGATGCCAATGAGTACGATTCCCACACCGGCGAGCGCTTCCAGGGGACGTTGCAGCAGCGTGTTGGCGGCCCAGAGCCCGGCAATCACGAGATAGAGCGCGGGCAGCCAGGGATAGCCGCTGCAGCGGTAGGGACGTGGCATGTCAGGCCGCTTGCGGCGCAGCACAAAGAGCGCGCCCACACCCGCGAGGTAGGAAAGAATCATCATGAACATCACGTAGGTGTAGAGCTGGTCATAACGGCCGGTGAACACCAGGAGCGCGCCCCACAGTCCCTGTCCGATGAGGCTGAAAGCAGGAGTGCGCCAGCGGGGATGGATTTCCGCCATTTTTTGAAAGAAAACGCCGTCGCGCGCCATGGCGTAATAGACGCGTCCACCGGAAAGAATGCAGCTGGCGTTGGCGCCGAAGCAGGAGAGCGCGATCATGGCGGAAAGCCAGACTGCAGCTGCGGGTGAGAACAGGCGCACGGCGGCCGCATGGGCAATGGTTTCCGTGCCGGCGATTTGGCTCATAGGCAGCGCGTAGAGATAGACCAGGTTCATGGCCACGTAGATGACGCCTACGCAGAGCACGCCCAGCACCATGGCGCGGGGCAAATTGCGCTGCGGTTCCTTGACTTCGCCCGCTACCCAGGTGATGTACACCCAGCCGTCGTAGGCCCAGAAAACCGCGATCAGCGCCACGCCAAAGGCGCCCATGAGGCCGGAGAGGCTGCCGCCCATGAGCAGGCCGGAAGCGCGGGCGCCGGCGGCCACGCCAGTTTGGGTGAAGTGCGACCACGAACCTTTGCCCACCGCAAAACCCAGCACCACAAACGCAGCCATAGCCAGAAACTTCAGCCAGGTGGCGATGTTCTGCAGCACGGCGCCGCGGCGCAAACCGGTGACGTTCATCCAGGTGGTGAACACAATTGAGGCCAGGGCCACCAGGTGAGTGCGGTTGATGGTGAGGCCCAGGCCGCTCCAGACCACGTGCTCAGCCGAAATGGCAGGGATGACTTTGCCCAAATAAACGGCGGAAGCCACGCCCAGTACGGCAATGGTGCCTCCATTGCTCACGGTGAAAATCATCCAGCCGTAGAGGAAAGCGACCAGGTCGCCGTAAGCCTCGCGCATGTAAACATACTGGCCGCCGGAATCGGGGTACATGGCGCCCAGTTCGGCAAAGGCAAAGCAGGCAAAAAGCGAGACCGCGCCGCCCAGCACCCATACCAGGATGAAAAGCAGAGGATGCGGCAGAGGGCCGGCAACATCCTTGGCAGTGAGAAAGATGGACGACCCGATGATGCCACCCAGCAGCAGCAGCACGGAATCGAGCAGGGAGAGGCCGCGAACCAGCGTGGGCTGCTGTGCGTCTGAAGGAAGCCTCGTTTTGGACGGGGTGGCCGTCATCTCTCATTGGGGGCGTAATAACAGGCAAAGGCGCCGACCCAGATAACCATGTACGCGGCCATGGTTAACCCCAGATACACATAGAAACGGAGGGCTCCGGTGGTGAAAAGGAAAACCAGCAGCGAACCTCCTGCGGCTCCCACAACAAATCCCATTCCAGCGCCGCAGAGCGTGGCTCGCGATCGAGGCAGAGCGGCGACCACCCTGGGAAGTGTGGCACCGAGCAGTATTCCTATGCCAACAATGAACCAGCTCATCAACGGAAGGGCCATCAGCGCGGGAAAGAACGAGTACGCCGCCACAGATGGGCTGCGCACGCCACCGATGGCGAGCGTGACACCGTAGGAATAAATCAAAGAAGCCACCACAGAGACCAGAATTCCCTTCAGGATGGGGTGGCTGATCCGGACCGCTGAAGCGTGGGCATTCATCCGAACCCCAATTCGTCCGGCGATTCCAGGGGCGTGCCGCAGACCCGGCAGATGACCGCCGAACAGTCGCCGCAGGTGAGCGGGTCAGCCACCTCGCGGGCGCAGTTGGGGCAATAGAGCGGCTGGGGCTGGGCTCCGGGCTTGGGCTCCGGCACCTGAGGCATAGTGGAGGGGCAAAGATACCAGAAAACCGGCGGCCGAGTGCGAACTTGCCCATCAGGGCGTCAAGCAGGCTAACTGGAGAATGCAGGTTTGCTAGTCCTGTACCAGGTAACCGCCAAAGATTACCAACGTTATGATTCGCTTGCCGGGTAGTTGCCGGACAATAGACAGAAGAGACCTGCACTGATGAACTCGGTTCTGCATAAGCATAACGTGAGTTACGCGCTGGAAAAGATCGGCGATTTTCTGCGCGGAACCGGTTCAGGAGTGCTGGCCGGATGGCCGGAAACATCGGCAAAAATCATTGTTGAGGCGCTTCAGGAATTGGAGCGTGAAATGCGCGCCGCCCGCCTTACTCCTGAGGCCACCGTTCTTCCCGTCGCGGCATATACGGCCCGGGAACTCCAAAAGCATCTGAAACCAGAGCCCAGCGACATTCTTAACCACAATGCGGCGCGGGTTTACTACCGCTGCTTGTGCTCGCTGATCCGAGAATTACGCCAGATCGAAAGGCAGCTCGAGGAAAGAGCCCACAGGGCATCGTAGACTCCCGCCAGTTGCCCTGCTTCCCGTCGCGTGCCAACGTGGCCCATCGTTTGCTCATCTACAATATCCAAGATTGATCACGGGCAAACGAGGAATAAAGCAGATGAGCGCAGAAAGAAAGCCTTCGCCCGACGACATTTTGCGCGAAGAGTTCAACCGCTGGGCTGAGGCGGGCCGCGGCGAGGAGATGGAGCGGCATCACCTCGACATCACGGAGAAGACGATCCGGCTCATGGAACTGCGTCCGGGGGAGCGCGTGCTCGACCTGGGCTGCGGCGCGGGTTGGGCCACTCGGCTGCTAGCTCGCTTGGTGTCGGACGGGCCGGAGGGATTCGGGCAAGTGGTGGGCCTGGATGTTTCCGACGAGATGATTCGCCGCGCCCGCGCCGCCTCCCGCGATTTTGACAACATCATGTATGTGTGGGGCTCGGCGCAGCAGATTCCCTGGGAGGAAAACTTTTTTGACAAGGTGCTCTCGGTGGAGTCGTTCTACTACTATCCCGACCAGGAGCGCGCGCTGGCCGAGTTGTTCAGGGTTATGGCGCCGCATGGGCGGCTGTTCATCCTGATCAATCTGTACAAGGACAATCCTTATTCGCTGCGCTGGGTGGATGAGTTGCAAGTGCCGGTACACGCGTTATCCGAAGCCGAGTATGTGGAGATGCTGAAGCGGAACGCGTTTCAGCAGGTGGAGGCGCGGCGCATTCCCGACGACACACCCACGCCCGACAATTACAGCGGCAAGTGGTTTAAGAATGCACAAGAGCTGCGCGAGTTCAAGCGAATTGGGGCGTTGCTGCTGATGGCCACCAAGCCGGACGTGCGGGTAGCCGCGCCGGGGTACCAAATTTATTAGTTGCAGTTCCTGATCCCAGCACCTGGTGGGTCTCTCGCCATCCCGTTCAGGATCGCGGATGAGATCGCATCTCTGACGATCACAGCGGCTAAGCCGAGCTTGTTGATGGTTCTGATCGGCACGTCTAAAGACCTGCCCTGATACGCATCCTCCTCGCCACGCGCCTCATTTAACTCGGCACAGCGTCTGCCGCTTCGAATCTTCCTGCTGGGCCATGGCCTGCAAGCTGGCGGCCTGCCGCTGCAGGCCAGCAAGTTGCGATTCCCACAGGTCAGCGTCCACCTGCAGGGCGTCGCGCACGGTGCTGTCGCGCACGATGCCGGCGTCGTTACGCAGCATGGTAAGCATGGCGCGCAAGCCGGAGCTCTCCTTTGACATCGCGTCCGCTTCCTCTCGGTGGCGTTGCGCCATGGCCTGCCATTCCTGCTCGCAGGCGGTGGCAGCGGCGGTTGTCACCGATGCCTTGGGTTGAGTTTGCGGCGGACTCGCCGAAAATGCGGCGGCCAGCACGAGCGGCGATAGAAATCCTGTCAGGAGCTTCACGCGGTCCTCCAACGAGACATAACCAGTCCCCACCCTAGTGTCGCACCAGGGGTAGCCTGCATCTCCTTACACGTCGCGGCGGCCACGGGAAGGTGCGCTGGCTTGCTTATTTCGGAGTATGCTAAGGCAAGGTAGAGGTATGCGGGGTCTGCTGCTTATCGTGGTCGTGGCGTTGTTGCCGCTGGGAGCGGTTGCGCAGCGGCGTGGCGCACCTGCCGCAAGAATGGCTCCGATGCGCGCGCCGATAGCACGCACGTTCATGATGCAGCGCGCTCCCGTGCGGGGCGGGTTTCATTTGCGGCCTGCTATGCCCGGGCGCACGATCGTCCCGCAGGGGCATTCGGGAATTCACCGCCATATTGGCTTAACGTTAGGTTTCGGATCCGGACATTTTCCCTTCGGCGTGCCGCCGCAGAACCGTTGCTTTTCTGACGCCTTCTTCGATCCCTTTTTCTGCACTAGAACGCCCGCCCGGTTCCCGAGGTTTGTGCCGTTTGCGTCGGTTGTGCCTTTCGCCTCGTATCCGCTTTACAGCATGCCCCTGTATGACGAATCCAACTACAGTTCCCGGGACGACACGGAGCAGGTAGAGCGGGCCAATGCGCAGGCCAGCGACTTAACCAACCAAATTCAGCAGCTCAGGGAAGAACTGCAGCAGATGCAGGAGACACAGACCTCACCGCGAGCGGCAGCCGCGCCTACCCCTGCACCGGCGGTGGAGGATGCGAAACAGGAGGCGCCGGTCCCCACCACGCTGGTGTTCCGCGATGGGCACCGCACTGACGTAGAGAATTACGCCATCGTGGACAATACAGTGTGGGTGTTCAACGACCAGCGGCGCAAGAAGATTCCGATCACCGAGTTGGACCTCACAGCCACTCAGCAGGTGAATGAAGGCCGCGGCGTGGACTTCGCCGTCCCGCGTTCCAATAGGTAAATCCGCCTCATCTCAGGTGTGCTGCCAATTCCACACCGGCACGCCTTTCTCATCGCGCAGGACATAACTGTCTGTGCCCTTGTCTATCTCGCGTGCCAGGATGACAGAGACGCCGTTGTCGAGAACGGGCGAGCCGGTAATCTCGACCTCATCGCCGGGCTTGAGCTCAATGTCCATGTCCTTGATGAAGCTCTGGGGGCACAAATACACCTGCACGGTATCGGTGCCGCTCTTAAGAACCAGATGCATGAGCGCGCTGTGGCCCTGGCCTTCTAGTTTCATTTCCTGAACGATTCCCTTGATCTTCTTTTCCGCCTTCAGGTCGTACTTGAGGGCGGGAGTCTTGGCCGACGCGTGCTGAGTTTGCGCCACAGCCACGCCGCAAAATGCGGCCAAAATCAGGTAAGCCGCCAACTTGACGGGAGAAATAACGTTCGGCCGGTTGCTGCTGAACATAGCCCCTCCTTTGGATCGGCAGGAGCCAGGCTCGGGTGCGGGTTCGGCCGGGAGGACAGGATCGGCTCCAGCGTTTCCTGAAGGCTTGAAATCCGGCCCACAATATCACTGTTGGGCGGCGGGAGCGAAGGAATTTTGCGGCTATTGCGGCGAGCTGTAGCCCTTTTCCGCCAGGCGCTGCTGCAGTTCCTTGTGCATGCGGTCGCCCAGTTGTTCACCCCAGGCCCGCCCGGCGTCCACGGATTCGCGCTGTATTTCCGGCAGGGTGGTGCTGATCTTGCGCCCCAGTGGGCTTTCGTAAAAGGCGATCAACTGGCGGATCTCCTGGTGGGTGAAATGCTTGTCATAGATGGGCAGGATGGCCTTCATCAGCTCGTCAGGGCTGGCCTGGCGCTTGAACTCCAGGCTGAAGTCCTGCCAGAACTGGCCGGGAACATCGGGGCGAGCGTGGCGCATGGCGGCGATCTGGGCGTCAATATCCTGGTCGAAAATGTCGCGCAGGATCTGACGAGTGCCCACCAATTCCATGAGCTTCTCAGTGTCCTGATGCTTGGCGCTGAGGGCGCCGGCGGCATTCGTATGCGTTACAGGCCGGGCTTGCGCGGCACACAGGGCCGGCAGTCCCAGGCACAGCAGCAGAAGCATGGCTTGCAATCGCATGAAAATTTTCCTCAATCGAAGAAGCGGTACTTCAGCATGTGGAAGATGGCGGCCACGCCGTCCTTCCAGCCGATCTTCTTGCCTTCTTCGTAGGTGCGGCCGTGGTAGGCAATGGGTACCTCGTAAATACGGCAGCCCAGCCTGGCCACCTTGATGGTGACCTCAGGCTCGAAACCGAAGCGGTCAGAACGCAGGCTTATGGCCTGCAACACTTCGCGGCGGAAGGCCTTGTATCCCACTTCCATGTCGCTGAGGTTGAGGTTGCACAGCAGATTGCAGAAGAAGGTCAAAAACTGGTTGGCCTGAAAATGCCAGAAATAGAGCACGCGATGGGGGCCGCCGTGGAACCGGTTGCCAAACACAGCGTCAGCACGCCCGTTGAGGATGGGTTCGAGCAGATGCCGGTAATCGGAAGGATCGTACTCGAGGTCCGCGTCCTGCACCACCACAACGTCACCAGTGGCTTCGGCGAAACCGGTGCGCAGGGCCGCGCCCTTGCCGCGATTGCGGTCGTGGAAGTGCAGCTTGATGCGGCCGCGCGCCTCGCGCTGCAGTTCCTCCAGAACTTCGCGAGTGCCGTCGGTGGAGAAATCATCCACGATAATGAGTTCTTTCTCCAGCCCGGCCTCGGCCTGCAACACGGTGCGGGCCACCTGCGCAATCGTGGCCTTCTCGTTGTATACCGGCATGACCACGGAAAGGGTGGTGATGGGCTTCAGCCGGTCTCCGATAACGCGGGTCGGCTTCGCCAGAGTGCCGGTTTTGCTGGTGGCTTGGGTAATCAAATAAACCCCCAGAAGGAGCATTTCCGGCTCGATCGGATGCCGGTAACGCGGATGTGGGAATACTAAATAATAAACGGCGGGATAGACCAACAGGAGCCAGAAAAAGAGGGAGGCGCCGGGAATTTTTCTGCGCAGGGCGAGTCCCAGGCCCCATAAGGCGAGCACGGAAGAGGCAAGGAAAAGCGAGTTCTTTATCGGCGCCAAAGCGGCGATTTTGGAGGACCGCGGCAAGCCCGCCCAGTAATAGATGAACCGCCTCGCGCTCAAACGCACGAAACGAACCGGATCGTGGGCGATGAAGGCCAGCGCCTGCTGCTTGCGTTCGGCGATGTAGGCCACCTCGCCCAGGCGCTGGAATTCCCTCATCTGCAGCACGTTCTGGGTGGGGTGCAGGTACCACATCCAGGTGCCGTCGGCGCCGGGGCCGTTGCCCAGGCGCAGTTCAGAGCCAAAGTTATCACGAATGAAAATAAATTTCCCAAACACGCGATAGTTGCGGGTAATCCAGGGCGCCACCAGGATGGCAAAGACGAGCAATGTAACCGCCGTTCCCGGAAGCCAGGACCTGCGCTGCTTGCGCCGCCGATACCATACCCAGGCCAGCAAAACGGGGAAAAATGACAGCAGCGAGGGATTATTCAGCGCGGCCACTCCCCAGAGCGCTCCCAGAGCAGCCCAAAGGCGCCCACCCCCGACCTCCTCCAGTTTCAAGGCAAGCAGGAAAATAGCGGCCAGCAGCAGGGCGGAAAGGCTGGTCTCCCATACCCACTTGGTGGACCAGTACATGGTGAAGGGCAGCACCGCCCACATCCAGGCCGACCACACGGCCACGGTGTAGCCGAAGGTGCGCTTCCCGATCAGATAAATAGGGATGGCGGTGAGCGCCGAAAAAAAGCTGTTAATAGTCAGCAGCACGAAGGCGGAGGCGTGGCTGTAAATCCCGAAAACCCGGAAGATACCGGCGGTCAGGTAAGGATAGAGCGGCGGCTCCCAGGCAGTGGGTCCGGTGGGCGTCTGAAAGGGATTGCTGAAACCGTGACCGGAGGCGATGGCGGCGGCTATGCGTCCCATCTCATAGCCGAAGTCAAAATGCCCTTCTGTGGTGCGATAGCGGTAGGTATGCAGGACCAGGATGGCGGCCAGGCGCAGCAGGAAGCCAGCCGCGACCATCCAGAAAAGCGAGTCGCGCCAGTTCGGGCCAACCTGCAGTGGCGATGCCGCCGGCGCAACGGCCGCAGATTGCGAGGTAAATGTCTTTACCGCCATCGTGGGAAAGTTTAGCTATTGTCTCACGGCCAGGATGCAGGACCTCAACTTGCTCCAGGCGAACCAGTTCGGCGACAATGCGCCTTATTGGCCTCGACTAACCAGATTTCCCAGCCGCAGCGTCCCCAGATAGCGGGACGCCACTCCTCCTGGGACGCGGGCGTGTATCCCGCGGCCCTGCCGCTGCTGATACTTGCGCTGGGGTTTCTGGCGCGCTTCTACGCGGCGCGCAGCGCATTTCTGAACGCCGATGAGGCGCTGATTTATTTCCTCTCCAGCCAGACCACGCTGGCCGCCACTTACAAAGCGAGCCTGCTCAGCGCGCATCCGCCACTGTTTTACTTTCTGCTGCATTACTGGCGTCTGCTGGGGAGTTCGGAACTGGCGCTGCGCCTGCCCTCGGTGCTGGCGGGGACTGGGTTGTGCTGGCTGGGATACAAGTGGCTGGGCAAAGTCGCGGATGCCACCACGGCGCTGGTGGGGCTGATGCTTTTCTGCTTCGCGCCCGCGCTGGTGGGCCTGGGCGCGGAAGTCCGGCAATACTCGCTGCTGCTCTTCTTTTTTGCCGCCTGCCTTTACCTGCTGGAAACGGCGCTCCAGGAGGACTCGAGCGGCCGGATGCTGCTGTTTTCGCTTTCCTTGTGGCTGGCCATCCTGACCCAGTACTCGGCCTGGCTGTTTTGCCTGACGGTGGGCATTTACGCGCTGCTGCGCTTTGCCCGGCGCCTGCCAACCGCGCGCCTGCTGGCGACATGGGCCGGCGGTCAGGTTGTGGGCGTGGCCATCTACGGCTTTCTTTACCGCACGCAGCTGCCATGGCTGCTCAAGATGGCCCAAGTGGATAAAGTGTTCCAGGGGAAACAGAGCAGCCTCGCTTCTATTCCCCGGGAAACATTTCGTCTGTTTCATTATTTGTTCAGCCAGCCGGTGGTGGCAGGTGTGGTGCTGCTGCTCTATGGCCTGGGCGTGGCGGCTTTGTGGCGCCGCCCGGACAGCGGCAATGGTTCGAAACCTTCAGGACGTCAGCTCGCCCTGCTGCTGCTGTTGCCCTTCCTGCTGAGCTGGGCGGCCGCGCTCGCCCACCTTTATCCCTATGACGGAACGCGCCACAGCATCGTGCTGGCGGTGTTTGTAATTGCCGGCGCCAGCTTCGGCCTGAGTTGCTACGGCAGGCCCGGCTCCTGGAAAAAACCGCTGCTCGCGGCGGCGCTGCTGACCGCCTGCTACGTGTTCGCCTCGCCACTAGGGCCTTACATGAAACCGCGCAATCAGAACCGAAGCCTGATGAACGCGGCGGTGGCTTACGCACGCCAATCCGCACCGCCGGGAGCGGTGTTCCTGGTGGACGACCAGAGCACCTACCTTTTCCGCTACTACTTTTGCCGTGGCCAGGTAGCGCCCTTCAGCCCGGTCCCGTGGAAGTTCCGCGATTTTGCCTGTGGCGACTACAGGGTGGCCGGCTCCCGCCAGTGGATGTTTACGCCCGAACAGCTAGGGCCAGATCTGCAGCGCGCCGCACGAGTTTACGGCTTGCGGCCCGGTGAGCCGGTATGGATGTTTCAGGCGGGATGGAATGTAAATAAGGAGCCCGAACTGCGCGCCAAATTGGGGGATTTCGGCTGCCCCCAGCCGCGCGGTTTTGGGGAGAACATCGTGGTCTGCCGGCTGGACATCCCTTAGAAGGCCCCGGATTTTCACACTATGGAATTGGGCCGACTTGCGCGGCTGTGTATACTACTGCGGCAATAGCACGCCAACCTTCATTTGAGGCACAGTGTAGCCGTTATGGGCAGTCTCTCCCCTGCCGTATCCAGCGCCGCACCCGTCTGCAACCTTCCATTCCTCATCCCCCTTCAGGCCGCCGGTAAACAGCCGCGCCGCACGGCGAAGAAGGTTAACGGCCAGGCCAGCAAGGGCCGGGTCCGAAGCGGCTCCCGCAACCGCGTCTTGATATTCGGAAAACTTCGAGAACTGGCGCTCTACCGGGCGGAGGTGCTGCAGGCTCACGGCTTCTCCGTCGCCATCCCGGAGAGCAAGGCGGAAGCCGTAACCGCCATCCGCCGCGGCAGCTACGACGTAGTGGTGCTCAGCTACACCCTGTCCAACGACACCGTGGAGGAGATGACGGAACTGGTGCGCCAGTATTGTCCCGACTGCCGCCTGATCACCATTTCCGATACCAGATATCACGACGCGAAGATTGCTCCCGATGCCAACGTATTGGCCGACGACGGGCCTAAGGCACTGCTGGGAGCGTTGCGCGCCATGCTACGGCGGGGGTAGACGTCCTGCTTGCCCACGCCTCGTGACCGGATTAGACTGAGGAGTTTGGCGGGCAAGCCGCGCAAAAAGCGCGTCGTGCGGCCTTCCCAAGGAAAGCTTTTGAAGGGCACCCCAGAGGACCCATGGCCTGGCTGCAGAACAAGTTCGAAAAGAACTTCCTCATCACCAGCGTAGATTACGTATTCAACTGGGCGCGCAAATCGGCGCTGTGGCCCATGACCTTTGGCCTGGCCTGCTGCGCCATCGAGATGATCGCCTCCTCCACCGCCCGCTTCGATATCGCCCGCTTCGGCTCGGAGGTGTTTCGTCCCAGCCCGCGGCAGAGCGACCTGATGATCGTGGCAGGCACGGTCACGCTCAAAATGGCGCCGGTGGTCAAGCGCATCTACGACCAGATGCCCGATCCCAAGTGGGTCATCTCCATGGGCGCCTGCTCCTCGGTGGGCGGGCCGTTCAACACCTACGCAGTGCTGCAGGGCGTGGACCGCATTGTGCCCACGGACGTGTACGTAATCGGCTGCCCGCCCCGCCCGGAGAACCTTTTCTACGCCCTGCTCAAGCTGCAGGACAAGATAGACCGCATGACCCTGGCCAAGCGTCCCACCGAAGTAAGGCTGAATGAGAGCATGGTTGAGAATTTCAAGCGCCAGGTGATGATCGCGCAAACATTGCAGCCGAAATAGCGACGCGGGCGTAAGGGTAAGCGAAGGGTTTCTGTAGCACTTGGCACTTAGCAATTAGCACTTAGCATTTGGCCCTTCAAGATTCGTGATGCTCCGCTGAGTAGTGCCCTGTTCGACCGCATGCGTATTTCCTCGTACCATTGATGATGTGCAATGGCTAACTGCTAATTTCTAATTGCTAGTTGCTCGAACCATGCCCTTCACCCGCATCGCCGCCAAATCCGATCTGCCCGAACCCGGTGAAGCCCGCGAATTCACCGTTGGCGAAAAGGTGGTGTGCGTTGCCAACGTGAATGGAACGATCAGCGCCATGGACAATGTCTGCCTGCATCGCGGTGGGCCGCTGGGGCAGGGCGTGATCATGGACGACAAGGTAGTTTGCCCCTGGCATGGCTGGGAGTGGGATCCGCAAACCGGGCAGGCCGGGCACAATGCCGCATTCCGAGTGGCCGTGTACCCCATCAAGGTGGAAGGTGAGGATGTGCTGATCGAGATGTAGCTAGTGGCTGGCAGCTCTTAGCTATTGGCTGTTAGCTATTGGCTGTGAGCTATTGGCTGTTAGCTCCCAACGATCGACCCGCTACCACCAACTACCGCCCGCTGTCTCCTGACCCTGACGCCTGATGTGATACAACACGCTCATGCCCTACTTCTTGGGCATTGACGGAGGCGGTAGCAAGACCACGTGCCTGCTGGGCGACGAGAGCGCTGTGCTGGCTGATGCCAGCGCCCCAGGCAGCAATCCCATTCGTGTGGGGGAAGAGCGCTCGCGCCAGGCGCTGCATGCAGCCGTACGCGAGGCCTGCGCTGCCGCCCAGGTTCAGCCTTCGCAAATCGCCCGCACCTGCATTGGCCTGGCGGGAGCGGCCCGGCCGCCGATTGAGAAGCAAGTGCGCACCGCGCTGGCCGAGTTGCTAGGGGGCGAGATAGAAGTGGCGGGCGACATGGCCGTAGCCCTGGAGGCTGCCTTCCGCGGCGGACCTGGGCTGATTGTGATCGCCGGCACCGGCTCCATTGCTTATGGCCGCAATGAGCGCGGAGAGACATCACGGGCGGGAGGCTGGGGCTTTGCTGTCTCCGACGAAGGCTCGGGACACTGGATTGGGCGTGCCGCCGTGGCAGCGGCCATGCGGGCCCACGACCTGGGTGAAAACAGCGTTCTGATCAGCAGCATCATGAACACCTGGCACCTGGGCTCACGCGATGATGTGGTGCGCGCCGCCAATGCTGTGCCTCCGCCGGACTTCGCCGAGCTGTTTCCCCTGGTGCTGGCGGCGGCCGCCGGCGGCGATTCCAGGGCCAGCGAGATTCTTACCCAGGCGGCGATGGAACTGGCGCAACTGGCCAGGATTGTGGCAGAGCGGCTGTGGCGCGGGCAGCAGGCCTTTCGCGTGGCCATCACCGGAGGCGTGTTTCAGAACTCGCCCCTGGTGCGCCAGGTGTTCGGAAACAGCCTGCGTTCGCTGCATCCCCAGGCTCAGATCGAGCCGAAAGTAGTGGAGCCGGCGCAGGGCGCGCTCTGGCTGGCGCGAGGAAAAGTGGCTAGCAGTGGTAGTTAGTATTTGGTTTTTTAGTGCGGGACATCTCTGGGAATGACTAACGACCAACGGCTCGCGACCAACGACTAACCACCAGCTAGTAATTACCCATGTCCAACGATCTCACAGCCCTGATCCACAGCCACTCGGCCGACGAACTGAAGCGCGCCGCGTCTGATGCTGCCCTCAGCGAGGAACTGGCGCTGGCGCTGCTGGAGCGGCGCGATTTGCCGCCGGAGGCGCTGGAGGCGCTAAGCAAAAATGCCTCCGCGCTGAAGCTGAGGCGAGTGATGGTCGCGCTGGTCTCCCACCCCAAGACGCCGCGGCACGTGTCGCTGCCGGTTATCCGTCATCTCTATACTTTTGAGCTGATGCAACTGGCGCTTTCGCCCGCCGTGCTCGCCGACATCAAGAAGCTGGCGGAGGAAACCCTGGTGTCGCGCCTGGAGAAGATCACGCTGGGCGAGCGCACCACGCTGGCGCGGCGGGCTTCAGGACGGGTAGCCGCCGCCCTGCTGCTCGACTCCGAGCCGCGCGTGGTGGAGGCGGCGGTGAGCAACCCTTTTCTAACGGAAGTGCTGGTGGTGAAGGCGCTAGTGTCGGAAAAGGCAACTGCGGCACTGGTGGAACAGGCCTGCAATGACGGCAAGTGGTCGGTGCGCCGCGAAGTGCGTATTGCGTTGCTGCGCAACCCGCTCACTCCGGCGGAACAGGCGGCGCAATTTGCGCAAAGCCTGCCCAGCGGCGTGCTGCATGAAATGCTGCAGGATTCGCGTCTGAACGACATTTCCCGCGAACGCCTGCAACAGGAGCTACAGGGTCGCGAGCAGGAAGAAGGAAAATCGTCTAGCTCGAGCTAATCACCCACCTATTGTCATCCTGAGCGGTTTTAATTTGCGGGTTGTTTGCGGAAGTGCTCCAGAATTGCCTGCGCCTGGGTGCGGGTAACGACGGCGGAAAGGGCGGCCACATCGGCGTCCTTCACCGACTGCAGGCTGCCAAAATGCTGCAGCAGGCGGCGAGTGGTGCTGGCGCCGACGCCGGGAATCTCCAGGAGTTCGGTGGAGCGGTCCCGCATCTGCCGACGCTTGCGGTGGAAGGTGACCGCGAAGCGGTGGGCTTCGTCGCGAATCTGCTGCACCAGGTGGAGCACGGGCGAGTGGTGGTCGAGCGCCACTGGCTCATCTTCCTGGCCGTACACGTAAATGATCTCCTCGCGCTTGGCGATGGCTGCCAGCGGCTGGTTGATGATCTGCAGCTCTTCCAGCGCCTCGGCGGCGGCATGCAGTTGTCCGAGGCCGCCGTCAATCAGCACCAGGTCGGGCATCTTCTTCTTTTCTGACTCCACTCGCTTGTAGCGCCGCGTTACCACCTCGCGCATGGAGGCGAAATCGTCCACGCCATCCACGGAGCGGATGATGAACTTGCGGTAGTCGGACTTTTTCATGCGCCCATCTTCCCAGACGACCATGGAGGCCACGGTCTCCGCCCCCTGGATGTGAGAAATATCAAAACACTCGATGCGCTTGGGCAGTTCGGGCAGGGCGAGCACGTCCTGCAGCGATTCCTGCACGGCGCGGGCCGCCGGCTGCATCACGCGGAAGCGCTGGTCGAACGACTGCTTGGCGTTGTTGCCCGCCAAGTCAATGAGCGAGCGCTTCTCGCCGCGCTGCGGAACCGTGACATGCACCCTTGCGGCTCGAGCTCCGGGGCCCGCGTGAGTTTCGGAAATGAGCTCGGCCAGAGTTTCCCGATCCTCAAAATCCACTGGCACGTAGATCGTGCGCGGCACATAAGGCGCATCAATATACAGCTGCTTAATCAGCGCTGAGAAGAACTCGCCTGGGTTGAAAGCCAAAACCTTCGCCGCGCGCTCCGCGCCATCTTCACCATCGTCGGTAGAGATCACATGCATCTCAGTGCTTTCTTCAGAAGCAACATCTCTGGCCGGGCTCGAGGGCTCCTCCGAGGGATCAGCCGACGCAAGCACCGGCACCTGCTCCCAGAAAAATTCCCGGCGATCGAGCACGCGTCCGCCGCGCATGTGGAACAAATTGATAGCCAGCATGCCATTTTCGTAGTGGTAGCCGAAAACGTCGGCGTCGTCACTCTCGGTGGAAGCAATACGCTGTTTCTCCTGCAGTTGGTCTACGGTGGAGATCAGGTCACGGTACTTGGCCGCCTGCTCGAACCGCTGGTCGGCAGCTGCCTGCTCCATACGGCCGCGCAGCGAGCGCACCAGGTCGGTGGGCCGCCCTTCCAGAAACATCTTCACGTCATGCACCGCCTCTTGGTAAACGTCAGGCATGGTCAGCCCCTGCACGCAGGGTCCCTGGCAGCGATGAATGTAGTACTGCAGGCAGGGCCGGGGATGGTAGCGGCTCAGGTCCACCTTGCAGGACGGGATCAAAAAGTGGCGGTGGATCAGGTCCACGATGCGGTAGGCCAAGTTGGCGGGAAAGTAGGGGCCATAGTAGGCGCTGCCGTCCTTGCGCAGCCGCCGCGTAACGTACACCCGGGGGAAGCGCTCGCCCAAGGTAAGTTTCACGTAGGGGTAGGTCTTGTCGTCGCGCAGCAGAATGTTGAAGCGCGGCTTTTTCTGCTTGATAAGGTTATTTTCCAGCGCCAGCGCTTCTTTTTCGTTGTCCACCACGATGTAGTCCACATCGGTGGCCTCGCGCAGCAGGGTGCCGGTTTTGGCATCTTCTGGCCGGCCCTGCAGGAAGTAGGAGCGCACCCGGGAGCGCAGGTTCTTGGCCTTGCCCACATAAATGACCTCCCCCTCGGCGTTTTTGTACTGATACACGCCAGGCTGGGTGGGCAGGGTCCGTATTTTCTGCTGAAGGTCCATGGGAAAAGAAGCTGATCGCCGTCGGCTCCGTGGCCTAGCCAAAGTGGCCGTGTGGCTCATTTCGATGATAGCTGGTCAGCATCAGAACCGGGTGCCGGAGCCGGCTGGCAGGGTTCAAAACATGCCGCCCTAGCCGCTGAAACCGCAGCTCGGGCCAAAAAGTGCCGTTTTTGGGCATAAACTTCAGCTTTCTGCCGGGTAAAAATTCTACGACTTACGACGGGTTTGCCCACCTGGCCATTGGCCGCCCGGTATACTTCTTCGGGGTTTTACCGGAAGTCGTTGATTGGCTTACAATTAGATGTCTTTACCTGGCGCTGCGATTGGCAGCGCACGTGCTCAATCAGCAAACGACGGGAGCGCACAAGGCCGCTCCTGCGGATGGAAGGAGTTCTCCTCATGAACCGGATTTTTCTCTCAGGCTTGTTGGCGTCCAGTCTGTTTCTGGGTATCGGCTGCTCCAGCAAGAAATATGTTCGCAATGAAGTTACGCCCGTGGTCAACAAGGTCAACGAACTGGACGACCTGACCGCGAAGAATAGCCGCGACATCAAGGACGTTGACGCACGCGTCCAGCAAAGCATTCTGACCGTGAACAACAAGACGGCGGAAGTGGACCAGAAGGCCCAGGCCGCCGGCCAGTCGGCCGACCAGGCGCAACAGACGGCCACCACCGCCAGCAATCGGGTGACTTCGCTGGCCAACACGGTCGCCAACCTCGACAACTATCATCCTGTGGTCGAGACCTCGGTCCACTTTGCTTTCAACCGCGACAATTTGACCGGCAAAGCGAGATCCGCCCTGGATGAACTGGGCTCTGAGATTCCCAAAACCAAGAACTACATCATTACCGTGGAAGGCGGCGCGGACGGCGTCGGCAGCCAGCAGTACAACTACGGCCTGAGCGACCGGCGTGCTGACTCGGTCATTCAGTACCTGGCCTCCAAGTACAACGTCCCGGCGCACAAGATCTACCTGATTGGTCTGGGCAAAGATAAGCCGGTGGCCACCAACAAAACGGCTGCTGGGCGGGCCAAGAACCGCCGCGTGGATATTCGCCTGATGACCAATACTGAGGGCCAGCAGCAACAGCAGGCGCCGTCCTCGACTGGACCGGCCGCTTCGCTAGTGCAGCCCCAGGGCAAATAAGTTTTCCCTCCTCCCCGGAGGACTTCGCCAACCAGGCCATCCGTATGGATGGCCTGTTTTTTTTTAGGATAGAGTGGGTAGTCAGGAGTCACTGGTCTGCATTCACTCTCCAGTCCCGACTGCCGACTCCTGCAGTAGAATATCTGCATGGCTGTCCGACGTTCGGCCTGGGTGATCGCGCTTGCCCTCGCTATGGCATTGCCGCTTTGCGGGCAGCAGGAGAACCCGTCCGGGCAGCAGCCATCGCAATCCGGGCAGCAGAAG
The DNA here is from genome assembly GCA_025934735.1 of Terriglobales bacterium. Classification (GTDB taxonomy): domain Bacteria; phylum Acidobacteriota; class Terriglobia; order Terriglobales; family Acidobacteriaceae; genus JAICWP01. The sequence goes on along the minus strand of JAICWP010000008.1, from coordinate 130,279 downwards.
ACGACCTCCACCCAGGACCTACCCTCGGCGCCCCAGCCGCAGCCTACCGCCGGGCAAAAGAGCCAGGATTCGCAGAAACTTCCTTCCGCGCCGCCTCCGCAGCGGCCATCGCCTCCGCCAACCGAGCCCGGCCCCTACGGCCCTGGTGGCCCAGCGGCTACTTCTCAGCCGCCCCGCACCACCCCTCCCGACGACTCCGGCAGCAGCACCAGCAAGGACGAGAAGGTGGACATCACCCCTCCGGAGAACGACGCCAAAACCCATCCCAACGCGGGACTGGATGACGCCGACGTGGGCGAGTTCCATCCCTTCGATCCGCATCGCGCCGCCAAGAACGTGGAAGTGGGCGACTTCTACTTCAAGCAACACAACTACCGTGCCGCCGTCTCCCGCTACCGCGAGGCTTTGCTCTATAAGCCCAACGACGCAATTGCTACTTACCGGCTGGCGGACGCATCGGAGAAGGTTGGCGATCTGCAGGAGGCGGTGAAGAACTACCGGGATTACCTGAAAATCCTGCCGTACGGGCCGAAAGCCAATGACGCGCAGAAAGCGCTGGCGAGACTGAAGGGAAAGGCGCCCGGAGTGACCAAACCGGCGAAGACCGCCACCATAGCCAAGCCTAAGCAGCAGTAGTCCCCAACCCGAGTAGCTTTCCTATCGGAACTGAAACTACTTCTCCACCCGGAGAAAATCACCACTGGTCGCATTCACCGCCACGCGCAGGCGGGCATCGTCAGGCCCGGTGCCGTAAATTACGTGCCAAACGAGCTCGTTTGCCCCCGGATTCCAATTGCACATGTAAACGACCGGCTGCTTGGGATTTTTCTGCAGCAGCTTTTCGCCACCGTGCTTCTGTGCCACTTCGAAAGCCTTGTCGGTGTCAATTTTGAGAAAGCCAATGTCGAAGGCTTGGGTGGAGGTGTTGGCCGGATTGTAGCTATCTTCCACGCCAGACGAAATGCCGGGGGAAGGCGCATCATCACTGTCGAGGCCTGACCACACGAAAGGCTTGATGGCATGGCGCACGTTGGAGGCAAAGCCGGCCCTCCACACGCCGGACTTACCGTCGCGGCCGATGGATTCCTTGGTCAACTGCGATGTAATGATGTAAGGCCGGGCATCGGGAGCCCAGCCATGGGCGGCGATGTAGAGCCGTTGAAAACCCATGCGCCCGGTGCTGAGCTCCGCCTGCTTGGGAGCGGGCTTGGCCGGCTGTTCCGCGGTCTTGGTCGGCTCAGAGGAGCACGCGGCCAGCACCAACAGCGACAATACACTCACGACCAGCTTTTTCATGGCCACCATCCTGGCAAAATGTTTTGCGACTGGAAGCGTCCCGCACATTCTAATCGAAAGGCGAGCTTACCATGCACCCCGATCTGCAACGCATTCAAGAGGCGATTGAGCACGCGGTGCGCGGCATGAGCAGCGAACAACTGGCCTGGCATCAAAACGGCAAATGGAGTGCGGCGGCGATCCTGGAGCACTTGTCGCTCACCTACAGTGGCACGGCCAAGTCGCTGCAGCGCTGCCTGAAAGCGGGACAGCCCAGCCTGACCGCAGCCAACTGGCGGCAACGCATCGCCGGCTTTGTCGTGACCGGGCTGCGCTACATGCCCAGCGGGCGGCAAGCGCCGGCCATGGTGTTGCCCAAAGGGGCGGCGCCGGAAACCGTGTTGGTGGAGATTCAGCGCAATCTGGCGGCTGCTGACGATGCCATCAGCCGCTGCGAAGCCCAATTTGGGGCAAGCAGCAAGATCGCCAACCATCCAATCCTGGGGCCTCTCACCGCGGAGCAGTGGCGAACCTTTCACCTGGTACACGGCCGCCATCACATGAAACAGATCACGCGGATCCGCGGGCAGATGGTGAACCGCGGCTGATCTATTCTCCGCCCGCGCGGCTGCTGGCCATCTGCTGCACAATCTTGCGGGCGGTTTCAGCGCCGAAAACCGGGAGCGCGGGATCAACGAGCAAGCCAATCTGCTTAAGCACCGAGGCTTGGTCCCAGTAAACGCGCTCGAACGCTACCTTGCCGTCGCGAAATCCCACAACCGCGACCAAGGGTACTTCCACCCGGCGGTTGGTTGGCGCGATGCCGGGGAGCATCCAGGGCATCTCCTGGGTGTGGGTAAAAGAAAAAATCATTTCATCCACCAATTGGTTTTCGCCAACGGTGCGGGAAACCGGAGTGAGCGTGGTGTCGGGCGGCATGGCAGGAATGAAGTTCCGGCCGTAAAACTCACGCAACGCTGGCTTGCCGGAAGCCCCGGTCATGACCGGGATGTGGTTGACGTAGCCGTCGTCCACCATGGTGACCAGCGTGGACTCCAAATCCTGCGTCTGGAATTCGTGCCGGGTGTGCTCTTCCCATATGCGGGCCAGGTCGGCGGGTTTCATGCCGGTGATTCTAGCTGAGGATCTGGGCCGCTTAGCTGGCTGAATTGCTGGCTTTCTAAACCGGCACTGCCGTCTTTCGCGGCGGATTGAAGAATGGCAGTTTCACCACGGTGGCGGTCACGGTATGGCGCACCGACTCCACCGTAAACTCCATCTTCAGCTTGCTGCCCAGCCGGGAGTGCTCGCGCTCCACGCTAGCCAGGGCGATCATCTTTTTCAGCAACGGCGACCAAGTGGTGGAAGTCGCCTTTCCCACCTGCGTTCGGCCGTGGTACACGGGCACATGCACCCGCGAGGCGGTGCTCGGGGTCTGCGGCGCCATGCCCAGCTTGTCGAAGAAGCGCTCCACTTCCGACCACTCCAGTTCCAGTCCCACCAATTGCCGCGGCGTACCCCGCTTCTGCTCCTCGATAAGGGCCGCACGGCCAATGAAATTTTCTTTTTCCAGGTGCACCAGGCGGCCCAGGCCGATTTCGTCAGGCGAGTACTTCTGTTCCGGGATGAGCGCCTTTTTGCTGCTGACGTAATCCACCTCGATCAGGATCAACCCCGCCTCGATGCGGGCTACGTCCAGGGCCAGCATGCCGGTGGGGTGCACGTCGAACTGCTTGCCTTTCTTCATCAGCGCGTCCCAAACCTTAACCGCGTCGTTCCACGGCGCCCATATTTCGTAGCCCAGATCGCCGGTGTAACCAGTGCGGGAGACGTCCACGGGCACGCCTTCGATTTTGCCGTGGGTAACGCGAAAATATTTGAGGTTGCTGATGTCGGCATCGCAAACCGCCTTCAGCAGCTTGCCCGAAGTGGGGCCCTGCACCGCCAGCGCCGCCGTCTTCTCGGAGATGTCCTCAATCTGCACGTCCATGCCCAGGGCGTTCTGGCGAAACCAGCGCAGGCTGGCATCAGCGGCGGTCCAGCGGTATTTGTTTTCTTCCAGCCGGGTGATGGTGCCATCATCTATGACCTTGCCAGCTTCGTCGCACCAGCAGCAGTAAATGACCTGGCCCACCCTCACCTTAGCAATGTCGCGCGCGATCACGCGATTCACCAGGCGGGTGGCATCCTTGCCGGTCACCATGTATTTGAACAGCGGCGTGATATCAATCAGCGCGGCCGCGTTGCGGATGGCATTGTACTCGTGCTCATGGTGGGTTTCGTACACGCTGACCGTGTAGTAGCCTGACCATTCCCGGTAATTCAGGCTGTAGCAGAGAGGAAACGTGCGCTCGTGAAATGCGGTTCCGACCGGCAAGGTGGCTCCTGCGATGCGTTGGTATGAAGCCGGATTATAGCCAGCGCAGTGCGGCGGCAGCAAGAACAGTGAGATTCAAAGGGCACGGGCAGGAAAGGGGAAGACTCGTAATAGATCGAGAGCTTCGGGTGAGTCAGGCTAGCTGCAGCCTTTCTATCAGGCGGCCTATTCGACTGTACCCGGAAACAACTTGCTGTCACGCTTTCGAGTGCGATCAATCACAGAGCTATCCACCCACAATACGTAATCTGGATTTTGGGCACGACTCTGCCTTTGTCCTCGGAAGGGCTCGGCTTCAGCCGAGCCGTTGATCATGACGGCAGCGAGGGCTTTAGCCGTGGAGGGTCGTCTTGAAGCCGAGCCGGGTACACAATTTCGGCACATACTTCGTCACCGCGGCAACCTGGGAACGGCGCACCCTTTTCAGGTCCGAGGCTTGGGCCAAGCTCTTCCTGAAAACCCTTTATGCCTACCGCGCCAGCGGCAAATATCTATTGCACGAATTTGTGCTGATGCCCGACCACTTCCATCTAATCATCACGCCCGTTGATATTCCGTTGGAAAGGGTCGTCCAGTTCATAAAGGGCGGATTTTCGTTCCGAGCAAGCCGAGAACTGGCCTCAGCCTGTGAGGTTTGGCAGAAGGGATTTACAGATCATCGTATTCGGGATGCAGCAGATTATGACCGCTGCCGGGAGTACATTATTTTGAACCCGGTGCGGGCAAAATTCTGTTCGGAGCCGGGGCAGTATCCCTTTAGCTCTGCCCACCTCGGGTGGGTCTTGGACGACGTCCCCCAGCGGCTAAAAGCCGCCTAATGACGCAACCTTTGCGGCACGGCTGAAGCCGTGCCCTTCCGAAATCGTTTTTGCCGCGTGAATCGTCCCCGCAACGATAGAGCATACCTGCACCATAAATCGTGCCTGTGCTCCCACTCGGCGTACCGGCTAATCCTCCGCCGCTGATACCGCGCGACGCGCTTCCACCCAACCTGGACGGAACGAGCCGTGTCCCCTAATACCTCCCGCCTGCAAGACAAATCTCCCCACCTCGCTTACAATGTGGCTTCATTCCGCAAAGCCTTATGCCTGCTGGAAATAATAAGTACGACGTCATAGTCATTGGCGGCGGCCACAACGGGCTGGTCAACGCCGCCTACCTGGCGCGCGCCGGCAAGAAGGTGCTGGTTCTGGAGCGCCGCTACGTGCTGGGCGGCGCCGCGGTGACGGAAGAGATCATTCCCGGCTTCAAGTTCTCGGTCTGCTCCTACGTGGTCTCGCTGCTGCGCCCGGAAATTATCCGCGACCTAGACCTGCCCCGGCACGGCCTGGAAATCCTGCCCCTGGACGGCACCTTCACGCCCATGCCCAACGGCGACCACCTGTGGCGCGTGAACGATCACGGCAAGACCCGCCGCGAAATTGCCCGCCACTCCGCCGTGGACGCCGAGGCTTACGAGGAATTCGGCAAGGCCATGCAGCAGATGTGCCGCTTCGTAAAGCCCATCCTGAGCATGGTCCCGCCCGACCCTTCCACGCTGAATCCCAAGGAACTGATGAAGCTGCTGTTCATTGGGCGGCGCTTCCAGCACCTCCCCAGCGAGGACAAATACAACCAGGTGCAGCTGATGACCATGAGCGCGGCCGACTTCCTCGACCAGTGGTTCGAGACGGACGTGCTCAAGGCCACCATGTCAGCCTCAGGCATCATCGGCACCTTCCTGGGCGTGCGCTCGCCCGGCACCGCCTACGTGCTGCTCCACCACTACATGGGCGAGATTGATGGCGCTTTCCGCGCCTGGGGCTTTGCCCGCGGTGGCACCGGCGCCATCTCCAATGCCATCGGGGATGCGGCGAAAGAGTTCGGCGCCGAGATTCGCACCAGCGCTCCCATCGCTAAAATTCTGGTGAAAAACGGGCGGGCCGGCGGCGTTGTCCTGCAGAATGGCGACGAGATCCAGGCCGATATAGTTTCTTCGAGCGTGGACCCCAACCTGACCTTCCTGAAGATGCTTGACGCGGGCGAACTGCCCGGCGAATTTCTGGAAGAAGTCCGCCGTTACAAGTACCGCGGCTCCTCCGGCAAGGTGAACCTGGCGCTGGATGCGCTGCCCGACTTCACCTGCATGCCGGGCGAGGGCGCGCACCTGCGGGGAGCGATTTCCGTCTCGCCCGCCGTGGACTACATGGAACGCGCTTACGATGATGCCAAGTACGGCAGGTACTCGCGGCGTCCCTACGTTGACATGGTAATTCCCAGCCTGACCGATCCCTCGGTGGCGCCCCCGGGCAAGCACGTGATGTCCTGCTTCGTGCAGTACGCCCCCTACAACCTCAAGGAAGGCACCTGGGACGAGAAGCGCGAGGAATTCGGCAACAACGTGATTGAGACCGTCTCCGAATACGCGCCCAACCTGAAGAAAATCATCGTGGGCAAGCAGGTGCTCACGCCGCTCGACATCGAGCGCGAGTTCGGGCTCACCCAGGGCAATATCTTCCAGGGCGAGCTCTCCCTGGAGCAGTTGTTCTTCCTCCGGCCGGTACCGGGCTGGGCCCAGTACCGCACGCCCATTAAAAATCTCTACATGTGCGGTTCGGCCACCCACCCGGGTGGCGGGATCATGGGCGCACCGGGAAGGCTGGCAGCGCTGGAAATCCTGAAAGATTCCGGAAACGGAGCGCACTAGCCATGGCCCACGACGTCGTTATTCTCGGCGCGGGTCACAATGGCCTGGTCACAGCCTTCTATCTCGCACGCGCCGGTTTCAGCCCGCTGGTGCTGGAACGCCGCGAGCAGCCCGGCGGCGCCGCCATCACCGAAGAGTTCCATCCAGGTTTTAAATGCTCCACCCTGGCCCACTCCGCCGGCCCATTACGCCCGCAGATCGTTCGCGACATGGAACTGGAGAAGCACGGGCTGAAGATGCTGAATCCCGAGTTGCGGGTGTTTGCTCCTTCGCCCGACGGGCGCGCCTTATTCCTTTACGGCGATGCCGCGAAATCGGCGCAGTCCATTGGCAATTTTTCGGCCAAAGATGCTCAGAGTTACGGCGAGTTCCAGCGCTCGCTGGGCAAAATTGCAGGTGTGTTCCAGCGCGTGCTGGCCATGGCTCCGCCAGACATTGATCATCCCGCCGCTGCCGACTTGTGGGAGATGGTCAAGACCGGCAAGGGCGTGCGCGACCTGGGCAAGAAGGACATGTACCGGCTGTTGCGCTGGGGTCCCATGGCCGTGGCCGACCTGGTGGCGGAATTTTTTGATACCGAACTGGTGCGTGCGGTGGTGGCGGCGCGCGGCATCTTCGGCACCGCTCTGGGCCCCTGGTCGGCGGGCAGCAGCACCGTGCTGCTGATGCGGGCCGCTTCCGATCCTTCCCCGGTGGGCTCGAGTTCCCATCCTATGGGTGGTATGGGGGCCGTGACCAAAGCCATGGCAGCAGCGGCGGTGGCTGCGGGCGCCGAAATTCGCACCAATGCCGAAGTCAAGCAGGTGCGGGTGAAGGATGGCGTGGCCACGGGCGTTGTGCTGGCTAACGGCGAAGAGATTTCCGCCACCACCATCATCTCCAACGCCGACCCCAAGCGCACGCTGCTCAAATTGGTGGATCCCGTGCACCTGGCGCCCGACTTCGTGGTTAAGCTGCAGCACTACCGCACTCCCGGCACTGTAGCCAAGGTGAACCTGGCGCTGAATGGCCTACCCCACTTCACCGCGCTGGAGAAGGCGGGCACCAATGGCACGGCGCTTAGCGGGCGCATCCACATCGGGCCGGAAATTGATTACCTGGAGCACGCTTTCGACGACAGCAAGTACGGCAGCTTCTCCAAGGCGCCCTACCTGGAAGCCAGCATTCCCTCGCTCGCCGATCCTTCACTCGCGCCTGGTGGCAAGCATGTGATGTCCATCTACATGCAGTTCGCGCCCTACCACCTGCGCAACGCCGATTGGAATACACAGCGCGACGCACTGGGAAATGCCGTGGTGGAGACACTGGCGCGCTACGCGCCTGATTTGCCTGGGCTGGTCGAGACTGGCCAGATCATCACGCCGAAGGATCTGGAAGAAACCTACGGCATGACCGGCGGACACATTTTCCATGGCGAACTGGCTTTGGACCAGATCTTCACCATGCGTCCGCTGCTCGATTGGGCACGCTACCGTACCCCGATTCGTGGCCTCTATTTGTGCGGTTCCGGCACGCATCCCGGCGACGGGCTGACTGGGGCCTCTGGTGCCAATGCCGCCCGCGAAATCCTGAAAGACCTGAAGAAATGAAAACCGCCGAGGACACAGAGGACGCAGAGGAATCTGGGTCAAGACACGACGTTTTAAGGTGAATCCTGCGCTTTAGTTCCATTTGTGCCAACCTCAGCGTCCTCCGCGTACTCTGCGGTGGAGCTCTTATTCGGGGAGCAAATGAGAATTCTGGATAAGCTGCAACTCCTCGGCCTGCTGAGCATGCGCATTGCCCTGGGCGCGGTGATGATCGTGCATGGCTATCCCAAGGTGACCGGCATACAGGGCGTAGAAAAATTCTTCAGCAGCATGGGCCTGCCCTGGTGGTCGGCCTATCTTTCCGCGGGCGCCGAGTTTTTCGGCGGTATTTTGATCATCATTGGCCTGTTGACCCGTCCTGCCGCGGTCGCGCTGCTCATTGACATGGTGGTGGCGATTGCCAAGGTGCACTGGAAAAACGGGCTCGTCGGCCAGGGCAACTACCAACTTCCCATGACGCTTGCGGCCTTGAGCCTGGCCCTGATTTTCTTCGGCGCCGGCCCCATTGCCCTGGACGCGATCCTGGGCCGCGGCCGTGGCGGCAGCCGAAGAGCCGCCTCGACCGGTTAGACCGGCTTGCGGTGAGCCAGGTCACAGACTCAATGTTCGGCCCGGCTCTAAAATCCCTCCTCGAGGGCGATGACGTTCCAGACCAACTCGTCAGGGTTCTTCCGCTGGTTGCGCCGGCAGCAGCTCTACATCGGTATTGCCCTTGCTGTATATGCAATCTTCTGGGCGATAGAGCCGCAGCGTGCCGGCCTGCTCGTGACCCTGATTTATTCTCTGCTCCTCTGCAATCTGACTGTCCTGTTCAAAGACAAGTTGGGCATCCTTTATGCCCACAGGCCATTTGCCACTTACTGGGTCACGTACTTGCTCCTTCTGCTGGTGTTCACGCCCTTTGCAGTCGTGTTTTCCACGACAGTCGTATACCTGGTCACGTTCTCTGCGCCGCGGCCGCCCTTGTTCCCGGTTTTGAGAGGGAGTTGGAAATTTCCGTTTGTCGCCACTGTGATTTTCGGTATCGTCGCCCAGATTTACTATGCAACTAAGACCCGGCTGGAGCGCAGCAACCGCCAACTGCAGCAGGCAGTGGACCTGGAAATCGCCCAGCGCGAACTGCAGGCGCAGGAACTGGAGCGGGCGCGAGAGATCCAGCAGGCGCTGATGCCCAAGGATATTCCGCAGGTCCCGGGTTTTGATATCGCCGGGGCCTGGGAGCCGGCACGGGTGGTGGGCGGCGACTACTTTGACGTGATCAGGCTGGGCGAAGGCAAGCTTGGCATCTGCATCGCCGATGTGGTGGGGAAAAGCGTTTCCGCGGCCCTGCTCATGGCCAACGTGCAGGCCACCGTACGCGCGTTCGCTTCTGATGCCGCCTCGCCCGCCTGGCTGTGCAGCAGAGTCAATTCCGTGCTGTGCAACAACATTGCGTCGGGAAAATTCGTGACCCTATTTTACGGCGTGCTGGACGCAGAACACCGCACACTCGCATACACCAATGCCGGCCACCTCCGTCCCATCCTGCTGAACGGCGCACGCTCCGCCCAGCAACTTGATAACGGAGGCGCGCTGCTGGGGGTGTTTCCCGAGTGGAAATACGAGGATTCGATGGTGGAGCTTAATCGCGGCGACCGGTTATTGCTGTTCACCGATGGCATCACCGAGGCGGCCAAGCCCGACGGCGAGGAATTTGGCGAACAGCGGCTCACCGACGCAGCGAACGGCCAGGCGCAATGTTCCTCCGCGGAGTTAAAGAACCGCTTGCTGGCCCAAGTGAAAAAGTTCTGCGATTCGCAACTGGCGGACGATGCCACGTTGATCGTGGTTTCCGTGGCTGACACGGAGACGAAATCTTACGCGTCGGCTACCTGCTAAGAGCCCTTAGTGTTGGGCTGGTCTTTTGATGTTATTAGGCTCCTCTTATCATAATGACTTATTTCAAGAGGCGGTGCAGCCCGGTCCCAAGGAGCAGGATACCAGTCACAATGAGAATCACTCGACCTGCAGGAGTTAGGGGGCGCGTGGGTCCACCGCCAAATGCTCCTCGTATTCCTGTCGCAAAAAAGCCCATAAAAATGGCTAGGGATCCCAATGCCAGCATTATTATGTTGGTTCCGCCGGGTCCTGGCGACATGTTCACTGACACCCACTCCAGCTCAGAGTCATGCTGAAAGAAAACGCAGGCAACGCTGAGTGACCCGATTCCCGACGGGACTGCACTATTCTTACTTCTTGTCAAATTCACGTGTCAGGCGCCGGGCGGCAACCCTCACCACCCTATTTCTCTCTTCTCAGCGCCTCTTTGTCTTGGTGACGATTTAAGCTCAGAACTCCGCCAGTTCCAGCATGGCGCGCTCTATGTCCTCGGACTGAGGCAGGATTTTCTCTTCCAGCAGCGGCTGATAGGCGACAAAAACATCCTTCGCGGCAATGCGGCGCACCGGCGCGTCCAGGTCCTCGAAAAGCTCGTCGGCAATGCGCGCGGCGATCTCGGCGCCGTAGCCCCAGCTCAGGGTGTCTTCATAGGCCACCAGGGCGCGACTGGTCTTGCGAACGGAGTTGGCAATCGCCTCCCAGTCGTAGGGATTCAAGGTGCGCAGGTCAATCAACTCCACGCTGATTCCCTGCTCCCTCTGCAAGCGTTGTGCCGCCTGCAGGGCGCGCGGCAGCACCGCCCCATAAGTGATGACGGTCAGATCGCTTCCCTCCTGCACCACCTTGGCCTTGCCGAAGGGCACCATGTACTCCGGCCCGGGATAAGGCGAGCGGCCAAAGGTTTCGCGGTAAAGCCGTTTATGTTCCAGAAACATTACAGGATCATCGCAGCGGATCGCGGTGCGCAGCAGCCCGTTGGCATCCAGCGCATTCGACGGGAACACAACCCGCAAGCCCGGAATGTGCGTGAAGATGCTTTCGCCGCACTGGGAGTGGTAAATGGCCCCTCCGGTGAGATAGCCGCCAATGGCCACGCGAATCACGGTGGGCGCGGAAAAGGCGTTGGCCGAGCGCCAGCGAATGAGCGGCAGCTCGTTGCGCAGCTGCATCATCGCCGGCCAGATGTAGTCAAAGAATTGGATTTCGACCACCGGCTTCAGGCCGCGTGTGGCCATGCCGGTAGCCCGGCCCACGATGTTGGCCTCGGCCAAGGGGGAATTGAATACCCGGTCAGAGCCGAACTCCCGCTGCAGGCCGGAGGTCAGCTTGAAGACTCCGCCCTTGCCCTTAATCAGCTTCTGCTGCAGGTACTCTTCGCGGCTGCAATCGGCCACATCTTCACCAAACACCAGAATCCGCGGGTCGCGCTTCATCTCGTCATGCAGGCAGGCGTTGATCAAGTCGGCCATGGTTTTCTGCGCGGTGGCGGCCGCAATGGTGGGCTGGGCCTGGTTCTTGGGATTGGCGAACACCGGCTCGCTGGCGAACGCCGGGGAAGCCGGATCAAGAGTGGGCGAGTAAATGAACTGCATCACGGAATCCGGCGCCGGCTTGGCGGCGGCTACAGCCTGGTCGCTCGCCTCCTGCACCTCGGCTTCCACCTGCTTCTCCAGGCGGGTGATGCCTTCCTCGTCCAGAATGCCTTCCCGCACCAGGAACATCTGCAGGCGGCCAATAGGATCACGCTTGGATTCCTCCCGCCGCTCTGTTTCTGGGCGGTAGAGGCGCTCGTCATCGGAGAGCGAATGAGAGTAAGGGCGCACCACGTGGCCGTGCAGGAAGGCGGCTCCCTTGCCCGCGCGGATATGCTCCGCGGCCTTGCGGAATGCCGTGTAGCTGGCCACCGGATCAGTGCCGTCAAATTCCGCAAAATAAAAATGGGGGAAATTGGCCACCAGCCTGGAAATATTGCCCCCCGCCGTCTGCACCTCAATGGGCACAGAAATGGCGTACTCGTTATCCTCCACGCAGATCATCACCGGCAGCTTGCGGGTGGAGGCGGTGTTCATGGTTTCCCAGAACTCGCCTTCACTGGTGGCGCCTTCACCGCAGGAGACGTAGGTGATTTCGTCGCCCTGGAAGTGAACATCCTTGAATTCGCGGTAGTCGCCAGACGCCTTCTTTGTCGCTTCGGGATGGGCGGCATAGAACCGGCCAGCCTCGGCGCAGCCTGCCGCCTGCAGCAACTGGCTACCGGTAGGCGAGGAACCGGTCACTATGTTGAGTTTGGGATCGGCCCAGTGGGAGGGCATCTGCCGTCCGCCGGACGCGGCATCTTCGGCGGAGCCCACCGCCTGGAGCAGCATTTCCAGGGGAGTCACGCCTAGCGAGAGGCACAGCGCCCGGTCCCGGTAGTAGGGATAAAACCAGTCGTAACCGGGCTTAAGCACCAGCCCAGCGGCCACCCCCATGGCTTCGTGCCCCGCTCCGGATATCTGGAAGAAGATCTTCTGCTGGCGTTTGAGGAGGATTTCCCGGTCGTCCAGCCGCCGGGACAGGAACATCAGGCGGTAGAGCTCGATTAACTGCTTGCCGGTGAGGCCGTCGTAGGTCTTTTCCGGCCCGCGGCTGGCCTGGGCAGGCCCTTTGACAGGCTTAGGTTCTACTTTGGTGGTCGCCATCCGACTCCTCAGAAGTAATCTTCGGCACAGTCATTGGATGCGCAGCACACTCCCGTCGCATTGTAAGCCACAGAGAGCTGTACGAATATACTGGATTAGGGGCGCATCCAACCAGCCGCAGCCCCTTGGGACCAATGGTTAGAAGCAATCGTAATCTGGATGGTAAGCCGCTCAAGCTGCTGATTTTTGACCTGGATGGCACGCTGATTGACTCGCGCGTTGACCTGGTCAATTCCGTCAATGCCATGTTGCGGCACTTTCAGCGCCCCGAGCTGCCTCCGGAAATCATTGCCACCTACGTCGGCGACGGCGCTCCCATGCTGATCCGGCGCGCCCTGGGCGACCCAAACGATCATTATTTCCTCGATGAGGCCCTGGAATACTTTCTTTCCTACTACCGCGTCCACAAGCTGGACCACACCCATGCCTACCCGGGAGTGCCGGAGATGCTGGCCGCCTTGCGCCGGGGCCGCAACGGAAGCGAGCGCCACATGGCCGTGCTCTCCAATAAGCCGGTAAACCCTTCCCGGCAAATCGTGGAGGCGCTGGGACTCAAGCCTTTCTTCGACCAGGTCTACGGCGGCAACAGCTTTTCCACCAAGAAGCCTGACCCGGAGGGCGCGCGCAAGCTGATGGCAGAGGCCGGGGCCGCGCCGGAAGAAACCATCATTGTTGGCGATTCCTCCATTGACGTGCTGACCGGCCAAAATGCCGGCGCCTGGACCTGCGGCGTGACCTATGGCTTCGCTCCCCAAACTCTGCAGACACTGCCGCCTGACCTGCTGGTGGACTCACCCGAAGAATTGGCTCAGGCGCTGGCGTAGGAGCAGCACCGGGTAACGCGTACGCAAGTTCTCAGTCCGATTGCAGGCCGTTCCTAGCGCGTCTTGAATGGCGGTTGGGGCACTTTCGGGCAGGTCAGCGTCCTATTGCTTCCCACTGAGCCGGAAACGACGACCTGCTGGTATATCTCGGCGATGCAGTCATTCCACTCGGTGTGCCCCTGCCCACGTAGAACCACTTCGAGCCGATGCGAGAAACCCTGGGCGGTGTGCTTCATGAACCAAAGCGGTGTCCCACCGTCGGTGTCGCCAGAAGCGAATACCGTGGGCACGGACGATCGCAAAGGCTCCCGATAGCCCTTTGGGAGCGAGGCTTTCGGCCAATACTTGCAGGCGGCCTGTTGCTGACGCACACGATAGTCGCCCAAAAAAGTGCCCTGTGTTTCAGCCGAAACTTTCTCGTCTCTGATGAATGGGATGTCCTCGTTACAGGTGATCGAGAAAAACAATCCTAAACTTAAATCGGAGTCGGCTTCACGAGCATCGGACAGAATACCTTCCACAATGGGCGTCCAATCTCCGAGGTAGGCCCGGTGGATCATCCATGGAAGATTCGTAGAGGTTCGGGGCCTGTAGAGTAGCCCGCGAAACCACTCGGCGACTCGGCCGCAAGAAAGAGGAAGGGTGCCGCTATGGCCTGGCACAGCTACCCGCACACTTCCCGAGGCCAAGCGAGCGGACATCTGGCGAAACTCGTCCCGCAAGTGCGGGAACGCAGAGTGGCAGGACGAATCCGCGGTGCAGGCATCGAACATCTTCTGGAGCGCCGCTTGCTCCGTCTTTGCAAAAGGAAGAGGTCCGGGCACGTCTATGGGAACAACACTGCCCATATAAACGGTCCGCACGCTTTCTGGGTACATTCGCAGGTATACCTGCGCGGCTCGAGTGCCGTATGAGCCTGCGAACAAGTTCAATGGTCCGTAGCCCAGGCTCCGTCGTACCCGTTCCAGATCGTTCGCGAAGCGGCTATAGGTGTACTGGGTGAGATCGGCTTGCTGACGCAGCGCTCGTTCACATGCCTCGACTGCTGCAACCGGAAACAGGTCACGGAGGCTTGCCTCGGGGTGCTGCGTCGAAAAGAGACTGCAACGCAACGCACCGGAGCGGCCGGTGCCTCGCTGGTCCAGCAGCAAGATGTCACGGTCATGGCGTAGGGGTGCGAACTGCTTCGCGTATACTTCGGCTGCGCTAATCGCGTCTTCGCCTGGTCCGCCCATCAACACCGCAATCGGGTCTGGACGCGGATGATCGCCGGTCGCGGGAATCACGGCCATACCGATTCGGAGGCGACGTCCCTGCGGTCTATTCGGATCCTCGAGGACTTCGAGGGTGCCGCATCGTGCCGGTTGCGAAACTCCGGCCAGTTTGCAAGTAGAGAGCTCAATTCCCCCAGACGGCTCCGAGGATGAACGCGCTCCGCCTTCCACACCTGCAGTGTTCAGGCCGCTCAGCAATGGGGCTAATATGATTGCGGCCAGCAGCGGGAATGATAGAACTCGTGTGGTCCAGTGCCGAACACCCTTCGGAACGCGAGCCCAGAGTAAGTCTTGAACACCCACAGCGCCTCCAACACTTCCCTTAGACTTCCCCCGCAGCAAAGTGTCATCGGATGAATGACGTGAACAGCTTTAGCGTACTCACAAAACACAGGCCGTGTTGAGCGAAATGAAAAGTGAGATGGCGATTTATCACCAGTCATGCTCCATTGGGCGTAGGCGCAGGTGGCGTGGGGCGAATGAAAGGCGAGAAGGCGATTTCGCGCTAGTCATTCTTGACCGTGCGCTCAAGCACTTCCTGCGCGAGTGGCTTCGACTGACGAATCTTCACGGCTGCAGCAGTTCCTAAGGCGGGAAGTTGATGCGGCGCAGCAGGTCGGCATAGCGCGGGTCGGAGCGCAGCGGATCGAGCATGGGCTCAACCTTTAAAAAGGCCAACATGGGATTACGCTCGGCATAGGCTTTTTCAAGCCACTCGAATGCTTTGTTCTTATTGCCCAAGCTGGTGTACAGAAACGCAACCGCGTACGGGGAGATGTATGGGTGTTTTGCCCCGAGGAGTTGGTCCAAAACCTGGAGTGCCTCATCTCTTCTGCCTGATTGCGAATAGGCGCAACCCAGGCGAGCAAGACTCCAAACTGGCAGGTCTCCGTATGATAGGCTCAGGGCCCGTTCAAACCGAGATACAGCCTCATAATAGGACCCGGTTTGCAAGTACACTAATCCGCGGAGTGCTTGGGCTCCCGGGAAAGTGGGATCCATTCGCTCAAGGGTCAGCGCCTCCGCCGCACAGGACTGATATTGTCGTGCCCACCAGTACGAGGACGCCATCGTATAAGCAGCTGCGAGCGACAGAGGATCAAGCTCGCGAGCCCGCCGGCCTTCTGCAATCGCTTGCTCATGTCTCCCCATGGCGGACAGATACCAGGAATAGAGCCGATGCGCTTGGACAGAGTTGGGGCTGAGCTTAACTGCTTTGCGGAAAGCACTGTCAGCTCCTGACCAGTTCCACTCACCAAAAGCCTTCACCCATGCTAAGCAGCTGTGGGCGTCACCGAGAGTTGCATCCAGCTTGGCGGCCTGCAGCGCCGCACCTCTCGCCTCCGCAAGGGCCTGCTGCGGAGATAAAGGGCCGACTCCGAGACCCATTTGAACATCTGCTAGGCAGAGCCCGACATAAGCTTGAGCATAGCTTGGATCGAACGCAATAGCCTGCCGAAAATATAGGGCAGCTGTGGCATTGGGTAGGCCAACCATGCTCAACGCGTAGCTACCTTGCAGGTATGCTTGGAGAGCTTTAGCATGGACGGGACGGGCTGAGGGCGGCTGCGCAGGTTGTTCTGACGTGAGCGCGACGTTTATCTGAGCAGCGATGTCCGAGGCAATCTGACGTTGCAGAGCTATCATGCCGCGCAGATCGCGCTCGTAACTAGCCGCCCACAAATGCTCTTCCGGCTCGGCGCGGGTAAGTTGGGTGCTGATGCGGACCTTGTTGCCCTCGTGCAATGCAGCACCTTCGACTAGGGCGTCGACGTTAAGCTCGCGCGCGATCTGAGGAACGGTCTTGGCGGTCCCCTTGTACTGCATGACCGATTGCCGCGAGATTACCCGTAGACCAGGAAGGCGGCCCAACTCCGTAATTAGGGCCTCCGTCATTCCATCAGAAAAGTACTCCTGCTTGGGATCATGGGACAGATCTTCCATGGGGAGGACAGCCAGCGAGCGAATTGTGTTATGAGCAGAGGGAGGCGATCCGCGACGCCATGGTCGAATATAGAGGATACCTATTGCGGCCATTGACACCAGCACGAGCCCACCAGCCCAAAGCCGCCGGTGTCTGGCGGTGGACGCTGCAAATTTTTCAGTTTGGGGCACCTCGATGGGACAAATGAAACGGTAGCCATGGCGGGGGAGAGTTTCAATGAAACGAGGGGTCTCAGCCGAATCGTCCAGCACCTCCCGCAGGCGCTTCACCGCCGCATTGACGCTATGCTCAAAATCGACGAAGGTGTCGGCAGGCCAGAGCTGCTGCCGCAGTTCCTCACGCCCCACAACCCGCCCGGCATGTTCGACCAACATGCAAAGTACGCGGAACGGCTGCTCGCCGAGCCTAAGCTTGATACCGTTCCGGCGCACTTCTCCACTCGAGGGATCCATCTCGAAGGAAGCAAACCGAACCGGATTGGTGGTGGGCAACATACCCACCTCAGACACGATCAGATGGTCGCGACTTTGGGTTAGCTCATCTGCACAGAAAACACTCCGGTCGACATGCAAACGCAACCACCCACTACACGAGCTCACTGCTCACCTAACCACAATACATCTCGCTCGCCCGTTACACGGCAGGAAATTCCAAATTAGCAACGCCCAGTGATTCCATTTTGGGAAAGAAGGGCAGCGTAGCCCTGCGAGGGGCCACCTCTTGTCTCTTGTCATCCGGGCCGCAAAGATTCACCGGCTCTGCAACTTAGTCGTGTATCCAGTTTTCACCTAACTTTCAGCCGCTGTGCATTGCCAAAGAATTCCACTCCGCGCATATTGACCTCGTAAACAGGAAATCCTGGATTCAGAAATCGCAGTTGAAAAGAGGGCTTATGAAATCTCGTTTGGTGATGTTAATAGCATTCTCACTCTTGCTCACAGGTTCCGCCGTGGCCCAAAACCAGTGGACCACAGTAGCGACCTTTGATGCGACGTTTGATTTCATCGTTAATGGCACAACGCTTCCCAGGGGAACGTACGTTGTGAGGACGTACACGCCAGGGCACAACCTTATGATTCAAAATGTGGATACGGCCCAGTCCGTCCTTGTAGCCAACAACAACATACTGCTGAACGGGGAAAATCGCATCCATGAGACTACGAAGATCGTCTTTTTCCCGAACAGCAAGGGTAGTCAGGTGCTGCATACCATTGCAATCGTCGGTGACGACCACACTCACGACCTGATTCACGGATCAGACGTGACCGAACCCGTCTCTAGCCATTAACGGCGACGCCCGCCTACAGGGATGCTGGGCGCATGGGCACTACTTGGTTCATGAAAAGGGCCCCGGACTGCGCTAATCGCGGACAAGTAAACTTAGCCCCGAACTTTGTTCGGGGCTTTTCTCGATCTGCAACTCAAATGGCGTAAACAGGATTTCTCACTCTTAATGGCTATGCAGCGGGGTACTGGGGTAGCAGGTACCGAGAACTGGAATTGGTTGACAAACTCCTCCGCGGCACACCACACTGCTGCCAACCCATGCTCAACGGCAATTTTGGCTTCACCACGGCGGAGCTGCGCCAGCTGCGGGCGATGAAGACTCCGCAAGGCATCCAGCGCTTTCTGGACGAAATGGATTACCACCTGGCTGACACCGCGTGGTCGCCTCGGCGCGTGCTGCGAGAGCGCACCGCCCACTGCCTCGAGGGCGCGATTTTCGCCGCCGCCGCCCTGCGCGCCATCGGCTACCCGCCGCTAGTCATTGACCTGGAAGCCGAGCGCGATACCGACCACGTGGTCGCGGTCTACCGCATGGGCGGCGCCTGGGGAGCCATCGCCAAGTCTAATTACTCCGGTTGTCGCGGGCGCCAGCCGGTTTACCGCACGCTGCGCGAGCTGGCCCTTAGCTACTTTGAAGGCTACTTCAACCTGCGCCGCCAGCTCTCGCTGCGCGCCTTTTCCCGCCCCGTGAATTTGGCCCGCTTCGACCCGCTCAACTGGATGACTACCGACAAGGCCGTGTGGTTCATTCCCTTCCACCTGTTCGAGGTCCACCATTACCCGCTGCTGAAGCCGGGTATGGCCAAGCGCCTGGCGCGACTGGACCAGCGCTCGTTTGAGGCGGGCCTGGTGGGGCACCGGCGGAACCACAAACAGCAGTAGTTAGCAGCCAGGGAAGTAGTTGGCATTGGCAGCCGGAAAGCACAGGCTGCTTGTGGCACGCCTTCGCCCCCTAAACTTCAAAGCTGCTCTCCCCAACAAAAAAGGGCAACCCGCAGGCCGCCCTGATTAGAAATCAGCTTTGCTCTCTAGTGATGTGGTGTCGAGGATGTAGAGCTGGCGGGACGTGAAGTGCCCGCAGTCGAGCTTCTTGCCGCAGTGCCAAACCCGCCGAAGCCGCCCATGCGCGGCGCTGACATGCGAGGCGAGGTCATGCCCGGCGAGCGGGCAATCGAGCCACGCGGAGTCATGCTGGTTCCGTGCGGGCCCATCATCCCTCGGTTTACCGATCCCTGCTGCATGCTCCCGCCGTGCACAGGAACATTGGTTACCATACGTCCCGGCCTACCGCCTTCTACCGCGGTACGGCCCGCCGGCAGTTCTCGGAGGGCCATCGGCGAGCGCGGATTGCGTGTCACCGGGTTAATCGGCACAGTGGGATGGCCGCTCACCGTGGTTACTGGGGGAGCAGGAGCTCTAAAGCCCGCCGGAGGATTCACAATCACCGGCGCCGCATTCCAGCCGTAAAAACCGGCCGGCTGCCAGGCCCATCCCCAGCCCGGAACAAATGCCCAGTTGCCGTAACGATAGGGCATCCAGCCCCAGGGATACTGCGAGACGAAGGTGTAGCCCACGCCCGGATACCAACTCCAGGCGCCATTCATATAAGGATTCCAGCCAGCTCCCATGTAGTAGGGCTGCCATAACCATCCCCAGCCCGGCTGGTAGAAGTAGTTGCCGTAATAGTTCAGGTCCGCCAGGCCGTAGCTGTAAGGCCAGGAACTGGTAACCGCGTTGCCGTAGTTGTACTGGTTCTGAAACTGGCCTTCCTGCTTATTCCACTTGTCATACTGGTCGGGTTCGATGCCTTTGGCGACCTGATAACTACCATTCGCGCCCAGGTTGATGTCCAAAGTGTGATTCTTGGCAACTTTCACTTCGCCCGAAGGGCCTTGCACCTGCAGCTCGCCCTTGGTGACGGAAAGCTTAGCCTGCGCGTCATGGCGGTCAATGCGGAAGCTGGCCGCGTTCTTGATCAGCGCGTGCTGGTCGCCAAACTGGACTGTGAATTCGTCCTTCTTCTGCTTGCCAATGTTGAAATAGGCCGTGCCCTGTTTGACTTCCACCGTGCTCAATTTGGCGCCGGTATCGCGCAGCGACAATTGCGGAAACTCCACGATGGTGTTGGGGGTGAGGCGCACCGTGCTGCCGTCTTCAAACTCCACCTCTGCGAGGCCGCCCTCCTTGGTCCACAGCTTCACACCCTGGGTAATAGGCATGTTGCGCAGGGCTTTTTCATAGCCGGTGCCGTGGTCCATCTGCACGTCGCCATCAAGGTCGCTCAAGCGAACAATTCTTACCTGGCTATCGGCGAGGGCGGAAATGGTGAACAGCCCGCAGACAAAGACCGCCAGCAGGAGAAGCGTTTTGCTTGCTCGCTGGGTCATGGGAAACTCCTGGGGAAATTCTCTCCCCTATTAGACGCTTTAATTGTACGCCCGGTTGCAACCAGAGTAGCAGCGGGAGCCCAAGCCCATATTTCGAGGCTGGTTACGAAGGCAGCCCGCTAGCGCCGACCCGAGCCTGCCGAGCCCGCCGAGCCCATGTGCAGCAGGTGCTGGGCATGCTGCTGGTCAATGTGCATCACCTGCGAATCGCCGGCAATCTTCTGCAGGATGGGCGCCACCGCCTGCAATTCGGCGAGCGCTCCTTCCTGCGCCATCTGGTCCATGCGCTTCAGTTCCTCGTCTAATCCGAGCTTCTGGTGGTCATAGTAGTAGGTGAGCCGGCGGCCGAACTCCATGGTCGTGGAAATGCCCTGAAAGAGGCGGGTCAACTCCTGGATGTCCTGGTTGCTGGAATAGTTATAGGTGGTGGAGTTGTTGGTCTTCTCGTCGGTGTAATAAAGAGTCTTGACGCCAGTGTTTGCCAGCCGCCCTTTGTGGTAGTCGTAATCGCCCTTGAAGTAATGCAGCTTTTTAGCCAGTTCGAAAATGCGGGCGCGGGCCGACTGCGAAACCACAAACTTCGTGATGTAAGGGTCGCCTGCCATGTCCCCGGGCACCGGGCTGGAACGGTAGGCGGCTTTGCCCGTGCTTTCCACGGAAATGGAATAGTACGGCGGCACGGCGCCGGTCAGCTCCAGGGAAAAGCTGACAATGGGCTCGGGGGTGAAAGTCTGCTGCGGATGCAGGTTGGGAACCTGCGCGAGCAGGGCCAGGGGCAAGATAAACAGGATTGGAAGCAGCAGAAACCGGCCAAATCGCATGTTCATTTCCTTAGGTTTGTGCTGCCGCCTGGCGGGCCAGCGTGGCCGCAGTGTGCAGGTGGCAGATGGCGATGGCCAGCGCGTCCGCGGCATCGGAGGGCTGGGGCAAGGATTCCAGGCAGAGCAGCCGGGCGACCATGTGCTGCACCTGCGATTTCTCCGCGCGGCCATAACCCACCACTGCCGACTTGATGCTCAGGGGCGCATACTCGGCTACGGGTCGCCCGGCGGCAGCCGCCGCCAGCATGGCCACGCCGCGCACTTGTCCCAGCTTGAGAGCCGACTTGGCGTTCAGCGCATAGAACACATCTTCGATCGCCACATCATCCGGCTGGTGTTGCTGAATAAGTTCGCTCAGGCGGTTGAAGATGGTGTGCAGCCGCGCCGCCAGCGGTTCGCGGCTGTTCAGCCGGATAGCGCCCACCGCGCGGCAACTCAGGCGCCCGTCCTCAGCTTGCTCGACTACACCGTATCCCGTGTATTCGGTGCCGCAGTCAATGCCCAGGACCCGCATGGCAAAAATCTTACACCAAAGGGAGTTGATGGCTGGCAGTTGGTAGTTAGCAGTTTGTAGCTGGTGCCTGGAAGGGGCTACACAACCTGATAGCCACCACTACCGATTATCCAGCAACTCAGGCCAGCTGCCCTGCTGCGTTTGGGAGGCCACCCGGTTTTCAGGCGAGCACATCCAAGCAATTGCCGCCGTTTCGTTGCCGTGCAGCCGCACCATTTTCAGGGCACATCCGCAGATGAGGAGAACGCTCGCACTTTTAACGGGGTTATTGTTTCTGGGGCTCGGAACAGCCTTGCTGGCCCAGTCTTTGCCGGACGCGGAGCGGAGTATGTCGTCGTCCAGCGACGCTCAGGTGGTCGCCGGCCCGATTCCAGAAAAAGTGACCAGCAGTTCCGCCGTGGTGTGGTGGCAGACGACCGCGCCCGAAGAGAGCATCCTGGTCTATGGCACAGCGCCGAACGATCAACCCTACCGTGTGCAGAGACCCTGGACCACTACCACCCACGAAGTCAGCGTGAGCAAGCTGCAACCCGGAACCACCTATTATCTCGCCATCCTGCAGCCGGACGGCACCAGGAGCGCAATCGGCCAGTTCACCACCCAGCCGCTGGGCTACAGCCGCGACAGCAATGTGCGCATCACCAACGGTCCTCTGTTCGAGCAAATTACTCCTGATTCCGCCATCATCGCCTGGTCCACCAATCTGCCCGCCTCCTTCACGGTCCACTATGGCACTGACGCGCAGAAGCTCGACCACACGGCCAAGGCGCCGTGGACTCCCACGACCCATCGCGTGGTCCTCAAAGGCTTGAACTCCGATACCCACTACTACTTCACCATTGAACCCAGCCAACAACTGCCCGAGGCCAGCCAATCAACGCCTGATTCGGATCAACCGGCGGCGCCGGCCAGCCAGCCGCCCGCACAACTTTATGCCTTCCACACTCTCGCGCGCGGACAGCAGGCGGTCAACATCGGTCCCCGCCGCTGAGCAAAAATCTAGAGTGGCATGTCGGCAATGTTTGGCCGCCACACATCCCTTCATCTTGACAATCCCTGCCGCAGCAGCAGTTTGCGCTCGCAAACGTGGTAGTCTAGTTTCTTCCCGCCAAGGCCAGGTTGTGGGCCGAACCGCAAGGGTCGCCGTGCTGGTCCTTCACCCGCCTGGGCGAGACCATGAGCTGATGGGAGCTGCAGATGAAGGTTGGAATTCTTACCGGTGGCGGTGACTGCCCCGGGCTTAACGCTGTGATTCGTGCGGTGGTCCGCAAGGGCGTTTTCCATTACAAAGACGAATTTGTCGGCTTCCTGGAAGGCTGGCGCGGCGTGCAGGAGAACAAGACCCAGCCTCTCGACCTTTCCAGCGTAGGCGGTATTCTTCCCCGCGGCGGCACCATCCTGCGCACCTCGCGCACCAACCCCGGGAAGCATGAAAACGGCCTTACCCGCTGCATCGAAAATTTAAAGAACAACAAGGTTGACGCTCTGGTGGCGATTGGCGGCGATGACACTATCTCCGTGGCCCTGCGCCTGCACGAGATGGGCGTGAAAGTGGTGGGCGTGCCCAAAACCATTGACAACGACCTGAGCGGCACCGACTTCACCTTCGGCTTTGACACCGCCGTGAACGTCGCCACCAGCGCCATTGACCGCGTGCACACCACGGCCGAAGCCCACAACCGCGTGATGGTGGTGGAGGTGATGGGCCGGGATTCCGGCTGGATCGCCATGTACAGCGGCATTGCCGGGGGCGCCGACGTTATCCTGATTCCCGAAAAGCCGTTCGACATTGAGGAAGTAGCCGAGACAATTCGCCTGCGGCATGCCCGCGGCCGCTATTTCAGCATCGTGGTGGTGGCCGAAGGCGCCAAGTTTGCCAGCGACATGGACCGCCAGCACGGCGCTCCCGTGGTCAATAACCTGGGCACCGACGAGTTCGGCCACGCCCGCCTCGGTGGCATTGGCAACATCCTGGCCCGCGAAATCGAGCGCCTCACCGGGTTTGAAACCCGCGCCGTGGTGCTGGGACACATCCAGCGCGGCGGCTCGCCCAGCGCCTTCGACCGCGTGCTGGCCACCCGCTACGGCATTGGCGCCATTGACATGGTGCACCGCGGCGAATTCGGCTGCATGGCCGCTTTGCGCGGCAACAAAATCGTGTCCGTTTCCCTAGCGGAAGCCATCGGCGCGAACCGCAAGGTGGACCAGGACCTGATTGACGTGGCCGTCGGCATCCTCGACAAGCTCAAGGACACCGACAAGACCGACAAGACCAAGGAAGCGAAGGAAACCGTCAGCCGCTAAGCGTTGCGCGGGCACAGGCAGCCTTTGTCTGTGCCCTACCTCTCTGTTATCCGCAAGAACCTGTAATCCCGCTCACATGCACCTGTGATAATTGTCACAGTACGGCGTTCAAGCCGGTTCCATAATGAAAATGCCGGGGCTGTGAGTCGGCCTGCTGCAAGGAGAAACGACTATGAGAGCCTGGGCATTGGCTGTGCTGGTTGCGTTGCTGGGCCGCGTGGCGGTGGCTGCCAATCAGGCACCCACCAACGGAAAAACGCCCAAGTATGATAAGTCCACCGAGATTAAACTGAAAGGCACGGTGGTGGATGTGCGCGACTATAGCTGTCCCATCAGCGGCACCATGGGAGCCCACCTCACGCTGAAAGTGCAGGATGGCAGCACCATCGAACTGCACCTTGCCGCCACCAAGTACGTGAAGAGCTACGAAATGGTGTTCAACAAGGGTGACGAGATCGAAGTCATTGGCTCCAAGGTGAAATTGAACGATGCCGATACCATCATGGCGCGTGAGATTACCCGTGGGCAAGACTCGTTTGTGTTCCGCGACGAGAACGGAAAACCGGTTTGGTAGGTCGGGTGGCCCACTCAAGCCTGCTTCTGGCTTGAGTAGATGATAGCTGCGGAACAAAACGGCCACGCTACTGAAGCGGCAGGGTCCCTAGACGCGTGTACTTCAGAAAGCGCCCGACTCAAGCAAAGGACGCTTGAGTGGGCCACCAGGCTCGTCCGACTACGGTTTCCTGACTTTCACGCCACAACTTCCAGCGCCCCGGGCAGCACGTCCAGCTTCTCGCATTGCAGACGAAGGACTTCACCGTCCACCATCACGTCCACCGGCGCGTCCAATGCGAATTCAATGTGCTTGGCCGCGTGCCGTTCCGCTAAGGGATGCTTGATATGCGTCCCGTCATACAGGCCGGGCAAGTTCCTGAGCAGCCCCAGGCGCCCAATCGGCCCCCAGCGCACATACTCGATAAGGCCGTCGGCAATTTCTGCCTTGGGCGCGATCATCATCTTCCCACCAGTAAACTTGCTGTTGTTGAAGGTGAGGAACAGGCAGCGCCTCTGGTCGGCCTGCGCATCGCCGTTCAGCCGCACCGGAAACGCGCGCCGGTCCAGGCGGGCCAGGCACACGAACAGGGCCAACAGGTATCCCAACTCGCCCATGTTTTTGAAACGTCGGATGCGCGCCGCGGCCACATCAGCGGCAAAACCCATGCTCAGCAGATTGATGTAATGCAGCACGCCGTCGCGGTGGGTTAGCCGGAGGACATCGCAAGCATGGCGTTTACCTGAAAGCAGCGCCTGGGTGGCGTGCTCCAGCCCGCGCTCACTGAAATCACGAAGAAAGGAATTGCCGGTGCCCAGAGGAAGAAAGCCGAGAGTTGGCCGCTCGCCGCCTTCCGCCTGCGGAAAGAGTCCATTGACGATCTCGTACGAGGTGCCGTCGCCGCCAACTGCCAGGAAATTGCGCTGCCCGCGGGCGTAGGCCTCGCGGGCGATTTCACTGGCGTGTCCGGGCCGGCTGGTTTCCGCCAGCTCCAATTCGATGCCGCCGGCGCGCAGCCGACCCAGGGCTTCGTCCACCAATTTGCCGCACCGGCCCCCGCCGGCAGCGCGGTTTAGCACTGCCAAAAAGCGCCGGCTCACAAGGGCACCACCGCGGAGTCGCGCTCCGGCAGCTCGCGGGCAATCTCCTCCGCCAGCACTGTTCGCTTGATTTTCAGCGATGCGGTGCGGGGGAAATCGCGCTCCCACAGCACATATCCGCCCACCCGCTTGAAATCGGGCAGGCGGCGGTTGCGGCTGACCAGTTCGTTACGCAATCCATCGCTGAGCTGCTGGCCTTGCTCGAGGCGCAGCACTATGACCAGCTCATCCTTACCCAGGCCGCTCTTCGGCCAGAGATAATTGGAAGCAAAGATGCAGAACTCCTTGGCCACCAGCCCTTCAAACACGTTCTCAATGTCCTCGGGATAAATGTTCTTGCCGCCCTCGGTCACGATCATGTTCTTCTTGCGGCCAAACAGCTGCAGGTGTCCTGTGCTATCTAGCCGTCCCAGGTCGCCAGTCATCAGCCAGCCATCCACAATGGTGTCGGCCGTCAGTTCGGGATCGTCGAGGTAATGCGACATCACGGTCCGGCTGCGCACCGCCACCTCGCCGATGCCCTCGGCATCCGGATCGAGGATTTTTACCGCCATGCCGGGCAGCGGCTTGCCCACAGTGTCCGCACGGAACGGTTTGAAGTCATTCAGCGTGACCGCGGTGCCGGCCTCGGTGAGGCCGTAGCCGTTGGCCACAGGAATGCCAAGATCGTAGAAGAATTGCAGTGTGGCCGGCTCCATGAACGCGCCGCCAACAAACAGCGCCCGCAGTTCCCCGCCAAAGGCCCCGTGAATCTGCGGCAAAACCTGGCGGCTGAGCGTCAGGTTTGGCCGCCGTCGGGTAAAGGCGCGGTTGATCGCGATCAGCCCGTTCAAGGCGGCCCGGCGAATTGGCGGCAGCTCGGCAAACTTGGCCTTCAGCCCTTTTTCCAGATTCTTCAGCACCAGGGGCACCAGGCTCATGTAGGTGATTTTGTAGCGGGTGAAGGCTTCGCGAATGTACTCCGGACGCAGCGTACGCAGGTGCACCACGCAGGCGCCGCACACGAACGGGCCGATGAAGCCGACCATGAAATCAATAGCGTGATTGGTGGGGAGAATGCTCAGGTAGCGTACCCCGGGCCAGAAGGGATACCACGCAGTGAGCGAGCGGCACTGCTCCAGGTAATTCTCGTGGGTGAGCACGCAGCCCTTGGGCCGGCCTCCGGTGCCGGAGGAATAAACAATGCAGGCGGTGTCTTCGCGCTGGCGCATAATGAAGCGCGGCTCGGCGCTGCTCTTCGCCTCTTCCCAGCGGCGCGCCTGGCCGAGATCGGCTTTGGGCGGGGCTTCCGTAACCAGTACAACTTCGGTCTTCAGGTCTTTAAACCCCGGTGCGGCCATGATCGCGCGCCACAGGTGGTACTCGACGATCAAAAAGCGCGCCTGCGAGTGCGCCAGCAACTGCAGGTGTTCGGCGGCAGTCAGCTTGTAATCCAGGGGCACGATCACCCCGCCAACGTAGAAGATGGCGTAAGCGGAAATCAGCCACTTGGATTGATTGGTCATGATGATGGCAGCGCGGTCGCCTTCGCGCAGCCCCATTTCCTGCAGCGCCGAGGCCAGCGGCAAAGCCGCCTGCTTGAACTGCGCGAAGGTGAGGCGGCAGTTCTCACGGTCGCGGTCCGCCTCGATCAGGCACACCTCGTTGGCAAAGCGCTCCAAGGCATCGCGCAGGGCCGCTCCCAGGCAGGTGTATTGGGTCAGGTCAAGCATCAAGGTAGCTGGTAGCCAGCCGCTAATAGCTGGACAAACTGCCAGCTACCAACCACCAGCTACTTTAGGAACTTACAGTCTGGCTTGAATGCGGTCCGCCAGTGTGCGGAAATCGCTCACGCCCTGCAACTCGTAGTCCGGCAACTCGACGTGGAAATGGTTTTCCAGGCGGGTGAGCAGTTCCAGGGCCTGCAGGCTGTCAATGCCCAGCTTCTGAAAGAAATCGTCGTCGGGTGCCAGCTTTTCCCGCGGCACTTTGAAGTGGGTGGCCGCCAACGCCA
Organism: Terriglobales bacterium; assembly: GCA_025934735.1. Classification (GTDB taxonomy): domain Bacteria; phylum Acidobacteriota; class Terriglobia; order Terriglobales; family Acidobacteriaceae; genus JAICWP01. Next base: position 102,791 of record JAICWP010000008.1, on the reverse strand, counting down.
GAATTTCCTCTAGAGTTTGATCGGAACTCCGCATTATTCCTTCAATTTCTCCATGGCTGAGGTATCCGCGGCGGTGCAGGTCGTTTCCACATCATATCCAAGATAGTGGTAGCGGTGCCATTGCAGGGTGCCCTGGCGCGGCAGCCCATTCCATACCAGGAGGTTCACACCCTCAGTGCCGCTGCAACTGCTGAAGTAGTCGGCCTTGCCTTGCAGCCGCACCGTGTTGAAGCCGACGAACCCACCCTGGTTCTCGAACGGTCCGGAATAGTCCGCGATGGCCAGGCCCAGAGTGCTGGGCGGAAGACGATTCTTGGCCAGTTGCAGGGTGTAGAAACTGTCGTCCGGCGCGGCATTGGGATCGCGCGAGCAGCTCTTGTCCAGCTTGGCCGTGACCTGCGCCTGCTCCACGCCTCCCTCCGTCGAGATCACAGAGACTGAATCGCCCGGCTTCAGCTTGGCGTCCTTGATGGTCAGGCAGACTTCGCCGTGCTGCTCAATTTCGGCCACTCCCAGGCGTGCGTCGTAAATAAACCCGTTGTTCTCTCGCGGTTTCTTTTTCTTGGCGACTGCTGTGGCGGCCAAAAGTAGCGCGGCCGCAATCACTAGGTACGCCCTTCTCCTCACGGCAGGTACGGCTGCGCCGTGCTGTTTTGCACGAAACGGCGCAGGCCCTCCTCGACCGCGGGCTGGGCAAACAGCTCGCAGAAGATATCAATTTCGCGGCGCAATTCCTCCAGGGGAATGGGCTTGATGAACTTTTTGGCGGCGATCGCGGTGCGCCGGTCGAACTTGCATAGCTGTGCCGCGGTGGCGCGGGCCACGCGCAAAGCCTCCCCTTCGCCCACCAACTGACTGACCAGGCCCACCGTGGCCGCCTTCTGGGCGTTCAGGCTGCGCCCGGTCAGCAGCAGGTCGCGAACAATGCCGTTGCCCAGATCGCGCTTCAGGCGCGGGATTCCGCCGAATCCAGGAATCAGCCCCAGGCGCAGTTCGGGAAAGCAGAAGCGCGCCATCTTGTCGGCAATGATCAGGTCGCAGGTCAGCGCCAGCTCAAAGCCGCCGCCAAAGGTCACGCCGTGAACCGCCGCAATGGTGGTCAGCGGCGAAGCATCAATGCAGTTGAGCACGCGGTGAATGCGCTGCAGAAAGAGCCGCACCTGCCGCGACCGCTCTTCCGCCGGCAAGGGCCGCGATTTCTCGTACAGCTCTCGCAGATCCGCCCCCGCGCTGAAACCGGCAGGCAACTGGCTGTGAATGATGAGCGCGCACGCCTGATCCTCCAGGCATTTGAGCGCGCCTATGAACATTTCCAGCTCGTTGAGCATGAGCGTGCCGATCTCATTGGCCGGCTGCCGGTGCAGTGCCAGTTCGACCACGCCCTCCTTCAGTTCCCAGGAAAGCGCTTCGCCTTGCAGTCTTTCTGTAATCTCTGCCTCCAATTAAGTGGGAAAGCCCCGGACTTCAGTCCGGGGAAATACGAGCTCCTGGGCTTCAGCCACTGAGAGAATTCGCTTCATATCTTCCCATGAATCCCTGCTCTTCCATGCATCGTCAGCCAGCCCGCACCTCCGCATTTGCGTATAGCTTCTCAATCGGCTCGCGCATGCGGGAGGCGATCACGTCGCGCTTCAGCTTGCCATTGATGGTCACGAGGCCATCCTCCACGTTGAACGGATCGGGATGAATATGGAACGCGCGCACCCGCTTGTAATGCGGCAAATCACGGTTCACCTCGTCCATGGCGAACTGCACCTGCTCCGGCGTCGGTGCTCCGGTAACGACGGCCGCCACGAACGGCCGTCCATGGCCGACCAGCACCACCTGCTGAGCGTCCGGCAGCAGGCGCAGCATTTCATCCTCGATCGGTTCAGGCGCAACATTATGTCCCGAACTGAGGACGATCAGGTTCTTGATGCGCCCGGAAATCCGCCATTGCCCGCGCTCGTTGACTTCGCCCTGGTCGCCAGTATGAAACCAGCCGTCGCGCATGGCCTCCGCCGTAACCTGCGGCCGGTTCCAATAGCCCTGGAACAGGTTGGGCCCGCGCACCAGAATTTCGTCATTCTCGCCCAGTTTCATCTCGATTGCGGGAATGGCCGGGCCTACTCGTCCGGGCTCCACTTGGCGCGGATCGTCCATGGTGCAGATCGCGGTGGTCTCCGTCAGACCATAGACCTGCAGCACCGGGATGCCCAGCATCATGAAGAAGAGCTGGGTTTCGCGCGCCAGCGGCGCAGAGCCGCAAATAAGCGCTTTGAGGTTCGAGCCAATCATTTTCTTGCGAATGGTGGGAAATATGATCGCGCGGGCCAGCACCAGCCACAGGCTGCTCAAGGCCGCCGGCTCGCCGCGATCGCGCGCCAGCCAAGCCTCCCGCGCCCGGGTATAGATCAGGTTGGCCAGGCCGCCGGTCTTGCGCAATTGTTCGTCAATGCCGGCGCGCATGCGCTCCAGCAGCACCGGCACATTCAAGAAATAATGGGGCGCGGCGGCGCGCATGTCGGCCGCCAAGGTGCCCAGGTCCATGGCCATTGTCAGCAGGTTGCCGCGTTCCAGGCACGTCAGCAGCATGATCCACGAAGCGGCAAAGCAGAACGGCGGATAGTGGAACACGCGCTCCTGGCCCTGGTGGCCGGCCATGAGCACGTCGAGCCGCTGCAGAGTGGCGCCGAGGATAAAGACCACTCCGGCCGCGGTCAGCACCACGCCTTTGGCTTCTCCGGAAGTGCCGGAGGTGTAAACGATGGCAACCGGGTCAGTGGCCAAAAGCGTGACTGGGGCAGGCAGCTCGCCCAGTGGTTCGGTGGCGAAGATTTCGTCGAAAATTGCGATGCGCGGCGCCCCCGGCCAGTGCTGCGCGACGGATTGGCGCAACGTAGCGTCACCGCAGCACACGAGGGCCGGAGCACAGTCGTTCATCATGGCCACCAGTTCGCCCGGCGCTTGCCGCGCATAAAGCGGAACGGCAATGAGACCTTCGGCCAGGATGGCCATATCCATCGCCACCCAGCGAATGCTGTTGGGCGCGAGCAGGGCGCAGCGGTCGCCCTTCTTCAGCCCTTGCGTCCGCAGAAATGCCCGCGCTTTTTGAATGAGCGCAACGAGCTCCGCGCCAGTGGCGGAAAGCGATTTGCCGCCACCTAGTTCCTGCAGGATCGGCCGTTGTGGCGCGTTCTGAAGCCGCTCGAAGATGGTTCCCAGGAAATTCAAATCAGTGGCCAGTTGTCGTCTGTCAGTTCCGTGTGGAAGCCCCAGACTTCAGTCCGGGGAAAAACCCTCACCTGGAGCCGGGCTTCAGCCCCTGCCCCTGAGATTTGGTGGCGTGGCTTCGGGCTAGCAATTGCTCAAAACCTACGCGCTCACCGCTTCGTACGTCTCGGCCAGCTTCTCCAGCGCCGGGCTCAACGCCGGCAGATATTCCTCCCAGCTCCTCACCCCACCGCGCACCGGAAAATCGGGATAGCGCTGCTGCACCCGTTCCTCAAAATAAATTCCCATGCGCGCCATCAGCTGCAGGTTCTTCACCACCGTGCGCCCGATCCCCTCGGAAACCCGTTCCCGCTCCTTCCACACCTTATCCAGGACCATCATCAGCTTGCCTTCCAGGTCCGGATCGTCCACCTCCAGCAGCAGGTCAGCGTGCCCGCGCTCCCGCATCAGGTTCCGAATGCGCTCGTCCATGGTGATGCCGGCCGAGGCCACCAACCCGGGCATCGAAGTCACAATGCCGTGATAGCGCGAAGACACCATGATCGTGCAGGCGCGCAGAATGCTCACCAGTTGGTACATGTCGTAATCGTTGGAACTGAACACGGGCACGCCGCCCAGGCGCTCGGATATCCATTCGCAGGCGTGCGTATCCAGCCGTTCCGTCGCCGCTAGCACCACAAAGACCCGCCGCACTTTGCGAAATGCATCCACGGCATTGGCGATGGCGCCGAGATATCGCTGGTACGCCGACTCTACTTCCGGGCCCGAGCGGTGAAAGTAAACGGTGCGGTAGTGGCTGTCTTGGAACGCCCCGGCAGTGGCGCGTAGCGCATACTTTGCGATCGAAGCCTTCACCGGCCACCAGTAAGGATTGATGGGACACACCACCAATACCGGGGTGCTGCCGTCCCAGCCCTTTTGCCGCAACTGCTGCCGCCCGTACTCCACCGGATGCGGTTCGAAGGTCCAGGCTGTATCCGTGCCCAGTTCCGTGGGGACGCCCAGCCCGCGCAGGACGCCGCGCGACTCCTCGTTGCGGGTGATGATCAGCGAGTCGCGGCAGTAGCGCGCGCACATTTTGGCCACGAGCGGGTCCATATGTCCAGCCTCCGCTCCATAACCGACAGACAGCTTGTTTTCCGCCGCGGCCAGAGCCAAAGAGCCGATCATCATCGTGGTGAGCGCGTTGGCGAACTTGCTCTTGAACATGGAACCTTCGCAGGCCACCACGCCGTGGTGCTGCGGCACCTCGCGGTAGAGGTAAGGCGGAAAAATGTCGGGCAGGTGAGTCTGGCGGGCATCGCCGAAATAGCTGCGCGAAAAATCAAAATTCTGCGTCATCACGCTCAGGCTGACGTTCTCCGGGCCCAGGATGCGGCGCACCTGCCGCAGCATTTCCTCAACCCGCACGTCGGAGCCGGTGTTGCGCGTGCCGTTGTAGCCGGCGAACAGCAGCTTCAGTTTTTCGCCCGGCTGCCACGCCTTGCCGGCGCCCAGCATCCACTTCACCTTGGTAAATTCAATGGATGCGCTCACCCAGGCTTCCAGCATCAGATCGGTCATGCCGCAGTGCCTCCCGCCGGCGCCGGCCAATCCTGATAGCGGTAGCTGAATTGGTTATCGCGGCTGAATTTGAGCAGCGGATAGCTGTACTGGGAAAAAGGCGTAGGCTGCCGTCCCATCTCCCGCACCACGCGCGTGTTATCAAAAACCGTATTCCACACCAGATACGGCAAAAACACCTTCATCAGCGAAGCACCGAATCCCAGGTTGCCGCGCCGCCGCGCCATCCGCTCCACCACCCCGCTGAACGGGCGCTCCAGGGTGGGTATGTAGCTGGGAGGCCGCTTGTGCTGCGCCCCCGCCAGGGCATTGGTCAGCTCACGAAACGTCTGTGAGGCCACGCCCGAGGACAGGTGATACGTGTCGTAATCGGGCTGGGGCTTCTGGTGCAAGGTGACGATGGAATCGGCCACAAAGTCCACATTCACGATGTCAATCTTGTCGGTAGGCCGGAAGGGCAGCACCGGCAGCCCCGCCAGGAATACGAAGGCCCGTACCATATCGAACTGCGTGGTCTGGGGATAGCGGCTGTCGCCCAGCACAATGCTTGGGCGGAAAATGGTGCGCGGCACGTCGGGCAGGAGTTGCCGGATCATGTGCTCACAGAATTTCTTGGTGCGCGCATACGGATCATAGTCCGAGCGCGCCCAGTCAATCGCCTCATCCTCCTTGACGACCTCATTGCTGCGCTGCCCCGCCACCGCCACCGTGCTGACGTGGCTGAAGCGCCGTAGTCCGTGGTGGTCACGTGCCGCAGCCGCCAGCTTGATCACCTCCAGCGTGCCCCGCAGGTTCACGTTGAGGCAAGCCTTCTCCGACTTCCGGTTCAGCGAGGCCGCGCAGTGAATGACCGAGTCGGTGGATTCAACCAGCCGGCGATAATCCTGCTCACCCAGCCCGAAGCGGTCCCCGGTCAGGTCCCCGCGAAAAATCGTAATCCGCGACTGCAGGTGCTGGTGAAAGCGCGGAAAGTTGAGGTGCAGTTGCAGGGCGCGCCACAGGCGCACCTCGGCCTCGCGCTCGTCCTTGGCGCGTACCAGCAGGTTGAGATGGTCGCGATGCCCTTCCAGCAACCCGGCCGCCACATGCGCGCCGATGTAGCCGGTTGAGCCGGTCAGGAATATTGCCACGTTGCTCCGGTCGTGCCTGTGCTCATGCCGTTGCCCGCTGTCGGGCCGCAGCCGGTCCCGGCCTGGTCGTCGCGGCTGGACGGCAGGTGGTAGCTGCGCCGCGGCTGCGTTTCCACTGGGCGGCCCTCGATCAGCGGGTACGTCCACTTCCGCAAGGCGGGGATGTGCACGTTGATCCAGTACTCCCACCAGTCCAGCGAGCGCGTGTCGTAGCCGAACACCGCTTTCTCTTGATTCAGCAAAGCCTGGGAGAGCCACTCCACGTGCTCGGCCTCGAAATCCTGCTCGTTGTGCAGGATGAAAGGCTCAAACAGCTCAATCAGCTTCTCCACGCGCTCCAGCCCGCGTTCGGTGCGTACCAGCGGCGGCTGAAGAAAGGGGAAGGGCGCGGTCAGCCGTTGCAGCGATTTGATGACCGCCTTCTGCGCCGGCGCCGACAGCCGCTGGTAGCGTTCTTTGGATACGGGAATCGTGTCAAATCGCATGCGCAGCTGGTGCTGCACCCCATTTTGCGTGCGGTAAAACTTCCGGTGCGCCAGGCAGGTCAACTCGATGGACCTTCGCATGTCGCAGGGATTGGTCACCGACGTGGCCAGCTGGTACAGGGGCTGATGGCAGCGCTGCACGATGGCCGCCGCAATCAGGGTCATGCCCCGGCAGACCGTGTCCACAGGGATAATGTCCAGGCTCTTGCGGGCGTTGCTCGGCAACTGGCGGAAATAGGTCCCCAGCAGGTAGGAAAGGGATGCGGAGGTGTTGATGCCCTCATTCCAGCCCAGAAACGGCTTGGCCTGAGAAGTCTCGACGATGGCCGGGCGCACAAGGGCAATGGCCAGCCCGGCTCCCCGGTTTTGCAGCAGCGATTCCGCCAGGCTCTTGGTGAACGTGTAGGTATTGGGCCAGCCCAGTTCCTGGGCGCGGCGCGTGCCCGCCTCGGTTAGAGCGGTGCGCAGCCAGCGAATGCGGTTCTTACGGATCTGGTTCTCGAGCGCCGCCGGCGACAGTCCATTGCCGTTGGTTTTCTTTTCCAGCGACTGCCGGCGCAGTTCCTCGCCCAGGTCATCGCTTTCGGAGCGCTGCACCGCTTCCGCTACCACCCGGCGCAAATTCTCCAGCTCGCGTTCAGCGTCGAAGCTGGGATCGCCGACCGGCGTGTAATTGGGCTGCACCTGCTCGGAAATCCGGCCGTCGCGCGCCCCGGCCACATAACAGGTGGAGAGGTGCAGCAGGCCGGCGTGCCGACAGCTGCGCACAAATTCCAGCACATTGGCCACCGCGTCCACATTGCCGGCCAGCGCATCCCGCAGGTCGGGATTGAAGTCGGTGAGCCCGGAGCTGTTGATCACCACGTCCAGCGAGGCCTGCAGGCGAGCCGCCAGTGCAGGTTCCAGGCCCAGCCCCGGCTGGCTGGCATCGCCTTCCACTACCTTGACCCGCGCGTTGAGATAAGCCGCAAACTGCGCTCCTAGGCGCTCCTGTAAGGGATCAAAGACGGGCGATTCCTCGACCATCTTCTTGAAGCGCTGCGCCCCAGAATTGGATTTCTGGCTGCGGACCAGCAGGTAGATGCGGCCAATTTCCGGCAGGTCCTCCAGAATGTGCGCCAGCCATACCTTGCCGATAAAACCGGTGACTCCGATCAGCAGAATGTGCTTGCCGGCCAGCGACTCGCGTATGGACAGCCGCTCCGGAGCGCGCGCCGAATCAAAGCGGACCAGCGGGCGTTCCGGAACGCTCATTTGGCGCTGCGCAGGGGCGACCGCCGCCATCGCAGTGCTCGGAGCTATGCGGAGTTCACGCACCAGCTGGTGCAGGTCGCGGCTGCCATCGGGATCGCCTCCGGTGATCAGGGCGAGCGCACCCCGCGGCCGAATCACCGGCTCCAGCAGGCGGCCCGTAGCGTAGCCATCACGGAACTCCAGCCGGTTGCAGATCAGCTCCTCCACACCCAGGTAGAGGGCCAGAGGACGGATGATGTGCTCCAGTCCCTGGCTGACCAGCACTACTCGCTGTCCCATAGCCAGCGCGTCCCGCAGCTTCTGCACGCCCGCCGGCCTCAATTGCGGCTGCAGGTTGTACTGGAAGTACTCTTCCCCCAGCAGATCGAGGCGGTCGCGGCTGATATCGCGCAACACGGCATGCACCACCCGGGTGGCAAACACGCGGTGGCTGGCATAGAGCAACGGGCGCAACAGCGCCTGTAGAAAGATGGCGCCGCGGCGCAACCAGCGCTCCGCGAAGCCTTGCGCATTCCACGCAAAGAAGGCCACCGGGCGCACGGTGCTCAGGTTGAGCAGGCTGCCTTCCACGCGCCAGAAAACGGGCGTGGCCGGGCCTCCTCTTGGGCTGGACTCCTGCAAAACAGGTCTCCTCAGAGCTCTAGGACGCGATCGGGCTAAACCCTTATTGTAATCAATGTTGTACGGCGGGCGCCTCATTATCCTTCTGAGGCCGTAAGGATGCAACTGAGGTCTTTTGGGCAGGCTCTAGAAAGTAGCCCGGATCCGGCCTTTGTGGCTTTTGCAAAAGATTGGTTTTCTTGACAAAAAGGCCGCCGGCATCGTTCCGGCGGCCTCAAGTTCCCTGCAACAGCTCTTCAGTCTCCGAGCACTTCCTCGGCGACCTGCTCGCTTTTCTTGTTGGCCTTGGATTGCAGCGCATCCAGAGGAATGAAGCCGTCTTTGCTGGCAGCCGGCCCTTCCTTCAGAATGACCTCGCGGTAGAGCTTGGCCATCTTTTCGTTGTAGGCGCCGTCGTTCTTCATCTTCTCGTTGCGCGCCCGCATCTTCTCCTCGCGCGCATTCTTGGCGATGCCCAGGGTGTCCAAGTCCTTCTGCTCTTCCGTGGTTACGATTTCGTCCTTCAGGGTGAGCGCCTTGAGCTCCACTCCATCCAGGCTGACTTTCTTGCCGCCGGCGAAGATCTCATGCCGCCCGTGCTCGTCGTACCACTTGGTGAGCGTGGCCGTCATGTGCATCTTTTCCACGATATTGCGCCAGCCAATGCCGGTGTTGTAGGCGCAGAAGGAGATTTCGCCTTCCTGGGTGGCGTAGGGGATGATGCACTGCTCGGTGCGCCGGAAGTCGTAGTTGTACAGATCCTGGAACCACATGCCCGCGATGAACAAAATGTTCCAGCGGTCCGTGCGCCGCTTCTGGATGTCTTCCAGGGTGCGGTCGCCGCTCACCTTGCCATAGCCGCCGGTCTGCGCCTTTTTGCTGACGCCGAAGCTCTTATCGAACTTCTTCAACAGCGCGTACAAGGTGAAGTGGGGCGTGGTTTTGAAGGAATCGTAATTCCTCATCACCGATATCGCCATACCCAGCGACGACAGGAACTTACCGCGGGCTGCGTCGTTGATCTTCGCGACATCCTTGGCCAGGCGGTCCGCATTGAGGAAGGCGGTAACCGGCGCCGCGTCCTTGGTGTGTTTGTCAATCAGGATTGCCATGCCCACACCGCAATTCGGATGGCAGCCGCAGCTTACCTGTCCCCATGCAGCATCGGGCCCGTGCACCAGGTCGGCCCAATCAGAGAAGGTGCTGACAAACGACAGCGGGAACCAATCCCGCGCCGGCTCGCCCAGCCCAGTCTGCTTCTTGACGTCGTGCGCCAGGTGGGACAGCGTGTAGCGCTGCGCCTGCCGCCGTTCATCAGTAATGGCCTCGTCGCGGCCGGTGAACGATACCGGCTGGAACGAGCAGAACGACATGATGCGGGGATTATCCAGGGCAAACTGCACGATGCGCCCCACCTGCTCGTTGTTAATGCCATTCACGATGGTGGTGACGGGCACGAGCTCCACGCCCGCTTCGTGCAGATTCTCAATGGCCTTCAGCTTCACGTCGAACAGGTTCCCGACCTTGCGGTGCGAGTTTGCCGCATTTCCTACGCCGTCAAACTGCAGGTAGGCGTAGCGCAGGCCAGAGTCCGCTGCCTGGCGGCAGAATTCCTTGCTCTTGGCGAACTCAATCCCGTTGGTCGCCGCCTGCACGCTGTTGTAGCCCACCTTGCGCGCATAAGCCACCGCGTCCAGGAAGTAGGGCGAAAGCGTTGGCTCGCCACCGGAGAACTGCACCGACATCTGCCGCCTCGGCTTGATCGAGATGGCGTTATCCAGCAGAGTCTTGATCTCTTCCCATGTCAACTCGTGCACGAACCCGACCTGATTGGCGTCCATGAAGCAGGGGTCGCACATCATGTTGCAGCGGTTGGTCAGGTCAATGGTCAGCACCGCGCCGCGGCCGTACTTCACCGTGCTGGTGCCATGGTGGTGCAGGTGCTCGTCATTGTGCGAGCGAATATCGCGGCCGGGAAAGGTCTGCTCCAGGTGGCGGAAGAAGTCCACGTCAATGGACATCACATCTTCAAAGTGGCCATGCTTGGGGCAATCCTTCACCATCAGAATCTTGCCGTCGCGCTCAATGATCTGCGCCTTGATCTCGCCCACCTTCTGGTTGAGCAGGACCTCCTGGGGCAGTTTGCCATCCAGAATCTGCTGGCGGATTTCCGGCACGCATTTGGGGCACAGGGAATCCGTCTGGCGCGGCCAGCCCAGCGGCGGCTTGGATTTCTCATAGGACTTCAGGAGCGGCTTCTCGGACCATTTCGGGATGAACGAAGGGTTCGGGTGAATGCGGTTCAGCCTCTCAAAGACGAACCACGCCCCGTTAGCAGTGATGCTGAGAGCCTTCTCCAGGTACTTAACTGGCTTGTGCATTGTGTGTTTGCTCCCACCAGGTGTGAAACCTGCATAATCAGGCCACGTAATCCGCCCCACAGGCACCCTGGTGCAAATTTGTGTTTCTCCTCCCGGCCGCGTGGGGGAGCTGTCGAAGCTGCTCAATTCCCCCAAAATCACACGGATAGAGGCACCATCATGCTAGGAGAAACGAGTCAAATCCCCAACCGAAATGCACGAAAAGGGTTAAATCGGGGTTTAGTGGCAGGGTTTTTGCATTATGCTGCGTAAGCCGTTGAAAACTAACGGGAACTCTGAGCGGCAGGGTTGCGACTTTGGTAACCCTGCAAGTTCCTCCCCTGAGTTCCCGTAATCCTGCAAAAAAGCAGCAACAAAGCTATTTTTTCGGCGGCTCTGGACGGCTGGCCGGAGGAATGATGCCGTTCATTCGCAGGTACTCCACCATTTGTCCATAGTGGTCGAAGCAGTGCCCCACAATCAAAGCTCCCATTCCCAGTCGGGTGACCGGCGATTTCCCGCCGAAGGGGTTCTTGATGGGCGCCACTTCATTCTGAGGGGTAATGGCCCCATAGGCTCGATGGCCCAGGGCAAAAGAGTCGCGCAGGAACTTCATAATATCGGCCTTGGACTTCATGGAATCAGGCCCGTTCTCGCCACCGATGTCTACGGAGGGCTTTTCACCCAGCATGTCGGAAAAAACCAGGTAATTGACCGCGGCCACGTGCTTTACCTGCTGGGAAAAGGTGCGTACGCCCTTGAATTCGCCATTGGTGGGGGCGAAATCGTATTTGTCTTCCGGCATAGCGTCAGCCGCGTCCACAAATTCTTTTTCCACCCCCGAAAATTGATGGTCCATCACCTGGGAAACGGAGGCCTTGCTGTCGGATTTGGCCTTGGATTTTGCCTGGGCAAATGGGATCGCGGCACAACATAACAACAGCAACATCAAAGTGAGTCTGGCTTTCATTATTGTCTCCTGAACGCAAGATGAATTCTGGAAATGGCCCCAAACATAAAACGTGGAGATCGCCTATGTGGGTACTGGGAGTTGCCCCGCGCAGGCGGGCGAAGCCCCGCCCTTGCAAGCTATCCATGTGTGATCCCCGTGTCGGCATAACGCACCAGGTCGGCTTCGCGGGCGCGCAAGCGATGCCAGCGCATACTAACCAGGCCGGCGATCAGGCCCAGTGCGGAATACAGCAACGCGTTGGGCACACCCTGACTGTCGGCCAGGGCTCCGAAGAATGCGCTACCGCCGGCCAGCCCTCCTTGCAGCACCAGGACATACATGGAAAGCGAACGCGCCAGCACCCATGACGGCGACATGGTCTGCGCGGTCACGTTAAGGCAAGCCAGAATTGCGATCCAGCCCACTCCGCCCAGGAACAGCACTCCCGCCAGCGGACCGAAGGAGTGCACGCGTCCGGCGGCCACCGTGGCCAGGGCAAATACCACCGTAGCCACCGCCACCACGGCATCCACCGACATCTGGCTGCGCAGGCGCGGCAACACCGCGGCTCCTGCCAGCGCTCCAAAACCAAAACAGCCCAGCAGCAGCCCGAAACCGATAGAGCCAAAGGGACGGGCAATCACCGGCAATAGCGCCAGCAGCGCGCTGGCGGCAATGCTGAAAGCCAGGGTGCGCACCAGCACCGAACGCACCGCGGGCGTGTGCTTCACGTACCGCACTCCCACCTTGAGTGCGTTCAGCAGGCGCTCGTTGCCGCTGCCGTTTGCCGCCGTCCGCTTCCACTGGTAAAGGACGAAAATCACCGCAAAGAACGACGCGGCGTTAATGAGGAACGCGACACCCGACCCGGCAGCCGCGATCACCGCTCCGCCCAAGGCCGGGCCCACTGCACGGGCCACGTTGAAGCCGGCGGAATTCAGCGCGACCCCGGAGGCGTGCTGGGCGGGCGACACAATTTCCGGCGTGATGGCCTGCCAGGCAGGATCGTTCATCACCGCACCCAAGCCCAACAGAAACGTGAGCAGCAGGAGCGTCCAGGGGGTAACCACGCCCAGGATTGTGATTACACCCAGAGCGGCGGCGGCCACCGCCATCCAACTCTGGGCGACCAGCAGCAGCCGGCGGCGGTCCACCAGGTCGGCCAGGGCGCCGGCGGGCAGCGCTACTAAGAACACGGGCAGGCTGGAGGCCGCCTGCACCAGCGAAATCATTAGCGGCGAGCGGGTCAGCGAGGTCATCAGCCAGGCGCTGCCCAGGTTCTGCATCCACGTGCCGACGTAGGAGATGACTGCCGCGATCCAGATGGAGCGGAACAGGGGCTCGCGAAAGGGAGCCCAAGGCGACAGCGATTGCGCCCGTTCCGCCGCCCGCACCGACATCGGTTCTCCCTTCGTCACTTCTGGAGCCCCACTTTTAGCGTTTACGCACGGGGCTGCGCCCCGTGCTGGTCGGGGCAAAGCCCCGACCCAATCAACTTCAACCGCTCTGGCCCGGCGCCTCTTCCACCATGGCTCGCGCTTCCGTGCCGAACGGCCACTCGTGCCGCCGGGCCGCCCGCACAAGATAAATCACAATACCCACAATGAGAATCACCATCGCGTAACGTACCTGTTGCTGGAAGTCCGGCCGGTTAATCAGGATGAACACAAATCCGGCAATGGCTATCAGGGCGGGCACCGGGTACAGCCACATGTGAAACGGACGCGGCATATCGGGGCGGCGTATGCGCAGCACGATAAAGCCCACCGCCTGCACCAGGAACTGGATCATGATGCGGATCACCACCAGGGCGGCAATCACATCCGCCAGGCGCAGAAAGCAGTAAGCCGCAGCCACCACGCCCAGCGCCACCAGTGAAATATAAGGAAAGCGCCCCTGCGGATGGACCCGCGCGAACACCCGAAAGTAGTTGCCGTCCAGGGCCGCGGCATACGGGACGCGCGAGTAGCCCAGCAGCAATGAGAACACCGAAGAAAACGCCGTCCACATAATCAGGGCGGACACCAGGTATCCCGCCCAGCCCCCGTAAACCCGTTGCATGAGCGTGGATACCACGTAATAGCGCGTGTCCGTTTTTGCCGATGCGGCCAGCTCCTGCCAGGGAATCACGCCCAGAATGCTCACATTCATGAGCACATATAGACCGGCCACCAACAGGATGGATAGCAGCAAGGCGCGGGGAATCGTTTTTCCCGGGTCTTTGACCTCGCCTCCGATGAAGCACACGTTGTAATAGCCCCAGTAGTCATAGGTGGCCACCAGCATGGAGGCGCCCAAGCCCAGGAAAAAGCCGCGCGAAAGATGAAACGCTCCCGGGGGGAAGCTGAAGGCGCGGGCGGCGCTGAAGTGAGTAAGCCCGGCAATGATGACCCAAAGAATGGTCCCCATCACGCCCGCCCACAGGAACTTCGAAATACGCGCAATGCTGGTGATGCGGCGGTACAAAAGCAAAACCCCGAACAGGCAAATGCCCATAGCCAGGAAAGTGCCGGACGTTACCAGCACATGGCCTTCGAGCGCGCCCAGCAGCGGAATGGGCAGGCGCAGGTCACGGCTGAAGTAGCCGCGCTCGAGCGTCGGCCAGATATAGCTGGCGTATTGCGAAAATCCCAGGCAGCCGGAGGCGATGGAAAGCGGAGCACTGAACGAGAGCTGCCAAACAAAAAGAAACGAGATGAGCTTCCCCAGTCTTTTGGGCCCGTAAATCTCGCTCAGGTAGCGGTAGGAGCCGCCGGAACCAGGCATGGCGGCGCCCAGTTCCGCCCAGATCAGCCCGTCGCACAGTGCCAGAATAGCGCCGAAAACCCAGCCCAGCATGGCCTGCGGACCGCCCGCCGCGCTCACGATCAGAGGGATGGTGATGAATGGCCCCACCCCTATCATGGTCTCCATGTTCAGAGTGGTGGCGCTGCCCAGGCCAATGCCGCGGATCAATTCCGGGCCGCCGCCGTGCGCTTTTTCGGATTGGCTGGGTACGGCGGTCATGGGTCAGGAGTCAGTTGTCAGAAGTCAGGAGTCATCGGGTGACCGTGTGGGCACGGGGCTCTGCACCGTGCAGGCGGGCAAAGCCGCCCCTAAATATCATCTGCCCTTTGCCGCCGAAACCGTGAAACTTTGCAACTTTGAAGCTTGCTTCTTCTCGTGCCCCGCGCTCAGCAAATTCACATACAGGCGTATTGCGCCGGGCACGCCGGTGGGCAGTTCGCGGAAAAACGAATAGGCGTTGTAGATGTAAATGCCCTTCCCGTAATGCGCCAGCAGCAAACCGCCCTTGAGCGGCGCCTCGCCCGGATCATGCGAAGCCAAAAGCGGCTGGAACTGGCTGTCCCACTTATCCATGAAGTACAAGCCGCGCTCCTGCACCCAACCGTCGAAATCCTTGCTGGTGATCTGGTTTGGATAATGGAACACACCGTCCTGGGGCGCAAGAATCTGCACCGGGGACTCTTCCACCGTAACCCGGTCCCGGCTCTCCTGCGCCGGATAGGGCGTGTACTTGCCATCGTTGAACTGCGTCAGCTGCTGGTTGTACTGCACCATGAGCGTGCCGCCATTCTTGACGTACTCGAGGAGCCGGGCGTTGTTGGCGCGCACGTCGTCGCGCGTGTCGTAGGCGCGGATGCCGAGCACAATAGTGTCGTAGCGGCTTAAATCGCCGCCGGCCAGCTCCTGCGGCGAAATCATGTCCACGTTCATGCCGATTTCCCGCAGCACCTGCGGTATGTCGTCGCCCGCGCCCATGATGTAGCCGATCCTCAGCTCCTTCGGCACTTGGACGTCCACCACGCTCACGTGCTGAACCGCGGGCTGGTAGTAATAGAAAGTTTCGATATCAGGGCGGCTGATCTCGGTATAGCCCTCGGCATAGTTGGCGCCGCCGGAGTCGAATACAGAGCGGACCTGCTGCCGTCCCTCCCGCATGCTGGGGTGAACCACGTTGAAGCTGACCTGGCGGTCCTCGCCGCGATGCGCGAACTCAACCTGCTGCTGCGGCGGTTCCGCCTTCCAGCCCCGGGGCAGTTCCAGGCGCACCACACCGTTGGCTGCGCCAGAAACGTCGCTGCGCACGTCCACGTTCACGCGGCAACTAGGATCGGAGAGCGGCACCACCTGCGTGCTCGGGTCCAGCATGACCGAAAAGGCCGGTCCCACCGCCAGCGTCGGGTGGCGCTCCTGCCCGCTCGCGTCCTGGTAAGGCACGGTTACCGGCACAACGTCCGACGCCTGCAATCCCTTGGCGCTGGCCAGTTCCACGTCGTGGCCGACGAATGTGAAGCTATGCCCTTTGCTCTGGGGAACGTAGAAGTCGGCTTTGACGTGCAGCGGTGGCGGCGGCAGCGGCAGCGTGAGATAGCGCGGGTCGCTGATCTGGTACACCGCGTCTTCCGGCGAACTGCGATGGAAATAGGGTCGAGTGTAGGAGGCGTTCTGCGGCACGCGCAAGCGGAAGTTGGCGTAATAGTCCTCGCCCGCCTTGAGCTTCGTATTTTGTCCCTTGTACACGCCCAGAATCCAGTCCTCGCCGCCCTGCAGAGAGACGTTCTGCACCTCGATTGGTTTGTTAAATCCGTTGTGAAATTTGGCAATCACGGTAAACACCTGGCCGGGCGATACCACGGTGAGGGCGTCTTTTTGCGGCGGGACGGAGTTGGGCGCCCCGGAAGGCGGGGCTACCGTGGCCTGCAACCTGGTATTCATGGCCAGGTAAATGGCCTGCTCGCACTGCTGTTGCTTTTGCTGCAGGCGGCTCATCAGGTCCAGCCGGGCCGGGGGACTGAGTCCGGCCTTCTCCGCCTCCGCTATGGCGCGGTTCAGCACGGCCAGGGCTTGCAGTAGCGGTTCGGCCGCACGGTCAGAGCTTTTGCGGGCCTCATCGGAGGCTTTATCAATACGGTCCTGGAATTCCGAGAGCTCTGACTTCAACTCCGGCACCTTGGATTGCTCCGAGCCCAGCCGGTCCGCCAAGGCAGGGACGCTGGTATCAATGCCCTCGAAGAAGTCCTTCTCGTGCGCGCCCGCCGGAAGCGGCGGCAGCACCGAATCAATCAGCTTGTAATAGTCCAGGTGCTGTCCAGGCTCGATATGCCAGTAGCCCACCCCCTGTGACAGCTCGTGGCGCAGCCCCTGGATGGCAAACTGCACGTACGACATGCCCAGCGCCGGGTCCGCCGCGCCAGTATCGAAGACGACGGTGTACTCCTCCCCGGGTTCTACGTGGTCCATGTACAGCTTCTTGGCCTGCCAGGGCAACAGGCCTTGCTTGAGCTGCTCGGGAAAACGATTGGGATCGGCGGCGGCGCGAAATGCCTCGCGAGTCAGAATGCCGGCGGCCTGGTGATTGCCGTGGCCATCGCGGTCCGTGCCCTGGAAGCGCGTCACCAGCACGTCGGGGCGGTAGGTGCGGATCACCCGCACCATGTCTCCCAGGGCAGCATCGTGGCCGCTCCACTTCTGGAAAGTCTCGTCGGCGGTTTTGGAGAAGCCGAAATCCACCACCCGAGTAAAGCGCTGCTCCACCCCGTAGTAGCGGTCGGCCGCCAGCTGCTCCAAAGTGCGAACGATACCGAGCTCGTCGAACAGCCCGCTGCCGACCTTGTTCTGGCCGCCTTCGCCGCGGTTCAGGGTGAGCAGCAGGATGCTGTCGCCCTTGCCCCGAGACTCCAGCGTCAACATGCCGCCATCCTCGTCATCGGGATGGGCGGTGGTATGCATCATGCGCGCCGTGGTTTTCAGGCGCAGCAGGGTTTCCTTGAGCCCGGCGGCTCCCTGGTCCTGGGGCAAAGGGCCGGCGGGTGGCAACTGGCTGGGTGCGGTCGTCCTCTCTTGTGCCCAGAGAGGCGAGAACATCAGCGCAACGCCCAAGGCCAGCGTGGCAAGTTTGGCTACGAAATTGAGGTTGACGAACGGATGTGGCTTCGGCTTAGGCTGGGCGCAATTGGGCACGCGGATGTTTCCACCCCTTTTTGCTATGGTCTGCCTTTTTACACGATGTGCGGAAGCCAGGTAAAGCTTCAGGCTTTTGCGATGGGACAGGAAGAGCCGCGCGCCCGCCGATGGGTGGCGCCGGGCCAATGCTGATTACACTTCCCCGGCAGTAGGCGATGAGGGTTGCCCCTCATCGCCTCCTTCACCGGCCAACCGCGAAGTTCAGGGCCGGGCGGGCACAAAGGCACCGTGCGTCTTGGAAGCGAGTGATGCGAAGTTGAATACCGGCGCGTTGCACACGTCGCCCTGCACCACGGTGTTGTTCACGTTAAAGTAGGTATCCGGGCTGGTAGTGTTGCCCGGGCTTGTTCCCACCAGCAGTCCAGCACACGCTTCGTTAATGGTGTTCCCCGTGACAATGTTGCCGGTGTTAGTCACGCCGCAGGTGCTGTCAATGTGCACACCTGCTTCGTCGCTGCTGTTGATAGTGTTGGTTTTGACGGTGTTGGTATCGGTGCACACATCAATGCCGTCGAAGATGCGCGTGCCAGACACTTTGTTGGAGGTTACAATGTTCGCGCCACCACCGCCGGACGCCTGCTGGGAACTTGAATCGCTGGCGATCGCAATTCCGAATTGGGTGTGTGCTACATTGTTGCCGGACATCGTCACGTGCGCCGCCGCGTACACCAGCAGGCCGGCGGCGGCATCGCCGGGATCGCCGATGTTGTCCGGAGACCAGACGTCATCCGCCACCGAATTGCCGGTCATCTTACCGGTTGCGCCAAAGCCGATCTGGATCCCGTTCTGGGCTGCGCCTGTGGTCGGTCCCACTCCCAGCACGGAATTACCCGTTGCGTACAAAGTGGTGCCAATTTCGTTGCCCGTGATCCCGTTCTTAGCATAGTTGTGCACCGTGCTGCCGCTGACTGTTACCGTTGAGCTCTGCCCACCTCCGCTCTGCACAAAAATGCCTAGCCCAGTCTGGCAGCCGCCCCACTGCGAATAGGGTTCAGGGCTCTGGTTGCGCGCAACTACATGGGCGATGGTTCCGGAAGCATTCTGATACAAGAATCCCATGGGATTGGGCGAACAGGCGGCAATCCCATTGCCGGCGCCGTCCAAAGTGAGGTTGCTGATATTGACCAGTCCTAGCGCAGGGTCAACATCGTGCACCCAAATCTGCGCCGCAATGGGATTGCCAGTAGCAAGGCTCGTCGCATTCGCCACAAGGCCACCGGCGGGCGGAATAACGACTGCGGCATCCTGGGTGCCGGATTGTACGCCAATCAACGCCAGCTTCTTGGCAGTGATTTCAACCTGCTCGGGATATTTTGCGGGACATACATAGATGGTGCTGCCGGACGGCACGCCATTGACTGCGCCCTGAATGGTGCTATAGCTCGCCAGGCCGCTCTTGCAGTGGCCGACGACCACCGTTGCGGCCCAACCCACTTGGCTGGCCAGCAGGATGCCGGCCGCTGCCATCAAAATCAGCTGCTTCTTGCTCATATCAATTCCTCCATCTCAAAGAAATGTTCAGAAAAATGCACCCTGCTACTCGGGCATTCTGAATTGCTGTGGTTTCGTTCTGTTAGCCGGATACGTTTAGGAGATTTGGGGCCGGATTTGCATCGAGAGTCTCTCCGCCGTCTCCGGCGGATCGCTCAGAAGGGATGCGGAGCATGCCAACCTACAAAATTTTTCGCGCAGGGTCTGTGACCGTAATCACAACGCTGCAAAATATTATGGGCTGACCGGGCGACTATACACCGTGGCCCCCTGAGGTACTACGAAAATGGAACAAAGTACTTGCTTTCACAATGTGAAAAACTTTTACCTCTTGCTTGGCCGGAAAGGGCGCGGGGCGTAGGCTGCCGGCGATCCACCCACTTCCTTCGCCGCTGTTGCTATTGAGAAGCGGAGGCGCGCACTCGAGTAAACAACTTGCCGAATGTGAGTAGAATTTTGCTCAATCGCCTTGCTTTGGCGCTGCAAGTTGCTGTTTCAAATGAGAAATGGGTGGTAGGGCAATTGCGCTTAAGCAGGCACGGCGTGTGTGTCCGCCGCTCCCAGGTGCACCATGAAGCGCGTTTGGTTAGCCCTCTTTACCGCGGTCCTCGGACTCGCGGCTCTGGCCCCGGCCATGCCCTTACCCCTCCAGATGCCCCTCAAGCCGCGGGAACTGGCCACCCACCGGCGTCCGCCCCGCCCCAAGGGCAAGTGGTATATGGCCGGCACCGGCCACGCTATCTACTGCTACGGGCCGGTGATGATGGTCGGCACCTGGGATGGAGGCTTTGCCCGCGTGGCCACTATTTGCCGCGGCGGCATGCCCATGGTGAAGCTGAAGGATTAGCGAGTCGAAACACTCCCTGCGCTCGCGAACTCATTGAGATGGCCGACGAGAGTTTCTGTGGAGCGGCAATCACCAAGAGCGTAAGAGAACTCCCTGGAGCGCTTTTGGCGACATGAACTTTGCAGGGGTCCTTCGCTCGGGTGCGGGTCTGTATTCCGCAACCTCGGCTCAGGATGACACTTATGAAATCGCATCAGCTCAGAAACTTGATGCCCGACGCTCGTCGCTTGGTACGGCGCTTCCCCGCTGCTCGATCTGCAGAGGGGCATCGGCGGTATGCAGGAACCAGCGCTCCATCACTATATTTCGCGCGAACCAGGGCAGGCGCAGCAGGCGGCGCGCAATGCCCGCCACCATGGCCGGAGAAAGCCGCCGGCCTATAGCCGTGGCCCAGTCGCCCCGGGTGTGGCCGTAACGCGACCGCAGCAATTGCGGGTACGGCTGCAGCTTCTCCCGCTGGTAATCGCCTGCCGCTTCCGCAATCACCTGCGCCGCCAGCAGCCCCGACTCCATCGCGGGGCGAATTCCCTCGCCGCTTTGCGAATAGGACAAGCCGGCGGAGTCGCCGATCAGCATCACGCCCTCATCCACCAGTTTGCGAGTCGTTTTGGAATAGATGAGATAAGCGTGGCCCAGCATGGAGGCGGGCAGCTCGAAGGCCACCTTGCCGGTTCGCTTGAGAAAAGCCAGAAATTCAGCGACGTGCCCGGACAGGCTGCTGCGGGCCAGCCGGCCCAGGCCGACGTTGAGCACATTTGCTTTCCGGAAGCACCAGCCGTAGCCGCGCATGTCAGCGCAGAAATAGAGTTCCGGAATCTCGGACTTGATGGAGCAGGCGGCCTGCTGGCCAGTGTCCATTTCGAATTCCGCTTCTTGCGCCACCACAATTTCTTCGCTCCCCATCTTGGCGCCCATCTGCCGGGCCACGGGGCAGAAGTGCCCGCCCGCGCCTACCACCAGCCGCGCGTTAATTTCGCCGTTCACCAGCCAGCTGCCGCCCCGGCGCTCCATGCTTTCGAAGGCCACACCCTGGAGCACGCGCGCGCCGCAGCGCCGGAGCAGGTAGTCGTCAAACTCAAAGCGGCGGATGCCGTAGCTCACCGGGCGTCCATAGTTGGTCTCAATTTCGGGATCGCCCATGCGGCTGGTCCGAAAACCACAAAAGGGCTGGAAGACGCGCCCGCGGGCGTAGTCGACGGCGTCGAGTTGCAGCTCGTTGATGATCTGCGGCGTAATCCAGCCGCCGCACACTTTGTCTCGGGGAAAGGTCTGCTTGTCCAGGATGAGCACGTTCAGGCCCGAGCCGCGCAGGCCCGAGCCGCGCAGGCCCCAGGCGCAGGATGACCCCGCCGGCCCCCCGCCCACGATCAGGACATCACATGTTTGCATGAGCGCGCGCTCTCCGGTTACCGGGGTAACCGGAATCTCGTAAGCCGCTTATTTTCGCACAACTAAATTCTGCCTCGGCTACATCCGTTTTCCGGCCAGCGGCATCTCACGATTTCGGTTGCGCCTATCCTCAAGTTCTTGCCCGGAGCACGGCCCCTCGCCGCGTCCCCGGACGCCCCTTGAACCGTTCATCATTGAAAGGAGCACGTCATGGCTCCCCTCATCGAAGCGGAACGCTGGTGCGAGCAGGTGGTTGCCAGAAGCCTGGTCACCCAGCGGGTGGTGAGCTGCCAGCGCCCGGCCGTTTCTATCTGCCCCGGTTGCGGCAATGGTTTGTGCGAGGAGCACGAGGTCCTGTGTCCTCAGTGCGGCCATAACTATTGCGTGCGTTGTGACCACCTCTGCGGCTACCAGGCCCAGGCAGCGTAGGAGTACGAACTCTCGCTGTCGTTTCGTGTAACTCTGTGGGCGCAGTTTGCCAAATAGCCCAATTTCGCTGCTGCTGATCGGCCGCCTGGCCGCAAGCAGCGCAACAGAAGCGGCTTGATCAGCTGCTACTCGTATCTGAGCGCGATCATGGGATCCACTTTCATGGCGCGGCGCACAGGCAAATAGGAAGCTGCAGCCGCTACCCCTCCTAAAACCAGGCAGACCGCCACGATGGTGGCCGGATCCGTAGGGCGGATTTCGAACAGCAAGTTAGCCATGTAGCGCGTGAGTGCCAGCGCACCGGCCACTCCCGCGGTGAGCCCAAGCAGCGTAATCGCAAGCGCTTCACCCATCAACAGGCGCAAAATGTTTTTTGGCACCGCTCCCAACGCCATGCGAATGCCGATTTCATGCGTGCGCTGGGAAGCGAAGTAAGCAATTACCCCGTAAATGCCTATCATGGCCAGCAGCAACGCGAAGGCGGCAAAAATTCCCAGCAGCGTGGTATTGAATCGCGGCGCCGCCAGCGAACTGTCCAGCCGCTGGTCCATAGTGGCAATATCAGAAATCGGCAGCTCGGGATCCATCTGAGCCAATTGGTGTCGTAGGGTGGCTGCCAGGGCGACCGGGTTGCTCTTCGATCGGATCGCGACCGTGGCCGGCAAAGAAATTTCATTCGCCGCAATCGGATCAGCGGGCGGGCTGGCGTAGGGGCGGTAAAGTTCGGCCTGCGGGGGCTGGGCAATCCCAAGCTGCCTCACGTCTCCTACCACGCCCACAATGGTGCGCCAGGGCCAGTCCGGCGCGCCTACCCGCACCCGCTTGCCAATCGCATTCTGGTTTCGAAAGAAACGCTGCGCAAAGCTGCCGTTAACGATGATGGCAAAATCCTTATGGGTGCCGTCGTGGGCGGCAAAGAAACGGCCGGCCAGCAATGGAACTCGCATGGTGCGGAAATAATCTGGGCTCACCGCCGTCAGGGGAACCGACGGTGCCGCCCCCGGCGGCGGCGAGGGCTCATCTTCGAATCGCACGGCCGTCTCGCCGGCGTACCCGCTCAAAGGCAACACGTTGGTAATGCCCACCGACTCCACTCCAGGCAACTCCCTGAGTTGCTGCATCAATCGCTGCAGGAACTCCCATTGCACGGCCGCAGTCGAGTATTTTGCTGGCGGCAGATTCACGCGGGCCGTTAACAACCTGTGCGGATCGAAACCAGGGTCAACATTGGCCAGCAAGATAAAGCTGCGCAGCAGCAGTCCCGACCCGACCAGCAGCACCACCGAGAGGGCCAGTTCGCCCGTGGCCAGCACATGGCGAATATGCCTTCCGCCGCGCGCCCCTGCCGTTCGCCGCCCGGCGCGCTTCAGAGTTTCGTTGATGTCCGGGTGAGATGCCGCTAACCCAGGAAGCGTGCCAAACAGAATGGTGACCAGGCAGGTTACGCCGAGAGTAAACGCGAGCACGGATCTGTCCACCGCCATGGGAGCAATCTGTGACAAGCCCTGTGGAGCAAACCAGCGCAGCAGACGAATTCCGGCGATGGCCGTGGCCAGCCCGAAGGCGCCTCCGGCAAACGCCAGCACGGCGCCTTCGGTAAGCAGTTGCCGGATCAGCCGGGCGCGTCCGGCCCCAATCGCCGCCCGTACGGCGAACTCCTGCTGCCGCGCCGCCGTGCGCACCAGTTGCAAATTGGCTACATTGGCGCACGCGATCAGCAGCACAAAGGCCACCGCCGCCAAAAGCACCAGCAACTGAGACCGCACATCTCCCACCAGCTTGGCCTGCAGTGGAACGATCTGTACCTGCACGTTATTCCGGCCCATGCGTAGGAATGGCGGCGACACCTGGGCAAAATCGCGCTGGTTAATGGCCGCCAACTCCCGCCGTGCTTGCTCCTGCGTTGCCCCAGGCCGGAGCCGCCCAATCAAGAATGTGTCGGCTAGCATCTTGGCGTACCAATCCGCTCGAGCCGGAAGTTGAAATGGGACAAAACACTGCGGCTTAAGATCCTGATCGGGAAAACGAAAGCTGGGGGGCATGACCCCAACTACTGTGTACCTCTGATCGTCGAGCGTGATCGCCTTCCCCAAGATGTTCGGATCGCGCCCAAAACGCCGCTGCCAGAGCTCCGTGCTCAGAATCGCAACGGCCGGAGCGTCAGGCAGTGCCTCGCGCCCGACAAAGCTGCGCCCCAGGGCTGGCCCAACCCCGAGGGTGTGGAAGAAGTTTGCCGTGACGGCGACGGTCTGGATGCGCTCCGGTTCGCCCGCTCCCGTCAGGTTCGCCTCTGAGCCCCCGTCGTAAGCAGCCAGTTCGGCAAACGATTGCGCCTGCGCGCTCCAGTTGATGTAGTCGGGACTGGGCACCGTGGCGTTGTCGTGCTCCTTGTGCCAGATTTCCGTTATCCACATCAACCGGCCAGGATCGCGGTATGGCAGCGGCCGCAGCAGCGCCACATTGACCGCGGAAAAAATCGCCGTGTTAGCGCCGATGCCCAGGGCCAGGGTGATGACGGCCACGGCGGCAAAGCCGGGAGCTTTGCGCAGCGTCCGGATGCCATAACGCACATCCTGCGCCAGTGCTTCCAGCCTGGGCAGCCCGCGGCGATCGCGGTAGAGTTCCTTGGTTTGCTCCAAGCCGCCCAGGCGGATGAGCGCGCAGCGACGGGCTTCTTCCGGCGTCATTCCGGCGCGCAGGTTGTCCTCAATATGAAACTGAAGATTGCTCTCCAGTTCTTCCGCCAGTTCGCGCTCGCATCGGTCTTTGCCAAGCAATCCGCCGAGCCTTACCCACCAAGCCCGCAGTTTCCGCATATGCCACCTAGTCGAAGCACCGGTCCCATCCGTCAACCCTCACCGCGAATGCTGACTGCTGTGCTGTCTTCTCCCCGGCTCCTGCCACCGCTTCCTGGCTACAGGGATTAGCTGCTGGTTGCTTTTCCCAGAAACCGCGCCAAAATCGCCGTTGCCTGCTCCCATTCGCGCGCTTCCCTTTCCACCTGCTTCTGGCCGGCGCGCGTCAGCTTGTAGTACTTGGCCTTGCGTTTGTTTTCAGAAACGCCCCACTCGGAGCTGATGTAGCCCTCCTGCTCCAGCTTCAGCAGAGCGGGATAGAGGGTGCCGTAGTTAACCTCCAGCAGATGGCCGCTGGTCTGCTCGATCCGGCGAGCGATGCCGTAACCGTGCTGCGGGCCCATCATCTCCAGGGTTTTGAGCACCATCAGCGCCAGCGTGCCCTGCCAGACGTCAGTTTTCTCGCCCACAAACACTCTCCTATGGGTTGGACATAGGAGAGGATGGCACACTTCCTATGGGTTAGCAATAGGAATTTCGAGACAACTCCCCAAGCTGCCTGCCGGTGTCCCATGCTTCACAGGCGGATCGGTGCGCTCTCGGTTGCCCTTTGGAGTATTCTTTTACTCCGATTTAGTCGCAAGCACCGGGAGGAACCGTTATGCAACTTTCACGCCGTGGCTTCCTGCGTTCCGCCAGCATCGCCGCCGCCGCATCCGCCGTCCTGGAGCTGCCGTCTCTGGCCGCTCCCCTGCAAGTGGAAGCGGCGCATCGGGGAGACATTCCGGCCACTGCCATCAAGCTGAGCAACAATGAGAACGCCTACGGGCCCTCGCCCAAGAGCATGGCTGCCATGCAGACGGCGGTGGCGGAAGGCAATCGCTATCCTGACCGCTACAACCATCAGCTGGTGGAAAGCATTGCCGGTTTCCACAAAGTGGCGCCCGAACGCGTGCTGTTGGGCTGCGGCTCCATGGACATTCTGCGCGCGGCGACCGGAGCGTTCCTGGGCCCGGGAAAGGCGCTCATTATTCCGCAACCTACTTTTGAGGCGATTGCGGAATACTCCAATCCGCTCGGCGCGGAGACCGTGCGCGTGCCGCTGGACAGCACGTACGCGCATGATCTGGATGCCATGCTGGCGAGCGCCACAAAAAAGCCGGCGCTCATTTATGTTTGCAATCCCAACAATCCCACCGCCACCATCACGCCGCGCAAGGATCTGGAAACGTTCATAAGCAAGCTGCCGGCCAATGCGGTGGTGCTTATGGACGAGGCCTATCACCACTTCGCCGTCGGATCCCCGGGATACGAATCTTTCCTCGATCGTCCCATGGATGACGAGCGCCTGATCGTCAGCCGCACTTTTTCCAAGGTGTATGGCCTGGCCGGAATGCGCATCGGTTACGCCATCGGAAACGGCGCAACCCTGAAGCGGCTGAATGCATTCCGCTCCATCGAATGTCAGAATGTAGCGGGAGTGCGCGCCGCCATCGCCGGCCTGGACGACCAGGATTATGTTCGGATGGCCATCCAGCGCAATGCCGCCGACCGGCAGGAGTTCTTCAGCCAGGCGCAGAAGCGCGGGCTGAAGCCGATTGACTCACGCGCGAATTTCATCATGATGCCCGCCTCGCGCCCGGCACCAACTGTGATTGACTTCTTTCAGAAGAAAAACATTATTATCGGGCGCAAGTTTCCGCCCATGGACAATTACGTGCGCATCTCCCTGGGGAAACCGGAAGAGATGCGCCAGTTCTGGCAGGTTTGGGATCAGATGGTACGCGCCATCCCTGCCACCAGCTGACCAATTCCCCTGATTGTGATTAGCCAGATCAAAGGGAAATCTGCGGATTCCGGCTCGTCCTCTATGCGCTTCGTATTAGATTGTTTGAAAATTGCCCTGAGCAGGAGGAAGGACTACGTGCTTCAGGCGCAGGCTTGGCAGGGCTGCCCGATAAGGTAAGCACCGGCCTCGGCGGCTACGTCGGCCGCCGGGCCGATGGTAAACACGGAAGTTAGGTTGGTGAGCTCGAGCAACTCCGCCACGTGCGCCGAGGGACGCACCAGCTTCAGGCCGCTGCCCAAACCATGCGTGCAGGTGTGCAAAAACACCAGCATCCCCAGCCCGCCGGCATCCATACGTTCCACATGCGCCAGGTCGAGGATAATGGACCGCTGGTCGAGTTCACAAAGCACCGCTTCGCGCAAGGCGGAAAGGCTCCTGCCCACGACGATCTCGCCCTCGCAGTGAAGGATTGCCGTTTCCCCGGTTCGTTCTATTCTGATGTTCAACATTCTGAACTCCCCTCACTCTGTATACCACCTGATACGCCAATTCCTTGTTAAGAGTTCATTAAATTGTGCCCTTACAAGTCCGGGCTGCAGTAATGGACGGCTCAGGAGTACGGAAGTTAGCGGCAGAGATAAATGTTCTTGTGGAAGCGGCTGAGGCGACGGTGGTAAGGGCCTGAGCAGCCGGAACTTACGAGATTAGCGCTGGCTGGCCTCACCGCCCGCCACACGCTGGTTAAATTTGGCAGATTGATTGCGCGGAATGCTGAGCGATTTCCATCCGCATGCTGCAAGTGCTTGGCCAGAAACACGATCTGCCCCACATGATAGGCGTAATGGGTAATCTGACGGTTCACCGCCTGCATTACCGAATGGGCTTCGCCCCGGATGGTGATTTTTCGCGCCGCATCCCCGGGGCACAACGGCTCCAGTGCGGAGAATAAGCAGTTCCAGCCCGCCTCCCACATTCTCATCAGCGCTTCGCGGGTAACGGGCGGTTCCTCGAACTCGCTGTCGCGGTGGCGGTCGGGCTTTTCGCCGTCGCTGGTCCGGAAATCGGTCCAGCGCGAGCGCATGTTGCCGGCCATGTGCTTCACGATCTGGGCAATCGAATTCATCTCCGGGTCGAGCACCGCCAGCAGTTGCTCATCGGTGCCTGCGCGATCGCCCCTTCCCCCAGCTCTTTGTAGTAGCGGAAAAGAGAGAGGGAATCCTCAACGTAGTTGGTAGTGAACTGGAGCGCCATGAGCCGATTTTATAGGACAGTCGCTTCCCTGCGCTCCTGCCGAACTCAGACACTCAGCCCGCAAGGACAGCTTTCAGCCATGCCGAATCGAGCGCCTCTCAGGCCTGCGGGGCGGCCACACCACAAATCCGAGCCACATGCTTCTGCTCAATCTCACCATGGTTGAGTGATGACCATCACCGCCGCGGCGGACACAGCCTGCGTAAGCTCGAAATGGACCGGCTGGTCCTGGGGAGAACAACTGATATGGCTTACGTAATCACCAGCAGCTGCATCAAAGATGAGCTTTGCGTGGATGTGTGTCCCACCGACTGCATTCATCCCAAGAAGGACGAACCGGAATTTGAGGCCGCCACCCAGTTGTACGTGGATCCGCAAGGCTGCATTGATTGCGGCGCCTGTGTGCCGGTTTGCACCTCTGATTCCATCAAGCCGGTCGAGGATTTGACCGAAGACCAGGAGGAATTTGTAGCCAGCAACGCCGGATTTTTCTGCAAATAAAACGCAGCCGGTCCTCGCAAGAAGGCTGCCGTCCGCCCAATAGTACCGCCACCTCGGTAATTTCCCAGGAACATGGCGGAAAGCTACGCTTATGGGGCGGAGAATACTATGTCGGCACCGGCGCAGCATTCCGTCCCGGCAGCGCAAGCTTCCAAGCCCGAGCCAAGGCGAGATCCGACGATCGAGGACATGTTGCGGGAATGCATCGAGCTCTGCGCCCAGGTGGCGGAGCGGCACGCCGCTGCAGAAGCGGCGCAACAGATCCGGCGGCTCAAGCCTCCCAGCCGCTGGCCCTAAGCGGCCGTGAACGAGCGCACTCGCTCAGCACGCTCTTAACCTTTCTTTTTTGAGAGAACTTCCTGCACCAGGCTCAGCCAGGCATCCGGGTTATGTGTGTCGGCCTGGTAATCGCCGTAGTCCACCGATTGAAACGGGGCTGGACACAAGGCCAGCACAGGAACACGAGGCAGGTTGGCTTTAATCCATTGCGCAATCCGCCGGCGCTCCTCGTCAGGCCCGGCATGGCCCACGATCACCAAATCGAAGCGCCGCGTTCTTGCCATGCGCCGGGCCGCGGGGCTGCCCACCACGGAAACAACCTCATATCCTAGCCGGCTCACCAACTGTTCGCGAATGTCAGCCAACCCAGGATCGTAGTGGATGTATAGAACACTCGCGCCGCTCACGGCTTACCGGTTCGTTTCCGCCCTGCGCGGGAAGCGGGCTTGCCTACAAGCGCGATGTCTGCCAACTGCACGTAATAGTTTTGCTGGGCCGCGGGAGCCTCGATCATCCGCGACGGACGACGAGACAGCGGTGCTACCGGCATTGGAGCCGACCCTGCGCTCAGCCGCTTGTTTCCCCGCTTCTTCTGCCCTGAGAATTTCCTTTTTCCCACAACTCCTCCCTTTTGATTGTGAACTCGCATGAGAAATCAGCCCTGTCCAAGCAGGGTTTGGCACAGCGGTTCAGCAATCAGCTAGCAGAGTCGTGTACAGATCAAATCGAGAAGCCCGCCGCCATGGAAAGCTGCGGGTTCGGAGGACCAGCGCTGATTGGCGGTCCAGTGGGGAATAAATAAAGTGAGCAAGCCCGTGCCGGCGGCTACCAGGGCCGCCATTGCCATTGTGGCCGCCTGCTGTGATCCCAGTGTGGTTGGGTCGAGGTCTACCGAGGGTGCGATGAACACTACAGCCACTGCAAATACGAGAAGACAGGCGATTACGAATTGGACTCGCGTAATCCGCACGCAGGCCAATATAGTGGCATAAAAATCTGCTCAATTCAAAGCATTAAAGTCGTCTCACGATAGAACTTCCTGGCACCACGGGGCTGGCACCAAAGTGCCATTCACCGCGCTCTTAAGTCTCTCCGTTTTGCGCTTTTGTGCGAACGCTCCATCCACACTTGTCCCCGCGGCAGGCACAGCGCCGCCGAACCCACCAGGCTGGACTCCGCTCCGTACAGCGCGCTCAGGATGGGAATCTGCTGCCGGCTGGGGCTGACAGCGGATGTTTCCAGGCGCCCGCGAATGTAGTTGAAGAATGAACCCATCAGTTCTCCCAGTCCGCCGCCCATCACGATCACCTCGGGCTCGAGCAAGTCAATAATGTTGCCCAGCCAGATCGACAGGTAGTCCGCCGCCTCGCGCAGAATTTCGTTGGCCAGGGCATCGCCGTCCAGCGCGGCCCTGCCCACGATTTCGGAGGTGGCGGCAGCCGCCTTGCCTTCCGCCAGTTCCAGTATGCGGGTGCGCGGATTGTGGGCCACCAACTGCCGGGCCCGCGCTCCAATGGCGCTGCCCGAGGCGTACATCTCGATGCAGCCACGCTTGCCGCAGGCGCACTGGGGCCCGTTCAGGTCTATGGTCATATGACCGCCCTCGCCGGCCGCGCCGGTGCGCCCGTAATAAAGGCGGTCCTGCAGCACCAGTCCGGTGCCGATGCCGGTGCCCAGGCTCACGTAGAACAAATTCTTGTAGCCCACGCCCGCGCCCCAAACCGCTTCAGCGAGGGCGGCGACGTTGGCGTCATTGGCCAGGCGCGTGGGCAACTTGTAACGCTGCTGAATCTTTTCCGCCAGAGGATAATTCCGCCAGCAGGGCAGGTTGGTGGCGCTGAGCAGCACGCCGCGTTGCGAATCCACCCAACCGGGCACGCTGATGCCGATCCCAGTAACAGCCCGGGCGCGGCGGTTGCTGAGCACCGCCTCGATGGCTTCCGTCACGGAGCGCAAGGCCTCCTCCGCGGTCTTGCGCACCACCATACGGCGCCGCGCGGTGAACAGCACTTCGCCGGCGGCGTTCACCAGGCCAGCCGCGGCCTTGGTGCCTCCGATATCCACTCCCAAAACGACATGTTCAGGTTTTGCCACTGGCGTTTCAGTTTAGTTCGGCTCGACGCAAAAGGCGCAGCTAAAACCGCGTTTCAGCCGTCTCTCTTTTCTATTCATCTCCAGGCCGCGCGGATAGGGCAGAGCCCGGGTCGGGATGGACCAATCTACATCTGCGAGAACCATCACACGCACGGGTGCGCCAGGTCACGGAAGGTAAGTAGATGCCCTCCTAAAGTCCGGCCAGGATGTAATTCAGCCGTGCTGGAGACCGACCATGCGTTTTGCCATCTTTGCCACCATCCTCTTTCTCGGGCTCCCGCTCGCTGCCCAGTTCAGGTTCACCCCGGTCAACATCGCGGGCGCCACCGACACTGAAGTTCGGGGAGTCAACAATTCCGGTGAGATCGTAGGCTTCTACCATCTTGCCTCCGACGCGTGCGTCCCGGAAGCGCCAGGAAACCTTCAGGTCCCGAACTGCGACCAACACGGCTTCAAAATCGTAAACGGCGTAATAACCAAGCTGATGGTTCCGGGCAGCCTCTCGACCGTCATCTTGGGAGTAAACGACTACGGCGACCTGGTGGGTTTCTATACGAAAACCAGCAGCGCCTGCATCATCGAACAGCACGGCTTCATCTGGTACCACCAGAATGTGATCAAATCCATTGACTATTCCGCCGTGACCGGCTTCTGTGGCACAGACGCGGCATGGACGGTGCCGATGGGCATCAATAAAGCTGGAACGGTAGTGGGCGCGGTGTGGAGCGTGCTCAGCGGCATGCCTGCGGGCGGCTTCGTCTACGCCAAGGGCAAGTTCAGCGTTATGAACCTCGGCGATTCGGGTTACACCGGCGCGTGCTACACCTGCTCTGGCGTCTACGGCATCGCCAACAGCGGCGTGATCGTGGGCACCGGCTGGCGCACCTTCGGGCTCATTCCCATGTGGGTGGGCTACATGAAGAACGCAGCGGACGAGGACTTCTTCACCCGTGCTCAGGACGACACATGGGCAACCGCTGTGAATAATGCCATTGATATCGCTGGCTACAGCATCTACGGAGCCGGCTTCTTCGCCAAGCACATCGAGCTTAATGAAGGCCCTAATGACAAAGAAGTCGAGCCGCAACTGCTCGGCGTCTTCTACCCCAACGCGGTCGGCACCTACCCGTTCGGAATGAATGACCAGCGGGCTATCGTGGGCGCGTACATGAGCGAGGATGGGCACACCCACGGCTTCATGGCTGCTCCCAACTTCTAGTCCGTTGGTGGAGGAGTTACGACCAAATTGAACAGCGGGCCTCTATGTGCCATTTCAGTCCTGTTTCTATGGCACCAGCGCCAAACCATATCGCGCCGCCTCACCTAGGAAGATCTCCGTTTCCTCTGCCCTGAAATTCCCATCCTCATCATCGAAATTTTGGATTGTACTTCCACAACCCCAGCACCTTATTCATGTCACATGTCGAAATGGGGTGTGGATCACGACGCGTGTGGTGTCGGCTTCGTCGCCCAGATGGACGGGCGCGCATCCCACCAGATCGTGGAAAGGGGGCTCGAGGCGCTGTTGCGCCTGGCGCACCGCGGCGGCGTGGACGCCGACGGGCGCAGCGGCGATGGTGCCGGCCTTCTCCTGCCCATCCCGCAAGCATTTTTTCGCACGCGAGCAGGCTTTGAACTCCCCGCCACCTTCGGCCTGGGCATGACTTTTCTGCCGCCGGATGGCGTGGAAACGGCACGCCGGTGCATCGAAAGTTCGGCGCCAGCGCACGGGCTGCGTTTCCTGGGCTCGCGAACCGTGCCGACTGACGCATCCATCCTGGGACCGCGTGCGCGCGATACTCTCCCCGTCATCGAGCAATTCTTTTTCGCGGCGCTCGACGGAAGCTCCGGCGAAGAACTGGAAACGCGTTTGTTCCGCATGCGCAAGCATGCCGAAGCGGGCTTTCCACCGGGCGCGTACTTCTGTTCGCTTTCTTCAAAAACCGTGGTTTACAAAGGGCTGGTCACGCCTGACCAGCTGCCCGCGTTTTATCGCGACCTGAGCGATCCTGATTTCCAGTGCTGGTTTGCCATTTTTCACCAGCGCTACTCCACCAACACCCAGCCCAGCTGGGCTCTGGCGCAGCCCTTTCGCTTGGCCGCGCACAACGGAGAAATCAACACCATCAGCGCCAACCGGCGCTGGTTGCACGCGCGCCAGGGGGAGTGGCGCCGTTCCTTACAGCTTTCTCAGGAAGTTCGGCTAGTGGAGCCGCGAGTAAGCGACTCCGCCAGCCTGGACAACGCCTTCGAACTTTATTTGCGCCAGGGCTACACCGCCGCCGCAGCCGCCCTCAGCCTGGTGCCGCCGGCGTGGGAAAACCAAGGCGCTCAGATGCCCCCGCAGGTGCGCCGCTTTCTTGCCCAGCAGGCGCGCCGGCAGGAGCCCTGGGACGGGCCCGCCGCGTTGATTTTCACCGATGGTTCCGCAGTCGGCGCCAAGCTCGACCGCAATGGGCTGCGGCCGCTGCGCTACACATTGACCGCGGACGGCCTGGTCGTGGTCGGCTCGGAAACCGGCATCGCCGACCTGCAGGGCAAGCGCGTTATCGAACGGCAACGGCTGGGGCCGGGCGAATTGCTGCTGCTCAACGACGGCAAACTCCTTCGCCCCTCGCAGTGGCCGGAGTTGCCGGCGGAGGAGCGGCAAATTTCCGCACCTGCGCTGCAAATTAAAGCGGAGACTGAAGCCCGGGTATCGGCAACGCCGCAGCGCACCCGCACCATGGCCGCGCTAGGCTGGACCGAGGACCGTTTCCGCCTGCTCTTCCAGCCCTTGGTGCAGGAAGGCAAGGAGGCGGTGTGGAGCATGGGAGACGATGCCCCACCCGCATTTCTTTCCAGCCACCGCCGCCCGCTGTGGGATTACTGCAAGCAGCGCTTCGCCCAGGTCACGAACCCATCCATTGATCCGCTGCGCGAACGGCAGGTCATGTCGCTCGACGTTTACCTCGGCGAAAAGACGGTGCTGCCTTCGCCATTGCTGGACTGCACCCAGATGCAGGCGCTGGCGGAGCGGCATGGTCCCTCGCACCGTATTGATACGACTTTCGACGCCACCGCGGACGCGGAAAACGCGCTGGCGGCACTGCAACGCGTGAGCCAGGACGCAGCCCACGCGGTTGCGGCCGGAGCGGGCGTGGTCATTCTGAGCGATCGCGCAATCACAAGCGACCGAGCGGCGCTCCCTTGCCTGCTGGCCACGGCGGCTGCCTGGAAATCCATGGTCGAAGCAGGCGGATTCGAGATTCCCATGGTCGTCGAAAGCGGCCAGGTAATTGACACTCATCACCTGGCATTGCTGGTGGCTGGCGGCGCGTCTGCAATCTTCCCTTGGCTGGCTCTGGAGCTGGCGGCTGCAGCGGAGAATGGCGGGACCAACTTCCGCTCAGCGCTGGAGAGTGGCTTGCGCAAGGTGATGGCACGCATGGGTGTCTCCACCATAGCCAGCTACCGCAACGGCCAGTTGTTCGAAATTGTCGGCCTCGACCCCGACGTTTGCGAACGCTTCTTCGAGGATGCCCACTGTGCACTGGGCGGCAAGAACCTGCGCGAACTCCTGCAGGACGCGCTGGATACCCACGCCGCAGCCTTCGCTGCAGAAAAAGACGGGCTGCGCGACGCTGGCTTGTACCGCTTCCGCCACCAGGGCGAGGCGCATGGCAACTCGCCCGACGTAGTGCGCCGCATGCACCAGTACATTAAGTCGCCCAGTGACAAAACCTATCAGGCCTTTATCGAAACGGGCGAGGGTCGAGGAACCGCGGCCATTCGCGACCTGGTGGAGATTCTTCCCTCATCGTCGCCGGCAGCTCATGCGCACGTGGAAAGTGAAACCTCCATCCTGAGCCGCTTCAGCACGCAGGCCATGTCGCTGGGAGCGATCTCGCCGGAGGCGCATCGCACGCTGGCCATCGCCATGAACCGGCTGGGCGCCCGCAGCAATACCGGAGAAGGCGGTGAGGACCCGCGGGTTTATCGCCACGGCGGCGTAGCCAACAACCGGGTAAAGCAGGTGGCCTCGGCGCGCTTCGGCGTGACCGCGGAATACCTGGTCCATGCGGACGAACTGGAAATCAAAATCGCGCAAGGCGCCAAGCCCGGGGAAGGCGGCCAGCTGCCCGCCAGCAAGGTCACACCGTACATCGCGCGGCTGCGCCATGCCGTGCCCAACATGTCTTTGATTTCGCCGCCGCCGCACCACGACATCTACAGCATCGAGGACTTGGCGCAGCTGATCTACGACCTGCGCGCAGTGAACCCCCACGCTCGTATCGGGGTGAAGCTGGTGGCCAGCGGCGGCGTGGGCATGATTGCCACCGGCGTGGCCAAAGCGGGCGCGGACGTCATCACCATCAGCGGGCACGATGGCGGCACCGGGGCGGCGCCCATGACTTCCATCAAAAACACCGGGCTGCCCTGGGAAGTGGGCCTGCGCGACGCCCATTGTGCCCTGGTGCGTGCCGGCCTGCGCGGGCGGGTTCGCCTGCGTGTGGATGGCGGGCTGAAGTTTGCCCGCGACGTGATCATTGCCGCACTGCTGGGAGCGGAGGAGTTCGGCTTTGCCACTGCGGCGCTGCTCGCCATCGGCTGCGTCATGGCGCGCCAGTGTCACCTGAATACTTGTCCTGTCGGCATTGCCACCCAGGATGAGCAACTGCGCACCCGTTTCGCTGGCAAGCCGGAGATGGTGATGCAGTATTTCCGGGCCCTAGCCGCCGATGTTCAGCAACTCCTGGGTAAGCTGGGCGCCGCCTCGATTGACGACATCGCGGGCGCGGCGGAGCGGCTTCGGCCCCGCAACCCGCAAGCCGCGCGAGCCCTGGGCAGCTTGCTGGAGCCGGTGCAGGGCCCGGCACAACCGGCGTGCCCGCGCGAGGACTTCAGCCGCCTCCACCAGGTATTGCTGCAAGCCGATGGGCTGGAGGAACTGGCCGGACGACGACGTTTTCGCATTGCTACCTGCGACCGCGCCATCGGCGCCCACCTCAGCGGCGAACTGCTGCGGCGGGGCGAAGCCGCGGAAGTCAGCCCGCTGAGCTACGAGTTTCTGGGCGCGGCAGGGCAGAGCTTCGGAGCTTTCCTGACTTCGGGAGTCCATTTCCGCCTTCTGGGAGAAGCCAACGACTATGTCGGCAAGGGCTTGAGCGGCGGGACTATTGTCATTACTCATGGCCCGGAAGCCTCGCGCCGCGGTGATGTGCTGGCCGGCAACACCGTGCTTTACGGCGCCACCGCCGGAGAGCTGTACGTCGCCGGACGCGCCGGCGAGCGCCTGGCCGTGCGCAACAGCGGCGCCCTGGCCGTGGTGGAAGGCGCCGGACAGCACTGCTGCGAATACATGACCGCGGGCGTGGTGCTGGTGCTGGGGCCGGCGGGCGTCAATTTCGGCGCGGGCATGACCGGAGGCTTGGCCTACGTGCTGCGGGAATCAGCGTTGGCCTTCAATGGCGAGTCGGTTCGCCTGGTCGAAGTGGAGATGACGGAACGGCGCTGGCTGCGCCGGGTGTTGCGCAATCACGTCCGGCTCACCGGCAGCCCCCGCGCCATGCATCTGCTCAGCGACTTCAATCTGCCCTTGTTGCGGGTGGAGCCTTTGCAGCCGCCCTGCACGGCAGCCGAGAATTGGGCGCCGATTCTTGAGAGGCTGCATCAGCAGGAAACCGCGGTGCCAGGCCCGGCGTGGATTCTTCCCACACAAGAGCCGTTGGCCAACTGAAATCGCCTCCGGTGGAACTTCTGCCTGTTTGTCCGCGTTCATCCGCGTGTATCCAAGGCGAAGAAGTTCGGGACCCGGCCGGGTACCCCACTCAAGCGTCTTTGGCTTGAGTGGGAATTATGAGTCATTCCAACCTGCGCCGCCTATCGGGCGCGGACTATAATCGCGCGCAACCATGGATTTCGACCAGCTGGTCACATTCCTTGAGGTAGCCAAGCAGGGCAGTTTCTCGCGCGCCGGCGAAAAGGTATTTCGCTCGCAATCGGCGGTGAGCGCGCAAATCCGCCAGCTGGAACAGGAATATGGCAGCAAGCTGCTGGATCGCTCCGGCAAGCTGGTGCGGCTTACTCCCGCGGGCCGGGTGCTGCACGACTACGCCGAGCGCCTGCTCCGGCTGAAAGACGATTCCCTGCTGGCCATCGCCGAGCAAGGCAAGACGCCCCGGGGCACGCTGCTGATCGGCGCTAATGAGGCCACCTGCCTCTATGTGCTGCCCCATGTATTTGCCGAGTATTGCCGCCTTCATCCCAAGGTGCAGATCAGCATCTACCGCAATTTCAGCTACAAGATCGTGGAAAAACTGGAGAATGGCGCCATTGACGTGGGCATTGTCAGCTTGCCCGTCAAATCGCCCAGCCTGAAAGTACAATCCATCTTTCGCGACCTGCTCATGGTGATGGTCAGCCGCGACCACCCGCTCAGCCGCCGCGAAGTGCTCACGGTAAAAGACATTGCCAGCGAACCGCTGCTCTTTCCGAAAACCGGGCACACCCGCCGCATGCTGGACAAGATCTTCCGCCCTTTCAATACCGATCTGCAGGTCAGGATGGAGCTGCCCAGCATCGGCATGATCAAGAGCTTCGTGGCAGCCGGCCTGGGAATTTCCCTGATCAGCCCCAGCTTCGCCCGGGACGAGGTGCGCGCCGGCCTGGTGAAGCTCATCCCCTTGGAAGACGCTCAATTGTGGCGCGAACTGGGGCTGGCGTACCGTCGCGACCGCACCCTTCCCCGAGCCACAACCGCATTCGTTGCAACGGTTCGGCAACTGGCTGCTGCCCAGAAGTCGTCGTCGGCTGGGTCATAACACTGTTCGGTCAAGGGCAAGCCAACCCCCGCGGGCAGTCTTCATCTAACTCATTGAAAACAGGGCAATTAGTGGTTGAGGTGCGAGAATTGTAAAGAAAATTTCGGAATTCCGAACAGAGCGCGAAACAAAGAACTTAATGGGGGGCAGAGCGGATATGCTCCGCCCCGCATTGGATTCTGGCCGGGCGCTGCCGCAGCTGTCGCTCCCACAGGCTTGGGCTGTCTCTGCTCGCGCTGTGGACCGAAGGTAGCGCCCGATATACGTGCGGGACGAGGAAGAATTAGGTCGCCTCGAGTATTAATCGCACGCCCCGACCGATGGGGCAACGGCACGTAAGTGCCTTGAGGGATTTCCCTACACGCCGCCCCGAGCCGGTCTTAACTGACTACGCGGATGTATACATGATTGGATGCGGGTTGCGCAAATATAACCCGGCTGTGCCCCCAATTTTCTTTGCTTGAACCGTTTTTTCTCATCTCCCCTCAATCCTGTCCCGCCATGGTGTCTAGAATAGACAGAAGGCCTTCCGATGCGAACCTTGTGGGACACACTTGGGGAAATTTTCCGTGCCCTTTGGGCCCACAAGCTGCGCTCCTTCCTCACCATGTTCGGCATCGCCTGGGGCGTGGGTTCCCTGCTCCTGCTGGTGGGAGTAGGAGAGGGCTTTCGCTCCGGTAACCGGCGTGAAATGTCCACTTTGGGTGAAGATGTTATGTTTATTTTCCCCGGGCGCGCGCCCAGCATTGAGGGCAGCTACGTCGGAATGCGCCAGTACTACCTCACCCAGCAGGACTATGAGGATATCGCTGCCGAAGCTCCGGCGGTGAAGGCGGTCTCGCCCATCCTGCAGCGCAGCGACATCCAGGCGGTCAGCGATTACACCTCCACCAACGGCCAGGTGTCGGGGGTGACGCCGAATTACAACCGCATCCGCTATCTGCCCATCGCGGCCGGGCGCTGGCTCAATCCTGACGACGAATCGCAGAAACTGCCCGTGCTGGTGATGGGAGACGAAGCCCGTCGTATTCTCTATCCTCACGAGGAGGCGTTGGGCAGCTATGTGCTGCTCAATGGCGTGCGCTTCCAGGTGATCGGGGTCATGCAGCGCATCGGGCATGGGCAGAACAACAACTTCAACCTGCAGATGTTCCTTCCTTACTCCAGCATGCGTGACCTCTTCCCGGCGGAGAATGTGGGGGACACGCCGAATGCCATCTCCTACATCAATTACCAACCGGTCAACCGGAGCCAGCACGAACAAGCGAAGTTGGAGGTGCACCGCATTCTGGCCCGCAATCACCATTTCGACTGGCACGATGAAGACGCTTTCGACGAGTGGGATAGCGTGCAGAGCTTCGATATGGTGCTTAAGATCTTCACCGTCATGGACTGGTTTCTGGGCAGCGTGGGCCTGATCACGCTAGGCCTGGGCGCCATCGGGGTAATTAACATCATGCTGGTCACAGTGAGCGAGCGTACACGCGAGATCGGCATTCGCAAGGCACTGGGCGCTACGCGGCGCAACATCCTTCTGCAATTCACCCTGGAAGGAGCGCTGCTCACCCTGGTGAGCGGGAGCATCGGCATCGGCGGGGCGGCGCTGTTTACCCATTTGCTGCGCGGTTTGCCGGCGCCGGAAGGATTTGATCCGCCGAAAATTGTAGCCTGGTCGGCGGTAATCGCGGTGGGCGCTCTGGCGGTGGCGGGTACCGCCGCCGGACTCTATCCAGCGCGCAAAGCCGCCATGCTGGAACCGGTGGAAGCGCTGAGGCAGGAATGAAGAAGCGTGAAATCCTGAACGAGGCCATCGACGCCTTGCGCTGGAATCCGCGGCGCACATTCCTCACCCTCCTGGGCATGGCCTGGGGCATCGCCACGGTCGTTCTATTGCTGGCCTACGGCAACGGGTTTGGCGTCGCCGTCAACAACATCTTCCGCAGCTACGGCTCCAAGGCGGTGGGCATTTTCCCCGGCCGCACGTCTTTGCAGGTGGGCGGGAGCAAGGCGGGACGGCAGATTCGCCTTACCAGCGACGACATTGACGACCTGCGCAGCAGCGTGCCCCTCATCCTGCACATCTCCCGCGAGCTGGACAAAAATTTCAATGTTCAGAATCAGGCTCGCGTTGCCAACGTGCCCATCACCGGCATTGACCCGGGAGCCCAGCAAATCTGGGCGCTCAAACTGGCCGATGGCCGCTTCTTCACGCCGCGCGAAGACCAGAGTCACGCCCGTGTGGCCGTCCTTAGCCACGACATCAAAGACAAGCTGTTCTCCGGCACGCCCGCCATCGGCCGCACCATCCGCATTTCCGGGATCAGTTTTGAGGTGATCGGCGTGCTGCAGATCCGTATGCAGGAGGGAAACGATGACATCAACCGCATCATTTACATCCCTTACAGCGCCACGGGGGCGCTGCAGGATAACCGATACCTGGGCGGCATCTGGCTCGACTACAACGGCCTGGCCGATGAAGCGGTGGTCAAGTCGGTGCGGGAGACGCTGGCACTGGTCCACGGCTACGACCCCAAGGACGAGCGAGCGGTGTTTATCTTCGATTTGCGCAAGCAGCTGAATCAGTTTGTCATCATCACCACCGGGCTGAAGATACTGCTGGGGTTTATTGGCACCCTTACTCTGGGCATCGGCGGCATCGGGCTGATGAACATTATGCTGGTGGCGGTGTCACAGCGCACCCGCGAGATCGGCGTGGCCAAGGCACTGGGGCTGCGCCGGCGCGACATTTTGCTCCAGTTTCTGAGCGAGGCGCTGCTGATTACGGCTGCCGGAGGCGTGCTGGGCATGGTTCTGTCGTATGTGGCGGCGTACTCCATCGGCTCCCTGACCTTTTATAGCGCCATGGCTAAACATGCCAGCGCTGGCGACATTCATCTCTCGGTGTCATGGAACGTTTTGCTGATCGCCACCGCAATTCTGGGCGCCGTCGGGATTGTCAGCGGAATCATACCCGCCCTTCGTGCCGCCAATCTTGACCCCATCGAGGCGCTACGCTACGAGTAACCAGGGTGTTAGCTTCTAGCCTCAAGCTCCCACTTGTAACTTGCTGCGGCGCTTGTGGGAGCCAGGAACCTCCAGCATCCCTTCCCTAAAAAGCCGCAAAGCGTTTATGCTGAGGGGATGTGCAGGCGCCGGGCGGCGATCAGGCTAACCAGGCCGAACGCCAGCGGGCACGAGGAAACCGAACCATGAAACGCCACTTCATTGTTTTCCTGATGCTGGTATTAAGCGGCTTGCCCCTGGCGGCGCAGGCGGGAGGCCAAAACGCGGCGCCGGTGCCCTATGCCACGGCCAACCAGGTCAATGCCCTCATGTCGCAACTGGAATCCGCGGCCGTGTCCACCAGCGCCGATCTTAGCCGGCTGCGCATCAATAAATGGAAAGCTCCGTCTGAGGCCAAGCAGCAGGCCGATGCCAACCGGCAATCCATCCTGCGCAATCTGGAAAGCGCACTGCCTGGCATGGTCACCGCCGTCCGCAACAATCCTGACGATATCTCCTCCAGCTTCACCCTTTACCGCAACCTGGATGCGCTCTATGACGTGCTCAGCTCGGTGGCCGAGTCGGCCGGCGCCTTCGGGCCGCGCGACGACTACCAGGCGCTGGCCAACGACGTGAACTCAGTGGAACACATCCGCCGCGATCTGGCCGACCGCGTGGCCACTTTGGCCAGCAGCAAGGAAACGGAGCTAGGGCGTTTGCGCAATGAAGTGCGTGCCGCCCAGGCGGCCGCCGCAGCCGCCCCGCCCAAGAAGGTGGTGGTGGACGATAACGAGCCGGCAAAAAAGCCGGCGCGCAAGAAGCGCGTGGTTAAGCATCCTGCCAAGAAGCCTGCGAGCGGGGAAGCGGCGCAGAAGAGCGCAACCCCGCAGCAGCAGCCCAGCAACCCCCAATAACCTGCCTTCAGTCAGCATGGCGTAGATCCGATGGGCATTACCTTGGTGTAAATCCAGCCTCTAAATACAACTATTTACAGCACTCTTAGTGGGAACCCTGGACCGTCCGCCGGGGTCTATATCTAAGGAGGGCGAGGAGGAAATAGGAGCAGTCTAAGCTCCTAGGAGTTGCGCCCCGGAGATCCTATAATGAGGGTTGTCGCCGGTAAAGCTGGGGCGGGAGCCATAACTTTGGGAGATCTGGCCAGTGCGATTGGGATTCGGGCAGAAGAATCCGCCATTGTGGCGGAACTGAAGGCCGGGTCCGAAGAAGCCTACGCGTGGTTGATTGGGCAATATCATCAGCCCATTTACAGCTTGGTGTACCACATCGTCAACGAACCAGCGGACGCCGCTGACACCGTGCAGGAAGTGTTCCTCAAGGTGTTTCGCGGCATGAAAAGTTTTAATGGGCAATCCAGTTTGAAGACTTGGATCTATCGCATCGCGGTGCACGAGGCCTCCAACCACCGGCGCTGGTGGTTCCGTCACAAGGCGCGCGAAACCTCGGTGGAGGAACCGGAAAGAAACGACGAGGGGCAGGAACTGCGGGCGGAACTGGTGGACCGTCGCGAGTCGCCCTTCGACAATGTAATGCATGAAGAAGTGAGAGCGCGGGTGGAACAAGAGCTGCGCCATGTTGCGGAGCCGTTTCGCACGACCCTCATCCTGCGCGACCTGGAGGAGATGTCGTACGACGAAATCGCGGAAATCACCGAGACCAACCTGGGCACGGTGAAATCGCGGCTCACGCGCGGGCGGGAGGCGCTGAAACAGCGGCTGACGGAATACATCCGGCAGGCGGGCCCGGAAATGGGGCTGCTGCTGCCGGAAACGCGCAAACCGCCGAAAGCAACCGGAACGCTGGGCGCCGCCGGCCAGCTCGAGGTGAATTCATGAACTGCAGCCAGGCCAAAGCGTTGTTCTCGCCCTACCTGGATGGGGCGGTGACCGGGAGGCAGATGCATGCGGTCAGCGAGCACCTGGGCAGCTGCGACAACTGCAGCCGCGATTACACGCTGCTGCGGCACTCACAGCGCCTGTTGAGCGGGCTGGCGCGCAAGCAGGCTCCGGCTGACCTGGCTTTGCGTCTGCGGGTGGCGATTTCCCAGGAGGCCGCGGCGGATCGCCGGCCTTACCTTGCCGGTGTGCGCATGCGGCTGCAGAACGCCCTGGATGC
Organism: Terriglobales bacterium; assembly: GCA_025934735.1. GTDB lineage: Bacteria > Acidobacteriota > Terriglobia > Terriglobales > Acidobacteriaceae > JAICWP01. Next base: position 60,463 of record JAICWP010000008.1, on the reverse strand, counting down.
GGTGATTGTGCCCGCCTCCGTCGGCGCTGCGGCGGCGGTACTGGTATTCGGCCTGCTGCTCGGCTTCTTGGCCCTGCCCTCGCAGTTGCAGGCTTCGAGCGAGGATGTGCCGCTCATGTTCTACACTCCGCCGCGGCTGCAGTCTTCGGCAATGCCCGGCATGGGCGGGGGCTCCATCAACGCCGAATCGCTGGTGGTGGAAGCTTATGTGGACGCCAACGGCCGGGTGGAGGATTACCGCATTCTTTCCGGGCCCAAGAACTCGCAGGAGCTTCTGCCAGAACTGAATCGCACCCTGATCTTCACCACTTTCCATCCGGCCACACAGCTGGGCCGACCAACCTCCGGCCGAGCCGTGCTCACTTTCTCCAAGATCAACGTGCGCGGTTAGCCGCGGCTATTTCACGGCATAAACCAGTGAAACAATGCCGGTCTTGCCGCCGGTGGCGCAGACTAGGGTGAGGCTGACCAGATCACAAGATCTACCCCGCGCTCGTAGCCCGTCACCTGTACTTTCATTTCACTATGAAACATTGAAGGGCTATTTTGTGCCTTCGAAAATTTGATGGTACGTTAGTTGCGGCAGGCGGCCAATCGCAGGGCCTTGACAGCGCTCGGCGGCCTCACAAACTGGGAATGACGGTGACCGACTTGTCGGCTCGGCTCAGGACCACCAGATCGGCCTTGCCATTATGGTTGAGGTCGGCGAGCCCAATCGTGCTAGGATGCTGGTCCTTTAGCGGCAGAATCATTTTGGTGAATACTCCCGGGTGGGTCGCCAGGAGAAACACGAGGCTATTGTGGGCCTCGTCAGCAAAGGCTAAATCTTCCAATCCATTGCCAACAATGTCGCCGAGTGCAAGGCTCACCGTTTGGTTCAATTCCAGTTTCGCTGGCTGACCTCCCGCTTTAGTGAAGTAGAATTTGCCATCCGCACTGGCCCTCAACCAGGCGGACTCCTGCCCTTGGACGTTCTCCAGCACCACGTCCTCCAAGCCATCTCCGTTTACGTCGGCTATGCCCGCCTGCAATCGGGTGGACGAAGTTTTCAGCTCTGATGTGCCGGCCAGCTCAAGAGTAGGAGAGTTCGCGGCTGAGGTGTTCAGGAGAGATGGGAGGCTGCGCTCAGGTCCGGCACGGCGCAGCGCCATAAAGCTTTTTAGAATGCGGCGTGGGTGGGAAGCCGGCTGAAACCCGCCTTTGCCGTCGCCCAGAAGCAACGCGATCTGGCCGCGGTCTCTGCCCCGCACCATGATGTCCACGTTGCCGTTGTGATTGAAGTCGGCAAGGGCCAGCTGCGCCGGTACAAACTCCAGATGGTAAGTGTTGCCTGAACTGGCTCGCGTTTCCGCGGCTGCGACGTAATCGCTGGTGGCGGATGCCAGCTCGCGGTCAAAGCGCGTCTTCAGTTCCTGGCCGATTACGGTGCCCGCCAGGTCCAGCTTTTCCGGTTCATCGGCACAGCAGGCAAAGAGCTGGTCGCCGAATTTTCCGCCCTGAATATAGTGCCAGTGTGCCGTGCTGATGGATTGCATGGGCCCGTAGTAGTCGGGGTACTTCGGGTTCCAGTTTAGTTGGGCCAGTTCGGAGATCGGATCCGCCAGGGCAGAGGGAGAACCCTGTCCGTTCCAGAAGCCGAACAGAGAGCCTTGAGGGAAATGGGGGTGTTGTCTTTCGCCGGTCTCCTCCAGAAGGGTAGCAGCCACGGACGTGAGGCTTACAGGCGTGGCAATTCTCTTTCCCGCCGGAATTCTCCCGGGCGCCCAGAAAATGAGCGGCACATGGATAACCTCGCGGTATAGGCCGTTGCCGTGGTTCATGAGCCCATGCTCGCCAAAACTCTCCCCGTGATCGGAGGTGATCACCACCAGGGTATTGCGGTCCAGGCCGCGCCGCCGCAACTGGTCCATTAGTTCCTGTATGTGGTCATCCGCGTAATTGATGGCGCCGTCATAGGCATCCATTACGCCTTGACGCTGCTCCGGGGTGAGGTGCTCGAACCACTCCCAACTCTCCGAAGCGCGGCTTCGGGGATCCTTCATTGCGGTGTAGCGATGCAGATAGGGCTCAGGCGGCCGATAAGGATCGTGAACGTCCAGATAATTCAGGACAACAAAAAATGGGCGGTGACTGCCGTCAATCCAGCGCAAGGCGTGCTGGTTAATGTCCGCGGCGTTGCGCCGGCCGAATAGGTCGGGCTTCAACTGCAGGCGGTAGAGCAGGTTCTTGATGAGGTTGCCATAGAAGGTCCGCCCGAAGCTGCTGCCCGGCGATTGGAATGCATCTTCGAAATGAACGAAGCCACGGCCAAACCCATGGCGGCGGGAAAATAGCAGGGTGTTGGCGGAGAATGCCGCCGTACGGTAGCCGCGCGCCGTGAATTCTTCTCCCAAGACAGGGTAGTTCCGGCCCAGCAGTGCGTTATCGTTATCGGCGTGGTGCGCGTGCGGATAGAGTCCGGTGAGCAACGACGCGTGCACCGGCAAAGTCCAGGAGGAAGGCGCGATCGCATTTTCAAACAGAGTGCCCTGGGCGGCCAGTTGGGTCAGATGCGGGCTGGTCGGCCGCGCGTACCCGTAGGTGGAAAGGTGGTCGGCACGCAACGTGTCCACTACGATCACCAGCACGTTGGGTGCAGCGGCAGAGATGCTGGGCAGTTGTGAGATGGCGCGCCTCTCCTGCAGGCGCCGCTGGATAGGAAACCCGACAATGCACCCCAGTGCCAGCAGCAGCAGGACGGGCAGAGTGCGCTTTTGCCAGCGCACGAGCGTGATGCCCCGCCTTAGTGACAACAACGTAAACAGCAAAGCCGCGGTAATCGCGTCCACGGCAGGGATGATCTTGACCGAAGCGTACTGGGAGCGGCTCAGGCAGGCGAACACGGCCAGCCCGGAAAACATAAACGTGGCCAGGGTCACGTCTTCAGAACTCAGGGTCCGGCAGCTCTGGCGTGCGATTACGATGAGCGCCACCGCCACGAACAAGAGTGGCTCAAACTCAACACCGGCTCGCATCAGGTCGCGCCAGACGTAACTGGGCGCCAGGTAGCCCTCGCCCAGGCCGGTCAGCAATCCCCACCACAGGGAGATAAGGAGAAAATCTCTGAGAGGAAACGACGCCGCCTTTTGTGGAGAAGGCCGAGCCATGGTCAGGGGTGCGCAAAAGGTAACCTTCGGGCCTAATCGATCGCAAGTTACCTTCGGAACGCCGCCGCAGGGGGGGGTGGCTTTCTCGGCTTTGCCTCGGCGGCTGCTGGCCTACGCCGCGCGAATTGACGGGTGCTGGCCTTCTTCGTCCTGTTGCGACCTGGTCAGCTTATCGGTTAGCCATTGGCTGACAACGGTATTCAACCTGAAGTGCAGCGCAATCTCGTCGGTGGAGAGCCGCCTCCAGTCGCTGCGGCCCTCGGGATAGGAATGGCCGCTGGCATTAAGGGTGCGGAACTCAAGGTCAGATCCGAGGATGCGGTAATCGCTTATAGGGAACCCGGCACTTTCGACGCGAAGATTGGAAACCTGCATAGCCACCTCCTTGGAAGAGCGCGGCGAAACGGAAAGCAGGTTGGGCTCCGTCTGATATCACATGACAGCAGGCGATGTCACCAGCTAACTATAGGATGGATGCGCGGCTGGTTGGGCTGGTTATCCCGGCGGGTACTCAGGAATAGAGCGACACCGGGCCATTCTGCCGGGGGTTGATCAGCGCCGATCGCTGTGATGTCAGTACAAACCTCGTCATCGGCCCCCGGGCCAGAGTAATTGTGGCGGGATCTGTCGGATTCGCCGGGTGGTAATACATGACTTGAATGGGACCGCGTTTGTGTCGCGTAGTGCCAATCCAGCGCAAAAAAAGGGCGGCTTTATGCCGCCCTCGAACGTTCGAATCATCTGATCCGCTCATTGAGCGGCAAGGGTGCCTGACGAAGCGCAAGGATTGCTGTTGAGCACATTGCGGAAGTTGTTGTACCGGAACGTGGGCTGTCCGTTAGCTGCGGGATAACCGGAGGCGAGCAGACCACCGTATTCCGCAGTCGAGGTACCGCCGAAGGCGTTAGTGGTGCCGGGAATGCTCGCGCCACCAAGTTGCCAGCTACACTTGCTGCTTCCCCCGGTAGTGCTGAAAATGGGATAGAAGTTTGCGCCAGTGGGCGGATCGACGCAGCCGGCCCCCGGACTCGCGTCGGCGGGATTGGAGATGTGCCGCTGGCATGGAGGATTGGTGGCGAACTCAATGCGCGGCAGGTTAGCCTCGAATGCCACCCGGCTGTAATTCTGCAGCGAACCGTCGGAAGCGGTGAAACGTGGGCTGGTGAACACAACCGGCCGAGCATGGAGCCGCAAATCCTGGGAAGCGCTGGTGGAGGTGCCCGGCCAGACGAGCTGGTACGGGACACCGTCAAACTCAACATCCGAATCCAGGCATCCCCCGATCGGAATCAGCCCGAACTCTGAGGCGTAGGCGGCATCGAAACAGAAGTTCTCATCGAGGCCGGCGGCATCGCTAGAGCCCGAAGTACAAGAACCTCCTTCCGCGCTGACGGTGCTGCAGTATTCGAAGTGGCCGATTTCATCGGAAAACGCAATGTTATAGGTATGCGCGGCCCATGGCACTCGAGTGTGCTCGCTGGAACTGGCGTACATGGGATGAAAATCGGTGAGCAAGTTGTGGCTTTTCGGATTGCAGTTGTGCCCTGTGGGATCGTACAGGATTTCCGCGAAGCCATTGCCGGCGCTGGCGACCATGAAGCCACTCTCGCCGCTGGTCAGGTCGTCAATCGTTATCTTCAGCCCGTGCCCCGTGTCCTGCAGAGTGACGCGGAGCACGTCACCCGGATTGTAAAAGAGTGTGTCCGCATTCGGCGTAAAGGTGCTGTTGTTCTGGAGTAGCGGACCGGGAGGGCCCGTCGGAACGCCATCCTTGGTAATGAATGCAAAATTCACGTACTCAACAGGTCCGCCGCAGGCGGCATTATTACCCAGCCCCGTGTTCATGTTCTCCGACAAGCTGTCAATATTCAACGCCGAAGCCCACCTGGTCGGGTCGGCGCCGTTAACCCAACCCGGAGGATAGAACTGCATTTCCATGAATCCAGCGCCTGGGTGTTTGCCGATGTAATTGGCCTTGGTCGGGTCTGAGCCGTCAAAAATATTGACGTCGCTATTCGGGCTGCAGGGTATGTTTGGGCCGATATAAGAACCTCCGGGGTTGGGCGCAGACTGGTCATCGCACATAGCCATGCCCACCCAGAAAGCCGGGTGCAACTGGAAGTTGAATGTTCCGCCCGTACCGTCCTGTTTGGGCAAAGTCGGCGGATCCTTGGGCAATTGCATCAGGTAAACCATGGTGTTCCCGGAACCTGAAGCGTTTGAGTAAAACAGAACTGAGGGTTCGTCGTGGCCAGTGTAGGCGCCGTTATATCCCACATAGTCGTAGGCCTCGGTGCAGAAAATCCCACTTGGGTCATCGCACGAAATCGTTTTCTGGCGAAAGGTCGAGGTCTGACCGAGAGCAGTGAGTGAAAAAAGCAAGATAACCGTGGACAGGCAAATTGGCTTGCACATGTCGTTCACTCCTTTAAGTGCGTCGCGGATAAGTCGGAAGCATACCGGACGCGTCAAGCAGCACCGCATGCGGGACTGCGTGCTAATGGCCCAGGTATTGGTAACGGTGGAAAAATTCCGGAGCAGGACCAAACGAGCCCGTTTGGCCCCAAAGCAAACCGGAATTTACATCCAAATGGACAAATGTCAAGCGTTTCAATGCGTTTTTTGCACAGCCGGCGTCGACTGCGCCGTCGGCCAGCAGCCTGCGTTGAGCCACACGGTATTGTGCTGTCACTGCAGTGTGGACAAAACAAAGGAACATTGGCTCTCGTGCGTACTACTGCGCAAAGAATTGCACCCTACTGGCTCCGCGTGTGAGCGCAGCGAGCGCTGCGCGTTGGTGCGATGTGGCATTCGTTTTAGCCATTGTCGTCTCTCGATTGCGCACATCGCATGCGCCTAAGCCAGTGCTTATGCGGGTGGGATGCACATGGGCCAACCAGGTGTCGTACTTTTGGTCCTTGCCAACAGTACCCCGGTTTGACGAGGACAGCGCCAGGCAGGCCATCAGCTAACACCTGTTCTCGTCAATTATCGTGTAACCTGCGGCATCGGTACGCGTCGAACCAAAATGGCGTGGCGAAGATTCCAAACCAGCACAGGAGATGCAGGTTGATCTGAGTGAAGTCGGGCCCGGCGGGGAGCCACCGATATCCTGTATTGCTGTTCCGTAGGAGGTTGACATGCACGACACAAAGGAGCGGTTGTCCTTATTGTGGATCTTCGCGTTATTGAACTACCTGTATGCGGACGTCGTTGCCCTGTTCGCTATTGCTGGCACGCAGAAGTCATTCGAGCCTCTCTCCCCATGGGCGCTGATGGGTTCAGCAGTCTTGATGGAAATACCCATCGCCATGATTCTGGCGTGCCGACTGCTTCCGTTCAGAGCGAACCGGCTGGCGAATATCATCGCGGGTGTCATTTTGACCCTCGTCAACGGTTTCCTGACCTTCGTTCCGCCTCTGGCTGGATGGGGCAGGCCGCCCGCTTTTCCTGAGTACTTGTTCTTCGCAACCATCGAAACTGTGGCCACCTCGGTCATCATCTGGCAGGCGTGGACCTGGTCAGCGGCTGAAGCCAGCAGAGCGGCTGGAGCCGGCAGTTAGTTTGGAGCGGGTCGTCCGCCAACCAGAAGCTGGGATCACTTCTTCTTAACTTGATTGCTCAAAATGCACCAAACGATGCATGCCTTTGGAGGCCACAGTACCGACCGCGAACGGCAGGGTCGATGAGCGTTATCGCCTGTTCATGAACGTTGACTGTCTGGTTTGAGTATCTCCACGCGATGGATCAGCAGCGTCTTTGCAGATTTTGTTCTTCCTTTCCTCTATGCTACTTTGTGAATCCTCTGGTGAGTGGCTGCTGGGCTCGCAACAAAATTCGCTCACATGAGGTCAATGTGAAAAGAGAACGCCTAACACAGATCGTCCTAGTAATCGTGGGGCTGTTGAATCTGGCCCTAATTTATTTTCTATATATGGATCTGCGGCATTCCAGTTGGCTTTTGGAGCGGAAGAACGAGGTCGAGCCGATGTTTCTGAGCTTCTTTATTCCGATCGGGGTCTTTCTACTCGTGGCTGCAAGGAGACCATCTGAGCATCGCTCCATGATTGCTCTGGCAGCTTGGTGGAATATCTCCCATGGCATGGTAATGGCTATTCAAACCGTGGAAGGCTGGATTCACGCAGTCCACAGGAACTTTGCTGATGTGATCCTATTCCTTGTGATCGGAGGCGTCCTGTTAGCGCTTCTGCCAGCAAAACGAGAGGCAGTTGCGCAAGAAGTTGCGTGAACGAGCGCAGCCCGCCACACTCTTCGCGGATAACCAATTCTTCTCGCTTCTCGCGTTCTTTTCACGATGCGATTGGCGAGCGAGATATGTTGCAGTGTGCCGCGATCGGCCCACACTGGGTCGAGTAGCTTATCGCTCCGCCTTTGACACTCGGTGGCGATCTATTTCTTCGTATCTCTGCCTTCCAGTACGGTGTTCCAGGTGGTGCCATCGGTCGACGTTTCGAACTTGAACCTGTAAGTCGTGGCCGAAAGCATCCTAATAGTGAGTCGTCCTTTTATGGTTTGTGGGCCGATCCTTGTGTCGCTCTGCCATCTCCAAGTGTCTCCGTGCACAGTGCCTTTGGCGTGGTCCGCTTCGCCAAGGGAGTTGAACGAGTCGTAGGTGTACATCTTGGCGTTGCTGTCGTAGCCCATGTATGCCGTTTCCGTGCCTTTGCCCATGGCGCCATTGAACTCGGAGTGGGTCACCAGAAAGAATGCCCCATCCATCCACTGGACGTGGTTTGTTCCTGTGAATTTTCCGCCCGGGCCCATCGGTCCCGGGTTTATGCGGCCTCGTGCGGTCCATGTGCCAGCGAAGTAGTCGAGTTTCTTTAGCTCGGGCGCGGGCTTCGCTATATCCACTTGGGCTCTTGCCAATAACGCAATCTCAAGCAAAAGCATTATGCAGGTGAGAATGGTGAAACGCGTGTTCATGGGTTGTTTCCTCAACTGAATTGGAATGCGGATCTGAGAAACGGCCCCGAAGAAATCGAAGGGATTCTAGCATGTTCGCTATTTGTTCGCCATAAAAGTGTCGCGTATCGAGAGGTTTGAGCAGGAATGGTTTGACAAACCGCAAGATTCCAGGGACCCGCTTAAATCCTTCTTAATGACCGTCCAGGAATCCCCTCAGCACGTTTTAATCCCCTCCCCGCCCCCAGTGGGCACTTTCGAACGGCTCTGTCTCCTATCCCTCCCCCGGTTTGACCCCCTGCCGCTTAGTCCGTAAACTTAGGCTAGTGTTCCCCTAGCTTTTACCCGTCTGCGGGAGGCATTTTCCTGAATTTAAGGCTCCGGCGCTGGTGGTGCGTCGCGCTCCTGGGCGCGCTCGTCCAGGTCTGCGCGATCGAGCTATGCCTGGCACCCAGAGCGTCCTCCCAGATGACCCCCAAGGCGACGGTGGACACCAGCGAAACCCTGTTTACCGTGCTGGCCGCCATGAACACCTGCGGCTACGACCAGGAAGTTTCGCAATCCGAGCCGGTGCGCCGCGAAATTCGTTCCGAGCTGGCGCGGGCTACCGAAGCCTCGCCGGACGCAGAGGCGGCCACCCGGCAGATTTGCCAGTTCTACGCCGACCACCGCCAGGGCGACCAGTCGCACGACCTGGCGCAGTACGTCTCACTGGCGCTAACCCTGGGACCGCCGCCCGACTTCAAGCCAGAAATGAAGGAAGCTGACCTGCCGCCCGATGCCGGCTACGTGCTGGGTATCGTGCCCCTGCTGCCCTCCTTCTATAAGGCCGCCGACCTGCACAGCCTGTGGCAGCGCCATCAGGGCCAGTACGAGGGTCTGATCACCCAGTTTCACGAGCCCATCGCCAAGCTGCTGATGTCCACCGACTTGTACCTTCGGCTGCCTATCGCCGGCTACATGGGACGCAAGTTCAATATTTATCTGGCGCCGCTGGGAGCGCCGGGGCAGGTGAACGCGCGCAACTACGGCAGCGAATACTACATTGTGCTCACGCCCGCGCACGGCAGCTTGCAATACAACCAGATCCGCCACACCTACCTTCATTATGTGCTTGATCCCTTGGCCATGAAGCGGCCGACCGCCATGAGCCACCTGGAACCGCTGCTGCCACTGGTGCAAACCGCTCCCATGGACGAAATTTTTAAGCGCGACGCTACCCTGCTGTGTACGGAGTCGCTGATTGAGGCCATCGAGGCACGCATGATCCCGGGCAAGGGCAAGGAAGTGGAAGCGCAGCGCGATCAGGCGGTGGATGCGGCCATGCAGCAGGGCTATATTCTGACCCAATATTTCTACGAGCAGCTGCCCAAATTCGAAAAAGGGCCTGTCGGCCTGCAAGACGCGTTTCCCAACTGGCTCTACGACATGGACGTGGACCACCAGAAGAAGGTGGCGCGCAACGTGGTGTTCGCCAAGAGCGCGCACCCGGAAGTGGTGCGCCTGGCGCCGCCCAAGCCTTCGCCGCTCGACGAAGCGGAAAAGGATCTGGCGGGCGGCAATCTGGCCGGGGCGCAGCAGCTGGCCGAGCAGTCACTCACCCAGCAGCAGGGCGATCCCGGACGGGCCTATTTCATTCTGGCGCGCACCGCTACCATGAAGGGCGACATGGCGCAGGCAAACAAATACTTCACGCGCACGGTGGAGGTCAGCAAGGAACCGCGAGTGCTGGCCTGGTCGCACATCTATCTCGGAAGAATCTTTGATTTGCAGGATAATCGGCAAGCGGCTCTGGACCACTACCGCGCGGCTTTGACCAGCGGGGACCTGGATCCGCAGGCGAGAGACGCCGCCGAGAAGGGCTTGAAGCAGCCGTACGCGCCGCCGGCGCACGCGCAGTAAGTTCGCAATAGGCAGAAAGAAGCGGGAGCAATTCGCCCATGAGGCAAGGAGAGAGCATGAAGCGAGTCATCGTCTTTGCAGCCACGCTACTGGTCGCAAGCTGGGCCATGGCGCAGACCAATACCAAACAGACGGGCAACACGCAGGGTCAGCAGCCGCCGGCACAGGGCACACAGTCCCCGGGAGCAGCGGGCGCGCAGGGCCAGGCAGGAGCCGCCGGAAGCCAGAGCCAGCCGGGAGCGGCCGGCGCCCAGGGACAGGCAGCCGCGACGCCGAAGCGCCCGCCACAAGCCAAGTCGCAGGAAGAGTACAAAGCTTTCCAGGCCGCAGCGGCAGCCACTACGCCGGAAGCGCAGGAGAAGGCGGCCGACGATTTCGCGGCCAAGTTCCCGGACAGCGAGCTGCGCGTCCTGCTTTATCGCCAGGCCATGAACAGCTACCAGAACGCCAACAACGGCGACAAGATGGTGGAAATGGGGCGCAAGATTCTGGCCATTGACCCGAACGATCCGCAGGCGCTGATTGAGGTGGCGGAGGTGCTCTCCGAACGCACGCGTAACACCGACCTGGACTTCAATGAGAAGACGGCAGAGGCCAACAAGCTGGCCAGTCACGCGCTGGAAACCATTGATACCGACCTGCCATTTTCGCCGAATGCGCCGCCGGACAAGGTGCAGGGAGCCAAAGACTGGCTGCGCGCCACCGCCTACGCCATTCTGGGCAACATCGCCATGGAGAAAAACGATTATGCCGGGGCCGAGCAGAACCTGCGCAAGGCCATTGACACGGGCAAGGCCCAGCCGGACCCGGTCAATTATCTGCGGCTGGCGGTAGCGCTGGACAAGCAGAGCAAGTATGCGGAAGCCCTGGCCACCGCGAACCAGGCCGTGAGCATGACCCAGGAAAACACGGCGGTGGGCCAACTCTCGCGGCAGGAGCAGAACCGGCTGAAGCAGCTGGCGGGCACGCCGGGCAGTGCGCCGGCCAATCAGCCCAAACCGGCACCAACTTCCCCCCAGTCGGAAACTCCGCACCCGTAGAGGGGAAGAGTAGTTCAGCGCTACCGCGGGGCGGGGCGCCTGGCACGCAGTTGGCGCCTGGTAGTCTGCCATGGAGAAATGGAACATAGCCGCTTTGGAAGCGGTGCTGGGACACCATTTTCAGCGCCCGGACCTGCTGCACCGGGCGCTGACCCACAGTTCCCGGGCGCGCGAACAGGAAGCCAGCGTCGGCGGTAAAATCATAGATAACGAGCAACTGGAGTTCCTGGGCGACGCTGTGTTGGGCTTCGTTACCAGCGAGGAGCTATACCGGCGTTTTCCGCAATTTGAGGAAGGCCAGCTTTCCAAGCTGCGCGCCCACCTGGTAAGCGGGAGGCACCTGGTGCGGGTGGCCCGCGAGCTGGATTTGGGCAAGTACCTGGCGCTGGGCCGGGGCGAGGAGAAAAGCGGGGGGCGCAGCAAGGCCGCCCTGCTGGTGAATGCGTTGGAAGCAGTAGTGGCGGCCATGTACTTGGACGGGGGGCTGGAGAAGGCGCGGGAGCTGATCCTGCAGCGCATTCTTCTTCCCGAACTGCGCGACCTTCCCGGGGGCACCACCGTGCCCATCACCGACTACAAATCCACCTTGCAAGAAGTTGTCCATGCCACTGGCCACGCCCAGCCCTCCTATGTGCTGGTAAAGGAAGAAGGTCCCGAACACAGGAAAACCTTTACCGTGGAAGCGCGTCTGCATAAGGGTGGGGGCGAGCACCAGCCGGAATTCGTGGCCCAGGCGGCAGGGCCGACCAAGAAGCGCGCCGAGCAGGATGCGGCGCGGCAGGCGCTGGAATACCTTTCGTCGCTGCCGGCGACGGCGGGCAAGAGCAAAAGATCCGAGAAGAGCGAGTGAGTGAACAGCCATTAGCGGAAGCGGTACCGGAGACAGCGGCAGATCCGCAGCCCCTGGAACTCGTGCCGGAGCGGCGGCGGGCGCTGCGCACCGGCTTGCCCGCTTCCATTCAGTCCCTGCTGGCCACGGTGGTGATTGCTATTTTCGTCATCACCTTCCTGGTGCAGGCTTTCCAGATTCCCTCCGAGTCCATGGAAAACACGCTGCTGATCGGCGACTACCTGCTAGTGGATAAGGTGGATTACGCCCAGGGTGGGATGTGGGGAAGGCTTCTTCCCTACAGCAGGATCGAGCGTGGCGATATTGTGGTGTTTCATTATCCCGTGCACCCGGACCAGCACTTTGTGAAGCGGGTGATCGGAGTGCCGGGCGACCACATCCGCATGAACGGCAAGCAGGTGTGGGTAAATGGCACGCCGCTGAAAGAGAACTACGCGATCTACCGTTCGGCAGCGGACGACGCCTACCACTACCATTTTCCGAACACCGATTTTGTCGCCGCCGGGGTGGAGGCGCGCTGGTGGCTGCAGATGCGCAGCCTGGTTCACGACGGCGAGCTGGTGGTGCCGCCGGGGCAATACTTTGTGCTGGGCGACAACCGGGATGAGAGCCTGGACAGCCGCTTCTGGGGATTTGTGCCGCGCGCCAATATTGTGGGCCGGCCGCTGCTCATCTACTGGTCCATCCGCGCTCCGGAAGAGGATAACGCGTTCGCCGGCGGTCCCGGCGACACCCTGACGCACTTCGCCTACATCCTTACACACGTTTTTCAGGCCACGCGCTGGAAGCGCACCTTCCGGCTGGTGAATTAGCAGTATCCCGCCCGAGCGGGTAAAGTGATCAAGATGGCGACTACTGTCACCAAGACCAGAGCTGCGGCCAGAAAGCCGCCCAAAAAACAGGAAAAGAAGAAAGAAACCACCATAGAGTTTGTGGCTTCGCTGGCGGTGGTCCTGGTGGTGGGCCTGTTCATCATCACCTTCGTGGTGCAGGCCTTCGAGATTCCCTCCAGTTCCATGGAGGACACGCTGCTGATCGGCGACCACGTGTTCGTTAACCGCATCGGGTTTTCACCCGCTTCTCGCTATCTGGGCCCTCTGCTGCCCTACCACGATCCCCGGGATGAGGACGTTGTGGTATTCCTTTCGCCGGCGGAACCGGGCTTGTACGTGGTGAAGCGGGTGATGGGTGTCCCCGGCGACCATATTCACCTCCGTGACGGAATTGTCTATCGCAACGGCAAGGCGCTCAACGAACCTTACGTGCTCCGCAACGGCAGCTACAACCCTTACCGCGATAACTTTCCCGCGATTCCTCCCACCGATGCCACCAGCGTCACCCCGGAATGGCGGTTGACCCTCAGTTCCTACATCCAGGGAGAGGATCTGGTGGTGCCGCAGGACCGCTACTTCGTAATGGGGGACAACCGCGACGTGAGCTACGACAGCCGCTACTGGGGCCTTGTGCCGCGGCAAAACATTATCGGGCGGCCTTTGTTCATCTACTGGTCGTTCGAGGAATCGCCCAACCAGTACCTGAAGCGCAGCGCCGCGGATCGCATCGGCTTCATCTTTCACGTGATTTTCCACTTCTTCGATCAGACCCGCTGGGCGCGCATGCTCCATATCGTGCGCTGAGCCTGCTTGCCCGCAACCGTCCTTCAGCCGATTAGCTACTATCCAGCAGGAACGGGTAAATTAGTAGGGATGGCCAGCACTCTCACCCGAACCAACCCGGCGGCGAAAACGCCTTCCCCCACAGCAGAAAAGAGAAAAGAAACCACTCTCGAGTTCCTGGCTTCACTGGCCGGAGTTCTGGTGGTAGGCCTGTTCATCATCACCTTTGCGGTGCAGGCCTTCGAGATTCCCTCGCCCTCCATGGAGAACACCCTGCTGGTGGGCGACCACGTCTTTGTCAACCGCGTCGGCTTCGCGCCTGCTTCCCGCTATCTGGGTCCGCTTCTTCCCTACCATGATCCCAAGGACGGCGACATTGCCGTTTTCCTTTCGCCGGCCGAGCCCGGGTTATACCTGGTGAAGCGGGTGATGGGCGTGCCTGGAGACCACATCCACCTGCGCGACGGGCTGGTGTACCGCAACGGCAAGGCGCTGAACGAACCTTATGTGCTGCGCAACGGGAGCTATAATCCTTACCGCGATAATTTCCCGGCGGTTCAGGCCACCGACGACAACAATGTCACTCCGGAATGGCGGCTGACCATGGGTTCCCACCTCGAACAACAGGACCTGGTGGTTCCAGCGGACCGCTACTTCGTGATGGGCGATAACCGCGATGTAAGCTACGACAGCCGCTACTGGGGCTTCGTTCCACGGCAGAATGTTATCGGGCGCCCGCTGTTCATGTACTGGTCCTTCCAGGAGTCGCAGGACCAGTACCTGAAACGGGACGTAGCGGACCGGGTCGGATACATCTTTCATGTGATTTTCCACTTCTTCGACCAGACGCGCTGGGGACGCATGTTCCACATTGTGCGATGAGCCGGACCACTCGCAATTTCGTAGGCGGGATGGCGGCATTGGTGTTGCTGGCGCTGGTGGTACCGCCGCTGATCAGCATGGGGCGGTTCCATGCCCGCATTGACCAGTCCATCGGGCAGGCGCTGGGACGGCAGGTCAGCATTGGCCAAGTCAACCTCCGCCTGCTGCCACAGCCGGGATTCGACCTGCAGCGCCTGGTGGTAGCGGATGATGCTTTCTTTAGCGCCGAGCCCATGCTGCGCGCCGATGAGGTCACCGCTTATCTGCGGCTGAGTTCTTTGTGGCGGGGGCGGCTGGAAATCGCGCGCCTCAGCCTGCAGAATCCCAGCCTGAACCTGGTGCGCCGCGACGGTCGCTGGAACATTTATGCGCTGCTGGAGCGCACGGCGCGCACGCCTTCGGCTCCCACCGCGCAGAGCAAGCCGGAAGCGCGCCCCCGATTCCCCTACATTGAGGCCAATAGCGGGCGCATCAATTTTAAGAGTGGGGCGGAAAAGAAGGTGTACGCGCTCACCGACGCGGATTTCGCCTTGTGGCAGGAAACGCAAGACAAGTGGAACTTCCGCATTGCCGCCCGCCCGGTGCGCATTGACGCCAATCTGAGCGACACCGGCACGCTACGACTGGAAGGCTCGTTTCAGCGCGCGTCTTCTCTGCGCGATACCCCGCTGCGGGTGAGACTGAACTGGGAAAATGGCCAACTGGGGCAGCTGACGCAGCTCATTTACGGGCGCGACCGGGGCTGGCGCGGCGCCCTGGACCTCTCCGCGCAACTGAGCGGCACGCCGGCGGCACTGGCGGTGCGCGCCGATGTGCGGGTGCAGGACTTTCGCCGCTACGACATCATCACTCCCGGGTTCCTCCGGCTGCAGGCCGGGTGTGATGCTCATTTCAGTTCGATTGATCAGAGCTGGTCCGATGTGAGCTGCCGGGCGCCGGTAGGTGACGGCTTGTTGACGATAAACGGCAACGCTGTGGCGCCGCTGAGCCCAGGCGGTTCTTACCAGATGAAAATGGTGGCGCAACAAGTCCCTATGCAGGCGGTGGTGGCTACGGCGCGGCACGCCAAGCGCGATCTGCCGGAGGACCTGACCGCGGGCGGGGTGCTGAACGCCAGCTTCACGGTTATACAATCCGCGCAAACCGCCGGGCGGCGCGCCTGGTCGGGAGATGGGCAAACCAGCGAGTTCCTGCTCTCGTCAGAAGCGACGGGCAATCAGCTGAAGCTGGGCACCATCCCTTTCACTATTGTGGGAGGGTCAGGGACTTCGGCGCTTCCCCACAAACGCCCTAGAATGCAGACTCTCAGCCTGGCTCCGGAACTGCGGCTGGCCCTGGGACCCTTCCGGCTGCAGTTGGATGGGGGGGCGCCGGCCGTGCTTTATGCCTGGCTTTCGCGCAGCGGATATGAGGTGAATGTGCAGGGCGAAGCCCAGCTGCCGAAACTTGAGCAGGTGGCGCGCACGCTGGGGCTGCATGCGCCTCCGCACCTGAGCAAAGGAACAGCCAAGCTGGACTTGCAAGTGGCCGGGCCCTGGACAGGCTTTCCGGCTCCCGCAGTGACCGGCACGGCACACCTGCGCAACCTTACGGCAGAACTTAAGGGTGTGGCAGCTCCGCTACAGATCGCCTCCGCTGACCTTGTGCTGGCTCCCCAGACCATCAAGGTGCAGAACCTGGCGGCAGGTTTCCCGGGCACCGATATGCGCCTTACAGGCTCAGTGCAGCGGCCACGCTATTGTGCCGCCGGCGAGCCCTGCCTGACGCAAGTGGATTTGCACGCCGACCAGCTGGTGCTCACGGAGCTGGACGCCCTAATAAATCCACGCCTGAGCCGTCCCTGGTATCACTTGCTGGGAGGCCATCGCGAGAAGCCGCTGGCCGAACTGGCGCTCACCGGCAGCCTTTCGGCCAATCGAGTGGTGGTGGGACGGCTCACCGCGGCTCATTTCGCCAGTCACCTCGCGGTCCATGGTTCCAAAGTACAGCTTTCGCAGATGCGGGCCAGCCTTTTGGGCGGGAAGCACACCGGCGAATGGAAGATGGACTTATCCGGTCCCCAGCCGATCTATAGCGGCGGCGGCACACTGGAACATGCCGCCTTGGCGCAACTGGCCCAAGCCATGGGTGACGATTGGGCCAGCGGCACGGTTTCGCTGAATTACCGTCTGAGCGCTGAAGGCTGGAGCAAAGCTGACCTGAGAGCATCGCTGGCGTCGGCCACTGATTTCGACTTGCGCGATGGGATGCTGCGCCACGTTACGCTCAGCTCCGACGCACAACCCTTGCGGGTCCGCCGCTTCACCGGCCACTTAGCGCTGAAAAATGGCGAGTTCACCGTGGCAGCAGGCAAATTGCTGACGCTGGACGGCATCTATCAGGTAAGCGGAACAGCTCTGCTCGACAGCAAATTGAATATCAAGCTGGTGCGCGACAGCTCCCACTCTTTCGATATTACGGGGACGCTGGGCGCACCTCGCGTGACCGCCGTGCCACACCCGCAGACTGAAGCCGCGCTGAGCCGATGAAATTGACTGCTCTTGCATTGTTGGGCTTCATGCTTGCTCTGGCGGCGCAGCCCGCGCGTCCCGCGGCTAGCAACCCAGCTGCCGCCAGCCTGCAGCGCAAACTTGACCGCATTCAGAGCAATGCCGCCCGCAGCAATCCCCAGCCGCTGACCACGGTAATGACCGAGCAGGAAATCAACGCTTATGTCGCAAGCGGGCAGGTGCAGTTGCCCAAAGGCGTACAGTCAGTCCGCTTTTCCGGCGAGCCGGGCATCATTGATTCCTGGGCGCGCGTGGATTTTGACCAGCTCACCGCCGGGCAGCGCAGCATGAATCCCCTGCTCAGCATGTTCAGCGGTGTGCACGATGTGGCGGTGACGGCGCACGCCAGCGGCGCCGGAGGCGTGGGCAATGTGCACATTGACACGGTTGCTCTGGACGGCGTGCAGATACCGGATTTCGCCCTGCAGATGTTCGTAAATCACTACATCAAGCCCAAGCATCCTAATTTGGGCATTGATAACCGGTTCCAGCTTCCTGACCGAATTGACACCGCGGTGGTGGGCAACCACGAGCTGACCGTCACACAGAAATGACATAGCGGTGCAGAGCGGCTGAAGCCGGGTTTCTCAAGTAGTCAGTTCGGCGCGCCTGAAGACGTGCCCTGAACCGCATCGGGCCATGGGCGGAGCAAGGCTCCCCCTCCACGCAGGTGCTGTCAGCGCTTATTTCCCGAAAGGGGAACACAATAGCCTTATTTTTTCGTTTCCGTGCTCTATTCACCTCGCTGAGCGTAAGAATCTGAAGCAGAGGCTTCCTGACAAGGAGGGGCGTACGAAGAAATCGCAGCACTTGGGATCCTGTTCCTGGGTCCGGTCAACTTGCGTTCGTCTTGTGCCTCTCATTTTGAGGAGAGCGCCTGAATCTGGCACCTTCACAAACGCCAAATTTAAAAACAGGTGACATCCCCTCTTCCAAGGAGGAGATATGCTTCGGATACAGCATATTGAAGCACTTTCCCTGGGGGCCATTGCATTTCTGTGTATCGGATGCACAGGGGGACATTTTCGGGTCCACCCCGTTCCCGGCGGTGTGCATGGCGACCCAAGCAGCAATCAAATCGAAGGTTTTCGCTATTTCTTGCCTAAGCCCTATCTGATGGTGACTAACATGACGGTGACACCGGCACCGGCGCCGCGCCGTGCTGATCAGGAGGCCGGGCCCGATCGGGAGCGAACGAGCAGCAATAAAGCGACAGCTCAGGAAGGCTCGACCATTGCGGTTCAGTTGATTTGGCTGCCAGACACCAAACAGCAATACGCGATCTCCGTCCAGGGCGGCCGCACGGGAACCTTCAAGGGCGGGCTGCAACTGGCGAATGGGTGGATGCTGGTTGGAGTCAACGAGGAGTTCGACACGAAAACGGTGGAGACACTGAACGCCTTGACCGGAGCATTGGGAACCATATTCGCAGCCTCCGGATTGCCAACGAAACGAGTTCAGGGCGCCGCAGGGCTGCAGCCGTTTCTTTACCTCTTCGAGATTGATGTGGAGAACCACAAGCTCGTAGAGGTCAACTCGGATGAGTTGAAAAAGGTGCTAAAGCAGTTAGGCACCTGATCCGGCCCGGGTTCTGTATCAGATCACAGGAGCAGCACGCCACTGCTACGTCTCGAGGCTGGAGGCGGCTTGCGCGGCCTCTGCAGTCCGGCGGTGCAGCGTGCAACCGAGCGCCACCCAGGCAGCAAGGGCAATCCATTCGTACAGGCTGAAGTGGCCGGGGATGAAGGGCAGCGCTTTCATCAGCACCATGCCGATGGCCACCAGCACGCCTACCACCGCCACGGCGCGGCGCAGCGGCAACGGGCGCATGCGGTAGTAGGAGGCGCAGGCGGCCATCCAGCCCAGCGCGGAGGCGACGGAGCCGACCTCCGTAATAGGCACCAGGATGGCTTCCCCGGCCAGCATGATGGCGGCGGTCGCAATCCCCACCCATACCACCGCGACTGCTGGCGTCTGATTTCTGGGATGCACCTGGCCCAGGCGGGGCTCCACCATGCCGCGGCGGCCCAACGCAAACAGCAGACGGCTGGACGCCACAAAATTTCCGTTAAAGACTTTGAGCAGGGAAAGCAGCGCCGCCCCCAGAATCACGCTGACGATCCAGCGCGCATGCAGCGCCCGCTCAAAGGCCACCGCGGTGGAAAATGCTCCGCCGGGCAGCTTCTGCCAGGCCGAGGCCCAGGCCACGGCGGCAATTACAATGGTGTAGAACAGCACTCCCACCACGATGGCCAACACAATAGCGCGAAAAAATCCGCCGGAGCGGAATTCCGGGCTGGCTTCTTCCGCGCTCTTGGCCACCGATTCGAAGCCGGTCATGAAATAGGGAACGATCTGCAGCACCAGCAGAACGGAAATGAACGGCGTGTGGCTGAAAAGCGGTGGAAAGTTGCGGGCCGAGCCGTGCGCCGCGCCGAAGGAAACAAAGATCACGAACAGGCCCAGCACCGCGAACGTGGTCCAGTTCTGGAAGGTGGCGCTCAGGCGAATGCCGCGGTAGTTCAGAAGCGTGAGCAGCGCGGTCAGGCCCAATCCCAGCGCCAGGTGCGGAAGGTACACCGGCCTGCCAGCCACGCGATAGATCTCGAATGTGTCCAGCCGGGGAAAAATAAAAGCAGCAATGCGGCCCAGCGCCACCGCCTCCCAGGGGCAGACGATGAAGTAGGCCAGGAACATCATCCAACCGGTGGCGTAGCTGACCGCCTGAGGAAAGACTTTGGCGGTGTAGGCAATTTCGCCGGCCGCATCGGGCATCGCGGCCACCAGCTGCCCGTAGATGTAGCCGATGGGCAGCAGCAGGACGCCGCCAATCGCGAAGCCCAGCACTCCACCCAGGGGACCGCCGCGGCCCAGCCAGTCGTCCATCACGACCAGCCAGCCCACTCCCACCATGGTGCCCCAACCCAGCGTGAAGTAATCCACCACGCGCAATTTGCGGGCCAGTTGGGTCATGGGGCGTTAACAGTAGCAGAAGGGCAGGAGAATCTGGTAGGCGCCATGCACAAGCTGCAGGCGATATAATCGGCGGTCCTGAGTACCGCACCTCCAGGAACTTCGTTCCCTACCAATGTGTGCTTGGAAGAGACTTGCCGCTATCCTCGCCCTCTTATTCGCTGCCAGTGCCGCCGCCCTAGCGCAGCCCCAGTCACATCCGGTCTACGTGGTCCTCTGGTTCGACACCGAGGACTACATTCTCCCGCCCAGTGATGATGCGGCCAAGCGCCTGGCAGAATTCCTCACGGCTGAGGGAGTGCCGGCGACCTTCAAAGTTGTGGGAGAGAAGGCGCGAACGCTGGAACGCCGCGGGCGCTCGGACGTTATCGCCGCGATGCGCCGTCACGATATCGGTTACCACGCCAACACTCACAGCCAGCACCCGACGCCCGCGGAATACGAATCCGGCATGGACTGGAACACCGGCCTCGAGGAATTTACCCGCCGCGAGCGAGGCGGATTCGAGGATGTAGCCCGCATCTTCGGCAAAACGCCCTGCTGTTACGGCCAGCCCGGCAGCTCGTGGGCGCCACAGCCGTATGCCGCGCTGCGGCAGTGGGGGGTGAAGCTCTACCTCGACGAAGGTACCCAAATTGGGCTCGACGGCAAGCCATTCTGGTACGGAGGCCTGCTGAACATTTTCAACACCAAGGAGGGCGAGCAGCTAAGGCCAAACGACAAGTGGGACAACCTGGAACAATCGAAAGCCAAATTCCGGGAGATCTATGCTCGCATGTCCGCGGACTCTTCCGGCGGGCTGATTAGCCTCTACTTCCATCCTTGTGAGTTCATTCACCAATGGTTCTGGGACCTCAACTTTGCCGATGGGGCTAATCCGCCGCCCAGCCAGTGGAAACGGCCACCCTTGAAGTCTGCCGCGGAGCAGAAGCAAACGTTTGCCTACTTCGAAGGCCTGGTGCGCTACATGAAGAGCTTCCCGGAGGTGCGGTTCATCACCGGCTCGGGAACGGTAAAGCTCTTTCCCGACCTGGCGCATGCCCGCGAGTTTTCGACCAGCGATCTGAAAGACGTAGCGGAGGCCGTGACACCGGGGGTGTCATTCCAAACGCATGGGGATTACGCCCTTTCCGCCAGTGAAGTGCTTGAACTCCTGAACACGTATGTAGAAAGGGAAATCACTGAGCGCACGAACACAGCCGGTGCTTTCACGATCAGCGAAAACCCATATGGGCCCGCCGTGGATCCGCCACACATCGCGCATGCCGTAGACGTCCCTTGGGACCAGTTCGCTCGCACTGTTGGTGATGTCGCAGACTTCCTGGCCCGCAATCACCAAATACCGGCTGATGTGTGGCTGGGCAGTGTTGCGGTTCCGCCGGAGAGTTATCTGGTCGCTCTGGCGGATGTTGGCAGGACGCTGCTTGCAGGCAATCCGCCGCCATCAACGGTTACTTTGCCGATGGCGCGATTGGCCACCATGAAGTATGTAGCCGAGGACTCGCCTGCGGTTTGGAACTGGCCAATCTTCCCCAAGGGGTTCCACTCTGCGCATCTACTGTCGGTGGCGGGCCTCCAGGCCTGGACCCTGAAACCTGCGCTCTTACGCTAAACGGGATACACCCGGCAGCCCTCTCACGAATACCGCCGTGATAGCTCCCAGGAAACAACTAGCGTTTCTCCCCCGGCTCCTAAGGGCGCAGCAGCGCCTTTATGGCGCGACGCTCATCCATGGCCGGGTAAGCTTCCGCGACGCATTACCGGAGACCGGTGGTGAGGAACAGGTCCGAGAGCTGGCGCGTGTAACCGTACACATAGCTATCGCCTGCGAATGCGATTGGTCCGATACTTCTCACTCCGGCCGTGTCGGAGGGCCCAAGAGCTTTCCAGAGTTGCTGCCGGCCGGTAACGATATCAAGAGCGTAGACGCGGCGGGGGATGCGGTCCTCCGGCTCATTCGATGTCAACAGCAGCGTCTTGTTATCGCGCCAGCCGATGGCAAATTGTTGGGAAAGAATTCCATTGAGCGGGCGCTTCTCTCCCCCAGCAATTGGCCAAAGCCAGTTGTGGCCATCACTGTCGCGTACCGGCAGCCAGAGTCCGTCCAGCGAGGGATTCGCACCGACTGTTCCTTCCGGCGTCAATGGCTGCACCTGCCCACTGACACGATCAATGATATAAGCACGCTGAAGATGATTGCGCTGCTGGCCGGCAACAAGGTAGCGGCGGTTATCGGGAAGCCATTTTCCTATCCCGTATGAGACATCCGATGGGGTTAAATTCCGGGTCTCGCCCGCCCCGACTGGCACAATAGTTAAACGACGCGCGTCATCTGGCGACAAGGTTACCGCCCACTTGCCATCGGGAGAGATTGCGGCGGCATAGCCTTCTCCGATTGACACCGCCGGGGAACCGTCTGTGCCGCGGACGAAGACCGTGTAGCGCGGTCCTCCTCCTTCGCCCTCTTCCTCAAACAAAACGGTTTTGCCGTCCGGGGTGAGGTCTCGCGGGAAGGGATAGTCCAGCCAGCCTAACGGAACCTCTCGCGAGTGTCCCGCCGTCACTCCGACCATTGCGCGACCGGCGCTCTGCAACTGCAGGAGCACCCGGTTATCGGCGCCAATATCTTCCAATTGCAGCTTTCCGGGAACGGTATCCACCAGCCGTTCTCTGCCTGCAGGAGTCACGGCGTAGAGCATGCGGTTGTTGCCATTGGTGCTGGCAGTGAACCAGATCTCGCTTCCGTCGTGGGACCAGGCCACGCCCTGTACGCTGGCCAGTTCCTCGGTCAGTTCCTTCTTGGACCCGTCCAAATTCACTACTACGACCCGGCCGCGGTCGTCCCCGGTCGGCGTGTGTTCCAGGAATGCGATGCGATCTCCGTGAGGCGAGAGCCGGATGTGGCTAATCCAGTTTGGCGACTGGTAGATCAACTTACCGATGGGATACTCCAGCTTCCACTGCGCGCTTGCTTGGTCCAAGCGGCTGACAGCCAAGTCCTTTCCATCGGGCGACCAGTCGGCGGAATCCACTCCTTCGAGCAGTTCGCGAGGCGCGCCGCCCGCCAGCGGCGCTCGTGCGAGGGTGCCGGTATCAATCCAGTTGCGGGGCGGTTGAATTTTTGTAAGCAGCGCCATCTCCCCAGTGGATGAAATCGAGAGGAGTTTGGCGCCCTTGATACCGAGCGGACGCTCGCCCTGTCCGTCGTCGCGAGAACTGTAGAGTTCTGGCGGACCGCCTTCCCAAGCGGCGGAGTAGACAATGGTGTGGCCGTCAGGCGCGAAGCGCGCCCCCTCGATTGTGCCGCGCCGGAAAGTGAGCTGCTGGTAGTGCGGGGGCTGTGGGCGCGACCATCGTTCGCCTATGCCCACGCCCAGGGCAAGTGCCATCATCAGCCCCAGCGTCCCTACCGTAGCAAACCAAGCGCGGCGTCTGCCCCGAGGACTGATATTCACGGGAGGCGCCGCAGAGATGCCCGAACTAGATGGGCTGGAGAGCGCACCTAAGTCGAACGCCACATCGCGGATAGATTGGAAGCGCTCGTCCGGGTTCTTTTCCAGGCAGTGGCGAACGATGCGTTCGAGAGCGGGCGGCACCTGGCGGTTGGTTTCCGTCAACTCCGGCGGATCTTCCTTGAGGATTGCGCTCATCGTGTCGGCGGTGGTATCGCCGCGGAACGCGCGCTTGGCTGAGAGCATCTCGTAGAGAATCGCGCCGAATGTAAAAATATCAGAACGATGGTCGGTTGAAATGCCGCGCACCTGCTCGGGAGACATGTAGCCTGCGGTGCCGAGGACCATGCCCGGCGTTGTGCCGTCGCTGTGCACGACGGTTTCGGAATCAGAGATGTGCTCGGTGAGCTTAGCCAAGCCGAAGTCGAGAATCTTGGCCCGCCCATCTTTGGTGATGAACAGATTCTCCGGCTTCAGGTCGCGATGGACTATGCCTTTGTCGTGGGCGGCGGCCAAGCCGAGGGCGATCTGCGTGGCATAATCGGTAACTTTGCGCAGGGATAGTGGACCGGAGCGCAGGCGGTCGCGCAGGCTTTCACCTTCCAGTAGTTCGCTGACGATGTAAGGGGAGCCATTCGACTGGGTGCCGAGGTCGTAAATCGCAAGAATGTTGGGATGATTGAGCGCGGCAGCGGCACGTGCTTCCTGCTCGAATCGGCGCAGGCGCTCGGAATCGGCGGAAAACTGGGAGGGCAGAATTTTAACGGCGACTTCTCGGCCCAGGCGCGGATCGCGCGCCCGATAGACCTCACCCATTCCCCCGGCGCCGATGGCGCCAACGATTTCATATGGACCGAGCGACGTGCCGACACCCGCCATTGTTCCCCCGCGTGGTGACGCATGGTAGCACGACATCCCAGATTTCCGATGCTGAAGCTGTGTTTGAAATCCAGTTTTCGCGTGGCTAACAACGGCACTTCGGCTGACTAGAAGGCATGGATAGCTCATTCCTCGCGCAGAAGCACCATAGGATCAATGGACAGCGCGCGTTGCGCCGGAACCCACGTCGCCGCCAACCCCAACAGCGCCATAGCCAGAACACACCCAACCAGTACCAAGGGGTCGCGCGGCGTTCCCTGGTACACGATGAAGGCCAGCACCCGGCTGGCCAGAATTCCCATGAGCAATCCTGCTGCGGAACCCAGCGCCAGCAAACGGACAGCGCGTCCCAGCGCTGCCTGCAATACTTCCTTGCGCTGCGCGCCCAGAGCGATGCGAATCCCCAGCTCCCGCTTACGCTTGCTCACCGAGTAAGCCGCCATGCCAAAGATGCCGATGACGGACAGCATGGCGCCCATCATGCCCAGCACCCCAAGCGATAGAGTGGCCATGCGCGGAGCAAACATAGCTCCGTTCATTTCGCTGTTCCAGGTTTGAATGAACGCAGGAAGCCCCGCATCCAAGTCGCGGAGTTTAGCCCGGATGGCTGCCGTCAGTTGCTGCGGGTTGCGGCTTGACCGCACGACCATCCAGGTGCTGCTGGAGGGCGATTGCAGAATGGGGAGAAACACCGCGAGCTGTGGGTTCTCAGCCAGGTTGGCCGTGTATTTGCCATCTTCGACAATGCTCACCACCTGGATACGCGCGCCTTCGCGTAACTTGAAGTAGCCGCTGAGGGCCCGGGCTGGGGACACAAAAATCTTGTGCGCGAATACCTGGTTGATAATGGCTACGCGTGGAGAATTCTGATCATCGTGCCATGTAAAACCCCGGCCCGACAGCAGAGCCGTGCCGGCGGCCTGGAAATATTCCGGAGAAACTTTGTAGCTGATCGCCTCCGCGGCAGCATCCCCATGTGAGAACCTCCCCCACCCCTCTGTGGAAGCCGTTGGTACTCGGCGGGCGTAAGTTGCAAATCTCAGGCCAAAGGTCCATAGCGAGGACAGAGATGGAAATTGGCTATGTCATTGGAAACCTTGGATTTTACCGTGACAAGAGATGATCGAAGCCTGGACTAATGTGCAGTTTCGGACACGGATTCTGAGCTGATGTCCGATTGCGAAAACGAGTGTGCGTTATTGGACAGCTGTTTATCGTCCATTTCAAGCTCCCCATCGGCCCCGTCCCGCGATTGGGAAGCGGCATCCCGCGTGATATCGTTTCTTTTTCCCCTGAGCACTGCGAGGACGACCGTATGCCGCGCTTCGAATACCGCAACCTCACCCCGACTCCGGAGGCCGAAAAGGCTTACCTAGCCTGGATTGAGCGCCTGGACGAAGAGTTCATGAACCGCGATCCTGAGCACCGCTCTAACGTGGTGCGTGACACCCTGTGCGAGCTCTACCTGGGCCAGGCCTATGATGCCCGCCCGACCGGGGCCTCGCTGGCCACGCAGGCGCTCTTTGACAGCTTCGATCCGCGCAACGCCACGCTCGAACCGGAGTACTACGGCGACGCCGACCCGGTGCGCTACGGCGAGCGCAAGCCGCTGATCTGGTTCTGGATGATGTTCGACCGCTCCCCCGCGGGGCTGAACCACTGGCTGGGATTTCGCGTGCGCGCCATGCTTGCCCGACATGTATTCAAGCATTGCGGCAAAAACGTGAAAATCTTTCACGGGGTGGAGATTTCCTTTGGTTATAACCTGACGGTGGAAGATAACTGCGTGATTCATAAATACGTACTGCTCGACGACCGTGGGGAAATCATTATCCACGAAGGCAGCTCGATTTCCGACTACGCCAACGTTTACTCCCACGCCCATGACCTGAACGACGGCATGATCGTGAACAACATGCGCACCGAAATTGGGCCGCGGGCGCGCGTCACCTATCACGCCACCGTGCTCAGCGGGGTGCGCGTGGGAGAGCACGCGATGGTGGGCTCCATGGGGGTGGCTTCCAAGCCGGTTGAGCCCTTTCATATCGTGGCAGGCATTCCCGCCAAGACCGTTAAAGTTAAGGACATAGCGCCAGAAGAGGCAAGGCGGGCGGAGAGAACGTAAAGGAAAGTTTCAAGGTCATGTAGCATCTCAAGCTCTGAGAGCACTTGGCGTCAGTAACCACTCATGAAAGCGGCAGAACAGTGGGAACAGTTCACTGCGATGATTGACAGGGCGTTGCCTAGGTACGTTGTATTGCCATTGTTTGAAGGCAAGGATGATAAACCAATAAATGTCACCTAATCCTTTTCGGTAGCCTCTTTCACGATCCTGGCGGCCGCTTGGCTGGCATCCTCTTTGTCGCGAAATATGAGGGCACCCCAAGGCACGTCGATGGTGAAATCAGGTTTGCCGAGGAGGCTTAATTTTGCCATGTTGACGGGTGAGGTAGTCACCGCGATTACCTCAAAAGTGCCATTCTGGCCGGTCGCCCCCACGCGATCTCCATTTTTTGGCGCTCGTATCTGTTGGCGGATCATTAGACTTGGCCCTCCACTGCTTAGTCTACAGCGACGGGCAAACCGTGGAAGATTCAAACTGCACCACTCCGAAGCCTGCGAAATCTTGAAAGTTGGATTGAAACCTGCGAAACTTTGAAACCTGCTTACTGACAACTGACAACTGCCAACCAGCAACTGTACAATCGAACCTAAGGCATGACGCTTCAACACGTTATCTACGTTTTCCAAGGCATCGTTTTTCTTTTCGCCATCAGCGTGCATGAGTCGGCGCACGCCTTCACCGCGTGGCGGTGCGGCGATCCTACCGCCAAAATGCTGGGACGCGTGTCGCTGAACCCTATTCGCCACATAGACATCATGGGCACCATCATCATGCCGGCCATTTGCCTTTTCACCGGGTTCCCGGTGATTGGCTGGGCCAAGCCCACGCCGGTGGATCCGCGCAACTTCGGGCACGAGATCCGCGACGACATTTTCACTTCTATCGCCGGGCCTATCAGCAATTTCCTGGTGGCCACGCTGGCGGTGATCTGCCTGATGCTGATTTCGCTAAGCTCACCCCAGGCCAGCATCATTGTAAAAGCGGCGATGCTGGGCTATCCCGGAATCAGCAATTCGGCGCTCGTGCCCATCTCGGTGCTGCTCTATCAGGGCATGGTCATTAACGTTTTGCTGGGGGTTTTCAACCTGATTCCAGTGCCGCCGCTGGATGGCAGCCATGTGGTGCGGCACATGCTTTCTGAGCGCGTGCGCGACATTTATGACCGGGTTGGAATTGTGGGCCTGATTCTGCTGTTGCTGGTGGGCGGCAACCTGCTGATGGCGATGATGTCGCCGTTCATCAGCATTTTCAATTCCCTGCTTATGAGAGTGTGAATGCCTGTTCGTTCCGACAACCGCAAAAAACGTGTGCTTAGCGGCATGCGCTCCACCGGCAAGCTGCACCTGGGCAACTTTGTGGGCGCGCTCGATAACTGGGTGCGCATGCAGGACAAGTACGATTGCTTTTTCTTCGTGGCTGACTGGCACGCCCTGACTACCGACTACGCCGACACTTCCGCCATCAAGGAAAATTCCCTGCAGGTGGTGATGGATTGGCTGGCGGCGGGGCTCGAACCGGAGCGCTGCACCATGTTTATACAGTCCCACGTGCCGCAGCATGCCGAACTGCACCTGCTGTTCTCCATGATCACCCCCCTGGGCTGGCTGGAACGCGTGCCCACCTACAAAGAACAGCGGGAAAACATTCAGGATAAAGACCTTGGGACCTACGGCTTTCTCGGTTACCCGGTGCTGCAGGCGGCTGACATCCTCATCTACAAGGGCGATTACGTGCCCGTGGGCGAGGACCAGGTGCCGCATGTGGAGTTGACCCGCGAAATCGCGCGCCGCTTTAACATGTTCTACCAAGGCGAACGCTCCTACGTTTTTCCCGAGCCGCAGCCTTTGCTCACTCCGGCCGCCAAGCTGCCCGGCACCGACGGGCGCAAAATGTCCAAGTCTTACGGCAACACCATTTTGCTGACCGACCCCGATCCGGTGGTGCGGCAGAAGCTGAAGACCATGGTGACCGACCCGGCGCGCGTCCGGCGCACCGACCCGGGCAATCCGGACATCTGCCCGGTAGGAGATTTGCACAAGATTTTCAGTGACCAGCCCACCATCGCCAAGGTGTGGGAAGGCTGCAAAACCGCCGGAATTGGCTGCATTGAATGTAAAAGTTGGGTGGCGGATGCACTGGTTAGTGTGCTGACTCCAATGCAGCAACGGCGAAAAAAATACGAGGACAATCCTCGCCTGGCATGGGATATTCTGGAGACAGGATCCAGCAAAGCTCGCAAAATAGCCAGCTCCACCATGGACGAGGTGCGCGAAGCCATGCACATGTCGGTGGATAGACCGGGAGTCAGGAGTCGGGAGTCAGGAGTTAGTTGACGCGGTGGTTGCGATTGTCGCCCCGTGAATGCTTTCGTATCAGGGCACGGCTTCAGCCGTGCCGGATAGCAACATAAAAAAAACGGCTTTAGCCGCTCGACGGTTCCGCCGAGCCCTACTCCTGAAGACTTTTGCTATGACCGAACTGAACACTGCCGCCGCCGCCGACATCCCAGCGCCCAAGCCGGCGCGGAAGGAAAGCGACTTTCCCTTTGCCGTCACCGTGGCCGAGGTGTACGACGGTCCCCTCGACCTGCTGCTGGACCTGATCCGCAAGCAGGATATTGACATTTACGACATCCCTATCGCCAAGATCACGGCGCAGTACCTCGGTTATGTAGAACGCATGCGGCAGTTGGATGTGAATGTGGCCGCAGATTTCATCTACATGGCCTCGGTGCTCATCCATGTCAAGTCCAAGATGCTGCTGCCGCGCGACCCGGACGCGCCCACGGATGCGCAGGAGGACCCGCGCGCCGAACTGGTCAACCGCCTGCTCGAGCACGAAAAATTCAAGACCGCCGCGCAGATGCTGCTGCAGAAACAGCAGATTGAAGACGCCGTGCTCAGCAATCCCGCCATCCGCGAATTCATTGATGCTGAAGGTACCGAGCCCGAGCTGACCGCCGACGTCATTGACCTGGTGAAAACATTCCAGCAGATTTTGCAGCGCGCCAAGACGCGGCCGGTGCTGGAGGTCAGCGAAGAAACGGTGACGGTTTCGCAGATGATCGAGTACCTGCGCCGCCGCCTGATGATGGAGGAGAAGCCGATCCGGCTGAAGCAGCTTTTGCGCAACCTGGAAACGCGGCAGGCCCTGGTGTGCATGTTCCTGGCAATGCTGGAACTGGTGCGCTTGCAGGCCATCCAGTTGCGGCAGGAAGCGCTGTTCGGCGAAATCCTGGTGCGCAAGCACACGGAATTCGACAATGTGCTGGGTGAGCAGAGCGAGGTGCGCGACGACTGGCGGTAGTTCTATTTTTCAGCCGTCCCTCTGGGACTCGCATGTGGAATGTGGCTATCCCCGCCACTGAAGTGGCGGGCTACTTTCACGTAATCCCTTGGGGACCAGAATGCCAGACTCGCTCACGGAAAGCATACAGATCCTGGGAGTGAGTAAGCTCCGAGGGCACGGAAGGCATACAGACACGGGGACTGAGTAAGCTCCGAGGGCATGGAAAGCATACAGACACGGGAACTGAGTAACCTCCGAGGGCGAGGAGTAGTCTCTGAGGGCGTGAGTAAGGGCGTGAGTAATCTAGTTATTTTGAGGCGTTCCGGAGGACGCCATGATAGTAGCCCGCCAGTTTACTGGCGGGATAGAGACGGCTATAAGACAGAGTCCCGGAGGGACGACTGAAACACGCAGCGCAAAATTGATTTCACTATGAGTATCAAACCAAAAATCGAAGCGATTATCTACGCGGCGGAAGAACCGGTTAGCATGGAACACATCACCAGCCTGCTGAAGGAGGCGGTGATCTCTGAAGAAGGCGCGGCGCTCGCCGACGCTGAAATCAAAGCCCGGGTGCGGGCGGCGGTCGAGGAATTAGTGAACGACTACTCCGCCTTCGAGCGTGCCATGGAAATACGCCAGGTGGCGGGCGGCTACCGCATGGGCACTAAGCCCGAGCATCACGACGTAGTGCGCGCGTTTGCCAAAAGCCTGAAGCCGCCGGTGCGGCTCTCGCTGCCGGCGCTGGAAACACTAGCCGTGATCGCATACAAGCAGCCGGTCACCGTGCCCGAGATCAGTGAAATACGCGGCGTGGACTCCAGCGGCGTCATCGCTACCCTGCTGGAGCGCAAGCTGGTCACCACCGCCGGACGCAAAGCGGTAATCGGCCGCCCCATTCTTTACAAAACTACGAAGGAGTTCCTGCTGCGTTTTGGGCTGAAGGATGTGGGCGAACTGCCCAGCATGGAAGAATTTGAAAAGCTGGCCTGCGAGGCGCTGCAACTGGATATGGCCGGCGGTGTAGCCGATGCCACGGGCGTGCCCGATGTTCCTGAAGGCCACAGCGAGGCTGCACCGGTGGAATCGGAAGCGGCGCAGATGGAGTCACCGCCTGACGTCGAAGTAATTCCTGCGGTGCAGAACGAGAACGAAGAAGAAGTTGTTCGTGAGGAAGCCGCGGGGGACTAGCTGTACTCTTGCGCTTTCAGCACATTTCCGTCTCACACCCCGGCTTACACCGGGGGCTACATTCTGAGGCCGCTCTGCGGCGCTAAATCCGCGACACATTGAGGGCAGGACCTGCCCCGGGCATTTCGAAGTGAGCTGACCTCCAGTAGCATGCCTGTGCTGAGCAGATGCTTTCTGGCGACCACAAATCCTGCGTACCTGGTCAATTCTACTTCTGGTTTAAACTAAATGTTTTCTCCGTGTCTTTTGTGGAACTGGCTCATCTGAGTATCAATGCCCGAAGAACGACTGCAGAAGATCATCGCCGCCGCCGGAATCACCTCCCGCAGGAAGGCTGAGCAGCTGATTTCCAGCGGACAGGTGTCCGTAAACGGCCAGTTGGTGACCGAATTGGGGACCAAGGCAGACCCGGAGCGCGATCACATCCGGGTGGGCGGAAAGCTGCTGCGCGGAGCGGAGCACCACGTTTACCTGCTGCTCAACAAGCCTAAGGGCTTTGTCACTACGGCCTCCGACCCGGAAGGGCGGCCGACTATCATGGACCTGCTGCGGGACTTGAAGACTCGCGTCTATCCCGTGGGGCGCCTGGACTATGCCAGTGAAGGCCTGCTGCTGCTGACCAACGACGGCGAACTGGCCAATGCCTTGACCCGGGCCGCCTCCCACGTCCCCAAGACTTACCTGGTGAAGGTGAGCGGCCAGCCCAGCGCCGAGGGCCTGGCCAAGCTGCGCTCCGGCGTGGTCCTGCGCGAACCGGGCAAGCCTCGGGTGAAGACGGCGCCCGCCAAAATCCACCTGACGCGGGATGCTCCCAATCCCTGGTATGAGGTCACTCTGATTGAAGGCCGCAACCGGCAGATCCGACGCATGTTCGAGGAAATCGGCCACCACGTCGAAAAAATCAAGCGGGTGCGATACGGGCCCCTGGAACTCGACGTACCGCCGGGCGAGTACCGGCGCCTGAAACCGGAAGAAGTCCGGCAACTGCAGACCTCAGCCGGCAATTCGCGCCCCAAGTCCAACTAAACCCGCCCTTAGGCGCGCTTCTTTGGCCGTCGTGGGGCTACGCTTTTCCTCACGCGTTTCTTGGCGCGGGCCGCCTTGGGATTCAAGTGGTCTTCGTTACTTTCCGGTTCTCCCCGCTTCAGACCCCAACCCTCCGTGCCTGTGGTCGGGCCGGAAGGATTGATATTGGGATGGGCCCGGGTAGGCGGGTCGCCAAAGGGGTTAATGTCGGGATTGGTGGGTTTGGCCATCCTGGTTTGTGATGCGCCGTGGCTTTGGAAACGCTGCTAGGCCCTGACAACCGGCCCGTGCATCATGCCAGGGCGGTCTCCATGCGCACCGAACAGCCCAACACTTCCGGTCCTGTAACTCGGGCCAGGTTTTCGCCATCATAGGTAAGTTGCTGCATGGCCGAATTCACCAAGCTGGTGCCAGAATATGTACGCACCCTGGCGGGATACACGCCGGGCAAGCCGGTCCGCCAGGCTGAACAGGAGAGTGGCGTGCGCTGCATCAAGATGGCGTCCAACGAGAATCCCTTCGGCCCCTCGCCGCGGGCGGTGGAGGCGATTCGCGCGGCCGCGGAGCAGGCCAACTACTATCCCGATAACGATACGGTGGACCTGCGGCTCAAGCTGGCTGAGCGATTCCACGTAAAAGCTGAGCAGGTGCTGGTGACCGCCGGCTCCACCGAACTGATCAACGACTTGGCGCGTATCCTGCTGCGTCCGGGGCTGAACGCCATCACCAGCCGGCTGTCATTCATTATTTATCCCATTGCAACCAAAGCCAGTGGCGGGGCACTCCTCGAAGTGCCCATGCGGGATAACAGCTACGACCTGGACGCCATTGCCGCCGCGATTGATAAAAACACCCGGCTTATTTATCTGGCCAATCCCAATAATCCCACGGGCACGATTTTCGATGCGGCCGAACTCGACCGCTTTCTCGATCGCGTGCCCGAAAACGTAATTGTCGCGCTGGACGAGGCCTATTCCGATTTTGCCACCTATTTTGCCGGCACGCGCGGGGTAGTTTATTCGCACGCGCTGCAGTACATGCGTGCCGGGCGCCAGAACCTGGTGGTACTGCGCACCTTCTCCAAGGCGCATGGGCTGGCGGGACTGCGCGTGGGCTATGGTTTCGGTACCGCGGAACTGATGGGATATCTGGGCCGGGTGCGCACCACGTTTTCAGTATCATCCGTGGCGCAGGCCGGCGCGCTGGCCGCGCTTGAAGATGAAGCTCACGTGCGCCGTGCGCTGGACAACAATGCTGCCGGCGCTACCTATCTGACGCGTGCGATGGCGGAGATGGGCTACAGCATGCCGCCGACTTGGGCGAATTTCATGTATGTGGATATAGGAGAAGAAGCCGCCCCGGTGGCCAGGCGCTTGCAGGAAGAAGGCGTGATCATCCGCCCGCTCGCCCCCTGGGGTGCGCCCAACGCGATTCGAGTGACCATCGGCACCCCCGAGCAGAATGAGCTTTTTGTTAGCGCGTTTCGCAAAATTATGGAAGTGCCGAGCGGCGAGTACCAGGTACCAAGATAGCCGTTGGAACATGCGAAGAAAAATCAGGTCCATTCGGTGCGCTCCCTTCGCGTTGCTCGGTCGCGCAGCTCAGGACGACAACTAAGGGAAGCGGTGCGGCGCAGCTAAAGCTGCACCCTTCCGAAATCCGAGTTCTGCCCTAGGCACGGCCATAGCCGAGAGCCAACCGGCTGGTTTTCTAAGAAGGGTTTTACGAATCCCACGCTGGATCATGAGGCAGCATGGGCAGCCGTGCTGCTCCGTAGAGGCCGGCATCGCTCCCCAACAAGGCGCGGGTCACGACCGTCTTCCGCCCGGCCGCCCGAGGCTGCACTTCAGCGGCGGCTCCGGTTCCCTTCTCCTTAGTGGGAAATGCGGGCACGCCCATGCTGGGCTGGCGCGCCTGGGGCGTAGGTGCCGTGGCGGCATACACCATGGAGCGCCTCTGCAGTTCCTCGAACATGTAAGGGGCGAAGGCTTCCCAGGCGCTGGCTACGCCGCCCCCAATCACATACATGGGGAGGTTCAGCGCATTCACCAGGTCGCCGACCGCAATTCCCAACGCGATCCCGACGCGGCAAAAAATGTCGCGCGCCGGTTGGTCGCCCTGAATAGCCAGGTTGTAAACGATCTTAGCGCTGAACTCCGGGTCCTGACCCGCCACGCGCGCCAGGTTCGGAGCATGTCCAGCGGCAATGGCTTCGCGCGCCATGCGCATTACGGCAGTGGCCGAGGCAAACTGCTCGATGCAGCCCAAGTTACCGCAATTGCAGCGCGGCCCGTCGGGATCAACCGTCATATGGCCGAATTCACCGGCCATGCCGTTCATGCCGTGCCAAATGCGCCCGCGCAGCACCAGGCCGCCGCCCACGCCAGTGCCCAGCGTGAGGATGCACATGTCGTCCACGTCGCGCGCCGCGCCCAGCCACTTTTCGCCCAAGGCAGCGGCATTGGCGTCGTTCTCCAGGATGACGGTTGCTCCCAGCCGCCGCTCAATTTCGTCATGCACCGGGTACTCCTCCCAGCCGGGCAGGTTGGGAGACTCGCGCAGCAGCCCGGTTTCCATGTCAATGATGCCGGGCACGCCGATGCCGACGCCCAGCATGGTATAGGAACCGCTGAACTTGGCGCCCAGGGCACGGATGGCGTCGCACATATCATTGATGACCTGGTCGCGGCCCAGGGCCACGCGCGTGCCCGTGGTTACTTTTTCGATCAGGCGGCCAGTTTCGTCCACCGCCGCAATGCGCAGGTTGGTTCCGCCAAGATCCACACCAATTGCAAAGTTGGCCATAAGAGAAACGATTAGCCTACCACCAGCCGCGGGGATTTACGAAGCAGGTGAGCGACAGGAGCTCGCAGGTTACCAACTCCGGGCCACCGCCGCCACGATGCGCGAGAGGGAGTCCACATCACGCGTGTCCACCACCTCGCCGGGAGAATGGGAGTAGCGCAAGGGCCAGCCCATAGCTATGTCGGTTGAACCGTAGCGCAGGAAGGCTGCGCCGTCGTTGCCGCCGCCGGTCACCCCGTACTGCGCGGCGATGCCCTGGGCGCGCGCCATGGCCACAAGCCTTTCCACCAGGTTGCGAGGCACGACGTTGGAATTGTCCACCGCACGCACGACGAAGCCCTCGCCCACCTTGGCATCGGCGAAGCGGGTGGACTCCAGCGGGGAGTCGGAGCTGACAAAGGTATCCACCGCGAACACGTAGTCGGGAGCGCGGCCTTCCGCGGCCATGTTCTTGGCAACAGCGGCGGCGCCCACCAGGCCCAGTTCTTCGCCCGTGGACCAGACAAAGGTCACGTCGCGGTTAAGGCGCGGCCCCAGCGCCCAAGCTGCCGAAATTAGCGCGGTGCAACCGACGCGATCATCAAAGCTGCGGGCGTTGGCGCGCGTGCCCAGCAGGCGCCGGTATTTCTTGGGAACAGTGACAAAATCTCCGATCTTGATGCCCAGTTCCGCCACCTGCTGCGGGTTGGCAGTACCCACATCCATGCGGTAGGTCGCATTACGCGATTCCGGCGGCCAGTGGAAATTGGGCTGCTCCCATCCATCCGGCAGTTCCAGCACGCCGGGACGAATACCGGTGGCCGTGTGCACGAAGGCAGCATGGCCCAGAAAGAATGGCGGCAAGCCGCCTCCCTTGTCTTCGAGTTCAAGGCGGCCGTCGGGCAGGATGGAATGAACTTCGTAGCCGATTTCATCCTGGTGCGCGACTACCACGATGCGCGGCCCTTGGCCCGGCCAATGCAGGATGAGGTCGCCGTGATCATCGGTCTGCGTTTTGGCCCAGGCGGGCAGCAGGCCCGCAATAGCTTCGCGCACGCGCGTTTCGTGGTCGCTTACCCCGTAGGTTTCTACCAAGGCGGTGAGAATCGTTTCTGGAGAAGGCGCAGCCGCAGGACGAGAAGGCAGCGCAGGCTCTGACAGCGGCGAAGCGGGAGCAATGTTGGCTGGGCTGGCTTCACCTTGGAGGTAAGTTTCCAACAATGCGACCAGTTGGCCAAGGTCGTGTGCATCGAGTATTTCGCCCGGAGTTGAAGCCCACGCGCTGGCTACGCCCAGGTGCACCCAGCGTGCAGGCAACGGTGGCTGCGGCAGATAACTGCGTGGCAAAAGCGGCGCGGAATAATCGCTGGCCAGCGGGATTCTGTGCTGATGGGCTAATTGCGTGAGCTCTGACGCAAGCGGCGATTCCTGCTTCTCCGCCGTTTCCGCAATGAGCACGCCGCTACCCGGCTTTTTGCTGGGCTCGGGCATCTCCTTGCCCATGCCGGGCGGCCCCGGTGGCGCCGGCCCGCGGGTCAGGCGGCCAACGTAAATCAGTTCTAAAGGCTTGACTTCATCCAGCAGGCGCTGCATGCCTCGCGCGCCCGTCCATTGCTGGGTCACGAACGCCACGGTGAGGCGCCCGTGCAGTTTCTGCGCGTCCAGCGAGCGCAGCACTTCGACCAGGGCGGCTGCGCCAAAGCGGTCGCCAATAGCCGGCGCGGTCCATTGGCCGAAGCCCATCTGGTACAGGGTGCGGTCAATAGCCAGCGGGCTCAGCACGTCCGCTCCCGCGTTGCGCGCTTGCGCTGCCGTTGCCGCGCCGATATCCACATACATGTTTTCTATATCGTCGAGATCGGGAGCATGCGAACGGCCAGGCTGCAAATGAACGGACGGGCCGGCAATCACGCCGTCCATCCACTTGCCCTGAGCGGTATGAATCTGCACTGGTTGGGCAGAATAAAGCTCATTGAACAACGGCAGGGAACCGAACTGCGGCAGGCGCTGCAGGCGCAAGTAGCCCTGCGCGGTGATCTCGCTCACCACGTAGCCGGGCTCATCCATCGGCGCCACTAGCAGGCGGTTGGGCGAACCGCTGCCAAGGGTGACGACCACGTCGCCCAGGCTGTCCACCTTCGGTGAATAGGCCGCGAGCTCTTGGGCGATGGCCTGTGACAACGGCTGCTCGTAGCCGGGGACCGCCGGAGTTTTCACGAACTGCTGCATGTCGTCGAGAAGACTCCCGGGAACACGATTGCTGGCAGCAACAGCAGAGGTGGATAGAACGCCGAGAATCGCGATCAGCAAAACGTACAGACGCGGATGCATAGGCTGGTTCATGGCAGCAATACAGAACTGAAGAAATTATCCGTTCCCGCCGCCGGAAGCAAGCGGAGGCCGCAAGTATTCCGCCGAATTAAATGTCGCGCCGCGATGCGTTTGGTATAATTTGCGGCCTTCTGGGGAGCGATCCGTGAAAAGCATGCGGTTCTTTACAATTCTCCTGTTGTGGTGTGCCTGCCTGGCAAGCACCAATTCGGCTTGCGCCACGGATGCTTCGGCGGCGCAGAACGAGTCCGCGGCCAGCCGTCCCATCGTGATCAGGGGCGCAACCATTCTGACCATGACACACGGCACCATTCCCAATGGCACCGTTGTCATCGAGAACGGAAAGATTGCCGAGGTGGGGGCCCGCGTTAGCGTGCCCGCCAATGCCGAGATCATCACCGCTAATGGCGAATACGTGCTGCCAGGACTGGTGGACCCGCACTCGCATCTCGGCGTGTACGCCTTGCCAGAGGTGAAACCTAACTCTGACGGCAACGAGATGACCGGCGACATCGAGGCGCAGGTGCGTTCGGAAGACTCCATCAACACCGATGATCCGGAGATAGCGCGCGGGGTTTCCGGCGGCGTGACCGTGGTGCAGGTGCTGCCCGGCAGCGGCAACAATATTGGCGGCTGGGCCACCATCGTGAAACTGAACGGCGGGCAGACGCTGGACGAAATCAAATTTGCTGGCGCGCCGGCGAGCATGAAGTGGGCCTGGGGCGAGAATCCGAAGCGGGTCTACGGAAGCAAGGATAAGCCACCCTCCACGCTGATGGGCGAGGCGGCCATTGTGCGCCAGCGGCTTTACGACGCGCAGAATTACGCGGCCAAGTGGAAGGCCTGGGAAGATGGCGGCAAAAAGGGCGCGCCCCCTGAGCGCGACCTGCAACTGGAAGCGCTGGCCGACGTGCTGGCGGGCAAGGTGCGGCTCAACATCCACTCCTACCAGGTGAACCACTTCGACGCGCTGTTTCGCATTGCGGACGAGTTCCATTTTCACATTGCCGCCCTGCACCACGCGCTCGATGCCTACATGATTGCGCCTGAAATCGCGCGCCGCCATATCGGCGTCGTGACCTTCGCCGACTCCTGGGGCTTCAAGGTGGAGGGCTGGGACGCTATCCCGCAGAATGCTTACATTCTGTGGAAGCAAGGCGTTCTCGTCAGCCTGCACACCGATAATCCGGTGATCGAGGAACGCGATTACATCGAGCAAGCCTCGATCGTTAACCACTACGGCATGCCCGATGAGGCTGCGCTGCAGACGGTGACCATCAACCCAGCGAAAATTCTGGGGATCGATGACCGGGTGGGTTCGATTGATATAGGCAAGGATGCCGATTTGACCATCTGGACAGGCAATCCGCTGGAGCTGACCTCCAAGGCCGACGAGGTCTTCATTGACGGCAAGCCGGTGTACACGCGCAAAGACGGATTTCTGCCGTGGAAAGGACGGCCAGCCACACTGGTGCCGTAGGAGCAAGGGTTTCAAAGTTTTAAGATTCAGAGTTTCGATTCTCAACTTTCCAGTTTCGAAGGGGGTTGGAAAGTTGCCATTGGTCGACAAAGGCAGAAACTCCGGAGTCCTCCTGAGCGGCCTTTAGGCCCGATGGATCTCGCGTGCAGCGTGTAACCGCTCGGGAGTACGCGCGAGATGCTTCAAGGCTAAAGCCCCTCAGCATGACGCATAGCGAGAGAGGCTCGGAGTGGGAGCGAGATTCTGCAGGAGATCATGATGCCGAACAGATGCTGCACCGCCGTAACTGCCATAGCAGCCGCTTTCCTTTTTGCCGCCTTGCCGGCGTTCGCGCAGAACACAATTGCGATTACTGGCGGGCGCGTGCTCACCATCAGCCACGGCGTGATCGAGAATGGCACCGTGCTGGTGGAGAACGGCAAAATCGCGGCGGTGGGCCGGGATGTAAACGTGCCCCGCGGCGCGCAGGTGATTGACGCGCGCGGCAAGGTGGTGATGCCGGGGCTGTTTGATGCCGGGGACAAGCTGGGCACGGTGGAAATTCCCGCCCTGCAGATCACCGTGGATTCCACGGAGTACACGGATCCCCTGCAGGAGCAATTGCGCGTGCTGGACGCGCTGAACCCGGGCAGCGAAAACATACTGGTCAGCCGGGCCGCGGGCATCACCAATTCCCTCTCCACTCCCGCGGACGGCAACCTGATTGGCGGCCAGAGCGCCGTGATTCAACTCGACGGCGATACCGTGGAGGGGATGGTGGTGAAGTCGCCGGCCGCTCTTCACATCAGCCTGGGCGAGCAGAGCAAGATCACTTACGGGGAGAAGAACCGCGCTCCCGAAACTCGCATGGGCGAAGTGGCCATGCTGCGGCAGGAGTTTCTGAAAGCGCAACACTATAAAGAGGTGCAGGACGCCTACGCGCAAAAGCAGAGCGGCGGCAAAGACGAGAAACCCTCGGCGGCTCCGGCGCGCGACCTGAAGATGGACGCCATGGTAGCGGCGCTGGAAGGCAAAATTCCGGTGGTGGCCCACGCCGACCGCGTCAGCGACATCGAGAGCGCGCTGCGCCTGGCCGATGAATTTCACTTCCGCCTAATTCTGGCGGATGCGGCCGCCGCCTGGCGCATCGCCGGCCAACTCGGGGCACGCAAAATTCCCGTGATCATAGGTCCCATCCTGGAAGAGCCCGGGCGCATGGAGTCGGTGGACGTGCGTTTGGATAATGCCGCGCGGCTGGACCAGGCAGGAGTGCCCATCGCCATACAGACTTCAGCCGACAACGAGGTGCGCAATCTGCCTTTCGAGGTGGAGTACGCCATCTCCTACGGTCTACCGGAAGATGCGGCGCTGCAGGCCCTCACCCTCAACCCGGCTCGCTTCTTTGGAGTGGACAATCGCCTGGGCAGCATTGATGAAGGCAAGGACGCTAACCTGATTGTTCTTGACGGAACGCCGTTCCGCGTGAAGACGCACGTGGTGACTGAATTGATTGACGGCAAGGTAGTGGATCTTTCTAATCACCAGACCAGGCTTTACGAGTTTTACAAGAAGAAGTACGGGATTCAGTAGTGGTAGTTGGTGTTGGCCGTCCGTCTTCGCGATTGTCTTTGGCGATCACCCGTACTTTGACGGGCCGCGCAGCGAATCAAAAACAGGTCCACTCGTTGCGCTGAGTCGCTGCAGCTCAGGATGACAATACACATACCTTAGGATGGCAACACACCTCTAAGCGACAATTGCGACGCAGCAAAGCTGCGCTCAAAAGCACGCACTACCAACCACCCGCTACTCGCCTTTTTGAGGCTTTAGCAAAATCAGTGCGGGCACGTTCTGCTGTCGCACCAGATCGTCGTACCCCTTCACATCATTGGCCACAATGTTGTTCCAGCTTGCCAGTTGTTCGTCAACCTGCCGGCCGAGCATGTCGAACACTTCATACGACTGCTGGGTGGGAGCGGAGGCAGCACTGCCCACCACGCCGCCCAGCGCGGACAACTGGTTGTTGAGGCGAATGGGGAAATTGAGCACGTCCTGGCTGCTCTTCGCCTTGGTCTGGATAAGCGCCTCCTCGACCACGGTCATCTTCTTGTCCAGCGCTTTGCCAGCATCGGCGATGGTCTTTTCGCGCGGGTCATCCTTCAGGCGCTTGTTGATGTCGTTGATCTGATTGCGCAGGTCGCGGATCTG
Organism: Terriglobales bacterium; assembly: GCA_025934735.1. Taxonomy (GTDB): domain Bacteria; phylum Acidobacteriota; class Terriglobia; order Terriglobales; family Acidobacteriaceae; genus JAICWP01. The sequence goes on along the minus strand of JAICWP010000008.1, from coordinate 19,836 downwards.
GTTGATGGTTTGGTCGGTTGCGCTCAGCTTGTCGCGAATCTTCATCAGCAGGTCAAACTGTTTCTGCAGGTCAGTCTGAGTCACTTTTAGTCGTGGGTCAGGCTTGATCTCGATCGGCGCGGTGTAGCTCTTGCCCAGGACCGTGAGCCGAACCTGGTATTGGCCGGGCACCGCCTCCGGGCCGCGCGTGCTGCCGCCCCACAGTGGGGCGTGCGCCACTTTGGTAGCGCCTTCGTAGCCCAGGTCCCACACAAACCGGTTTAAGCCGGCATCGGTGGTGAGCTTGGCCGGCTTGTGCTCCCGGCTATACGGCTCATCCGGGCCCTGCTGCTCTTCTTCCTTGGGCGGAAATTTGCGTATGACCTTGCCCGAGGCATCCAGAATTTCCAGCGTGATCTTGGGCGTGGGTTTTTCGGTGGTTCCCTGCTGCTCTTCGCTTTCTGGTTTCTTCTCCTCCTTGATCGCGGTCTTCAGCCAGTAATCAATCACCGCCCCGCTCGGCGGGTTCTTGCCTACATTACTCATCGGGAAAAACGGCTGGCGGAAGATGGTGTGGCTGGCGGGCGCCGGCGTGAACAGTTGAACGTCCTGCTGCGCGATGGCATCGCTGTACTGCTCCAGGGGCGTGATGTCGTCCAGAACCCAGAAACTGCGGCCATGCGTGGCGACCACCAGGTCGTTGTTCTTGAGCACCAGGTCGTTCACCGGCGCGGGCGGCAAGTTCAACTGCAGGGCTTCCCATTTGCCGCCGTCATCAAAGGAGACGTACATACCCTGCTCGGTGCCGGAAAAGAGCAGGTTAGGACGGCGCGGGTCCACCCGCACTGCATGCACGTAATCGCCGGCGGGAATGCCGTTTACCAGCATGGTCCAGCTCTTGCCGAAGTTGGTGGTCCTGAAAATATAGGGTGCGAAGTCGTCCATCTTATGCCGCTCCACCGCCATGTAGGCGGTTCCGGCGTCCCGCGGCGAAGCTTCAATCATGCTCACCGTGCCCCAATCCGGCATGGCTTTGGGCGTGACGTTCTCCCAGTGCTGTCCGCCATCCCGGGTCAGGTGAACCAGGCCATCGTCGCTGCCCGCCCAGATCAGGTCCTTCTGCACTGGAGACTCCACCACCGAAAAGATGGTGTCGTACACCTCGACTCCGGTGTTGTCCTTGGTGATGGGCCCGCCGGAGGACTGCTGCTTGCTCTTGTCATTGCGCGTCAGGTCGGGACTGATGATGCTCCAACTCATGCCCCCGTTGGTGGTCTTGAACAGCACTTCGCCGGCGAAATACATGGTGTGCGGATCGTGCGGCGAAAACACGATGGGCTCCGTCCACTGAAAGCGATGTTTCAGGTCGGCCGCACCCCAGCCGATGGGATTCACCGGCCAGGGATTCATGGCCTGCTCTTCGCCGGTGCGGTGGTCGTAGCGGCCAATCTCTCCGCCATAGGAGCCCGCATACACGATCTGCGGGTCGGTGGGATCGGGAGCGATGTAGCCGCTTTCGCCGCCGCCTACGTCGTACCAGTCAGGCCGGTCAATGGCGCCGTCCGGGCTGGCGCTGGCAATTCCCACAGTGCTGTTGTCCTGCTGCGCGCCGTACATGTAGTAGGGGAACCGGTTATCGGTGGTGACGTGATAGAACTGCGCCGTGGGCTGGTTGTATTGGGTGCTCCAACTTTTGCCGCCATCCACGGAAATGGTGGCGCCGCCGTCGTTGCCATTGATGAGGCGATCGGGATTGCTGGGATCAATCCACAGGCCGTGGTTGTCGCCGTGGGGCGCGGGAACGCGGGCAAAGGTCTTGCCACCATCCTGCGAGCGGTAAACGCCCGTGTTGAGGATGTAAACCGTGTCTTCGGCTTTGGGATCGGCAAAGATGTGCGAGTAGTACCAGGCGCGCTGGCGGAAGCGGTGGTCGTCGGTCATCAGATGCCAGGTGTCGCCGCCATCATCGGAACGGTAGATGCCGCCCTTCTTGGCTTCAATGATGGCCCACACCCGGTTGGGATTGGCGCCGGAAACCGTGACGCCAATTCGGCCCAAAGGCCCGTCAGGCAGGCCGTGGCCGGTCATCTCTTTCCAGGTGTTGCCGCCGTCGCTGGAACGGTAAAGGCCGCTGCCCGGACCGCCTGAATCCAGGCTCCAGGGCGTGCGCCGCGCCTGCCATAAGGCGGCGAAGAGCAGGTTGGGATTCCCGGGAGCAAAGGCCACGTCAATGCCGCCGGTCTTGGCATCCTTGTAGAGCACCTTCTCCCATGTCTTGCCGCCATCGAGCGTGCGGAAAATGCCGCGCTCCTCATTGTCGGCGAAGGGATGGCCGAGCGCTGCCACAAACACCCGGTCGGGATTCTTCGGATCAACAATCAGGCGCCCGATGGCATGAGTATCGGGCAAGCCGACCGACTTCCAGGTCTTACCGGCATCGATGGACTTGTAAACTCCGTTGCCACCAACAATATTGCCCCGGATGCAGGCCTCGCCGGTGCCGGCATAGATGACATTGGGATCAGATTCCGCGACGGCAATGGCGCCGATGGAGGGCGACATATCTTTTTCCTTGTCGGTCAGCGGCGTCCAGTTCAGCCCGCCGTCTGTCGTCTTCCACACACCGCCGGCGACCGCCCCGAAATAGTAGGTGTTGGGCTCGCCCACCACGCCGGAAACGGCCACCACGCGGCCGCCGCGGAATGGCCCCACCAGCCGGTACTGCAGAGCTTTCCACGGCCCCTTGCCTTCGCCCTCAGCTTGCTGGGCCTTGGCGGCAGTCGCAACGCCCGGGGTTTCCGCCTGCTTCTCCTGGCGGGTTCGCCGCGATTTTTTGGCGCCCGGTTCCGTGGCTTGGTTCGCTTGCTGGTTTTGCGCGGCGCTGAGCGTGCTTACAAACACAATAAGCAGAATAGTGGTGGTGATCCGCAAGGCCATCTCCCTCAACAAAATGAACGCAAAATCCTAAGCCTTCGCGGGCAGGAATGCAAAAGCTTGCAGGACAAAGCCCCTGACTAGCAAGGAGTTCGACACGAATTCCCGGATTCGAAACAAAGACAAATTCTGCTCGTTTCGCACCAATTTTCGTGCTATGTTTGGCGCGCTGCTCAGGTTCCGATGGTGTTCCGGCTATGTGTATACGTTTCCGCTTGCACATTCTGGTGCTGGTTGCGTCTCTGCTGTTTGCCGCTGCCGCGCAGTCAAAGCCCTCTACCCCTACCAGCGGCCAGGAGCCGGCCAAGACCGAAGCTGCGCAACAGGCCGTTCTCGTTGACCAACTCGTCCACCGCCTCACTTTTGAGGGCGATGGCACAGGAACGCACGAGGTCAGCGAACGCGTTCGCGTGCAGTCGGAGGCCGGAGTGCAAGCCCTGGCGGTTCTTTCTTTCGCTTACACCACCAGCAACCAAAGTCTGGACATTGACTACGTGCGCGTGCGCAAGCCTGATGGCACAGTCATCAACACCCCGGTTTACAACATCCAGGACATGCCCGCAGATGTTACCCGCGTCGCCCCCATGTACAGCGACATCCACGAAAAACATGTGGCGGTAAAAGGATTGGGAGCGGGCGATGAACTGGAGTATCTGCTGCGCTACCGTACCTTGGAGCCGGAAGTCGCGGGGCAGTTCTGGTTTGAGTACATGTTCCCCAAGAATGTGATCGCGAAGGACGAAGAACTGCAGATCAGCGTGCCACGCGACAAGTATGTGAAGGTCAGCAGTCCCGATCTAAAGCCGGATATTAGGGACACGGAAACGACGCGAATCTATAGCTGGAAGACCGCGAATCTGCAGGTAGAAGACGACAGTGAGCAGGCGAACAAAACAGAATTGCCCAACCCCTCGGTGCAAGTGACCACGTTTCACAGCTGGGAGGAAGTAGGACAGTGGTACAGCCAGTTGCAAGCTCCGCAGGCGACAGTCACGCCCGCCGTCCGCGCGAAGGCCGAGGAGTTGACAAATGGGCTGACCACTGATGACGACAAGATTCAGGCCCTCTATCACTACGTCGCCACCCAGTTCCACTACATTTCCCTCTCGTTTGGAATTGGCCGTTACCAGCCGCACACAGCTGAGGAGGCCCTGGGCAACGAATACGGCGATTGCAAAGACAAGCACACCTTGTTGCAAGCATTGCTGAAAGCTGCCGGGTACGAGGCCTATCCCGCACTCATCAACGTCTCGCGCAAGCTCGATCCGGAGGTGCCGTCACCGGCGCAGTTCGACCACGTTATTACGGCCGTCGCGCGAGGCAACACACTGCAATGGCTGGACACGACCACGGAAGTGGCGCCGTTCGGGATGCTGATTGCCGCTTTGCGAGATAAGCAAGCACTGCTGATCCCTTTTGGTAAGCCGGCATCGCTGGCGACTACTCCCGCCAATCCGCCTTTCCCCACCAACATTGTATTTGCAGTCGAGGCCAAGTTATCTGCTAATGGCACTCTGACTGGCCATATCCAGCGCACCTCACGCGGCGACCTGGAACTCATTTACCGCCTTGCTTTCCGGCAGGTGCCGGAGGCGCAATGGAAGAATCTGGTGCAGCGGATTTCCTACTCGTCAGGATTCGGCGGAGAGGTTAGCGCGGTTACCGCATCTGTGCCCGAGGACACCACCAAGCCTTTCCAATTCGCCTACGATTACACGCGCAAAGAATATAGCGACTGGAAAGACCGGCTGATTACGCCACCCATGCCCCCATTTGGCATCGAAGCGCGACCGGACAAAGAGAAGAAACCCACAGAACCGGTGATTCTGGGAGCCCCCGGGGAAATTGTGCACCGGGCGCGGGTGGAACTGCCCAGCGGCTATGAGCCCAAGTTGCCCAAGAGCGTGGACCTGGCCGACGACTTCGCCGAGTATCACTCAACCTACTCGCTAAAGGACGGAGTGCTCACGGCAGAACGGCTCTGGTTTTAAAAAAGTACAAAGTGCCCCTAACCGAATGGGACGCCTATCGCAAGTTCGGCAAGTCGGTGGCCGATGACGAGGATACCTGGATTGCGCTGAACGGAAGAGATGAGATCTCCGCGGAAACCGCAGTAGCCAGCCCGGAGGTCAAGCGCCTGTTCCAGGAGGGCGTCGATGCAATGGACAAACGGGACCTCATCGCTGCTGCGGAGGCCTTTCGCCACGTCCTCGAACTAGACCCCAGCCTTCCGAACGCGCACTCCAGCCTGGGCGTCGTTTACATGATGCAGAATCGGGCCGAGGACGGCATCAGCGAGTTTCGCAAAGAAGAACAGGCACACCCGAACAATCCCATCCCTTATGAGGCGCTAGCGCAGGCGCTCATGCAGCTGCATCGCAACGATGAAGCCATGGAGCAGTGGCGCAGGCTTCTAAAAGTGGAACCCACGAACCGGGATGCCGCCATCGGGCTGGGCGCGCTGTTAACGAATGCAAAAAAATATTCGGAGGCCATCAGCGTTCTAGAAAGCGCCGCGAAGCTGTCGACCGACAGCGAAGCGCTGCAAACCAGCTTGGGATACGCATACTTAAAAAACGGCCAATCCGATATGGCGGTCCCGTTGCTGGAGAAAGTGGCGCAGTCCTCCAAGCCCGAAAACCTGAACAACATTGCCTACGAACTCGCGGATGCGAATGTGGACCTCGACAAGGCGCTGGCTTACGCAGAAAAGGCAGTGGAGCAAACCGAGGCACAGTCGCTACTGTTCGGGGCGTCCAGCACAGAATCCCTCAAGATCGTCAGGCAACTGGTCGCTTATTGGGACACGCTGGGCTGGGTGTATTTTCGTCACGCTGACTTAGGCAAAGCCGAATCCTACTTGCGTGCTGCCTGGGACCTGTCGCAAAGCGCGGTCATCGGAGATCACCTGGCACAGGTCTATGAACGTCAGGCCGAAGCAAGAGGCAGAGCACACCTATCGCCTGGCGCTGTCAGCAGCCCGCGGAAATCAGGACGAAATTCGCCACCACTATGAGCATCTTACCGGCAAGAATCCCGACAAGGAGTGGCGATGTTGCGTAATGTCGCCGGAAGAGGAGTTGAGCCGGGTGCGCGAAACAAAGATAAGTTCCAGCTCTCGCTTGTCAGGCAGCGCAACTTTTGCGATTGCCTTCTCGCCCGGAAAAGTGGATGAGGTAGCTTACATCAACGGGGATAGTTCTCTGAAATCGGTAGCCCCGCAGCTCACCAGCGCAAAGTTTCACATCAAGTTCCCTGGCTCAAATCCGGTTAAGTTGGTCCGCCGGGGCATCCTGATGTGTCGCACCAGCGGTTGCGATTTTGTCATGTTCCTCCCGACCGATGCCGCCGCCCAACCCGAGCGATCCGGCCCCTAGCGGCTCGGTAGAGATTACTGCCGCAAGATCAATCCTCTAGACTAGCTGAGCTTCGCGCCTCCGCACCCCGCTTGTGTTTTTGTGGTACTACTATCAACTCTGGCCAGAAATGACCACCCAAATAAACACTGTCCAACATCGCGGCTGGGGCGAAGTGGTGCGCATCAGCAATGGCGCCTCCGAACTCCGGGTGCTCACCCGCGTCGGTCCGCGCATTCTTTACTACGGGCTGCAAGGCGGCGAAAATCAGCTGCACGAATTTGCAGAGCAGTGCAGCCTAACCGCTGACGGCCAGTACCACAGCTACGCTGGGCACCGGCTGTGGGTGTCGCCGGAAGTGGAACGCACGTACTATCCGGACAACTTCCCCGTCCAGGTCACTCGCCTGGCGGAAGGGTTAAAGTTGACGGCGCCGGTGGAAAACGCGCCTCCCGGGACGGGCCTGCAGAAGGAAATGGAGGTGCGACTGGCGCCCGCGGGCGCACATGTCACCGTCGTCCACAGGATCACAAATAGGAGCGATGCCTCAACCGAGATGGCTCCCTGGGCTCTAACCGTGATGGAAGGCGGCGGGCGCGCCATCCTGCCCCTGGCTCCGCGACAGCCCATGAGCAAGCAACACCTTCTGCCGGAGAGCGTAATAGCGCTCTGGTCTTATACCGATCTGGCGGACTCGCGTTGGAAGTTCGGCACCAAATACGTACAACTGACAACAGAATTGGCGCCGGATGCCAGCTTCCGAGAGCAGATGCTCGGTCTCTACAATCCTTCTGGCTGGGCCGCCTATTTCCGCAATGGGCACCTGTTCGTGAAGCAGGCCGTGGTGGATCCTGGCAAAGCCTATCCCGATTTTGGCTGCAACTTCGAAACCTACACCGAGCCCGGCTTCCTGGAACTGGAAACTCTGGGACCTCTTCGCACCTTAAAGCCCGGCGAAACCGCGGAGCACACCGAGAACTGGTGGCTGTACAAGGATGTTCCCGCCGGCCAGGACGAAGACTGGATTGAGCGGGCCGTGCTGCCCATCGTGAACCAAACCGAGTAGTCGGCGGATTACAGCCCCGGAATCCAGTGTTGCGCGTTGGTGCGGAAAATTTTCTGCAACACCGGCTGCGGGAGGTTCAGCCCGTGAATTTCTTTGCCGTTGTATTCCACTGTCTGGTCCGTGGCCAGAAATTTCCAGTCTCGCGCATAGGTGGATTTCCAGTCGTTCAGAGTTTCCGGGATCTTGGCGTCGGGCAGAACATCCAAATCGGTGCCGTAGAGTACGCGGTCCTGGTACTTGATCAGAAACGCGCGCACTTCATCGCGAGGAGCGAGCATCAGGTATTCCATTCGCCCGGCGGTATCAACCGCCAAATTTGGATACTGGTCAAAATGCCTGGCGATGTTGCCGAAATCTTTCTCCATGCTCCCCAAATGAACCGCCACCATGCGCAGCTTTGGATTCCTGGCCAGCACGTGGTCGCGGGCCTGCAAAATCTCCTGCTTGGACGGAAAGCCCGGCTTTTTATATAGAAACCACTGCGGGTTCTCCTGGTAATAAGACCAGGACGGGTCGGCAGGATCGGGCGGGCCCCAGGCCACATCCGGCTCGGCCTGATGCGCCATCAAAGTTTTACCGTGCTGCGCAATATCCTTGTAGATGGGCTCGAACTTCGGATTGTCGGCAAACACAAACTTGCCATTGTGCTTCAGTTCCATGCCGATGTTTTTCCAGATTTTTACCGCCACGGCGCCCTCGCCGAAGTTCTTATTCAATTGGCGGACGGCGTCCGCGTCGAACGACGGGCTATCGAACTTGTAGGGATCGAAGGTGGTGCACCAGGCGATATGTCCGTGGCTGGATCGGACGAGTTCCAGCGCCACATCCACCTGTACGGCGAGCTGCTTGCGATAGGGCTGCGTATCATCCATCACCAGGATATTCAGCAGCTTGAGGTGGAGTTTGTCGAGCATCGCCTGAAACGCAGGATCACTCTTGAAAATGTGGGCATGAACATCAATGGGGTGGATAGCCGCGAAGCCGCTCAGCACCTGCTCCGAGGTCATCTCCTTTACGCTGGCAACCAGCGGTGCCCGGCGCGCCGCATGGGAAACTTGCCAAGCCATCACCACTAAGCCTAAAAGCAAAATACTGGACGGAAAAATTCGGTTTGTAGCCCTCATCCTGGCTCCTGGTTCAGCAGTAAGACTCCTCAAAGAAGAACCTTGATTTCGATCATGTCCTAAAAATCCGCCAGCGCAACTATTAGGTGGTGCGCCAGTGTACCTGGCCGCGCCTGGCGCAGCTAAGGAAGCTGTGCTTATGGCTCTGCCGTATAATCCGGAAGTAAAAGCTTTGAACGACCCCCATGCCGGCCATAGACCGCAAGCAACTATACCAGTGGTGCAGTGTTCCGGGGCGCGAACTGCTCCAGCATCATGGACTGAAAGTGCGCCTGCGGATTGTCCGCGACTCCCGCGAAATGGGCGACCTGATGGGGCGCGAACTGGTGGAAGTGATCGAGGAAAACAACCGCGGCGGGCGTGCCACCCGGGCCATCATCCCCTGCGGGCCCACGTGCTGGTACAAGCCTTACACCGAACTGGTGAATGCGCGCGGCGTTTCGCTGGCCAGCCTCTTCGTATTTCACATGGACGAGTGCCTGGATTGGCAGGGGCGGCTTCTGCCGCGAAACCACCCCTACAATTTTCGCACTTACATGGAAAGGCACTTTTACGGGGGTATCCAGCCTGAGCTTGCCGTTCCGAAAGCGCAACGGTTCTGGCTCACTCCGGCCACCATGGATAAAGTTGCGGAGGCGATCGCCCAGGCGCCCATTGACATCACCGTGGGCGGCTGGGGCCAGGATGGCCACGTCGCCTATAACCAGGCGCGCCGCAATATTTATAGCTCGGTCACAGTGGAAGACGTCGCCAACTCCACCATCCGTATCCAGGAAAACAATCCTGACACGATTATAGCTTTGGCGCAGCGAACCTTCGGCACCGCGTATCAGTTCGTGCCCCCCATGTCCATCACCTTGGGGGTTCGCGAATGCCTCTCCGCCAGAAAAGTGCGCGTGTATAGCGATACTGGGGCTTGGAAGCAGACCGCCCTGCGCGTGGCGCTGTTCAGCGAGCCCACGCCAGAGTATCCCATGACGCTTTTGCAACGTCATCCTGACGCCCTCATCACTGCCACCGAAGAGACGGCTCGCCATCCTATCAGCGAAAACCCGGACTGGGAGTTATTTTGAAACAGAAACTCCAGCTCCGCGTGGATGCAGCCAGTGGCTATCGCCGCATGATCGGCATTGGCGGAATTGGCAGTGGCATCTTCTTTGCCCTAGACGGCAACCACACGTTGGGCCGTGATGAGAGCCGCTTGGGCAAACTGCTTGATATCCGCGATTACTGCAAGCTGCACATCATCAGCCATTATGTGGCCGTGCTGCTGGGCGCCGCTCCCGGCGGCAGCTTCCGCGTGATTCCCATTGGCAAGGTGGGCGATGACGCGCCCGGCCGGCAAATGATTCGGGAAATGGCCGCCGCCGGCATGGATACGCATCACGTCGAATTTGTTCCCGGAGCGCCCACCCTGTTCAGTGTTTGTTTCCAATACCCTGACGGCATGGGCGGCAATCTCACAACCAGCAACTCCGCCGCTGCCCAGTTGCGCGGCGACGACCTGGACAAACGGGAGGACTTGTTCGCGGAACCAGCCATCGCGCTGGCCGCGCCCGAGGTTTCCCTGGCCACGCGGGCGCACTTTCTCAAGATGGCGACCCAGCACCGAGCGTTTCGTGCGGCTTCCTTCACCGCCGCGGAGGTGGCGCCGGCCGCGGAACTCGGCATGTTTGCCAATCTGGACCTGGTTAGCCTTAATGAAGGGGAAGCCGCCGTGCTCGCCGGCCGAGCGTTTGAGCCCGCCGATCCAATGTCTTTTCTCCAGGCCTGCGAGAAAACTCTCAAGGGTAGTTATCCCAATCTTCGGTGTGTGATCACGGCGGGCAGCCTCGGCGCTTTTGCGTTCAGCCAAGGCGCATGGGACTTTTGTCCCGCCCCCAAGGTACAGGTCGCCTCCACCGCGGGCGCGGGCGATGCCCTGCTGGGGGGCATCATCGCGGCAATGGTTGCCGGCCTGCCCTTCATCCGCCACGCACCTTCGCTGTCCCGGGAGGAGCGGCCCCTAACCAGCGCGCTCGATCTCGCGGTGGTTCTGGCCAGCTACACCGTAACCTCTGCTCACACCATTCATCCCCACGCCGAGTTGGAAAATCTGCTGGCCTTCGCCTCGGATTTGGGGCTCGCTCTAGCTCCGGGCATCAGCCGCTTGCTCGAACCGGGGAGCGGGCCGGCGGTGAAATCTGAAAGCATTTCTGCTTGAGGTGCGAGTCTGGCAACCATCACCTCATCGAGAGCGCGCGCGAATAACCGTTCAGCATCCCCGCCGGCCTCAGCCGGCTCATCATTGTCAGTTGCAGGAGAGAACCATTTGCTTAGATCGCTGCTCGTCTGCTTGACGGTCATCTCCGCGGTGGCACTTGCGGCCTTTGCTGCTCCCAGCGACGGCAGCGCTTCGCCCAACGTCACCCTGCGGCAGAACTGGTTCATCGCTTCCTCGGCCGACGTGCGCGATGGCGGAGCGGCGATTTCCCTCCCCGGATACACCACGCGCGACTGGTACCCGGCCACGGTCCCTACCACGGTTCTCAGCGCTCTCGTCAATGACCAGGTTTACCCCGATCCCTACACCGGCATGAACCTGCGCTCAATTCCGGGCACAACTTATCCGCTGTTCGAGGATTTTTCAAACCTCATGATGCCTCCTGGCAGTCCCTTCCGGCATGCCTGGTGGTATCGCACCGAGTTCACGCTTCCGGCGGAGTTCAGCGGCAAGACCCTGTGGCTCGCGTTTGACGGCATCAATTACCGCGCCAATGTGTGGCTGAACGGGGTGCAGGTCGCCTCGTCTGACAAACTCGCCGGCATGTGGCGCCTGTTCGAGTTCAATGTGACCGCCGCGGCGCGGCCCGGCCAACCCAATTCGCTGGCGGTCGAAGTGTTTCCGCCCCAGCCCCGCGATCTCTCCATCACGCTGGTGGATTGGGCGCCGATGCCGCCGGATAAGGAAATGGGCATCTGGCGGGATGTGCACATCATAGCCACCGGACCGCTGCGGCTGCGATATCCCGCGGTCATCAGCAAGCTCAACTCTCCGGCGAACGACCAAGCCTTGCTGACCGTGAGAGCAGAACTGACCAACGCCGCCGACCATCCCATCGCCGGCGTTCTCAAAGGCACAGTTGACAATATCCAGTTCGAGCAGCCGGTGCGGCTCGCCGCTAAAGAAACTCAGGTCGTCCACTTCACTCCGCAAGCTTTTCCTCAGCTGAAACTATCTAGCCCGCGGCTGTGGTGGCCCGCGCCGGTAGGTCCGCAGAGTCTCTACGCTCTCGACCTGCAAGCGGAAGTTGACGGCCAGGTTTCCGACTCCAGCCACACTCGTTTTGGCATTCGCGAGGTGACATCCAAACTCGACCAGCAGGGCCACCGCCTGTTTCAGATCAATGGCAAGAACATCCTGATCCGGGGCGCCGGCTACAGCTTTGACCTGCTTCTGCGTTCCACTCCTGAAAAGCAGCGCGAACAGCTGGAATACGTTCGCGACCTTCATTTCAACGCGGTGCGCATGGAAGGCAAGCTGGAGGACGAGCACTTCTTCGACCTGGCCGATGAGATGGGCATTCTCATGATGCCGGGCTGGTGCTGCTGCGACCAGTGGGAAAACTGGCCGAAATGGGACACCGAAGACGAGCACATCGCAGCCGAATCCCTGCGCGACCAGGTGCGCCGTCTGGAGCGTCATCCTTCCGTGTTCGTCTGGCTCTACGGCAGCGATTTCGCGCCGCCGCCGAAGATGGAAAAGATGTATCTCCACATCCTCGAAGAATCTGACTGGCCCAACCCGGCCATCGCCTCGGCCGGGGGCAGGACCACCACCGTCGGCCCTACGGGCGTGAAGATGACCGGACCCTACGAATATGTGGCGCCGTCATTCTGGTACCTGGACCACCGCCACGGCGGCGCTTTCGGCTTCAACACCGAAACCAGCCCCGGGCCCGCCATTCCGCCCATCGAGAGCCTGCGTCGCATGTTGCCCGCCGACCACCTGTGGCCCATTGACTCCGTCTGGGATTACCACGCCGGCGGCATGTCGCGCACCCTCAACGTGTTCACCGACGCCCTCAACCATCGCTACGGGCCGTCGCACTCGGTGGAGGAGTACGCCCGCAAGGCCCAGATGCAGGCCTACGAAGCGCACCGCGCCATGATGGAAGCCTATGGCCGCAACAAGTACACCTCCACCGGCATTATCCAGTGGATGCTGAACAATGCCTGGCCCAGCATGATCTGGCACATGTACGACTGGTATCTGCGCCCCGGCGGCTCCTACTTCGGGGTGAAGGAGGCTTGCGAGCCCCTGCACGTGCAGTATTCCTACGATGACCGCTCCATCGCGGTGGTCAATTCCTACTATCAGGGCTTCCCCCGCCTGCGGGTAACAGCCAAGGTTTATAACCTCGACATGACCGAGAAGTTTTCGCGACAGACGGATCTCGATGTCGCTCCTGACAGCAGCACGCGCGTCCTCACGCTGCCCGAAATTTCCGGCCTGACCACCACTTATTTTGTCAGTCTGACCCTGGAGTCGGCGGGCGAGGTGAAGAGCAGAAACTTCTACTGGCTTTCCACCAAGCCGGAGACAATTGACTGGGGGCGCGAGCAAGAAGACACCACCGGACAGTACGACATTTCCACCTGGGCGCCCACCAACACCTTCGCCGATTACACCGCCCTCGATCGCCTGCCTCAGGTGGACCTGCAGGTAAGCGCACGCACGCTGGTCCAGGGAGCGGAGAGTTCAACGACAGTGACTCTGCACAATGCTCAGCGCTCGCTCGCCTTCGGTATTCGCCTGAAGGTGAACCGCACCGTCAGCCAGCGCGTGAGCGCGGAAGCACCCAGCGACACCGAAATCCTTCCCGTGCTGTGGCAGGACAACTACTTTGAGCTTCTGCCCGGCGAATCTCGGCAAATCACCGCCACCTATCGCACCAGCGATGCCGGTGCGGCCGCGCCTACGGTTGAAGTAGACGGCTGGAATGTGCCCCATCAGGTGCTTCCGGTCGTGCGCTGAGAGACTAGATTATTTGCAGGAGGGTGGGGACAGCAAATGGGCAGGACTGGAGCCGAGAGCCGGACTTGAACCGGCGACCTGCTGATTACGAATCAGCTGCTCTACCAACTGAGCTATCTCGGCCTCAATGACTTACGGGGATTTTGTTGCCTATCTGGATCCCATTTCCGAGGGCTATCGGCACGTCAACGGCTCCCGCCGCTCTGTGCCGTCAGCCATCTTGAGAATATCACTCAGGCACTGCTGACGGGAAGAACATCATCAGCTTTTCGACCCTTGGTTCCGCCGATTATGCGAACAGACTGCACGGGCTTGCAGAGTTCCGCCTCAAGCCTGTCCATCGCCTCGACACTCTTCTCAGAGACCCGCTTGATGTAGTTGTGGCGGGTGACAGAGACATCACTGTGCCGCAGAATTTCGCTAATCGTCAGGTCATCGACTCCGAGAGCACGAAGGTTCGTTGCCAGACCACGACGGAAGGCGTGATAGCCCAGCCACTCAATCTCTGCCTTCTTCAGAGCTGGGAAGACGACATCACGAAGGACGTTCGCTGGCGACAACGGCGTCAACTTCGCAGCATCGAGCAAAGACTGAGGATGGTCTTTCTTGCGCGTGAATCCCGCTTGGAATATCCAGCAGCCATCGGTGACTTCAGCCCTACTCTTCCGCCCATCGAGGATGTTCCGCAAGGGAGCGATAACGGGAACTGGAGCCTCAGATGCTTCAGTCTTTGGAAGCTCCACGCTCATTTCGCCCTTCTGACCAAAGCAGATGTTGCGGCGGACGTGGATGACCTTGCCGTCATAATCTCCCCACTTCAGGCCAACAATCTCGCCACGGCGTAAACCCGAGTACGCTGCGACGGCCATCAGCACTCGACTCGGTTCGGTTAAAGCAGCGAGGAGAGCCTTGATGTCGTCGAGCGAATACGCGAACGTCTTGCCCTTCTTGTTCGCACAACGAATTTTGATACCCGATGCCGGATTGACATCGCCATCACGCAGGCCAAGGCGGATCGCCTGACCAAAGATTTCACGCATGAAAGATTTGATACGGGACAACGTCGCTTGCTTCAACTCAGGGTTCGCCGTGATGATTGACTCCATCGCTTTCTGACAATCAAAGACGCGGATGTCCCTGACGCGGTGATGACCGAGCCGAGGTTCGAGATGATTTCGCCAGATAGCTTTGTATCCTCGCAATGTCGAGCCACGCAGCGAGCCATCCAGGCTGGGGAAGTACGCATTCAGGACGAAGTCGCGAAGCAGCGTCCCGACGGTCGGATGGAAATTCGGCTTGTTCACTCCGCTCATGAACTCTTGAAAGACCGAATAGATGTCGTCCTTCGTCGGGTAGTCTGTGACCCTCCCGAGTTTCTTCATCTTCCGTGTCTTCCCGTCGTAATAACGGACGAGCCACGAACCGTTAATCTGTTTGAGTTCCCCTTGCTGGGACATGTCGCCTCTCCCCTTGTGTCAGGTTGTAGAGGATTTTCCGTTTGCGGCCCTCGTCGCCGCCGCATCTGGGCTAGTGCCCGTCCACCGTGGACTGACTGCGTGTCCCGTCTTGGTCTCGGTTGGAGAGGTCGGAGCGTGTCCGGCCTGCTCTTGATGCAGTCCAAGAATGCCAGAGGTTCATTGGCAGGTCAAGAACTTTGTGGTACTAAGAAACGCTGAAACCCTTGACTGGAGCAGTGTTTGACACTTTTTGTCATTGCACCTTTCGCCTGAAATTTATATAATGTAGTTATTGGGAGTCACCGAGGGACACAAAGCAGCACGCACCTGAGAAAGATGCTGCGGCGTAACGGAAGCTGGCACTCGATGAATGACAGCCCAAGGAAAGGGCGTGAATGAATGACAATCGCCCCCCAATCCAGCAACACCCCCAGCAACTTCTAACTCCTGAAGAAGTCGCCACTCTGCTCGGCGTCTCCCGACTGTTTGTTGTTCGTCAGTCACGGGCGGGCAAGATTCCTGCCATCAAGTTGGGCAAAGTCTACAGGTATCGGGCAAGCACTATCGAGTCGTGGCTTCGCCAACAAGAGCAGGCGTGAGGCAAACAAGGCGGGAGTCGGGATTTATAAAAGGACGAGTCGGCTCCCACTCGGGCTCCTCATATGCTTAAACTGCCTGTGACAGCAGGCGATCTCGGCGGCAACAGCGGAGCTTCATTCTCATTCCGTCGTCACAAGTGGTTGAAGTTGGTCGCGGATGTTTTCGGTCACGACTTCGTCGCAAGGCAAGACTGCTGACCGAGACGCGGCGGAAACGCACAACGAAATTCCCCAGTGAGTGAAGCGTTCGAGCAATTACTAATTCAGGAGCGGCGGCCCAAATTCACGATTGTGAAATGGCGCGGCATCGACTGCCGCAGATGAGGAAACATGGAGAAACAACTTTTCACAATCGAGGAGAACGATTCAAAGTTCGCACTCCTCGATAAGTAGTAACACCGCTCATGTGACCTTTAGGCCATAGCGCCGTGCGTGCGGATTTGGTAGTGTGAAGTTACATCAAGAACGGTCTGACCAAGCGTCAGACCTACCAACCGAGACAAAACGGGACTCACTAGTCCACGGTGGTTCGGCAACCAAGCCAGATGTGGCCCAGAAAATGGGCAAAAAGGGGGAATTCATGGCAACGAATCCAAACCTGCAGTCGGGTAGTTCACCACCTTCAAGTACACTTACGGCAAAATTCCTGGCACTGCGAGTCAATCAATCGCATCAAGCAGCGGGCGTTCAGCAGTTCCGAGCGCCCCGACAACCGAGTTGGCTGTGTCTTGCAGCCTTCCACGGTGCGTCCCCAACCCTGGGGCGATGCGGGCCGATAGGCCAAACGCAATCCCAGCGTGAAGTGAAGTGAAACGTGTCAATTTCGGAGCGGTGCCGGCTTGCCGCAGAAAAGAGAGGAACATTATGAATACGGGAACAGGAGCGGCACTCAATCAGCCGATTGGATTTGGACGGCTGAAGCAGTTGGTCGAATCAGCAGAGGAAGGCAAGAATCATATCTTCTTCCTCGACAAGAACGGCGAAGTCGAGCGGGTATCGCAGGACCACCAGGAGGAAATTGAGAATCTTCTCGACGAAGCCCAAGCACACGGGCCTTACTTCGAGATTCTCTCCATCGTCGAGGACAGGCTTACCGCCTACCCCGCCATCGAGATTCTCGGTGAGCCGAGCGACAGTGAATTGCAGGCCGCATTGACCGAGGCGTGGGCATCACGAACGGAGTTCTATCGGGAGCGGGTTGCCGAATTCGGACCCGAGGCGTATCCGAGGCAGAGCGTCGTTCCGCTTGAAGAATAACGCACTTCGTGCGAAAGCACACGACACACAAAGAGAGAGAGCGGCGGGCCGACATAGGAGGAACATCATGGCAACAAGTACGATGAAAATTATCCAGACCAGACAGGACGAACGGGCACAGTCGCGGTTTCATGTCCACATGATTATGGGCGAACGCTGGATGCTCATCGTGGACAACAAATGGAAGGAGCTCACGGGCATGGTGCGGACCATGAAGCTCGACGTGGACGCAATCATCAGCGAGTCAAACTACGACAAAATCTTCGCTAGTGTGGCCGAGGCATTGCACCAGAGCGGCACCATGAGTGCTGACGAAATGGCAAGCTGCATCACGTTCCCGTCTGGCACCAAGATTTACGCTAACGAGCCAGCACGGGCATGAGGTGACACTGATGGCGACCCAAGCAATTGATAACGTCCTGCGGCGGCAGGGATTCGAGTTGGCCCGACAGAAACGTCACCGCGTCTGGAAGCGGGACGACGGCGATAAGACCTTGACCTTTGTTACGCCGTCCACCCCGAGCGACAGGCGATGGAATGATAACGCCCTGGGTGACCTCGCCCGCCTGCTCGGATTGAAGCGGAAAGATTTGCTTGTCTCGACAGTGAAAGAGCCTCGGAATGAGGAGCCCGCTATCGCATTCACGCCCGACCATTTGGAGGTGTCGTCCGTCGTTACGCCTGCAGTCGTTCCGCTTGAGGCCACCGCGCTAGTGACACCTGTCGGAATGACGCCTGTCGGAACGACTCTCGGTCCACAGAAATTGACTGCGAAGGAATTGCGGCGGCTCGAACGTGAGTCCAAGGAAGCAGCGAAGAAGCGGGCCAGTGACGAAGCTCAGTTCGTCGCGGCGGTCTGTATCTTTCAGCACTACATCATAGGCACAGCCCCAGACTGCGACCTCGCCTCGGACTTCGAGATGGCGGTTGAGATGTTCTGTCGGGATTATGTCCCTGTGACAATCTCCCCCCATCAAGGAATTACGAGTGATGAGCATGACAACCCGCGTGTCTGCTGGATAGTGACAATCGGCCTGCGAAATTACCTCTTTGATGTCACGAGGAGAACGAGCGACTACTTCGGAAATACTTTGCTATTCCGCTGGGAGCGTACACCGCTCGCATTACTCACCTCCCACGGCGACCATATCGGTCTGGGCATCGTTCGGCAAGACGACTCGACCTGTTCTATGTGGACGACGTTCTACCAGTGGATGGAATGCGTCACGGAAAAGAAAATGGGTGAGCACATGTGAGGTTCTGCGGAGCGACACGGGACGCTGTAGCGAAAGGGGAACACATGGGCCGAGGCAAAGCAGCTAAGACGGTGGAGATTATAGAGAGGACATGCGACATCCTCACCGCATCGAAATACCCGTTGACCATCCGCAGGCTTTACTACGAATTGATTTCTCGCGGCATCATCGAGAACAGTCCAGCGAGCTACCGCAGCCTCGTCGCCAAGTTGACAGACGCACGTTGGGACGGTGACATCCCGAAGGATTTGTTAGGCAAAGTGATTGATGGGGGGAGAGAGCCACTTCAGACAGTGAGCTACAGGGACATCGGTGACTTCGCGGAAATAGCACCGCTGTTCTATAGACGTAACCTCTGGGAATTGCAATCCAGTTACGTCGAATTGTGGGTCGAGAAGATGGCGATTGTCTCCATCCTCGAAGGCATCTGTCGTGAGTATCAAATCGTTCTGCGCCCGCTGCACGGATTCAACAGTTTCACCGCGATTCACCAGACCGCGAAAGACTTGATGGACGTTCACAAGAACATCACGATCTTCTACCTCGGTGACCACGACCCGCACGGGCATGAGATAGAGAGGGACGCGAGGGAACGACTGTTCAGGATGTTCGACCTTCTCGGCAATCCTGCGAAGCATCATTTTGTTGAGTTCGCGCCACGCCTCGGAATCCTCCCTGAGGACATCGGGAAGTACGGAATCCTGCCGCTCGACGTTGAGGAGGATGAGAAGGGTGGGTCTGGGTTCAAAGCAAAAAGGGACGCCTTTGTCGCACAATATGGGAACGCGGCGGCTGAGGTCGATGGTCTGCCCGCCGAGGTGCTCATTGAGCGCGTGGAACTCGCGGTCAACGACGAGGCAATCATAGATGACAGGGACGGCTGGGAGTTGAGCAAGGAGATGACCGAAGCTGACCGCGCCGAAATCAAAGCACGGCTGGCTGCTGAGTCGGAGTCGGTGTGACGAACTTTCGTAGCACTATTTTCGGTCAAGACCAGAAATAGTCTGGGCGTGACGGCGCTGCGCTGCACGGGCTGAAGCCTCGTAACCGCGAAATCGGGCACCCAGACACCCCAAGGGGAGAGAATGGCAGGGAGGAGACATGCCGACATTCGAGGAAGCACTGAAGTTTGCGTCACGGGCGCAGAAACCGCGACCGCGACTCTGTCCAATCTGCGGGACGCCGTTGAAGGGTCGCCAGAGGACGGCGTGCTCAAATCGCTGCCACGTCGCGCTCCATCGGAAGAACCGACGCGAGGGCAAAATCGAGCCACAGACACCGTTGCCTCAGGCTCAAGCCTTCACATCTGTGGATGATGCGAGCCAACGATGCCGTGACGCTATCGCACGATTCGCGGGTGGACTGTCGTCAGACGACGCTGGCGCTTCTGGAACCATGAGCAGTGATGCCGACCTGTAAGAGTTTTACGTGGTACACGCTAAGGCTTGAATCCGGTGATTCGGGCAACCCATCAAGCGGGGCATGAGGGAATAGCGGGATGGAAGCAGGGCGGCTGGTCGCTTGCGCGACAGAGGAGCGTGGGTCTGGCGGCTGTCCGTCGGAGACACGGCGGGACGTGGTAGTGGGGCGGTAGGCTGTCGCTCCTGCGAAGCAGTTTACAAGTGGAAACAGTTACAGCCTATCCAGCGTCCAGCAGGCGCCCGTTTGGCTAGGCCCAGCGACTTCACATCGCAAGACAACTCTTATTCGAACAGAGGAATTTTTGCCCCATTTGGGACGACTGATGGGATACAGCGTAGGCAACACGTCTGCGAGACATTGATGCTGAGC
>JAICWP010000012.1 GCA_025934735.1 Terriglobales bacterium | reverse complement strand
GAAGCGGGCGAAGTTGCGCTCAAACTCCAGCGTGCGCGTGCCCGGCGTGCGCCACCACACCCGGCTCTCCAGCACCTCCATCAGGGCGGCGCGCTCGCGCTCGTCGTACTGGGGCCACTCCGGAAAGGGCTTGCGTTTGCTCCGCGGTCCGCCCAGCAATGCAAGTTCAGACATTGTGCCCCCTTGGAACGCGCCACTGTAGCGAGGCGCCCAGCTATCGTCAACACAAAAAGAATGGTTCCGTAAGCATTTGTAAGGGTGTGAAACAACTTGACATTTGAATTGCCCAGCAGTACAAGAGCGCATCCTTGGCCAGTAGCCTGTAAGTATGGCGTAGATTCCGCCTGGGAGCATCAAAGCGGAGCCCCTATGAAACGCTACGTTAGCCTCGCCCTGTCCCTGTTTGTCTGCAGCCTTTTTTTATTACAAATTGTGCAGCAGCCGCTATATGCCCAGGTGGATCGCGGTGGAATTGTGGGCACGATCACTGACCCAAGCGGGGCTCGTGTAGGTGCCGCGGATGTGATAGTCACGAATCTGTCCACCAATGAATCCGTGCACCTCACGACGGATACAGCCGGCAGCTATGCGGCAAATCTGCTGCGCATCGGCACTTATTCCGTCGCGGTGCGGAAAGAAGGTTTTGACCAGCTAATTAGGTCTCGCGTTGAAGTGGGTGTAAACCAGGTCGTGCGGGTGGATTTGGCGCTGCGCGTGGGCAAGGCATCGCAAACCGTGGAGGTGACGGGTGCTCCGCCACTGCTGCAGACGGAAACCTCCTCGCTGGGGACCATTGAAACGGAAAAGCGTATTTCCGAACTGCCGCTCAACGGCCGCGATTTTATCCAGCTTGCTTACCTGGGGCCCGGCGCCAATGGCGGCATGACGGGGTCAAATGCCCAGGGCGGCGTGTTTGAGAATGAGCGCGCCAACGAGGCGCTGTCGGTGAACGGCCTACGTGTGACCAACAACAACTACCTGCTTAATGGCGTGGACAACAACGAATTTGGCCTGGGCGGGGTAATAGCGCTTCCGCCACCGGATGCGATTCAGGAGTTCCGCACCGAAGAGAACTCCATGAGTGCAGAGTTCGGCCGTGGCGGCGCAGCGGTGAACGTGGTTGTGAAATCCGGTACTAACCAGGTGCACGGTGGCGCCTACGAATTTATCCGCAACGGTGCCCTTGACGCCTGCAATTACTTTCAGACCGGTTGCCCCAGCCGTCTCTCACCAAAGCCCCCGTTCAAGAGGAACCAGTTCGGCGCGTTTCTCGGGGGCCCGATTCGGAAAGGCAAAACCTTTATTTTCGGTGATTACCAGGGCACGCGCATTCGCCAAGGCATAACCTATTTGAATACAGTGCCCACCGCGGCCGAGCGTGCGGGGGACTTCCGCGATCGCCTTACCGGGACCACGTTTTCGCCTTGTCCCACACCCGGCGGCCCTTCCTTTGATACCGGTACCATTTTCGATCCCTCCAGCACGTCGAACTTTACCTGCCCCGACGGTACGGTAGTCTCGTTGCGAAATCCGATCGCGTTCAACGGGCAAACCAACGTGCTTCCACCGAGCATGATCAATAAGGTGGGCTCGAATATCGCGAATTTTTATCCCCTCCCTAACCAGCCTGGGCTGGTCAACAACTACTTGCTTACGCCCAATATGCTGAACGACCAGGATCAGTTCGATATCCGCCTGGACCACAGCTTCCGGCAAGCGGACCAGATCTTCGGGGCGTACAGTTTTGGGGACGTTCGCGCCGATCACCCCGGGCCCTTGGGGCAATTGGGAGGAGGGGATTGCTGCTTCAGCAACACAAAAACTCGGGCGCAGCACTGGGGCCTGGGGTGGACGCACACCGTATCCTCAACCCTGCTGAATGATGCTCATGGCGGGTACATGCGATATGCGGTGAACGCTCTGCCATTGAATTTTGGCAGCAACGTATCCTCGCAGATCTTGCAAATTCCCAACGCCAACCGGACGACCGACCCGAATTCATCCGGCTTGGTCAACGTTGATGTGGCAGGTTTCCAATCCTTCGGCGATTCCGAATACACCCCAGAAGTGGCCATTGAGAACATCTTCCAGGCAGCGGACACAGTGACCTGGGTGCATGGCCGGCATTCCACCAAGTTCGGTATTGACTTCCGCCGCCAGCAGCGGAACTTCTACCAGGTGACAGCGCCTCGCGGTTTGTTCAACTTTGGAGGAGGCTACACCGCCGATCTCACCACCAGCAACGGCGGCAGCGGTTTGGCTGATACCCTGCTGGGCATACCCTCGTACTCCGAGCAGGATGCGCTCCAGGGTCTTTATCCGACCCGGTACTGGGATTTAGCGGAGTTCATCCAGGATGATTTCCGTATCCGTCCGAATTTCACCCTGAATATCGGGCTCCGCTATGAGGTGACTTCCCCGGCCAACGGTCGAGTGGGCAACTTCGATTTAGCCCGCGCCATCGTGATCAACTCCTACGGTCCGAACCCTGTGCCCCATGCCGGTGTTCAGTTCGATAAAAACGACTGGGCTCCGCGCATCGGCATTGCGTGGTCGCCCGCCCAGAACACGGTCGTACACAGCGCCTTTGGCGTGTTTTACTCGGCCGAAGGTAATATTTTCGATGACTTGGGAGAGAACCCGCCCCTGCTGGCGTTCACTGCACAAAACTTTAATATTGGCGGCCCACCTACACCGTCGCAGCTTGTCTCCACGGGGTTCCCACAGGTCTTGCCGTTTGAGGATCCTCTCCATCCCAGCGGCTTGGTCAAAACGACCGGCAGTAAGCGCCTCATTCCCCGGATTCTGGAATGGAATCTCAGCGTACAACACCAGTTCGGACAAAATTGGGTTGCGCAGGTCGGATACGTAGGGACGAAAGCAAACCGCCTGTGGAACCATGAATCGAGCGACCTGAATCAACCCTATCTGCCGCTGGATACCAATTTCTCAGACCCGACGGGCAACATGGGCCGCCCATACTTCAACGTACTGCCCAACCTGAGTACCATCTTGCCGCTGGACTACGCGCAGTTCCACACTTTTTACAACGCGTTCCAGGCCTCGCTGAACCGGCATTTTGCCAACGGTTTTAACCTTCTGGCCTCCTATACCTTTTCCCACAATCTCGGTAATGCGGACGGCAACGTTGGCTCGTTTGTGCAGAATGCCCATGCGGTGAATCAGGACTACGGACCGGTACAGCCCGATTTGCGGCACAGATTTGTGGTCAGTTACTTGTACGACCTGCCGTTAGGGAGCGGCCGCCGTTTCCTGGGCGGGCTGGGCGGTATTTCAAATGGGATTATTGGCGGCTGGGAGGTAGGCGGCATCGTCTCCGCACAGACCGGCGAGGCCGTGACCGGCGCAATGTCGAGCGATCTGAGCAACACCGGCAGCTTCAACTACCGACCCGATCAGGTGGCAAATCCTTATGACTTTTCTTACGGGCAAGACGTGCAGGCAGCAATGGGCTGCAATCCAGGGCACCAGGATCTGAACTGCTGGTTTAATCCGGCGGCCTTTGTAACGCCCCCCCTCGCGCCGGGCCAGCAGTCGGCACACATGTTCGGCAATTCGCGGATTGGCAACCTGCGGGGGCCTAATCTGTTCGACATGGACTTTGTACTGCAGAAGAACTTCAAGATACGTGAGCGGCAGCAAATGGAGTTCCGCGCCGAGTTCTTCAACCTGCTGAACCGTCCCAATTTTGGGCTGCCCGGTGGCGGCTTTCCGGCGGTTGATGTTCCCGGCGGAGGCAGCATCACCAGCACGGCTACGGATAACCGCCAAATCGAGTTCGCCCTTAAGTACACATTTTGAAATCGCCTAAGCAGCTAGGCTGACAGGGGCACCCGCCTCAAGGCCATTGGTGTCGCTGCGGGAGAGAACTATATGACGAAACGATGGGGGCCGGGCAATCGCTTCATCCAGATGGAGCTGATCGCCGTTTGCATCATTGGGCTAGTGGCGCCGTGCGTGGCTCAAAGCGCTGCAGCCGGGCATTTGCCTGACCATGTACCCCCCAAGCGATCCTCCCAGATCCAGGACGGTTTTGGCATCAACTCCGACCTGCCGCGTGATCCCTACCTTCCCTGGAACCGCTGGTGGTGGACGCGCATGTTCGATGCCGGGTTCAAGTGGATCCGCATCGGACAATACGAGAACAGCTCCGACCGGACGAGCTGGGATTGGATCGAGCAAAAACGGGGTGTTCTTGCCGGCTCTCAGGAATTGGATGACTACGTCAATTCTCTGGTGGACAACGGCATCAACATCCAGGTGCAGCTGCTATACGGGAATCCCATGTACACGTCCCCCAGCGGCAAGAAGCCTGATTCCATTACTCCCGAGCCCGGCTCTTTCCATAATGACGACCGCAGCCTGTATTCGGTCTTCTACCCGCCTACCACTCCCGAGCAGATTGCGGCCTTCAACCGCTATGTCGCATGGATGGTAAACCACTTCCACGATCGCATTCACTATTGGGCGCTGTGGAATGAACAGGATATCGGATACTGGAATCCCTGGGGCAACCCGCGGCAGTACGGAGAATTGCTAAAGGCATTCATTCCCGCTGTGCATCAGGCTGATCCTAATGCCAAGGTCATCTATGGCGGGCAGGCGGATCCTTCGCGCGAATTCACCCAGGTGGCGCTGGATACCTGCCAGTGCGCATCCGGAATTGATGTCTATGCTTACCACACCTATCCGGGATACGGGCAGAACCTCAATCCCGAAGCAATGGATTACGGTGCCTACTTGAGCGAGTCACCGCAGAAGTTGCGTGAACTCGTGAACCATTATCCGGGAATAAAGGCTGGGATCCCCTTCTTCGATGATGAGTTCAACTCGATTCCTTCCTGGGTGGGCTCCGATGAATCGGTGCAGGCCAAGTATGTGACTCGCGGATTCGTCTACAACTTGGCCGCCGGAGTGAAAACCTTCGTGTGGCTGCTGGCTGCCGGCAGTGACGGCAACGAGTATGACGATTTCGGCATGATTCACGGCCTGACCAACAGCAAGGCGGATTTCACGCCTCGTCCCGTCTTCTACGCGCTCCAGAACACCAACGCGCTGTTTTCCGATACCAAATTCGATCCGTCTATCGCAATCGCAAGTTCCGACATTCCCGCCCTGCGCCGCCATACCGGATTTCCGTTTCTCGCTTATGGGTTCCGCAACCGCAGCGGAAAAAGCATCGTGGCATACTGGCTGGCCGCGCATAGTTTCCCCGGAAATGTTTTTCCTCCGCTTTACGCCACCATGTCGCTGAAGAATTCCGGCATCACTCATCCCGTCCTTGTCGACGTAGTTTCCGGCGAGATCAAGCCGATACAGTGGAAAACGGGGACGAGCGACAGTATTGAAGGCCTTCCTGTGCGCGACAGCGTGATGGCCATTACCGACGAGAGTTACTTCGACTGGCCGGTGCTTCCGGAAGCGCCCAGTTCCTTGCAGGCGTCGCAGTCAGGCCGGTCAGTCAGGCTTTCGTGGGAAATACATGGCGGCAACACGACCGGTGTAGTCGTGGAGCGCGCCGTCCGGGGCGCGGAGACTGGCGTTGCAGAAAAATGGGAGAGGATTGCCAGCTTGGGAGCAAATACCACTGACTATCGAGATTCCGGGGTGCGGAACGGCCAAGAGGCAGCGTACCGGGTACGCGCGAACAATGGTGCCGGCCAATCCGCATACTCAAATGTGGTGCGGGTCAGCTTCCATTAAGGTGTGCCACTGAACGTTGGCAGCGAGTTACCTAGCACTTGCGTAAACCATGCACCGGAAGACGATGACCTTCGCCACAGCTTCGGCAGCTTACTGATCCAGGGTGGCGCCTCGCTGACTTACGTGAAGGACCAGATGGGGCACAGCTCGATTCAGGTGACGGTGGACATCTATGGGCATCTGGTTCCGGGAGCCAACGTCAGCTACGTAGACCGGCTGGACAGCGAAACAAACCCGCAACAATCCGCAACTCCCGCATAACCAGAGGTGCCGGAAGAGCTAGAGAGTTCCGAGGCCCTCCCACCTGAAGTGATTGAAATGATGGGAGAAGATATTGGTGGCGGCGGAAGGACTCGAACCTTCGACCTACGGATTATGAGAGCGGCAGTAACTGATCCCGCGTGTTTCTTTTCAGGAACTTAGCATCCCGTTCGATCCTGTTGGATACGGCAAAATCCCGCCTGAAACTAACGTTTTGTTCTCAGTTTTGTTCTCAGCGCGCGGAACCTGGTTTTTACGCCTTCAACGCCTTCAGAACGATGCAAAGTCGCCCACCGGCAGCTCCACCGAAACTACCCGGAAATTGAACAGCTTAGATGTCACTGCAGAAATCAGGATCGCCATGATCGGATGCTCCCCGCCTGGTGACTGAAAAGGCGTCAGGAACGCCGTGGATTTCCGCTGCTGAAGAATGGTACCGGCCCGACAACGAGAGACAGCGTGTCGGGAGCCAGCGTGTCGAAGGCAACCCAAACTGCTCCTTTAAAGCCATCTCTCCCTCCATCTAACTCGATGGCTTTCCTTGACGCTCATCGCTCTGGGTGTGACCACAACACCGACTACGACCTGCTCCAGAATGTCCGCACATTCCCACGCACATCAGCACGCAGAACAGCATCATTGCGAGGGGCACTAACAGAAATAGCCAGCCCACATGGAACGGGAGCCACATAAAAACCTTTTTTTCAACCGTGCAGGACGAAATGGACGAAAGAAGGGATACAAGCCTGCGCTGGCTTTGTGTCGAGAATCACTGACTGGCTGGCAGGCGCAGGTATACAGTTTGGGTTGGATTTGGAACCCCGCTTATGCCCACGTCGGTGCCCACGACGGAGGAAATGGAGCAGCACCGCCCTGCCGTGACGCGATACATCCGTTATCTCGTTCGGGATGCTGCCGAAGCTGAAGACCTTGCACAGGAGGCATTCCTGCGTGCGCATCGCCAGCGGAGCACGCTACGTGATCCGGCAGCGTTGGCAAGCTGGCTCTACCAGATCGCCACACATGTGAGCGTTGACCGTATGCGGCAGCGAGCGCGGACACTTCAGCAGCAGGTTGATACGCCCGTTGAAGAGTTGCCGATAGCCGACCGAACGCGGCCATCTCCGTTCACGATTGTCCAGCAAAGCGAAATGAGCGAATGCGTGCAGCGGTACGTTGCTGATTTGTCTGATGCATACAAAGCCGTGCTACTACTCCATGACGCTGACGGGCTGACCGCCGACGAGATTGCCCACCTGCTCCAGCTTCCCCTGACCACGGTCAAGATGCGCTTGCATCGCGCCCGAAGGCAGCTACAGACTGCCTTGGACAAAGCCTGCGCGTTCGGACGTGATGAGCGCGGTGTGTTCATCTGTGAGCCGAAGCCGGATCACAAACAACCGCAATAGTTCCGCTGCATCAGCGCCCGACCGCTTGCCCTGTTCGGTCTTGGGTGCTCGTATCCTGCACTCCGCCGCAGCAAGACCAGCCGCGACCAGCGTGGGAACTTGAGACCGAATCCTTCTGAAGCATCATCTTCAGGAGAATACCGGCTCCGACCACGATCATCAGAATGGCGATGAGTGGCAGCTTCACGCCAGAGAACTCGCCCAAACCCATCGTTAATGCGATGACTCCGGCGATTAGACTGAAGCCGCTCATCTTGATCCCATTGAAGTAGCGAATGGCATTGAGTCCCAGCAGGATAAGCCCAGCAGCGATCAGCAAACTGCCATGTGGAACCTGACTTTCGGGCAGCAGCCAGATCGTGCCGATGACGAAAAGCAGTGCTCCCCACCCGAAACCCTCCAGACGCCTGTTTAAAGCGACCTTTCTCGTGTTCTCATCAACAGAAACCTGGTTGTTTTGAGCAGTCATAACAGCCTCCAACGAAGACTCGCGCGAACTCCATCAAGTTGCTCGACCGCACGTCTTTTCTACAAGTGCAGGACGAATGACCTGAGAAAAAAGATACAAGGCCATGTGCGTAGCATCACTTGCTTGTGCTGGGCATTGCCTCCCGCAAACTCCTCCACCCAGCCGCCAGCGGTTTTTCCATTCGGGCAACGACATCCGCTCCCACCGCCTTGAGGAAACAATCGGCTCTTTGCATGTTGGCCATGATTCTTAGAGTCTTGTCGATGTCCTGCCACGAGCTGCCTTGTTGTAATGCCCGTTTGACCGTCTTCTCAGCGCACGGCTCACAGCCGCCAACGATGACCATGACGATGGGGATCAAATCTTGAAGTTTGGTTTCGGGCTTCGATGCTTGCGTTTCGACCGGAGCATTAGGCGTGCCGGTCACCTCGCGGGGCATTGTATCTAAGGTTGTGATTGAAACTGAAGTCTGCATATTCGTACCCTCCTCGACGGGAACGAGTGCTCGTTCCTATCTGGAGGACGAGAGCGCGAGGGAAAAGGATACAGGTTGCGGATTCAAGGGATAGCAGACCATGAGGGTTTGGCAATCGGCAGTGAGGCTTTCCGCCTCCCGCCTATGTCGGTCGTCCAACAACGTAGTGCTGATCGTAGGGTGGGCCTGGCACGCGATGTATGCTCCACTTTACGTCGGGAAATTCTTTCTGCAGCCTGTCACGCCAGTACTCAGCGTTCTGCCGGTCACTGAAGGCAGTCGCGTCCCCTTCGGCAGGAACGAATCTGTACTGTCCTTTGAAGGTGGGAGACATCGGAGTCCTTGGAGAAGCCACCCCTGGAAACTCCATGAACTCCTCAACCTTCAGCCATTGCTGCTTTTGCTTGTGGGCCATCGTGCCTCTCATGGTTGTTCTACTGTGGATCATCCGGCAGTCCGATGTGCTGATGCCTGGCCTGGCTTCTGAAGATCACGGCTCCAGGGACATAGATCAAGAGTCACAGTCGCCAGACCGCCTCCAGCAGGAAGAATATCCCGCCAGCATAAAACGACACCAACATTACTTGCTCGATGAGGAGTTTTCTAAGTACAGACCTGGGCACGTTCTGATGTGGCTTGGACAGCCACCGCTACTGCATCGGCATCAATCTGAACTCGTCCACAACCAGCCTCGATTTGGAGTGCCTGGTGGAACGTTGTGCGCGGCTGGTTTTTGGCCGCGCCTTTCGCCGCGAAGCGGCGTAATACGACCAGGAAGAAATTGCCGAAGCCGCTAAGCCAAGAACGCTCCTGTGAGAAACAGGTGGAAGGTGTGGACGCTCGAACAGGACGAAGACAGAAATCTGGCTGCGACTGCATAAGAATTGCGGCTGGCGGGTGCGCCTGAACGGAAAGCGAGTTGAGAGAACAGGCCTGGTTGGGAATTGTTGACTACGGCAGAATCTTAACGCGAAGTCTTTTTGTTCCTGGCGGGGTGGGAGGCGTGCCCTTCAACAGTTCAGGATGTTTTTTCAGGAAGTGCCTCACCCAAGGTTGGAGATTGTAAGCAAAGGTGGGTACGAGAGCAGGTTGGCTGACTGATGTACTTCGGTATATCAGACCTTTGGCCGCGAGACCCCTGACCACACCATCCGCTTCAGCCGCATATTGCGTCTCAGTATCTTGATCAATGTACGCCTCAAGAAACACCTTCTCTGGTGTTGTGAGATTCCGCAAATAGTCCTTGCCTACTCTGTGGCTAAGCCAGATTAGAACCCGGCGCTTTCCAACAGCGCAACTCTCGCTGACCAGTACCGCCGCTGAGATTAGTGCCGCAAGGCCAATCCAGGTGAGGTAACGGTCGTGAAACGCCTGTAATCCAACCCTCTGCAAAACGGAAGCGGGTAAGATAAGCAATGCCAGCGTGACCAACAGAACTGCAAACCACTGCTTCGGAGACCTGAGCCAATCGAGAATTTTGCCCAGAAAACTCCAATCCCACATATGTCAGTCACCTTCCTTCAATCGGACATGTGGCTGCGTTCCGGCCATGATCCAAGCGTGGATTCGTTTGACATACACCTGCATAGTGACACAACGAGTACACACGCACTCACCCGCCCTGGGTATCTCCATTGCCGCCAATCGTCGTTGCCGCAGTCGGGGCACCTTTTCGGTACAGAGTACTCAGGCATTGTCCTATTCCGTACCTATTCGCGCTCGCCAACAACGATTTTGATCATTCCCGGTTTCAGGTCTGCTGCGCCCTGGAAATAGATGGGGGTAATTCCGGCGTGCATGAGCGCGGTGCCGATTGTCTGAGCGAGAAGGAAATTGCGGTCTTTATCGCTTTGAATCAGGATGCAAACGCCCTTCGGCCAGGGTGCGCGCTCGACCAATCTTATCGTCGGGCCGGACGCTATCTTTTTGTGATTGGCGAAGATCTTGTAAATCTCCTTGCCGTAGGCCTGGCTTTCGAAATCGTTCTCCGTGTCCAGACTCAACCATTCAGCCATGTCGTCCGGCAGTGAAGCCGCCACTTGATCGAGTGCAGTGATCTGAGCGGGGGTCAGATGCCGCTCCGGTGGGCCGAAATTATTCACTGTCGCTGTCCCGTTGTTATCGCCACCGATGTTTATCCCTTGTGGCGCATTCTGGATGATCTGCGGTGTTGCCGCTGGCACAGCTGCACTGCTGGCACGATGGACTGTTGCGCTGACCTGATCTTTGATTCCAACGTGATGGACTTGCACCTTGACGTGGTCATCAGTGCCATAGGTTTCAGTTGTGTTGCCTGGTGGCTGAGATGCTGGCGAAACGGATACCGCAGTCGGCGTGCGCCCTGGGATGTACTTGGGGGTTAAGTGGGTGCTGTGCCCCTTACGGGGTATCTTACTGGCCCCGCTGGATGCCTGGGGCTTCTCGACCGCCGCAACACTCGTGGCAGGTGGCAGTGCGGGGGTGGCAATGCGCGGGACGTTGAGATTTGCCTGCTCGTCCGCCTTCTTTCCAACGATCCAGTGGTCTAACAGCAGAAATCCGGCGGCAACGATCAGAGCAGCGACCGATGTAATCGCAATAATGTGTTTGCGAGGCTTGGAGCAAACGAGATCGGAAACAGCGATGCCGCCGATTGCCACAAAAGCCGCCAGCGCGAAGAATAGTCGAGCCGCTGTAATGTTGATGACACCCGCAAGCGATAGCCCGATACCCAATAGCGTGAAGAACAACGCTACGGCTGCGCTCCCAATAAGAACCTTGATCAGCTTGCTGCCCTGCATCGAAAACGATCTCCATCCTGTGTCCGTCAGGGGATAAAGTTGGAATCCCCTGACCACCAAGCGCGGTTGTGCCGTGAGACTTGTTGGGAGGGGTTACCTTCAACATACCCCGGGCATGCCAGCGGTTCAAGCAGATTTTCCCAAGGCGGGTGCGGTCGGTGCGGCTGCGTTGTGCTCCGCATGTTTCCTCTCAAGTCATTGCTAATGAGCTGTTTAACTGCATTTTTGTGGACTTTTCAGCCCGACCGGCCCAGGCTGAGGGGCACTTTCGCTCGATGTCACAGAGAGGATGGTGTGTAAGTAAAAGAAAATAAATTTCTTCTTCTTCTCTCTTCACATCGAGCACCCTCTCGATGTACGCCCGATGTACGCTCGATGCAGTCGATGTGAACCTGCATCGGTTACATCGCCCAACATCGGTCGTCACATCGACTGCGATCTCCTTTGTTTG
Source organism: Terriglobales bacterium (assembly GCA_025934735.1). GTDB lineage: Bacteria > Acidobacteriota > Terriglobia > Terriglobales > Acidobacteriaceae > JAICWP01. The sequence goes on along the minus strand of JAICWP010000012.1, from coordinate 133,762 downwards.
CAAGGCTACATCGGTTACATCGACCGTTTTCGTGCCGGGGGGATTGGATCGACGCCCACTCCGATCACTCTGGCGGACGCAACCGATCAAAGCCTTGAAGGCCGGTGCGAGCGATCTCGTAACCGTTCGGTACTGACAACAGCAGCCCGTTCTTCTGCGCCTTGCCCAGCTCCAACTGGATCGCACTCGCCGGGATACCGGAACCTTCAACGATCTGCGCTTCAGTGACGAACATGCCGACAGTTTGCGTTGCGAGCCACCCCAGGAACTTTTGCCAATTGGTTGCGGGAACGGCGCGCTTACCCTTGCGGTAGTGCTCACCACCGTCGGTGACGATCAACTTTTTGCGCTTCAGCTCATTCCACCACGGCGTGAATGTTCCCTGCGATTTGATGGAATCCTTGCCGCCAGCCTGTACCAGCTTCCAGGCTTCGCTGTAAGTGAACGTGGAATTGTCAGGCAGTAAACTCCACGCCTTTTGGCGCTGCGGCGTGTTAAGCAACGTCTCTTGCGCCAAGTCGAAATCGTCCACTGGCTCCAGCCAGTCATGTTCATTCTTGACGACTGAGGTAAGCCCTTCGGTGTCCGCGTGACGCTGCGCTCCCCACAGCAGGAACGTGCGGCCAGCTTTCTTGTCGCGCTCGATGCCCCACAATGATCCGGTCGAGTTGATGAAGTGCGACGAACCCATGCACTCCTCGAAGAACCGTTCGGAGTCGTCTTTCAGGTGAATCGACTCGCCGCGGATGTCGAGTTTGCTGCCCTTCTTCGGGTGCGCGGCGATGAGGATCGCGGCGTCATAGCGTTGCGTCAGCTCGTACATCAGCTCCATGAGCGCGTGGATTTTCGTGGGGTTGTTGTAGTCCGCGCCAATCAGCATTCCCAGGTTGTCGAAGATGATCAGGTCAACCGAACCAGAGGCTTGCCTTGCGGCTTCACAAGCGGCCAGGATGAACGCCCTGAATTTGGTATCGGAGAAATCGATCCTAATCTTCCGCTCAAAGAAGTCCTGGCGGATGTAGAGATGCAAGCGAGCGGCATCAAAGTTAGGCTCTTCCTGCTGTTGGCGTGCGAACCTCGACTGCAGTTCGCCACCATCGTCTTCAAGGAGGAACAGCAACGTGGTGAACGGTCTGGCAATCGTGTACCCAAGAAACTCCTTCCGGCCAGCGGCACCGGCCATCCCCAGGTTCGACACGAGCTGCGTCTTGCCGTGACGACGCCGCCCGGTGAGCGAGATTTGGTCGCGCTTGTACAGCACGCCTTCAATCAGCGGTTCTTTCGGCGGGAAGTTGCGCTTCATAAACTCGCGGAAGTCCTGGGGCTTGAAACCAGGGAGACGAAGACCTTCGGCCAATGTGAGCAGAAGATTGACTTCAGTGTCCTTCAGCTTGGGTTTGCACTTCGATCCGCCAGCGCGCGCCGTGTTGGCGACTTCTTCAGGCGACTTGCCTGCGAGAACCAGGGATCGAGCAGTGTTAGCGACAGCCTGCAAGCAGGCGGTGTCTTGGTTATTCTTAGCGGTTGTGGACGGAGTTTGCTGTGGTGCCATAGGTTCCTCTCTTCAGATCGGTGGATCGTGAAAACTTGTCATCATTGTTTCTCCCATTGTTGTTACGGCGAGCGTATGGCTGTACGTCGCGGTTGCGTTTGACGGATTCGATCATCTGCCGGAGCACGCGCAGTTGATGGTGGAACTTTTGGGCGGGTGCCGATGCATCGGCAGTGAGAAATTCGCTCTCTAATTCTGGCCCTCTGTCGAGCGGATCAAGGAAAACGAAGAACCCCATGCTTCTGCTGTCGTCCCAATCTGTACGGAGAAGTTTCAGCGAGCCGGTCGCGGTCAGAAACGCGGCGATAGCAAGCTGGTTCGTAACATAAACCTGAGCGTCATTAGGATTGTGTGTGGAGTTGGGGTTGACGGGTTGGAGTTTCATGTTCCGATCCTCTCGATCCTCTTGATCGTTGTGTTGCTACAGACTTCGATGCGAGTAGATGGTTACTCGTTCCGGTTACGGAAATTATACTGTGACGATTGTCCTTGTAAGCTGCTGGTGCAGTAGGAGAAGAAAAATCGTCCCCGAATAAAGTTTCGGGAGTCTTCAGCCCTGCAAGGCCGTCCTTGGCGACGTCAGGCAAGGCTTTCAAGTCGTTCAGACCGCGATCCAAATCCATCACCATCGCCGTTTCCATCGACAGGTGAAACCCGCAGCTTCGGTTAGAACAGCGTAAGTGAGCCTATCCGTGCCATTTGGCCGGGCGCGCGTGGGAACCGCATTTCGGACAAGTGTGCGCGCGGATCATGCGCAGCCACCTTTCTGCAGCGGGCGGGTGGATGCCCTCCAAAACGGCCTGGGCGCGATCTAACTCCTCCGCACCCATGGTGCTCGACATGCTCTCCAGACGGAACGACCGCACAACACCAGCGACTTCATTGGCGAAGCGATCTACTTCCGCGTTCGCTGCGGCTTCGCTACGACCGTCAGCGACCAGCGCATCGTGGATGATTTCGCTTGCGGCGGATAACTGCTGTTCGAGATGCCGCAAGAACTTTCGCTTGTACGCTTCGACCGCAGCAATTGATGTCGGCGGCGTGCTGTCCTTCGGAGCGAGACTGCGAATTAACCGCAGAATTGGCCGGGAAATTTGATCCGGCAGGGGTGAGTCTGGTAGACTACTAAACGTAGAACGCTTCATGCTGTTCCTCTTTCCAAACAACTGACTTCGACTTCCGAACTTCCACGGCCAGAGGAGTTTGCGGCTCCTGTCTGGCCGTTTTTGTTTCCAATTCCTACCTACGCGCCCATCACTGCTAACAGCCGCGCACGATATTTGCGGACGCGGGACTTAGCCAGGTGTGCGTCAACTGCGTCTCTCGACACGAACCATTGCCCGTTGATACGTGCTGCTGGAATGCCACCGTTGGTGATCAGCCGGTAGCAATAGTCCAACCTGATCCCCAGCTTCTCTGCCGCCTGCCGGGGTGTGTACATGGAGTCGTTCAAGGTGCCCCTGCGTGTTTACGCATAAGTTAACAGACTACCAGGCTGATAGGACACACGCAACCGGAGTAGCTGGTAAGCCCTGGCGGGACATGGAGATGGCATAGGTGGCGACGGTAATCAAGTGGTTATGGTCAAACGGTCAGAATTGGCTTATACGGGCGGCTGGGGCCGGGATAAGGGGGGTTAGGGTGTCCGGCGTAGCACCGGCTTGCCATACACCAGCCTGGCAGCGGGAACCAGGCTCCTGGCGCGGGTTCTGGCCGAAAACCGACCACGGCCAAGCAAGTTTTTTCGATTGTTCAGGGTTGTAGAAGGCGCTATGCTTAGACTCTCCCCAGGAGAACGGTCCATGTTTCGACCACATTGCTGCCCGGTCTGCAACGACATCAGTGTCAATACCACCCTTCAGAAGTACAGCGTCACCGCGAAGGTTGATGGTGAAGACCGTGACGTGAGCGCGCTTGCTGCTTTCATCTGTGCCAACGGGCACGTGTTTTTTCTCTGCAAACGCGATCTGGTGGTGCGCGATACGCGGCTGAGTGTTGCCCAAAGCGCCTGAAGGGCTGCAGAGCGCGAAGGAACTGCGACGTTATGCTGCTGCGTCTTTCTTCTGCAGCTCAGTGTGCGACAAATGCTCCCCATGACAGCGCGTGCAGGCCGACAAGGAGCGGCCACAGCCCATGTCCCGCCTAGCCAAGCTACTTTCCGTCTGCCGCGAAGGTGGCGCGCTGGTCACGCGCACTGAAGTCCTGCGGCAGGGAGGGTATCAGGTAATCACCGCCGTTAATGTGCAGGATGCGCTTGCGGCGATAAAACGTGAGCCGTTCGACGTGGTAGTTGTTGGGCAGCGTTACGACCTTGGTGAGAAGAACGTGATTGCCACGGAGGCTCGTCGCGCGGGAGCGAAAGTGTTGTGTATGCATTCGGAGTCGCAGCATCCCCAGGTTCACGCGGCGAACGCATTCATCCACAATCTCGACGGGCCGGAACACTTGCTCGCTGCCGTGGCTTCATTGGTCGATAAGGCAGCGTCAGCTTAGCTCTGATGGTTTCGCCACGCCAGCCGCCGCGCACAACAAAAACATTCCTTCCAACACAACCTGCGGAAGAGAGTCGCATCTCTACCATTCGATAGGGTTGCGCCGATGACTCGTAAGGAAGGTTGTCGTGAAAAAGCCTGAAGAAAATCTGCAAATAGCGAAAGCCCTGCATCAAACCGCCGCTGAGCTACGCCGTGAAGCCGAAGCCCTGATCGAACAAGCGCGCGAACTTAGAATGAAGGTGGAGCGTCGATGGAGAATTGCTCGTCCGCCGAATGACAACAACGGGCGCAAGGAAACAGTATCGCAGAACTGACTACTCAGTCGCTGCGTTCGCGCCTGACGTATATGTTCAGAATCGATTCGCGTAGGAACTCTCGCATGTCGGCATTGTCTTGGAGTAGAGTTTGCGACCGCTCGCGCAACTCCCTGGATTTGCTGATCAGGGCGTCAGAGTTTTCCAACAGAGCGCGAATGCGCGCGGCACGACGGGCTGGTTCGGACTGATCATCAGCAGCCACGCGATTATGGTAGCGGGGGAGGGGGACGCTTTGCAAGAGACTACCACTCCACCGCGTCCAGCAGTTCGACTCCCGTCCGCCATTCGCGGACGCTGGCGAGCGACTCAGCAGCTCGATGGATGGCGGCAACGAAGATGCCGGGTAATCCGTTGCTCGATCTGGCGAGCTACGTCTTCCAATGTGTCAGCCTGAATCGTAAATCTCTCGTCGCAGTGTACGCATGCCAACTTGAATCTGAGCGCGGCGTCGATATTGAGCGTAGAGCTATGTTGCGTAGTGGCGTGCATCCCAAATCCGATGCCACGTCTATGGACAAGATGCCCGGCTGGCCAGAGACGTGGAACGGCTACGTCGCCGCGCCAGTCACCCTCTGGCCGTGATACGATGTAGCCACAGGCGATTTCGCCAGGACTCGCCAGCATTGGGGCCATGTCGGGGTTGAAGAACAATCATCACAATCGCAGGCGCAAGCCCACTCTCCTCATCGTTGATGACAGCGAGAACGTCGCCAAGACTGTGGCGATGGTGTTAGAGCAAGCCGGGTTCAGGACTGTTGTTGCTCACACTTCAGAGCAGGGGCTGTTCGCAGCCATCTCGAATGCAGTCGATCTCGCCCTGATCGATGTGAACTTGCCTGACGCAGATGGATTCAACACCGCTGTAAAGCTGTGTAAGCGGCTTCCGCACTGCAAGATTTTATTATTTTCAGGCGACGACACTACTAACGAAATCTTGGCAAAGGCAAAGGCGGATGGCATTGACTTTCCCATCCTCGCAAAGCCCGTCCCGCCCGAACAGTTGCTGAGCACCGTTCGATCCTTGTTAGCCGGAAACGCCACACGACTTCCAACATAGTGGTCATCCAGCACGTTCATCAATTACAATGCTGCGCGAAATGGCTACCACGAACAAGCACGCTGGACAACGGTTGCGGGAAGTACGGGAGAAGTTGGGAATCAACATGCGGGACGTTCACGATCTAAGCAAGCGGATCGCAAAGTCCCTGCGAAACCGGGACTACATTGTCTCGCCAAGCAGGTTGTCGGACATCGAGGCAAAGGGCCACACGCCGAATTTGTACCGGCTGCACGCGCTTTCGCTCGTGTACGACTGCAGGTTGGGAAAGCTGCTGGACTTTTACGGTATTGCTGACGGTCGGAATGGCACCCGGCGTTCGCACCGGCAATAGAACCCGATCCTCAGATCACGACAGCTCATGCTGCTCGTCGGGCGTCAACTCAATCCCGGCCCGGCGCAGCAAGATCGTCAAATCGTACAAGCTGAAGTCGCAGAACTGTGGCGGGGTGTGGTTCAGAGCCGGGCAGCGTAAACGGTGCTCACGAGCCAAGGCGATGCAGGTTCCCACCAGTCTGCGATCCTCTCTTGCGCGCTCTGGCCTATCGGATTTCGGCAGGCCAATGTTCATGTCATGCTCCTTCGACCATGAGATCGCTCAGGAGGCACAGTCCAAAGCAGAAAAGCCGCCCAAGCATCAGGCGGCACACTCGCGGAGATTCTCAGTTGCGGAAGTTTACCTTCCGCCACATCGGGCCAAGTGGCCCAAGCACCGTGCGATCTCCGCGCCGGTTGCTGCGTCAGACGTTTAAGCCTGGCGACTCCTGATGCTGAGCGAAGGATAACGCGGCGTGTGCGATTCGTCCAGCGTTAATCAGTTAATTGACCGCGTAGCGATGCAGTAGAATTGCAGCCATGAGGAGCGCCAGGTGCCTCCCTACGAACCGGGCGATTACGTGAAGTTCGAGTTTCCCAACCGATTCACCGGCGTTGGGGAGTTGTTATGGGTAATCGTGGATCGCTGCGACGAAGAACTGAAAGCGGTAGTCGGTCGGCTCGACAACGAGCCGGGCGACAATCATGGCTGCAAGATTCACAAGGGAAAAGAAATTCTCGTGAGATACGACCTGATCCTTGAGCACCGCGAGCCCTGGGAGTTTAAGTCTGAGTGATCAGGGGGAATCACAAGGCATCAGTCAGCGCGTCACCTTTTCACCGTATCCCTCCCCAAATTCTCTCCATAGTCGGCAACTCTCACATCGTCTTGAGCAGAATAGCCGGTGAAAGACACGTGCATAGAAAGGCCAGACTTCCATATCCTTGACGTGCATTACACCAACCAACCCGCCAACGAACGGTCGGGAAACGCCCTTGTCAGGCGAGAGTTTATTCCACAAATCAGCGGCATCTTCGCCAGCGCAGCTTGGTGCGTTTCACCAACAGATTGGGAGCCATTCATTGAAAAGAAGCGGCTCGAACTCAAGGACGTGAAGGAAAAGGGATACGAGAGACTCGCGGAAGAAGCACTCAACAAGAGGCTAAGCCAGCTTCGTAATGATGCCCTGTTGGACAAGATTGATTTGCTCCACCAGATATGCAAGCCGCCTGCGGGGTTCTCGCCTATGCGGCATTACAAATTCGATCCCGAACGTCTCAAAAAACAAGATGATCTGCGGCACGACATCGTGCATGGAACCGCGTTGGGAACTAAACTGCCAAACACGGAAGATGACGTGCAGTATCTCTTGAAGACCGCATGGTATCTGATGGGCCTCGTCAATCAGCGGTATGGCGTCAAGATCAACCCCGCAGAGTTTGGTCCGGCGCAACCTCAACCCGCTCCTCACCACCAGTCCCAAAATGCCATCTGAGAGTTTCCGAAAACTCAAATTCACCTTGCAATTTGCTGGAAGCGACGGATAATTATTTTCAGGAAGGCGTCGAACAAGCGATGTACTGCATATTCTGTGGCGCGCCCACTCAGCCTGATGAACGCGCGTGTTCCGGTTGCGGAAAGCCGCTTCCATCGACTGCCGTTGAAAGTGAGACGACAACACCACAAACTAACACTTACTCCTCCCAGCCGCCGACTTCCAGCCCCGCTACGCCGTCTCGCCCGATTCGCCAACTGAGCACGTTTCAGCTCGTCGTGCTTTGGTACGGGGTTTTCGCTGTTTGCGGGATCGCAGTTGCTGCGGAGTCGACCATTGGGGGAGTCATCAGCGTGATCGCTGTAACCGGACTACTGGTGTTCAGTTGCTACTCACACCCTGGAGTAAGAAAGCGGAAAGCGGTTTTCTGGATCGTTTTACCACTGGTGCTGCTTGCAGGCGGGATCGCTACAATATTCTACAGAGAATCGCATTCTACGGCCTTCGATTCCCCAATAGCCGTAAACCAGCTTGAGCTGTTCGATCTGAGCATGAACGTCGGCACATACTGTGGGGAGATTACCGGGCGTGTTCGGAATCTGTCGAGTAAGGAGCTAACGTCCATGAAGCTGCGAGTCCAGCTGTCCGATCCCGCTGGAGTCATCGATGGAGGCACGGCGGACGTGACGGTCGAGGTTCCATCCGCTGAGACGAGGAGTTTCACAACTACTCTGTGTGACTTGCGCCCAAAACCGAACTGGACGTGGAGCTACTCTGTTTTGGAAGCAAAGGGCCGATGACAGGTCGGAAAGGCAACGATCTATGTTTTGCACGGCTTGCGGTGCCGAGAACCTGAAAATTGCTAAGTTTTGTCGCTCCTGTGGCGCACCGATCCCTGCGGAAGCTGAACCGATCCCACAAGCGTCGCAACCGACAGAAGATCGTGTCGTACAGAAACCGTCGCTCTCCTGGTGGGCCATGCCGGCCATTGTATTGCCAGTCATCTTCGCCTTTTCCCAAGCTGCAGTTCGGAGCGATATCTCGAATGCGGAGAAATCGGGATACGCTGTTGGAATGCTTTTGATACCAGTTATAGTCGCCGTGATCGTGGCTAGGAGGAAACAAACTCAGAAATGGAATACCTTTGCCAAGACCTTTTTCTGGGTTTCGTTGTTTTTCGTCGGGGTGAATGCTACCCGCCAGCGAACCGATACCTCAGCTGCTAAACAGTACTCGTCAAATCAGTGGATCGGAAGGCTTGCCAAACAGGCGGCTGGCAAACTGCCGCTTGATAACAGCTATTCGCCATTTCCAAAGCAGGCGAATGACATTTTCCGCGAGATGTTTAAGGACATAATCAACGTAAGCAAAGCACAGAATGCAAGGCTGAACACTATCCGTGAGTTAGACGAGTTGTACAGTGCGAAATCGTTTGCGAGTGTGGTCGAAATGACCACCATGAAGGAGCAAGTTCAACACATATCCGACTCAGACTCGAAGACATGGTCTGATATCCTGCAAGTGGTATCGGATACAAAGACGCGAATTTATTCCTCCTCGCTGTCACAGCAAACAAAGGACGAGCTGTGGCATGGTTTTATGGAGGGATTCGACAAAAGTCTTTCCACGAAACAAACACTTATGCAAGCTGAAAAAGACTGGTGCGACAGCACTCAGGACTTATACGACGTCGCAATCGCAAATTCGAGCGAAATCGTCGTGCGTAAAGAGAAACTATTCATTCGGCGGGATGCTGTGCGCGATACTTTCAACCAGAAGCTGAACACTGCCGTAGCCCGGCACAAACGAGTTGTGGATTTATTTAATACCTCCCAAGCTGCCAGACAGAAATGGCTCACCAATGCGGGGCTTTCGCCTGCCGATCTGGGAGAACAGCAGCAGTAAACAACGATTCTTCACGAAATGCCGTTCAAGCAGCTTTCTTCGCGGCCCGGCGATGCACTCTCATGTGAGTCACTCCGACGAAGGCGGAAATCGCGATACACACCGGCAGAGCAGCGTGGCCCAAGATGACTGTCCCCCAAGGCATGATCTCGCCCAGCAACATGAACAGTCCCAACGTAGTAGCAATGGCGACGATCACCCACAAGAGTGTCATCAGACGTTTGGCACTTTCCGTAAGCGCCCAAATCACGATTACGAGATAGATGAGTAGTGCAATACCGCCGCTGTTCATCGCGCGTATGATAACGCCGAAGGAGCCAAAGCACCATTAACTCTGGAGAACACCCAACAACTCATCGGCGGGAAGGATGCGCTCGCGCGCTGGAATTTCCTTCTTCGGCTGCTGCGGCTTTGCCTGCGGCCTATCTGCGACATAACAATCCGCGCGGCGTCGAGAGTCTTATAGTGCCGGCAAATAGATTCCGGTGGTAGCCATGTCGCATTTCATGTCAGCGTCTGTCAGGCGATGCCTGACTTGATCGCAGTTCCCTGTTCAGCTACTCTGTGGCGTGAAGACATCTTTCGATCCAGCCGATTGTTTATGAATACCACGACAATGCACGACGAAGAAGGTTTGTTTCTCGTCAACGGAATGCGGCACGTTATCGCATCTCCTGACATCGACAAAACTGTGCGCGACCTGGTGAGGATTGCCGCCGAAGCGGTTGGCAGCAACATGGGCGCGCTGTACCTTGTTCACAAAAACCGGTGTGTGCTCAGGCCTGCCGTGGTGGTCAATTTACCGGACGAGTACGTAAAAGGCGTTGGTGACGTTCCAGTAGGCGAGCAGTGCTGCGGACGTGCGGTATTTCACAATGCCCCCTGGTACGTGGAAGACATCTGGACGAATCCGCTGTTTTCTGCGGCGACACGTGAGGGCGCAAAACGCGCTGGTGTCAGGGCTGGGTTTTCGGTTCCAGTGACGAAAGGGGATGGCAACTGTATTGGTTCACTTTCAGCACACTTTCCTGAGCGGCACTTGCCAAGCGAGTTTGAGATCGAGCGCCATTTGTTGTTTGCCAAGCTGATCGGCTTTGCCCTGTCGAGAATGGCAGATGCTGCGAATGGGGCCAAACCTCCACGAAGCGCACGTGCTATCGATCACATTGAGTGTGGGACAGCAGCAAGCGATTGAATGTTTCCTTCACGCCTTCCGCCCACCTGGTGGGAGCAACCTGGCAACCGCGTCGAGCAGTTCCGGCGGCTCGAAGGGCTTCGCCAGAACTTCGATCTTGCGCTCACCGATTCTTAACGACTCAACCGCATGAACTGAGTCTGGATCACCGGACATCAGCAGAATTGTGCATCGAGGCAATCTCTCGCAAATCTGCGAAGCAGCCGTAAGCCCGTCCATCTCTGGCAGGTTCACATCCAGGATGACAAGATCAGCGGCCATTGTTGCGGCCATTTCCACAGCCGCTTTGCCGGTGTGAGCGACTGCTGACAGGTAACCCGACTGTTGAAGCACCCAAGCCAGGGTTGTCGCAACCCCTGGTTCGTCATCTACTACAAGAATGGCTGGTTTCCGACGGGCAGACATTCCCCACCTGAGCTGCAGGTTGGACAGAGTGCTGGTTGGCTCTCAGGCAAATGAGAGCAAGGTGGGACTGGCCGCTGATTAAAATAATCGCAACTCCTTCACATCGTCAAGCGTGATGGCGTAGGCAGCTCGCAACCGTACGGCGCTGCAGCTCCAGATCGAACGAGATGAGATCGACTCGCAGTTGGTTCTCTTCCAGAGTTGCGACTCGTCTCAGCGGCCCAGCCAGCCTTGCCGCCGCCTGCTGCAATCTTGCCTCGCGGTCGGCGTGTGCGGCGACCAGCTCCTCATCCTGCACCATTCCCAGGCGCAGGTTGGAGGGGAAGGAAAGATCAGCCGCGTGGACTGGCTCAGGACGATTCACAGGTGGAAAGGTCGAGAATTTCTGCGCGGGGGCGAAATGAGCGTGTCTGGCTCGCTTCCGGTTCCTTTCTGCAAAGCCTGGCCTTGTGCCGGATCGGCCCAATGGCTTTGGACTGCTCGACATACACAGCCTCGATTACTTCTGAGCGCCAGTCAGATGCCCAACGGAACGCCACCTGTGACATGTGTCACACGACTTGCACCAGCAGTCTGGTAATTTTTGGCCGTGACCGATGCCCTGCTCTATCTTCCCGGCGAGCGCGTCAGGGTTAGCGGAGTGTACGAAATCTTGCACTCAGGTCACCGTGCGGCCCACCAAGCCTTCCTGTGGCAGGACGATGCTTTTCCTCGATGTCAGCAGTGCGGTGGGAATGCGATTTTTCGTCTTGTGCGCCCGGCGAGAGTGCCGGCATGCGAGCACGTCAGCGCGGATCGGGACTTTTCGGGTGGTGTTACTGCGGCTTAAAAGAAAAACGCGCAGCCGGGCGAGTGAGCATGGGCGTGAGCGCGGGGAGCAATTCGCCGGGCCGGGTGAAGCGCACCGCTACTACCGAAAATAGTAGCTCCTGAATCGCACGCCTGGCGAGGAGAAGATTGAATCGCGCCGGGGCCGGGCCTCTATTAACTGATGAGGTACTCCCGGCTGCGGCTCGCGGTTGCTACGCTCAGTCCAACACATGGCAGAAGTGAAGGACACCACGGTCAACATCTGCAGCGCCACGTAAGTCAAACACTGGATCGAAGGCCAGAAGCGATCAGGAGAGTTTCGACGTTGCGGCCATTTGAAACAGGTGCGGCACCAGCTTGGCACCGGCAGCATGTATTCCATGCGGGTGCTGTTTCTGCCCTGGTGTGAACAGGACTGTTGGAAGTGGGAAATTGAGGCCTACGGCGACAGGGCCGCACAGCGAGAAATCCTGATCAACTACCTGGGCAGGTACAAAGTGGTGAGCTGCCCGGCGAACTGTGCGTTGTATGAGAATCAGACGTGGGCCGGGTGGAAGCAGAAGGTCGGAGCAGCATGGAAGCTGGTCGGGCTGCAAGCAGTCAAAGCGTTCCGCTGGTTCCACTCACTCGCCTGGCAGATACAGCTCGCGTTCATCGTGCTCGCCATTTTCGCTCTCACATCGAAGTGGGTGCCACAGATCGTGACACTGCTGAAGGCGCTGCACGGCCAATGATCAGGCGAACTTTCTATCTGCATGTTGTTGGCGTCACCCACCACAACGCCGATGGCACCAGCCGACAGAAGATCATCCGTGAGCACTGCCGCGTGGGCGAGCCGATTGTGTTGATCCCTGAACCTGACAATCGCTACGATCCTGATGCAGTGCGTGTGTGCCGGGCGGATGGCACGCAGCTTGGTTACCTGGAGAGCGGCCAGAACAGCCGGATAATGGGCGACATCGACTCAGGCTGGACGTACCGGGTGACGCTGGGATCGATCAATCACCAACCGGGGACGCGGAGTTACGGCGTGAATCTGCGCTTCGATGTGCTGACCATGAGCCGGAAGACGGAAGAGCGGCTGGCGAAGCAGGAGCAGAGATTGGAGCAGGAGCGAGCACAGCGACGAGCACAGGCGTCGTGGTGGAGGAGAATTTTGGGATGGTACTGAGCGACCTGGCAAGCTATCTTCCAACGAGCGCGCATGTCGCAACACTGATTTCTTCAATTTCAGCGGCAACGGCGGTAATTGCTGTGGTTGTGTCGTTACGACTTGGACACAAACAGCGAGAGCTGCAGCTCAGACTTGCGCTGTTCGACAAACGGTTCGCGGTCTATCGTGCAACAGAGGAGTTCATCAACGTTGTCTTGCGAACCGATGGAGTGTTCAACTTAATTGACGATTTGTGCAAATTTCAAGAGGCAATAGAGCAGGCCAACTTTTTATTTCCATGCGATTCGGGCGTGATGGCTTACCTCACTGAGGTAAAAGAGAAAGCCCTGAGATTAGAAAGTGAGGCGATAGAGCAGAGTTCTGAGACGATGGAGCTGCAAATGTACTTTTCAGACACAGCGTTGAAGAAGCGGGAGTTAGTCTTCGCTCCGCAGCTCAACGTCTCCAAGACATAGAGAACGAGGCTTGCATGGCGTGAAACCAGCGCGGCCCAGCAAGGAGCAATGGTCGGAGATGAAGGCCAGGCCGCGCGTTCGCTTGGGACTGCTCTATCTGTTGCGAATAGCATAACAGAGCTGAGCGGGAGAGAGCTGCAGATACTGAATGCGCCCTACGCTACGCTCCGCGCGGCAAAAACCGCCGCGCTCCGCTCCGCTGCGGTGCGCCACAGACTCTCTATGGCCTGAGCAAGAATAGCCGCGAGACACCAATAAAAATAGCCTCAGCCCATTCCGATCACGCCCTTGCTCGCGGCCCCGCGTCGAATGGTCTGTGAGTCCTTCGGAGCGCGGTTTGAACGATCTGGCGTGACCGGGTTGGTCTGAAGCTAAGAGAGTAGATGCAGGGCGAAGCGTTAGGTTGCAGAGTTTCATCGATTGGGCAGCGAAACAACAGGCGCACTGATCATTTCATTAGTAGCATGTCTCCAATGCGCTCCGTCACGCCGTAAATCCTACCTTTAGTAATCTCGAACTGGCCGTCAATCAGCAGGAACGATCTTTTCCCGCAAAGCACAAAGAGGCGATTTACATGAGTACCCGGTTTCGATATTGGCTCGTGGCTGATCATGCAGGATAGAGGAAACTTCTGTTTATCTACCAACGATCCCATCGCGGCCATAGTCGTCTGAAACGCATCCATGTCTCCCTTGGCTGTGTACCACTCACGATCTGCATAGACAAGTAGACCGGACTTGAATTGCGTCGTGTACTCGTGATTCCCACTATCGAGAAAAAGGATTTGATGATCATCCGGCGGATACTGTTTGTACCCTGCAGCCGTGCATTTGTTCACGACTTCCTGGCGCGGCATTCCCAACCACACGGTTACGCTGCCAAGGTCAAGCGAGACTTTTTCAGTCGATTGAGCGAGTGCGGGAATGGAGACAAGGGCGATAATGGCGAGTCGTACCCACCACGGCATGATAGCCTCCTTAGGCTCCTTAGCATTTAGCGAAGGCTCACCAAGCACTACTTCACGCCATGCTGCCGCTTCACCTGGTCTAACAGCGTAGGCTGTCCAAGAGCAGCAGCCGCCACGCGGAAGTATGCTTCGGCGCAGTTGCGCGGGTTAATCACCAGATCATTGGCAAGAGCCAAAAGTAGCATCTTGCCCAGCATATCCGCAGCGGCTCGCGCTTCTTTAATGTCCTTTTGAGCGACTTGCATGATCTTGACTCCAGCAACTTCCAGCCGCTCTTCGGTGAAAGCGCCACTGTCGAAAATAGGATCGAAAAATTCTGGATACATGAGACGCTCCCAGACCTGGAATAGGGACACAAGTGTGATAGGAACCTGCAGAGCCGACGCTGCGAGCGTACTGGACAGCCTTGGTCGACGCGGTGATGACAGTCACCCAAGCCAGTGACTCGCGGTAGGCACTGCCCCTATGCAATTTCCAAACCTGGGCTGGACGAAATTGGATTCGGGAGAGTGGGGAGGGGTGCCTGCAAAAAGGGCCGGTCTGGTGTCACCGAATAAATGTAATTTTCCATTGGCGCGCCGTAGAGACGTTGACGTTTGCGAAGACCGGGGAGGGGGATTCGGCTCCCCCGGCATTGATTTCCGGTCAAGCCAGAGCGGCAACTATCGGGCAGACGGACGGGTGGTATAACGGATTTCGGGGCAACTGATTGATTTCACTGAGTTCTACTGCACAGACGTGATATAGAGAAGAAAGTGCTCTGTTCCGTAAGCGCAACATGCACTAAGATTCCAAAGTAGCATGACTTGCGAAATCCTTACCGCCGAAGAACTTGCCCAGCGATGGAAGGTGACGAAACGCTGGGTGATGGATCAGACGCGATCTAAGGCTGATCCCATCCCGCACAAGAGAATTGGCCGGATCAGGCGCTATGAGTGGGATTGTGCTGAGCTGCAGAGCTGGTGGGATCGGCACCACTGCTGCCCTGGGAATGGATCGCGCGCCAGCAACCGCAAACACGCCCAACCTGCGCGGTTACTCCAGTAATCTTTACTCCAAAGATACTTGTTTCTATTATGACACACAATAGAATGACGGTTGTGGGAACCGTGGTTCAGAAAAAGCTGCATACAGAGTCAATCAGTTAGCAGCCCATGAGAACACGGTGAGAACAAATACCAGCCGGGACGAGTAACCAGAAAGGGAGATCGGGATGGCTCAGGAAGGGAGTTACGTCAAGCGGAATGGTTGGTGGTTGCTGCGGTACAGGGAGTCGGTGGTCGAAAACGGCGAGCTGAAGCGGATGCTCAGGAGCCGGAAGCTGGCGCTGCTGAGCGATTACCCGCCGAAGCGGCAGCGCAAGACGAAGGGAGCAGACCAGGGCAAGGCCAAGAAGTTCGATGATGTGCCAGATGCGGTGAAGGTTCTCGCGCGACAGTACCTTGATCCTGCGAACAACCAGGAGCGCAAACCGGAACAGGTTCGCAGGCTGGGCGAGTTTGTCGAGAGCGTGTACCTGCCTTGGGCTGAGGAACAACTGCGGCCATCGACGGTCAAGGAATACAAGGGAATTTGGAAGCGTCATCTGAAAGCGCGCTGCAGCGACAGATGGCTGCGGGATGTTCGCACCTATCACGTGAACCTGTGGCTGAACGACATCGCCAAGCAGAACCGGAACCTGACGACTGGTTCTCTGCAGCGAGTAAAGAATTTCCTTTCCGGCGTTTTCACCCAGGCCAAGAACCAGGGGTTTCACGACGACATCAACCCGGTCGTCGGCGCTGAGCTGCCGAAAGGCGCGAAGGGCAAACCGACTCACGCCTACGGACTGCAGGAAATCTTCTCGATTATGGATACGATTGAAGGTGATCCTCTCGCGTTGACTATAGTTGCCGTGGCTGCGTTTGCCGGGCTGAGCCGAACGGAGATTCGCGGGTTGCGCTGGGAGGAGTACAACGGCCAGGAGCTGCAGGTTGTGCGCGGGATTTGGGAAAGCCATGTTGGCGATCCCAAGACTGAAGCGCGTAGAGACACCGTTCCTGTCATTCTGCCGTTACGTGAAAAATTGGAGCAGTGGCATAAGCACTGCAACAAACCGCGCGAGGGATGGATGTTCGCGTCGGAGAGCAACACGCCAGTTCACCTGGGCAACCTCATCAACCGCAACATTCTCCCGGCACTCGATGCCTGCATGATCTGCGGGAAACTTCCCGGCGACCACGGCAAAGGCGAGGGACAGGAGAAGCACGAATACCGGCGCGACAATGACGTTCCGAAATGGCGCGGTTTCCATGCGTTCCGACGCGGCCTGGCGACGAACCTGAGCGCCCTGGAAGTACCGACAGAGCTGATCCGGTTGATCCTGCGGCATAGCAAGGTGCAGACCACGCAAGAGCATTACATCAAGCCTTCAAAAGACGAAGTGAAGAAGGCGATGGCGAAGTTCGAGCTGCATTGGACGACGAAGAGCAAGGAGTACGCGGAGCTGGCGAAGCAGCCTGCGACCGTGAACTGAAGCCGGACAAATACAGGCCGGTCCCGCACAATCCCGATCCCAGCCGGGCCAGACCATCGGCCCGGTTTTCTTTTGCCCAGGCCGCGCCAGGAGCGGCTTTTCACGCAGGCCAACACCCAGCGTTAGCGCCTGGTTCCTGCCATTTTGTTCTCAAAATGTGCCCAAAATGTTCTCAGATCGGATGCCATGAATTGGCGCTAACTTCCTTTGAATGAGTTGGTGGCGGCGGAAGGACTCGAACCTTCGACCTACGGATTATGAGACCGTCGCTCTAACCACCTGAGCTACACCGCCACGTGCAGAAGGGAAAAGGCGCCCACAGGCGCCCCACCATTCGATTCTAAGAGGCCCTGCAAAACACTGTCAATTCGCGGTTCAGGAAGCGCCGCATCCCACCGCCCACTTGCCAACTCCTGCCTGCACACGGGAAACTGGCTGCTCACCATGAAGGTGATCGCCATCATTCCCGCGCGCCTGGGCTCCACTCGTCTGGCGCGGAAAGTGGTGCTGCCCATTGGCGGCGTGCCCATGCTCGCACACGTTTATAAGGGAGTGCGCGCGGCAACGGCGCTGGCTGATGTTATCGTCGCCACCGATTCGCAGGAAATTCTCGATCTGTCGCACCAGAACGGCTGGCACGCCCGCCTGACCTCCCCCTCCTGCCGCAGCGGCACCGAACGCGTCTACGAGGTCTCACAATCTGTCGCTGCCGATGTTTATATCAACGTGCAGGGCGACGAGCCCATGGCGCGCCCGGAACACATCAACTCCCTAATCGCGCTGATGAAGGATCCCGCCGTTCAGGTGGGCACGCTCAAGACTCCGTGCGCCGCCCCTGACATCAAACATCCTCACGCAGTGAAAGTGGTGACCGATACCGCCGGCCGCGCCCTCTATTTTTCCCGCGCCACCATTCCTTACGATCGCGATGGCGCCGGTACCCGCTACTACAAGCATCTAGGGTTTTACGCCTATCGCAAAGCGGCGCTCGACCACTTCGTGGCGTTGCCGGAGTCGTCGCTGGAGCAGAGCGAGCGCCTGGAGCAGTTGCGTTTCCTGGAGAACGGCATTCCTATCCACGTCGCGGAAACGGGGTTTGACACCATTGGAGTGGACACGGAAGACGACCTGCACCGCGCCGAAGAATTTCTTACTCGGCGCTAACCGGCTCGCTGCTGCCCTCGGCGTACGCTTGCGCCGCTTCGATGCGCTTGGCAATAGCGGGATGAGAATGGAACAGCACCTCGACCAGCCGCGAAGGTGAGCGCTCCGCCAGGTTCTGCTCGGCTAGCTTGTTCATGGAACTGATGAACGGTTCCACACTGCCAATGGACTCGAAGCAATACTGGTCGGCCTCCCGCTCCTTCTGCCGCGAGTAGGCGTTCAGCACCGGCATCAGCGCCAGCGACAGCACGGTCGAAACCAGCGCCAGCAGCGGCAGGTTGGCAAAATCGGCCAGCGATTCAAACATGTGCTGCTGGAAAACGGCATAGCGCAGCACTTCGTTGGCCGCCCAGAAGCCAACGAAAGTGATGGCAATCTCCAGCAGGATACCCTTCAAGATGTGGCGCCGCACGTGGTGGCCCAGTTCGTGCGCCAGCACGGCTTCAATCTCGTCGTCGGAGTAGTTGGTGAGCAGCGTGTCCGCCAAAATGATGCGCCGCGTCTTCCCCAACCCGGTAAGCGCCGCGTTCGCCTTCTTACTCTTCTCCGAGAGTTTCCATTCATACACCCCGCGGATCCGAGTTCCCGCGCGCTCGCTCAGGTGCACCAGGCGCTGCTTCAGTTCCTCCCTCTGCAGCGGCTGGAATTTGTAGAAGATGGGGAACAGCACGACCGGCGCAATCTGCGCCAGGGCTACGAACATCACAATGAACGCGCCCCAGGCGATCAGCCACCAGCGCTCGGGCCACATGCGCAGAACGTAATAGATGACTTCCACCACGATGCCCGCGAACACCAGGCCGACCAGGAAGCCTTTCACCTGGTCCCACAACCACGAGCCCAGCTTCTGGTTCGACAAATGAAACCGGTGTTCCAGGTAAAAGCCGTACAGGTCCAGTCCGAAACCCAGAGCCTTCCCGATCACCAGCAGCATGGCAATGTAAACGAAGACAGCCAGCGAGTAGATCTGCCATGAGCCCAGATAGGAGATATCGCGCAGGTTGCGGGTCCAGCCCGTGGCCAGCAGCACCAGCAGCATGGCCACGCCGAGCGCGAAATCGGCAATGCCCAGCCGCCGCCGGATGCGGTTATAGCGCCGAGCCTCGGGCGTATCGGGTTGCGCCGTGCTGCTGGTACGAAAGGTCATAGGAACTGGCAATCAGGACTCAGCCGTGAGCATTCAGTCCATCACTTCTGCATTGCAACTGTTCAGCCAGGCAGCTGGTAAGCCAATCCTGAGCGCTGATGGCTGACCGCTGCTCCTCACGCTGCCGCTTTCTGCATCACCATGGATTCGCCACTGGCCAGCATTTCTTGCACCAGTTCCGGCGAAGCCGCCTCCGCGTAGAGTCGCAGCAGCGGTTCGGTGCCGGACGCGCGCAGCAGAATCCACGCCTCCGCGCCGTTGCCGTTGGTAGGCGCGTCCAGAAAAAGCTTCACACCGTCGAGACCTTCTTTGCGCAACACCCGGTAGTTGCCCAGCCCGGTGAACTGCTCTGAGCGCGCCCGCTCGATGGCCGCTGTCTTCACCTCGTCGGGAATGTGCAGATCGCGGCGTCCGTAATAATGTTCGCCGAATTCGCGCTGTAAGTCGATAACCAGTTGGCCCAGAGTCTTGCCTTCATCGGCCATTACGTTGGCGAGCAGCAGGGAATTCAGGATGCCATCGCGCTCCGGCAGGTAACGCGAGTAGCCGATCCCGCCTGACTCTTCGCCGCCGATGACGATCTCCCGCTCCATCATCAGGTCGGCAATGTACTTGAATCCGATGGGGCACTCTACCAGTTGCCGCCCATAGCGCGCGGCAATGCGGTCCAGCATGCGCGTGGTGTTGAAGGCGCGCACCACGTCGCCAGGCCACTTCTTGCGCTCCAGCAGCCAGCGCAGCAGCACGGAAAAACATTTGTGCGAATCCACAAAGCTGCCGTCCTCCGCCACGGCTCCGATGCGGTCGGCGTCGCCGTCAGTGGCCAGCCCGGCGTGGCAGCCCTCGCGCACCACTGTTTCCTGCAGTAGGGCCACGTGTGGCTCGATGGGTTCGGGATTAATGCCCGGAAACAGCGGGTTGACCTCGCTGCGGATGGCCACATACTTCACCCCGTGCCGGTCGAAGATTTTCGCCAGCACCCCGCGGCCCGAGCCGTGCATGGCATCAATGGCCAGCTTGAAGTTGGCTTTTGCAATCTTATCCAGATCGGCGAACTGGCAGATGGCCTCCACGTACGCCGGCTTCAGATCCACCCGCTCGATTTTGGCGGGCACGCCTTTGGGCGCCGCTCCCGCGTGCAGTTCGGTTTCAATTTTCTTGATGATCGCGGGCGTGGCTGAGCCCCCAAATCGGCCTTTGAACTTCACGCCATTCCAGTTGAAGGGATTGTGGCTGGAGGTGATCATTACTCCGCCGGCCGCGCCCCGCTGCTTCACATTGTAGGAAACCGCCGGCGTGGGCGTGTAGTCATTGGCCAGCACAACCGGAATCCCGGCCCCGGCCAGCACTTCGGCCGCGGCTTCGGCGGCGCGCCCGGAGGCGAACCGCGTGTCGTAGCCTACAACCACGCCGCGCCGCGCCTCCTCATGCTTCAGCACGTAGGAAGCGATGGCCCCAGCCACCCGCCGCACGTTCTCAAAAGTGAAATCATCGGCGATTACGCCGCGCCACCCATCGGTACCGAATTTGATTGCAGTCATGTGTAGGTTATTAGCTCTTGGCCTTGGATCTTAGCTTTTAGCCATTCAGCCGCTTGCTCCATATTCAAGCCGGCGAGCCAACCGCTAAGAGCGAAGACCTGTTTTTAGACCAGCTTCGTCATTTTCTTCTCATCCAGGTATTTCACTACTTTGCCCACGTCCTGCGCCTGCTCCCGGGTGGTGACGAGGAGCGCGTCGTCGGTTTCCACCACTACCAGGTTACTCACGCCCACCGTGGCCACGAACTTACCCGGCGCGTGCACGTAATTTCCTTCCGCATCCAGCGTAAAACTGTTGGCTCCACGAATCACGTTTTCCGCCCCATTCTGCTTTGTCCTGGCCGAATACTCATAAAGCGCCGCCCAGGAGCCCAGGTCGTTCCAGCCCACGTTCACCGGGAGACAGAACAGGTTAGATGCATGTTCCCCCTTGGCCGAGCGCGGCTCGAGCACGGCATAATCCACGCTGATGTTTTCGCATTTCGGATACAACCGGCGGAACGTCGCTTCGAATTTGCGCGTCCCGAAAGCTGCCGCAATTTGCTCCAGGTAGGGTGCGGTTTCCGACAGGTGCTCGCGCAGCGCCCGCGCCAGCGTGTCCGCCCGCCACAGAAACATGCCGCTATTCCAAAAATACCGTCCTGAGGCCAGAAACTCTTCTGCCCTCTGCCGGTTCGGCTTCTCGGTGAACCGCCGCACCCGGAACAGGTCTTTCTGCGTTCTTTCTCCGGTTTCAATGTACCCATAACCGGTTTCCGGCCGGGTGGGCTGAACACCCAAGACCACAATGTTTTCCCCCAGCGCCGCAAGATCCACGGCTCGCTGCAGCACGGTGCGAAATCCCTTGTCGTCGGCTACCACGTGGTCGGAGGGAAACATTCCGATGACGGCCGCGGGATCGTGCCGCAGCAGGATAAAGGCCGCCAGCCCAATCGCCGGTGCCGTGTTGCGGCCCGCCGGTTCGGCCACGGTCTGCCGCCTCGCCAAGTTGGGCAGCTGCCGCCCAATCTCCACCTTTAGATCTTCGTTAGTGATGATCCAGAACTGTTTTTCCCGCGCCAGTGGCCGCAAGCGGTCCACAGTTTGCTGGATCATGGTGCGCTTGCCATTGAGCGCGAGCAGTTGCTTGGCGCGGCGTTTGCGGCTTAGCGGCCAGAAGCGCGTGCCTCGGCCCCCGGCCAGGATTACGGGATAAAAATGAGCGTTCTGTTTGGCCACATATTCACGCGGTTGTTGAAGAGCTTGCCGCCGGCAATTGATGCGAACCGGCGTGCCGCACGTTGAGCTGCTGCCATCCTAAATCACCGCGGGCTCAGAGCGCGCCCCTGCCGGCACTCGCGCCCGCAGAAATTCCACCGTCCACTGCGGTCGCACCCGAAATTCGGTCAAGCAGGCCGGCACCACCACCGCTTCCCCGGGCGCAAAGGTTACCGGCTGCCCTCCGCTTGCTTCGACTACGCCGCAGCCGCTTACCGCTACTAGAATCTCTACCAGCCGGCGTCCTTCTTCCATGGTCTTGAATTCGCGCGGCTCCTTCAAGGCAAACTTCTCGACTATAAAATAAGGCGACGCAATTAGTTCCTGCTGCTCCTTGCCGTGCCCGTTGCTGGCAGGGCATTTTACCTTGCCTGAGCCGGTCTTCTCCTTTACCGCGTCCATGCCTTGTTCCAGGTGCAGCGGCCGCGGGCGTCCATAGTCATAAAGCCGGTAAGTGGTGTCGGAACTTTGTTGTGTCTCCACCAGGATGGAACCGCGCGCGATGGCGTGCACCGTGCCTCCGGCCACGTAAATCATCTCCCCGGCATGGATATCAATCCAGTTCAGCAGGTCTTCCGCGCGCGTCTCGCGGATGGCCTGTTCCAGCTGTTGGCGCGTGGTGCCCGGCTTCATGCCCAGAGCTACCTGCGCTCCTTTTTCCGCATGTAAAACATACCAGCATTCGGTTTTGCCCCAGGGCTGCCCCACTCGCTGCGCGCAGGCGTCGTCGGGATGCACCTGCACCGAAAGCTTGTCGTGGGGAAACAGAAACTTCAGCAAGAGCGGAAACCGGTTCGGCTCCCGTGCCGCATCGCCCACCAAGTCGCGGCCGAAGCGTTCCGCCACCTCCGCCAGGCGCTGCCCCGCCAGCGGGCCGTTGGCCACACGGCACTCATCCCCAGTCAGCCACGCCTCTCCAATTTTTTCCGGGAATGTGCGTCCGGCATAGATAGGAGACAGGTCAGTCGCCCCCCAGGGCCGCGGGCTGAATTCGGGCAGCAGCAGTAAAGGATATAGTTCCATGGTTCAGGCGCTGGCAGTTACGCGTCACCACGGTAACCACGTGGCGTTACCACCAACCCAGGTTCCACATTCGACAGGTGGACGCAGCAACCTGTATAGAAGCCGTCCAGAACCCAATAGTTGCCGCAAGCTTGGGCTTTTCCGCTTAAACGGCGGAGAAGAATTTCCTCATCCGCTCCAGCCCCCGGTCCAGTTCCTTGGCCGAAGTGGCATAGGAAATGCGAATGTGCTCCCGCGTGCCAAAGCCTTCGCCCGGCACCGTGACCACGTGTGCCTCGCGCAGCAATCGCCCAGCCACGTCCGCCGCACTCTTCATCCCTCCCCGCCCGAAGTAGGCGGAAACATTGGGATAAGCGTAGAACGCGCCTTCGGGCTGGGTGCAGCGAATCCCCGGGATGGCCCGCAATCCCGCGACCACCCGGCCGCGCAGCTCAATGTATTCCTGCCGCATCTCCTCCACGCACTGCTGCGGGCCTTTCAGCGCCGCCACGGCCGCCTTCTGCACGATGGAGGTCGGGTTGGACGTGGACTGGCTCTGCAGCTTCTGCATGGCCTTTATGACTGCCGCTGGTCCGAGCGCGTAGCCCAGTCGCCATCCCGTCATGGCATAAGTCTTTGAAAGCGAGCCCGCCACCAGCAGCCGTTCCCGCCCTTCCTGCAGCGAGCCCAGCGAGAATTTCCTGCCCGTGAAGTTCAGGTATACGTAGCATTCGTCGGAAAGCACCCAGATGCCGCGCCTGGTGGCCAGGCGCACGATCTCGCTCATGTCCTCCGGGCTCACCACCGCGCCCGAAGGATTGCCCGGCGAGTTCAGAATGATCAGCTTGGTGCGCGAGGTGATCGCGCGTTCCACCATTTCCGCGGTCAGGGCGAAGTTACGGGCCTCGTCTGTCTCCACCATCACGGGCTGGCCGCCGGCATAGCGCACGATGTCTTTGAACGAAACCCAGTAGGGCACGGGCATGATGACTTCGTCCCCGTGGTCCACCAGCACCTGCATGGCGTTGAATAGCGCGTGCTTGCCGCCCACGGAGGCGATCACTTCCTCCCGCCGGTAGTTGGAGTCGAAGTCCGCGGCGTGGCGCTGCACAATGGCATCCCTCAGCTCGGCCGTTCCCGCCACCGCCGTGTACTTGGTGAAGTTGCTCTGAATGGCGGTGATGGCCGCGTCCTTGATGTGCTTGGGAGTAGCGAAATGCGGCTCGCCGGCTCCGAAGTCCACCAGGTCGGCGCCTTCGCCCCGCAGCCTTTCCGCCTCATTCACCACTGCCAACGTGGCGGAAATTTCAATTCGGTCAATCCGTTCCGTAAAGCCTTCCGTGGGTCGCACTTCCGTGGTTGCCATCGTCCTTCCTTCTATTCGTTAATTGCTTGCTTGGATTGTGTGCGCCGCGCCCGGGCGGGCGCCAGCTTCTCGCGTAATTTCTTCTCCACCAGCTCCGGCACCAGCCCGCGCACTGAGCCCCCCAGCATCGCCACTTCCCGCACAAGGCGTGAGCTCAGGTACGAATAGGTTTCCGCCGGCATCATAAATACCGTTTCCAGGCGCGGCTCCAGCTTGCGGTTCATCAGTGCCATCTGCAGCTCGTATTCATAGTCGCTGATGGCGCGTATGCCCCGCAGCACCGCCGTCGCTCCCACTTTCAGCGCGTAATCCACCATCAGCCCGTCAAAGCTGTCCACACGCACATTGTCCCGTTTGCCCGTCATGGCCCGGATAAACTCCAGCCGTTCTTCCACGCTGAACAGCGGCTCTTTTTCCGAGTTGCGCAGGATGGCCACAATCAGCTCGTCAAAGATCTTCGCTCCACGCTCGATCAGGTCCAGGTGGCCGTTGGTCAGCGGATCAAACGAGCCGGGATAAATGGCGATGACGGGCTTCAATCAGCCTCAATTGTACGGGGAATCCACGAAACACCCTGATTCTAATGCCCACTGCCGGGCGCGGGCAATCACCAGCTTGGCCACCTGCGGAAGCGCCTCCCAGGCCATCTCCCCAATTGACCCGCGACCGTCCCCGGCCTAACATTCCCGCAATGTCCTCCCCCTCCCCCAGCATCGGACAGGTGCTCGGGCACTATCGCATCGTGGAGCAGATTGGTGCCGGGGGGATGGGTGTTGTCTATCGCGCCCACGACCTGCAACTGGACCGAGACGTCGCCCTGAAAGTTCTTCCCGCGGGCACTCTCAACGACAGCAGCGCCCGCATGCGCTTCCACAAGGAAGGCTTGGCCCTGGGTCGCCTCAACCATCCCAATATTGCGACCGTGCACGAGTTCGGCACCCAGGATGGGGTGGATTTTCTGGTCACCGAGTACATCCCCGGAGTCACCCTGAACACAAAACTGCTGGCTGGCGCTTTGCCGGAGCAGCAAGCGGTGAGCCTCGGTGTTCAACTGGCGCAGGCCCTGGAATCCGCTCACGAGCAGGGCGTGGTTCACCGTGACCTGAAGCCCGCCAACCTGCGCCTTTCCGCCAAAGGCCAATTGAAGGTGCTCGACTTCGGGCTGGCCAAGCTGGCTCGCCCACTCGATTCCAGCTTTCCTACCGAAAGTCTTAGCCAGAATCCTATTGTCTCCGGCACCCTTCCTTACATGTCGCCCGAGCAGGTTCGTGGGCAGCACGTGGATGAGCGCAGCGATATCTGGGCGGCGGGAGCGGTGCTGTACGAGATGGCCACCGGCGAGCGGCCTTTTCCCGAGCGCCATCCGCCGAAGTTGATTGACGACATCCTGCGGCAGCAGCCCAAGCCGCCTACAGCCGTGAATCCCGGCCTGCCCTCGGGACTGGAAGCCATCATTCTGAAGGCTCTGGATAAGGACCCGGAGCGCCGCTACCAATCCGCTCGGGAATTGCGGGTTGACCTGAACCGGCTGATGCCGGGCGGCAGCAGCACTGGGGTTCAGTCAGCCCAAAGCCCTCCACCGCCCCGGCGCGCCATGCGTAGCGCAGCTCTGCTGGCGCTGGGAGTGGCACTCGTAGCAGGGCTGGCCCTGGTCGGCTGGCGTCTGAAAAACCGCCTGCAAACGCCTTCCCGCCCGCCACGGATTTTGGCCGTGCTGCCTTTTCAAGCTGTGGATGGTGACAAGGCTACGGGCGCCCTGGGCAATGGCATGACTGAAACCTTGACCGCCAAATTGGCGCAGCTCAGCGACCGCAGCTCGCTACAACTGGTTTCTACCCGTGAAATCCAGGCGGAGGGCGTGAAGAGCGCCGAACGGGCCCACCGTGATTTTGGCGCGGATTGGGTGCTGGAGGGGAGCCTGCAGTTAGTGGGATCGCGCCTTCGCATCAACTGCAGCCTGGTGGACGCCGCCACTCAGCGGCAGTTGAACGCGCGCACCATTACAGCCGCCGCCGATGATATTTTTAGCCTCGAAGACCAGGTAGTGAATCAGGCGCTGGATATCCTATCCGCCGAAATTCCACCGGCGCGGCGGGCCAGCGTGCAGACCCCACCGGACACCAAGCCGGAGGCCTACCAGCACTATCTTCGCGGCATTGGCTACCTGCAGGAATATCAGAAGCCGGAGAACATTCAGAGCGCCATCGCCGAATTCGGGCAAGCCCTGCAAGTGGATCCCAACTATGGGCGGGCCTATGCCGGCATGGGCGAAGCGTACTGGCGGGGATTCCGGCAAAGCAATCGCACCAACAATTGGATCGTACTAGCCGAAGCCGATTGCAAAAGGGCTCTGGCGCTTAGCAGCGATCTAGCGGAAACCCACATCTGCTTGGGCGACGTTTACAACGAGCAGGGGCAATACCAGTTTGCCGCGGGTGAGTTCCAGAAGGCGGTAGTCCTGGACAAGACCCAGATCAATGCGCTCCGCGGGCTTGCCGATGCCGACGAGAAGCTGGGCAATTTGCCTGCCGCCGAGGCTACCTACCGCCAGGCCATCGCTCTGCGCCCGCAGTACTGGGCGGGATACAACTGGCTGGGAGCGTTCTATTACCGGCAGGCCCGCTATGCCGGGGCCGTGCAGATGTTCCAGCAGGTGGTGGCGCTGGCGCCGCAGAACTTTCAAGGCTACTACAATCTGGGCGCTATGTTCTCTCTGCAGGGCAAATATTCCGATTCCATCCAGGTTCTGAAACGCTCTTTAGAAATTCGGCCCACCCTGGAAGCCTACAGCAACCTGGGCACCGCGTTATTTGCTCTGCGGCGGTTTTCGGAAGCGGCGGAGATGTACCAACAGGCGCTGAAATTGGACGATTACCGCGACTCGCTTACCTGGGGCAATTTAGGTGATGCGCTGTACTGGGCGCCTGGCCGGCGGCCAGAGGCAGCGGCGGCCTACGGCAGAGCCATTTCTCTGGCGACTTCGAAGGCGCAGATTAACCCGCGAGACGCCAGCTTATTTGCCTTCCGGGCTACTTACGAAGCGATGGTCGGGGATAGGGCCGAGGCGCTGTCCGACGTGCATCGCGCCCTGCAATTGGCGCCCAAGGACGCTGATGTCAATTTCCGCGCCGCCCTCGTTTACAACCAACTGGGCGACACCGAAGCGTGCCTTTCGTCGCTGGAGAAGGCGGTCGCCAGCGGCTACTCGCCGGCGACGATTCGCGACACCCCTGACTTCGACCACCTGCGTGAGACCCCGCGCCTGCGGGCACTGCTCCGCAGCAAGTGAGGTCCCATTTTACTTAAGGGTTAACATGCACGCCGGGATCGTCCGGCTTGAGACATATATACCCGTTCGCATCCTTCACTGAATAGTAGTAGTAGCCTTGTGGTCCAGTGGGCTCGAGTTCAGGATCAGCGGTTGACAGGGTATGCTTCGGCTTGTCTTGCCCATCTTTAAAAGGGGTGCCAGGGTCTGGATTGGGAAATCCAGGCCCTTTCTCGAAGTCGACGGTATACTTTTTCCCATCATCCGAAACCCACCGCAGCTTCTGGTGATCCGAGGCGTAAACATTAACCGTTTTGCAATCCACAGAACACTGCCTCGAAGGATCGGGAGTCACATCGGAGCGCACGTGGATCACCAATGTCCTTCCCTGGGGTTTTCCCATAAAGTGCTCTCCGGACTCGGTCTTATTGCATCCAACCGCGGCGGCGGCACACAAAATTAGCCCAGCCCAAATTGCCTTGCCATGTATGTTCATGGAACACCTGCCTGAGAGGAAATCCTTGTGGTGGGCCCGTGGTGCGGCAAAGTAGCACATTCCCGCCACATGTCAAGCAAGAAAGCACTGGTTTTCGTGCGGTTAGGACGGCAGAAAGGACGGCTGAATCCCTGAATTCTAGATTTAGCAGGGCTGAATAATATCGTTGTTCCAGATGACGAAGGCGAATCATAGCGATTGCAGTTGCTCTGCGGCGCAGGATTCAGCCGCGAAGCGGCGCAGAGTTCAGCCGCGGAGCGGCGCAAGAATCTAGCCCCGCGTAAGCCGCGGAACCAACGCGGAAGAAAGCCGAGCCCCAGCGGGGCGCAAGCGGCGCTTCCACACCTCCCGCCGTGACATTGGCTCTGTCGTCGCCGATGCAAAACAAAACCGCCGGCTGGCTGCTTCCCAACCGGCGGTGATTCGAGCCCGCCTAATTTAAGACCCGATCTTGATTGTCCCCAGTGGCACCGGACCCGGTCCAGCTATGGTTCCAGTGCTTTGGACGTCTGTGATGCCGTCATCCGTGTACTTAACTTCATAGATTAATAATTTGCAAAACGTTTTGTTTTCGAAGCCGTTGACGTGGAATTCGACGGTGCCGTGATTGGAAATTGGGATCTCCTTGGGGCTTATGGCGCCCTTGGTTATGGTGATTGATGGCTGAAGTTCTGCCTTTGGGAGGGTTGCCATGGTGGTACTCCTTTCAAATCGATTTATCGCTTTGCTATGGGCCGAAAATTCGCATCCTCAAGCAGGCTCTGCAGGTCGGCACGGTGTTGCAGGTCGTTGAGGGAAGCTCCCTTCTGCAGCGCCTTGTAAACGGTCGCCAGCGCCGGCCCGCGCTCTCCCAGCACCTCGTAAGCCTCTCCCACGTCCGTCAGCACCTGGGGGTCATCGGGAGCCAGGGCCAGAGCCGATTCCATTCGCGCCTGCGCCTCTGCTTTCATCTTCTGCTTGGCGTAGAGGCGCCCTAACGCTGCCTGCATGCCGGCGTCGCGGGGTTTGGCCCTTGCCGTTGCCTGCAGCAGCGCCAACGCTTTCTGCCGTGCTGCTTGGGCTCTTGCTTGCTGCTTCAGCCAACTGCAGGCCATACCCAGGTTGTCCCACGCCGTGTACTCCTGGTCGTTCAGCTGCAGCGCTTTTTGGGTCGTTTCGGCTGATTCGCGATAGCGTCCTTCCTGCAGGTACAGGTAGCCCAGGTTGGTATAAGCAGCATACGTCGGGCCCAAGGCGATCGACCTGCTTAGCGCCGCTTCCGCCGCGGCAAATCGCCCGCGATCGCCGCTGTCAATCAACACGGCTCCCAGATTGAAGTAGGCTTGCGCGTTGTCTGGCGTTAGCTCCACCGCCCGCCCCAGCTGCGCGATGGCGTCCTGGTATCGCCCGTGCCGGTCGTAGAACAATGCCAGCGTGTTGTACCCGTCCCAGTAGTCAGGTCGCATGGCCGCCGCTTTGCGGTACGCTTGCTCCGCTTCCGCCACACGGCCCGCGTTCTCCAGCGCGTGCGCCGTGCCGGCAATCGCATCGGCACTGCGCGGATCCAGCTCCAAGGCGTGCTGGAATTCCGAGATGGCCAGGTCATTGTTCCCGGCATCAGCATGGATTCGACCAAGCGTGACATAAGCCACTGGCAACCGGTCATCAATTTGTGCTGCCTTGCGGCAGTTCGCCGAGGCTTCCTCGATCCACTTGGGATTGAGTTCCACCTGGTACTTCAGGCGGTAGGCTTCCCCCAACTCCGCGAAACCGAGCGCGAACTGGGGATCGCTGCGCAGGGCGCTCTGCAGCGAGCGGATGGCCAGGTCAAGGTTGCCCGGCCGGTCGTACCGCTGCATGTAGCCGAGGGCCTGCAGATAAGCTTCATAGGCGGCGGGAACCGGGCTGGCGTCCTCGCCGTGAAGCCCTGCCCGCGGCAGTTCCACATTCATCAGCCGCGAGAGCCGTAACACCGCCTCGTCCTGCAGGCCCGCCAGGTTCCCCTTGGGATCCTCCAGTTCGAGGGAGGCCACCTGCCGCAGCCGTCGGCTGTTGATCAGGTTCAGGGTCAGGCGCACGGCTTGGCCTTCGCGCTGGATCACTCCCTTGATCACCAGAGTCGCGCCCAGTTCACGCCACGCCGCATCCGGATCGTCCACCTTGCTCCGCCTCACCACGCTGGCCGGCACCACCCACAGCGATTGCCGCCCTCCCTCCAGGGTGGAAAGCTTGCTGCTCAGGCTCTCCATCAGCCCGGCAGCCGTGATTTCGCTGGCCGCGTCGCCTCCCAGGTCGTCGAAAGGCAATACCGCAATGTGTTTTTCGCGGCTGCTGAAGAGCGCGCCCTGGATCCGCTCGCGGGTGGGCGGAAACGCCAACAGGGCCAGCACCACTAACGCCAGCACCAAGGCCGTTCCCATCCAGCTCCAGCGCGGGCGCGGCGCCCACTTGGGGGTGGAAGCGTGCTCCATATAGTGCGCCAGGTCATGCCAGCCGCGTGCGGCTGGCACGACCCCGCGGCCAACCGTTCCACTTCTTCCGCCCGGTTCCGGCGGGAGGGCCTGCAAATCGGCCAGCAATTCCCCGCAACTCTGGTAACGATGGACCGGGTCCTTGGCCAGCGCCCGGTAGATGATGCGCTGTAGTTCCAGCGGCGCGCCCTCCACCACAGGCAACTGGTTCACCACCGCGAACACTATCGCGGGGACATTCTCGCGATGAAAGGGATGCCGCCCGGTGAGCATTTCCGCCAGCACCACGCCCAGCGCCCAAATGTCGCTGCGCTGGTCCACCCGCCCCCCTCTGGCCTGTTCCGGCGCCATATAGGCGGTGGTACCCAGGATGCCCGCGCTCTGCGTGGCGCTGGTCGCGCTCAGCACGCGGGCAATGCCGAAGTCCACGATTTTGGCCACATTCTGGCTGGTGACCATGATGTTGGAGGGCTTCACGTCGCGGTGCACGATGTTGTGCGCGTGCGCCTCCGCCAGCCCGTGCGCCACCTGCGCGGCAATCTCCACCGCTTCCCCTGCCGGCACCGGGCCCCGGCGGATTCTGGCCGCCAGCGTCTCTCCTTCGTAATACGCCATCACGATGAAGAGTTGCCCGTCCGGCGATTCTTCCACTCCATGCACCACCCCGATGTTGGTGTGGTCTAGGGCGGAAGCGGATTTGGCTTCCCGCAATAAACGCTGCTTTTCGATGGGATTGAGGCTGGCTTCCTGGGTCAGGAACTTGAGCGCCACTGTGCGCTCCAGTTTGAGGTCGAGGGCCTTGTAGACCACACCCATGCCCCCGGCGCCTACCAGGCTGAGAATCTGGTAGCTGCCAATGCGCTCGCGCGGCAACAACGGTCGTGCGACCTGCGCCATCGGCCTACACCTGGGAGCGCGGAGCGCACTCCTCTACTCGCAGGAACCATGGGATATGCAGCGGCCGGGGAAGCCGCCAAATTGCCTGCTGCTATTTAATCTCGCGCGGGATCCAAAAGCAGTACTGCTGGGCTGGACCCCGGTTCTTGCCGCCACCCTGCGGGACGAAAACCTACCTGCGGGCTGCGGGCATGGCCACGGTGCGGCTGGCTGGAGGAGGCGGCGCAGCCTGCGGCTTCTCCGCCGCTCCGTTGGTCGGCTCCTTCACCAGTCCCAGGGCCTTCCGCACTTCGGCCTCGATCCTCGCCGTGATGTCTTTGTTCTCCTTAAGGAACGTGCGTGCGTTCTCCCGTCCTTGGCCGATGCGCTCGCCCTTGTAGCTGAACCAGGCGCCCGACTTCTCCACCACGTTATTGTTGACCGCCAAGTCAATCAGGTCGCCTTCGCGCGAAATGCCTTCGCCGTAGATAATGTCGAACTCGCATTCGCGGAAGGGCGCCGCCACCTTGTTCTTCACCACCTTCACCCGGGTGCGCGAGCCCACCACCACGTCGCCTTCCTTGATGGCGGCAATGCGCCGGATGTCCGCCCGGATGGAGGAATAAAACTTCAGCGCACGCCCGCCGGTGGTGGTTTCGGGATTCCCGAACATGACCCCGATCTTCTCCCGGATCTGATTGATGAAGACCATACAGGTGCGCGACTTGGAAACAATGCCGGTCAGCTTGCGCAGCGCCTGCGACATCAGCCGGGCCTGCAGGCCCATGTGGCTGTCGCCCATCTCGCCGTCCAGTTCGGCTTTGGGCACCAGCGCCGCCACCGAGTCCACCACCAGCACATCAATCGCGCCGGAGCGCACCAGCGCCTCGGCAATTTCCAGCGCCTGCTCACCGTAGTCGGGCTGCGAAATCAGCAGGTTGTCAACATCTACCCCCAGCTTGCGCGCATAGGCGGGATCAAGCGCGTGCTCCGCATCCACAAATGCCGCCATGCCTCCGGCCTTCTGCGCCTCGGCCACCACCTGCAGCGCCAGCGTGGTCTTGCCCGATGATTCCGGCCCGAAAATCTCCACCACCCGGCCCCGGGGCATGCCGCCCACGCCCAGCGCCGCGTCCAAGGAAATCGCGCCGGTGGAGATCACGGCAATGGGCACGACCGCTTCTTTGCTTCCCAGGCGCATGATCGAGCCCTTGCCAAACTGCTTTTCGATCTGCGACACCGCCAGGTCAATTGCCCGCACTTTTTCCGTCCGTTCATCGGCCATAAGCCTGCTCCTGCCCCATGGGGGAGAGTAATTTTGGGAGATATCTATACCTTAAAGTACACCTGTGTTTGCCGTGGCGTCAGCGCCAGAATGCTGCTGAATTTCCACAGGATTCCCACTTCGGGAGAGTATAGGTGAAAAGCGAATAAAAAGCGAAGTCAATTACCCAATTTCCACAACTCTGCTGTACCTCTCTCAGCACCCCTGTGGAAATTTTTGTGGATACGCGGGGCCGCTCGGGGCGGAGTTCGACGGCATGGCCGAGGGCAGCTACTACTCTTCCACTTCCACCACTTCGCCGCGCTCCGCCTTGGTCTGGGTGATGATCTTCTCCTGCAGGGCTTGGGGAACGATGTCATAGTGCGACATTTCCATGTTGAAGCTGCCGCGGCCCTGGGTCATGGAGGTCAGGTCGGCGCCGTAGGTCAGCATCTCCGCCATGGGCACCTGCGCCTTCACGATGGTCTTGCCCCCTTTGTTGTCCATGCCCTGAATGCGTCCGCGGCGGCTGTTCAGGTCGCCCATAATGGAGCCGGCAAATTCGTCGGGCACGGTAATCTCCACCGACATGATTGGCTCCAGCAGCGTGGGCTTGGCCTGCTCCATGGCCTTTTTGAAAGCGATGCGGCCGGCCATCTTGAAGGAGAGTTCGTTGGAATCCACGTCGTGGTAGGAGCCGTCGTAGAGGATTACCCGGAAATCCACCACCGGGTAGCCGGCCAGGAAGCCGCGCTGCGCTGCATCCACAATGCCTTTTTCTACCGCGGGAATGAAGTTCCTGGGGATGGAGCCGCCGAAAATGTCATTGACGAACTCGAAGTTCGCGCCGCGCGGCAGCGGTTCCATCTTGATCTTGCAGTCGCCGTACTGGCCGTGGCCGCCGGTCTGCTTTTTGTGCCGGCCCTGCACGTCGGCCTTCCCGCGAATGGTCTCACGGTAGGGCACCTTGGGCGCCTTCAGGTTGACCTCGGTGTGGTACCGCTTCTTCAGCTTGGAAACGATGACTTCAATGTGCTGCTGGCCGGTGCCCGCAATCAGGAATTCTTTGGTCTGCTCGTCGCGGAAGAAGCGCAGCATAGCGTCTTCTTCCATAACTTTATGGATGCCGTTAGAGAGCTTGTCTTCGTCGGCTCGCGTTTTGGGCTCGATGGCAAAGGTGATCGCGGGTTCGGGCAGGACGATCTTGGGGTACTGAATCGCAGCGGCCTTATCGCCCAGGGTGTCCCCAGTGAGCGTGTCCTTGAGCTTGGCCACGGCGCCGATGTCGCCGGCATGCACTTCGTTGACCGGCACAGCGGTCTTACCCTGCATCACGGAAATGTGGGCCAGCTTCTCCGGCGTGTTACGGGCGAAGTTTTGCAGCATGGCGTCGTTCTTGAGCACACCGGAAAACACCTTGTAATAAGAAATGCGGCCGGCGAACGGGTCGGAAACGGTTTTGAAAACGAACAGCGAAACCGGCTCGGAATCGGCGACTTTGCGCGTAGGCGGCTCGCCATTATTGGGAGTGGGCGCGCCTTTCACGGGTTCGCGCTCCGTGGGCGCGGGCGTGTAGTCCACCAGGAAATCCAGCAACTTGTCGGTGCCGATGTTGCCCAAGCCGGAGGTGAAGAGCACAGGGAAAATGCGGTCTTCGCGAATGGCCTCGTGCAGCGCCGGGATGAGGTGTTCCTCCGGGATCGTGCCCTTATCGAAGAACTCTTCCATCAGGGCATCATTGCCCTCGGCGATCATCTCCACCAGTTTTTCGTGCGCCTCCTGGGCTGCGCCGGCCAGGTTACCGGGAATTTCGCCTTCCTTGCCCTTGCCATTGCCGCCCATCTCGTAGGTGTAGGCCTTCATGCGCACCAGATCAACAATGCCGCTCAGGCTTTTCTCGCTGCCGATGGGCAGCTGCAGGGGCACAACGGTGCGTCCGAAGGCGGAGGTCAGCGATTCCAGCACGCGGCCGGCGTCAGCCCGCTCGCGGTCCATGCGGCTGGCCACGATCACCCGCGGAAGGTGGAACTCATCAGCGTAGTTCCACACGCGTTCGGTGACTACTTCCACCCCGGCCACGCCATCCACCACGACCAGCGCCGATTCCACCGCCGGCATCACCATCTTGGCTTCGTGCACAAACATGTTGAAGCCGGGCACGTCCACCAGGTTGATCTTGGTTTTGCCCCATTCCGCGAAGGCGAGGCCGGCGGAAATGGACATCTGCCGGGCCACTTCTTCTTCGTCGTAATCGGTGACCGTGGTGCCGTCGTCCACCCGCCCCAGCCGTTGCGTGGCCCCGGTGGTGAACAGCAGGCCTGAGACCAGGGAAGTTTTGCCCGCGTGGCCATGGCCGACTACCACAACATTACGGATATTCGCGCCTTCGTAGGTTTTCACGGATGACTCCTTCGCGTTATGCCAGATGCCGCCCGCCAAGGCGGAACAGGCCGTCGGTATTAGAAGGCGGGAGACAGCGCGTCTGGCAGAGAGCCTGCCAAAACGTTGATGCTAACACGGGGTGAATTGGAGGCTCAACCGTGGCGGCGCTTCGCCCGCTTAGCCTGGTGCCGCTTAGCCCCGTACAGGGCGACTTCGGGGAGAGAGCTCTTAAATTGCGGCAGGCACGGGAGCCAGGATGGCCCTTACCGCTTCCTTCCCGCCACCGCTTCCTTGTCATTTCCGCTCTTGGCCATTTTGCCGTTGCCGTCGCGATGGGAATGATTGCCCCCGGCATACTTTTCCCGCGCCGTGGCCAGCTTGCGCATGTCCTCTTCGCTCAGCAGGTGCTGCCGTCCCAGCATGTGGGCCACCAGCGCCACCTTGGCAAAGTGCTCCACTGTTTCCATATGCATGTAGGCGGTGAGCAGGTCCTCGCCGTAGGTGACCACCCCATGGTTAGACATGAGGATGGCCTGGTAGCGCGGAATCAGCGGGGCCAGGGTGTCGCACAACTCGCTGGTGCCCGGCGTGCCGTATTCGGCCAGCGGAATGTCCTCCAGCGCGATCACCACTTCCGACAGCAACGCTGGATTGAGCGGCTGGCCCGCCGCCGCATACCCCGTCGCCGTAGGCGGGTGGGCATGCACGACCGCATGGATGTCTGACCGCAAGCGATAGACCAGCAGGTGCATTGCGATCTCACTGGAGACATGGCGCTTGCCTTGCAGCTTCCTCCCCTCGGCATCCACGACCACCAGGTCGGAGGGCTTCATCAGGCCCTTGGACATTGCGGTGGGGGTGACGAGGATGCGGTTTTCTCTCAGACGCACCGAGAGGTTGCCGTCGGTGGCTGCCACGTAGCCGCGCTCGTGGATCATCCTGCCGACCTGGACGATTTCTTGCCGGTACTGCCGTTCGCTCTTCATGGGACCAGGGGGTGACGCGGAGGTCTGCTGCCCGGATGTGGCTGTATGGTACAGCAGCCTGTGGGATGCGGCAATCCCGGTTCGGGCAGGTTGCGGTAAAAATTCCGGCGGTTTGGTAAGCCCTCGCCGGGGCTGGGCGGCCTTTCAGCTTGTACTCCTGTAATCTGTTTTGTGCTCGTTTCGGACTTTGACTACCACCTTCCTCCAGAATTGATTGCCCAGGAGCCTCTGCCTGACCGGGCAGCCTCCCGCCTGCTCCACTTGCAGCGAACCGCGGGGGAATGGCACGACCTCGCCTTCCGCGACTTTCCTGACCTGCTCCGCCCTGACGACCTGCTGGTGTTGAACAACACTCGCGTCTTCCCCGCGCGCCTTTACGGACACCGTTCCGGGGCTCGGGCCCAGCCCCTCAGTCCACAAAACCCCGCCGCCCGCGATTTCCTCCAGGGCAAAGTTGAGGTGCTGCTCACCAAGCAGGTCTCCGCAGAACCAAATGTTTGGCAATGCCTGGTCCACCCCGGGCGAAAAATTGGGGTGGGCGAGCAGCTCTGGTTCGGCCCCCAGCGGGAGCTCCAGGCCGAGGTCCTGGACCGCGGCAGCTTCGGCGAACGCACCATCCGCTTCCTTTCGGTGCCGGACTTCTTCGCCATGCTCGAGCGCCTGGGGCATGTGCCTTTGCCGCCCTACATTGCTCGTCCCGACCAGACCCAGGACCGTGAGCGCTACCAGACCGTCTATGCGCGCGAGCGCGGATCGGTGGCCGCCCCAACGGCCGGGCTGCACTTCACCCCGGAAATCTTTCAGCGCCTGCACGATCGCGGCATTGCCACCGCGGAAATCACTCTCCACGTCGGCTTGGGAACTTTTCAGCCCGTGCATGAGGAAGTTGTGGAACAACACAAGCTGCACCGCGAGTGGTATTCCATTTCTTCCGAGGCGGCGGAGCGCATCAACGCGGCGCTGGAAGCCGGACGGCGCGTAGTGGCTGTGGGCACCACCACGGTTCGCACCCTGGAGTATGCCGCCGGTTTGACCGCAGGCCGCCAGGTGCAGGCGGGGAGCGGCGAGGCCGACCTGTTTATCTATCCCGGATACCAGTTCCGGGTGGTGGGCGCGCTGCTCACCAATTTCCACCTGCCCCAATCCACTCTGCTGATGCTGGTGTGCGCCTTTGGCGGGCGCGACCGCGTGCTCGCCGCCTACCGCCACGCCGTCCAGCAGCACTATCGCTTCTACTCCTACGGCGACTGCATGTTCGTGGAGTGAGCCGCGGCACTGGTGGCCCATTCAAGCCCTCAGTTGGCTTGAGTGGGACGCGAAGGACCTCTACAACCGAAAATTTTGAGGGAAACTGGTCGGGACGGCCGGATTTGAACCGGCGACCCCTTGCACCCCAAGCAAGTGCGCTACCAGGCTGCGCCACGTCCCGACGGAAGGAAAAAGCCGCTGGGGGGTTGCTGCGAGGGTCGTCATCCGCATTTTACACCACCGCTGCTGGCTGGGCGCCTTGGGATAACATGAGCTACGCATGGACGCCGCTCCCACCCGGCTGATCTACCGTTTCGCCACCTACGAAGCCGATCCCGTCACCGGCGAACTGCGCAAAGCGGGCGTGCGCCTGCGCCTGCCGGAGCAGCCTTTTCGTGTGCTCATCATGCTGCTGGAGCGTCCCGGCGAACTGGTCACCCGCGAGCAGATCCGCCAGAAATTGTGGCCCGCCGATACTTTTGTGGATTTCGACCACAGCCTGAACACGGTCATCAATCGCCTGCGCGAAACTCTGGGCGACTCCGCCTCCAACCCGCGCTTCATCGAAACCCTTGCCCGCCGCGGCTATCGCTTTCTCGCGCCTGTGGAAGCCGCGGGCGCGCCGCCGCAACCGACGACCTCGGCCGTCGCGGAACTCAAAAAGACCAATGGCACGTTGCAGGCGACCAACGGCCGCGTCTCCGCGGTGCTCACCCAGCTCGAAGACGTGCCCGCTGTTCCGCGCCGCTATGTGCGCGTTCTCTTCCTGCTTATTCAGCTCATGTACCTGGGCTTCTACATTGCTGCCCTG
The DNA here is from genome assembly GCA_025934735.1 of Terriglobales bacterium. GTDB lineage: Bacteria > Acidobacteriota > Terriglobia > Terriglobales > Acidobacteriaceae > JAICWP01. The sequence goes on along the minus strand of JAICWP010000012.1, from coordinate 95,847 downwards.
GCCCGGCTAGGCGCTATAGAGAATCTGCTGGAGGCATCGTTCGCGCACTGGACCTGGATCGTCGTGGTGCTGGTGGTTACCGCCGCCGCAGGCATTCCTGTCCGTTTGTATCTGCTGGCGGCGGCCAGCTTCGACGTGCGCGGCCTCAGCTACAAGTTTCACCGGCTTTTTCCCTTCACCTTCGCGCTCGACGAACTGTGGGCCCTGGCGCCGTTTCTGCTGCTGCCGCAGATCGGGCTAGGCTTGGCGCTGGCCGCCTGCGCCGCCCTCGTCTACGTTCCTTTCTCGCAACGCACCGTGCTGCTCATGGGCGACGCCCACTCCCGCCCTCAGTAACTATCACTTGCTCCATTGGTAGCGGCTCAGCAAGTAGTGCCGGCATCTCGCGCTCGCGCGGTGGCCCGAGCAGGAAAACCACGCGGTCGGCTGCCAAAAAATTCGCCAACGAGCACAGCCCGATGCTCACCAGGTTGGCGGGCACCGCCGGCAGCCCGAAATGTCCTACCAGCAGCCGCATCACGGCCAGGTTGCCCACGATGGAAATGGCGCCATTGGTCATATGAAAGCGCGCCAGCCTTCCCGCTATGCTGCCCTCCCGATCCCTCCAGGTGAAATTCTGATGCCAGGCGAAGTTGTGCAGAACCGTCGCCTCGACGGCCAAAGCCGTGGCCAGCAGATACTGCACGCCGGTGGCGGTCAGCAGCGCCAGCACACCCAGCTGCACCCCAATTCCTAGGGCTCCCACCAGGCTGAACTTGCACCAGCGCCAGCCGGTGGTGCGCCACGGTTCGACCCTGCCCGCCGCGCTCATGGCAGCCGCTCCTCCCGATAAAGCTGCGCAGTGTGCCGGATAGCCGAGACTACAAGGATCCCGGCCATACCCGCGATGGCGATCACCCCTCCAACGTCAAACAGCAGAAACGGCCGCCCAGCAATGTGGACCACCGGCCGGAACAGCAGGGCCACGCTGCCAATGGCCAACAGTATGCGAATCTCTGTAGGCCCGAACTTCGCGTACGACAGGCGGAAGGTCTTCAGGGTGTAGCTGGCCAGGTAAACCTCAACCGACAACATCAAAAATGCCACCAGCATGCCCATGGCAATTGCCGGGTGGACATAGCCGGAGAGGGCCAGGCCGCCCATCAGGAAGAAGCCGGAGAAAGTGTCAATCACGTGGTCCACGTAGAAGCCGTAACGCGGCCGTTGCCGGTTGCGCACCCGGGCCAACGTGCCGTCCAGACTATCCCCCAGCCAATTGATGGCCAGGCAGGCCACGGACCCCAGCAGCATTCGCGGCTCCCAGGCTGCCAGCGCGTAGCAAACCCCGGCCGCGATGTTGCCCGCAAAGCCCAGCAGCGTAAGGTGGTCGGAATTGATCCAGGCCGGAGTCCGCGTGGCCAGCCAGCGCAGCGCCTTCCTTTCAGCGCCTGCCATCAAGCTTTCCTGGATGCGGGTGGCGGCAGTAAAGCTAAGTTCATCTTGGGGTTCAGTCAAATTGCCCTGCCGCTTCAGTTTGGAGAATACGGGTATCTCTTGCAGCGCCATGGTAGTCCTCCTTGCGCTGAAACAACTTGGCGCCGGCCGAGCGGGATGACAATGCCCGCCACCTCAATTCGAGGTCAATTGCAGCTCATCGGCTAACATTTTGAAATCGAAGGCAATAAGCGCGGTTGTGGCTCAGCGGCTGTTACTCCGGGCTTCCATGAATGACTGCAGGATGAGGACGGCGGCCAGCCGGTCCACCACCTGGGCGCGGCGGCGGATGCTTAATTCGGCCTCCCTCAGCAGCCGGTTGGCCTGCGCCGTGGTCAGCCGTTCGTCCCACAGGTGCACCGGAAGACTGAAGCGGCGGCGCAGTTCCTCGGCAAACACCTGCATTCTTTGGGATTGAACGCCGGCGGCCCCACTCATGTGCAAGGGATAACCAACCACGATTTCCCGCACATCGTACTCCGCGATAGTGCGCTCAAGTTGTTCAAAATCCGTGCGCTTGTTCTTGCGCCGGATGGTTTCCAGCCCTTGCGCGGTGAAGCCCAGCGGGTCAGAAACGGCTCTCCCGATGGTCTTGGAGCCCACGTCCAGGGCAAGGATCCGGCCAGGGGCGGAGACCGGACTCAATTCATCGGGCACGGCGGGATTATAGGGGAAGGAATGGTTTCGAGTTTCAAGTTTCGGCTTTCGGCGTCAGCCGTTCAACACACTCGAAACTCGAATCTTGCTCAGTAGTCGCTGGGATCCTGCACCATGCCCAAGGGGGCGGCTTCCTTCAGCGGAATCTCCACCCCGGTAATCGTGGCATTGCCATGTTCCCGCAAAGCGGCCAGAGCGCGGTCCCGCTCACCCGGAGGAACCACGGCATGATGTCCCAGGAACTCTTGCAGCTCTTCGTCGCCACGCACGGTGCGAGAGAACGAGTTTCCGCTGGAAACGTTGTAGGTTATCTGGTAATCGGCAATTAGCCGGTCGTACTTATCCCGCGTCTGACCCAGGCGAATGATGTGGAGGATACCGGGCATCATAGCGAGTATTAAGATGTATGGATGTGGGCTAAGTTTGTGCCGTGACAGCACGGGCGGGGGCCCCGGCAGGGAATTTCTTGCCGGAAGAAAACAGCTCTGGTAGGACCGTCAGGTAATCAGGACGGCGCCGCCCAGCCTTCAGGCTTCGGCAGGCGCCGCTTCGGGAAAGCGCAGCTTGCTCTTGGACAAGGCCTTATTCAGCAGCTGCTCGATATGCTCTTCGTCCAGGTTTTTGGCCAGGGCCAGTTCGCTCACCAGCAGGTAGCGGGCCCGTTCCAGCATCTTCTTCTCCCGGAAGGACAAAGGCTTGGTCTGGTTCAACACCAGGAGGCTCTTCAGCACCGCCGCTACGTCCAGCAGAGACCCGGTCCGCATCCGTTCCGAGTTCTCCTTGAAACGGTACTTCCAATCAGCGTTGTTGTTGCATTCCCCATCGGTCAGAAAATCCAGAATTTTCTGGATTTCGCCGTTGCGCACCACCCGCCTTAGTCCCACCGTGCCCACGTTGTTGAACGGCACCATCACCTTGAGACTGCTGGACTTAATCTTCAGCAGGTAGAATTTTTCCACGGTCGCGCCGATGGTCCGGCTGCTGATCTGCTCGATAATACCGACCCCGTGGTTGGGATAAACGACCTTGTCACCTATGTGGAAATTGGCATCACTGATCATCATGAAGGGCACCCGCGAACGCAGGCCTGCTGAGGGACTACCACTCCTAGGATTATACCCGGGGGGTACCCAAAACGTCAATTCCAGGTAGGCCTTAGGGCGACAGTGTGGTAGCTGGCTTGAAGAGAAAATAGCCATTTCGGGGCGGGGGCTGCCCGGGGTGTTTCCGGGGCTTTTTGCGTCGCGGAGGGCTGGGTCTCACCCCACCAACGGTCCTCGCCCGCGTTATAATCGCTACCGCTACCTATGACGGAGCACATCAAGCGCAAGCTCCAGGAAGAGATTGAAACCCTGGAGTACGAACTCAATCACGATCTCCCTAAGGAACTGAAAAAGGCCGTGGCCATGGGCGATTTGAGCGAAAACGCCGAGTACCACATGGCCAAACAGCGCCAGGAGTTCGTGCGCGCCCGCCTGGGCCAGCTCAAAAAGCGCATGGGCGACCTCTCCATGGTCAACATGAGCAACATCCCCAAGGACAAGGCTGGGCTGGGCTCCAAGGTGAAAATTTACGATTCCACCAAGGAAGAGGAAATCGAGTACGAGCTGGTGACCAGCGAGGAATCGGATGTAACCCAGGGTAAGATTTCCACCACCTCGCCCATCGGACGCGCCCTGTTGAACAAGAAGGTGGGCGACACCACCCAGGTCACCACCCCTGCGGGCAAGCGGGAGCTCGAGATCCTCAGCCTGACCACCATTCACGACGAGGCACAATGAGCTGGACGGGTGCGTTCGGGCGGGGTTGCCGGGTGCTGCTCAGCGCCATCGTGCGGCGCATGGCCATTGCCCGTATCAGTCCCAATGTGCTCACGTTTTTGGGACTGGTCATCAACCTCATTGCCGCCTGCTTCTTCGGCTATGCCAGCGGAGCCAACCAGCGTGCCATGTTCTTCTACGCCGGACTGGTGGTGTTTGCTGCCGGCTTCATGGACCTGGTGGACGGAAGGGTGGCGCGGGCCAGCAACCGGGTGACCCGCTTCGGCGGCTTTTTCGATTCGGTTGTAGATCGCTATAGCGATGTTGCCATCTTCTTTGGCCTGCTGGTTTACTATGCCCGCGTCAACCGCTTCTTCTACGTGGTGCTGGTGGCGGTGGTGATGACCGGATCGGTGATGGTGAGCTATACCCGGGCCCGCGCCGAGTCCCTGATTGGCTCCTGCCGCGTGGGATTTATGGAAAGGCCGGAGCGGCTGGTGCTGGTGATCATAGGGGCCGTCTTCAACCGCATGGCGCCGGTGCTCTGGGTGCTGGCCGTTTTCTCCAACATAACCGTCATCCACCGCATTTATTACACCTGGCAGAAGACCAAGCCCGCGGAATCGGCTCCCGCCGAGAACATCAGCGCGGCATAGAAAAAGCCAGTAGCAAATAGCAGTTAGCAGGGGCCCCTGGACGGTGGTGTTATAGACGAAAGCAGCTTTTAGCAATCAGCATTCAGCCAGGGAACCGCTGTTGGAGGTCAGAGGCGGTGCGAGACAAGCGATGAATTCCAGCAAGCGTCCGCTCTCCGTAACCATCATCGGCTGCATCTTCGTGGCGATCGGAATTATTGCCACCGCGGTCCACGGTGCAGAGTTGAAGGGGCAAGCTCCGGTCCAGCAAGACGTGGTTTGGGCCGTCCTCGTCAGTCTGGTAGCGCTAGTCTGCGGCATCTATATGCTCCGGCGCAGCGACTGGGCGCGGTGGCTGGCCATGGCTTGGCTTGCGTTTCACGTGCTGCTGAGCATCCATTCCCGGCAGGAGTTGGTTGTTCACAGCGCGTTATTTGCGGTGTTTGCGTATTTTCTGTTTCGTACCGAGGCGCGGGCATATTTCCGCCCCGCACGAACCGAAGGGACGTAAGTGTCCGCGGCAGACTGTGCGCGTTTGGGCTTTTCAGCATCCGCGGCAGCGCCACGCGGCCAGGGTCCCCGCTGCACGCTGCTCAGAAACGCGAATTCTGCATCCAATAACCCGAGGTGAATATGAAACATCTACTGGGAATTGCACTGTTGAGTCTGGCAGTAGGTTTGGGAACAGCGGCCTGGGGGCAGTCGGATACCTCCACCACTACCCCGAACACGGGCATCAAGCAGGACATGAAAACCGCCGGCCGCGCCACCAAGAACGCCACCAAGAAAACCGGCCACAAGATCAAGCACACCAGCAAGCGCGTGGTTCACAAAGGCGCGCGCAAGACGCGGCGTACCTCTACCAAGGTGGAGCATAAGACGACCACGGGAACGGAGCCACAGTAGAGCAGGGTTCAAGTTTTTATGAAATTCAGGTTTCAAAGTTTCAAGGTTTCGACAATCCGAATGCACCTGCGAAACCTTGAAAACCTGCGAGATATCTGGAACCTGTGACGCCTTGAAACCTGTGAAACCCTGCTCAGAGCTGCGCCCACACACAACTCACTCGTAGCGCAGCGCGGCCATGGGGCCGAAGCGAACGGCGCGGCGCGCGGGGACATAACACGCCAGCAGAGTGACCGCGGCCATCAGCAGGATGACGCAGGCATAGGAGAGCGGGTCCGCCGCGCTCACGCCGAACAGCAGGTGGGTCATCAGCTGCGATAGCATGAGCGCTGCCGCCAGCCCGAGCGCCACCCCCAGAAGATACAACTTGAGTCCCTGCGCCATAACCGTGCCCAGCACGTGCGCGGGCTGGGCGCCCAGCGCCAGTCGCACCCCGATTTCCTGCGTGCGCTGGGCCACCGTGAAGGAAAGCACGGCATAAATTCCCAGCGTTGCCAACAGCAGGGCCATGCCGGCAAAGCCGCCCAGCAAGCCGGTCTGCAACCGCGCCGGGGCCACACTTCTTTCCACCATTTCCTGCAGCGGCATGACCGCTGCCACCGGTTCTTCGCGGTCCACCGCCCAGATCTGCCGGCGTACCTGTTCGGTAATGGCCAGTGGATCGCCGCTAGTTCGAACCGCCAGCGCGTCGGGCGCAAAGAAATCAGCCTGCTCAAAGGTGAAGTAAGCCTCGGGACGGATGGGAACGTCCATCCCGCCCTGGCGCATATCGGCAACGACGCCGACCACGGTGTACCAGGGCGATTTCGTTTGCAGAAAGCCGCGCTTGAACCGGCGTCCCACGGCGTCTTCCCCGGGCCAGTAAGTGCGCGCCATGCTGTCATTGATCACCGCCACCTGCGGGCTGTCTGGTCCGTCACTTCGCTCCAGCAGCCTGCCCCGGCGCAGCGTCATGCCGACAGTGCGGAAATAATCGGGGCTGACCACGCGCACATTCGCAATCAGCAGATGTTTCGGATCCGTGGGATGGTTTTCCACCGTGACCAGGCTGCCGCCTCCGGCATCGGCCAGCGGCAGGTCCGTGGTGTAGCCGGCGGCGACCACGCCGGGCAAGGTCTCCACGCGCTGCAGCACCTCGCGGTAGAACTCACTGCGGCGCGCCATACTCTCGTACTTGGGGCGTTGCAGCCGGGTTTGCAGGGTGAGCACATGTTGCGCGCGAAAGCCGGGGTCCTGATGATAGAGGTTCTCAAAGCTGCGGATCATCAGGGCGGCGCCGGCGAGCAGCACCATGGCCAAGGCTACTTCGCTGACCACCAGCACGCTGCGCAGCTGTTTTCCGCCGGCCGACGCGCCGGAGCGTCCGCCGCCCTGCTTGAGCGACGCGACCAGCTCAATTTGCGAGCCCCGCCAGGCCGGCAGGATGCCGAACAGCACTCCAGTAGCCAAGGATACGACTGTGGCGAAAGCGAGCAGGGGAGCGTTCACCGCGGGCGCGCCCGTGTTGGAGACGCCCGGGGGAATCAATTGGCCAAGAAAGCTGGTGGCCCACACCGCCAGGCCAAGCCCGGCAGCGCCCCCGGCACTGGAGAGCAAAAGGCTCTCAGTCAACATTTGCTCGATGACTCGCCGGCGGCTCGCGCCCAGCGCCAAGCGGACCGCCATTTCTCCGCGGCGTGCGCTGCCTCGTGCCAGCAGCAGGTTGGCAAGATTGGCGCAGGCAATCAGCAGCAGCAGAGCCACAGCGCCCAGCAGCACCAGCAACGCTGGACGCGTATCGCCGGCCACCTGCTCGCGCATCGGCACCACCACCGCGGTGAAATCCGAGATGTTGTCGGTAGCGAGCTGTTTCCCCAACAGAGCCATGGCCGCGCCTGCGCTTCGTCCCGTTATCCCGGGGCCGAGGCGCGCCACCACCGTCAGGAAGTGGTCGCTCTTCCTGTCTTCAATGAAGGAACTGGTCCACTGTGCCGGCACCCAGAGGTCCACTTCCGGGTCCAGGAACTGGAAGCCGCGGGGCATCACGCCGGCCACCGTGTATTTGGCGCCGTTGAGCAGCAGTTCCTGGCCTACTACCCGAGGTTGCGACCCGAACCGGCGCACCCAAAGTCCATAGCTGAGTACGGTGGTAAGCGGCGCGCCCGGCCGGCCATCGTCGGCCGTAAATGTGCGTCCGAGTGCGGGCCCTACCCCCAGTACGGAGAAAAAGTTGGGAGTGACCGTATCGGCGTGCAGGTATTCGGGATCGCCGCCGCCAACCAGATTAAAGGAGTCGTGGGTCAGGGCGGCCATGCCGGCAAACACCTGGTTCCGTTTCCGCCATTGCTCGAATGCCCAGGGGCTCACGTTGTTCTGGGGAAAACGTAGGCGGTGTCATCCTGCCAGAGCATGACCAGGCGGGAGGGATCGCGGTAGGGAAGAGGGCGGAGCAGGACCGCGTCGGCGATGTTGAAGACCGCCGACGTGGCGCCTATGCCCAGGGCCAGGGCCGCTCCGGCAAAAAGCGTGAACCCGGGCGACTTGCGAAACATTCGTAAGGCATAACGCAGGTCCTGAGCCACTCGCTCCGGCAGGGGCAGCCCGCGTTGCTCACGGTAGTCCTCGCGCAGCTGGGCCATGCCTCCGAGTTGCAGCAAAGCCTGGCGGCGAGCTTGTTCAGGAGATAGGCCCCTCCCAAGATTTTCCTCCACGAGCATGGCCGCGTGCGACTCCAGTTCCTCGGCGAAGTCACGCTCCAGGCGGCGCATTCGTCCCCACGACCAGAGCCGCGAGCCCCAGGTGCGCAGCCGCTCCCACATGCGGTTCCTCCTTTACAGTTGCAATACCCGCGCCATTACTCCGGCGATGCGTTCCCAGTTTTCGGTTTCTTCGGCCAACTGTTTTTGGCCGCGCCCGGTGATGGAATAGAACTTCGCCTTGCGGTTGTTCTCCGACGTGCCCCATGCGGCGCTGATCCAGCCCTTCTGCAGCAGGCGGACCAGGGAAGCGTAGATGGTGCCCTGGTTCAGCAGCAGCACCTGACCGCTGATCTGCTCGATGCGGCGCGCGATGCCGTAACCGTGCAGCGGCCCCAGGGCATGCAGTGTTTTGAGTACCATCAGGTCGAGGGTTCCCTGCAGGATCTCCGACTTCGCCTCTTCCATGCTCCTGTGGCCTCCGCACAGGAGTATGCGCCTGCACCTGTGGCATGTCAACAGGAGGCGGGTAGGCCACTGCAGGACAAGCCTCTGACTATGTTGCCCCGGGTGCACGGCAGCAGGTCTGGAAGCGCGGCTTGCAAACGGGTAGGGAGGTGGGCTATACCGCGCTAATTTGGCCCCACAGGCCACCGTTGCCACCTTTCGGGTAGCACCATGGGCTCCGGGGCTGCTCAGATGGGTAGCGGCCTCTAAGCGGGCCGGGCACAGTGGGTGACTGCACAAAAAGTGCGACACCCAGCACAAAAAAGGGTATATCCTCTAACCCCGCTGTTTTTCGGGTGTTTTTGTGATGTCAGGCAACCGCCGTGCCGTGCGCCCTGGGCCAGACGATGATTGGGACAACTTTCGGCCTCAGCGCGACCTAGAAACAGTCCGGCGCAATCATTCGCAACGACTGGTCCCGATTCTTCTGGTCCTAGCAACCGTTTTGTTCATTGCGCTGATGACGGCATGGTGGCTGCGACCTCACATTCACGGCGCAGTGGACGATGTTGCCAAAGCCATCCGGGCATTCAGTCAACCGGAATTGCCGTCGAAAGCTAAAAAACGCCCTCAGAACCAATCGGTCATTCGGTCCCGGAAGCGACGGCACCGAGTTTCTGGGCCAAGCCACGGTCGAGCCACCGAATTGGGGCCTTTTGATGCTTATGTCCTTAATGGTGACCGGTACATCCGGGTAGAAGGCATGGCGACGTATGCTCTGCTGGACACCAGAACCGGGGATATCATTTGGATTCGAGAACCACGCTAATCTGGACCAACTCCTTACACTCCTCCGGCATGGTCATCTCGTACAGTTCCATGCTTTGCTGCGAGCAGCGGCGGCGCCATCCACCGCCCAATGTGTTCTCTTAACAGGCCAGCGGTCAGCCGCTGTGATGCTGGCCGGTGGCTTCGCGTGGGTCTTTGGGGTGGGCCGCCTGGAACTGTTATGTTCGGTCCCGCCCCTCGCTGAAGCTGCCGCTGATCTCTCCTGACCCTCGGAGAACGTGAGCAGTCGATCCCATTGCACAATTGCGGACGGATTACGAGCAACCCGGAAGTCAACTGGTGTAATAGCCCCTTCACGCACTCTACAAATTGCAGTACCCCTGCTGCCGGAATGAACGGTGGTAGGAAGAAAAGTTTCAAGGACCAAACCCGCCGCCCATATGAACAAAACCTTGAAACCTGGGAACTGTTGAAACCCACAAGTAACCTGCCCCTGGCCGCAACTCATCCCACGAATGCTAGACTGTCGGCTCATCCATCCCATGCGAGACCAAAGCGTTGAATAAGTCGGTATTGGTGGTCCACGGCGGCGGGTGGGCCATTCCCGATGACATGGTCGAAGCCCACCTGAACGGCGTTCGCGCCGCCCTGGCAGCGGGCTGGCGTTTGCTGGAGCGAGCCGGCTCCTCCCTGGATGCGGTGGAAGCCGCGGTCAAGGTGATGGAGGATGACGAAGCCTTCGACGCCGGGCGCGGCAGTTTCCTGAATCGCGACGGCCGGGTGCAACTCGACGCCCTGATGATGGACGGTGCCACCCTGCGCGCCGGCGGTGTGGGTTGCGTGGAGCGCATCCGCAATCCCATTCACCTTGCCCGCATTGTGCTGGAAGACAGCCCTCACGTGTACTTCGTGGGGCCGGGGGCGGAGCGCTTTGCCGAAGAGCACGGGGTGCCCCTGATTGCGAATGAAGAGCTGGTGATTGAACGCGAGGTGCAGCGCTTGCGAGGCATGCAGGTGCAAGGGGAATCGCCGGCCGATGTGTTCTCGGCTTCTCACGACACCGTGGGTGCGGTGGCGCTGGATAAGAACGGCAATTTGGCTGCCGCCACCTCCACTGGGGGCACGCTCAACAAGACGCCCGGCCGGGTAGGGGATTCTTCGCTTATCGGTTGCGGCTGCTATGCCGACAACCAGAGCGCCGGGGTTTCCACCACCGGATGGGGCGAGCCCATTATGAAGCTGGTGCTGGCCAAGTGGACGGCGGACCGGGTGTCCACGGGCGCGCCTCCGCAGCAGGCGGCCAGTGAAGCCATTGCCTACCTGCAAAAACGCCTAAGCGGGCACGGCGGCATTATTGTGCTGGACGGGCAGGGGCGCTTGGGCATTGCCCACAATACCCCGCGTATGGCCTGGGGATTTGCCACGCCGGAGCAGCAGGCCAGCGGCATTAAAAGATGAATTCCCCCACCTGGCTTGCGAACCCTGACCGACGGCCTTACGTCGTCTTCTCTTTCCTCACCATGCCCAGCAGGATTTGGAACAGCAGCAGCCAGCGCTTCACGTTAGTGGTCATCAGGAAATTTTCTTTTACGTGCTCGCGCCCGTTCTTGCCCATCTGCTCGGCAAATTCCGGATGCGTGAGCAGATAGCGGATCTGGTAAGCGCAGCCTTCCACCGAGTGCACCAGCACGCCCGTGAGCTTGTGAATCACCTGCGTGGGGATACCGCCTACTGCCCCGGCGATGGTGGGCTTGCCCTTCCACAGCGCCTCGGTCACGGTAAGCCCGAAGCCTTCCTTCAGCGATTTCTGCACCACGACGGTGGAGGCGCGCTGCAGTGCGTTGATCTCCAGCGCCGACCACGGCGGAAGGTTGAGAATGATCACGTCGGGATCCTCGCCCGCCGCTTCCATTACTTCCTGCAGCACGATGGCGCCTTCGGGATCGTCGGTGGCTCCGCCGCCGGCCAGCACCAGCTGGCAGTCCACATATTTTTTCGCCAGCTTGTAAGCCTGGATCACGCCCACCGGATCCTTGAGCCGGTCGAAGCGGGAAATCTGGGTGACAATGGGCCGGCTGCGGTCAATACCGAAGTCGTCGCACACCTTCTGAATGTACGCGGGATCCAGTTCCTTGTTCTTCTCCGAAAGCGGGTCAATGCAGGGAAAGAACAGGTACTGTGGCGCCATCAGCTGGCGCGAAAATGCCGGCGAGGAGAACACCGTAGCGTCGTATTCCTCAACCATAGGCCGCAGGAAGCCCCACACGTCGGGATGCGGGTTAGAAAGATCAATATGGCAGCGCCACATCCACTTGCCGCGGTTGCGCTCGCGCGAGCGGACCAGCCCCACCGGCTGGGGATCGTGAATCACGAACAGGTCCTCGGTAAACTGCATGCGCTGCCGGTTCTGCTCGTTGTACATCATGAAGATGTCGCGAGCTTCCTTGGTCAGCACGTAGTCGCCGCCGTGCAGCGCGTTGTGGAACGCCTTGGTCACTTCGAAGAAGTCGTTGCCGCCGGTGATTACGTCCCAGCGCGTCACCACTTCCAGCTCGCTGAGCAGCGGAATCAGCCGGTTGAGCATTTCGGCAACGCCGCCTCCCAGGGAGGTGGAGTTCACCATTTTCACCGTCTTACCGAGCAAGGGGCGGGCCAGAAAGCGCAGCTCGTCCAGCTCCGGCTTGCCGATGATGGGCTCGTAGTCATCCAGCCGGGGTGGCGGAGGCGGCGCCGGCGGGGTCTCCGAAATGCGCGGCCGCTTGCGCCGTTCTCGGAAGGGCGCCTCTGGCGCTTCCCCTCCGCCGTTGCGTGGCGGAGCTTCCACCGGCCTTTGTGTTCCCACTTTGCTGCCTGTCTGCTCGGCCGCGCGTTCCTCTACCCGGTCTTTCCTTGGTTCCATTTCTACCTCATGCCTGGGAATGTAGAGCTCGTTCGATGACGCGCACCATGGTCCGACGCACGTCCTGCAGCGTCGAAGTATAGATGTCAATGCGGTTGAACTGGTCGGCTATGCGCCCCATGTCCAGTTCCGATTCCAGCCACACGGAAAAATCGTTGGAGTTCAGTTTCAGCCGCAGGCGCGCTTCGATGAAATGATAATGAATGCTGTGAATGCTCACCTGGTTCATGCAGTCGCGGAATTCCGCCAGGTTGCGGCCTACAAACGGTGTGGGCACTACCACTGCATCGGAGGCGCAAAAGTAAAACGGCTCCATGGCCACCCGGTCTGCCGCGCGCGGGTTGCGGTTCAGGTAATCCTGCACGATCTGCACAATGCGTTCCCGCAGGCTTTCCACAGAAGTGAATTCCCGCACGTCCACCGAAGCCAGGCGCTCCGCCAGTCCCACTTCGTTGCAAGCGGCAAAGGCCCAGTGTGCGTAGTCGTTGGAAAAGCCCTCGCGGATGAAGTGGTGCTCCTGCAGGGTGCGGAAGGTGTGCTGGAATATGGATTCGCTAGGCACAGCGCGCAGCGCGGCCAGCAATTCGCCCAGAGTGGTGGCCTTCTCCCGCTCAATGCGGAGCAGGTGTGCCGCCGAGTTGAAGTAAAAAGGCGCGCGCGCCCAGCGCACCGGCGGCGCCGGCAATTGTGCAGTTGCCATTTTGGGGGAGTTCCTCCTGCTTGCGTCAGTTCTCTGCCCGACTGCTCAGAGGCTGCTCTGCGGCCTTAGATGCCGCCCAGACACGCCATCGTTTGCTCCCGTTCAACATACACCATGGCGGCGGGCCCGTGCTCGTGCCCGGCAGCAGCTTGCTAAATCGCACAGCAGCTTGCGATTTTGCTGGTAGCCGCCTTGCCCGGCATTAGAGAATTAAGTCTCCGCCTATCGTCTCCACTCTTTTCTATGCCAAGTGGCGCCGACACGTTGCTGCTGGAGCTGTTCGCCATCTTTGTCTGGGCGAAGATCTTCGGCGAGCTGTTCGAGCGCCTCTCGTTTCCCGCTGTGCTGGGCGAAATCCTGGCTGGCATCATCCTCGGCCCGCACGCTGCCCGGCTCATCGCGCCCACCGCAAACGTGTACGCCTTCGCGGAAATCGGGGCCATTTTCGTCCTCTTTACCGCCGGCCTGGAAACCCGGCCTCAGGATCTGCTGCGCGTGGGCCGGCAATCACTCGGTGTGGCCCTGGCCGGAGTTGTATTTCCTTTTGTCCTCGGCTTTTTCTACATGCGCCTGCGCGGGGGGGCCACTCACGAAGCCGTGTTCGTGGCCGCCGCCATGGTCGCCACCAGCGTGGCCATCACCGCCCGCGTGCTCGCCGACCTGCACGTGCTGAATGCCCGCTTCGCCCGCATCATCATGGGCGCTGCTGTGTTTGACGATATCCTGGGTATGATCCTGCTGGCGGTGGTTAGCGGCATTGCGAGCGGCGGCGGCATCCGCTGGCTTCACCTGGGCGTCACCTTCGCCGAAGCGGTGGGCTTCGCCCTGTTCATGATCTTCATCGGCCCTCGGATTGTGCGCCGCGTGCGCCCCGGCCTGCGTCACATTTCGCTGCAGAACGCGCCCCTGGTGCTCTCCCTGGCCATTTGCCTGCTGCTTTCCTGGGCGGCCGCGCGCATCGGCATGGCTGCCATTATCGGAGCCTTCTTCGCCGGGCTGGTGCTGGCCGACTATGCCCCGGAGTGGCGGCTGCAGCCCCGCATTCATGCCATCAACGAATTCCTGGCGCCTTTTTTCTTTTTTACTATCGGCGCCCGCCTGGACGTGCACCTGTTCTCCGGCGACGTGTTGTTCGATGCCCTCATCATCTCCCTGCTGGCGGTTGTTTCCAAGGTGGTGGGCTGCGGCCTGCCCGTGCTGCGCGAAGGCTGGCCTACTACCCTGCGCGTGGGCATCGGCATGATGCCCCGGGGTGAGGTAGCGCTCATCGTCGCCCTGGTCGGCTTGCAGATGAACATGGTGTCACAATCCGCCTACGCCATTGTCATCTTTATGACCGGCTTCACCACCATCCTGGCTCCGCCTTTGCTGCGGGTGCTCATCCGCGATCAGAGCGGCGGTAAAGGAAAGGCAGCCCCCGCCCTAGTCGCCGCCCACGAGGGCGGAGGGGATGACGAGTAGCGTTTTCAGGCGTCACCTTATTGCCTCGCCGCTTTCCCGCTTGTGAGCGCATCGCCCTCCGGCCTGAATCTTCAACTCGAACTGGTTCTGTCATTTATAATCGCGCCTTCTCCACGGAGGGCGGACCGCATGGGCCTCGCAGGCCGGGTGGCGCTGGTGACCGGCGCTTCGCAAGGAATCGGGCGGGCGTGCGCTCTGCGCCTGGCCGCAGCGGGCGCGGGTGTTGCCCTGGCGGCCCGGAATCAGTTAAAGCTGGAGCAGGTCTCCGCTGAAATCAAGGCTGCGGGCGGACAGGCCGCCGCCTTTCCCATGGACGTGGCCAGTGAAGAGCAGATCAAATCCGCTGTCCGCGCCGTCCTCGGCAAGTTCGGGAAAATTGACATTCTGGTCAACAATGCCGGAATCACCCGCGACCAGCTGGTCATGCGCATGAAACGCGCCGACTGGGACGCCGTGCTCAACACCAACCTGACCGCCGCCTATCTGTGCATCCAGGCTGTCATCGGTTCCATGCTCAAGCAGCGCTGGGGACGCATCATCAACATCACCAGCATTTTCGGCCAGATCGGCCAGGTGGGGCAGGCCAACTATTCGGCGTCCAAGGCCGGGCTTATCGGCCTGACCATGGCCGTGGCCCGCGAGGTTGCCTCCCGCAACATCACGGTTAATGCCGTAGCCCCCGGCTATATTGAGACGTCTATGACCGCGGGTCTGCCCGCCGAAATGAAAGAGAACATCCTGAAGATGATTCCCCTGGGGCGGGCCGGCAGCGACGCCGACGTGGCGCATGCGGTCAGCTTTCTCGCCTCCGACGAGGCCGCCTACATCACCGGCCACGTGCTCAACGTGAACGGAGGCATCCTGATGGGGTAGCGCGCACGCCTTCCTCTCCGGCCATCTCCATCGCCCAGGCGGTCACGCCCGAGCATCTCGCCGAAGCCCGTGTGCTTTTTCAGGAGTATGCTTCATCGCTCGGCTTCAACCTGTGTTTTCAAAGTTTCGAGCAGGAAGTGGCGGGCCTGCCCGGCGACTACGCTCCGCCGCAAGGACGGCTGCTGCTGGCGCGGCTGGGCCGGGACCTCGCGGGTTGCGTGGCCCTGCACCCGCTGGAGCCCGGCATTTGCGAAATGAAGCGCCTCTATGTGCGGCCGCAGTTTCGCGGCCAGGGCCTGGGCAAGGCGCTGCTCAACGCGGTACTGGCCGAGGCCCGCGCCATCGGCTACCAGCGCATCCGTCTGGACACGGTTGAGCCCATCATGCAAGGTGCTGTGCGCATGTACCGCGCTTATGGCTTTTTCGAGATCGCTCCCTACCGGGAGAATCCAATTCCAGGCGCGCTCTACATGGAGCGCACCGTTGAGTAATTGTGCAATCGGACAATGGTAAAGTGACGAAGAGTTTCCATTACCCAATTACTCAATTACACAACTGTACAATTTCCCCAAAGGGAGCTCCCCGTGAAACAGCTCGTCCTGCTGCTCGCCGTACTCACCACTATTCCCGTCTTCGCCGCCAACGGCAAGACCGTTGCCTACAAAAGCGGGGACGAAACCGTTCACGGTGTGCTCTACATGCCGCGCGGCAAAGGTCCGTTCCCCGCGCTGGTTGTGATTCATGAGTGGTGGGGCCTGGTGCCGTGGGTGAAGGACCAAGCTTCGAAGCTTGCCGACCAGGGCTACGTCACGCTGGCAGTGGACCTCTATCGCGGCAAGGCCACCGACAGTCCTGAAACCGCGCACGAGTTGATGCGCGGCCTGCCCGAGGATCGCGCCAACCGCGATTTGCTGGCAGCGGTGCAGTACCTGAAATCGCAGAAGAAGGTGAACCCGGCCAAGATCGGCTCTATAGGCTGGTGCATGGGCGGCGGATACTCGCTCGACCTGGCTATCGCTGATCCCACGCTGGCGGCCGACGTCATCAACTATGGTCACCTGGCCACCGACCCGGCCCGCCTGCAGCAGATTCACGCCCCCATCCTCGGCCTGTTTGGCGCTCAGGATAAGGGCATTCCTCCCGCCGACGTCCGCAAGTTTGAACAGGATTTGAAGGGCATGGGCAAGAGCATTGACGTGACCATTTATCCCGATGCCGGGCACGCCTTTCAGAATCCGGATAACAAGGCCGGCTACCGGCCCGCCGACACCGCCGACGCCTGGAACCGCACGCTGGAATTTCTCGACGCCAATCTCAAAAAATAGCCGCAGCGCCGGTGCAAGTCTTGGGTGGGAGTAAGTTTGGTGAGACCAAGTCACCGGCATCATGGTGAGGCGCTTCAGCACCAAAGCATCTTGCGTGCACGAAGAGAACTTTCCCACGACACGCGAGATCCTTCGGGCCTGAAGGCCCCCAGGATGACGGCTTCATAGAGGATGGTTTTCGACACCACTTCGGCTGGCGCGTGCACCCTCGCTAATAAAATTTGCGCTCATTGCACCGCCGGCGGGCAACTCTGGCTGCTGACTAATTTCTTAAATTCCTCTTGCCAGAAGGTACTACTCTGGTTACTATGCAGTCACCCTCGCAGAAGCAATTTTCAGGCTGCACCCACCATGAATATCGGCGAAACGATACGAAATCTAAGACTGCACAAAGGCATGTCGCAAGGCGACATCGAAAAGCGGACCGGCCTGCTGCGCTGCTACCTTTCGCGCGTGGAAAACGGCCACACCATCCCTTCCCTGGATACCCTGGCCAAGATTGCCACCGCCATGGAAGTGCCGCTCTCCCAGTTCTTCAGCGACTCCAACCACGACAACGGCTCCAAGCCCCTGCCCCAGCTCACCGATGATGAGGTCCGCTTCTTGACCCAGATTCGCCGCTATTCTTCTTCCCTCAATGACAGCGACCGCAAGCTGGTGCTGGCGATGGTGAAGAAAATGGCCGCCACGGCGGGAAAATAGCTTTCAGCGGTTTAGCTCTCGCTTGTCGACGATTGGATCGGACACATCGGCTGTAGCCTTGATGGAATAATCACGAAAACCAGAAGGACAGGTGAGGGTGCAAACAATGGGGGCTGCTCGATACTGAGATTCCTGCCGATCGCCGTGCTGCTGTGCTTTGGGCTGCTGAGCTGCCGAAGTGTCCAATCGACGGATCTTAACGGAATGTGGTCAATGAAGGAGTCCTCGCGACGAATCTTACCCGCTGATCTGCGCGGGAACTCCGCCAAACTCGTGCTGGCCGCAAATGGGACTTTCGATGCTTCTGATCTGCCCGGAATTTTTGAGTTTCCTCCTGCACATCTCCGACTTGATGGGGGTAGCGGTGTTTGGAAACTGGTTTCACGAGAAGGCAAACAACAAGTGCAGTTCGATTTTCAGGTGATTTCGAGCGGCAAAGTAACGACCAAACTACCTTTCAGCATGCAGATGGATATTTCCCAAGGGTGGTCTGCTCTGAGCCTTTACTATTTTTTGGGGGATCCAGACGAAGGGCTAAGAGTTGCGTTTGAGAGGAAGTGACCATCGGCGACAACTGCGGGAAGTGCCAAAGTCATTTGGCCGTCAATCCGGAAGATTGGTTAGCGAACTCACTGCGCGCTCGCCGCGCCTGTGATGTTGTAGTCTATGCAACCGCCGTTCTGCTCGCCTTTCCCGTTGTCATTGGCATTATTTGACCAGTTCAACTGGATCACCCATTGTGAGCCGTTGCTGAAGGTCACCGGGGATGGGCCGAAGATCCAGTCGCATTTATCCCCGACTTCCTCCGAAATCCCGTCTCCGCCGTACCAACCCGAGAAGAAGGGGTCGGTGCGCGTTTCCGATAATTCGTGTCCGCTCATATTGCTTAAAGCGGCAAGCCCTACGGAATGGCCCGTATTGCCGGCTGGAACGCCGTTACAGCCGAAATCGTTGTCGAGGTTGTAGAAGAACGCCACTTCAATGGTGGTGTTGCTGCTTCCGCTGGAGCAGATGCCGTAGCTGTGCCAAGCGCAAACGTTCGAATTAGCCGGGCGGGGGACATCGGTGTACACCGCGTAGTATCCGTTGGGCACGATGGAACCTACGGAACAGGCCTCATTCACAATGGGCGCCACTTGGGTGCCGTCAGTCGTTACTTTTCTGGTATCTATGACGTGCCCCGCGTAAGTGGATTGCGCGCTCACCTTTGCTCCCGTCACGTCGCTGTACTCGTCCAGCGATCCGGCGTAACCGCTGCCGCTGAGGCCCGTGTACCAGGAGTCGAGCCCGCTGATCTTATCGCCCACAAAGCTCGTGCTCCCCCAACTCGACCCCCAGAAAATCGCTTGCGTGACCATGGTGGCGAGTACCTGGCCGCCGTGATACTGCATGTCCGAGCTGGTAAAGCTCGCAGCAACAGAGTTGCCGTTTGCGGACACTTTAACGGAGCAGGTGGAATTGGTGCCCGAACAGGAGCCGTCGCCGCCCCACTGCCCGAAATGCCATCCCGCATTGGCGCCGCTCGCGGTCAGGGTTACCGTCGTCCCCTCCCCGAATGCAGCCGTGCAGGTTCCCGGACAAGATATGCCCTGGGGAGTGCTGACCACCGTACCGCTGGCCACGTCTGGAAACGGCGATGGCGAAATGGTCACCGATATTTGGCTGGGGGGCGGAGGCGGCGGAGGCGGAGGCGCGGTGGCACTGAAGGCCGCGGTCAGGGATTCATTTCCGCTCACCGCGAAGGTGCAGGCGGGAGAGGGAGAGACGCTTGCGCCGCGTTTTTTGTAATTCTTGATTTTGCTGGTTTGGGTAGTGCATGCCCCGCTGTAGCCGGCAAAGGCCGAACCTGCGGCGGCAGTTGCGGTGGCCGTGACTTGCGTTCCGATGGGAAAAGATGCGGTACAGCTTCCCGGACAACTGATGCCCGGCGGGGTGGTCGTCACCTGACCTTGCCCGTTCCCCGAGAGTGTGACCGTAAGCTGCGCGTTCGAAGGGGGAGGGGGCGGAGCCGGGTTGAGCGTCACCACGATTTTGGTATTGCCAGTAACCGTAAATGCGCACTTCTGTGTGGTTCCCTGGCACCCGCCGCCACTCCAGCCCGCGAAGACCATTAGCGGGTCCGGGGTGACGGTCAGTTTCACCGTAGTGCCGGACGGCACGGACATGCTGCACCCGCTGCTCGCGCCGGTGCGGCAGGAGATGCCGGACGGGTTGCTCAGCACGGCGCCCGTGCCCGTCCCGCTAAACGTCACGTTGATGTCAAAGTTTGAGGGCGAGCCCGTCTGACTGGAAACATTGGAAGAGCCCTTTCCGCCACTGCAAGAACAGAGCAGCAAAACCAACCCGCTGGTGATTGCGAGACATAGGCGCATGGTTTTTCTGGAATTCATTGGTTGGAGGCTCGACCTAACCCTTTTATCCCATGCTGACGACATCTGACGCTGCTCCCGTGTACTCCGTCGCTGGTACTCCGCGGCTTGGGTGCGCTGGCATAGTGTTCGGCGTGTCTCTGGCTAGTTGTGCGGCACACGTTACTCCCAGCTGTGATTACGCCGCTTCTGCCTTCTGTTCGGCCGCCATGGCCGCCAGTTCTACCCGGTCACGAGCGCCGGTCTTGCTGAAGATGCTCTGCAGGTGGCGCTTTACGGTGTTTTCGCTGATCTTGAGTTCGGCGGCGATCTGGCGGTTGCGCAAGCCTCGCACCACCAGGCCCGCCACCATCTGCTCCCGTTCTGAAAGCCGCTGCAGGCCTGAGGGCCGGGGGCGCGCCCGCTCCCCTGCCATCCAGCTCACCACCTGTTGTGCAATTTCGTTGGAAAACGCCAGCTGTCCCGCGGCCACATTGCGAATCGCCTGAAACAGCTTGTCCGGGCTGTCGCGCTTCAGCACCAGTCCGGTGGCCCCCAGCCGCACCGCCTGCACGTAATCCACTTCGTTGTCGGAAGCGGTCAGGATGAGCGTGGGCACCGAGGCGCCCTCCTGGCTCAAGGTGCGCAGCACCTCGAAGCCGTTACCTTCTGCCAAATCCAACTCCAGGATCAGCACGTCCGGGCGATGTTTTTGCACCAGCTCCAGCACCTGGCTGCCGCTGGCCGCCGCTCCCACTACCTGCAGGTCTGACTGGGTTTGCAGCAGGGTGACGATAGAATCCCGCACCACCTGCTGATGGTCTGCCAGCACGATAGCTAGTCTCTTGCCCATGTTCCGCTCCGGGCAGCGGGCCAGCCCCGGGGCCCTGACTCAATAACCCGCTCTCCGCTTGGATGTGCCTTGCCCAGAGCAGGTTCGCTGCTGCCCGCCGGCTTTTCTATGTCTATGACCTTCGTAACCCTCCCCCGTCCGCCCGGCACCCGCCTCCGGCCCCCACCTGTGTTACATTGCGTTTTCCCCTATTTACCGCAGTATTGTTCTCGGGAACGGGCGCTGCCGTTGAGGTGATTTGTGACGGTTGACGAAGAACTGAACCTGCTGGAAACCAACCTGCGCCGCCTCAAAATCGAATACGAAATCTACTTCAATAACCCTACCAAGCGTCCGCCAGCTGACACCGAATGGCGCGTCAGCAACGCCATCCGCAAGCTCAGCGACGGCTATAACGATGGGCAGCGCATAAACCTGGCCCAGCGCTACCGCTATAATGAGTTGGCACAGCGTTACGCCCTGCTCAGCGATCTATGGCGCAAGAAAATGCGCATTCGCGAAGAGGGCTACCGCCGCCCTCAGGACGCGCTGCTCTCCGTGCAGGGGGTGCGCGTTTTCGAAGAGGAAAAGCCGCCATCCCATCACGCCACCCTGAATCCCTTCACCGTGCAGTGCTCCGACGTGGGCAGCGAGCGCGAAAAAGTGGAGAAGCTGTTCAAGGCCCTGGTGGAAGCCAAGGAAAAGGCGGGCGAGGACGTCTCCAAGAGCGGCAACCTGGAATCGTTTGAAAAATTCGTGCAGAGCAAAACCGACCAGATCCGCAAGCAGTACGGCTGCCATTCCGTGGAGTATTCAGTGGAGATGGAAGCCGGCCAGGTCCGCCTGAAAGCCAAAGCTAAAGTCTAGGCCGCGATGTTGTCCGCCCGTGAGAAGCGACAGCGATTTCGGCGGATCATAACTTCCTGACGCGAAGGGCCTCGATCAGCGAAGCCAGAACGGCGGAACGTTGGCCGGTAAGTGGGTCGAACTCAAGACCCATTCCCATGCCCGGGTGAACAGTAACAACCCGGGCCGGTAGCCGAACGACAGTTTCCCCGTGACGCAGCACCACTTCCAGGGTTGTTCCCGCCAGGCACGGCACCAAGATCTCGATGTAACATCCAGTGAGGCCAATGTCGGTCAGTTTTCCCGACATTCCCACCGTCGCGCCTGGGGCACAAAACTCCACGTTTACCTCTGCACAACGGTAGCGGGGCCGCTTGCGGCGTTCCCCCGTTTGTGAAGTTGCCTGCGCGGCGGCGGCCTGGGCAGGGACGGGAGGCGGCCCTGGCTGCATATCCGCCGTCGCGCCACGGTAGTTGTCCTCTGCGGTTCGCGGCAGATCCATTTTCCATATATTCTGAGCGGGATCCAGGCTCCTGATACCAACCTGCCCTTGTTCTCGTCTGCCCGGGTCTCCTACCCAGACCACCAGAAATTTCGCGCTCTTGCCTCTGTGCTCTACATCAACCTTTTGCCCAGGCGATTGCAGCAACGCCAAACCATCCAGGCGAGCCCCCGCGGAACTGACATCGCGCGCGTAGGCGGTTTGGACAAAGGGATTGCCCGAGGCGTCAACTCCCGACACGGTCACCTTGAGGGCGGCGGGAGTTCTGGGCTGGCGACGGTTTCCCATGGTCTATGCGCCCCTTATCTATGCGCCCCTTGACTTGCCGCAAGAACGAGGACCTGTCCCCACCTCCGGCTATTGGTCTCCACCGGTCAATCTCCGCAACCAGCCACGCTTCTGCTTGGTAGCGGCCAGCTTGGTCCGCAACTCCGGCACCACCAGCGCTTGCTCCACCGTGGGTTGGTTGAGCGCTGCCAGCTTCAACTCCAAAACATGGGCGCGGTCAGCCGAGCCTGCTTTCTCGTAGGCGGTGATCAGGCCCCGCATGCTGAGAGGATTGCCGCTATCCTCCTCCAGGTAGGGAATGGCTTGTCCGTATTTTTGTCCCGCCAGGAAGACCCCGCCCATCGCGCCGGCGTAAGAGCGGCGCAAAGCGGAGCCGTGCGTAAGGTTCATGAGCTGTTCGAGTTGTTTCAGCCCCTGCTCGCCGGCGGCGGCATTGCCAGCCGCGGCCAGGCGTACCGCCCGGACGCGCAGCACCTCCGCCTGCACCTGGTGGAACTCGGCACTTGGCGAATTGGAGGCGGCGGCGAGCGCGGCGTTAGCGCGGTCAAGGAAGCGGAGGCTTTGCTGGTTGTCCGGCTCAATCAGTGCCATGTCGCGGTCAGCCTCCGCCTCCAGCAGGGGCAGGTGAGCGCTGCGCGCCTGGTTGGCCGCGGTGTCCAGGGCCGCTAATGCCCGTCTAGGCTTCTTTTCCCGCACGTACGTGAGTGCGGATTGAATCGCGTAGCGAATCTGCTGCGGACGAGTGCTGGCCTGGCGGATGGCTTTCTCGTATTCCGTGCGCGCGCTAGCTTCGTCCCCCATCAGGGCATAGGTATCGGCAATGCCCAGCTGTGAAGTTTGGAATGCGGGATCAATTTGAAGAGCCTGCCGGTAATGGGCGAGCGCATCGCGAAAATTCCCGGCCATGCGCAGGATTTCTCCATAAGAAGTCTGCGGGTTGGGGTCCTTGGGCAAAAGCTCGGTGTAGCGTTCCATGGCCGCAAAGGCATTGCTGTAATCGCCGGTATAGGCGTAGCAGTAGGCGAGTTGGTTCCAGGCGGCGGCGTACTTGCTGTCGAGTTCCGTCGCCCGCCGCAGCTGCTTGGTGCCGGCTTCGTATTGCTCCTGGTTTTTCAGCCAGCGGCCGGCGAGAAAAGCTGCGTGCTTATCGGCGGGATAGGAGGAGAGCAGGTCGTTCATCGCTGCAATGGCTGGAACGTACTGTTCCTCTCCTACTCCAGACAGCCATTTGACCGTAAGCCGATCGTGTTTCGTGGCCCTGGCCGCGAGCACCTGGGCGCGATGGCGTTCGCTTTTTTGCTCGTGCGGATCGGGTGTGGCCAGGGAAATGAACAGGTGCAACAGTGGAGAGCGCGGATCCTTTCGCAGCGCGGCGCGCCAGTTGTCCAGGGCCAACTGAGTATGTTCATTCTCAAAGGCGGCTAGGCCAACCTCAAACAATTTGCCGGCGCCAACGCTGGACACGGGCGCTGCCGCCCGCTTTTGCATCTTGGTCGAAGAGTGTTTGTGGCGAGCCGCAGGCCTGGGTACCAGCGCAAGGACCACGATCAGCCCGCACCAGCCAAACCGCATACTGTTTATCCAGGGTGAGTCAAAAGAACATTAGCACGTGAATGCCACACCGACGGTTAGTTCTGTGGTACAGGCACTTTCGTGCTGGGCAGAGATTATGAACTCGCTCCCAGCCGCGGGAACAGGATTCTGAATCCCGGAGATTGTGGGCGGCAAGCCGATTGCACTGGAAATCTTGCCACAAAAGAAAGCCCCACTGAAAGGTGGGGCTTCGTCCGCGCAAAGCTGCTTCTACAGGCTGGACAGAATCTGGTTCAACAGAGAGACCAACTGAGTCAGTGTAGCGCTGAGGTTGCCGCCGTTGAGCAGATTGGCCACCGAGCACAGCAGGTTCCCCAGCAGGTTGCCGGGACCGGGCTGCGCGGTAATGTTCAACACCACCTGGTTCAGGTGCACCATAAGGCCGAGCAGGTTCAGATCGAGCGGCCCCAGAGTCAGAGTCAGAATGGTGCAACTTCCTGATACGGAAGTGAGCGGCAGGGTGATCAGTTGGCTCACCGTTCCAAGCACGGTACCGGTGGCACTCGTCAAGGTTCCGGTCAACAGACCGGTGGCCGTGAGGGCGCCCGTGGTAGTGTTGGCGGCCACACTCGTGATCTTCAGAATTCCATTGAAGACATCGCCAGCGGCAGTGCTGCCGGTTATTACGGTGCTGGAGGTCGCTTTCTGTACCGGAGTGGTTTGAGCGGAAGCGCTGACCGGCATCATCAGAGCCGCTGTGATGGCCAGGAAGGTGGCGAACGCAGCAACCGTTGCGGTGAGTTTGGTCCGCAGCTTGGGTGTGTAGGCATCTTGCATTTGCACGGGAGTACTCCTTTGAGGGTTGTATTTGCTTCTTGGGAGCGATTAGATGCCCCGCTGTTTTGCGGGTGGTCCCCCGAATCTCGAGTGTCAGGATTCCGTGTGGATGCGGGAGCGAGTCACGCCTCGTTTAAAGGGCTGAGAACATTACGAGGAACTCAAGCCAGCTCAGGGCTGCGGTTTGGCCGTACCCCGGCCAGAGCCGGTGTTTGCTGGCCACCTGCTTTGATCCGCAGGTCCCAAAAATCTTGCGCTCTTGTGATGCGCGTCACTCCGCGACTACCATGGAATTGAGTACGATTCGCTCGATTCGCGTGCGTCAATTACAAATTTCCGAATTACCAATTTTTCTTGAGGTGCTATGGCACAAATTCAGCGCGCCATCCTGAGCGTTACCGATAAAACCGGGCTGGTGGAATTCGCCCGCCGTCTTGCTGACCTGGGTGTGGAACTCATCTCTACCGGCGGCACCGCCCGCCTGCTGCGCGAGTCCGGCGTCGCGGTGAAGGACATTTCCGAGCTCACCGGTTTCCCTGAGATGCTCGACGGCCGGGTTAAGACCCTGCACCCCAAGGTACACGGCGGCATCCTGCACATGCGCGCCAAGCCCGAGCACCAGGCTGCGGTGGCCGAGCACGGCATCGCGCCCATTGATATGGTGGTGGTGAACCTCTACGCCTTCGAGAAAACTGCGGCCAAGCCGGGGGTCCCCTTTGAAGAGCTGATCGAGAACATTGATATTGGCGGGCCCTCCATGATCCGCTCCGCCGCCAAGAACTTTCACGATGTGGCGGTGGTGACCTCGGCCGCCGATTATGCCGCTATCGCCGAGGAGATGGGGCGCTCCGGAGGCCAGCTTTCGATGGAAACCCGCTGGCGCCTTGCCCAGAAAGCCTTCGCCACCACTGCCGCCTACGACTCCGCCATCGCTTCCACCTTGGAGAGAGTCAATTTGAACGGCCGCTTTAGCCTGGCTGCCGAGCCTGCCGGCTTCCCCCAGAAC
This sequence comes from Terriglobales bacterium, assembly GCA_025934735.1. Taxonomy (GTDB): domain Bacteria; phylum Acidobacteriota; class Terriglobia; order Terriglobales; family Acidobacteriaceae; genus JAICWP01. The sequence continues at coordinate 70,353 of JAICWP010000012.1, read as the reverse complement.
CTGCGTCTGAATTTCCGTAAAGCCATGGATCTGCGCTACGGCGAAAATCCGCACCAGAAAGCGGCCATGTACAGCGACGGCTCCGGCACGGGCGTGGCCAACGGCCGCCAGCTGCAGGGCAAGGAGCTTTCCTACAACAACATTGTGGACCTGCAGGCGGCTTGGGAACTCGCCCAGGACTTCAGCGAAACCATGTGCGCCGTCATCAAGCACACCAATCCCTGCGGCGCGGCCACCGGTTCCACGCTGGCGGAGGCATATAAGCGCGCACTGGAGGCCGATCCGGTGTCCGCGTTTGGCAGCGTGATTGGCGTGAACCGCCCGGTGGATGCTGAAACCGCTGCGGAAATGGCCAAGTTGTTCGTGGAGGCGATTGCCGCGCCGTCTTTTGAACCCGCCGCCCTCGAGAAGTTCGCGGCCAAAAAGAACTTGCGCCTGGTGGAAATCAAGCATGAGCCGCAGAAGTGGGTGCTGAAGAACGTTTCCGGCGGCATCCTGGTGCAGGACAATGACATACGCCCGCTCACCGAGGCCGACCTCAAGGTGGTCACCAGCCGCCAGCCCACAACAGAGGAGAAGCGCGCTCTGCTGTTTGCCTGGAAGGTCTGCAAACACGTGAAATCGAATGCCATTCTCTACGCCCGTGACGGGCAGACGGTGGGCGTGGGCGCGGGCCAGATGAGCCGCGTGGATTCCTGCAAGCTCGGCGCCATGAAAGCTGTGCTGCCGTTGAAGGGCACAGTGGCCGCCTCGGATGCTTTCTTCCCCTTCCCGGATGGGGTGGAGGAGATAGCCAAGGCAGGCGCCACCGCCATCATTCAGCCCGGCGGTTCAGTGCGTGATCAGGAAGTGATAGACGCCGCCAACCGGCTGGGTTTGGCCATGATCTTTACCGGGGTGAGGCATTTCCGGCATTAGAGAAACAGAGTAGCTGGACAGCCTTAGCTGCACTTAGCGAACTGGGATCGTGAGTCGTCCTTGAAAAACAATGACCCCTGCGACCTTGCAGCTACCAGCTACCGCTATCCCAAAGTCCCTGTCCAACCGGGGCCCGTGCACCTGCCGGTTCCTGTTCACTTTCGCAACTTCCTGGCCAGTTTGCGGGTAAAATAGAGACGCACCCGCCGGAGTGGCTTGGCATCCAAAGTCTCGTACGTAGGACCGGGTCGTAAGGATCTCATGAAAAAGTGTATAGGTGTCTCTTTGGTGTTCCTGCTGGCAGCCGCGGCCGTGGCCCAGCAGCCGACCAACCCTCCCTCGCAACCCGCAGCACCCGCGCCGGCTAATGTCAGCAAGCCAGGCGCTCCGGCCAGCGGCACGCCCTCCAAGGAGGACCGCGCCTCGGCTTATTACCACTACAGCATGGCCCACATTTATGAGGAACTGGTCTCGGTTTACGGGCGCAGCGACTTGGCCAACAAGGCCATTGACGAGTACCGGGCGGCGATCCAGAGCGATCCCAGCTCCGAGTTCCTGAACAATGGCCTGGCTGAGCTTTATTGGAAGACGGGCCGCATTCGCGATGCCGTGCTGGAAGCCCAGGACCTGCTCAAGCGTGATCCCGGCAATCTGGCGGCGCACAAACTGCTGGGCCGCATCTACCTGCGCTCCCTGGGCGACATGCAGTCCGGCACTCAGTCGCAGAACGTGCTCAAACTGGCCATCGAGCAGTACCAGGAGATCGTGAAACTCGAGCCCAACAGCGTGGAAGACCACCTGCTGCTGGGGCGCCTCTACCGCCTGAACAACGATATGGGCAAGGCGGAGACCGAGTTCAAGACTGCTATCAAGCTGCAGCCGGATTCCGAAGAAGCGCTGACCACGTTAGCCTATCTTTACAACGATGAAGGCGACGCCAATCGCGCCATTCAGACCCTGAGTTCGATTCCCGAAGGCGATCGCTCGGCCAAGCTTTACTCCGCGCTGGGCTACACCTACGAGGAGCAGAAGGATTACAAGAACGCCGTTACCGCCTACCGCAAGGCGGTGGCGCTGGACCACGACAATCTGGACGCCATGCGCGGGCTAGCGCAGAACCTGCTGAACGATGGCCAGCTCGAGGCCGCGCTGGCGGAATACAAGATCATTGCCGACGCCAATCCCGAGGACCCGCAGACCTACCTCAACATGTCCGAGATTTACCGCCGGACCGGGCGTTTCGACGATGCGCTGCAGACCCTGCAGAAGGCGTCCTCCATGGTGCAGGATTCGGTGGAGGTGCCCTACCGCACGGCGGCCATTTACGAAGTGCAGGGGCGCTATGGGGAGGCGGTGCAGGTCCTGCAGGACCTGCTGAAAAAGACGGAAAAGCCGGACAACAACTACAACAGCGGCGAACGCAACAACCGCGCCATTTTCCTGGAGCGGCTGGGCACCGTCTATCGCGACCAGAACAACATCCCCCTGGCCATTGAAACTTTTCGCAAAATGCTTTCCCTGGGCGACGAGAACGCCAAGCGCGCGTACCAGGAAATGATTGACACTTACCGCGACGCCAAGGAGTGGCAGCAGGCCACGGCCGTAGCTAAGGAAGCGGTCGGGCGCATGCCACAGGACCGCGATCTGCGCATGGTGCTCGATTCGCAACTGGCGGATCAGGGTCAGGCGGACAAGGCGCTGGCTGACGTCCACTCCATGCTTAAGGGCACGCCCGCCGATCGAGACATTTACATCGCGCTGTCGCAGATGTACAGCCGGCTGAAGCGCTGGCCCGAGGCTGAGCAGGCCATTGACAAGGCCACGCAGCTTTCCTCCAAACCCGACGATAAAGAATACGCGCTGTTCCTCCACGGCTCGATTTTCGAGCGCCAGAAAAAGTATGACCAGGCAGAGCAGATGTTCCACCAGGTGTTGTCCCTGGACTCGCAGAACGCCATGACCCTGAACTACCTGGGCTACATGATGGCCGACCACACCAGCCGGCTGGAAGAAGCACTGAGCTACGTCAAGCGCGCGGTGCAGCTCGATCCCGCCAACGGCGCTTACCTGGATTCGCTGGGCTGGGCCTACTTTAAACTGGGCAATTACGACATGGCGGAAGAGCAGCTGCGCAAAGCTTCCCAGCGCATGGCTAACGATCCCACGGTGCAGGAACATCTAGGTGACCTGTACCAGAAGACGGGACGCCTAAAGCAGGCTGCCGCCCACTGGGAGCGCGCCTTGGAAGAGTGGGCCAAGACCGTGCCCGCCGAAGTGGACCAGGAAAGCGTGGCCAAGACCCAGAAGAAACTGGAGTCTGCCAAGGTCAAGCTGGCGCGCGAGAGCTCGTACGTGCAGCAACAGAAATAGTGGATAAATTTGCGGTTGCTGATTGGCAATTGCAAAGCAGATCGAACAGCGTTTTTAATCGCCAGCTGGATTTTTCGTCCGCAGGCCGCGCTTGCCGCGCGGTCTTTTTGTTTCACGGCCGCTGCGACCACAATCGTCAATTTCGTCCTTCTGTGGTGAAATGCGTACATGCTGGCTGATTATGCTGTGCGGGCGGAGGACTCCCAGGGCCGCCGCCATCCGGAGCCGGCGCATCCGTACCGCACTGCGTTCCAGCGCGACCGCGACCGCGTAATCCACTCCCGCGCCTTTCGCCGCCTCGAGGCCAAGACCCAGGTGTTCACGCGGCGTTTTTCCGACCATTTCCGCAACCGGCTGACGCACACCATCGAGGTGGCGCAGATTTCGCGCACCATCGCCGGACAACTGGGGCTGAACGTGGACCTGGTGGAAGCCCTGGCCCTGGTGCACGACATCGGGCACCCGCCTTTCGGGCACGCCGGCGAAAAGGCCCTCGATGGGGCCATGCGCGCGCACGGCGATTTCTTCGACCACAACCTGCACGCCCTGCGTATCGTGGAAGATTTCGAGCAGCGTTACGCTGCCTTTCGCGGGCTGAACCTGACTTTCGAGGTGCGGGAAGGCATCATCAAGCATTCACGCGACTACAGCGCGGCCGAGTTTCCCCACCTATCCGAGTACCTGCTCGACCAGCGTCCACCGCTGGAGGCGCAACTGATTGACCTAACCGATGAGATCGCCTACGACACTGCCGACCTGGATGATGGCTACGAGGCGCACATCCTTTCGCTGGAGCAGATTCGCGCCGGCCTGCCTCTGTTCGAATTGTTCTATCGCGAGGCGGACCGCGCTTATGCCGACGCACCCGACAAGCTGAAGTTCAATGAGGCGCTCAAGGGCATGCTCAACCGCCTGGTTACCGATCTGATCACCAACACCAGCCGCCGTATTCACAATGCGGGTATCGGGAGCCTGGACGCGGTGCGCGCCCATGCTCAGCGCCTGGCCGCCTTCAGCGCTCAAGTGGATGAAGAGCGCCGCCAGGCCAAGCAGTTTCTGTATCAGAACCTCTATTACAGCCGCGAACTGGAGCCGGAGAAGGTGGATGCCGAGCGCGTGGTGGGCGAACTGTTCGACCACTGGATGGCCCATCCCGAGGCCCTGCCCGGCAACTACCGGGAGAAGGCCGCCTCGGAACCCCTGCAGCGCGTGGTGTGCGACTACATCGCGGGCATGACCGACCCCTACATCCTGCAGCAGCACGAAAAGTTCTGCCGTTAGCTCTGCTTGCGCGCAATCTTCTCTGTTTCATCCTGAAGGCCCTCAGGATGACTCTTTACGACGATGCCTTTCGCGGCAGGGGGACTCGGGCGCTTGCCCTCGCTCAACATGACAGGCTTAATGACTCAGGGCAGAGTCGCGGCAAAGACGGCATCGCAAATTTTTATCATGGCTATCAATTTTTCCGATGACGGTTCCACAACCACTGGAGCTAGACTGAAGCAGGCAGGCAGCGCTCGACCAGGTTCTGCAACCCAGTTTAAGTGAGGTCATATGTCGGAATTAGAGAATCGCCTGAACCGGATCCTCGAGGAACATCAACACGAAAGCGGCTTACACATGATCGGTGGCCGCCACAAGCTGCTGGACCGCCTGGTGCGCTTCTGTGAGCAGGAGCTCAGTCCAGAGTTGGGCGAGGAGCCGCGGCCGCAGGAAAACGCGATCGGGCGCACCGCCTAAGTCGCCGCCAACTAGCTTTCCAAGTTGAGCCCGCTGACGCCATAGACGCGCCGGCGGGCTTTTTGTTTCGGGTTACCCGAGTCTCTGGGCAAGGAATGACATTCCAGGTACTCAGGCTCTCCAACTTTTCTTCACGCCTGCCGGAAATCAAGGCATCATGGACAGAGCAATTCTGCAAGTTCTCGGTCCCGAAGCCAATTCGACCCTCGAAATGAGCAAGGAGGGATGATGAAGATCCTGCTGGCCGTCGCCATTATCAGCCTGACCATGAGTTCCGCCGGTGCGCCGCCCTCGGAGGCGCCCACGGGATTCGACAACCGGAGCAACGGCTTGGTGGACCAGGCCACGCACCAGGCCGACCAGGTCAAATTCGACGAGGTAGAAGGGGTAAGCGAGGGCCTGGGTCCGCTGTATAACGCGCAATCCTGCCTCGAATGCCATCAGAACCCGGCCACGGGGGGCAACAGCCAGGTAACCGAGTTGCGCGTGGGACATGAAGGCCCGGACCACCGTTTCCACAACGCCGAGATACCGATTGCCGGCGGCAGCGTGGTGATTTCCGGGCGCACCCTGGTCAACGACCGCGCCATCTGCCCCAGCGCCGCCTACCCCAGCACGGAAATTCAGGAGCGCGTGCCCAACACCGAAAACATCCGCACCACGCGCCTGGCCGTAAGCGTCCTGGGCGACGGGTTTGTGGAAGCTGTCGCCGACCAGACGCTGGTGGAACTTGCTCGCCAGCAGTGCAAGGCCAGCCATCACAAGATCTGCGGCCAGGTAATTTATGTTCCTATTCTGGAAGCACCGGGGCAGACCGGGGTGGGCCGCTTCGGCTGGAAAGACCAGCATGCCAGCCTGCTCTCCTTTTCCGGCGACGCGTACCTGAACGAGATGGGCATTACGACACGGCTGTTTCCCGACGAAGTGACCAAGCTCTGCAACACTGCCAGCGAGCCTAATGACTCCCCGGCGGCCGACGGACTGGACGATCTGGATCACTTTGCCCGGTTCATCCGCGCCACCAAGGCGCCGGCGCGGGATGCGCGTCTGGCGGCCACGCCCGAGGCGCAGCGCGGCTCGCAACTCTTCGCCAAGATCGGCTGCGCCGTATGCCATGTTCCTTCGCTGACCACGGCGCCCGCCGGCACCAAGATCAGCGCCTTCACTGTTCCGGCGGTTCTGGGTGGCAGGACCTTCTATCCCTATTCCGACTTCCTTCTTCATAACGTCGGAACCGGGGACGGCATCGTCGTTCCCATGCAGGAACATTACGGGCCCAAGATCTACCAGGCTAAATGGAAGAACTTCTCGGTAGAGGAATATCACTCTGCTCGCTTCAAGATCCGCACCGCTCCTTTGTGGGGCGTGCGCCTGCGCAGCCGCCTGATGCACGACGGCGAAACTGTGACCCTGCACGACGCCATTCTGCGCCATGCCGGAGAAGCCGCCGAGGTCACCCGCCGCTTCAGCAAACTGTCGCGCAAGGACCAGGAGAACATCCTGCAGTTCTTGCGATCGCTGTAGCCGTGACCATGGATGCGCGACCGCTGTCCGCGTTGGCACCGGGCGCGCTCCCTGGCACCTCCGGGCTATTATCAAACAGCGCCACATGCGCTACCATCATCCTGCATACATCCCACACACTGCGAGGCACGAAGTGTTTCTGTGGATCACAGTAGGCGTTCTTGCGGTCTTCTGGGTAATCGCCGTCTGGATGCATCTTACGGGTGGCCTCGTAACCTTCGTCTTGGGCGTGTGCCTGCTGATCACCATTGTGGTTCGCCTGTGGCTGCCCCGGCGCCGCCGCCAGGCTGACCGCCGCCCCAGTTGATCGCTCCCTCCTCTCTTTTCTCACTAAACGCAAGGCGCTATCGTGGTTGCGAGCAAGGTTGTGAGCGAACTCGTGTGCTAGGCTGGGGCCCATGGAGCCAATACATTACTGTCGGCTAGGTTCCTCGCCGGCGGGGCCGCTGCTGCTGGCCGCTTCTGAGCGCGGGCTGGCATTGCTTGAGTTTGAGCGCGGGGTGTTTCCGCCCGGCAACAGGCACTTCGCGGATTCCACATGGAAAGAGTCGCCGGCAAAGATGCGCCACTACGTGCGCGAGCTGGAACAGTACTTTGCCGGGCGGCGGCGCGAGTTCAGCTTTGCCCTGGACCTGCGGGGGACTGATTTTCAGCGGCGCTGCTGGCAGGCGTTGCTCGCGATCCCTTATGGCGAGACGCGCACTTACGCGGAACTGGCGCGAGCGGTGGGACAGCCGCGCGGCTTCCGTGCCGTGGGCATGGCTAACCACGACAACCCTGTGGCTATTGTGGTGCCCTGCCATCGCGTGATCGCCTCGGATGGCACGCTGGGCGGGTATGGCGGCGGGTTGCCCATCAAGCGCTGGCTGCTCGAATTGGAAGGCGTGAAGTTCGAAGAGCAGATGAAGCTGTTCCGAGTGGCGGGAGTGGCGTAGCAAGCCGTCCTCGCTCAGGATGACATCGTTAAGCTTGGCTCGTGATGGCGTCAATCCGATTTGGCGCTGGCGGGCTGGATTTCTTCCACGTCCACCCAGTCGGTGGGGTACTTGCCGGTGTAGCAGGCGGTGCAGTAGCCGGTCTTCTCGCCTTCGCCGCAGGCTTGCTTCAGACCATCTACGGAAAGATAAGCCAGCGAGTCAGCCCCGATGTATTCGCGGATCTCTTCCACCGATTTGTTGGCGGCAATGAGCTGCCGCTTGGAGGGCGTGTCCACGCCGTAGAAGCAGGGCGAAATGGTGGGCGGGCAGGAGATGCGCATGTGCACTTCGGTGGCGCCGGCCTGGCGGATCATGCGCATGATTTTGCGGCTGGTGGTGCCGCGCACGATAGAGTCGTCAATCAGCACCACGCGTTTGCCCTGCAGCACACTGCGTACGGGGTTGAGCTTGAGCTTCACGCCGAAGTCGCGCACGTGCTGCTGCGGTTCAATGAAGGTGCGGCCCACGTAATGGTTGCGGATCAGGCCGAAGCGGAAGGGGATGCCGCTCTCGGCGGCGTAGCCCATTGCGGCGCTGACGCCGGAATCGGGTACGGGCACGACGATATCAGCATCGGCCGGCGCTTCCCGGGCCAGGGCACGGCCCAGTTGTTCGCGACTGATTTCCACGGGTCGGCCGAAGACCAGGCTGTCGGGCCGGGAGAAATATACGTGCTCGAAGATGCACGCGGACTGCTGCTCGGCAGGTGCGTAGAAATTCGAGGACACCCCCTCCGGGCCGACCACCACCAGCTCCCCGGGCTTCACTTCCCGCTCATAACGGGCGCCGATCAGATCGAAGGCGCAGGTCTCGGAAGCGAAAACGATAGTATCCTGCCGGCCGGACCCAGTGGCGGCAATGCGCCCCATGGCCAGCGGCCGAAAGCCGCGCGGATCGCGGGCGGCCAGGATGCGGTCGGGCGTCACCATGACCAGCGAAAAAGCGCCTTCCACTTGGCGCAGGGCGTCGGCGATGGCTTCCGGGAGCGTGTGCTCGCGGGACTGCGCCATCAGGTGCACGATGACCTCGGTATCGCTGTTGGTGGAAAAGATGGAGCCATGGCTCTCCAGCCGAGTGCGGATTTCCAGCGCATTGACCAGGTTGCCATTGTGGGCCAGCGCGATGTTGCCCTTATGGGAGCGCGCCATGATGGGCTGGGCGTTCATCAGGACGGAGTCGCCGGCGGTGGAGTAGCGAGTGTGGCCGATGGCCAAGGTTCCGCGCATTTTGGCCAGGACCTCTTCCGTGAAGATGTCGGCCACCAGGCCCATGGCCTTGTGAACGCGGATGTTCACGCCGTCGGAGCTCGCGATGCCGGCCGATTCCTGACCGCGGTGCTGCAGGGCATGTAGGCCGAGATAGGCCAGGGTCTCCGCTTCAGGATGAGCGTAGATGGCGACGACGCCACATTCGTCTTTGAATTTATCCAGCATGCGATTTGGCTGTTGGCTCTGAGCTATTGGCTGCTAGCTAGTTACTAACCCGTCTGACCGAATTTCTGCAGAAATCAAGAATTTTCTAAATTCCCACCGCGTCCGCAGCGTCCTCTGCGGTTTTGGTTAGGCCGCGTCAGCTCTTCTGGATGACGGCCGGCACCAGGCGCTCCTCGGTTTCGGTATGCAATGCGCGCTCCAGAGCGGTAGCCCAGGCTTCCCGCAACTCCGTTACCGGAGCCGAGACGACCGTTTTGCCGTCCACCATAATCTCCAGATTGCCAGCGATTGTAGCCCCGATGAGGTCGGCCGCGACCCCGAATTTTTCCGCTAGTTGTTGGATTCGCCGGACCTGCTGCTGGTCGCAGGAGATGACCACCTGGCTGGCGTCTTCACCGAACAGGCGGCACTCGGCAGGCAGTTCATTGCCGGCCAGTTCCAGGCGGGCTCCTACTCCGTTGCGGAAGCAACATTCAGCCACGGTGACGGCCAGGCCTCCCTCGGAAACGTCATGGGCGGATTCGACGACGCCAGCCTGGATGGTCTCCGCAAGGCACTTCTGCAGGGCAGCTTCCTTTTCCAGTTCCAAGGCCGGCGGAAAGCCCCAGAGCTCGCCCAGAACCTCTTGGGCGTACTCGGAGGAGCCGAACTCGGCTTGGGCGTCGGTCAGGTCGCCAGGCTCGGAGCCGCGCAGCAGCAGCAGGCTGCGGCCGGGCTCGCGGAAATGCGGCCAAGCGGCGCGGTCCACATCTTCCAGGATGCCGACTACCCCCAAAACCGGCGTGGGATAGATGGCTTCGCCCAGAGTTTCGTTGTAGAAGCTGACGTTACCCCCGGTGATGGGGACTTCCAGTTCTTCGCAGGCGCGGGTGATGCCGTCAATGACCTGAGCAAACTGCCACATGATCTCCGGCTTCTCAGGATTGCCGAAGTTCAGGCAATTGGTGGCGGCCACTGGGGTCGCGCCGCTGCAGGCCACGTTGCGCGCTGACTCGGCTACCGCGTGCATAGCGCCCAGCTTGGGATCCAAATAGCACCAGCGTCCGTTGCCGTCCAGCGCCATGGCCAGGGCGCGCTTCGTGCCCTTCACCCGTATGAGGCCAGCATCGCCCCCGCCCGGGCCCTCCACCGTGTTCACCTGCACCATGGAGTCGTACTGCTCGTGCACCCAGCGCTTGGAGCAGATGTTGGGGCTGGCCAGCAACTGGTGGAGCTCGGGGGTAAGGTCCTCCGCTTCGCCCAGGCGGATGTGCTCCGGCATATCCCGGGACACCGGCGGCTCCCAGCGTTCCATTAGACGGGCATAGACAGGCGCCTCGTCCGTGAGGGCGGGGTTAGGGATTTCGGCTACCACCTGGCCGTGCTGCAGCACGCGCATGGTGTCCTGGTTGATAACCCGGCCGACCACCACCGCGTCCAGGCCCCATTTTTCGAAGACGCGCAGCACTTCCTGCTCGCGGCCCTGGGCGGCCACCAGCAACATGCGCTCCTGCGACTCGCTGAGCATGATTTCGTAGGGGCTCATGCCGGTTTCGCGCTGAGGCACGCGGTCCAGTTCGATTTCCAGCCCGACGTGGCCGCGAGCGCCCATTTCACATGTGGAGCAAGTAAGGCCGGCGGCGCCCATGTCCTGAATGCCCACCACGGCGCCGGTTTCCATGGCCTCCAGGCAGGCTTCGAGCAGGAGCTTTTCCAGGAACGGATCGCCCACCTGCACGTTGGGACGCTTGGCTTCCGAGGTCTCGCTGAACTCCTCGCTGGCCATGGTGGCGCCGTGGATGCCGTCGCGGCCGGTCTTGGCGCCCACGTAGATGACCGGATTGCCCTCGCCCGAAGCCTTGGCGTAGTAGATGTTTTCGCGGCGCACCAGGCCCAGGGCAAAGGCATTGACCAGCGGGTTGCGCGAGTAGCAATCCTCAAATTTGGTTTCGCCGCCCAGGTTGGGAACGCCAAAACAGTTGCCGTAGGAAGCGATGCCGCTGACCACTCCCTCCAGGATGGAGTGGTTCTTGTGAATTTCCGCCTGCGGAGGTACAGACCGTGTGGGCACGGGGCTCTGCCCCGTGCGGTTTGTTATCGGCCCGAAGCGCAGCGAATCCATCACCGCCACCGGTCGCGCGCCCATGGTGAAAATGTCGCGCAGTATGCCGCCGACGCCCGTGGCCGCACCCTGGAAGGGCTCAATGAAGGAGGGGTGGTTGTGGGACTCGATTTTGAAGGCGCAGGCCCAGCCATCACCAATATCAATAATGCCGGCGTTCTCGCCCGGCCCCTGCACCACGTGGCGGCTGCGGGTGGGCAGGCGGCGCAGGTGCACCCGCGAGGACTTATAGGAGCAATGCTCGCTCCACATAACGCTGAATATGCCCAGCTCGGTGATGGTGGGCTCGCGGCCCAGGAGCTGGCGGATCTTCTCGTACTCCTCGGGGCTCAGGCCGTGTTCGCGCACGACCTCAGGCGTAATGGCAGCAGGGCTGAGGACAGGGCTCATTTGTAGGCTCGCGGAACTTCTATTTTCTCATGGAGAAGGCGGTTGGCGGAGTGTTTCCGCGCTGTTGCACATAAAGGGAATTGCGCGTCCACGGAAAATCTCAGATCAGGGCCAAGAAAGCGGTTTCCCGGGCCTACCTCGGGCATCTACGCCCTCAATAGACGGTTTTGATCTACTACCGTCTGAGGAGCCCCCATGAAAGTTTTATGCGCAGTGCTTCTCATTGGGCTGCTCGGATGTGGCGGCAATCCCCTGCGTACCCGCACGACGACGCTGAACGCCACGCCTTCGACGGTCAGCGGATTCGTCAGCACAGTGCAGTTCAATCAGGCTGCCACCAGCCCGGGCAGCAACTCGGCGGTTACGGTTGTCACCTTCATCCCGCAGGTCCCACAAATTAGTCCCACAACGAACATCACCTTTTGCGGAAACGTGGTTAGCGAATTCGTCGCCAACACATTTGCCACGGTCACATTCACGCCCGGGCAGGGGTGTTCGAGCCTCTTATCCCTGTTCCCCGCCAGCCTTGTTTCGCTCAGCGGGATTGTCAGTATTGTTCAGGTGACTAGTTCCACCAACAATTCGCTGGTGACCACGGTGACTTTTCTGCTGCCGCCGCCACAAAATGGGCTAGCGGAAACCATCGGCTTCTGCGGGAATGTAGGAAATCAGTTCGCCATGAACGGGTTCATGACCGTAACCTTTACGCAGGTCTTAGGGTGCGCGAACATTGTTGCGGTGCGCACCGCATAAGTTCGTTTTGGAGAAACCTCTTTGTCGTCTATCGGCATCGAAAAAGGATAAGTAACGTAATATGTCCTGATCCTACGGGACATGCTCAGGGAGCCGTCAACCAGCGGTTCCCTGGGCACCCCAACGGGGTCAGGCGGCGGGCTCCTCCGCTTCCCACTTATAGCCGCACTTCTGGCATACCCAGCGCAACTCCTTAGGAAAAGGCAGAGGAATGCTCAGCATCAGCCACGAAAGGAACGTTACCCAGCGGTTGCGGTCCAGGTAGGAAATGTTGAGCGAATCGCAACTGGGGCATTGCGGCTGCTCGTAGAGTTCCCCTTTTTCCGAAAAGAAGACAGCCGGGATGCCGTCGTTGAGGATTTCCAGCGCCTTGGCCGCGTCTGCCTCCGGGACCTGCAGCCGGATGCCGCCCACGGCGCTGGCCAGCAGCCAATCCAGGCGGACGATGTTCTCGTTGGCCAGGAAACAGGGAATGCCAGTGGAATCGAGCGCTCCCTTGGCTAGCAGCGCCTGGGGCAGGTCGCGGAAGCTGGCTACGGTAATCAGGCGGTTGCCCATGCCACGCTTAATATCCCATGAGCCGCGGGCCGGGCTCAAGCACCATAATCTGCAGGTTGAACATTCGAGTTTCGCCGCGGGGGCTTATATGATGGCTGCGTGAAGTCGGTCATCATAGGCACCGCCGGACACATTGATCACGGCAAGTCGGCGCTGGTCAAGGCATTGACTGGCACGGATCCCGACCGCCTGGAAGAAGAAAAGCGCCGCGGCATCACCATTGATATCGGCTTTGCCCACCTCGAACTGCCTGCCTCCGGCGGCGAAGCTCTGCGCCTGGGCTTCGTGGATGTGCCTGGCCACGAGCGCTTCGTGCGCAACATGCTGGCGGGCGTGGGCGGCATTGACCTGGTGCTGCTGGTGATCGCCGCCGACGAGTCCATCAAGCCGCAGACCCGCGAGCACTTTGATATTTGCCGTCTGCTGGGCATCAGCCGCGGCATAACGGTGCTGACGAAATCCGATCTCGTAGACCGCGACACGCTGGAAGTGGTGCGCCTGGAGGTGGAGGACTTTCTGCGCGGCTCGTTTCTGGAGGGTGCCCCCATCCTGGCCATCAGTTCTAAAACCGGCGCGGGCGTCGAAGAGCTGAAGTGGGCGCTGGCGCAGGCGGCCGCCGCAGTGCCGCCACGGGATGCGAGCGCGCTGGCACGCCTGCCCGTTGACCGCGTGTTCGTGATGAAGGGCTTTGGCACGGTAGTGACGGGTACGCTGCTTGCCGGCACCATTCACAAAGAAGAAGAGCTGGAAATTTTCCCCGGGCGGCGGCGGGTACGGGTGCGTGGAGTGCAGGTCCATGGGAAGGCAGCGGAGCAGGCCGTGGCAGGACAACGCACCGCGCTCAACCTCGCGGGTGTAACCAAGGACGATCTGGCACGGGGCATGATGCTGGCGCCTCCGGCTACAATTCGCACCACCAATCGCCTGGATGTTTCCCTGGCGCTGCTGCCTTCGGCGCGCCCGCTGAAAGATCGCGCCCGCGTCCACCTCCACGCCTATACCGCGGAAACCATCGCCGAAGTGGTCTTGTACGGTGCAAAACAACTAGCTCCGGGTCAGTCGGGCTTCGCCCAACTGCGCACGGCGGAGCCCATGCTGCTGTTGCCCGGCGACCGCTTCATCCTGCGGCAGTTTTCGCCGGTGGTCACCATTGGGGGCGGAACGGTGCTGGATGCCCCGCCGTTAGCGGGCAAAGGCGCGAAGGTGAAAGCGGAAGCGCTGCTGCCTTTGCTGTCGCAGGGAAAGCCGCAGGAAATTCTGACGGCTCGTGTAGCCCGCTGCGGGCAATCAGGATTGGCACTGGGCGATGCGGTGGCCGAAACCGGCTGGCGGCGGTCGAGTGTGGAAGCGGAAGCAGCATCTCTGAAAGGCAAACTGCTGCGCTTCGGTGACGTGCTGGTGGCGCAGGAGGCCTTTGCCCTGGCGCAACGCGAGACCTTGGCAGCCGTCGAGGAGTTCCATCGCGCCAACCCGCTGGTCGCGGGCATCAGCAAGGAAGAATTGCGGGAAAAGCTGAGGCTGCGCCCAGAAGTGTTTAGCGCCGTAACCGATGCGCTGGCTCGGGAAAAGAAGATCGAGGTTGCCGGAGAGCAGGTGCGTGCCGGCGGCCGCACGATGGTGCTCAAGGATGAAGAAGCGGAATCCAAGCGCATCATTGAGCAGGCCTTTGCCTCGGCCGGGCTCAAGGTTCCCGCGCTGAAAGACGTGCTCGCCGGGCTGAGGGTGGACAAAGCGCGGGCCCAGAAGATTGTCACCCTGCTGCTGCGCGACAAAGTGCTGGTGAAGATTTCCGACGATTTGGTGTTTCACCGCAGCGCGCTGGAGGATTTGCGCCAGCGCGTCAGTTCCCATAAAACGCAGGCGGCCAAAATCGGCGTGGCGGAATTCAAGGACTTGACCGGCGTGAGCCGGAAGTACGCCATTCCTCTGCTGGAGTATCTGGACCGGGAACGCATCACCCGCCGAGTGGGCGATCAGCGCGAAATTCTTTAACTTCATTGGCCCCGGATCGACACGGATGACGCTTTCTGATCCGTGTTATCGGCGCGGATCCGTGGAAAAGAAGTTCAGATTTTTTCTGCCGCAAACTCCAACTCCAATCCCAGCGGGTCGGTAAAGCGGTTGGTCAGGTTAGCCAGGCCGACGAGCAGGTCAAGGTCCACGATCTGCTCATCGGAAAAATACTGCTTCAGGGCGGCGATGTCTTCGTCTTTGATCTCCCACGGCGTGCGCGTCAGCTTCTCGGCAAAGACCAGAGCGGCTTTAGTCTGGCCGCCGAACTCGGCGGCGCCGGGATTCTTCAGCGCCTTCCAGTCCTCTTCCGTCAGACCGGCTCGCTTCGACGAAGCGAGGTGATGCTGCATTCAATAATGGCATCGGTTGATCATGGAGACGCGGATGTACACCATCTCGTAGAGGCGGCGGTCCAGGGACTTGCCCACGCTGGCATAAAAAGGCAGAAAAGCTTTTAAAACCTGAGGACGATGGGCGATCGCCTTTTGCACGTTGCCGGGCTTGCCCTTGAGTGTCTGGTCGTAGATTTCTTTTACTTCCGGGCCGGCGGCCTGGGGATCGATGAGAGCAATTCGGGCCATGCGGGCGGGCTCCTCGTAAAAAGCAGTCCGTATAATAACAGTCGTTGGCTGATGGATGGTTGGCTTCGGCTGTTAACGTTGGCTCGCTGAGCTAGTCGGCCTTCCGTCGGCTAGCTTTTGTAAGAGCCAAGAGCTTTAACCTGGTGCTTACCAGAGTGTTCCCCGTTCTCATCATCGGCGCAGGACTCGCAGGCTCGGAAGCGGCCTGGCAGCTGGCGCGTCGCGGCGTGCCGGTTGAGCTCTATGAGATGCGCCCGGCGCGCTCCACTCCGACGCACCAGACCGCGGACTTCGCCGAACTGGTGTGCTCCAACTCTCTCAAGTCCGATACCGAGAACACCGCGCCCTGGCTGCTGAAAGAAGAGATGCGCCGGGCAGGTTCGCTGCTCATGGAACTGGCCCGGCAGTGCGCCGTGCCCGCCGGCCATGCGCTGGCGGTGGACCGCACCGCCTTTTCCGCAGCCGTGACGGAGGCCATCTCGCGCCAGCCGCTGATCCGCGTGCGCCGGGAGGAAGTCACGCACATCGAAGATGAGGGGATCACCATCATCGCCACCGGCCCGCTCACGTCTGACGCGCTCAGTCATGAGATTACGCGCCTGATCGGGGGCACCCAGCTCTTCTTCTACGATTCCATCAGCCCCATTGTGGAAGCCGACTCCATTGACATGAGCCGGGTGTACAAGGCAGCTCGTTATGATAAAGGAACAGCCGACTACATCAACTGCCCCATGTCAGAAGAGGAATACGGCCGGTTCTACGGCGCGTTAGTGGCGGCGGAAGCGGTGGAGGCCCGCGACTGGGAGCGGCTGAATTATTTCGAAGCCTGCCTGCCCATTGAGGAAATTGCGCGGCGCGGGCGCGACACCCTGCGCTTTGGGCCGATGAAGCCGGTGGGTCTGCGCGACCCGCGCACCGGTAAGCAGCCCTATGCGGTGGTGCAATTGCGGCAGGAGAATCTGCGCGCCGATTCTTACAATCTGGTCGGTTTCCAGAACCATTTGAAGTTCGGCGAGCAGGCGCGAGTGCTGCGGCTGATTCCCGGGCTGGAGAATGCTCGTTTCCTGCGCTACGGGCAGATCCACCGCAATACCTACATCAATGGGCCCACACTTTTGAACGAGTGCCTGCAACTCAAGTCGCAGCCGAACATTTTCTTTGCCGGGCAGATTTGCGGGGTGGAGGGATACGTGGAGTCCATCGCCGCGGGCCTGATGGCGGGGATGCACGCGGCCGCGCTGGCCGCGGGTTTGGAGCCGGTGGCGGCGCCGCGAGCGACGGCGCTGGGCTCGCTCGTACATTACGTCACCCACGCCGCCGCAAAGAACTTTCAGCCCGCGAACATCACGTTTGACCTGTTGCCGCCGCTCGAGCGTAAGGTGCGCGACCGGGCTGAGCGGCACCGCCTCCAGTGTGGGTGCGCACTCGCCGAACTGGATGCCTGGCTAAAAACCTAAACGCAGAGGCCGCAGAGACAGAGACAAACCGAGATCGCAAAGATTGGCTAGCCGGCACTCCGGGACCTTTTCACCAACGTCACTCTGCAGCGTGTCATCCCTAGCGAAGTCGAGGGACCTTGCGCTTGGCCTTCTTCCTCCATGTTTTTCTCTCCGCGACCTCTGCGTTGAAGGTTCTCAGCCGCTTGCGCGAGTAAGAATGCGGATGGGCGTTCCGACAAACCCAAACGCCCGCCGGATCTGGTTTTCCAGGAAGCGCTGGTAGGAGAAGTGCAGCTTGATGGCGCGGTCGGTGAAAAGCACAAACGTCGGCGGAGCCACCGACGCCTGCGTCAGATAGTAAATCTTCACTCGCTTGGCCATGGGTACGGAGGCGCGTTCGAAATCCACCTGCTTGAGGAAGCGGTTCATGGCCGACGTGGAAATGCGTTTGCGGCGTTCCTCGGCCACCTGCTGCAGGATGGGAAAAAGTTTGTCCACGTTCTTGCCGCTAGAAGCGGAAATGAAAATCACGGGCGCGTACTCCAGAAACTTCAGCGAGCGTCGCACCTGCTGCTCGTAAAGGTTGCGATCCGTGGGGCGCTCCTGCGGAGGCAACCTGCGCCCGCGCCAGCTCTCCAGTTTTTTACCAGCGACCAGGTCCCATTTGTTGATCACAATAATCACCGAGCGTCCGCTCTCGTGGGCATAGCCGGCAATGGTAGCATCGAGTGCGGTCACGCCCTCGGTGGCATCAATGATTATGAGCGCCAGGTCGGCCGACTCCAGGTGCTTGCGGGCCATCACCACGGAAAGTTTCTCCGCCATCAGGTGCGTCTTGCCCTTGCGGCGGATGCCGGCCGTGTCAATGAAGCGGTAACTGCGCCCTTCGTGTTCCACGATTTCGTCCACCGCGTCACGGGTGGTGCCGGGCACGGGAGAAACGATGGCACGCTCGGATCCGGTAAGCCGGTTGAGCAGCGTGGACTTGCCCACGTTCGGGCGACCGATAATGGCGACGCGGGTTTCGCGAGGCGCTTCCTCAGTTTTCTCTTCGTTGAGTTTTTCCGCGTCCTCACCGTCCTCTGCGGTTTTGGTTTCAGCCGGAGGCAAAATTTCCGTTACGGCGTCCAGCAGCTCAGCCACCCCGCGCCCATGCTCCGCCGATACGGGAAATACATTGCGGATGCCGAGAGTGCGGAACTCCTCGGCTATCCCTTCCTGCTTGTCTGAATCCACCTTGTTGACCGCCAGAAACAGCGGCTTGCCGCTGCGCAGCAGCAGGCGAGCTAGATCAAGGTCGGGAGCGGCTAGCTCGGTGCGCGCGTCCACCACCATCACGATGGCGACAGCCTCCTCCAGCGCCACGCGCGCCTGGCGAAAGATTTCCGCCGGGATCAGCTGCTTGTCTTCCGGGACGATGCCGCCGGTATCAATAACGCGCAGGTCGCGGCCGCCCCAGTGGGCCTCGCCATACAGACGGTCGCGGGTGATGCCCGGTTCGTCCCCGACGATGGCGCGGCGCCGGCCAATGATCCGGTTGAAAAGCGTTGATTTCCCCACGTTGGGCCGGCCCACGATAGCGAGGGTGGGCAGACGGGCGGCGATTTCGACGGTCGAGTTGGTCTTAGATTTCGTCAAAAGGCAGGTCCTTCGACCTCGCGCTTCCTCGCCAAGGCGCCAGGGCACCAGCTGGTAGCTATGGGCTAGTCGCTACTGAGAACTGCTGCCCAAATGAGTATTATAGGGAATCGCCGTGTCCAGCCTGCCTCAGCCCGCCACCGCCCTTGCCACGCTGCACCAGTTCTTTGGCCCGGGCGGGCTGCTCTCGCGCACGCACCCGGCCTACGAATTTCGCCGCGGGCAGCTGCAGATGGCGCAGGCGGTGGAGCAGGCGCTGGCGGAAAAGCGCCACCTCATCGTGGAAGCGGGCACCGGCACCGGCAAAACCCTGGCCTACCTGCTGCCTGTCATCCGCGCCGGCAAGCGCGTGCTGGTTTCCACCGGCACCAAGAACCTGCAGGAACAGCTCTTCTACAAGGATATCCCGTTCCTGGAGCAGGCGCTGTTTCCCGAGGGCGAGCGCAAGCTGCGCGTCTGCTACATGAAAGGGCGCAACAACTACCTGTGCCGCAAGAAGCTCTACGACCTGACGGGCCAGCCGGTGCTGAATGGCCTGGAAGAGATCGAGCAGTACCGCGCCATCGCCGAGTGGGAGAAAACCACGGATACAGGCGACCGGGCCGAGCTGTCGGAATTGCCGGAGTCGAGCGCGCTCTGGCCGCACTTGGACGCGCGCTCCGACAAGTGCCTGGGGCAGAAGTGCAGCCATTGGGAGCGCTGCTTCATCACTGAAATGCACCGGCGGGCGCTGGAGAGCGACATTATCATCGTCAACCACCACCTGTTCTTCGCCGACTTGGCCATCAAGCAGTCGGCCGAGGGCGCGCCCGATGCCGGTATCCTGCCGGACTGCGCAGCCGTCATCTTCGACGAAGCCCATGAGCTGGAAAACGTAGCCGGCAGCTACTTCGGGGTGACGGTCAGCAACTGGCGCATCGAAGACCTGGCGCGCGACGTGGAAAGCTCTTTGCAGCGGGCCAAGGGGCTGTCGGCGGGCGTTGCGGGCGCTCTGGGCAGCCTGCGCGAGCGCGCGCAGCTCTTCTTTTCCCTGCTGCCGGGGGGCGAGGGCCGCCTGCCCTTCGACAATCGCCAGGAGTTCCTGGAAGAGAACGGCGACGAGTATTTGGGATTCATGCAGGCGCTGGGCCGCCTGGGCTCGGAACTGCAGTCCATGAAGCAGAAGCCGGAAGAGGTCTTCAACTTCATCCGCCGCGTGGAGGAACTGCAGGTGCAGCTCTCGTTTGTGATGGAGTCGGGAGACCGCAACACGGTGTTCTGGATCGAACGCCGTGGCGGTGCGAAGGATTCGCGGGGCGCGGCCGGGCGCAGCGCGCGGCACGTGTTCCTGCAGGCCACGCCCATTGATGTGGCCCCCATCCTGCGCTCCTGCCTTTTTGACAAGCTGGAGTGCGCGGTGCTGACTTCGGCCACGCTGGCGGTGGGCGGCGGCTTCGAATATATCCGGCGGCGCCTGGGGCTGGAGCACGCGCGCGAGCTGGTGCTGCCCTCGCACTTCGATTACGAGAACCAGGCTATCCTCTACGTGCCGCCCGATCTGCCCGATCCGCGCACCCCGCAATTTGCCGAGCGCGCCGCCGCGTGCATTCGCCAGTTGCTCGAGATCACGCGTGGGCGCGCCTTCTGCCTGTTCACCAGCTACTCCCAGATGAATGATGTCTACAACCGCCTGTTGGGCGAACTGGAGTATCCCATGCTCCTGCAGGGCAACGCCCCCAAGCGGGCGCTGCTGGAGGAGTTTCGCATCACGCCTAACGCGGTGCTCTTCGGCACCTCTTCGTTCTGGCAGGGCGTGGATGTGCAGGGCGAGCAACTGAGCTGCGTCATCATTGATCGCCTGCCGTTCGAGGTGCCGAGCGATCCCGTAGTGGCGGCGCGGGTGCACGCCGTCTCCGCCGAGGGCGGCAATGCGTTCTACCAGTACCAAGTGCCGGCCGCGGTCATCACGCTGAAGCAGGGCTTCGGGCGGCTCATTCGCTCTCTCCACGACCGCGGGTTGCTGGCTCTTCTCGATAACCGCATCCTGAAAAAGGCCTATGGGCGGGTGTTCGTGGAAAGCCTGCCCAATTACCGCCGCACCACGGACATCGCGCGGGTGGAGCAGTTCTTCAATTTGTAATTGAGTAATTTGTAATTGGTAATTTGGAAAGGGCAGTGTGAGGCTTTTTCTTGAACATATGTCGCAGGTTAGTCTGGGGAAGAGGGCGCGGTACCCAAGTGGTAAGGGAGAGGTCTGCAAAACCTTTATGCGTCGGTTCGATTCCGACCCGCGCCTCCAACAACCTTCTTCAGAATCATTGGACTAGTGTTCCTTCTGCTTTTGCCATCTCATTTAGTTTGGGAACACTTGGGAACAAAACCCGCTCCAGCTTCTCAATTGCTTGATTGTGTCCAAGGCCCTCCACGAAATGTAAATGCCATGGAATTTGATGGGTAGCTGCTCTTGTCAAGGCAGCGTCCTCGCTACGCGAAATCCCATGATCGCATTGCGATAGTCGGCGGGATTCCTTTCGCGTGTGGCCGAGCGCAGCAGCCACGCCGGGAACATCCACGAGCCGCCGCGATCTACGCGGAGGCAATTGCCTTGGCCGTCCTTCGCCTTGGGGTCGTGCGAAGGGGTCTCGTTCGCGCGCCCGTCGGCAGGAATGCCGGCGTAGCTGTTGTCGTAACAGTCCTCGGTCCACTGCCAAACGTTCCCTGCCACGTCGTAAAGGCCGAATGCGTTTGCCAGCTTCGCCCCCACTGGATGGGTCTGGCCGCCGTCGCAATAGAGGCCGGTCACTCCTTTGCAACCGGAGTTGGCATTGAACCAGGCGTGCACTGGAGCGGCTGCGTCGTCATCGCCCCACCAGAACTTCGTCGTGGTGCCTGCGCGCGCGGCGTACTCCCATTCGGATTCGCTGGGTAGATGGTACGCGCCCGCATGGCCAGATTTTGTGTTCAGCCATGCGACGTAGGCTTGCGCATCACCCCAACTAACGCACACTACCGGGTCGTAGTCGGTCTGCGCGAAGCCCGGATCTTTCCAAATCACCTTCGGATCCTTCTCCCATTTGAAAATGGCGCGGCCGCGCCCGCAGCCGTTACCGGACGGGTGACCGGTCGCGCGCACGAAAACTGCGTACTCACCGCGGGTCACGTCGTATCTGCCGAGCGCGAACGCCGGCAGGGTGACATCGTGCTGTGGCGCTTCGTCGGAGACGGCCTGCGGGCTCCCACCGTGCGCCGCAGCCCACGCCTTCTCCGCGTCAGACGAGCCCATGAGGGAGTGGCCCGCCGGGATGATGACCATCTCGGGGCATTCGGAACACTCGCGGAAGGCTGCGCCCGATAGGGTCCCCGAAGTCTTTGCCGTGGGCGAGTGCGCCTGGTCATACACTTCACGGATGGCGCTAATCACGGTGTCGGGCTCGTCGAACTGGATATATTCCGAGCTATTGCGGGCGAAGATCTGTTTGGAGTTGGAAGACAGTGCGAGCCAGCGCGACTGGGCAAGCGTGGTCTCCTGCTCGTATTTGAGGTGCTCCGGCGTGTCCGGAGGCTTCCTCTCCAGGTGGCCGACACCGTGGTTTCCGGAGGTGAGTACGCGGATGGGCCGGGAGCCGAACGAGCGAAGGTGTTGTTGCAGATAGGTTTCGTCCGCCGCTGTTTGTTCCATCTCCGAAGAATAAGCGTCATACATGGCAACTTTGGCTTGCGCGATTTCCAATAGTTTGGCGTTCAATTCAGGAGACCACGCCGCTTCCGGCAAACCCCGGAAAAAAAACTGCTGAGCGCAGGTCTGTGGTGCCCGTCCAGGCCTTGCCGGTTGAGCGGGCAACGGCTTGTGTTCGGCAATTAGGTTTCGACAGTGGCGCAAGTCTGAGGGAATACCAGCGTGTCCTCGATGTGCCTCTTCTTGCATCGCCTTCGGTTCGAGGTCGTCGGGATCAGCGTCATCCAAGACCAGCCCCGCAACCTCATCCATGTACAGGTCCGCAAACGTGCGCACGTTGTCGCCGCCGAAGGCGCTCCCCACCAGAATGTAGGGCCCGGCGATGCCGGCACGATGCAGCGCAGTACGTAGCTCCTTCGCGATTCGCACGCTGGTACGCGGCATGGGACCGGGATCGCTAAATCCAGTCCCGGCGCGGTCATAGCTGCACGCGCGTGTCCACTTTGCGATTTGTGGCTGCACCGTTGACCACGCCGGCGCCCAGTCTCCCCATCCGGAATCAAAAACAACTGTGGGCGACCCACTCCCCATGCAGTAGAGATTCAGCCGAAATCCACCCACGTCAACGAGCTGGCCGGGGCGCGCGTAAACGATGTCCGCGGGAGAGCTGCCGCCGCTCGTTACTTGCTGGCCGAAGACCGCGCTTGCAGAGATGAGCACTGCCAACAGCAAGCAGGTTCGTGATTGCTTCATTGCTCCTCCAGGTGGGTGCGAGTGCCACCGCCGCTTCATCTGCGCTGCGCCTCCCCAAATACCACCGTTGCTTTCAGTGAGCGCTCCTTCGATAAAACGGTGACTGGTTATTACCCAAACCGTGGTTTATAAGACGTGTGACTCTGAAGAAGGTTACAGCCCGCTTAGGTCAGGCCGCCTGGACGTATAACGGGCCATTCGGACGCTGGCCGGTGCTATCTCGTGGGTTCACTAGGTCACTCTCCCGCTTAAAGTTTGAGCAGCGGGGAGTACACGCGCACTGCCCAATTTAAGGCCGACTATGGCCGGGGCGGTTCATATCGCTTTCTAGCCACAGTCCTTGGTACGAAGGGATGCGTGAATTGTGGAACAGCGGCAGCCCATCAACGTGACAATGAATGAGAACTACGGTGTCCAGGACGAATCGGCAGGGCCATCCTGCCGGGGCAACTGGTGCAGACGGCTAATTTCGCGGGGGCAACAAGAGCTGTTCCGACCTGCTGCGCGACCGCGGCATCACTCCACACCTTCGCTTTCGGCACGCAGCGCTTCGAGATCGGGAATAGTCACGCGCCGGCCGTCCATGTGAATAATTCCCTGCGCCTGCAGCCGGCTCAGGTTGCGCGACACCAGTTCTCGGACTGTTCCCAATTGCGCGGCCAGTTCCTGATTGCTGGCCGGCAGCACGATTTCAGTTCCCCCGTCGGTGCGCCGTCCACTGCTTTCCGCCAGCCGTAAAAGAAATGCACTCAGCCGCTGGTGCACAGTGGTGAAGGAAAGCTCTTCGATGATCCCCACTAGCCGGCGCAATCGCGCACCTACGACACGCAGCACTTTGAGTGCGACCCGCGGATGTTCCAGGCACAACGCCTGAAAATCGTTCTTGCTGACGAACAGCAGTGTGGTATCGCTCGCCGCCGACGCCGAAGCCGGATAATCGCCACCATCGAATACCGGCAACTCCGCCACCGATCCACCTGCGCCCTCAATGGCCAGCACTTGCTCACGGCCGCTCTCCGAGCTCTTGAAGATGCGCACGTTGCCGGACTCGATTACGTAGAGGCCGCTGCACGGATCCCCTTCGTTGAAAATGATCTGCCCGGCGGAGTAGTTACGGGGCACCGCCCGCTGGGCGAGGAATTTCAGTTCCTGCTCTTCCAGACCGGAAAAGATTGGCACCTGTCTTAAGGTCTGGGCGTGATCTACCTGGGCTGAGCACATGGCGCTTATTGTAATCGCCGCCCAAGCGGTGAATCTTTGTCTGGTTCTTGGACGCACAGCACCAGGCTGGCCAAAGCCAGAGAAGAACCCACAATCAGGTGCTTACGGCACTTGTGGCATTACCAGCGGCGTGGCCAGCACCGGGGGGACGGTGAGTGCGCGCCATATTCATCACTCGCCACAGTCCAACGCTCCACCATGCCAGGGCCACAACTTCAACAAAGCCGGTAAGCCCGAGCAGTGGGTAGGACATTGCGGGACGGAAATCGGTCAGAATTTGCAGGACCACCCGTCCCGCGCAACCGGCGTTCAGCAGCACAAACGGCCCCCACAGGTCGCTGAGCTTTTTGGCATCCACCCCCGCCAGGATTGGCACAACGCGTGACGAGACTCCCACGATCATCAGGCTGATGAATCCTACTGTAATCGCATGCCGTTGCGCGCCCATGTAGGAATGGGCAAACATCTGGTGAGTGAGCATCCCGTACAGCGGAAACAGCGGCATCATGAATGTAGCCACCAGTAGCCAGGCGTAGGCGGCCCGGATGAATTTGAAGCTGCGGTCGGGATTGCCAGGAGGACCAAAGACGCCCAACTGGCGGGCCAGAAGCACAGCCCACACCGGCATGCCGAGGTAGGCCACTTCCAGGCCGATCGCGAAATACCAGTTCCGTGTCGCGAGCACGGCCAGGTAGCTGAAAATGTCCAGCACTAGAGTGGGATTGACGAGCACGAAGATCAGGTTCAGGCGATCGCGCCGGTGCGGCGCCAGTGCATACACCCGGGGAACGAAGCGCTGGCTGACGCCGGCAATGATCAAGGTGGCGAATCCCAGCACCTGAATGTCGCGAAGCGGCCCGTCAATAAAGGCGATGCGCATGATCAGGTCGTGGGGCGTAGTCGCCGTTGCCTTCGCGAAGAAAAACACATTGCTCAGTATCGCTTGCACGAAGAACCACACAAATGATGCGAGTAGAAACTTCTCGTACGCATTGTGGGGCTCAACCGATTGGCGCGCGGTGCGCCAGATGATCACCAGGAACAGGCTGATCGCCGTCACCTCCGCGATAGCAGCGAAGCCGCCGAGTGCCAGGGCAACGGGCGCGGGCGAGAGCATCTCCGCCGTCATCCGGGCCACGATGCCCGCAAGCATGAGGAAAAAGCTGGCGTTAGCCAACTCTGGTCGCCATAAGGACGTATTTTTGAACCGTGGAAAGGACTGGTAGGCAAAGCCCATCACGAACAGGCCAACCCAGCCGAAGATCATGGCGTGCGCATGCGCGTGAATAGCAGGCAGCAGCCGTACCTGCAGGAAACTCCTATCGCTTGCGATCTGCGCGAGATTCAGCGCGCCCCAGAGCGCGCCGACGGTGAGCATGATTGCGATTCCGGCCTTAAAGAACCGGCGATAGATAAAATCGGCCAAGGACTCGCGGTACACGTAGGCTTCCGACGGCCGGCTCAGTTCCCGGTTGAGTTCGCGCACCAGCTTGTCCAAGTCAACCTGGTGGACGGATGCAAAAAACTCGAGTGATTCAGCGGGTCCGTGCGCTCCTCCACAGCCGCGGAGGCCGTGCTCGTCAAAAATGCGCCGTGCCTGCGGGCAACACGCCACGACTTCGACCACGCTTGTCTCCTTCGTGATTTCGTTCGCCGGCATGGTTTTCATCTCTTTGCGTGATATTGCGGTTATGCGCGCCGGGAGCCAATGACATAAGTCACACTGGACTGGTGAGTTCCAGCCATGCGGCGCGAGGGATGATATTCGCTGGCAGTGTGACATCAGTCATAGGCTGTGCGTAACAACTCTGGCACGGTGGACGTCAGCAAGGGGCGAAGATCATGGAACCGCGCATAAACTTCGACGACCGCCCATTCATCGTGATCTGGGAAACTACCCAGGCATGTGACCTGGCGTGCGTTCACTGCCGTGCTTGCGCGCAGCCTTTGCGCAGTGCCTTGGAGCTCGATACAGAGGAAGCTAAGCGGCTGATCGACGAAGTGCGAACACTCGCGGCTCCGGTGTTTGTCCTGACCGGTGGTGACCCCCTGAAACGCCCTGACATCTTCGAACTGGTCGAATACGCGGCGGCCCAGGGAGTACGGATTTCTCTCACCCCCAGCGCCACACCATTGCTTACGCAAGAGGCCATCCGGAGGATGAAGCAGTGTGGCCTTGCCCGCCTGGCCTTGAGTCTGGACGGCCCCAGCGCGGACGTTCATGACGCCTTCCGCCGAGTGACTGGTTCGTTTAAACGGACACTAGATGCGGTGCGCTGGGCCCGCGAGATCGCCGTGCCCGTCCAGATGAATACCACGATTACCCGACACAACCTCGAGCACCTCGACTCCATCATCGCTCTGCTCGAGCGCCTTGATATTGTCCTGTGGAGTGTGTTCTTCCTGGTTCCTATCGGGCGTGGTTCGGCAATTGATCTGATCTCAGCCGAAGAATTTGAGGGAGTGTTTGAAAAGCTGTACGAAACCTCACGACGAGTTTCGTTCGACATCAAGAGCACAGAGGCTCAGCACTACCGTCGGTTCCTGATTCAGCGCCGGACCCAGGAAAAGCGAAATGCTAATGGAAATTCCCCAATAGCTCTACTCCCCCACGGTACCTCGGATGGCATTGGGCGTGCTCCGCGCGGCATCAATGACGGAAAAGGCTTCGTCTTCATATCGCACGTCGGAGAAGTCTTTCCTAGTGGGTTCCTGCCGGTCTCCGCCGGTAACATACGCAAGCATTCGTTAACCGAACTTTACCGGCATTCGCCCTTGTTCCTTAGGCTGCGCGATAGCTCGCAGCTGAAAGGCAAATGCCGTGTTTGTGAATTTCGTGAGGTTTGTGGCGGATCGCGGGCGCGGGCCTATGCACTCACCGGAGACATGTTTGCCGAGGAGCCTTGCTGTGTTTGGAAACCTGCTGGTCGTGCTCAGAACGCGAGCGAGTATTCGGCGTGACGTTCATATCTATCGACTAGGCGGCGAAAATTCTACAATCAGGCAAACAGCCTCCCGATTTTCCACTCTCGCCGTCCAGTCGAGTCAGCGCCTGCGCCGCCGTGCTTCAATCGGTCGCTGCCTTCATCATCCAGCGCTCCTTCGGCTGGGGAAAAATGTTCAGGTAAAGCACCGCATAGCGGAAAGCCAGCACGGCCGCAGTAAGGATCGCGATCGTGGAAGCCATTTCGGTCCACTTGGGCACGTAGTGCACGCCGGCGCTCGCCTGCAATCCAGTGACGGATACGTTCAGCCTATTGGCTATAAAGCCCATCACGACTAGCGCGCATGTCCAGTACAACCACTGTGGGTTATTCCGCACCTGTTCGGAACTCAGCAGCACCAGCGGAACAACCACGAAGAGCGCAATCTCCAGCCAAAACAGCCCAGTCTCCGAGCGCCAGCGGAACATGTAAGGCAGGGCGCCGTGGGTCACCAGGTCAACGCCGCGGAATAGGGCATAAACCGCGAGTAACGGCGCCATGAGGCGGCTGATTTCGCCCAAAATGGAAAGATCAAAGCGGGCGTTCAGAGAGCGAGCGCTCAAGTACAGGGCCATGATGGTCACCGCCAGCCCCGCGGGAATGGCGGAGAGATAGAACAGGCTGGGGATGTAAGAGCTGTACCACAGCGGATATAACTTGCCCTCGGTAATCAGGTACAAGCCTCCCAGAAAAGATTGGTGCAGCGATGACAGCACAACCCCGATCAGCACCAGCTCGATCAGAATGGCACGGTGCCAGCGCAGATACCACTCTCGTGCCCGCTTCCAGGGGAGCTTTTCCAACAGCGCCGGTGAGAACTCCAAGGTCAGCACCGTGGTGTAGAGCATGACGCACCAGGCTACCTCGAACAGCACCGAATGCCGGTTCCACATAAAGATGGGGTGCCAGACGCGCCAGGGCAGCCCTAGTTCATAGAGCATGCCCACCACGACCGTCAGGTATCCCAGGAATGAGATGAGCACGGCGGCGCGGACCACCGGCCGGTAGCGTTCGAATCCCAGGATGTAAGCCGCTGCCGCAACCGCGAATCCACCCGCCGAAAGTCCCACCCCGCACAGTGTCCCCAATCCTACCCAGAGTCCCCACGGCATCCCGTCCGAGAGGTTGGTGCTGGCGGCGAAGCCCTGCAGAAAGCGGGCATAGGTTGCATACAAACCGGTGGCGAAAATGAGAGTCACCAGCACTCGCCACAAAGTAATTTTTGGAAACCGAAGGTTCGGCATGGTTCAGCTCCTCTTCTCGTCCGTGTGGGACGCAAAGAACTTTTCTTTGGCTTCGTCCAATGCGACCTGCTTCCGACGGTCCGTGATCCAATACAAGCCGAAAAGCAGGGAACTGCCCAACAAAACGACGGTGGGCACGTCGGCCAGGGCGTTGGCCGTCAAGGTTGGCAAGGGATGGTTGGTAGGCGCGGCCACAAAGCCCAGCTTTTCAAAGGGCACATCGGAGAGGAAGAACACAGACGTGCCGCCCACTTCTTCGCTGCCGTAAATGTGACGGACGTAGGCGGGGTTCTCCAGAATGCGCTTCTGGGCTTCGGCCAGCAGGTCATCACGATCGCCAAACAGCGAGGCTCCCGTAGGACATGCCTGCACGCAGGCGGGCAAGCCACCCTCCTCCAGTCGCCCGGCACACATGTCACATTTCTTCACATAGGGCGCCAGCTTCGTCCATTCGTAACGCGGAACCTGGAAGGGGCACGCCAGCATGCAATAGCGGCAGCCCATGCATTTGCCCGCGTCGTAGGCTACCGGCCCAGCGGCCGTTTTTTTAAGCGCACCCACCGGGCAGGCCGAAGCGCAGGCCGGATCCTGACAGTGCATGCACATCCGGCGAACGAATTTATCTCCCCTCTGTTCCACCACGGTCAGGGCGGTGGCTGAGAGCACCGGCTCATTTTCCAGGGGCAAGCCGTGCGCCTCTTTGCACGCCTGCTCGCAATTCCGGCATCCGATGCACTTGGTGATGTCCACCAGGATGGCTTTTGTTTTCATTTTTTCTGCCTCCAACTTGCTTCGGCATCATGTCTGCTTCACGTCCAATGCTCCGGCGCTAGGTTAAGAAGAACTCGGCTACTACCTTGCGCCGCATCTCCGGTGGAAGCGCCGCCAGCACTCCTCTGAGCGGCACGCCGCCGTCCTGCGCCAAACTCGCGTTGGCAGATCCCAGCATCTGGCTCAAGCGGCTGATGTTGTTCTGCATCCAGGACGCCACCATCGGGCCTTGCACCAGGTTGCGCAGGTTGGTTTCGAGGTCGGGGGACTTGATCGTGCACACCCAGCCCGCGTTGTAGGGGTCGCGCATTAGCAGCCCTGGGTCCTTGAGCACCTCGGGGTTGACGGCGGTCACCACGCCTTCCAGGGGCGACAACATGTCGAGCGTTTGCCCGTTGCTGTTCAGTGTCAAAAGTTTTTGTCCCTGCCTCACCCAGCGCTGTTCAGCGGTGACCACAACAGAGTCCACTTGGTTCAACAGGTTTGCCGTAAACCCGTCAACGCCCATGCGCGCTGAATCCCGGGCTTCCCGCATCGCCCAGGTGTGCGCCGGGTGAAAGCAGTAATTCACAGGTATTTCAAATCCCAGCTCGTGCCTGGTTTGCGGATGTGGAAGAGGCACAGACACTCTGGCCGGTAGCGGCTCCTCGCGCCCGCGAAAGTAGGTAATCGTTAACACCACAAGAAACATTAGGAGAACGAACAAAATCGACATGCCTGCCTCCTTGGCCAATTCGCCGGTACACCACCATCCGGCGCCTTCGGCAGCGGTTCGCTAACCACACCTGTGTGTGCACGCGAAGGGCAAAAGAGGGCTACCATCGCATGTTGAGGACAAAAGGCTTGGGAGTCCCACCACCGCAGCGGGACACAACTCGCCACTGCGTTTTGCTGGGTGGTGCTGCATGTTGCAGCAGTGATCAGGAAGGAAATGCTGACCTCGCGGCGCTAAATCGAACCCGCACTAGCGGCGACCTCGGCGCGCTGGCCGTCAGGAGCGATGAACCTAGCGTCCGCTTTCGCGTGCACTCTTCTTCAATCGACGCTGCAGGGAGGTGGTATGGATACCGAGCAGCCGTGCCGCCTGCGTCTTATTATTTCCTGTGGCGGTCAGCACCTGTTCGACATAGTTCTCTTCCAGTTCTTCGAGGGTTACGAATTGATGCCCGGTGGGTGAAACATCGAATGCGGATAACGGTTCCGGCACCGCTCTTTCCTTATAATCCCGTATCTCCTCCGGCAGATACTCCGCGTCAATATCGCCTTCAGGGGAGAGAATCATGGCCCGCTCAATCACGTTTTTCAGTTCGCGGATATTGCCCGGCCAGTCATAGCGGCCTAGCAAATCGGCAGCCGCCGGGGTGAGCCCAGTGAACGACTTCTTGAGCTCGCGATTGAAATGCCCCACCATCTCCACTGCCAGCGAGACTATGTCTTCGCGCCGTTCACGCAGCGGCGGAAGGACTAACGGCAATACGTTGAGGCGGTAGTACAGATCTTCACGGAACCGGTTCTGCGCTACGCCTTCCCTCAGGTTAGAGTTAGTGGCGGCGATGATGCGGACATCAATGTGGATGACCCTGGTCCCGCCCAGGCGCAGAAACGTGCCTTCCTCCAGGACCCGCAGCAGCTTGGCTTGCACACTGGCTGACATGTTCCCGACTTCATCCAGAAACACGGTGCCGCCGTGTGCCCTTTCCAGCAATCCTTCCTTGCGCCGTCGCGCATCGGTGAAGGCCCCCGGCTCATAGCCGACCAGCTCGCTTTCCAGCAGTGTATCCGGAAGTGTGGCGCAGTTGATCTCCAGCAGCGGCATGGAGGCGCGCGGGCTGGCGTAGTGTATGGCCCGAGCCAGCACTCCTTTGCCGGTGCCGCTCTCGCCCTCGATGAGGATAGTGGTGCGGTCCGCCTCCGCCGCTTTCTGCGCAACCGCCAGAATTTTCCTGGTTGCTTCGTTGGTTGTGACCACCCGGCCAAAGTCGTAGCGCCCTTTCGCGGTCTCCACCGTTTCTCGAACCCGCACCTGCAACTGCAGCATTTCCGTGGCACGGTGCATGGTTGCGAGCATGTCCTTTAAATGGAACGGCTTCACCAGGTAGTCGAAAGCGCCCAGCTTCATTGCTTCCACCGCCCGGTCCACAAGGTGGTAAGCGCTCATCATCACCACCACCGTGGCCGGCGCCTGTCGCTTGATTTCCCTGAGCACGCCCACCCCATCCAGGCAGGGCAGCACGATGTCCAGCAGGGCTATCTCCGGCTTCTCCTCCGCAAAGAGTTTCAGGCCTTCTTCGCCGCTACTGGCCACGAGTACTTCCCAGCCTTCCGCGCGGAGGCCGCGGCTAATGGTCCGCTGCGTCAGTTCTTCATCATCAACGATGAGAATGGAATAGGGCATTTCAGACTACAACCTCGCTCTCCTCTTCTACTTCTGGCTGCGTCTTCTGGCCCTGCACCGGCAAGGTGATAATCACCCTCGTGCCTGCGCCTTCCTTGCTCTCCACCCGGATCTCGCCTCCGTGGCTGCGCACATAGGCACGGCTGATGCTCAGGCCCAGGCCTGTTCCCTTGCCGCGTTTGGTGGTGAAAAACGGCTCAAAAACGTGGGGCAGGATGTCCTCTGGAATGCCGCAGCCAGTATCGCTAACCTGGATTTCGATTGCCTCAGCGGCAGGCACGGACGCTGCTTCGATCGTGATGGTTCCACCGGGCGGCGTGGCCTGGGCGGCGTTTAGCAGGACGTTCATCAGAACCTGCGACAACTGTTGCGAATCGGCGTGAATAGCCGGAAGATCGGTGATCACGTGGTTTTGTATCCGCAACGGACGCAGCAGCGGCTGGTGCTCCAGAAAACCCAGCAACTCGGACACCAGGCTCGGCAGTTGAATGCGGCTTACCCGCAGCGGATCGGGGCGGGCGTAGTTCAGCAACCCGAGGGTCGTAGCCGAGATTCGCTTCACGCTTTCGATGCACTGCTCGATCTCGGTGTGCGCCTCCGGGCCGGCAACTTTCAATTCGAGTTCCAGATGGGAAAGAATTCCTAACAAAGGGTTGTTGATCTCGTGCGCGGCTCCTAGCGCCATTTGTACCAGGGCGGCATTTTTTTCGTAGTCCGCCAGCTGCGCCTGGAACTGCATTTTCTGCTTGTTGAGCTCTCGTTCCCGGTCCAAACGCAGGAGCAGGTCTCCTTGTGCCAGGTCCCGTTCTCTCTCGCTCTGTCGTGTCTGCTCCCGGGCAAGCTTCAACTCGGCTTGCATTTCCTGAACATTTTTCCTGTATGCTCGCCAGGCGACGGCAGAAATCACAACCGTCGTAACCAGAACACCGAGTAGGGCTTGGATCCAAATCTGCTCGTAGTCCACGCCCGGCCCACCCAGGAGTAGAGCCACAGGCAGGGCCGCCGGTAGACACGCCTCCCTTCCCGCCTTGGGACGTATGTTTATCATCCTTTTACAACATGGAATGGTTTGACCGGACCTGCAGTGATTGGTGTCACGCCCAGGTGTGCCCTAGGTCTCATTTCCTGGACACGCATAGCCACGGCATGGGCTCGGCACGCAAGTCGCTACAGAGTGATTTAACCCAGATGCCCGCAAGCACATTAATTCTCAAGCTGCGGCGTTACGCCTTCAGTATTCGAATGTGGTCGTCCAACCCCGCAAAATACGATCCAGGTAAACGGGAACGATAATAAGGTTCTCCCTGGCGGCTATGAATTCCAGTAATTATTCCTAGGAGATAGCTTCGCTGCCGAGGGTTCAAGAGGGTCCGTAAAATCCAAAGGGTCGGGTTTCACTTTGATGTGAGCAAGATCATGCCACCAACCGCGTCCTGCCTAAACTCGATCGCCCTTGGGCTCGGGGTTTTCGACTGAACCACATACGTCTTGTCAGTACGCTGTATCAGCTGGTACGGAACTGAGCGCACTCCTGAGCCATCGACAAAATCGGCAAACGTCATTCTCTGCAGGGGCGGTCAGTCGAAGCAAAGCTGAATTATTCTCCTGCGTGCAGGCGCACTTCAAATACCGTTGGGAGCTGGTCTGCATCGCTCCGCACAAAACTTCGCACGAGTTCGGTGCGCGAGAAATGCCCCAGGCTCAGCAGGCGGATGCACTCATCGGTAGCGCAGCTTTCCCAGGAGGTGCGCTTGCCCCAGGGGAAGCAACTTGCCTCGACGGCCCGCAGCGGCAGTTGCTCTTGCAATCCGGTTTCAATCTGCTCCCTCAGCCAGCGCAGATACTCGAGCTTCTGCGCGATCGCCAGCTTCGGATTCTGCCGGATTACCACGCCGGCAAAGTCGGGAATGTCGCTGCGCAAGGTATGAATGTGCCCGTGTCCTTCGACCAGGATTTCGATGTCGAGTCCCATCAGCCTTTCCAGGCTGGCGAGCCACTTGCGGCTGTCCACGTCTGGATTGGGCGTGGCAAAGTAGCTTCCCATGAAAGCATCGCCGGCCAGCAACACCTTCTCTCCCGGATCATAGAGAACTACGTGATCATCGCAATGGCCGGGCGTGGGTATTACCTGCAGCCGGCCAGAGCCGGTTTCCAACGTCTCGCCCAGCAGGCAGAATGGCGGTTTCAGATCCGGTGGCTGGCCGATGACGGCCGCACGCACCCAGGGGAGCTTCTTGAAAGGAGTGAGGAAGCGGGCCGTCATCTCCGAGACGTAAACGGGGGCGCCGGTAATTTCGGACAACCAGTTCAGGTTGCCGACGTGTTCCTCGTGCGCATGAGTTGCAACAACCTTGGCGATTTCCGGATTTATCTGACGCAGGTGGCGCGCCAGGGAGCGCCGCATTTTGGGCGAGCCGGGATCTACGGCCAGTCCGTCATAGAGCACGGTGGTGAACAGCTCTCCGAAAAGGAGCGGAACCGCGTTAGGCAACGTTCCATTCAGAAAAAGAAGGGTGAGCTTACCGTCCAGGAACTCCAGTCGCCGGTGCCAGGTGCGAGTGAAGAGGCTTGCCCTCTCTGCCGCGGCCTTGATGCCTGCGAACAGCACCAGCGGCAGGCGCAGGAGGAATCCCAAAACATAACAGGACCAGAATGCGCCCAGGTTGGCCTGCCGCCGCACGGTATTCGGTTTGGCGACGCGGCAGGCGCCGCCGCGGCATTTGCTGAGGGAATACCGGTTAGCGGCCACGAAGCCATACAGAAGCTGCCCAGCTTTGCGAAAAGGGAACACCTGCCCGAGCGCGCCTACAATCGATGTGGCCGGGCACAGGCATGCCAGGCAGGCCACCGCGTCCCAGCCGACATAAATCTGGACCTGGGGTGTAACCACGTGCAACTGCCGCAGGCAGTCTTCCATGCTGAGGGAGGCGTTCAGTGCCGCAAGCGCTTCGGTGCTAAGGGGAACGCAGTTCGTCCGCTGCTTGCGATCAAGCACCTTCAGCCACGAGACGCCGGCCTGGCATATCTCGCACTGCCCGTCGTAGAGCACCGTGTACGCTGCGCCGAAGGCCTTCTTTACGTCCGGTTCTTGCGCGCTTCCCGCCACTGAATAGGGAGCCATGAACGTTTGTAGTGCCACGCCCATCTTAGGGCAAGTTGTAAACCGGTGATTCGGTTTTTTGCAGGCCGCTTTTGGTTAGGCGGTCCCAAAAAAAAAGAGCGGCACTGTGGGGTGCCGCTCTCGCATTTCAGCAGAACCAGTTCAGTCGGCCGCAGCCGCCAGCTTCTTCTTCGACAAGTACCAATCGGTAACCTCGAAGTCCTTGGAGCCGGCGCGCTTCTCGGCGTCGGCCTGGGTCAAGGGAGCGGGCACGATGACCGCCTCGCCCGGACGCCAGTTGGCGGGAGTGGCCACCCCGTTGGCATCGGCGGTTTGCAGCGCGTCAAACACGCGCAGCAACTCGTCCACGTTGCGCCCCAGCGACAGCGGGTAATAGAGCAGGGCGCGAATGATGCCCTTGGGATCAATGAAGAAGACGGCGCGCACGGCGGCGGTGTCGCTCACCGCTTCGTGCACCATCCCGAAAGCGCGCGCCACCTTCTGGTCGAGGTCGGCAACTACGGGGAAGGGCACCTTGATTCCCGTGTGCTGCTCGATGTTGCGCACCCAGGCGATGTGCGAGTAAACGCTGTCAATGGAATTGCCAATGAGCTGCACGTTGCGTTTCTCGAAATCGGGGTTGCGGCGCGCGAACTCGATGAATTCGGTGGTGCACACCGGGGTAAAGTCCGCGGGATGGGAGAACAGCATCACCCATTTGCCCTTGGAGGTGTAGTTGCTCAGACGGATTACGCCGTGCGTGGACTTGGCTTCAAAATCCGGCGCCGGCTCATTGATGCGAGGAAGTCGGGCGGTGGTTTCCGCGGTTTCTAGGCTCATTTTCGTCTCCTGATGTCTTGAATTGGATGTAGGCCCTGTAGCCAAAGACTCACAACCACAACCGAGGTTCGAAGTGCAGCGGGGAGGAAAGATGCAAAAGCAAACCCACCCGCACAGCCGAGCCGGGTGGGGTTGCAGAACCTTTTAGCGGACTACTCCCCCACCGGCGCGCAGCGACAACAACATATGGCCATCGTGCGGGATGAGAGGGAGAGCGTCACAACGATGATAAGGATACGCGCCGTGGAAAAGTTGTGTCAATCGCCCCCAGCCGGGCATCCATAGAACAACCCAGATTGAGGAGCCATCCGCATGAACCAGCCGGCCCGGCGTTATTCCATGGTGCAGATGGATGTGTTTTCAGCCAAGCCGTTGGAAGGCAATCCCCTGGCCGTTTTTCCCGATGCCCGGGGCCTGAGCGATGCCGAGATGCAGGCCGTGGCCAAGGAAATGAACCTCTCGGAGACCACTTTTATCCTGCCCCGAGACGCGGCCGTGCAGCGGGAGCGCGGGGTACAGGTGCGCATCTTTACGGTCAGTGAGGAGTTGCCGTTTGCCGGCCACCCCACCCTGGGCACCGCCTTCGTGCTGCGCGGCGCCAGTGGAGCGCCAGAGGTGGCGCTCGATCTCAAGGTAGGAAAAATCCCGGTGCGCTTTGAAGAGGGCAACGGGCAGCCGGTTTTTGGTGAGATGCGGCAACGCGATCCGGAACTCGGCGAGACTCACGACCACAAAGCGGTGGCAGAGGCTACAGGAGTGCGCCCCGAGGAGATCGCCGATGACGTGCCCATCCAAACCGTCTCCACTGGCGTTCCATTCATCATTGTTCCTCTGCGCTCGCTGGCGACCGCGCGGCGCCTGCGGGCGGACTGGCAACGTGGCGCTGAGTACCTGCGGCGCACGCAGGCGCAATTCTTCTATCTGGTCTGCCGGGAAACTGTGGATCGGAGCGCGCGCCTGCACGCGCGCATGTTCTTCTACAACGGCGAAGACCCGGCCACCGGCTCGGCGGCGGGTTGCGCGGCCGCCTGGATGGCGGCGCATGCCGTGGCTCAGTCCGGCGAGCGCGTGCTCATCGAGCAAGGCGTCGAAATGGGCCGCCCCAGCCGCATTTTTGTCCGCGCAGACAAAGATGGTAACCGGGTAGTCAATGTGCGGGTCGGTGGAAATGCGGTGGAAGTTTTGCGCGGTGAAGTCGTGTTGTGACACGCGGCGGCAGATCTCCCTGCGCGATAGAGAGTAAACATCGCGGATTTTCCTCCTTCTCCCTGCGCGAAAAAATATCTCTCGGACATTCGCCCTATTATCATCTGCGCCACTTTACAAGAGAGGTTCCCGCCGTTAGGATTCATTTCACCCGCAACAGCCAGGTTCGCAGCAATAACGATGTTCAGCCGGCCTGATGTTCTTCGTCAGCGATGACGCCAAGTGGCGATTCCGAATAGAGTTCAGGTAGGATAATGAAACCCAAACGGACGATTCTCTGCGTTGATGACAACGAACAATCCCTCTCCATCCGCAAAGTCATGCTGGAAACGCGCGGCTATCGCGTAATCGCCTGCAGCAACGCCCAGGAAGCGCTGGAAAATTTCCGCGTGGGCGGAGTGGACCTGGTTCTCACCGACCTGGTGATGCCGGGCGTGGACGGAACGCGGCTGATTGATGAGGTCAAGAGCCTGGCGCCGGAAGTTCCCACCATTTTGTTTTCCGGGAAGATCCGCATTTATGACCGCGACACGCGTGCCGATGTCTTTCTTCCTAAAGGCATGTATGCGCCCGCGGAACTGCTGGAGCGCATTCGCGTGCTCTTGATCCGCAAGCGCGGCCCCAAGCGGCCGCTGCAGCGCCCCGTGGTCATGGCCGGATGAGCGGCATTGACTAATGGGGAAATTGTGTAATTGAATGCTACGTACCGAGTCATATGGGATTTTCAATTACCCGGTTACAGAATTACTCAATTACACAATGTTACGTTTGCTCCTCAACTGGTTGCTGAGCGCGCTGGCCCTGCTGATGGTGGCCTACGTGGTGCCCGGCTTTCACCTCAGCGGGCTGGGCGCAGCCTTGTGGGCGGTCATCGTTATAGGCTTTGTAAACGCCACCCTGGGACTGTTCCTCAAACTGATCACCTTGCCGCTGACCGTGCTCACGCTGGGGATTTTCTGGTTTATCATCAACGCG
Organism: Terriglobales bacterium; assembly: GCA_025934735.1. Classification (GTDB taxonomy): domain Bacteria; phylum Acidobacteriota; class Terriglobia; order Terriglobales; family Acidobacteriaceae; genus JAICWP01. The sequence continues at coordinate 32,774 of JAICWP010000012.1, read as the reverse complement.
CTCATGCTGGAGCTGGCCTCAGCGTTTGTTCCCGGATTCCACATCACCAGCTTCGGCGCGGCCTTCCTCGGCGCCATTGTCCTGATGCTGGTCAATATGCTGATTAAATGGCTGGTGCGCCCCGCCCCGCGGCAGTACTGAACAACTGGTGATTGAAGGCACTGGAAAAACCAGCTCACATCCTGGCGTCATTCCGAGGCACTTCAGTACCGAGGAATCTCGCGTGTTCTTTCTGGTGTGTGGCGGCTGGCGAAAATGTTTGAGGGTGCACGCCAGATTCTTCGGGGCTGAAGGCCCCTATGAATGACGCCTTCGCGGAGCTCAGTTTTTCCCAAATCTTCAATCTTCAATCAATCCCTCCGCGCCTCTGTGTCTCGGTGGTGGGTGTTGATTCTTTCGATCACTTTTGCAATCTCGTTCTCCTGAAACAGCCGAATCGCGGCTACCCCGGCGGCACCCGCCTCCAGGCAGGCAGGAGCGTTCTGCAGCGTTATTCCCCCCAGGGCGAGCACGGGCATCTGTCCAGCAGGAACTGCGGCCTCTATGCCCCGGGCTGGAATCTGCCCGCAGGCTGCGCGTAGAACTGCAAGGCCCTGGCCGGGAGCACCCGATTTCTCGAAAACCGGTGCGAACACCGCGAAGTCGGCCCCGTGCGATTCCGCCAGCCGGACCTCGGAAACTGCATGACAGGAAACTCCAATCACGGTAGAGCGCACCCCGGCTTTGCTGAAAATGACGCGCGCCTCGCTGGCTGCAACGTCATCCGCGCGCAGGTGCACCCCATCGGCTCCGGCGGCAACCGCGACATCTACGCGCGAATTGACCAGCAGCTTGGTCCGGCCTCCGGAATTCTCCCCGACCGCGCTCACGGCTTCTCGAGCCAGTCTTTCTAGCTCTCGCGCTGGCAGGTCTTTTTCACGTAACTGAATCAGGTCCACGCCGGCGCGGCTGGCTTCCGCGATCTTGGCCAGGAGGCGCGCCCGCTGCTCGCCTTCGGTGCCCGGAAACTGCCGCCGGTCCGTGATGTAGTAGAGCACCAATTGTTCACCACAGAGGCACAGAACTGCGATGACTCCTTAATGATTGACGATTGCCGATTGCAATTCGCCGATGCGCACTTCAATCGTCAGCCGAAAAGTCGAAACGGTCAATTGCTTCTGGGAATGTTCCTAGAGGAACTGTGAATGCTTCTAAATCGTCAATCATCAATCGTCATTCTTCAATGATTTCTCTTCTTCCGCCACAATCGCCCCAAAAGATAAAAGTAATGCAGTCCGGTGCCCAGGCTGGCTTTGCTTTCACCGCCTTGGCGCGTCCCGAAGACGAACGGCACTTCTGCCACCGAGCGGATATTGCCGCGAACCAGAATCTCCAGCAGCAGCTTGAAGCCGTGCCGCTGCAGTTGCAATCCGTCCAGGCAGCGCCGCCGTACCAGGAAGAAGCCGGAGAGCGGATCCTTTACCTGGATGGTTTGCCTTTGCAGGGGCTGGGCCAGCCAGACGCCCAGTTGGGACACCAGCCGGCGCAGCGGATTCCATGAACGCATGCTGCCAGGCTCGGCGTAACGGCTGGCCACCGCCAGGTCGCAGCCTGCCTGAATCTTCTCCCACAGACGCGGCAGCAGCTCGGGCGGGTGTTGCAGGTCGGCATCAATAACCCCCAGCACTTCGGCTTGGCTGCGTTGCCAGCCGTCGGTAATGGCCCCGGCCAGGCCGCGATCTCCGCGACGCACCAGCAACTGGACCCGAGCGTCATGTGCGCTTATCCCGCGCACGATACTTTCCGTTCCGTCGCGGCTATCGTCGTCAACTACAATAAGCTCATAGGACAGGCCCAGAGGATCCAGGCTGGCGCGGATGCGGTCGAGTACCGGGCCCACGTTGGCCGCCTCCTGCAAGGTAGGCACCACCACCGCCAAAGCGGTTCGCGCCTCTTTGCCGGGAACAGCCGCAGGGGTGCCGGTCTTGTTGGATCGCAGTTTTTCCATGGAATGGCAGCGCTGGAGCTTCTTTCCAGTGTCACGCAGTCCCAGCTTTGATTCAAGCCGCCAGCGGTGCCTGCACCGAGGTGTGGCAATAGAAAATGAGGCGGCTCGCAGGCTGGTGTACCCTGAAGCTAATGCGGCCTGAGCGTCATCCATTTAGATAGACCTTAATGTCGGAACATAAGCAATCGCCGCTGGTGCTGGACGAGATCTTCCGGTTCGCTTACGACACCTTCTGCAGCAACAAGGTGCGCTTCCTGCTCACCGCCCTGGGCATGGTCATCGGCACTGCGTCGCTGATCCTTGTCGTGACCATCGGCCTGACCGGCAAGCAATACATTCTGCGGCAAATCCAGGGCATCGGCTCCAACCTGGTGTGGGCCGAATATGAAAGCGGCAGCCAGCACGTGAACGCGGAGCCGCCCGACCCTCTCACCATCAATGACATGCAGGCGGTGCAGGAGCAGGTTCCGGGCATCACCGCAGCCACCCCCGTGGTCAATCTCAGTGACCGCATTCCTGTCGGCGAAGGCAAGGAACGCGATGTCCTCATCCTGGGGGTAAATCCTGAGTACCTCCATATCCGCAACCTCGACGTGCTGGCCGGGCGCTTCTTCGATAACGAGGACGAACAGGCCCACAACAAAGTGGCCGTGGTGGAAGAGCAATTGGCCACGCGGCTCTACAGTTCGCAGGACGAAGCCATTGGAAAGACGTTGAAGCTGAGCGGGCTGCCCTTCACCGTCGTCGGCACCTTCAAGGAAAAGGTCGAAACTTTCGGCCAGTCGGAAGTGACCGGGGACACCATCCTCATCCCCTACAGCGTGAGCCGTTATTTCATGGAGAATGGCTCCACGGTCAAACAAATTTACTTCAGCGTGGCGGATGCCATGGATGTTCCCCGGGTGACCTCGCAAGCGCATCAGGTGATCCAGTCGCGGCACCGGCCGGAATCCGTGTACGGGGTCAGCAACCTGTCCCAGTTGCTCACGCTGGCCGCCAAAACGGCCAATGCCCTGACCATCGTGCTGTTGCTGATCGCCATGGTGGTGCTGCTGGTGAGCGGCATCGGCATCATGAACATCATGCTGGCCACGGTAAGCGCGCGCATTCGCGAAATCGGCATCCGCATGGCGGTGGGCGCCACCCGCCGGGAAATTAAATTTCAATTCCTCACGGAAGCCATTTTCATTTCTTTGGGGGGCGGGCTCATAGGCATTGTGATCGGGCTGGCATTGCCGTTTTCCGTGCGCTTTCTCAGCACCTACCGCCTGCCGGTCTCCGGATGGTCGGCGCTGATTGCACTCTGCGTTTCCACCTTTGTGGGCGTGCTCTTTGGTACCGTGCCGGCCACGCGCGCCGCTCAGCTCGATCCCGTGGAAAGCCTGCGCCACGAGTAGGACGCACCGCCGGCGGGCATGCTGTGGCAATGCTTGTGTGGGGACGGGGCTTCGCCCCGTCCAGGCGGGGCAGAGCCCCGCCACACCGGCAGCGCCTTCCTTATACATGCCTGCTGCAACCTGCGGTTGCATCGCTGAGCCCCGCATCTTAAACTTCTAAGACACCCCTTTGTCCGGGTTTTCAGGGAGATACTGCCATCACGTAGGTCTGGCAGGAGGAGTTTTGCGGCTCTAGCCCCAATGATCAATGGCAAGCGCATTTGCGTGGTGTTTCCCGCCTACAACGCGGAGCAGACGCTGGAGCAGACCGTCCACGAACTGCCCGAACTGGTGGACATCCGCATTTTGGTGGACGATTACAGCACCGACCGCACCCTGCAGGTGGCGCAGCGGCTCGGCTTGCGCACCTTCGTCCACGACCGCAACTACGGCTACGGGCGCAACCAGCAGACTTGCTATCGTGAGGCTTTGAGCGCCGGCGCCGATGTCATCATCATGGTGCACCCCGATTACCAGTACACACCCCTGCTGGTGACCGCCATGGCCAGCATGGTGGCTTATGGCGTTTATGACGTGGTGCTGGGCTCCCGCATCCTGGGCGGCAGCGCCTTGCGCGGCGGCATGCCGCGTTACAAGTACATTTCCAACCGCTGCCTCACCCTGGTGCAGAACTGGTTCCTGGGGGCGAAGCTTTCCGAGTATCACACCGGATACCGGGCCTTCAGCCGCCGCGTGCTGGAACAATTGCCCCTGCTGGAAAACTCCGACGATTTTGTTTTCGACAACCAGATGTTGGCCCAGTGCGTTTATTTCGGCTTCCCCATCGGTGAAGTTTCCTGCCCCACCAAGTATTTTCCAGAGGCCTCATCCATCAATTTCCGCCGCAGCGTGAAGTATGGCCTCGGCGTGCTGGGCACCTCGCTGCAATTCGGCTTGCAGAAAGCGGGCCTCGGCCGCTTTCGCATGTTCAACCCCGCCGGCAGGAAACTGGAAACCAACAGCGGCAATTACTACGCGCGCGGCGCCGGCCATAGCTTTTCGGCCACCTAGGCGGAAAACTTGCGCGAATCCTCCTTTAGAGGTAAGACCCTCGCCGCGCTGCTGCTCTTAACCCTGGGCGCGGTGACGGTTGCCGGCTACCATCCCGGAGTTGAAGACGCGGAAATTTACCTGCCCGGAGTCCTCAAAGTCCTTAACCCACAGTTGTTTCCCTATAACCAGGGTTTCTTCGCCTCGCACGCGCACATGACGCTTTATCCCAACCTGATTGCCGCCTCCGTGCGCATCTCCCATCTGCCTCTCGATTACGCCATGCTGCTCTGGCACCTGCTGGCCGTTTTTCTGCTGCTATTCGCCTGCTGGCGCATTGGCCGGATGTGCTTTGCCAGCCAACGCGCGGTGTGGGGCGGAGTCGCCCTAGTTGCTGCCCTGCTCACCATTCCTGTAGCCGGGACTTCGCTTTACATCATGGACCAGTACCTCAATACGCGCTCCCTCTCGACGCCCATGATTCTGTTGGCCATTGTCAACGTGGTGGAGCACAAGTGGGTGCGCGGGATGGTGTGGATTGTGCTCACTGGCCTCATTCACCCCCTGATGGTGGTGTTCGGCGCGACCTATATGTTCTTTGTGATTTGGATAGAGCGGCGCGAACTCGCTCCGGCAGCGGCCCTGGCCCTCCTGCCACTGGGGCTTTTTCCTCCTGTGACCGAGGCTTACCGGCGCATTCTGGATACCCGCGAGTACTTTTTCCTGCTGCGCTGGCAATGGTATGAATGGGTGGGGATTTTCGCTCCTCTCGCGCTGTTGTGGTGGTACCGGCGTAGGGCTCGTCAGCAGGGCCTGCGGGTGCTGGAGCGCATGTGCTCGGCGTTGATTCTGTTTGAGTTGCTGTTTTTTGCCGCCGCCTTGGTCATCACCATTCCTCCACAGTTGGCTAACCTGGCTGAGCTGCAGCCCATGCGGGCGCTACACCTGGTCTACATCCTGTTATTCGTTTTCAGCGGAGGGCTGCTGGCAGAATGGGTATTGCGCGAGAAAGTATGGCGCTGGCTGGCCTTATTTTTGCCGCTTTGCGTTGGCATGTGGTACGCCCAGCGCCAGCTGTTCCCATCTACGCCCCATTTGGAGCTGCCTTGGGCCAGGAATAACAATCCATGGGTGCAAACCTTCCATTGGATTCGCAACAATACGCCGACCGACGCGTATTTTGCCCTCGATCCGCAGCATATGGCCCTACCCGACGAAGACCAGCACGGGTTTAGAGCGATCGCGCAGCGCAGCATGCTGGCTGACGCGCTGAAGGACAGCGGCGCCGCCAGCATGTTCCCTCAGCTCGCGGAAGAGTGGCAGCGCCAGGTGCGGGCCGAGGAGGGCTGGAACAGCTTTCAATTCAAAGACTTCCGAAGGCTGAAGGCGCAATTTGGGGTGAATTGGGTGGTCCTGGAGCATGCCGTGGCGGGCATGCCGTGCCGCTATAGCAACGGCAATTTGCAGGTGTGCAGAATTCCCTAAGAGGCTGACTTGCTCGCTAGCTGGCTCAATGCCGAATCGCTAGTCAGCTGGATAGCTGGCTACCTGGCTGGCAAAAGCAAAGGCCGGGCTGGTTGGCCCGGCCATCAGGATCCGAATCCGGTTAATGATTACTGCCACCTCGCTCTCAACTCCGGCGCCAGGGTAGCCACCATGCGCCGTCTGGTTTGCGCTTACATCACCAGCGCTATAGTTTCCAGTTCCTTTTGAATGACTTCCAGGGAGCAGCCGGAGCCTTCCACCCGGCTGGCAGCGTCCCGGGCTGCCTCTTGGGAAACTCCATAGCCACGACCCATGAGGAAGACTTGCAGCAATTCCGCCGCTTCGCGGGAATCAATGCCCCCCTGCAACAGGTCGCTCCGTAAAGCCGCTAATTCGGTCACGTTGAACTTTTCGTCCATCATGACATCACCTCCGACCCGTGGTCGTACTGGAGATTAGACTCCGCAACCGGCACTATTGTTGCAAGCAATTTTGATGCCGCTCGCGCCCTTCTGCGGAGTTTTATTTCACCAGCGTTTCTATGTTCTTAAACCCTTGGGGAAGAAGGGAGTTGCGAGGGACAAGTTCCGGCATTGAAAGGGGTTGAGAGGGCCAGGGGACTAGCCCGGGTGGCGTGCGGCTCCCGAACTGACACAAAAAAACACGCTACCCTGCCGCGAAATGCCAAGTTCAGGCGGGCTCGATTACCGCCTCATCCACCAGCAGGATGGGGATACCGTCCCGTATAGGGTAGACCCGCCGGCACTCGCCGCATTGCAGGCTTTCGCCCTCATGCTTCAGCACCAGGCGCTTCTTGCATACCGGGCAAACCAGAATTTCCAACAGTTCTGGGGAGATCATAGCGAACCGATTTTACTCCTTTGGCTGGAGAGAAGATGGTTCCTCATGGGGACAAATTGCACCCCTGATTCCCGAATCAGATGCGGCGATGATTAATTAGAAGAGAGCTCTCGCTCAAGGCTGCGTGCCTCCTTTCTCCTGCGACGGCCATTGGCGATGATTTAGAATTCGAAGTTCCCCCTGGAACAAAGAGGAGTTCATGGCGGCCACCATTCTGGACGGCAACAAGATCGCTGCGGAAATCAAGGCGGAAGTGGCGCAGCAGGTGCGCGATCTGACGGCTGCGGGCCTGCGCCCCGGGCTGGCCGTCATCCTGGCGGGCAACAATCCCGCTTCCGAGATTTACGTGCGCGGCAAGGTCAAAAGCTGCGAGGAACTGGGCATCCACAGCGAAAAACATGCGCCGCCGGAGTCGGTGACCACGGCCGAACTGCTGCACCTGGTGCGCGAGCTGAACCGCCGCGATGAGATTGACGGAATTCTGGTGCAACTGCCTTTGCCTGCGCAGGTGGACTCCAAGGCGGTGCTGATGGCGGTGGAACCGGCCAAGGACGTGGACGGCTTCCATCCCGTAAACGTTGGCTTCCTTTCGACCCAACGGCCCGGGCTGGTGCCCTGCACGCCGGCGGGTATTATCGAAATCCTGCAGCGCAGCCAGGTTGCCATTGCCGGGCGGGAAGCGGTGGTGGTGGGCCGCAGCGATATTGTGGGCAAGCCCACGGCCATGCTGCTCATCAACCACAATGCCACCGTGACCGTGTGCCACTCCAAAACGCACGATCTGCCGGGCGTGTGCCGGCGGGCTGACATCCTGGTTGCAGCCATTGGGCGCACGGGCATGATCACGCGCAACTTTGTAAAGCCGGGCGCGGCGGTGATTGATGTGGGCATGAACAAAATCAGCGACCGGGCGGAGTTCGAACGCTTTTTTAAAGGCAACGAGAAGCGGGAGCAGGCCTTCGCCAAAAACGGCAGCACCCTGATCGGCGACGTGCACCCGGAGGTGGCGGAAGTGGCGGGCGCGCTCACGCCCGTGCCCGGCGGGGTGGGCCCACTGACCATCGCCATGCTGATGTCCAACACGGTGAAAGCGGCGCGCCTACGGCGCGGCTCGCGGCTGCGGGAAGCGGCGCTCTCGCTGGAGCGCGCTTGACGTGTTGCGCGTCGGCCTGACCGGCGGTATCGCCTGCGGCAAAACAGCGGTTGGCGAGATGTTCGCCGCCCGTGGCGCCCACCTGATCCAGGCTGACCGCATCGCCCACGACCTGATGCGGCCCGGCGGAACGGTTTACAACCAGGTGGTCCTCCACTTCGGGCGGGAGATTCTGCAGGCCGACGGCCGCATTGACCGCCAAAAACTCGCCCAAGCCGCTTTTGGCGATCCATCCCAAACTGCTGGCGCTAGTCACGCGTCCCGCATTCAAGAACTCAACCGCATCGTGCACCCGGCCGTAGTCGCCGCCCAGGAAGAATGGATGGCCGACATTGGGCGGCGCGATCCTCATGGCATTGCCATGGTGGAAGCGGCGCTGATCCTGGAGGCCGGCGTGGCCCAACGCTTTGACAAACTGGTGGTCGTGGCCTGTTCCCGGGATGTTCGCCTGCAGCGCTTCGCGCAGAGATTGCATTTGGATATGGACGCGGCGCGCCTGGAAATGGAGCGGCGCATGGCGGCGCAGATGCCGGATGAGGAGAAGGCCCGCCGCGCCGACTACGTGATCGACAATTCCGGCTCACTTGTCGATGCCGAGCGCCAGGTGGATACAATAATGCGGGAGCTTAGAAGAACAGCTGGCTAGCTAAGCGGCTGACTAGCTTACTAGCCATCCGGCTAACTAGCTGGTCTCCTCCGGCCGCTTAGCTGATCAGCCCATTAGAAGAATTTGTAACGCGGCGTGAACAAAGACTAGGCCTAAGGGCGGAATGCTTCGTATCAGGGCATGGCTTGAGCCATGCCGGTCAGCGGCGTTGAACGATTCGCCTTCAGGCGCGGTGACTAGCGCAGCGGCTAAAGCCGGATGCTAAGGTGCTTGCTTTGGCATGACTGAAGTCATGCCCTGATACGGACCTAACATCGCGAATTTCGCGTCCTGAGCGGGACGGCTGAATTACGTGGCCCTTGAAGTTATTTGAAAGCTCGGCTTTTTGCTGGCCAGGCGCAGGTTAGCTTTATAGCCAGTTAGCCATAGTTAGCTTCAGGCTGATAGCTAGTCAGCCAGGCAGCTAGATAGCTACCGACAGGAAGAACACATGCGACTGTTACGACCGATTGTGCTGGCAGTAATTTTTGCCGCTGCCTTTTACTACTTCACCACGGCACGGCACGGCCCGCTGCAGGAAGTGAGTTGGGTGAGCCGCCCCGGACACGTGGACATCACGGAAGCGGCCGGCCCGGAGACGGTGGACTCGATTGAACAAAACAACATTATGGTCTACCGGCGCAATATTCCCGCCGTAGTCAACATCACTTCGCGGGCGCTGACCTGGGATTTCTTTTACGGCATTGTGCCGTCGGAAGGCCAGGGTTCGGGATTCGTCATTGACCGCCAGGGTCACATCCTCACCAACTTCCACGTCATCTCGCAAGCCGTGCAGAGCGGACGCAATGGCCAGATCTACGTGACCATGCACAACCGCAAGCGCTACAACGCGCAAGTGGTCGGCACCGACCCTTCGCATGACTTGGCCGTAGTGCAGATTTCCGCTCCTGACCTGGTCCCGGCGGTGCTGGGCGATTCCTCCAATCTGCAGGTCGGGCAGCGGGTGTATGCCATCGGCAACCCCTTCGGCCTCAATGGCACCATGACCGACGGCATTGTCAGCTCCATTCGTTCGGTGCGAGAACCGGAAGGCACCACCATTGACAAAGCCATCCAGACGGACGCGCCTATCAATCCCGGCAACTCGGGCGGACCGCTGCTCGACTCTCATGGCAATGTGATCGGTATCAACACCATGATTGCCAGCAGCGTGGGCCAGAGCGCGGGCATCGGTTTCGCCATTCCCATCAACACCGCCAAAGCGGTGCTCAACGACCTGGTGACGCTGGGGCGAGTGCGGCGGCCGGGGCTCGGCATTACCCGAGCGATTCCCGTGGGCCCAGAACTGGCGGCACAAATGGGATTGCCGGCGGATTACGGCATTTTGATTGTGCAGGTAACCCCGGGAGGAGCGGCCGATCGCGCCGGCCTGCGCGGCGGCAATCAGCGCGCCTACCTGGGCAACACCCCCATCACGCTGGGCGGCGACCTCATCGTGGCCATTGACGGCCAGCCGGTGCAGGACCAGCAGGACTTGGCCGACCTGATGAACAAGCACCGCGCCGGCGATACGGTGACCGTCACTATTTATCGCGGGCAGCGGCGCATGCAGGTGCGGGTCACGCTAGGCGAAGCGCGGCAGGAAGCGTAGCGGACGATTGGCGATTCTAATTGAAGAACCTTTTCACCGCGGAGACGCGGAGATCGCCGAGTTGAAAATGACCATCCGTATTTTGTTATGAACAGTCCTCTCGATACTCGGGTCTCTATCGCAAGTAACTGATCTGCAATTCTCGGCGAACTCGGCGTCTCGGCGGTAGCTCTGGTTTTTGCCATATTTGACTCCCAAGCACGGGCTACGCTAGCCTCAAACGTTTGCCTCCCGCATCCATGAGATCCCACCGCAATTTGTTTTTAGCAGTGCTGCTGGCGCTGATAGCCGCACTTGTGCCGCGGCCCGCAGCCGCGGCCATGCAGCCGGTACACGCGCCTCACGCCATGGTGGTGAGCGTGCACGGCTTGGCATCGCAGGCGGGGGTTGAAGTGCTGCGAGAGGGCGGCAACGCGGTGGATGCGGCCGTGGCTGTCGGGTTTGCGCTCACGGTCGTGCATCCCCAGGCCGGCAACATCGGCGGTGGCGGCTTCATGCTGGTGCGCATGGCCGATGGCGCCGCCCACTTCATTGATTACCGCGAGAAGGCTCCGGCTAAGGCAACGCGCGACATGTATCTGGACGCGCAGGGCAACATCATTCCCGGCGCCAGCACCATCGGCTACAAAGCCATCGGCGTGCCCGGCTCTGTGGCCGGCATGGTGTACGCGGAAAAAAAATACGGCAAGCTGACTCTGGCCCAGGTGATGGCGCCCGCTATCCGCCTGGCGCGCGACGGCTTCGCTTTAAGCTGGGCCGAAGCCGACGAGATGCGCGACCCCGAGCTGGCCAAGTTTCCTGCCTCCCGCCAGATCTTCCAGCGCGATGGCAAGTATTACCAGGCAGGCGAACTCTTTCGCCAACCGGAACTGGCCGCCACCCTGGAGAAAATCGCAGCCAATCCCGACGACTTCTACCACGGCGAAATGGCGCGGCAGATCGCGGCTGCGGTGCAGCAGGGTGGCGGCCTGATCACGGCGCAGGACCTGGCCAATTACCAGGTGAAGGAGCGCCGCCCGGTTCATGGCACGTATCGCGGTTACGAGATCCTCGGCGCGCCGCCTCCGTCTTCGGGCGGCATCGCGCTGGTGGAGGCGCTCAACATTTTAGAGGGCTACGATCTGGGCGCGTTGGGCAGCCATTCGGCCGAATCTATTCACCTGACCGTGGAAGCTTTCCGTCGTGCTTTCTTCGACCGCGCCGAGTTTCTCGGCGACCCCGATTTCGCCAATATCCCCGTGGCCCAGCTGGTGGACAAGAAATATGGCCAGGCATGGCGGGCTTCGCTCGACCCGCACCACGCCAGCGACAGCCGCCAACTGAAGCGCCCTGCGGAGTTTACCGCGCTGGAACGCTACGCCGAGCAGCACCCGCTACCCGTTGCGGTGCGTGAACCGGAACACACCACGCATTATTCGGTGGTGGATGCCGAAGGCAACGCGGTTTCCGTTACCACCACCTTGAATGACAGCTTCGGATCGCGTGTGACCGTGCCCGGGCTGGGATTCTTGCTCAATGATGAGATGGACGACTTCACCTCCAAACCGGGCACGCCCAACCTCTACGGCCTGATTCAGAGCCCCAACAATGCGATCGAGCCGGAGAAGCGGCCGCTCTCGGCCATGACGCCCACCATCGTGCTCAAAGATGGCACGCTGTTCCTGGTGCTGGGCTCGCCCGGCGGGCCACGCATCATCACCACCGTGGCCAATATCCTGATGGAGGTGGTGGACTACGGCATGAACATCCAGGAGGCGGTGGACGCGCCCCGCTTCCACCACCAGTGGCTGCCGGACACGGTGTACCTGGAGAAAGGCTTCTCGCCCGATACCGTCAAGCTGCTGCAGGGTATGGGGCACAAGATGGAGGTCGAAGACTACTGGAGCGACGGCGAGTGCATTGCAGTTGACTCGAAGACGGGCGAACGCCTGGGCGCGACCGACGTGCGCAACGTGAGCGGGAAGGCAGTTGGCTACTAGAATTACCTTTTTACCGTCGAGACGCCGAGGACCCCGAGGAAGCTAACGATCTTTCGTTTCAGATCGGCAGTTGTACCGGTCGAAGGTCGCCAGTTTTATCTTTTATCTGAAATAATCAATTGTATTTTCTCAGCGTACTCGGCGTCTCGGCGGTAGATTTTGTTTGGGGCAGAGAATAGATGCAACAAGCGATGTCCACTTACGTGTACGTGAAGCAGCGGCTGCATCCCGGCCTGCTGGACGGGCTGGTGCGCGGCGGGGCGCAGGCCATCGAAATTTTTGCCGCGCGGCAGCACCTGGACTATGCCAACCGCAAGCAGCACGTGCGCGAGATCGCGGACTGGTTCCGCACCTCGGGAGTGCCGCTCAACTCCGTGCACTCGCCCATGTATGCGGATTACGAGTTCGGGCGCATGGGAGCGCAGCCGGTGAACATCGCCACCACCGACCGGGGGCGGCGCGTGGAGGCCATGGACGAGATCAAGCGGGCGCTGGAAGTCGCCGAGCAGATTCCCTTCCGTTTCCTGGTGCAGCATATGGGCACCAGCGGGGAGGAGTTCGATGACCGCAAATTCGAAGCGGCCATGACCTCAGTGGAGCACCTGCGCGCTTTCGCCAAGCCGCTGGGCGTGAACCTGCTGCTGGAAAACATTCCGAACGAGCTCTCTTCGACCTGGGCCACGCCCATATGGAGGGCGGCGTGACCCAGGCCTTTGAGATTCTGAAGCCGTACATCCGCTCCACCCACGTGCACGATAATGCCCGCGACCGCGATGCTCATCTCTGGCCGGGCGAGGGCAGCATCAACTGGAAAGAAGCGCTGGAGCTGCTGCGCTCCGCTCCGCACGTGCCGCCGCTGCTGATGGAGATTGAGGGCGACGAAAAGGCGGATTTGGCGGCCAAGATGGGGGAGGCGTTTCGCAGGCTGGAAATACAATAATTTTATCGCCGAGACGCCGAGAGCGCCGAGAAATGCAGGTAAATGAAAAGGACCGGCTGGATGAGATCACACGTCGGATCATCGGCGCTGCCATAGAGGTGCACAGACATTTGGGACCGGGCCTGTTGGAATCCGCGTATGAGACATGCCTGCTATTTGAGCTGAAACAGCTGGGTTTTACGGTTGAGCAGCAGAAGCCGTTGCCGTTCGTTTACAAGAGTATAGTGCTGGATTGCGGCTATCGTCTGGACTTGGTAGTCGAGGATGCAGTCATTGTTGAATTGACGGCGGTTGAGCAGTTGACCTCAATTTTCGAGGCTCAGTTACTTTCTTATCTGCGCTTGACCGGGAAAAAAGTGGGACTGCTGATTAACTTTCATGGCGCAGTTCTGAAGAACGTAATCAAGAGAATTGTGAATGAATTCCCAAACGAAAAGGTATTCTCCGCGACCTCGGCGTCTCGGCGGTGAGAAGAGAGCATGGCGGCACTCACAACCATTTCGGACATCGGCACCCACGAAGGCCAGGCGGTCATTATCCGCGGCTGGCTGTATAACCTGCGCGAAAGCGGCAAGCTGCTGTTTCCTATCTTCCGCGACGGCACCGGCACCATCCAGGGTGTGGTGGCGAAGAATGCGGTCGCGCCAGAGGTGTTTGACGCGCTGAAGGGCTTGACCCAGGAATCGAGCGTAATCGTTGAGGGCAAGGTTCGGGCCGACAAACGCGCTCCGGGCGGCTACGAGCTGGACGTCAACAACGTGCAGGTGGTGCAGCGCGTGCCCGACAGCGATCCGTATCCCATTTCGCTAAAAGAACACGGAGTGGATTTTCTGATGGAGCACCGGCACCTGTGGGTGCGCTCTCCCCGGCAGGCGGCCATTCTGCGGGTGCGGGCGGAAATCATCAAGGCGGCGCGGGATTACTTCGACGACCGCGGCTTCGTGCTCACCGACCCGCCCATCCTCACGCCGGCAGCCTGCGAAGGCACCACCACGCTGTTTCCCGTGGACTACTTCGATGAGCAGGCGTTTCTGACCCAGTCCGGCCAGCTCTACATTGAAGCCACGGCCATGGCGCTGGGCAAGGTGTACTCGTTTGGGCCCACCTTCCGGGCGGAGAAATCGAAAACGCGGCGGCACCTCACCGAATTCTGGATGGTGGAGCCGGAGGTGGCCTACGCCACGCTGGACGACATCATGGAGTTGGCCGAAGGGCTGATCACCACCATCGTGCAGCGCTGCCTAGAGCGCCGCCGCCGGGAATTGGAGACCATCGGCCGCGACCTCAGCAAGCTGGAGCAGGTCACAGCGCCGTTTCCCCGCATCACCTACGACGAAGCCGTGAAGAAACTGCAGGAGGGCTTCGAAAAAGGGGCGCTGGAAACCAAGTTCGAGTATGGCGGCGATTTGGGCGCGCCGGATGAGACTTATCTGGCCTCGCAATTCGATAAGCCAGTGATGGTGCACCGTTATCCGGCCAAGGTGAAGGCCTTCTACATGGAGCCTGACCCGCAGCGGCCCGACCTGGCGCTGTGCGTGGACGTGCTCGCCCCCGAAGGGTATGGCGAAATTATTGGGGGTTCGCAGCGCATCGGCTCTTACGAACAGCTGCGGCAGCGCATCCAGGAGCACGATCTGCCGGAAGAAGCGTTCAAGTGGTATCTGGATTTGCGCAAGTACGGCGGCGTGCCTCACAGTGGATTCGGCATGGGCATTGAGCGCGCGGTGGCCTGGATTTGCGGGCTGGAACATGTGCGGGAGACGATTCCGTTCCCCCGCATGCTGCATCGCATGTACCCATAAACCAAGTTCTACCGCCGAGACGCCGAGAATGCCGAGCTATGGAATTAGATGAAAAAGATCGGCTGGATGAAATTACACGGCGAATTATCGGCGCTGCCATAGAAGTGCATAGGCACTTGGGGCCAGGGCTGTTGGAATCGGCATATGAAAGTTGCCTGGTGTTTGAGCTCAAGCAGTGGGGACTAAGGGTTGAGCAGCAAAAGCCGTTGCCGGTCACGTACAAAGGAATGGTATTGGATTGCGGTTACCGCCTCGACTTGGTGGTTGAAGACGCTGTGATCGTTGAGTTAAAGGCAGTGGAACAATTGACAGCAATCTTTGAGGCTCAATTACTTTCTTATCTACGGTTGACGGGCAAAAAAGTGGGTCTGCTGATCAACTTTCATGTGCCCGTCCTGAAGAACGGCATCAAGCGGATTGTGAATGAATTTCCTGATGACAGAGCGTTCTCCGCATCCTCGGCGTCTCGGCGGTGAATAGGTTTTCTGAAAAACTATGAACGATACCCCCAAGCAGGAAAAGCCAGTCAGGCCCGTGGTTCCCTACATCGTGCCCAAAAAGATTCGGGTGATTGGAATCCCTCTGGATCTGGGCCAGTCGCGCCGCGGCGTGGACATGGGACCCTCGGCGGTGCGCGTGGCCGGTCTGGAGGCGCGCCTGGAAGCGCTGGGCCACATTGTGGAGGACGCCGGCAACGTGAGTGTGGCCATTGCCGAGCAAAAGAAAGAAGGCGATGCTCACGCCAAGTATCTGAAGGAAATCACCGCCACTTGCACCAAGCACGCGGAACTGGTGCTCAAGACGCTGGAGGCGGGCAAGGTCCCGGTGGTGCTGGGCGGCGATCACTCCGTGGCCGCGGGCACGGTGGCGGGCGTGGCTGAGTTCTACCGACGGCAGGAGCAGAAAATCGGCCTGGTGTGGATTGACGCGCACAGCGACATCAACACTCCCGCTACTTCGCCCAGCGGCAACGTGCACGGCATGCCGCTGGCTGCCATCATGGGGCTGGGCCCGCCGGAGTTGTCCAACATTTACGGTTTTTCGCCCAAGGTGCTGCCGGAAAATTGCGTCATCGTGGGCGTGCGCGATGTGGATGCTAGCGAGAAAGAGAACATACGCAGGGCGGGCGTGGAAGTTTTCACCATGCGCGATATTGATGAACGTGGCATGCGGGTGGTAATGGAAGAGGCCCTGCGAATGGCCGGACGCGGCACCGCCGGCTACCATATATCCCTGGACATGGATTGGATTGACCCCGAGGACGCGCCTGGCGTAGGCACCCCGGTGCGCGGGGGCGCCACCTATCGCGAGGCGCACCTGGCCATGGAAATCATCGCCGACCACGCCCGCATGCTCAGCTTCGAAATTGTCGAGGTGAATCCGGTTATTGACGAGCACAACCGGACGGCGGATCTGGCCGTCGAGTTGACGCTCTCCGCCTTCGGCAAGAAAATTCTTTAGAATATTTTCACCACGGAGACACGGAGAGACAGAGTAATTGACAAGTGTCGTTTCATGCCGCGGCCAGGTTTTCAATCGCCAGACCTCAATCTGAATTGATTTTCTCTGTGTCTCCGTGCCTTCGTGGTGAAAGTGATTTCCCCGCCCGGCCATGCACTCCCGTACACTTTTGGAAACCCTCTAGTCGTTGACTCGGAGCACGAGGTTATTCAGACTGGAGGCAGGTCCCTTCTTCATGAAAAAAATCAGGGTAGGAATTCTTTTTGGCGGACGCAGCGGCGAGCACGAAGTGTCGCTGCTCTCGGCGGCATCGGTCCTCGAGGCCGTTGACAAAGAGCAATATGAGGTAGTGCCCATCGGCATCACGAAAGAAGGGCGCTGGGTAACGGCGGGGCGCGCCGAGCAGCTTTTGCGCAGCAATAACAGAAGCAAGGCGGACCACGAGCCGCGGCACCTGCGGGCGGGCGACCCGGATATCACCCCGGGCGCGGCCGTGCTGGCCAAAGGAGAGTCGGTGGTGGTGCCGCCGGTCCCGGTGCACTCTTCCACGGGCGCCATTACGTCGTTCGCGCCGGAAGGCGACGCTACCATGGCGCGGCGCTGGACCGATAACGTCATTAAGGTGGATGTGATCTTCCCCGTACTGCATGGTACCTTCGGCGAGGATGGCACCATTCAGGGCCTGCTGGAACTGGCCGACATTGCTTATGTCGGCGCGGGCGTGCTGGGCTCGGCCGCCGGAATGGATAAGGAAGTGATGAAGCAGCTTTTCCGCGGCGCACGCCTCCCCATGGTGAAGCACGTGACCGTGTTGCGCCACGATTGGGAAACCGATCCCAAGAAGGTGCAGCGCCTGGTGGAAAGCAAGCTGAAGTATCCGGTATTCGTGAAGCCGGCCAACCTAGGATCCTCGGTGGGGATTTCCAAGGCTCACAATCGGCAGGAACTACCGGCGGCCCTGAACCTGGCGGCCGAGTACGACCGCAAAATCGTGATCGAGCAGGGAGTTGGCGGCAAAAAGCACAAAGCTCGGGAGCTCGAATGCTCGGTGCTGGGAAACGACGAGCCGGCGGCCTCGCTGCCCGGAGAAGTGGTGCCCGGCAAGGAATTTTACGACTATGCCGCGAAATACCTGGAAGAGGGCTCGCAGCTGATCATTCCCGCCAAGCTGACCAAGGCGCAAATCAAGCAGGTGCAGCAGATGGCGATAGGCGCGTTCCGCGCTGTGGATTGCGCCGGGTTGGCGCGCGTGGATTTCCTCATGGATCCGCAAACCAAGAAGATTTACGTCAATGAAATCAATACCATGCCCGGCTTCACCGCAATCAGTATGTATCCAAAGCTGTGGGCTGCCTCTGGGGTTTCCTATCCCGAACTGATCCACCGGCTCATCCACTTGGCGCTGGAGCGGCACGAGGATAAACAAAGGAATAAGTACAGCCGGTAAAACCAAGCCCTTAGCGGTTAGCCTTTAGCCGTTGAAGCCCACTGCCAAGGCCGAAACCGGTGCCAACTGCTGGTTTGCTGCCTTTCCCAAACGTGCCAGTACCTTTAGGTGCCCT
This sequence comes from Terriglobales bacterium, assembly GCA_025934735.1. Lineage (GTDB taxonomy): Bacteria > Acidobacteriota > Terriglobia > Terriglobales > Acidobacteriaceae > JAICWP01. The sequence goes on along the minus strand of JAICWP010000012.1, from coordinate 14,860 downwards.
TGGTAACATTGGGCCGCGCTGGTGACTGTGGTACTTTACCGCCAGCTTCACCTGAATCTACATCGGGCAGTGGTGTGGCTCGGAGTCCGCGAATCTATGGCTTTTGGCTTCGGATTCAACAAGGCGAAGGTGCTGGCGGCGGCGGACCGCCACATCCAGCAAGGCAAGCTGCACAACGCCATCACCGAATACGAGAAGGTCGTAAAAGCCGACCCCAAAGACCTTACCGTCCTCAACACCATTGGCGACCTGTACGCGCGCATCGGCCAGACCGATAAAGCCGTGTCCTATTTCAAGAGCGTGGGCGACACCTACGCCACCCAGGGCTTCACGGTTAAAGCCATCGCCATGTACAAGAAGCTGACCAAGCTGAAGCCGAGCATCGAGTCGGTGCTCAAGCTGGCTGAGCTCTATGGCCAACAGGGGCTGCAGAATGACTCGCGAGCGCAATACCTGATGGTGGCCGAACAGTATCTTCATGGCGGACATCTGGAGCAGGCGGCGCACGCTTTTCAGAAAATTCTGGATATAGACCCGGAAAATACCAGCCTGCAGGTGCGCCTGGCCGATGTGTATGTGCGCTTGGAACGGCGCAGCGAAGCGCGCAAACTCCTGCTGCGCACCGCGGAAGGATTGCAAGCGCGGGGCAGCAAGGCGGAAGCGGAAGAGGTTTTGGCCCGGGTGCTGCAACTGGATCCCAGCGACAAGCAGGCCCTGCTGATGCGGGGAGCGATCGCGCTGCAGGCCGGCGACGCGGCTGCCGCTATTCAACTGCTGGAACGCATTCCCGACCTGGATGAGCAGGCGGACGGCCTGCGCACCCTGGCGACCGCCTATCTGCAGACCGGGCGGACGGCGGAAGCGGGCGCGATGGCGAAGAAGTTATTCGCCCTTACCCAGGATGCCGGTGCGCTTTCCGGCTATGCCGACGCGCTCATGAAGGCGGGTGAATACGAGGAAGCGCTCCGCGTTTATCACCAGTACGCCGAAAAGCTGCTGACGCCGGAATCCAGCGAAGTGCTCGACAACCTGCATGCCTGCCTGGATCACATCCGCGACAATGTTGCCGCCCTGGACCTTTTGCGGCAGCTCTACGAGCGGGCCGGTGACAAATCTCGCCTGGCCGAAGTGGCGGAACTGCTGGCCGGTTTGGCGGAACAGTCCGGGGACAGGTCGCGGGCACGCGATCTTTATCTGCAGCTGGCGGCCATCGAACCCAACAACTCGTCCTACACGCAAAAGTACAACGGCCTGGTGCAGCAGGTGGGCGCGGATACGGGGCACGCGGTCGAGGCGCCGCTCTCGGTGGAAGAGCTGAACATCAATGCGCCGGAAGTGGACCAGGGCTACAACGAGGAGGTAGCGGCCGAGGTTCAGAGACTGGTTACCGAGACTGACCTGTTTGTTTCCTATAATCTGGCACCCAAAGCCGTGGAACCACTGGAAACGGCGTTGGCCAAGGTGCCCAATGATCTACGCATCAACCAGCGTCTGGCCGCGCTGTATGTGCGCGCGGGACGCCTGCGCGAGGCTGCGGAGTGCTGCCGAAGGGTGCAGGACGTTTACGTGAAGGCCGGGTTCAATGATTCTGCCCAGCAATACGGTGAGGCCGCCAACAAGTATGCGGAGCGGGCAGGGGAAGTCGCGCCGGTCGCGGGGGTTGCCACAGAACCCGGTGCCGGTCACGCCGAAATGGACCTTTCCGGCGAGTGGGAGAGCTCGCTGACCCAGCCGGTAGTGGACTCAGTGAGCAAATCGGCAGGGGCGGGGGCGCAGGCGGAAGCCGTCGCTAGCCTGGTCGAGGAAGTTAAGTTCTACCTGCATCACAAGCTGTGGGAAGAGGCGGAAGGGGCCATCGCCAAGTGCGAAGCGCAATTCCCTGATCTGGTGGAGCTGCGCGGATTCCGCGAGCAATTGCGGGCGGGCATCAAGCCGGCTCCCAGGCCTGCGCCTATGCCGGCGGCGGCTCCTCCAGCGCCCAGCAACGGCGTGCTGGGCGACATGGTGTCGGATTTGGAGTCGACGCTGGGCAATGATTTCGGTGTGGCCGCGCCGGCCGCGGCTAGCGCTCCGCAACCGGCGCGCATGGCAGCCGCAGCATCGGCGGGCGGCACGGTTTCGTCGCCAGCACCGGTCTTGGCCGCCGCAGGGGCAGCACCCTCAGTTTCGCGCGCGGCCTCGGCGCAGGCGGATTCCGAACTGGCGGAAATCTTCAGCGAATTCAAGGAAGGCCTGGAAGAAACCAGCGCGCCCAGCCAGACCGAAGATCCGGAAACCCACTACAACCTGGGCGTGGCCTTCAAGGAGATGGGGCTGCTGGATGAATCCATTGGCGAACTCCAGAAAGTTTGCCAGGCCGTGGAACGCGGACAGCCATTTCCGCACGTAATGCAGGCTTTTACCTGGCTGGCGCAGGCTTTCCTGGAGAAGGGAGTGCCGCAGGCCGCCATCCGCTGGTACGAGAAGGCGCTGAAGCTGCCCAGCATTGATGATGAGGCCCGCGTTGCTCTGCACTTTGAATTGGCCGCCGCCTGTGAGGTCTGCGGCGACAAGCAGGCGGCCTTGAACCATTTCCTCGAGGTCTACGGCGCAAATATTGATTATCGTGACGTAGCCGAGCGCATCAAAGCCCTAAAGTCGTAAAATCAATAAAATCATTTACTGGGCGTGCCGGTACGCGTGGGGAAGGACTTGTTTCGCGCCGCATGCCAGTCCGAGGAGACAGCGGCGTGGAGTCCAATTCAGATCTAGCCCGGCAAAGCTGGGGACGCTTGGCTAACGAAGCCGGCAAACTGGGGGGCGATGTGTCCCAAAGCTCGCTGCTGCCGGAACCGGAGCCGCCGGCGCCCGGCCACTCGGGCCCGACCACGGGGCAATTGTGGGCCCGCCGCCTGGGGCTGCTGGTGTTTGTCCTCATTTGCCTGGAGTTGGGTATCGCCCTGGTAGTGCTTCCCTGGACGCACATATGGACGGACAACAACTTGCTGATGGAATATCCGACCATACGCTTCTGGGCTGCTAATACGTTTGTGCGGGGGGCGTTCAGCGGCCTGGGACTAATTGACATCTGGCTGGGCATTTGGGAAGTGGTGCGTTACCGCGAGAACAGAGCGAGTTGAAGCGGGATTCGGCAGCGGACTCACGGCAATTTTTCACAATCGGTTGGGGCCGGTAAACGGGCTCGATCATGCCCGCCCTTTGCGGATTGAGTTTTCGAGGGGAATCTATTTGAGAAGCAAATCAGACCGTCCCAAGGACTCCAGGAAAGAAGATTTTCTGCCTGGCGAGTCTATCCTCTATCCCGCTCCCCTGGCCTATGAGAACAAGCGTTTTTTGAACAGCCCGGATGGCCGGATCTTGCGCATTCTTTCCGAGTATGCCGAGCCGCTGGCGCGTTTTCGCCGGGAGCAGATCCAGGACACGGTGGTTTTTTTCGGATCGGCGCGGTTTCATAGCCTCTCCGAAGCGCGGCATTCTTTGACCGTGCTGGAAAAACCGGGCTCGAGACAGCCGGCGCCTCCGGAAGAGCAGATGAAGCTGAAGCGGGCGCACGCCGCTGTGGATATGGCGCGCTATTACGAGGATGCCCGGCAACTGGCCCACCTGCTGACGCAATGGTCGCTGCAGATCCCCGCCAAACGCCAGCGTTTTGTGGTCACCACCGGGGGTGGGCCCGGCATCATGGAGGCCGCCAACCTGGGCGCCCGCGAGGCGGGAGGCAAAACCATCGGGCTCAACATCCGCCTGCCCTACGAGCAGATGCCCAACCGCTACATCAGCCCGGAGCTGAACTTCGAGTTCCACTACTTCTTCATGCGCAAGTACTGGTTCGCGTACCTGGCTAAGGCGCTGGTTATTTTCCCCGGTGGCTTTGGCACCCTGGACGAACTGTTCGAGATTCTGACGCTGGCGCAGACGGAGAAGCTGGCGAAAAAAATTCTGGTGGTCATCTACGGTACGGATTACTGGCGGCGCATCATCAATTTCGACGCCATGGTGGACGCCGGCACCGTCTCGCCGGAGGATGTGGACCTGTTCCGCCTAGTGAACTCCCCGGAGGAGGGATTCGAGTTCCTGCGCGACGGGCTCACCAAGTACCATTTGGGAACGCCGCCGCGCGAAGCGGCGCCAGAAATTGCCAAGACACGGCCGTAAGTGCAGCACTACGCTGCTGGCTTGTTCCGGCGTTCCACGGCTTCGGCCTGGGCCTGGCGAATCTCGACTTCCTTCTGCTCCTTGCTGATCTCCACCCGCTCCTTCTTCAGATCTAACCGCAGGTGGCCGTAGAGGCTCATGTACTGGTTGGCTACCCAGACCAGGGCAAAGCCGCCAATGATGTATCCGCGCCAGTCCTGGTAGAGCAGCTTGTAGCGAGTAATGGCGATGAAGAAGGCGGCCACGTAGTGGCTGAAGCAGTACTCGCAGGTGAACAGGAAGAAAAATTTGCGCCGTACCAGGCCGTGGGCTTCCTCGCTCTGCCGCTCGCAATAATCTCTTGCTTCGCGGAACACTTCCTCGTGGGTGACTGTCCACGCGATGCAGGCGACGGGGATTGCCATCACGAAAAGCCAGACCACCTGGGTACCGAGGGCCATGAATGTTCGATGCGAATGTGCCGCTGACGTTTGTTTTTGCAAGCTTAGCTGCGGATCAGCCGACCGACTTGCCGCAAGGTGGCGACCGATTCCTGTGGCAACTGGCCGGTGGTGTCCGGCGACAGATTGAGCAGCAGGTTGGCATTGCGGTCCATGCACTCGCGATAATCCTGGGCGATTACCTCGGCGGGCTGCATCTTGAAGCCAGGGCGCCAGAACCAGCTATTCATCGGCGGCATGGGTTTGTAGGGCGGCCCGGTGGGAATCCAGCTTTCAAAAGGCATGTAGTACTGCTTGCCTTCGAAGGTTACATGCGGGTCGTGCCCGCCGGGCGGGGGAAGGCAGTCTTCGCCGTTGATGACGTCGGTAGGCCAGCTGGCGGGCTCGCAGATGCGGCCCTGATTGCGTCGGCTCTGGTAATACGCCTGATTCATCACGACGATGCAGTTGGGACTATAGCTCTTGATCAGCCGGTAGAGCTCCCAGCGCTGCTGCGGAGAAATTTTCCAGGTGATGTCGAGCAGCTGATAGAAGGTGTTGCGGTAGCGTGAGTGCAGCTCGGTGAGCTGCTGCTTGATGAGGCCGTAGTATTTATCACCGACCGGCGCGTCCCAGTCGAATTTGCCTTCATTGTGCGGATCGAGAATGCAGTAGTAAAAGCCGTGACGAACGCCATATTCGTGGCATGCGGCCACGAACGCGGCCACCACGTCCGTCTTGTTGCCGCTGGCCGCCACGTCGTAGTCGTAGCCCTTGGAATCCCACAGGCAGAAGCCGGACATGTGCTTGGCGGTGAGCACGGCATAGCGCGCGCCCAGGTCGTGGGCCACCCGGATCCATTGGCGCACTTCGAGGTGCGTGGGATTGTAGGTGGTGGCCGGCACCGACCCGCTCTCGTAGTCGTTTCCGGTAAAGGTGTTCATGCTGAAGTGGTAGGAAACGCCGAAACGCAGGCGCTCGTACTTGGCCAGCGCGGGAGTGCGGTGGCTGGCGGGGGCCGGAATTTCAGCTGCCAACAGGGGTGTACGGCAGCCTGGCGCCAGCGTGGCAAGCGCCGCCATAGTTTTCAGACAGTCACGTCGGGTGATCAGCATTGAAGCAATTAGCAGTTAGCACTTAGCCCCCGAACTGGTGTTCTGGAGGCTACGCAATGGCCGTCGCTGGAATCCTATCGGCTAAATGTTAACGGCTGCCTTCCTCACACACACGCATTCGCCTTATTCGACCACTCCAGCTGCACCGTGTAGTTGCCCAGCTTCTTGGTTTTCCAAGCGCAGATGTCGCCGATCTCGCCATTGGCATCGTCATACCAGCCCTGCCCGGGTACGGCGTCGGTAATGGCCTCGCAGAGCTCGTGCGAGGTGGTGCTGGTAAGCGCATCAAAGACCGCCAGGCCGCCGGTGCAGCCCTGGCAATTGGGGTAGGGCATGACGGCGTAGAAGGTGTTCCCGCCAATATCGTTGTGGTAGCCGCAGAAGGCCTGGCATGACGCGCTGCCGCCCTGCACCACCTTCACGCCCGGCGGGAAAAACAGGAAGTAGAGCACGTTCGGACCGGGCTTGGGCACAGCCGAATTGCCGGCGATCTGCTGCTGAAGGAAACTCTGGATGGCGCTGTCGTGAACCGTGGAGGGCACGGCAGGCGTGGTCACCGTAATCGTGCCGGTGCGTTTGGCGTGGCCAATGGCTTGTCCGGAAACGCTGTACTCGGCCATCTGGTCCATCAGCGCGCTGGTGAGGACGAAATCGAAGAACTGGTTGATCTGGGCTATTACTCCGCTTTGCGGCGCCTGCTGCCAGGCTGCGCCCCAGAAGATCACAAACACCTCGGCGGCGGTGATCAGCGGCCCATTGCGGTAAGTGAGTTGCGGGCCGCCTGCGGCCGCTGCCAGAGGAGTTCGCAGTTCCTCGGGAACGTGCAGGGGCACAATTTTGACGGAATCGCCGTGCTCGAGCTTAGGCTTGCGGGCAGATTTCTGGCTGGGCATGAGTTCTCCTGGCCTACCGATCTCCAGCCTGGGGGATTTTGGCTATCATACCCGCACTTCCGGCGGCGGACAGCAGTGCAAAAAAAACGGGCGGCCTAAGCCGCCCTGTTCTTTGGGCCAAGAATTAGAGAACTTGGACGTTCTCGGCCTGCCAGCCCTTCTGGCCTTTGGTCACGCTGAACTGCACCTGCTGGCCTTCCTGCAAACTGCGGAAGCCGTTGGACTGAATGGCCGAGAAGTGCACGAACACGTCTTCGCCGTTCTGCCGGCTGATGAATCCGTAACCCTTGGCATCGTTGAACCACTTAACCGTACCTTGTTCCATTGTGTTGCTATCTCTCTTAGTGAATTTGCGCTGATTCAGAAACTACTAAAGGCAGGTAATGCTTCGGCAGGTTAGTGCTTCAGGCAGAACGAGTTTAGAGCATTTCCGTTCAATCGCTACACATAGGATGCCCTGAATCGTGGAAGGATGCAAGTTCTATTGGCGGCGCAGCACCGGACTATTGATTCCGCAGGACTTCGAACGTTTCCGCCTGCACCACTATTCCCTGGCGCTGCACCCGGGCGGCATCCGCCGGCGAAACACCCCAGCTCTGCAGAATTTGTGCACTGGGCGCGCGCTGCACGTGACCTGTAACACGCACCTGGTCGCCTGGCGCAAGGGGCGCCGGGTTGCCGCGAGCGTCAATGGGATTTACCGAGGGCTGCAGCATAACCAGCACGCTGTTGTTGGAATTCGCGCCTACCCAAACAATGTCCTGCTGCGTGACGTTCTGAACCGCCGCGTTGGACAAGGTGACGGGTTGGGAGATCATGCCGCGTCCTTGTCCCGAAACCAGCTGGTCAAGGGCGTTTGCCGGATGCGTTTTCCCGGCGGGATGGTTCTGCGCCATCGCTAGCGCAAAGAGGCCGAGCACGAGCAGAGCGGTGGTGAAGAACCGGTGAACGGAGTGGTGATTCGAGGGAGTCATGGCCAAAGGTCCATATGGTCAGAACCGCGCGCCCGCCGCACGGTTGCCATCGTTTGCTGCGGGAAGTGAAATCCACGCCGGTTGCATACGTTCACCTTCCGGAACTCTCGCCCGCCCTAAACAGGTGAGCCGATTCTCCCGTCCATCCTTTCCCGCATCGGTTCACTTCTTAACCTCTAGGGGATGGAGAGGACCAACATGTCGGGAGCGAGAATGCGGTGGATGCTGGGAGTTCTGGCAATTACGCTGTGGGCGGGCCTTCCCTGTGCAACCGGACAGCAGCAACCCACAAAAACCAGCAGCCAGGGCCAGCAGCAGCGCACCCGCAAGCGGGCTCAGAGCCGGAGAGGCTCCGCAGGAACTCCGCAGCCGTCGGCCCCGGCGGTGAGTTCCAGCGGCGCCAGCGCCACCGCGAAGAGTGTTCCGCAAAGCGGTACTCCGACGCTTCAGCACCCTCGACCCACCGGCACGCTGGACACTCTTCCCAACCAGACGCTCACTCCGGGAGCCACCTCGGTGCCCAGCAACGCTGGAGGCATCGCGCCAGCCAGCAACGATGCCAGTTCAGGCGAGTACACCCCCTCGCAAGGCCGGAGTGCCCCAACTACTCCTGGCGGGAACCCTTCGGAGACTCAGGGTGTGCCGACATTCTCTTCCGCGGCGCAACCGGCAAATGCCAACCTGCCCAGGACAGTGAATCCAGCGAGCCAGAAAACGCAAACTGCCTCTTCCAGCCATCATGCCCGGCGCACGCGGCGGCACAGCAAATCTTCGCAGCGCCGTGCCCAATGAAGGCAACTTGGGGGCAACGGGCCCCCGGGGGGGTGCCATCTACGTGGGCGTATGAAGCATGCAGCTCTGGTCATTGTTGCCGTTCTGTTTACAGCGGCCTGGACGTTTGCAGGCGAGGTGCCCCTGATTGCGGACCCGGTCGTCGCTCCGGCTAGTGGTACCGTCAATTACCAGCGGCAGGGCGACCAGACGCGGGCTCAGTATCAAAGTGACCGACCTGAAGCCCGCGAGCCAATTGAAGCCCTCAGGGCGTAAGGCATACGTCGTCTGGCTGGAACAACCCAACAAGCACTGGCGCAACATCGGAGTGCTGCAAGTCAATGGCAAGCAGGCTACGCTGGCCACCACCGTGCCCACGGGGAATATGTTTGTGCTGGTCACCGCCGAAAACAATGCCCATGCCGATAACCCCAGCGGACCGGAAGTGATGCAGGCCACTGTACTCGGGCAATGATCGCTGGTTGAGAGTTCGCACTATCAGCTCAGTCAACAAGAAGAGCGGCGCTCGGCAGCGCCGCTCCTTGTAGTTGAGGGGGGAGTTTTACCGGTGTGGGCCGCCGGAGGGATGGCTGCTTCCCGAGGAGCGTGTACCGCCGCCTCCGCTGGAACGGCCTCCTCCACCACCGCCCGAGTATCCGCCGCGACTACCGCCTCCGCTCCATGAGCCGCCACGCCCGCCCGAGGAGCCGGCGTTACGGCTGCTACCGCCATTCCAGGACCCGCCGCGATCGCCACTGTAGGCGCCGCGGTTAAAGTTGCCGCCGCCAGATTCCCGCGCCGGGGGCGCTTGCCGCCCGCCGCCGTAGTAGCCGCCGCCAGAGTTTCCATAAGCCCCCCGAGGACTATTGTTATAGCGCCCGCCGTCGTAGTTGGACGACGGACGCCGGGTCACGATGGGCTGGCGCAGGTCCAGAGGCTGCCGGCTGGAGCCGCTGCCCTCGGAAAACCGCTGAAATCCGGGGCGGGAATTGGAACTACCGCCCCGGCCGGAAGGCTGCGCGTTGTCGCGAAGTCCGTTGCTCGGCTGGCCCCGGTATTGGTCCTGCCCGGACGACTGTGAGAACGGGCGAAATCCGCCTTGGTTCCTGGCCGGCGCTTGCTCGTTCCGAGGCGAAGCCGCGGGCATGGCGTCCCTCTGGTTCTGGCCTGAGGAGCGCGGACCAGCTTGATTGCGTGCGCCGTTGCCTGTGTCCTGGTTGCGTGCGCCGTTGGCCGGGGTCTGATTGCGGCCGCTGTCGGAGAAAGGCCGCCAGCCGGGACGCGCCTGCTGCTCTCCTCCTGCCCGATTCACGTTTCCGCCTTGGCTGGCGGAAGCATTGCGCTGATTTCCGCCGTTCTGCATGCGCGGAGGATTGTTCTGTGCCACGTTCCCGCCGAACGGGCGCCAGCCTCCGCGGGCCGCATTGGCTTGGCCCTTGTTCTGCGCCTGGGCTCCGTTGTTGCGCTCGAACGGCAGGTGCCCGGAGCCGTTCGCTTGCGCTCTGGCGGGCAGGGTGTTCATCTTTGTCGCCTGCCCCCCCTGCTGCCGGCTAAGGCCCAGGCGGTTAGCTTCCGACGCCACCCGCGGAGCGGAGTTGCGCATGACGTTCTGCATCTGCGCCACCTGGCGGTTGAAGGGCGTAGGCGCCGAGGCCGGACGTCCCTTGCTGAAGAAGCGCTGGTTAGCCGCGGCACGGTTGTTTGCCGGACCCGCCGGCGTACCCAGGCTGGCACGGCCGGGAACCACAGGAACGCGCCCAGTCATCAGTCCGGCCTTGCGGAAGGTAGCGGCGTCCACACCGGCGGCGCCGCGTACCGGCATGCGTCCAAAATCGCGCGCGGGCATGGTTGAGACCGCGTGCAGCAGGCGCGGGTTATTGCCCGCCCGGTACAGGTTGGAATAGGCGTTGCGGCCGCGGTAGAGAGGTCCCACCCCGCCGCGGTAGTTGTTGATGGTGGTGATGTTCGTAATGTTGGTGACGTTCACCACGTTTCTGCCGCGCCCGTACCAGGGGTGGAAGTAATCCCCAGGTCCAATCGGCAGCCAGCCGATGTTGCCGAACCCAAAGCCGAGGGCGAAGCCGCCGCTGCGGAATCCGAATCCAAAGAAGGAAACGTAGGCCGGCGCCCACACCGGGTAATAAGAGGCATACACCGGTCCCGGCCACCAGCACCAGGAGCCGCTATAGAGGAACCAGCGGCCATAGTGATACGGCGCCCAGCCCCACGGCTCATAAGAAACCCAGGTCCAGCCATAGTAGGGTTCCCAGACCCACTGGCCGGAGCTGTAAGGAGCCCAGCCCGGGCCGACGGCCGGCGACCACACCTGACCATAGTCCGGCACGTTGACCCAGCGTCCGTAGTCATCCAGGTCCTGCGAGCCGGTGTAGTAACGGTTGGTGTAGCGCCAGCTTTCGGCACGGCTGATCAGACTGTCCCGTTCGCTGTTCCAGCGGTCCCAATCGTCACGGTCCGGCGCGGAGACGGTCTGATATTCAGGGTTGGTCGTGCCCTCGACCGTAATGAGCTGCCCACTTTGGACACGAGTGCTGCCCTGAGGTGTGGTGACCTCCGCCTCGCCCTGGCGGACGATCACCTGTGTTTCCGTGGAAGAATTTACCTGGATGCGATAGACGCCGGAGCGCAGCGGCCGAATGGCCACGTTGGGCGTGTCAATTTCGATGTTGGCGTCGCTGTCGCGGAGTTGGCTGAAGTCAGCCAGACCCAGGCCGACTTGTACTTGCATGCGGTTGCGTGTCAGGTCGGCGATGGTGGCGTTGGCGTTCTCACCCAAACGCAGGACATCGGCATAGTCGAGCTGAATTTCCGCCCGCGAGTCGTGTCCCGTGGCCACCTTGTCGCCGGGAACCAGCGGCGTGTTGAGCCGGGCGTTCACCCAGTCTCCGGAGTCGCCGCGCTGCATGGTGACGTCGCCGTTAATCAGGCTCACGCGGCCCACACCGGGCTGGACCTGCGCCCCGGCGTAAACCGCGGAGGCAATAACCACGAGGACTGCCGCGAGATTTGTCAGATAGCGTTTCATAGCCCACCTCCGACCCGAACGCCCCAGACACTTCAAAAGCGACCCCTGTAGTGCAGGGCGGGGGCCAAAGTGGATGGGTGAGTGTAAGTTACTGAAATTTAAGTGGTTATAAGATTTTCCGCCCGGCTCGTTGGGGCGGGCTGGTGGTGCTTTTCGTGCGCTGGTGGTGGTTTTCAGCCAGGCAAATCGAGCCGGCTTCAGCCGCTGTACGGAATAGCTAGCAGCGGCTAAAGCCGATGCTGGCAGCGTTCGATTGTGGCACAGCTGAAGCTGTCCCTGATACGAAGCTTATGCGACGGGTTATCGAGTTCCGAACCTTGCACGCGGGCGGGGGCGCCCGCGCCAGTTCAACTCTGACAATTGATCTGTATCAGGGCACGTCTTTAGACGTGCCGCAGCCTGCATTCAAATCGAGCCGGCTTCAGCCGCTGTGCGGAGTAGCTAGCAGCGGCTAAAGCCGATACTGGCAGCGTTCGGTTGTGGCACAGCTGAAGCTGTGCCCTGATACGAAGCTTATGGTGATCGAAAACGCGAGCTATTTTTTCTCCGCGTCCTCTGCGTTCTTATTTTCCGGGTCAGGAACGCCCATTTGCGACAGGCGATAGCGCAGAGCGTTGCGCGAAAGACCCAGAGCGCGCGCCGCCTGGCTCTTGTTGCCGTTAGCCTGGCGCAGGGCTTCGCGAATGATCTCCTGCTCCCACTGCTCCAGAGTCATGCCCGGAGGCAGAACCGGGTTGGAGTTGCTGGCCGCATGCGGGCGGTCGAGGTGAATATCATCCACATCTAAGACTTCGCCGCGGGCCAGCGTCACCGCCCGTTGCATCACATTTTCCAGTTCGCGCACGTTGCCCGGCCAGTGAAACTCCACCAGCAGCTTCATCGCCGCAGGCGTAATGCTCTTGACCGGGTGCGCCGCCTCGCCCCCGAATTTCTGCAGAAAGAATTGCACCAGCTCAGGAATGTCCTGCTTGTGCTCGCGCAGCGGCGGGATGTCAACGGCCACCACGTTTAACCTGTAGTAGAGGTCTTCGCGGAAGCTGCCATCCTCCAGCGCGGCGCGCAGGTCGCGATTCGTGGCGGCGATCAGGCGCACATCTATCTTCAGGGTTTTGGTGCCGCCCAGGCGCTCGAACTCGCGTTCCTGCAGCACGCGCAATAGTTTGACCTGCGTGGCGGCCGGCACGTCGCCAATTTCATCCAGGAAGAGCGTGCCCTTGTCGGCCAGTTCGAACTTGCCTGGCTTGCTGCTGGTGGCCCCGGAGAACGCTCCTTTTTCGTAGCCGAAGAGCTCGCTCTCCAGCAGGTTCTCGGGAATGGCGGTGCTGTTGATTTTGACGAACGGCCCGGACTTGCGGTTGGAATGTTCGTGGATGGCGCGGGCTACCAGATCTTTGCCCACCCCGCTTTCGCCGCCCAGCAGCACGGTGGCGTTGGTGGGGGCCACACGCTCCACCGTGGCCAGCACCGCCTGCATCTCGGCGCTGCGGGCGATGATGTTCTTGTACTGATATCGCTGTCCCAGGGCTTCGCGCAGCGAACGGTTTTCCTCGCGCAGGTTGTGGGCGTCGAGTTCCTTGCGCACTACCAGCGTCATCTCTTCCAGCGAAAACGGCTTAAGCACGTAGTCGCTGGCGCCCATCTTCATGGCCTCCACTGCCGACTCCACCGAGCCATAGGCGGTCATCATCACCACCGGCAGGGAGGCGTTGGCGCGCTTGATGGCCTGCAGAAATTCCAGCCCGTTCATGCCGGGCAGGCGGAAATCGGTGACTACCAGGTCAATTCTTTCCTGGCCCAGCAGCTTCAGACCGGCCTCGGCGTTGGCCACGGCGTGCGTGGTGAACCCCTGCTCGCCCAGGTTCAGTTCCAGCAGACGCCGCATTTTGGCTTCATCTTCGACAATCAGAATCGCTGGCATAGTTCTTCAGTTCGGCTTCACCGGCAGAAACACGTGGAAGCAGGCCCCTTCGTCCGGCCGGCTTTTCAACTGGATGGAGCCGCGATGGTCGTCCACAATTTTGGCGACGATGGAAAGGCCCAGGCCAACCCCGGTCTCCTTGGAAGTGAAAAATGGATTGAAAATCTGCTGGCGCAAGTCGGCGGGAACTCCAGGCCCGGAATCCCGAATTTCTACGGCCACGCCGGGCACGCTTTCACCTTCGGCGGGGGCAATGGCAACGCTTACCTTGCCGCCAGCGCCGTTCATTGCTTCATAGGCGTTGCAGATGAGATTGATGAATACCTGCTCACAGAGCCGTTCGTCGGCCATGATTTCGGGCAGGCCCTCAGCGTAGCGTCGCTCCACGGTGATTCCGGCCGCGGGGAACTGCGCCTGCACCGACTCCAGCGCCCGGTCCACCAGGGCCGCCGGGCTGACTGGCTGGAGCTGCAGGCGAGAAGGGCGGGCGAAATCGAGGAAGCGCGCCACCAGCGCGTTGAGCCGGTTTACCTCCGACGATATGTATCCCGCCAGCTCCTGCGCCAGCGGAGTGTTTCCCTGCAGCTTCTGCGTCAGCATCTCCGCCGAGCCCTTGATTACGCCCAGGGGATTGCGGATCTCGTGCGCCAGGCCCGCCGATAGCTGTCCCAGAGCGGCTAGGCGCTCGGAACGCCGCGCCTCCTCCTGCGCCAGCTTGAGCTGCCGGTTCGATTCCGCTAGGGTTTCAGACAGCGCTTGCGATTCCTTCAGCCGCCGCCGGCTTTCCATGACGAACTGGTTCACCAGGATGGCCGCAAAGAAGAAAAATAGAATGCGGATGGCCAGCTCCACTTTGCCTGAGGAGGTGAGTTCATATTCCTGCAGCGCGGGAATCAAGTAGGAGCAATAGGCGGCGGAAGCCAGCGCCGTCCACAACAAGGTTCCGAGCGGACCGAAGTAGATGGCGGCGGTGATGACCGGCAGATAATAGATGGGGTAGTAGCTGCTGTTAATGCTGACCGCGCCGCCAGTGTGGGCGATGAGCAGGCTGGATAGGGCAATCTTCAGCAGGACGCTGTAGCTGGGCCCGCGGCGGGGCAAATGCGCGATCAGCCGCGGCTCGAAAATCTGCACCAGGGCAATAGCCAAAAGCGTGACCTGCTTGTGGACCTCGCGCACCGGCGAGAGCAGGGCCAGGCCGCCTAGAAAGATCAGCCAGAGGACATCAATCCCCCGGATTTTCGATATTTGGCCCCTGAGCATGGTGGTGCCTGCTCTCAATTTAAACCCTTGGCGGGGCAGTTCGACTCGTAACTCGGTAGCGCCCGGCCTTTTGGTAGCGCCGGTGTCCTGGCTTTGATTTGGGCGGGGATTTGCAAAGTATGATAACGCCTGCTCACGTCAACTGACAGTAACTTCGGTAACGGTTTCTAGGAGCAAGTTTTGTGATGTCATTCGTTCTACAGGTGTAAGAGAGCACGTATATGAACCGCTGTCTTGCGGTCTTCGCCGCGATTTCGGTGCTTGGCGTCTGTGGGTTCATTGCGTATGCGGTTCACACGAAATTAGGGG
>JAICWP010000006.1 GCA_025934735.1 Terriglobales bacterium | reverse complement strand
GAAGAGCATGGCTGCTAATGCGTACGACCTCATTAGGGAGTCGAGCGATGAACTCGAGCGGGCGCTCGCTGAACTGCTCATCAAGCGATGGCCTGAGTTGAAGAAACCCTCACGCCAAGAGTGAATAATTGGCGTCAAATCGCCTTATCGCTTTTCATTAGGGAGAGAGAGTGTGGTGGAAGGCTTTCTCGCCCATCATCGCAGCCGCTTGAGTAATCGCTTCTGCGAAGATTTCCTGGCATGATACACAGGTGCCTACGCGGTTGTGCTGGTCGGGTGGTCCCCTCCAATTGTTTCGAGAACCCCGATAATTGGCGAAAATCGGCCTTCACGCGCTCCATTCTGCCTGGCTTTCGGCTGCCGGCCTTCCCAGGCGTCCATTTCGGCAATTGCCAGGACTGTGGCGAGGTAACGAGCAAAGGCCTACGGCCGACAGCGGTTTACTCCCGTGACCCGAATCACCCCGTTTCGTGACATCTGTCACCGTCTTTCGCTCCCCTAAGCTCGAAACTGGAAGTGTGGGAGAGGCTGGAGGACTGCCATGCTGCTTGCCTACCGACTGGTCCGCCTGATCGAAGCGCATTCCGAGCAACTAGCTTGCAACCTGCTGGAACGAGTACGAGATAGCAGCAAAACCAGCGCTTACCTGACCCACGTGCCGCAACACGAACTGCAGTCGCGGGTCAGCGAGATTTACCGCAACCTGGGGGAGTGGCTGCTGGGCAAAACCGAATCCGATGTGCAGCACCGCTATGAGGAGATTGGCGGCCGCCGCGCAAGGCAGGGTGTGCCCCTGTCACAGTTGGTTTCGGCGCTGGTTTTGACCAAGGACACGCTCTGGGAATTTCTGCTCAAGGAAGCGGCCGTGGAGCGCCCGGTGGAGGTTTTTGGCGAACTGGAGCTGCTGCAACTGCTCGAGCAGTTCTTCGACCGGGCCATTTATTACGCCTGTGCCGGGTATGAGCGCGCGGCGGCGCCGCAAACGGTGGGCGCACACCACGGAGCGGCCTGAATTGGAGAGAACAGCATGGAATGGGTAACCGAATACAAGCGGAAGTTGCGCACGGCCGAGGAAGCGCTGCAAGCCGTTCGCTCCGACATGCGGGTGTACATCCATCCCGGCTGCGCCGAGCCAGAGGTGCTGGTCAAGGCGCTCATCCAGCGTGCCCCCGAAGTAGAGAACGTGGAAATCGTCCACCTCCTCACCCTGGGCGAGGCCGGCTACATCGCGCCGGAAATGTCCGGCCACTTCCGCCACAATGCCATGTTCATCGGCGGCAATGTGCGCGAGGCGGTTAACGACGGCCGCGCCGACTACACTCCCGTGTTTCTCAGCGAGGTAGAGAACTTGTTCGAAACCGGGCAGATGCCCATTGACATCGCCCTCATCCAGGTTTCTCCTCCCGACGCGCACGGCTTCTGCAGCTTCGGCGTAGGCGTGGATACCACGTTGACGGCAGCCCGCTGCGCCAGCCACGTTATTGCTCAGGTGAACGACCGGATGCCGCGCACTTATGGGGACAGCTTCATCCACGTCAGCCAGATTGACGCTTGCGTAGAAGTTTCGTGCCCCTTATGCGAGCTGCCCAAGCCGGTTATCACGGAAATGCACCGCGCCATCGCCCGTAATGTAGCCAGCCTGATTGAGGATGGCGCCGTGCTGCAGACCGGGATCGGCGGCATTCCCGATGCCGTGCTGCCCTACCTCATGGACCGGCGCGATCTGGCCATCCACACGGAACTGGTTTCCGACAACGTGATTCCCCTGATCGAGGGGGGAGTGATCAGCGGGGAGCGCAAGAGCTTCCGGCCGCGCAAAATTATTGTCGGCTTTGTGCTGGGGACGCGCGAGTTGTTCGATTTTGTGGACAACAACCCTATTTTCGAGTTCCATCCTTCCGCTTACACCAACGATCCCTATCGCATTTCACAGAACGACAACATGGTGGCGGTGAACTCGGCGCTGCAGATTGACCTGACCGGACAGGTCTGCTCTGACTCCATCGGGCAATACTTTTATAGTGGCATCGGCGGGCAGGTGGACTTTCTCCGCGGGGCGTCGCGCGCCAAGAACGGCAAGGCCATCATCACCCTTTCCTCCACGGCCAAAAATGACAGCCTCTCGCGTATTGTGCCCATGCTCAATCCCGGAGCGGGCGTGGTGACCTCGCGCGGGCTCATCCGCTACGTGGTCACGGAATACGGCGTGGCTTACCTGCACGGCAAATCCATCCGTGAGCGGGCTAAGGCGCTGATCGAGATTGCCCATCCCAAGTTCCGCGCCGAACTTTACGAGTACTGCGAGCGCACCCGGTGGTTGCAGCGTCCGGCCGCAATGGTGGCAGCGAGGTGAACATGGCAGCGCGTGGCAAGGTCACGATTGATGTGGAGGAATGCAAGGGCTGCGGGCTGTGCGTGGAGTCCTGCCCGCCCAAGTGCCTGGAGCTGGCGCCGGAACTGAGCGCTTACGGCGTGCATCCGGCGCGCTACACCGGCGAAGGCTGCACCGGCTGCGGTATCTGTTTCTACTGCTGTCCCGAGCCGGGCGCTCTTACCGTGTACCGGCTGCTTGCGGCCAAAAAGCCGGCGCAGTCGTCCGCAGCACCATCTGGAGGGTCGCATGCGCCAGCTCTCTAAAGGCAATGTGGCCGTCATTCGCGGCGCAATCCTGGCCGGCTGCCAGGCCTACTACGGGTATCCCATCACGCCGGCCAGCGAGATTGCCGAAGCCGCCGCGCTCTACCTGCCGCAGGTGGGCGGAACCTTTCTGCAGGCGGAAAGCGAGGTCGCCGCCATCAACATGGTGTACGGCGCGGCTTCCGCCGGGCAGCGGGTGATGACCGCCTCGTCCGGGCCGGGGCTGAGCCTGATGCAGGAAGGCATTTCCTATCTGGCCGGCGCCGAGCTGCCCTGCGTGATTGTGGACGTGGTGCGCGGCGGGCCGGGCCTGGGCAACATTGCGCCCGAACAGAGCGACTACTTCGCCATGGTGAAGGGCGGGGGCCACGGGAACTACCGCAACCTGGTGCTGGCGCCCGCCTCGGTTCAGGAAATGGCCGATTTCACCGTGCTGGCTTTCGAACTGGCGGACAGGTACCGCAATCCCGCGGTGGTGCTCACCGACGGCTTTGTCGGGCAGATGATGGAGCCGCTGGAACTGGAGTTGAAGACGGTGGAAGAGCCGGAGAAGCCCTGGGCGGTGAAGGGCACGCCGGAGACCCGCCCCAACCTGGTGACGTCAATCTTCCTGGAACCGGACGATCTGGAAGCGCACCAGCGGAAGCTGGAAGCCAAGTACAAACGGGCGGCGCAGCTGGAGGCGCGCTACGAGACTTACATGGCCGAAGATGCGGAGGTCCTGCTGGTCGGCTATGGCATTGTTTCGCGCGTGCTGCGCACCGCCGTGGAGCAAGCCCGCCAGCAGGGGCTTCGCGTAGGCCTGTTCCGGCCGATCACGCTGTGGCCGTTCCCGTCGAAGGCGTTGGCGGAGGCGGGGGCGCGCTGTGCGGCGCTGCTCGACGTGGAATTGAGCAATGGCCAGATGCTCGAGGACGTGCGCCTGGCGGTGAACGGCAAGGTTCCGGTGGAGTTCTATAACCGGGTGGGCGGAAACGTACCGTCGGCGGAAGAGATTCATGACGAGCTGCTGTCGCGGCTGGCGGCGTTGGCGTGAGAAGCAGATGGCTAGCTAACTACCTATGTAGCTTTTTTCGAGGAGTTCCAGGAGCTAGTCAGCCGGGGAGAGGATCCATGGTGGAGAACGAAGAGTCGGTGCTCGCCGAACCGGAATACGAGCTGCTCCATTCCCGCTCCGAGGTATTCTACGACCGCTTTGAGCGCAAGTCGGAGCTGAAGCACCAGACGCACTATTGCCCAGGCTGCGGCCACGGCATCGCGCACAAGCTGGTGGCGGAGGCGCTCGAGGACCTGGGCCTGCAGGACCGCACGATTTTTGTGAGCCCGGTGGGCTGCTCCGTATTCGCCTACTACTACTTCGATTTGGGCAACGTGCAGGTAGCACATGGCCGCGCGCCGGCCGCGGCTACCGGCGTGAAGCGCGCTTGTCCCGACAAGATCGTGATTGCATACCAGGGCGATGGCGATCTGGCGGCCATCGGCACCGCGGAAATTATCCATGCCGCCAACCGCGGCGAGCACATTGCCGTTTTTTTTGTGAATAACGCCATTTACGGCATGACCGGCGGGCAGATGGCGCCCACTACGCTGGTCGGCCAGACCAGCACCACCAGTCCCTGGGGTCGCCGCCCGGTGAATGAAGGCTTCCCGCTGCACATGTCGGAGCTGCTGGCCACCCTGGAAGCACCCGCTTACATCGAGCGCGTGGCGCTTTCCGACAACAAACACATCATGGGCGCGCGCCGGGCGGTGCGCCGGGCGCTGGAGTTGCAGCGCGAGGGCGCGGGGTTCACCTTTGTCGAGATCCTGTCCCCGTGTCCGACCATCTGGAACATGCAGCCGGTGGAGGCACGGCGCTGGGTGGCAGAAAAGATGATCGCCACGTTTCCACTGAACGTTTTCCGCGATCGCAAGCCCACCATTCCGGAAGGCAAGAATCCGCCGCAGCGCTCGGTGGCTGAGGTTCTGGGATTGGAGGAGGCCGGCGGCAAGATTACGCTTGCGGCACAAGCCGTCGCCAGGCCGCAACACCACCTGAAGAAGCTGAGCATCAAGATTGCCGGCTTTGGCGGCCAGGGTGTGCTGCTGCTGGGCCAGTTGCTGGCGGAAATGGGCATGCGCGAAGGCCTGGAGGTCAGTTGGCTGCCCTCCTACGGCCCGGAGATGCGCAGCGGGAGCGCCCATTGCCACGTCTGCCTGGCGCAGGAACGCATCGGCTCGCCGCTGATTTCCCATCCCGACGTGCTCATTGCCATGAACGAACTTTCGCTGCGCAAGTTCGCACCACAGGTAGCAGAGGACGGCCTGATTTTCTACAACCGCGAGCAGCTGCCGGACAATTTTGCCGCGCCGCAAGCCCGCGTGTTTTGCCTGCCGGCTACGGAGATCGCCGACCATCTGGGCGCGGGCAAGGTGGCCAATGTGGTGCTGCTGGGCGCGCTGCTGGAAGAGACTGAGTGTCTTGCTTCTGAAACGGCGGTGGCGGTTCTGGAAACCAAGGTGCGCAACCCGCAACTGCTCGAACTGGACCGCCAGGCGCTGGCCGCCGGCCGCCAGTTCGTGGATAAGGAAGCGCACAACGACGCCATCAGCCAGTCCGATGGCTTCGCCTACTAGGTCACCGGTTGTCTCTGCTCATATGAGGCGGGCAACATGTGCAATCCCATAGCTACGGATCAGTTCCGCTATAGGTTTTCCCAAGCAGGAGGTACAATTCCGATGTCCGGTGGAATGGAGGCAAGCCCATGCGGCACCTGATGCTTCCCCTGCTCGCGATTGTTTTCTCATGCCCACTCGCGCTTGCCGCTCAGAACCAGGAGCCGATCCGAGTGTGTGTCGCTGTGCTGGAGAACCGCTCCCATCAGGCAGTGAGTGCGGAATGGCAGCAGAAGGAATTGATCAGGGCGCTGGAGAGGACAAACAAAAAGAAAGAGGTCAAGAAGGGCACGGCAGCGCGGATTACGGCGGTTGCGCTCGACTCCACCAGCGGTCCCGATCCGAAGGCGCAGAAGGAAGACTGCGGCTTCGTTCTTTATACCGAACTGGTAGACGTACAGCCGGTTGGAACGCCCAGGGTTGGCACCACCCCGCCAGGCGCCATCGGCACCAGTGTAACTATCGGGAAGGTGTACGATTCTGCAGCTCTGCGCCGGCTCCGGCACGATGCAACCGTGAACTATCGAATAATGCGCGGCGGAGATCCGGAGTCGTGGACATCCGGTATTGTCACTGCTGAAGACACTGTTACCGAAGATGCGCTCGTATCCCGGCTAATGGATCAGATCGCTACCCGCACGGCCAGCGAGTTACGTGAACGGCACCCGAGCACGCCGGAATAAACCGGTCATTGCTGGCGATAACAGCTTTGTCACTCCTTACAATCCCAATTTGCCCCTTCTGTACAAACTCGCCCGAGGCGGGGTAGGCTGAATTGCCCTCTGTGGCTGCGAGTCCATCCTCGCGAGGTGAGCCTATGGCCTACTGCACCAAGTGTGGCGCCAATCTGCCGGATACAGCGCGCTTCTGCCAGGTTTGCGGACAGCCGCAAGCCGCGACGCTCGCGGGCACGGCAGCACCCGCTCCAGTTCCTGTGGCGCAAGTGCATTCGGGGCTTTCGGAAAATACAGCGGCGCTGCTCAGCTACGTGCTGGGCTGGCTGACGGGGATCATCTTCTACCTCATTGACCGCCGTCCCTACGTGCGCTATCACGCGGCGCAGTCCATCGTTACCTTCGGCGGGCTGCACATCTTGCGCGGCGTTATCGCGATTGTGTTCGGACTCGGCTGGTGGTGGGGAGGAGGATGGCACGGAGGGATGAATGCTCGCTGGGCCGGCGGGCTGTTCATGCTGTGGGCGCTGGGTATTGTGAGCCTGGTGCTGTGGATCTACTGCATGATCAAGGCGTATCAGGGCGAGCGCTTCAAATTGCCCATTGCCGGCGACATTGCCGAAGGGCTGGCTCGCTAGCAAAAAAAACCGGCGCAGGGTGCGCCGGTCCAGTTGATCATTTCCGTTCCTTAGTGCAGCTGAGGCATGTTGCAGAAGCCGGAAACTTTTTCCAGATTGCTGACCTGGAATCGCGGCCCACTACCCATGGCCGGCGTTCCCGCTTGAGGCTGTGCCGAGGCCGCCGGCGAATTGGCCGCGGAACCTGAACTGCTGCCCGGCTGACCAGTGTTGGTTTGACCCGCCATCGCCCCCGGCTGTGCCTGCGTGGCTGCGCCTGGTTGCGAGGTGGCAGTGCCGGTGGAACCATAAGGCGTTCCACCGCTCGTATTCCCCGCTGCGGTCCCCGGAGTTGAAGAGGCCGCGCCGGCTGCGCCGCCGCTGCTCTCCGCGCCCGTGACCTTCACGTCCTGGCCGACATGATCGCCGAGCATGGAACCATCGCCGCTCAACGCATACACCTGGCCGGATTTGGTGACCAGGCTGTACTGACCGGGGGTGCCGCTCAGGCAGCCTTCAATGGTGGTCTGCGGTCCGGCCGCGGCTTGGGGAGTGGCCCCCGCCTGGTTCGTGGCGCCGGGTTGGGTCGCAGTGCCAGTCTGTGGAGCGGTTTGCGTGTTGGGAGTAGTTGTGGCGGTGGGATTGGTTCCGGTCTGGCTGTTTCCCGGGTTCTGTCCCGTCGCGGTCCCTGTCTGAGGAGCCGGTGCCGCGCCGCTATTCTGCATAGAGCTGTTTTGAGACGGTGATTGTGTGGGCGTGCCCGCCTGACCCGTACCCGCAGTCTGTGCGACTACCCAGACAGCGGAGAGCAGCAGGACAGCCATCAAGAAAGCCGTTTTTCGCATGAGCACCTCCGAGCATCGGCTGGACTTCAGCCCACTTGTTTAGAGATAGAAAGAGGCTGGAATGTTTTCTCGCGCCGGCAGCGGCTTGGAGGCGCAGAGACTTAGCCTTAGCTTCTCGTGGAAGGCTTGCGCGCGGAAAAGCGGAAGCGGGATTTAGCAGTTTCGACCGCTACGTTGATAAAGCCGGCGGCCTGAAGGCGAGCCCCCATGGTCTCCGGCGGCACCAGCACCATGGTGTCAAAGAGGTGCACGATGGGCATCACCAGGCTCCAGCGGCTGTCGGTGCCGGCAAACATTCCGCCCGGCCGCAGCACCCGGCACACCTCCGCGAGGATTCGGTCCTGCAACTTCGGCGAAGGCACGTGGTGAAGCATGGTGAATGCCGCAGCGCCTGTAAAGGAATCATCCGGAAAGGGGAGGGCAGTGGCATCGCCGTTGATGACCGTGACATTGCCTTCGCCCAACCTGCGGCGCAGGCCGTCCGCCAGTCCGGCATCAATTTCGACGCAGGTGAGGCGGGCGTGCGAGCGGCGGAGCAGGTCCGTCGTGACGCCCGGTCCAGGCCCGATTTCCAGAATGTTGTCGCCGAGTTCGACTCCGGCCAAACCCCAGGGCACGATTTCCTCCATGACCGTGCGCTTCCAGTAATCCGAATTCAGCAGCCAGTGATGCAGGAGGTTCATGGCGCCCTCTCACCTTCGACGTTGATACGCGCGCCGAGAGCCATGGTCTTACGCCAGCGATAAAAGAAGGGAATACCCGCCAGGATGACAGCGAGTCCGAGTGAAGAGCGAACCGGGCGTACCAGCCAGAGGTTTACCGTCAAAGCGACGGCGGCAATGAAGAAGATGAGCGGCGTCCACGGATAACCCGTCGCCCGATAGGGCCGCGGCAGCCCCGGTTCCTTGCGACGCAGGCGAATGAGCGCGAGCGCAACCAGAGCAAAAAAGATCCACACGGCAAAGACAAACAGCGAATACAGCTCCTCAAAAGTGCCGGTCAGCGCCAGCGCCGCCGCCACGGCCCCGAGGAAGATGAGTGCGCCGCTGGGCGTGTGAAACCGGGGATGAATGCGTTCGGTAAAGCCGAAGAAAAGACGGTCGCGGGCCATGGCGTAAGGGATGCGAGCGCCGGTCAACACGACCACGTGGAGCGCACCCAACGCGGAGATGGCCATGGCAACGGTGAGCCAGGCGGCGCCCTGGCGGCCGGCAAAGGACTGCACCACGTCTGAAGCCACGTGCTGCGACAGCGCCAGCTGAGTGAAAGACAAGGTGTGGAAGTACACCACATTGGCCAGCAGGTACAGTGCAGCTACGGTGAGCAGGCCGAAAATGATGGCGCGAGGAATGTTCCGGTGTGGCTGCTCGATTTCTTCGCCGACATCGCCGAGATCATTAAAGCCGTTATAAGCCCACATGGCGGGCACCAACGCGGTGAGAAAAGCTCCCAGCGCGCCCAGGCCGGCATGCGCGATTATGGGGGAAGCGGCCCCGGCGCTGTGCTTTGCAAGCGCCAAGCCCAGCACTACGATGAGCACAATGGCACCGACCTTCAGAGACGTCAGCAATATCTGGATGGCGCCACCCATACTCACGCTGAGGTAGTTGATGACCGTGACAACCACAACCACCGCAGCGGCCAGCGGTTGGGCAACGGTGAAAGTGAATGCATAAGTTCCCACGTGTGTGGTGAACAGGGGGGCGGCGACTCCTGGCAGCAGAAAGCCGAGGAAGCGGACGAAGCCGGCAGCCAGGGTAGCCATCCCAACCGGCCGCTCCAGGAATGAGCTCATCCAGCCGAACAGAAATCCCCAGAGTGGTCCCAAGCCACGATCCAGGTAAACATAGGGCCCGCCAGCCTTGGGAAACATGGCTCCTAATTCCGCATAGCAGAAGGCGCCGAACAGGACGATCAGCCCACCCACGATCCAGGCGGCAAAGACCAGCGTTGCCGAACCGACCGCTCGGGCCATGTCGCTGGTGACCAGAAAAACACCGGTGCCGATGGTGTCGCCGATGACGATGGCGGTGGCCGACCACAGTCCCAATCCGCGCACCAGGCCCGGGGTTTTGATGCTGGCGGTCGGCTTGGAACCTGTGCTGGACATGGAAAGGTGTTGAGAGCCTACTATCGGCGTGAGGGCTGGTCAAACAACCCGGTTTGCACCACGTAGACACAGAGACCCGGAGAAAATCAACTTAGAAAAATACGCTGAAGAATTGATGTTCATAGACCTGGAGCTCGACGGTGAATCGGGCAGTACCGGCCGGTCGTGCGCTTTTAGTCGTCAATCGAGAATCATCAACTTGCGTTGCGGGCTGTGGTGGATTTTCCGTGATGGCGCTATGATCGAAGCCGCATGGCTGCGCAGAAGACAATGCTGGCCGAGTTTCCCTGGGCGGAGGAGTACCGCGTCGGCACGATGGACGATGTGCTCACGCCGGCCCTGGTTATCTATCCCGAAATTTTGGCTTCGAATCTGGAGCGGACCCTCGCGCTGCTGGATGGGGATCCGGCGCGCTGGCGAGTTCACATCAAGACCGCCAAGCTGGGCTACACGCTGCGCCTGCTGGTGAAGCGGGGCGTCCGCAATTTTAAGTGTGCTACGACGCTTGAGTTGCTTACCGCCTGCGAATGCGGCGCCGAGGATGTGCTGCTTGCTTATCCCTCCATGGGCGCGAATGCGCGCCGAGTGCAGGAACTGGCCGCCCAATTCCCGCGGGTGCGCATTTCCGTGCTGGCCGAAAATGACGAGCAGGTGCGGCAATGGCGCGAGAGCCGGGTGGGGGTTTTCCTGGACATCAATCCGGGCATGAATCGCACCGGGATTGAGCAGAATTCCATCCCGGAAATTCTTGCCTTGGCGCGGAACATTGGCGTTAATGGCCTCGAATTCCGCGGCCTGCATTACTACGATGGCCAGCTGGGCGGGCTCGAGTTCGAAGAGCGCACACAGGCGGCGCACCGCGGCTATGATCAGCTGCTGAAAGTTGTGGCCGCCCTCGAGCACGCTGGAATACGCGTCCCAGAAGTAGTCACGGCCGGCACGCCGAGCTTTCCTGCGTCACTCGCGTACGCCGGTTTCCGTGATCAGCGATTTGTGCACCGCGTCTCGCCGGGCACCATTACTTATTGCGATGCCACGTGCCTGGCGCAATTACCCGCGGAGTACGGCTACCGTCCGGCGGCGATGGTGGTTGCCCGCGTGGTCAGCCGGCCCAGAGCCGGCATTGTGACCTGCGACGCCGGACACAAGACGGTTTCCGCTGATGCCGGCGTGCCCACCTGCGTGGTGGTCGGTCATCCGGAACTGACGCCGCTTTCGCCCAGCGAAGAGCATTTACCGTTCGCGGTGGCGGAGGAAGCGCATGTTCCTCAGCCCGGGGAGATTCTGTATCTTCTGCCCCGGCACGTGTGCCCCACGGTCAACAACTTTGATTGCGCTCTGCTGGTGCGCGGCGGCGAGATCGAAACCGTCGAAAAGGTTTCCGCCCGCGGCCGCGAAGCGCCGCTGCTGGCCATGGTGGAGAAGGCAGTTCCGCTCAGCCGCTGACGTTTTCGCAACAAAATTGTGGCCATTGCTAAATTCTGTTTGACCTTTCGAGCAGGCGATTCGAGTACGTTACCGACTCGCCTTGCGAGTCCGCTTCCTGGTGCCTGAGCGGCCCTTGCCCGCAGCTTTCCTTGCTTGCGGTTTGTAAGCGATGCAGTCAATCTCGATCAACATGCCGGGCATAGCGCCCAGATTGCTGCCCACAGTGGTGCGCACGGGATATGGCCTGGAAAAACGGCGCGCGTACACGGCGTTGTAGCGCGGGAACAGGCTGGGGTCGTGCAAGTGGACGCTAACTTTGACAACATCCGCCAGCGTGGCGCCGTCCGCCTCGAGGATAGCCTCCAGATTGGTGATGGTCTGCTCCGTCTGCTGCTCGATTGAATCCCCGACTAGCTTGCCGGAGATCGGGTCAATGGGTCCGGAGCCGGTCACGAAGATGAAGTCGCCTGCGCGCCATCCCTGCGAATAGGCGCCCAGCGGAGGAGCGCCGCGTTTGCTCTGAATTACATATTTGGCCATGCTCTCTGTTCCTTTCACGGCTTCATAAAAGGATTATTGTTACGACGGATTTCCTCGCTCAGCAGGCTGGCGGAATCTTTGTCCAGGTACATAGCCGTGTTGTCATGATTGCGCAGAATGGAGGCGGGAACCAGCGGCGTGATTCCGCCTTCCAAGCTGGCTTTCACCGCCTGCGCCTTGCGCTGCTCGGGCGCAACCACGACAATTTCCCGGGCTTTGAGAATCTGGCGCACGGACATGGAAATAGCCTGGCGCGGGACCTCCGAAAGGTTTGCAAACCAGCCCTCGCCCACCTGCTGTCGGCGGCAGGCGTCATCGAGTTTGACGATCAGGTACGGCTGTTCCGTTTCAAAATCGGCGGGCGGATCGTTGAATGCCAAGTGGCCGTTTTCGCCGATGCCGGCAAAGAGGACGTCCACGGGCGAGGCAGTCAGCTCATCTCCTACCCGCCGCACTACTTGCCCAGGCTCCGGCACATCTCCGTCCAGAAAATGAAGCTTACGAATCCCGGTTTTCGAGACCAGCCGGTCAAGCAGGAATTTGCGGAAACTGGCCGGATGCGTGATGGGCACGCCAACATATTCATCGAGGTGAAAAAGCTCGACATTTGCCCAGTTAATTCCTGGCGCCTTGGTGAGCGCCTCCAGAAATTCGAACTGCGAGACTCCGGTCGCAGCCACAATGCGAGCTTGGCCGCGCTCCGCCAGGGCTCGGCCGATGGCTGCGGCTGCTTGGTGGGCGGCTGCTTGGGCCAGAGAGAGCTTGTTGTCGAAAATCTGCACTCGCATCATGGGTCCGGGTTGCAGGTGGTTCAGTGGGCCAGATACGGCACAAAGCCGCGCGTCCTGGTGCGCAGTCGGTACACCGAAGTGGTGGCCGTGATGTAGAGCGTGCCGTAATCCTTGTCGCCCCAGGCCAGGTTGGCAGGCTGCTCCGGCAGCACGATGGTCCCCAGGTGGTGGCCCTGGCTATCCCATACCCATATGCCTTTTGGCCCGGTAACGAACAGGTAGCCCCGCCGGTCAAAGCGCATGCCGTCGGGCACGCCGTCATCCGGGCCGCCGGGCTCTTCGCCAAAAATACGGCCGTTGCTCAGGGCTCCGTCCCGGCCAACCTCGTATACGCGAATGTTTCTCTTCTCGCTGTCGTCCACGAAAAAGCGTTTGCCGTCGGGCGTGAAGGCCAAGCCGTTGGGCTGCGAAAGATCTTTGGTCAGCAACTGCACATTGCCCCTGCTGTCCAGGCGGTATACGCCCTGGAACGGAATCTCCTGCTTTTGTCCTTTGGGCAAATCAAGGGTAGGATCGGTGAAGTAAATCGCGCCGTCGGGGCCGATCACAACATCATTAGGACTGTTGAAGCGTTTGCCGTCATAGCGGTCGGCGAGGACGGTGTACTGCGCATCGGGTGTGATGCGGATAATCGCTCGCAGAACGCTGGCACAATCGAGCAGGCGGTGCTCACGGTCAAACGTGTTGCCGTCAGGATCGCCAAGCAGAATCAGGGGTTCTTTCCTCCCATCCAGATAAACACGAAAAATCTTATTCAGGGTTTCATCGCTGACGTACAGGAACCCAGCCGGGTCCCACACCGGGCCTTCGGTGAAGCCGAACCCGCCGGCAACCTTCGTGAGCTTGGAATTGCGGTCCAGCAATTTCCAGAACTGCGGCGAGTTGGCCTGCAGTTCAAATTTACGGGGCGCGGTTTGGGCGCTCAGCGGGGCGGCGAACGAACAGAGCAGCAGGGCAGCAATGTAAGTTGTTTTCATCGGCAAGTAAATAACTGTACCACTCGCGTCGAAGAAGCTGCTGTACCGCCAGCCTATGCGGCGGGGTTCGACAGCGTTGTGGGCGCGTGCATATACTTTCAGGCGCCGCGAAGTTGCGGCATTACGCATCGTCTTCAATTACCAACCCAAGCCGCTGGCCGGGAATCTATGCAAACAGAGGTGATCCGGCCGGCACAGCACCGCGGCTGAAGACCGCCTGCGAGGCAACGTGACTCTCTGGGCATTGGGTGTCTATTTCCTGGTTCTGCTGTTCGTCATTGGGGTGATTCTGCTCATCTCCTGGCTGCTGGGGCCGCACCACCGCGAGCCGGCGACCGGCGCACCCTATGAAGGCGGCATCCTTTCGGAAGGCTCCGCCCGCGTGCGCCTGTCAGCCCGGTTCTACCTGGTGGCCATGTTCTTTGTCGTTTTCGATTTGGAAGCGGCGTTCATTTACTCCTGGGTGATCGCTGCTACCGAACTGGGCTGGGCAGGGTACTGGGAAGTCGTCATATTCATCGGCGTGCTGCTGGTGACTCTGGCTTACCTGTGGAAGCTGGGCGCGCTGGACTGGAACCCGCCGCCGTTGCGGCCGCGGCGCAGGTCGTCTCGGGGAATCTGATGCACTGGTCTCTTACCAAGCCGGGCGCCACGGAAAGTTTGAGGCAGGTGGAGAACGCGCCACTGGCGGAAACCGTGCGCCGCAGCCTGGTGATGTCGCGCCTGCAAGACCTGCTGGCTTGGGGACGCAAGAATTCCATTTGGCCGTTCAACTTCGGACTCTCGTGCTGCTACGTGGAAATGGCCACCAGCCTGACCAGCAAATACGATGTCGCTCGTTTTGGCGCGGAGGTGATTCGCGGTACCCCGCGCGAGGCCGACCTGATGGTGATCGCGGGCACCGTGTTTATCAAGATGGCGCCCATCATCCAGCGTCTTTACGAACAGATGATGGAGCCGCGCTGGATCATTTCCATGGGCTCGTGCGCCAACTCCGGTGGGATGTACGACATCTACAGCGTGGTTCAGGGCGTGGACAAGTTCCTTCCCGTGGACGTGTACGTGCCCGGGTGCCCGCCGCGCCCGGAAGCGTTCATGGAAGGGCTGGTGCTGTTGCAGAAGGCGGTGGGCACCGAGCGGCGCCCGCTGAGCTGGGCGATTGGGCCGCAGGAAGTGGAGCGCGCAACGCTTCCCTCCTTGCGCGACCTCAAACTGGAGCAGAGAAGGAAGGTCACAAACCTCAAAACTCCCGACGAAATCTGAAAGATGCCCCTGGTTGCCAGCACGACAGTCCTTGACGAGCTGCAGGAGAAGTTCGGCCCGGCGGCAATCATTCCGCAACCCACCCGCGATTCCATTCCCACTTTCTGGACGCCGAAGGAAAAGGTCCGCGAAGTTATTGGTTTTCTCAAGAATGAAATCGCTGAGCCCTACAAGATGCTTTACGACCTGACCGTGATTGACGAGCGGGTGCGCACGCATCGCGATGGCCAGCCGGAGAGTAGCTCCACGGTGGTCTACCACCTGCTTTCCTTCGACCGCAACCAATACATTCGCATCAAGGTTCCGTTAACCGCAGACCGCCTGTCGCTGCCCACCATTACCAGTGTTTTTCCCGCCGCCAACTGGTATGAGCGCGAAGCCTGGGACATGTTTGGCGTCGTTTTTGAGGGCCACCCCCACCTGGTGCGGATCCTGATGCCGCGCACCTGGAAGGGACACCCGCTGCGCAAGGATCATCCCGCGCGCGCCACTGAAATGGGTCCCTACCAGCTTGACGAAAAGAAGGAAGGGCGGGAGCAGGAGGCGCTTCAGTTCAAGCCGGAAGAATGGGGTATGCAGACCAGCCACGGCGGCGCTGACTACATGTTTCTCAACGTGGGACCGCAGCATCCAGGGACTCACGGTGTATTACGAATCATCCTGCAGCTGGATGGCGAGCAGATTGTGGACGCGGTGCCGGATATCGGATACCACCATCGCGGCGCCGAGAAGATGGGTGAGCGCCAGACCTGGCACACCTACATCCCTTACACCGACCGCGTGGATTACCTCAGCGGCGTGATCAACAACTTCGCCTATCTCACCGCGGTGGAAAAGCTGGCCGACATCCAGGTGCCGCCGCGCGCGCAGGTGATCCGGGTGATGATGGCGGAGTTGTACCGCATCATCAGCCACCTGGTGTGGTACGGCACGTTCGCTCAAGACGTGGGCCAACTATCGCCCGTTTTCTACACCTTCAATGACCGCGAGCGCGCGCTGGGCATCGTGGAGGCGGTGTGCGGAGCCCGCATGCATCCCAACTGGTTCCGCATCGGCGGGGTGGCCCAGGATTTGCCGGTTGGCTGGGAACAGATGTTCCACGACTTCATCGCCTATCTTCCGTCCAAGTTGCGCGAGTACGACCACGAAATCATGGAGAACCGCATCTTTAAGGGGCGCACTGTGGGCGTGGGCGTGATC
The DNA here is from genome assembly GCA_025934735.1 of Terriglobales bacterium. Classification (GTDB taxonomy): domain Bacteria; phylum Acidobacteriota; class Terriglobia; order Terriglobales; family Acidobacteriaceae; genus JAICWP01. Next base: position 239,515 of record JAICWP010000006.1, on the reverse strand, counting down.
ACCAAAGATGAGGCTATCGAATGGGGCGTCACCGGGCCCAACCTGCGCGCCACCGGCCTGGAGTGGGACTTCCGCAAAAAGCAGCCATATTCAGTTTACGACCAGTTTCAGTTCGACGTTCCCACCGCCCAGGGTGGTGACTGCTATGCCCGCGCCCAGGTGCGTGTGGAAGAGATGCGGCAGAGCCTGCGCATTGTCGAGCAATGCGTAAACAACATGCCTGGGGGGCCGTACAAATCGGACAGCCCGCTGGCCACGCCGCCCAACAAGAACTACACCATGCACGACATCGAGACGCTGATCACCCATTTCCTGAGTGTGAGCTGGGGCCCGGTGATTCCGCCCGGAGAAGCGCTCGGTGCCATTGAGGCCAGCAAGGGCAACAACGGCTATTACCTGGTGAGCGACGGCAGCACCAATTCCTACCGCACGCGGATTCGCACGCCGTCGTTTCCTCACCTGCAGATCCTGCCGCGCACCTGCCGCGGGCTGATCGTTTCCGACTTGCTCGCCATTCTGGGCAGTTTTGATTACGTGCTGGCTGACGTGGACCGATGAAGGAGGGAAAGACTTGCCGCTGAGCGCCGAAGAACGAAGAGAGATTGAGGCCGAGTTCCCGCGCTACCCCACCAGGCGCGCAGTCTGCATTGATGCCATGAAGATCGTGCAGCGCCATCGCGGCTGGATATCGGACGAGAGCCTGGAGGATATTGCCCAGCTGCTGGAAATGTCGCTTGATGAACTGGATGGCGTAGCCACCTTTTACAACCTGCTGTTCCGGAAGCCAGTAGGCCGGCACGTAGTGCTGCTGTGCGACAGCGTGAGCTGCTGGATCATGGGCTACGACCGTCTGCGCGAGCGCCTGTGCAGCAAGCTGGGCGCGCGCCTGGGCGAGACCACGGCAGACGGGCGTTTCACGCTGCTGCCAATTGTCTGTCTTGGCGCGTGCGACCACGCGCCCGCCATGATGGTGGATGAAGACTTGCACCGGGACCTTGATCCCGAAAAAGCCGAACAGGCGCTGGAGAACTACAAGTAGCGTGGAGAAACCGCTCACCCAACACGTTCGTCGCGATGGCGAGATGCTGGACCTCCGCGCCTATGAGGCTGTGGGCGGCTACCAGGGCATGCGCCGCGTGCTGCGCATGGATCCGCGCGAAGTTCAGCAACTGGTGAAGGATTCCACTCTGCGCGGCCGCGGCGGCGCCGGATTCCCTACCGGCATGAAGTGGAGCTTCGTGCCCATGGGGCCGGATGCGCCCCATCCCAAGTACCTGATCTGCAACGCCGACGAGATGGAACCGGGCACCTTTAAGGACCGCCTGCTGCTGGAGGCCACACCCCATCAATTGATCGAAGGCATGAGCATCGCCGCCTGGGCCATTCAGGCGGAGGTGGCCTACATTTTTTTGCGAGGTGAGTACGTCGAGTCGGCGCGGCGGCTGCAAAAAGCGCTAGCGGAGGCCTGCGAGGCGCGCTATCTAGGAAGAAACATCTTTGGCTCGGGCTACAGCCTGGAAATGCACCTGCACACCAGTGCCGGCCGCTACATGTGCGGCGAGGAAACCGGGCTGCTCAACGCATTGGAGGGCAAGCGCGCCAACCCTCGTACCAAGCCGCCCTTCCCGCAGGTGTCTGGGCTGTTCGGCAAGCCCAGCATCGTGCAGAACGTGGAAACGCTTTGCACCCTGCCCCACATCGTCAATAACGGCGCCGAATGGTTCAAGAAGCTGAGCCGCACCGCTGATGGCGGCACCAAGCTTTACGGCGCCAGCGGCAAGGTTAAGCGTCCCGGCTTGTGGGAGCTGCCCATGGGCACCACCGTGCGCGAGTTGCTGGAAGAATACGCCGGCGGCATGCGCGAGGGTTTGCGCTTTCGCGGATTGCTGCCGGGCGGCGCTTCCACTGATTTTCTGACCGAGGAACACCTCGACGTGCCCATGGACTTCACCGCCGTGCAGAAGGCCGGCAGCCGCATGGGCACCGGCACCATGATCGTGCTCGACGACAAGACTTGTCCCGTGGGCATGGTCTGGAACCTGGAAAAGTTTTTCGCGCAAGAATCGTGCGGCTGGTGCACGCCCTGCTGGAGCGGTTTGAACTGGACGGAGCGCACGCTGCGCGCCCTGGAGGAAGGCCGGGGCAGGGAAGGGGACTTGGAAAAGCTGGCGTACCAGACCTGGTTCAACGCTCCCGGAAACACATTTTGCGCTTTGGCGCCGGGATCGGCTGAACCGCTGCAGAGCGCGCTCAAGTACTTTCGCGAAGATTTTGAGCGCCACATACACGACAAACGCTGTCCCTGGAAATAGGCATGGCCACGGTTTACATAGACGACAAGCCGTACACGGCTGACCCGGCGCAGAACATGCTGTTTACCTCGCTCACGCTGGGCTTCAACCTGCCCTATTTCTGCTGGCATCCCGCCATGGGCTCCGTGGGCGCCTGCCGCCAGTGCGCGGTCAAGCAGTTCCGTGATGAGAACGACACCCGAGGCAAGCTGGTGATGGCCTGCATGACGCCCGCCGCCGACGGCACTCGCATCGCGATCCACGATCCCGATGCCACCAAATTCCGCGCCGGCGTGATCGAAGGCCTGATGACCAACCACCCGCATGACTGCCCGGTGTGCGACGAAGGCGGCGAATGCCACCTGCAAGACATGACCGTGATGACCGGGCATGACTACCGCCGCTATCCCTACGACAAGCGCACCTTCCGCAACCAGTACCTGGGGCCGTTCGTCAATCAGGAGATGAACCGTTGCATCCAGTGCTACCGCTGCGTGCGCTTCTACCGCGAGTACGCGGGCGGCCGTGACTTCAACTCCTTCGCGCTGCGCGACCTGGTTTTCTTTGGCCGCCACAAGGATGGCGTGCTGGAAAACGAATTCAGCGGCAACCTGGTGGAGGTCTGCCCCACGGGCGTCTTCACCGATGCGACCCTGAAACACCACTACACACGCAAGTGGGACCTGCAGTTCGCGCCCTCCATCTGCACCCATTGCGGGCTCGGCTGCAATACCAGCCCGGGCGAGCGCTATGGCATGCTGCGCCGCATCGTGAACCGCTACAACGGCGAGGTGAATGGCTATTTTCTCTGCGACCGCGGACGCTACGGTTACGAGTGCGTAAATAGTCCCCAGCGCATCCGCCAGCCGCTTTTGCGCAGGGAAGGGGTGGCTCAACCGGTCAGCCGGGCGGAGGCTTTGCGGGCAGCGCGCGAACTGCTCGCCGGAAAGCAGAACGTGATCGGCATCGGTTCCCCTCGGGCCTCGCTGGAAGCCAATTTCGCCCTGCGAACGCTGGTTGGGCCGGACCATTTCTTTGCCGGAATGGCGGATGACGAACACCGGCTGCTCACGAAGATGATCCAGGTTTTGCGGAGCACGCCCGCGCGCACGCCGTCGCTGCGCGAAATCGAGCAATGCGATGCGGTGCTGGTTTTGGGGGAAGACCCCACCAATTTTGCCCCGCGCCTGGCTCTCGCCCTGCGGCAGTCGGTGCGGCAGCAGCCTTTTGCCGCCACCGACAAGATGAGGATTCCTCGCTGGCTCGACCATGCGGTGCGTGAGGCGGTGCAGGACGACAAGGGCCCGCTGTTTATCGCCTCAACGCATGCCACGCGTTTGGACGATATCGCCGCGCGCACATTTCGCGCCGCGCCCACCGACATCGCACGGCTCGGATTTGCCGTTGCTCGTGCTCTTGACACGAGTGCGCCGGCCACCAGCATGTCCGGCGAGGCGGTCGCCCTGGCTGCCCAAATTGCCCAGGCACTAAAGACTGCGCACCGCCCCCTGATCATCGCGGGCGGCGGGCTGAATAGCGAATCAGTTATCGAAGCCGCCGCCAACGTGGCGCGGGCGCTGGACACCGTCGGCAAAGAGGCACGCCTGAGCTTCACCGTGCCCGAGTGTAACAGCATGGGACTGGCGCTGATGGGCGCCGCTCCGCTCAGCGCAGCGTTCGCTGCGGTGAAGGACGCGGATGCTGTGATTGTTCTGGAGAACGACCTCGGCCGGCACATGCCGCAACCCGCTCTGCGCGAATTTTTTGAGCGGGCCTTTCATGTGATCGCGCTTGATTGCCTTACTAATGCAACCACCGAGCGCGCCGAACTGGTTCTGCCTGCCGGCACCTTCGCGGAATCCGACGGCACGCTGGTCAGCAGCGAAGGCCGAGCCCAGCGCTTTTTTCAGGTATTCGTTCCCAGCGGCGATATCCAGGAAAGCTGGCGCTGGCTGTGCGATCTCGGCGCCCTCCGCGAGAACTCAGAGATGGCCGACTGGAAGGAACTCGACGACGTAATTATTGCTCTCTCGAACGCCATTCCAGCTTTGGCCGGCATTGTGAACGCGGCGCCGTTTTCCGGCCTGCGCCTGGCGGGCGAGAAGGTGCCGCGTGAGCCCCATCGCTACAGCGGGCGCACCGCCATGCACGCCAATATCAACGTGAGCGAGCCCAAACCTCCCGACGACCCCGACTCCCCGCTCTCTTTTTCCATGGAAGGATTTCCCGACCAGCCACCCTCGGCCCTGATCCCGTTTTTCTGGACGCCCGGTTGGAATTCGATCCAGTCCACGAATTTTTACCAGAAGGAAATTGCCGGCCCTCTGCGCGGGGGCGACCCCGGTGCGCGGCTGATCGAGTCCGGAGCTTCGGACGGATCTGGCTATTTCATACGCGTTCCCCAGGCGTTTGCGCCGCGCGAAGGAGAGTGGCTGGTGGTTCCCGCCTACCACATTTTTGGCAGTGATGAGCAGAGCCTGCACTCTGCAGCAATTGCTGAGGTGGCGCCCAAGCCCTACATCGCGATGAACCCGGAAGATGCCGTGCTCCTGGCTCTCCGGCCGGAGTCACTGGCGGAGGTGAAAGTGGATGGTAGCAGCTACCGAGTTCAGGTGCGCGTGCGCCCTGACATGCCCAAGGGAATTGCCGCGCTGCTGGTGGGAGTGCCGCCGGTGGTGGGCGTCCACCTGCCCGCCTGGGGCACGCTGCAGCCGGCACAATTACCCGTGGAAGGAGGGCCGGAGCGCGCCGCATGATTAGTCCCTACCCAGCCGTGACCCTCATAGCGGTGCTGTTTGGCGCGCTGACAATCGCTGGCGGCCTGGTGTGGGCAGAACGCCGCCTGCTCGCGCTCTGGCAGGATCGCTATGGCCCTAACCGGGTTGGCCCCTTCGGCCTGATGCAGACCCTGGCCGACATGATCAAGCTGTTCTTCAAAGAGGACTGGGTCCCGCCCTTCGCCGATAAGTGGGTGTTCATCATGGCCCCGGCCATTGTGATGTTCACCGTGCTGATGTCCTTCGTGGTTGTGCCCTTCGCCCCCGGCATCATCATCAGCGACCTGAACATCGCGGTGCTCTTCTTCCTCGGCATGTCTTCGCTGGGGGTGTACAGCATCGTGCTGGCGGGCTGGGCCTCGGACAACAAGTACGCGCTGCTGGGCGGCATGCGGGCCGCGGCGCAAATGCTCAGCTACGAAGTGTTCATGGGCTTGTCTCTCATGGGCACGGTGCTGCTGGCCGGGTCCTTCGACCTGGTGGACATCGTCAACGCGCAGCGTCACATGTGGTTCGTGGTGCCGCAGTTCCTGGGCTTTGTGCTGTTCATGATTGCCGGCATCGCGGAAACGCGGCGCCTGCCCTTTGACCTGCCGGAATCGGAGAGCGAACTTGTAGCCGGCTTCCACTCCGAATACTCCGGCATGAAGTTCGGCATGTTTTTTGTGGGCGAGTACATCGGCATCCTGCTGGTTTCATCCATGATTACGGTGCTTTTTTTTGGCGGATGGCGGGGGCCGGTGCTCCCGCCGATCGTCTGGTACTTCATTAAGACGTGTTTCTTTTTGGGTTTTTTCATTCTGCTGCGGGCCGCGCTGCCCCGGCCCCGCTTCGACCAGTTGATGGCGTGGGGATGGAAGCTCATGCTGCCGCTGTCTCTGGCCAACCTGCTGGTCACGGGCGCGGTCAAGCTGGCGTTTTTTCACTGAGGTGCTTATGTGCGCGAAGGGGAACCTTAATTCATGCTGAGCATAATCCGAACTTTGTGGGATGTTTTTCTGCACGCCTTCCGCAAGCGCGTGACCATTCAGTATCCCGAGCAGAAGGCCTATCTTTCGGCTCGCTACCGCGGTCGTATCATCCTCTCCCGCGATCCCGAAGGCGGCGAGCGCTGCGTGGCCTGCTATCTCTGCGCGGTCGCCTGCCCCGTGGATTGCATCGCCCTGCAGGCGACGGAAGATTCCACCGGCCGGCGCTATCCGGAATTTTTCCGCATCAATTTTTCGCGCTGCATCTTCTGCGGCTACTGCGAGGAGGCTTGCCCAACCTATGCCATCCAGCTCACGCCGGACATAGAAATGGGGGAATACAGCCGCCAGAACATGGTTTATGAAAAGGAACACCTGCTGATCAGCGGCCCCGGTAAGTACCCGGATTACAACTTCTGGCGAGTGGCCGGAGTCAAAATCGGCGGCAAAGACAAGGGCCAAGCCGAGCGCGAAGCTCCGCCCACTGATCTGCGCAGCTTGCTGCCCTAGGACGCGCCTGTGTACCTGCTGTTCTACATCTCGGGGGCGGTTGCTATTTTGGCCACGGTGATGACCATCACCCGGCTGAACGCCGTTCACGCCCTGCTCTACTTCGTTGTGTCGCTGCTCTCGATAGCGGTCATCTTTTACATTCTGGGCGCGCCCTTCATCGCCGCCCTGGAAGTCATCATCTATGCCGGCGCCATCATGGTGTTGTTCATCTTCGTGGTCATGATGCTCAACCTTGGCGAGCGCGCGGTGGAAATGGAAGGCAAGTGGTTGAGCCCGGGCATGTGGATCGGCCCGGAAATTCTGGCTGCCATTTTGATCGCCGAGGTCGTGTACCTGCTGTCGCGGCCGCCGGTGGAAGTGCACGCCATCCAGTATGTCGAGCCCAGGGAAGTGGGATTGGCTCTGTTTGGCCCTTACCTGATTGGCGTGGAACTGGCTTCCATGCTGCTGCTGGGCGCCCTGGTGGGCGCCTATCACCTGGGCTATCGCAAGCCCGAAGCTTTGGAGAATCCGGATGCCGACAATACCGATGCAACACGGGCTGCTGCTGGCGGGGATCTTGTTCGCGCTGGGCACGATCGGCCTGCTGGTGCGGCGTAACCTCGTCTTCACGCTCATGTCCATTGAGATCATGCTCAATGCCGCCGGCCTCGCCTTCATTGCGGCGGGCGCGCATTGGGTGCAAGCGGACGGCCAGGTGATGTTCCTTTTTATTCTGGCCATGGCGGCGTCGGAGGTGTCGGTCGGCCTGGCGCTGCTCTTGCGCCTCTACCACCAGCACGGGGTGCTCGATACCGATAGCGCCAGCGAAATGAAAGGGTAGCGTGCTCGAACTCACCGGCGTCATTCCGGCGATTCCGTTCTTCAGCTTCGTGCTGCTGGCCGTCTTCGGCCCACGGATGGCGCGCCGGGCGGTCTCCGTCATCGGCGTAGGCTCGATCGCTGCGAGTGCCATTGTCTCCGGGATTGTTACCGCCGCTTTTATTTCCACTCCTCCCGCCGGCTGGTCGTATCACGAGGTGATTTGGCAATGGATGAGCGTTTCCGGCTTTCAGGCCGACATCGGCTTCTACCTGGACGCGCTCTCGGTGGTGATGGTCCTAGTGATCACCTTCGTCGCTTTCCTCATCCATCTTTATTCCACCGAATACATGGAAGGCGATGAAGGCTACAGCCGGTTCTTCGCCTATATGAACCTGTTCGTCGCCTCCATGGTGACCCTGGTCCTGGCGGACAACCTGCTCCTGCTCTACCTGGGTTGGGAGGGGGTGGGCCTGTGCAGCTATTTGCTGATCGGCTTCTGGTACACCGATCCAGTGAATGGGCGCGCCGCACGCAAGGCATTCATTGTGACCCGCGTGGGCGACACCTCGATGGTGATTGGCCTGTTCCTTATTTTCCATCGTCTGGGAACGTTGAACATTCAGGACCTCATGAATCGCGCCACGCTGCAATGGCCGGTGGGGGCAGCGGTGGCGGTTGCCGCGGCCGCGTTGCTGCTGGGCGGGGCTGTGGGCAAATCGGCACAACTGCCGTTGCAAACCTGGCTGCCGGACGCCATGGCCGGACCCACGCCCACCAGCGCCCTGATTCACGCCGCCACCATGGTGACCGCCGGGGTGTATTTGATCGCGCGCACGCACGTGCTCTTCAGCCTGGCGCCGCCGGTGATGCTGGCTGTGGCCGTGATTGGCGCCGCCACACTGCTGCTGGCCGGTTGCAGCGCCCTCACCCAGCACGACATCAAGCGGGTGCTCGCCTATTCCACGATCAGCCAGATCGGGTACATGTTCCTCGCACTGGGCGTAGGCGCCTGGTCGGCTGCCATTTTTCACTTCATGACCCATGCCTTCTTCAAGGCGCTGCTGTTCCTGGCAGCGGGCGCCGTCATCCAGGCACAGCATGAGGAGCACAACATCTTCAAGATGGGCGGTCTGCGCCGGATGATTCCCATCACCTTCTGGGCATTTCTGATTGGCGGCTGCGCGCTGGCCGGGCTGCCCCTTATCACCGCCGGCTTCTATAGCAAGGGCATGATCCTGTGGGGCTCCTGGTCCTCGCCGCAGGGCGGGCCCGTGCTGTGGATCGCGGGCTTGGTGGGAGTAATGCTGACCTCCCTTTACATCTTCCGTGTGATTTTTGTCGCATTTTTCGGGGAAGCCCAAATTGCGGTCGAACACCCGCCGCGGCTGGCCAAGAATCTGCCCATGGTCGTGCTCAGCGCGCTCTCCATCAGCGCCGGATGGCTTAATCTCCCGCCTTACCTTGGCAACAAGCTCTGGCTCAACGATCTGCTCTACACAGCGCTGCCCAAGGTGGCGGAAAAGCAAGTTGGCTGGATCACGGAAGACTGGTCGGAAGGAATCATAACGGCGGCCTTCGTTTTGGGTCTGGTCCTCGCCTACGAGTTGTATTTGAAACACCGCGGCGCCACCCGGCCTCTCTCTGACAACGCCCTCGGCCGAGCCATCCATGAATTGTGGTACGCGGACTGGGGCTTTGATTTCGTTTACGACAAGCTGTTGGTCACCCCGGTGGTGTGGTTCGCCCAAGTTGATAAGCGCGACTTCATTGACAAGTTCTACGATGGCTTGGCAGCCCTGAGCCGCGCCTGCTATCGCGCGCTCAGCGCGACCGAAAGCGGCCGGATGCGCTGGTATGCCGCCAGCATCGTGGGCGGCACCGTAGTCTTCATCTTTATTGTGCTGGTTCTATGATCCTGGTCTGGTTCATTGCGATCCTGGTAGTCGGCGGCGCTGCCTGCTGGGTAGTGGCGCGCTGGAGCACCGCCGTTTGCCGGTGGATCGCGTTGGCCGTCACGGCCGCCGATTTTATTCTCAGCCTGGCGCTGTGGATCCGCAACTATCCCGTTAACTTGCTCCAGCAGCAGGACTGGCTGCGACAGGTGAACTGGACCTGGTTCCCCGACGCTGGTATCCACTTCCATCTGGCTATTGACGGCCTCAGCCTGCTGCTGGTGGTGCTTACGTTTTTCCTCGGCATCGTTTCCGTGCTGGCCTCGTGGACGGAAATTCGCGAAGGCGTGGGCTTCTTCCACCTGAACCTGCTCTGGGTACTGGCGGGCATTACGGGCGTCTTCCTGGCGATGGACCTGTTCCTCTTCTACTTCGCCTGGGAACTGATGCTCATTCCCATGTACTTCCTGATCGCCATCTGGGGACATGAGCGGCGGGTGTATGCGGCAGTTAAATTCTTCTTGTTCACGCAGCTCAGCGGCCTGCTGATGCTGATTTCCATCCTGGCCCTCTACTTCATCCATCACAGCGCCACCGGAGTTTACAGCTTCGAGTACTCCGACCTGATCGGCACGTCCATGCCGCTGCACGTAGCTATCTGGGTGATGCTCGGCTTCTTTATCGCCTTTGCGGTGAAGCTGCCCATGGTGCCGGTGCACACCTGGCTTCCGGACGCGCACACCGAAGCCCCTACCGCCGGCAGCGTGATTTTAGCCGGATTGCTGCTCAAGACCGGCGCTTACGGCCTGCTGCGCTTCGTGGTGCCGCTGTTCCCCGCGGCGGCGCACTGGTTCTCTCCCGTGGCGACCATCCTGGCCGTGATCGGCATTCTTTATGGCGCGGTGCTGGCGTTCGCCCAGACCGACCTCAAGCGCCTGGTGGCCTATACCAGCGTCAGCCACCTCGGCTTTGTCCTGCTGGCCATTTTTGTTGGGAACAAGCTGGCACTGGAAGGCGCGCTGATCACCATCATTGCCCACGGCATCAGCACCGGCGCACTGTTCGTTTTGGTGGGCGCTCTGCAGGAACGCATTCACACCCGCGAAATGGATCGCATGGGCGGTCTCTGGCAAACCATACCGCGCTTGAGTGGCGCTGCCATGTTCTTCGCCATGGCCTCCATCGGCCTGCCAGGATTGGGCGACTTTGTCGGCGAATTTCTGATTCTGCTCGGCACCTATAAGGTGAGCGTCGGCCTGACTGTCGCTGCCGCAATCGGCGTCCTCTTTTCCACTCTCTATGGCTTGAAATTTATTCAGCGCGCCTTCCACGGGAGCAACATTCATCACTGGGAACTGCACGACCTGTTTGCACGCGAGGTGGTCATTGTCGCTCCCATGATTTTGATTCTGCTCTGGCTTGGCCTTTTCCCTCAGCCTGTGCTGAACACCTTTACTGTAACCATGGATAAGTTGCAGCAGACTGCTTCGCAGCAATACCAGGCCTACGAAGGAGGGCAGCAATGATCAGCGCCGCCGGACTGGTTGCGATCCTGCCGCTGGTGTTGCTGGCGGGCACGCCCGTGGCGCTCATGCTCATCATTGCCGTTCATCGCAGCCACCGCATGGCGCTCGGACTGACGTTGCTCGGGCTGGCAGCCTCCTTTGGGTCGTTATGGATCGCCGCCGATGTCGTGCCTCAGCGGGTGACTGCTCTTTTGAGGATTGACCAGTACGCGCTGGTTTACTTCGGAATGATCATCGCCGCCACCATCGCGGTGGCAGGACTGGCCTATGGCTATCTGGAACAGCACGCGGTCGAAAAAGAAGAGTTCTACATTCTGCTGGTGACCGCGGCCCTGGGCGCGGCGGTGCTGGCCGCCAGCAGTCATTTTGTTTCGTTCTTTCTCGGACTGGAAATCCTGAGCATCTCGCTTTACGCGCTAAACGCCTACATCTATTCGCGCAAGACCGCGCTGGAAGCCGGCATCAAATACCTGGTGCTGGCGGCCGCTTCCGCCGCGTTCCTCCTGTTCGGCATGGCGCTGATTTACGCCGCGGTGGGCACCATGGAATTCGGGCACATGGCCGAGTTGATGATGGAAACCGCCGGACCCAACCGAACCTTGCTGCTGCCCGGCCTGGCCATGGTCATCACCGGCATGGGTTTCAAGCTGGCGTTGGTGCCCTTCCATATGTGGACGCCCGATGTTTACCAGGGCGCGCCGCCGCCGGTAGCCGCCTTCATCGCCACCGTTTCCAAGGGCGGCATGTTTGCATTGCTCCTGCGTTATTTTTACCGCTTGGAATTGCACAACTACGCGCCAATCGTCGCGGTGTTCACAATCATCGCGATTGCTTCCATGCTGGGCGGCAATTTGCTGGCCTTGCTCCAGTCGAACGTGAAACGCATCCTGGCCTACTCTTCTATCGCTCATATGGGGTACGCGCTGGTGGCGTTTATCGCCAGCGGCATGTTGGCGGTGGAGGCGGTCACGTTTTATCTAATCGCCTATTTCGTGACCATTATTGGCGCCTTCGGCGTTGTGACCGTGCTTTCCAACGGCGAGAACGACGCCGAATCGCTGCAGGCCTATCGCGGGCTGTTCTGGCGACGCCCGGCCCTGGCCGGCGTTATGACCGCCATGCTGCTGTCGCTGATCGGCATACCCGTCACTGCCGGGTTTATCGGCAAGTTCTATGTGGTAGCCGCGGGCGCTTCCTCCTCTGCCTGGCCGCTCATCATCGTTCTGGTGATCAGCAGTTCAATTGGGGCGTTCTACTACCTGCGGGTGATCTTTGCCCTGTACGCCGGGGCGCCAGAAACTGCAGAGCGGCCGGCCGAGGTGGCGCCCCGCATGGCGTTTGGCTCCTCCGTCCTGGTGGTCCTTACGCTTCTCCTGATCTGGCTGGGCGTGTATCCCGCGCCCCTGCTGCATGTAATTCGCGCGGCGCTGCCCGGTTGATCACTTCCGCCCCGCCGCTTCCACAGATTTGGTGGGGTCAGCTCCCTTCCAGGTGACATCCGCAGTGGGGCCGTAGGTTGCAGGTACGGCCCGATCCATCAGGCGCAGGTAAACGCTCAGCTGGGTGCGATGGTGGCACGTGTGCAGCACCCGCCGCCAGAAAATCCAGATCCTCTGCCGGGTGACGTCGAAAAACGGAACCGCCTGCAGCCACCACCCTTCTGTCCGGGTCGCCAGGAACGTTAAGCGCGGTGTCGCCAGCTCCTGCATACGCCGGATGAAGCGTTCCACGTCCGCCGGCGCCGGCAGCACTTCCGAGGGCGGCGGTTCGGGCGCGCTGAGAAATTCGCCAAAAAACCGCCTTTCCGAAAGCAACTGGTGCTTGAAAATTTCCTCCACGGATTGCGATCGCGGGTGCGGCCGCCAGCCGAGGTCGGCATCGGAAAAACAGCGCCACACCGCGATTACCTTATTGGTCTCACTGGCATAAGTGTCCAGCAAGTGCTGAAACACAGGAGACGAGGCGCGTGGAACCTGCGCATCCGGTATCGCGGAAACGGGGTAACTGATGGGCATGGGATGTCCCCTCCATTTTTTGCTACGTAGTGACCCGCGCTCGCCCGCCGCCTGCGGCGTAAGGTGTCCCTCATGCGGCATTAACCCCACAGGTTCCCAGGCTTGCCTGCCGCGTCGCTCCGCAGTGTAATGGCTTAACAATCGAACAGCTAGGCTTGGAGTTGCTCATGGATATAGATGCGGCGCCACCTCCCACCGCTGCGCCGGAGGCCCCCGAGAGCATTGAAAAGCAGATTCTCGCCCTGGACTGGCGCGACCTGCAGTTGTGGTGCATTGGGGCGGGACTGTTGGTGGTCATGGCGGCGGGTTTCCTGGCGCTGCTCATGCCGCAGTTGCTGTGGGAGGTCTCGGCGACTCTTTCGCGCCAGGCGAATATTCCGCAGCTGTTCTTCGGCCTCGTCGCGATGCTCGTCCTTTCCAACGTTTACCTGTTCAATCAGCGGCTGCAACTGGTACGCACCCGCCGCGAATTGGTTCATCAGCTTCAGATTGCGGAACGCACAGCGCGCACTGACGCGCTCACCGGCATCTTCAATCGGCGCTGGCTGGATGAGACCCTGCTGCGGGAGATTGCCCGATTGGAGCGCACCAAGGGCCGCTTCACCATCATGATGGCTGATGTGAACGATTTCAAACTGATTAATAGCCGAATCGGCCATGTGGAAGGCGACCGTATCCTGGTAGAGGTGGCCCACCTGTTGCAGAGAAACTTTCGCGCGTCTGATTCCGTGGTGCGTTACGGCGGCGACGAATTCATTGCGCTCATGCCAGATACCGACCTGTCCCAGGCGCGCATAGCTGTGGACCGCCTGCAGCGTTTCGTGGACGCGCGCAACGCTCGCCACGATAGCGCCATCACTCTGGGTTTGAGCTGTGGTCTGGCTACCTTCCTACCCGGCATGTCCATGGATGCCCTCATACAAGCTGCGGATGAAGACATGTACGCCCAGAAGCCGCGACGCTCCGACCGCCCCGGTCTGAACCTGCGCGCTCCCTTGTGAGCTTGGCCGATTGGTCAGGCTGCCTGCTCACCGTCGTCGGGACAGGGATTTGGGTCCGTGGAAAGCGGATCGCTCGCCGGAAACGAGTCCGCCAGCGTCTTATCGAGCATTGCTTCCCGCTTCCGCTTTTCTTCATCCATGAGGATATTGTCGTGATTGACCATGCCAATCCTTTTTTCGGGGACTGCGCCGCAATTGCTAAGGCTCTGATCCGCAAAACGGGCTGTCGGTTGCGCCCGCCGAACTCAGCGGGTCCTGTGCTCAAAATCGATCCGGTCAATAAAGAAATACAACCCTACGCAAGCCGCCAAGATCAGCCCCGAGACGATGGCGGCGGGCAGCGCGGTTTCCTTGTAGCCGGCGAGGAATGTTTCGAGTGTGGTGGTCAGCAGCCAGATTTGCACCAGCAGCAGGATCACGATAAGCGCCATGGCCCCGTCAATGGCGGTCAGGCCCTTGTTCTGCCCGGTTTGCGGCGCTTCAGCCATGCTGTGCCTCCGGTTGAATTTTCAAGCCCAGCGCCACCAGTTCGTTGCCGCGCCGTTCCAGCACCACGCGAGGCAGCGGTCGCGGCGGCGGTCCTTGCAGAACCGAACCGTCGCGCACCGAGAACGCTCCGTTGTGGCAAGGGCATTCTAAGCGTCCGTGCTGGGCGGAGTAGAAAACTGCGCAGGAAAGATGTGTGCACTTCTGACTGTAGGCCGCATACTCATCCGCTCCCGTGCGCACCAGGATGCACTGGTCTTTGGGCGTGGGATAAAGAAAGAGTTTCACTCCGCCCACCGGGATCTCATCCGCTCGCGCAATGGCGGCGGCGGGGTATACGGGTTGGCGGGTGAACCAGGAGCGGACCAGGATCCACAAATTCCCGACGAACATCCCCAGGCTGGCCAGCACCAGGAACTTGGCGAATTGGCGGCGGGTCACGTAGCGTTCGTCGTCGCTGAATACCGAGAACTCATCCCGCCAGAGGGGATCCGCGCTCGGTCGGCGAAACAGGCTCATCCTCGCCCTCCCATATGTAGTCCATCACATCAATGGAAACGGAATTCTGCTCCGGCGGCACCATCATGAACACCTTCGTGGTCACGCGCTGCTCGCCGAAATAAAAAGTATTGCTGGGCTTCTCCCGGCGGCTGGCAATCTCCTCCGGGCGCACATAGGCCAGCGCCTGGCTGGGACACACGGTGGCACACATGGGCCGCTTGCCTGTGGAAGTACGGTCGTAGCACATGTCGCATTTCATCATCTGTTCATATTCAGGAACTTCCTTGGGGATGCCGAAGGGGCAGGCCAGCACACAGTTCCAGCAGGCGATGCAGCGCGGCTTCAGCGACGAGTGCACCACCCCGTCCTCGCCTTTTTTGATCGCGTCGGCCGGGCACACCTCGGCACACGTCGGATCGTCGCAGTGCCAGCAAACGTAAGCCGCGGTGCCGATGGTCTCCCGCCGGTCAATGAAGTCGAAGTTGATCATGGATTTCCCGCGGTGCGTCTCGCATTCCTCGCAGGCTTTCATGCAGGACTGGCAGCCGATGCAGCGCGAAGGGTCCACGTAAAATTCGTAGCCGAACATTACGCCCGCTTCCTCCCTTCCACCGGTTTGCTGCCATTGCTCTCCGCCTCGCGCTCCAGCCACCATTCCGGGGGCCGCTCTGCTTTCTGAATACGGCAAGCGGAAACCTTAAATTCCGGAATTTTGCTCTGCGGATCCAGCGTGCGGTGTGTCAGCCGGTTCACGCTGCGGTCGAACGGCCAGTGGTAGGGAATGAAAATGGTGTCCGGGCGGATGGTCTTCACCACCATGGCCTGCAGTGTCACCGAGCTGCGCCGGGTCGTGACCGTCACCCAGTCGCCATCGCGGATGCCGTGCTGGTCTGCCAGCCGGGGGTGAATCTCGACTCGCGGATTCGGGTACTGGTCGGTGAGTTCGCCGATGCGCCGTGTCTGTGCTCCCGAAAGGTACTGGCTCACCACGCGTCCCGTGGTCAGCAGGATGGGGAAATTCTCGTCCAGCGGGTCGCCGCTGGGCCGCCACTCGGTTACCCGGAACCGGCACTTGCCGTCGGGGTGGAACGACTTGCCGCCCTCAATCAGGCGTGGCGTGCCCGGGTGATCCGGCGTGGGACAGGGCCAGAACACGCCCAGTTGCCGGTCCACCTTCTCGTAGGTGATTCCGTAATAGTCGGCCACTCCGCCGCGCGAAGCCTCCCGCATCTCATCCAGAATTTCGCGCATGGAGGTGAAGGGAAAATACTTTTCCTTGCCAAGTCGCCGCGCCAGGTCGCACAGAATTGAGCAGTCGGCGCGGGCGTTGCCCGGCGGGTTCACCGCTTTTTGTATGTGAATCACTCGTCCTTCCGCGCTGCAGCTGAGTCCTTCTTCCTCTTCGTGCAGGCTGCCCGCCAGGACGACGTCGGCGAATTGCGCCGTCTCGGACAGGAAGAAATCAATCACGCCGAAGAACTCCAGCTTCTCCAGCGCCTCGCGGGTGAAGTTCGCGTCGGGCAAAGAGACGATAGGATTGAAGCACATCGAGAGCAGCCCTTTGATTTCGCCCCGGTGGATGGCTTCCATGATTTCCTCGGCCGTCAGTCCCTTGCCGGGAATCTCATCCTCACCGATTCCCCAAACGCTGGCCACATGCCGCCGGGCCTCGGGATCATCAATCTGACGTTGGCCCGGAAGTTGGTCGCATTTCTGCCCCTGTTCGCGGCCCCCCTGGCCATTGCCCTGGCCGGTGATCATCGAGCAGCCTGTGCCTTCGCGCCCGATCTGCCCTGTGGCCAAGCAAAGATTAATCACCGCGGTGCAGTTCTCCACTCCTTTGGAATGGTGCTCAATGCCGCGCGCGTGCAGTGCGATCGCGCGCTCCGCCTTCGCAAACCAGTGCGCTGCCTTTTCAATATTTTCCGGAGGAACGCCCGTCATCTCCGCCGCGCGCCGCGGATCCCACGCCTTCACCGACTCCGCTACCGCCTCGAATCCGGTGGTGTGCTCCGCGATAAAGTCCCGGTTCTCCAAACCGTCGCGCAGCACCACGTGCAGCATGGCCATCAGCAGCGCCAGGTCGGTGCCCGGCCGTACCGGCAGGAATAGGTCGGCATTGCGCGCGATGGGCGTAAGCCGCGGGTCTACCACGATGAGCTTGCCGCCATTATCCCGGCAGCGCCACACATAATCGGTGGTGATGGGAGCACAATCCCCGATGTTGGCGCCTACAATCAGCAGCACCTGGGCTTTGGGAATGTCTTCCCAGGGAATCAGGCTGCGGTCCACGCCGAAGGCCGGCTTGTAGGCGTGCCCGGCGGAGACCATGCACAACCGCCCGTTGTAGTCCACGTGACGCGTGCCCAGCGCCACCCGCGCAAACTTGCCGACCAAATACGTTTTCTCCGTGGTTAGCGAGGCGCCGCCATAAACCGCGACCGCATCCTTCCCGTACTTTTCCTGCAGGTCACGCAAGCGGGTCGCCGTTAAATCCAGCGCCTCTTCCCAGGTCGCCCTGCGAAAGCCCTGTTCGGCGCGCATCAGCGGGTCGAGAAGGCGGTCGGGGTGCTCGCTCTGCAGGTACCGCTTCACACCCTTGGGACAGAGCATGCCGCGGTTGAAGGGGAACTCCTCCCAGGGCTCGAAACCGATTACGCGCTGGTTTTCCTCCTCCACCTTCAGCTGAATGCCACACTGCTGGCCGCAGAAGCAGCAATGCGTCTTGACCAGGTGATAGGGATGGGTGGATTCCTCCCGCCATCCGCCAGCAGGTGTGTAGTTCAGGTGCGGGCCGAATTGCGAGGTGAGCTGGCGCAGCGATGCCGGTGGTTTAGCCACGCGCCTCCTCCTTCAGCCGCAGTTGTGCCCGCGAAAGCGTAATGCGCTTGCACGCAGGGCACAGCTCCTGCCAATTACCTGCCGGGCCGGGCATTGCATAATTGAAATTCATCCTCGGCAGCGCGCGTTTCAGGTCGTCAATCTGCATGCGCGAGGCGAAGCGTTGGCCGCAGCGCGCGCACAGTGCGCCCGCATCTTCGTCGCCCGCCTGGTGATAAAGCTTCACGCCCAGTTGCGCCGGCCGCTGAAAAATGTGGAAGAACTTGCCGAAGGGCAGGTAGAGCAGCGCCGCAATCACTACGATGGCGTGCGTGATGGAAAGGAAGCTGTAGTATTCACCGCGCAGCCAGGCTTGCGACGCCGTCAACGCCAGGCCGGTAATGCAGATGGCGAACAGCAAGATAATAGGAAAAAAATCCAGCGCGAAGCTCTGCACTGCCTGCGCGCCTCGGTCCCGCATTCGCCGCCACAGCGAAAGAAAGATTCCGCCCAGCACCAGGAAGGCCGCGATGTCGAGGCCATGAAACGCGATTTCAGCCTGGAAGGACAGGGCAGGGAAGCGAAATGCCGGCACGCCGAACAGGTAGCCCACGTAAGTCATCTGGTCATTCAGCGCGCTGCGGAACGAAATCCAGCCAAACACCAGCGGGAAGGTGATGATCACCGCCAGAATGCAGCCCCAGAAAATCAGCTGGTGCATCCACCAGCGCAGGCGCGAGCGCCGGCGAATGAAGAGCTGCCCGAAAATGTGCGTGCCCGCCAGGCCCAGCAGCCGGACCAGGCTGCGCAGTGGGCCCCGCTGCAGGAACAGCTGCCAGCCCCGGTTCCAGTAAATGCGCGTGGTCGGCTTGCTCAGCCACACGTTGTAGTGGTACACCACGCCCCAGGTGGCGAAGATGATGGCGAACGTGTAGGCCACCAGCGCGGGATCGAAGTTCTCCAGGTTGCGCGAGCCCACCACAATGGCTGCGACCAGCAGGCCGGTCCACAGCGTTGCCCAAGCGCCGGCGCGCAGGCGGTCGGCAGTGCGCGTCAATTCCGGCGCCAGCAGTTCTTCCAGGCTCTCCTGGCGGGGCACGAACACCCGCCGGTTGGCCCAGTAGAGCACGGCAGAAGCTGCCGCCAGCAGCACGAATCCCGGCCACACCCGCCCGGTGTGGTCGCGGAAAAATCCCAGCAGGATGGGCGGGAAGAAACCTCCCAGTCCGCCCAGCGCGCCCACCAGGCCCGTTACGGTCCCGGTTTCAACCGGGAAATATTGCGGCACCAGCTTGAACACCGCTCCGTTGCCGATGCCCAGCAGCAGGGCACAACCCAGCGCTCCCACCGTGAAAGGCGCCATCGCCGTCCACATCAGCAGCAGCGCGAAGGGAATGATTCCGAGAAAGACCACAGAGAGCACGCGCGCCCCGCCGATCTGGTCGGCCAGCCAGCCGCCCACCGGCCGCGCCATTGTGGCCAGCACCACGAAGCCGGCGGTGCGGAAGCCGGCGTCAATCAGGCCCAGACCGAAATCGGCGCGCAGCAGGCTAGGCAGATAAATGGAAAACGCGACAAATCCGCCGAAGGTCAGGAAATAAAACGCGGCGAGCAGCCAGGCCAGCGGCCGCTTCCCCAGCACCGCCAGCATTTCACCCAGAGTCTTAGGGCGGGCCGCGCCTTGCGGGTTGCGGGCCAGGATGGCGAACACGATTGCCCAAACCACCAGCAGCACTGCCATGCCACGGAACACGTTGTGCACGCCGACGGCAATGGCCAGTACCGGGCCACCGAATACCGCTGCTGACTGCCCGATGTTACCGATTCCGTAGACGCCCAGCGCGCCGCCCTGACGTTCCTGCGAGTACCAGCGGGAGATGAAGGGTACGCCCACCGCGAACGACGAGCCCGCCAATCCCAGGAAGAACGCGACAACCAGTAAAGGATGGTAGGCGCCGGCGCGGGTCACCCAGAACACCGGCACGGCTACCGCTAACATCAGGCCGCTGAATACCGCCCGGCCGCCGAAACGGTCGGCCATCATACCGAGGGGGATTCGCGCTACCGCTCCCAGCAGCACCGGCACCGAAACCAGGAACGCCGCCTGCGTCGCGCTCAGATGCAGCAACTCGCGAAAACGCGGGGCAAAGGCGCTTATGAGTCCCCAGGCGGCAAAGCAGATGGCAAATGAAATGGTTGCCAGTGCGAGTTGCGGCCCGGGTCGGGGAGAGGAGTTACGCACTATTGTCACCTGACCAACTGACTAAACTACCACTTGCCGGCGGAGCTTGCAGTGGAGCTGCCTAAGCACTCAAGAGCCTTAACGCCAGAATGCGTGAACTCTGCGTTGATTATCTTTCCTCTTATAAATGAACGGGCTGCTCCGTCGCTGTGACTTTCGTCACGGCTTATCGTTTTACGATATTTTAGAGTCGTTGTC
Organism: Terriglobales bacterium; assembly: GCA_025934735.1. Lineage (GTDB taxonomy): Bacteria > Acidobacteriota > Terriglobia > Terriglobales > Acidobacteriaceae > JAICWP01. Next base: position 219,481 of record JAICWP010000006.1, on the reverse strand, counting down.
CGGAAGCGCTTCATCGAAATCAATGAAAACTACTACGGCCAATTAAGCGGCAGAAAAGGAGATCACAATGCAATCCAGGTTGGACGTCGGAAAGCTTTCTCCCGAAGGTTATCGCGCGGTGTACGCACTCGAGCAATATGTCCGCCACTGCGGGCTCGAACTTAAGCTGCTGGAGCTGGTCCGGTTGCGCGCGTCCCAACTCAATGGCTGCGCCTATTGCGTGGACATGCACACCAAGGACGCCCGCGCTGAAGGCGAGACCGAGCAGCGCCTCTATGCGGTTTCCGTGTGGGAGGAAACGCCCTTCTTTACCGACCGCGAGCGCGCCGCCCTGGCGTGGACCGAAGCCGTCACCCTGGTGGGCAAGGACCACGTGCCGGACGACGTATTTGAGTTGGCTCGTGGCCAGTTCAGCGAAAAGGAATTGGTGGATTTGACTCTGGCTGTGATCGCGATTAACAGCTGGAATCGCCTGGCCATCAGTTTCCGCGCTGTTCCCGGCAGCTACCATCGTCCGGCGGAAATGAAGACAGGTACGCGCTAGTCTAGGCGGGGCGCGCGCGGTGGTCGAACAGCATCAGGTCGCGCACCGAAACCAGACCGACAAACTCGTCCCCGGCGCAGATGGGGAGGTGGCGAAACCCGAATTCTTTCATCATGAACAGGCAGTTCTCAACAGTCTCCTCGGGCGAGACGGTTCGGGGATAGGGGGTCATCACCTCTGAAAGCCGGGTGCTGCCCGGGCTGCGTCCCGCGGCGACTACGCGCGTCATCACGTCGCGTTCGGAGAAAATCCCCACCAGTCGCCCTTCGCGCAGCACGGGCAGAGCCCCGATGTTGCGCTCGGTCATGATGCGGGCCGCTTCCAGCACCGTCATCTCAGGACTGGCGCTGTGAGTGAGCCGCGTTTTCACCACATCCGCTACACTTGCCATCTGCTACTCCTTTAATCAACCCGTGATTTTACCCGATTGCGACTGGTGCCGTGGGACACTCGATTAGGGCGTGCATCCATCCTGCCACCCTCATTTGTAAAGAAGATCCGGCGAGGAACCCACGCTGCCATGTTTCGCGCGCATGTTAAAAAGAACTATGGACTGGAAGAAAGAAATTCTGTCCGCGGATAAGCGCATTCGGTCCCAGGTGCTCGAAACTCCGCTGGAGCGTTCGCATTTCCTCAGTGAGGCCGGCGGAGCGAACGTGTACCTCAAGCTGGAGCACCTGCAGCACACCGGCTCATTCAAGCTGCGCGGGGCCACCAACAAGCTGCTGTCGCTCTCTCCTGAACAACTCCGGCGCGGAGTGATCGCGGCCTCCACCGGCAACCACGGTATGGCCGTCTCCTATGCCGCCAGCAAACTGGGCGCGGGCGCCACCATTTACATGAAAGAGGGCGCGCTCTCGGAAAAGGTGGAACTGATTCGCTCGTTTGGCGGTACCACCATCTTCTACGGCGAAAATCCCGTGCATGCGGAGAACAAAGCGCGCGAGGTTTCACAGCAGACGGGCCAAGTCTTCATTTCCCCTTATAACGATCAGCAGGTCATCGCCGGTCAGGGCACGCTGGGCGTGGAACTGGAGCGTCAGCAGCCGGACTTGGATGCGGTGTTCATCTCCGTCGGCGGAGGCGGACTGATTTCAGGCATTGCCAGCTACCTCAAGGAGATTAATCCAAAGGTGAAAATCGTGGGCTGCTGGCCGGAGAACTCGCCCGTCATGTATGAGTGCATGAAGGCAGGCCGCGTAATGGATGTTCCGGAAAAGGAAACGCTCTCCGACAGCACCGCCGGGGGGGTGGAGGAGGGCGCCATTACGCTCGAGCTGTGCCGCCGCCTGATTGACGACTGCGTGCTGGTCTCAGAGGCTGACATCCTTGCCGCCCTGAAACTGATCCTCGATAAGGAGCGCTGGGCCGTGGAAGGTGCGGCCGCGCTGCCTGTCGCGGCCTATCTGCAGCGCGCCAAGGATTATGTGGGCAAAAACGTGGCCATTCTGCTTTGCGGCCGGAACATTCCCTTGAAGAAGCTGCAAGCGGCACTTGCCAAGTAAACAGCCAAGGGCCAAGAGCGAGTTGCTAGTTGCCAGACGCTGTCTTGCGCACCAGTTGCTTTGATGCGTACCGCCCGATCAGCTCATCCAGTTTTGCGAAAATGCGGGAGTTGTCTTGCGCGGGATAGCCAGCCAGATTCTCCCGGTATTCCTCAAGGTTGAACAGAAACGCTTCGATACGCTCCTTGTTCAAATCGTCCCAGTAAACGCCGTAGCCCATCTTCTGGATGTAATAAGCGTTAAACACCTGCTCGAATTGCCGCTTCACCGGCCACGCGAGGTAAGGCTTGCGCAGTTGCAGGGCTTCGCTGATGAGAGAAAACCCCGAGTTGGCCAGCAAGGCTTTGCACCCTGCCAGATCCGCCAGAAAGCCTTCCAGGCTGGGCTTGCGGAAGAGCAGGTTGCCCTCTTGGCCCTCCCGATTGAATCCGTAGCAGACGAATCGCTGGCGAACAAGGCCGAGCAGCTCCATCAGTTCCGCCGAGGGTGCGGTTACGTATACCAGGACGTAATCGCCGGTTGTGGATCGCGCCTGCAGCACCTCCTGGCGCAGGATGGGCGGGAACAGGAACGTGTCCTTGCGCCGCAGCGGCGCCTCGAAAAACGAGATAACCAGGTAGGCATCGCAGCCATGGGTCATCACCCGCGTCACCAGTTTGGCAGCGGCCGCATCGTTGCGGCACTCGCGCGGATAGGAAATTTCCGCGCGGGTCAGCAGGTGCTGGTTGTCTAGGGAAATAACGGGCAGGTGCAAGTGGTGGGCCACGCGACAGGAAAGCGGCTCAAAATCCGTGATGACCAGCTCAATGCCCCACTGCTCCACCATCTTTGTCAGGTGCTTGATGCTTTTGCCGGCCCGCGGCGCTTTCAGCAGGTTGGCCACAATTGTCTTCCTGTAGCGAACCTGGTTGCGCACGTAGGCCAGGCGCAAACCGTAAATTTCTGTGACCTCAAAGTCGGTTTTCAGATTACGCAGACCGCGGTCGAACGAAACCACATGCACCCTGTGGCCCTGCTGCTCGAGGTGAGTGATGATTTCTGCGGCGCGGGTGGAATGCCCTGAGCCTTCGCCGTTCACGCCATAGAGAATGTTGGCCATCGAATAGACATGATTTTAGGTGGAAGGGGGAGTTGGAGGCTATTAAGAATCACGTGGGCGCAGGCGTGCGGGGGAGCGCAACTCACCTAATGGTGCACGGTCCAAATCTGCACCTAGCGGCGGGCGCCGGCGACTGCCGCGGCAGCTTTGTCAGCCTGTGGCGGAGCAAAAGAAGCGATCGCCTCCATCAGCTTTTCCGGGCTGTAGGGCGAATCAATCTCTTTGTCCACGCTGGGGTGCCCGTGTGTGGAGTGCAGCACCAGTATTTTGGTGGCCTGGTTCGTCTTCTTCACCATGTAGGGCAGATGGTGGCGATCGTTCTTGTTCAGCGTATCGCCCAGGATCACCAGGTCATAGCTCTTGCGGCGGACCGACTCCTCCACCGCTTTGCGGCCAGTTACCTGGTCCACTGCATGCCCGGCCTTCTGCATCTGGGACGCCTGTGAGGCAAGCAATTCAAGATCATCTTCGGCGTAAAGAATGGAAAGTTGCGCTGGTTTTGACATGGCTTGGTTAATGGAACGTCTCCGGAGGGCACAGTACCAAGCGCGTATCCCTTCGGAAACGTCACCAAAGACCAAGCCCCGCGGGGCTTTCGCAACCCCGCGGAACTGCGCCACTTACAGGTATTTCAGCGTGTCGTTAATCAGCTTGTGCGTTCCCCCGTAGGAGTCGGGGCCGCCTTCCCACTCCATCGAGCAGTAGCCGCGGAACCCGCTGGCTTTCAGAATGCCGAAGGTCTTGGGAATATCAATGCGGTATACCTTGCCGCCATCGCCCTCCTCGGAGTCCTTCACGTGGCAGATGTTGTAGGCATGGCGGAACATGGCCGTCACCGCCTTGTAATCGAAATCGGCATTGCCGGTGAGCATGGAATTACAAAAATCAGGCAGAGCGTGCAGCCACGGGCTATTTACCTTCTTCACCAGGTTGACAATGAAAAATGCGTCCTCACTGACAAGGTCGTCGTTTTCCAGGTTAACCACCACGTTCTTGGAGGCTGCGTAATGAACCACCTGGGCCAGCGACTCGGCGGTTTGCGCTACATCCGGCTTGGAACTTTTGGAGCGGCCAATATGGTTGCGAATGCTTGGCGAGCCGACCGCCACGGCGATATCCACCCACTTCTTGCCCAGGTCAATGGCTTTCTGCCGCACTGCGGGATCGGGATCGTAGTAGCTCTCTTCGCCGCCCATGGGAATGTCCACGATATGGCAGCCGGCCTTCTGCACCGCCTGGCGGAACTGGTCCAGGTAGGCGGCGTCGGTGGAGGCGAAGTGCTCGCCCAGCGGCTCGATTTTATTGACCTTGAACTCCTTCACTACCATGGCGGGAAATTCCAATAGGGTCATGCCCGGCTTCTTGCGGTCGCGGTAGGTGTTGGTGGGGCTATCAATCCAGAAGCGAAACGGCCAGGATGCCACGGAGATGCGCTCGCGCACCGCCGTAGGAAAGGTCATGTGCGGGCCGTGCGGCGCGGCTTCCAATTCGCCGCCCAGAAATCCTATTGCCGGCACGGCGGACGCAACGGCCGCCATACCCAGGGAGCTTTTAAGAAAAGACCGGCGCGAAAGAGGGCTCATGTAGGTTCTCCGGAATTGAGGTGCTTGCGCGCAAGCAGTATTTCACAGCCGCGGCGGAAGCAGTAGTCGGGAGTCACCTAATCCACAGACCTTTCGGAGGGACGGGGATTCGGCCGTGGCGCTCAGGGCTCGCATTCAGCACCTGTAAACATCCGCGTACATTCGCGTCATCCGCGGTGAACGAAGTAGCTGCCAGTCAAGCGCCGACGCCGTACGTCTGGTAGCAATACCGCCGGACCATCATCGCATCTCAACCACAGATGGAGGGCAGCCACACTCGCAAGCCGCAGCCGTTATCGGCCAAAGAGAAAGCCGTGCTGGCGCTGGCTATCACTTGGGTGGCGGGATTTGTGGATGCGGTCGGTTACCTCGTGCTCTCCCACATCTACACCTCTAACATGAGCGGCAACACGGTCGGCGTGGGGCTGCACGCGGCGCTGCGCAGCTGGAGTGAAGTAGCGCGCGAAGGCTGGCCGATACTGATGTTCGTGGCCGGCCTGGTCTTCTGCGCCATTATTCACGAGAGCGGCAAGCGTGCCGGAATCGTGGCCACCTCTTCTATCACCTACGCCCTCGAAGCCGCCCTGCTCGCCGCCTTCATCCCCCTGAGCCTTGCCCACCTCGATGGCGGCCAGGTGCGGACCCAGTCCGCTCCGTTGTTCTACCTGATGGTTGCTCTGCCTGCGATTGCCATGGGCCTGCAGAATGCCACCATCAGCCATGTGGGCGCGCTCTCACTTCGCACCACCCACGTTACTGGTTCGCTCACCACGCTGGCGGAGGCGCTCGCGGTCTATATGTTCTGGCTACACGACCGGACCCGCGGCCGGCTTCGGCGTCGTATCGGGATTGTGCTGCGCCTCACGCCTCGGCAAAAATCCGCCCAGGCGCTGGCCCTCATGACCGGCTCCTGGATTGCTTTTGTGGCCGGCGCCGTCTCCGGTGCCGTCCTCAACTCGAAATGGCAGACCCACTGTCTTCTCCCTCCTATCGCCTTGCTGCTCATCCTGGCCGGTGTGGATATCGTTCGTCCTATTGCTCCCGCCTGGGCCAAGGATGTGGAATAGCAGCGAGTACTCACGAGTGAGGACCCAAACCCAGCCGAGTCTTCGGGGAAGGGCCTTTGTTATTTCGATCCGCACCCCATCCGTCTCTGGTTGTGGCCGCCCGCAGTTCTTTGGCCGCTTGCCAAGAGCCAAGAGCCAACAGCCGAAGCCTAAACGAACCGCCCTGCGTGGCGATCAGGTAATCTGTTTGCCGCACATATGCGATTACCCGACAAAGTAGCCCTCATTACTGGCGGCACCTCAGGGATCGGCGAGGCCACCGCCCTGCTGTTCTCCCAGGAAGGCGCCCGCGTGGCCATTACCGGCCGCAGCCTGGAGCGCGGGCAGAAGCTGGCTGGCAAGATCGAAGCCGCCGGCGGCCAAGCCATCTTCCTGCAGTCCGACGTCCGCTCTGCCGAGCAATGCCGTCGCGCCGTGGACGAAACCCTGAAGGCATTCGGCCGCCTCGACGTGCTCTTCAACAATGCCGGCATCTATTACCCGCATACGGCGCTCGACTGCACCGAGGAGGAATGGGACCAGCAGATTGACGTCAATTTGAAGGGCACCTTCCTCATGTCGAAATACGTCTTGCCGGCCATGATCGAGCAGGGCGGCGGCGTGATCATCAACAACAGCTCCGGCTGGGGCCTGGTCGGCGGAGACGCGGCCGTGGCCTATTGCGCCTCCAAAGGCGGCGTGGTGCTGCTGACCAAAGCCATGGCCATTGACCATGGCCGCCAGGGCATTCGTGTGAACTGCATCTGCCCCGGCGACGTGGATACGCCCATGCTCCCCGAAGATGCCCGCATGCGCGGACTGAAGTGGCAGGATTATCTGGCCGGCGCCGCCAACCGCCCCATGGGTCGCGTCGGTACCTCCGACGAGATCGCCAGAGCCGTGCTCTTCCTGGCCAGCGACGATTCTTCTTTCATGACGGGCGCGGCTCTCGTTGTAGATGGCGGCGGCACTGCGGATTGAGGAACCCAGGACTCAGCAGTCAGGCGTCGGCAATGCCGCAAGGCCGACTTCCGCCGCTCCGTGGGGTGTTATTATTCCCGCTCCCGCAGGAGGTGCACATGCGCTTTTTCGCAACACTCGGAATCTGCTTGGCTTTAGCGAGCGCGGCCTTCGCGCAGAAGCTGGCGCCGCTGGTCAACCCGGCGCAAGTGACCGTGATTCGTGCCGGCACGTTGATTGACCCGCGCGCCGACTCGCCTCTGCACAACCAGATCATCGTCATTCGCGGCGACAAGGTGGAGAGTGTCGGCGCCGCGGGCGCCCGTATACCTGCGGGGGCCTCTGTCATTGACCTTTCGCGCGCTACGGTGCTTCCCGGCCTCATTGACACTCACACCCACATCCTGCTGCAGGGCGAAGATCCGGCCGAAGGCGGCTACGATGCCAACATCCTCAAGTATCCTCTGGGCCTGCGCGCGGCTCGTGGCACGGTGGCCGTCCGTCGCGCCCTCGAAGAAGGTTTCACCACGCTGCGCGACATGGAAACAGAGGGCGCCGGCTACCTCGACGTGGGCATCAAGCAGGCTATCAATGAAGGCTATATTCCCGGCCCGCGCCTGTTCATCTCCACGCGGGCTATTTCCACCACTGGCGGCTATCCCCTGGAGGGCTATGCGCCTGAGTTGACCATGCCTAAAGGCGTGCAAATTGTGGATGGGCCGGTAGAAGCCCGCAAGGCGGCGCGCGAACAGCTTGACCACGGCGCCGACTGGATCAAGGTGTACATGACCCACCGCTCTTGGCTGGACAAGCAAGGCAACCTGGTTTCGCAGCCCACGCTCACTGTCGAAGAACTCAAGGCAATTGTGGACGAAACCCACGGCTGGCAGAAAAAGGTGGCCTGTCACGCTTACGGCGGCATCGGCCTGCACCGCGCGCTCGATGGCGGCTGCGATTCGATTGAGCACGGCCTTGAGCTCGACGACTCCGCTATCGCCCAAATGAAGCGCCAGGGCACCTGGTACGTGCCCACGCTGAGCGTCTATTACACGGATTGGGCGCCCGCCGACACTCCCGACGGCCAGCGCGATCGCAAGCGCGCTTCCGACCATCAGGCCTCATTCCAAAACGCCATGAAAGCGGGGCTCAAGATTGCCTTTGGCACCGACATGGGCGGAATCAAGTGGACCGAGCCTATCGCCCAGGAGTTCGGGCGCATGGTCGAGTTCGGCATGTCCCCGATGGACGCCATCCGCAGCGCCACCGAGCGCGCCGCCGAGTTGCTGGATATGCAGGGCCAGATCGGAGTGATCGTTCCCGGTTCCTATGCCGATATCGTTGCTGTTTCCGGCGACCCCTTGCACGACATCAACCAGCTGGAGCACGTAGGCTTCGTTATGAAGGGCGGGCAGGTGTACAAGAACGAGCTGAAGTGAGCTGTGCGAAAATTGCCCTTGGCCTTCGCCGAGGGCCAACGGCCGTCAGCGTTTCTCCTTGACTCTGCCCCGCTTCCGACGATAATGCTTCGATTCAAGAGCGGCGGGACGAGGAGGCTCTATGAACGTCCTGGAACTGTGCGACCGCGAAATTGCGGCGGTGCCCCTGGAGGCCAACGTGGCCGATGCCATCAACATGATGCTCGACCTGCATGTGGGCGCGGTCTCGGTGGTGGATGGCGAGCGGCGCGTGGCCGGCATCTTCACCGAGCGCGATGTGCTCCAGAAACTGTCGCTCAGCGGCCGCTCCCCCGCCAGCGTCCCGGTGCGCGAGGTCATGACCACTCCGGTGGAAATGGCAACCCTGAACACCGGCGCCGGCGAGGCCCTGGCCACCATGGTCGAGCAGCACTACCGCCACCTGCCGGTGGTGGACGATGAGGGCAAACTGCTGGGCATGCTCTCCATTCGCAATCTGCTGCAGGCGCGCGTGGACGATCTAACGCGCGAACTCGATGCCCTGGAGCAGTACACCAGCAGCGACGGCATCGGCGGCGACTAACGAGATATCTTGTGTGGCGCGGGCCTCGCCCGCGTGGGCCCGTGCGGTGAAAGCGGCTGACTGCTGAATGCACAACCACACCTCCGCTAAGACCCTGGCCGCCGTCCGCATCGCCACCGGCGTGTTCTTCCTCTTTTTTGGCGAATACAAGCTGGCCGACTCAGTTTTTGCCCGCATCGCCTTTCCTCAGCAGTGGCTGCACGAATTTATCTCCCAGGGTGCGGTCGGCTTCTATGCCCGTTTCCTGCAAAGCGTCGTACTCCCTCATCATGTCTTCTTCGGATACGCGGTGGGCGCGGCTGAGGCTTTCATTGGAATCTCGCTGGTACTGGGCCTCTGGGTGCGCGCCGCCTCAGTCCTCGGTGTGCTGCACATGATTAATCTTGTTCTGGCCACGTGGTGGGAGCCTGGCCACAATGTGCCCGCGTGGCGCTATCTTGGAGCCGAACTCGATCATCTGCCCTTGCTGTTTCTTTTTCTGATCTTCTTTACCGCCGGCGCCGGCCGCACTTGGGGCATGGATGGCGTGCTGGAGCGGCATAAGAAATCGGTCCTGGACTCTCTTGCGAGGGGTGAATGAACAACCTGAAACGGATGTCGACTCTGGCCGTGCTGTTGTTGGCAACTTGGGCGTCGGGGCAAACTCAGGCCGCCGCTCAGAACCCTGCTCCCGTCGTGGTCCATGCCGCGCGCCTGCTGCACGTGCGCAGCGGCCGGACCCTTACCGACCAGCTCATCGTGATCGAGAACGGTCGCATTGTGAGCGTTACCCCTGCCGCCCAGGCCAAAGTGCCTCCCGGCGCCACCCGCATTGAGCTGCCCAACCTGACCGTCATGCCCGGCCTGATTGACGCCCACACCCACCTCACCATGGATCCCTACCACTTCGGCTACTCGTCACTGGGCATTTCCGTGCCCCGTTCGGCGCTTCTGGGCGCGCGCAATGCCCGGGTGACGCTGGAGGCGGGCTTCACCACGGTGCGCAACGTGGGCGCGGAAGGATACGCGGATGTGGCCTTGCGCGATGCCATCAATGCCGGCGACGTTCCTGGCCCGCGCATGCTGGTGAGCGGCCCGCCTCTCAGCATTACCGGTGGCCACTGCGACAACAACCTGCTCCCCTACGAGTACCCCCACCAGAGCGATGGCGTAGCCGACGGCATAGAAGCGGTGCAGCACAAGGTGCGTGAAGTGATTAAGTACGGCGCTGATGTGGTCAAGGTCTGCGCCACCGGCGGCGTGCTCTCCAAAGGCGATAACCCGCAAGCCTCGCAGTACACGCTGGAGGAGATGAAGGCCATTGTGGCGGACGCTCACCGCTTGGGCCGCAAGGTCGCTGCCCACGCCCATGGGGCGCAAGGCATCTTGTGGGCCACGGAGGCCGGCGTGGACTCCATCGAGCACGGCTCCTACATTGATGATGCCGGCATCGCAGCCATGAAGCAGCACGGCACCTATCTGGTGCCCACTCTTTATCTCGGCGACTGGTTCCTGCAGAATGCCGAGCAACTGCATGTGCCCGATTTCCTGTTGGTCAAAGCTAAAGAGGTGATGCCCGCCGCGCGTGAACACCTCGCCCACGCCTTCGCCAGCGGGGTGACGGTGGCCTTCGGCACCGACGCTGCCGTCTATCCTCATGGCCTCAACGCGCATGAATTTGCTGTGATGGTCAAGCTGGGGCTCACGCCGCTGCAGGCCATTCAGGCCGCCACCATCAATGCCGCTGACCTGCTGGGCTGGTCGGATCGCGTCGGCAGCCTCGAACCCGGCCACTACGCCGACCTGATCGCCGTCGAAGGCGATCCGCTCCAGGACGTGACCACCCTGGAGCGGGTGAAGTTCGTGATGAAAGGCGGACAGGTGGTGAAGAAAATTGAGTAATCGCTTAATTGGAAATTGAAAATCAGCAGTTACAAGCGGTCATGTTGAGCGAGGGCGCATGCCCGAGTCGAAACACCCCTACCCAGTTGGACTCCCGAGTTGCCGAAGGGCGTTTCGGTCCATGTGAGAACTCCCTGGGACCTATAGTTGAAAGGTGGCCAACCGCCGGTCCTTCGACCCGCACTCTCTCGCAAACTCGGCTCGCGCACCTGCTGAGAGTGATATTTCAAAAACTTTCATCCGCATCTCTCCGCGTTGATCCGCGCGGACATGGAAGTGAAAAAGAAAAAGGCCGGCCAGGCGGCCGGCCTCTCAATCAGAACCCTGAACTACTTCTTCGGCGCGATAGAGTCCTTCACTGCCTTGGCCAGGTAGAACTTTGCCGTGGTCTTGGCAGGAATCTTGATGGGTTCGCCGGTTTGCGGATTGCGGCCCATGCGCGCCTTGCGGTTTACCTTCTTCAGGCGGCCCAGTCCGGGCAGCACGAACATGCCATTTTTCTTGGCTTCTTTGATGGCGGTGTCGGTCAGCGTCTGAAGAAATGCCGCCGCGGTCTTGTTGTTGGTTTCCAGCTTCTCGGCCAGGTGACGCACCAATTGGGTCTTGGTCATGCCTGCAGCCATAACTTTCCCTCCTTGAATTGAACTCAGAATTGCTCGTTAGCGGCCATCTTATACCACGGCTCCTGTGGAAAAGAAGCGTTCAAGCCGCGTTTTATGCGGTTTTTTCGCCTTAGGGCTCGATTTTGCACTAAAAATGGGGGCTTCAGGCCGGTCGGGACCAAAATGGGCGCATGGATGGCGGCTGCAGAAGGGGTACCCCTCACTGACCCTTACCCTTCCCTTCCGGGCCGCAACTCGTTCCCGGATGTAATAATGAAACTCAGGAGATAAGAGATTCGTGAGCTGCGCCCTTTGCCATGCCCGGAAGGAAAAGCGTTTTTGCCCCGCCCTGCACGACCGCATTTGCGCCCAATGTTGCGGGCAGGCCCGCGAAGTCAGCATTGACTGCCCCAGCGACTGCGTTTACCTGCAGCAGGCGCGCGAGCACGAAAAGCCGCGCTCCGCCGAGGAACTGGACCCCGCTGCTCTCTTCGCTCAAGTGGAAGTGCCGAGGCAGTTTGTATATGAAAACGAACACCTGCTGGTGGGCTTGAGTTTCGCCCTGGCCAAGAGCGCGCGTGCTGACCGTGCCATCAATGACCAGGATATGATCGCCGCGCTCACCGCCGCTGCCCGCACTTATGAAACTCTGGCCAACTCCGGCTTGCACTACCAGGTTTCCGCCGGCAGCCTGGGCCAGCAGGCCGTAGTGGCGGAATTGGAGAAGACTCTTAAGGAATACCACGAACTCGAGCAGAAGCACCGCGGCTTTAGCAGCTTGCGCGATTCTGACGTGTTGCGCGCGTTGGTGTTCCTGGTGCGCATGGCCCATGCCCGCACCTCCGGTCGGCCCAAATCGCGCGCCCTGATTGACTCGCTGTTCTCGCAGTTTCCGGAAAAGGAGTCGCTCATCGAAACTCCCGCCGAGACGCCCAACCGCATCATCATGCCATAGGAGTTCTCAGCTTTTCGCTATCTCGGAATTCGTAGAAAAGCCCGGCTAAAGAGGGCGCCTCAGTAGCTGGGCTTTACCGCACCGAGTACTGCCATTCCAAAGATCCCGGCTGGGTGGCCCATTCAAGCCTTCGGTTGGCTTGAGTGGGCTACGCTGCGGTGAGCCAGCAGCAAAAATCAGCCGAGTTTCCCACTCAAGCAAAAACGCTTGAGTGGGCCACCGGTCACTTTCAATCAATAAAGATGGGAGCCTTCATAAAGCCTGGGTGGCCCATTCAAGCCTTCCGTTGGCTTGAGTGGGCTATGCCCACGGTGGGGTTTCAGCCGCGAAGCGGCGCAAGAATGTAGCCCCGGTGAGACACGGCGGAAATTAGACGGAGCCCCCGCGGGGCGAAAGGATTCGGATCAGGATCCGCGTTGATCCGCGTTAATCCGCGGCGAATGAAGTTTGTCCAGTTTCCGAACCGCGGGCGGTCCCGCCGGCAGGGCATCCCGCAACTCACGAATGGTGCGCTTGAACACCGGATGGCGCTGCTCGGGCGCGATCTCCGCCAGCGGTTCCAGCACAAACCGCCGCTGATGCAGCGCTGGATGGGGAATGGTCAGCCCGCCCGTGTCTACAATGGAGTTGCCGAACAGCAGAATATCCAGGTCAATTATGCGCGGCCCCTTGGGCTGCTGGCGCCGCCGTCCCATCTCCTTTTCAATCCCCTGCAAGGCGGCAAGCAATTGCCTGGGCATCTTTTCCGTCTGCAGGCCTACGGCGCAGTTTACGAACCAGGGCTGGCGCACGACGTCCACTGGTTCGGTTTCATAGAACGAGGAAACCGCCACCACTTCGCCCAGCGTGCCCAGGCGCTCCATCGCCTGTCGCAGGTTGGCCTCCCGGTCTCCCAGGTTCGAGCCTAGCGACAGGTAAACCAGCTTGCGCACGCCAGCATCCTTGCAAACTTCGCACTGCCATTTCAAGCCAGATGCGGCCAAATAACCAGACTGACGGCGGCTGGCCGACTCCGTCTTTCGTTACTTTCTGCCTGCCTCTTCGCTGAATAAGATCGTCTTGCTATGACCCTGGAAGCGCTTGTCGTTTCCCGCGACCCCGATACGCTCCGTGTTCTGCGCTCTGCTCTGAGCAAGTTGGATGTCAGCGTGCATGTGTGCGCCGGGACCGAAGCCGCCCGCGAGATCATGGCCGCCAAAAAGTTTGACGCCATCATCATTGATTGCGACGATATGCCCGGCGGCACTGACGTTTTGCAGCAGGTGCGTCAGGAGCGCAGCAACAAGAGCAGCGTCACCTTTGCCATTCTGAACGGCGTCAACAACGTGCGTACCGTCTTCCAGATGGGCGCCGGTTTCGTGCTGCAGAAGCCGATCACTATCACCAACGCCTTGCGTTCTTTCCATGCTGCCTATGGGTTGATGCACCGCGAGCGGCGGCGCTATTTCCGCATGCCGGTGGAAATTCCTGTCAAGCTCAATTACGGAAACGGCCGCAAACTGCAGGTCAGCGCGTGCAATCTCAGCGAAGGTGGGATGGCCATTCAGGCGGCCGCCGCCCTGCCCAACGATCTCTACCGCGTCCAGTTCACCCTTCCCGGTACCGACATCACGCTTTCTCCGAAAGCCGAACTCGCCTGGAGTGATGCTTCCGGCAAAGGTGGCGTCCGTTTCCTCGAGTTGACGTTGAACGCTCGCGAGCAGCTGGAAAACTGGCTGGTGCAGAAAATGCAGGAACGCGAGCCCATCCTCAATGTCGTCCCTGGCTAACAGCCGGGGAAAAGCTCTGGAAGGGTTGGAATTCTTTGTATGATCAGTCGCGGGTCAATCGGCGGCGGCAGTGAAACTGCTGGTCGTCGTTTTGTGTGAGCCTGAGCCGGGGACATCTTCGAGTGCGATCTCCTCCCACAGGCTGGGATCTTTCAACAGGCGCGACACCAGCGCGGTATGCATGGCGTGCCCGGCGCGGTCGGCCACCACCGAACCTAAAATCTGTTTGCCCAGCAGTGCCAGGTCCCCGATCAGGTCCAACACCTTGTGCCGCACAAACTCATCGCCGAAGCGCAATGGCGGGTTTTCGACCCCCTCCCGGGTAAGCACAATGCAGTTTTCCAGCGCGGCCCCGCGGATCAAGCCCTGGTCGCGCATGGCCTGTTCCTCCTGCCGCGAACCGAAGGTGCGCGCCGATGCGATCTCCTGAACATATTGCCCGTCGCTAAGCTCAACCTGGAAGGTCTCATGGCCCACCAGCGGATGCGGAAAATTGATGCTGTAGGAAACCGAATACGCGTTGCCGGGGTAAACCGCGATGAACTTATTGCCTTCGCGCAACTCCAGTTTGCGGCGAATACGCAGGTAGGTGCGGGGGCGGCGCTGTTGCCGGATGCCGGCTTGCTGGATCATTTCCACGAATGGCCGGGCGCTGCCGTCCAGAATGGGCAGCTCCAGGTTATCCAGCTCCACAATCGCGTTATCAATGCCAAGCCCAATGAAGGCCGAAAGCAGGTGCTCGGTGGTCGAAATCAGCACACCTTTCTTCATCAGGCTGGTTGCGTAGCTCACCCGGGCCACGTTGCGGCTGCTGGCCTCGACGCTGAAATTGTCCAGGTCCACTCGCCGAAACACGATCCCCGAACCGGCCGGGGCGGGGAGCATGCGCAGGTTCACCGGGGCACCGCTGTGCAACCCTACTCCGCCGCATTCCACGGCATGGCGAATTGTCTGTTCCTGTGGCAAAGCCCTCCAATGTATCTGTTTTCTGATGAGCAGATTACCGCCCTGGTTGCGGGTCTGTCTGTGGCAAAAAAGCCACACTTCGTGGCTTTGCCCACAAATTAGCTCCTGCCCAATAACTCCCGATCCTGCCCAAAAACCCCGTCCGTCCCCGGCCATGGCTTTCCCTCCTTGTCAAATTTCTCAAAGGTCCGAATCGCTCGTCTCAGACCACGGATTTTACCTTGAAGGGCTTTTATCTTAAGCCGTGCATCTTCAGCGGCTTGCTGCCAATTACTATGGCGAATTTTAGGCGAAGATCCGCCGACATTAGTGGAAATTTCTTTCACTTCTTCACTCTGTAATTGCTTTTTGTCGCAGTTCATGTAAACTCCAGCTACTTAGGTTAGGTGACACGCGATGAACGACCAGCTCTACAAACACACTCTCGAGGCTGCCAGATCGGAGATGGAACAGTTGCTCGATGAACAAGGCACATTGGAAAGCCGTTTGCTCGAAATCTCCGCGCGCCTCGGCGTTCTCAACAAGACAGTAGTCAGCGTCAGCGAACTGCTCGGTGAAGATTTCGAGCCGGAGGCAATCGGCATCACCGATGCGATTCGCAGCGTAATGAAAGGCCGCGCTGAAAGCCACCCCGATTCTTACTGGTCGCCGTTGACGGTCCGAACCACGCTGCAGAAGGAAAAGTTTCGATTGGAGGATTACAAGAATCCACTTGCAGTCATTCACACGACGATGAAGCGTCTGGCCGACCAAGGAGAGCTTGAGGCAAGAACCGGGAAGGATGACAAGACTTATTACAGGTGGAAGAAAGGGACGCAGATTACCGACGAAGACATTCCGTTTTGATGTGAACTTGCGTGGCAGGTGGGGAATAAACGTTTGCAGAGCGCCTTCCCCACCTGCACCATGACCGCCCCATCGTCTAACTGCGCCTAGGACGCCGGTCTTTAAAACCGGAGATGCCGGTATCGAAATCCGGCTGGGGCGACCATTTTGATCGGAGAGGCATCGCTGCTGGCAGCTAGGAGCCTGCAAAGCTCTGGCCGGTGTGTACGCACCGGGGGTTCGACTCCCTGTCTCTCCGCCAAACTCTTTACAAAGAGCACTATGACGCAGGGCGCTTATTCTTGCGTGGTTTGTTCCAGTATGGGCTTTTGCACTTCGGGCACACTCGCGGTTCGCCCTGCGTAGCCTTACGAGGCTCCCACTCATGGGAGCAGCGGTTACATTTATACCCCTTTTTGTGGAGTGTAACCATGCCCATACAACTAATATACACGATAGTAATATATTGTCAAGTAGATTTTCCTTGACAGATATATCCCTGGTTAGTAATATATTTCTCAGGTAAGTGAGGTAGCTATGGACCTGAGAGAGCAGCGCGGCATCGTACTCGCAGCCACCGCCAGAATCACACGTTACGGGGAACGATGGAAGGTACCTTCCCAAACCGGGCACGGCTTCTACATGGTCAGCCACATTGAGGGAAACCAGCCGAGTTGCTCTTGCCCTGATTGGGAAACGCACCGCCAGAAATGCAAGCACATCTATGCGGCAATTTTTGTGATGCGGCGGGAAGAAAACGAGGACGGAAGCACTACGGTTACGGAAGCGGTCGCTATTGCCAGCAGCCGCCCCACCTATCCGCAGGTGTGGCCCGCTTACAATTCCGCTCAGACGAACGAAAAAGACAGGTTCCAATTCCTGCTGGCCGATTTGTGCCGTACCATTGACCAGCCACAAGTTAAACGCGCAGGGCGTCCCAATCTTCCCCTGTCCGATGCCATCTTCAGCGTGACATTCAAGGTTTACTCCACGGTTAGCGCTCGTCGTTTTATGACCGACTTGCGCGATGCCCAAGCAAAGGGTTTTATCGCCAAGGCTCCGCACTACAACTCGATTTTCAATTACCTTGAAAATCCTGAAATGACGCCGCTGCTGCGCGACCTGATTACGACCAGCAGCCTGCCACTGCGTGCGATTGAGACTGACTTCGCCGTAGATTCTTCGGGATTTATGACCACTCGCTTTGCACGCTGGTTTGACGTGAAGTATGGCAAGGACAAGGAACAGCGGGAGTGGGTCAAGTGCCATGTGATGTGCGGCGTGAAAACTAACATCGTTACCGCCGTAGAGATTGCCGACAAGCGCGCTAGCGACGTGCGCCAGTTCCCGGCTTTGATAGAAGCGACTGCCAAGAATTTCAGTATTTCCGAGGTATCCGCGGATAAGGCATACGGCGGCAATATCAGCACAGACATTGTTCACAAATTCGGCGGTACTCCGTTCATCTCTTTTCGTGGGAACGCTACGGGTGGCGTAGGTGGAACATTTGGGCAGATGTTCCACTATTTCATGTATAGGCGCGAAGAATTTCTTGAGCATTACCACAAGCGTTCCAATATCGAATCTACTTTTAGTATGATTAAGCGGAAATTCGGCGACTCTCTCCGCAGTAAGACGGATGTTGCGATGGTCAATGAAACCCTGTGCAAGATTCTCTGCCACAATCTAGTTGTCCTCATCCACGAGATGTACGAACTCGGCATTGACCCGGTGTTCCGGGGAAAGCCACCAAACGGGGTGCTCGCATGGCCGAATACAAATACGCTCAGTTCTTAACTCATGCCAATAAATCCGCCTACGACCAGGGTTACCATCCCTCAACCAACACCCCGTATTCCGGCATTTATCGCTGCACTAAGTGCGGCCATGAGGTCACGTCTGTTACTGGCTACCCTCTACCCCCTCAGAACCATCACCAGCACACTCCCGCACAGGGTGCAATTGTGTGGCAGTTGATCGTTGCCCACGGCTGGATTCAGGGCTAAGGAACAACGCCGGATTCCGCCCTAGGGGGACCACGTCTGACCACAGGACCGGCGCTATCGCCGCTATTGCGGCAGCCACACGTACCAGTCTGTCTGCCTCAACGTTTCTCTCCATAAACTCCAAAACCTTCCCTACGGAGGGATCGATTCCTATTTCCATTTGCTTCTCCTCTCTCCTGCCCAAAAACCTTGGTTCCTGCCAAACAATTGCCCGCGTGTTAATGATTACTGGGCAAAGCCACACTTCGTGGCCCCTGGGGATCAGGTACCAAGTGCGTCATCAGCGACTGAGACCGGCGCCGAAAGCACAAAAACGCTGTCATGCCACCGCCTTTGTGGTCTGCAATCGCCAATCTTCCAATCTGCAATCCTCAACTCCAAATGGTAAGTTGTTGTTATGGCAGGGGTCTCTCTCTCACTCCAAGGCCGGGTGGCACTCATCACCGGCGGTTCGCGCGGCATAGGCGCCGCCACCGTCAAGATGTTTGTTTCTGCGGGGGCCAAGGTGGCCTTCAACTACCAGAAAGCTAAAGCAGAAGCCGAAGACCTGGTGCGGCAATGCGGCGCGGAAAACTGCCTGGCACAGCCCTGCGACCTCAATGGCGTTCAACCAGCGGCCGAACTGGTGGCCGCTACGGTGGGCCGCTTCGGCCGCCTCGACATCCTGGTGGCGAATCATGGGATCTGGGTGGCTGATTCCGTGCCTGTGGAGCGCATGAGCGACCAGCAATGGCGTCGTACCCTGGCCATTGACCTGGATAGTGTCTTCGGGCTCATCAAACACGCCGTGGCGCAGATGAAGGCCCAGGAAAAGCGGCATCCGGCGGCTGGCAGCGTCGTGCTGGTCAGTTCCACCGCCGGCCAGCGCGGCGAGGCCTTCCACTGCGATTACGCGGCGGCTAAGGGCGCCCTGATCAGCATGGTCAAAGGCCTTTCCACCGAATTGGCGCCCTCCGGGATTTATGTCAACTGCGTGGCTCCGGGCTGGGTGGAGACGGACATGTCCGGACCCGCTCTGCGCGACCCTGCCACTCGAGAGGCCATATTTTCCGTTATTCCATTGCGCCGAGTGGCTCGTCCGGAGGAGGTCGCCGCTCCCATCCTCTTCCTTTGCACCGAACATGCCGGTTTCATTACGGGAGAGATCTTCAACGTCAACGGGGGCGCAGTGCTGGTAGGCTAATAGCAGGCTGACACCGAAGTCTTCGGTTGCGCGAAAGGTGAAAAAACATGGGTTTCCCTGTATGGGGGCTTCACCCCCGAAGGTCTCGCGTGCAGTGCTGCCGCTTATTATTGCCAGACTAGTGCCTACGGACCATAAACACTACATGAAACTGCTGATCGCCGTTCTTCTCCTCAGCCTCGGCGCTTTCGCCCAGGCTGCGCCGTCTTCCCAGCCCGCAAACTCAGCGGCTCCGGCCGAGTCCGTCCCTCAGGACCAGAACGCGCGCAAAGCGCGGGCCCTGATTGATCAGGCGATTCAGGCCCTGGGGGGCCAAGCGTGGCTGAATGTGCAGGACATGCGGGAGGAAGGCCGCTCCTGGAGCATTTATCACGACCAGCCCACGGGCACGGCGCAGTTTTGGCTATTCTGGAAGTATCCGGACAAAGAACGCGTGGAACTGACCAAGAAGCGGGACTGGATCATCATCAACAATGGTGACCAGGGCTTCGAGGTGACCTTCCGCGGCACCGCCCCCGAAGAGCAGAAGGCGCTGCAGGATTACCTCCGGCGCCGCAAGTACTCGCTCGTCTGGGTGTTGCGCAAATGGCTCAAGGAACCCGGAGTCGCCCTTTTCTACGACGGCCAGGTCATCGCGGCCCAAAAACAGGCGCAACAGGTGACCATCATGAACGCCCAAAACGAGGCAGTCAGCATTGATATGGATTACGACTCCCACCTGCCCATCAAGAAGTCGTTTATCTGGCGCGACGCCGACCGCTATCGCAATGAGGAAGTGGAAATCTACGATAACTACAAGATGATTCAGGGGGTGGCCACGCCCTTGAGTGTCAGCCGCTTTCACAACGGTGACATGGTCAACCAGCGCTTCATCAGCAACGCCTCTTATAACCAGAACCTGCCCGACTCCCTGTTCCAGGCTAACGTCACCTGGAACCCGAAAGACCTGCCCCCAGCCAAGAAGCGCTAATGTCTCGGTTCGGTACCGTTCTGTTGTGGGACGGGTGGCCCACTCAAGCCCGGTTTTGGCTTGAGTGGGATGTCGTCACAGACGGCCCCGGTTGATGCGATGGTCCGGAGGACTTGCACTGGAGCAGCTTTCTCCACGGGCAGTTACTTCTTGCCCGCGGAAGCGGTCTTGGTGAACTGATCGGCGGTGATGGACGGCGCCACTTTCTTCACTTTCTCCAGAATGCGGTTTCGATCCGACTCCGAACTGGCGGCGCCATAGCGCTTGCGCAGCAACGTGACCTTCTCCTGGCGGGCGCGCCGGCGCCGCAGCTCACTTCTCCTGCTCGGTGTGCTCATGACAAAAGCTCTCCTCTGGGGACGTAGGAATTATCTCGGACCCGCTACTCTCTTATATATCGGCCGCCGCACAAACCGCAAAAGCAGGGTGCACTGTTTCCCGCTCTATTATTGACAACGAACCAGCTGTACTTGGGCAGGAGCTGCAGCCGGCTTGCAGTGCGCTAACGTTCTCCGGAAGGCAGATTTCGGAGCTGTCAACCCGGGAGTGCCCGAACCCCAGGACTGCAACTGGACCGCCGGAACAGCCACGTAGATCGGTGCGCCCGGGAAATCTCGCTGCACCTCGGGGAGAACACGGTCGACTGCGCTATCATCGGCAACCAGTCGAATGATGTGCCGCTCCGAGTAATAAAGCGGGACCATCGAGGGTGACGGGCTCAGTACAATCGCATCCGCCGGCGTTGCCGCCCGAATCGCTTCTCCATAAGCGGCTTCGTTCCGTTGTAGATAGGGATCGGGTGACACGTTGCGGGCGGAATAGAGGGACGCGATCAAGGCTGTAAGGAGGACCAGGTAGCCGAATCCCCTCCATCCACGCATAAAATAATCGTCGATCATGGCGGCGCCACTGGTAAGCACTATGGCGATGGAAAGCGCCGCCGCTGGTGCGAACAACATCAATTCATAATCATGGATAATCGCATGGTTAGCCATCAAGACCCACCAGAGCAGGTAGGGCGCCGCCAATATGGCGACCATCTCGAGGGCTCGCTTACTTTGAGCTAGCCGAGGCCAAAGCAGCAGCAGAAGGCAGGGGAGCACGACAAACTCTGCTAGCGGCGCAACCGACATCTGATAATTAGGCAGCCACAGAAGAAAAACCACCGCGGCTATTGAGAGGACAGCGATTGCCGCCTTATGCCGGCGCAAGTCAGGCCAGAGCACCGCTACCAGGCACGCCAGCACACAAAACAATCCCATTTGTCCCAGGGCGGTTGCTCGACTGCTGAGACATTGCAATATCCGCTGCCATGAAACGACGTCATGCTGATACCACGCCTGGTCGGCAAGAGCATGGAGTGGAATATTCGATTGCGATTGGTAGCCGAATCCCGCCCGATACATGATTGTCCCCAGCAAATCTGCTCGCATGCGAGGGACCATCGAAACGTAGTAGGCCAGCACTCCGATTACAGTACCCAGTCCCGTCAAAAACATCGCCAATGCCAAGCGCAGCCTCACCCGGTTGCGCTGCAGCATAGCGGCTGCCAAAAGCGCGGGGCAAAGCAGCAGAGGTTCCCATGAGCACAAAATTCCCAGGACCAGACTGATAATGCCAGCCCGCTTATACCCCCGCTGAATTTCATGGTTCTCACTTGCCCGCAGGAAACCCCATAGCGCCAGCAGCATCCAGGCGACCCCCAGGTTGAGGCCGGTGACCAACATGGAGTAGCTGAAGAAAACAGGCAAGCACAGCAAGGCAGTTGCAGCCACAATGGCTGCTCGCCGGCCTGCGACAGCGTTGGCTACCAATCCCAGAGCAGCGGCCTCGGCCAGCGAAATTAGCAAAGCTGATACCCGGGCGGCAGCCTCCGTTCTGCCAAAAACGCGTAACCATGCCGCCAGCAGCAGGTAGTACAGCGGTGGCCAGTGGACATACCAATCGGGATCGTTTCCTGGCGGCAGGTTGTTCTGAATAGGAATGCCACGCGAGCCGAATCCGCGTTGGATGAAGGAACGCGCGATGGTAACCGCATGAGCACTACCCCAGGCATGGGGATCCATCCCAAACGGCTGCGCTATTTTGCCCCGGGCAAGCACCAGCCAAACTCCCAGCGTGATCAGCAGCGCAGAGAGGATGATGAACGCAGAAATATCCTTGCCCTTAACCTGCATGGCTGAAGATGAATGCTCAAGGTCTGCTCGTCTGTGATCAGGAGGGATCCGTAAACAAGTGTTCATGACGGCAAGCAGGCAAGCGGTTGCTATCTGGGTTTAGGCTTCGAACGCAACAGTAGACTATCCGTCATCAGCAAAGCACGTAACCAAAGTCACAGCGGAGTCAGGCTGGGCGAAGTGTGGCGCTTCTCGCCTGCGCTTGTGCATAAATTCCTGTTTGGCGACGCCGTGTTTGTTGGAATAAGCGGAATTGGCGAATCAGCGGTGCTTACGTTGCCGGACTGGGGAAGGCGAGCGTTAGCTGCCGCGGGTGGTGGCTTTCTCCGCCTTCAGTTGGCGGGCCAGGATGCGCACAATCATGCCATCGAACTGGGTGCCGCTCAGGGCCTCCAGTTCCGCCATGGCGGCTTCGGCAGTGCGGGCGGCGGCAAAAGGGCGCTCCGTGGTCATGTTGACGTAGGCATCCGCCACGTGGAGGATGCGTGCTCCCAGCGGGATTTCCTCCCCGCGAAGCCCGCCGGGATAGCCGCTGCCGTCAAAATTCTCATGATGATGTTCCACCCACTCCCGCAGCCGCCGGCTTCCGGGAACGGTGGCTAGGATCTCTCCTCCCACCTTGGGATGCATTTTCACCAGGTAGTATTCGTCGCCGGTCAGCGCCCCGGGCTTGTTCAGGATTTTTTCCGGCAGGAAGATCTTGCCCACGTCGTGCACTCGCCCGGCGTAAACCAGGTCGGCCAATTCGTCGGGTTCCATGCCCAGCGCGCGCCCCACCATGCGGGCGTACCTGGCTACTGACTCGCCATGGCTGGCGGCGTGCACTTCCCGGGTCTCGGCGGCGCGGCACAGCACTTCAATCGCCTCTTTCAGAACTTCCGGGTTGCACTCACCCTCCGGCCCGCAGAATTTCTTCAGCGTGACCACCAGTTCCTCAGCGTATTCCGGCCCGGTGTGCTCGCGCTGCAGGAAGCCCTCGATGTAACCGGCGATCAGCTGCCGCTGCACCGCCAAGGTCTCGCCCTCGGCGTATTCTTCTGCGGTGGACACGCGGTTGCCGCCCGCGTGCTTGGAAACGTACATCCCCGCATCGGCCACCCGCAGGCAATCTTCCGCGGTCGAACCGTGCAGCGGAAAGCTGGCCACGCCGAAGCTGCCGGTAATTTGGCGTTCGCTGAGCATGGGATCGGTGGCAATCCACAGCCGCAGGCGCTCGGAAAGAATCTGTGCCTGCTCCACGCCGGTTTCCGGCATCAGGATCACAAACTCGTCGCCGCCGTAGCGCGCTACTACGTTCGATTGGCGGCATTTCTGCTCCAGCAGCCGGCCCACCCGCGCCAGCACCAGGTCGCCTTCGAGATGGCCCATGGTGTCGTTCACCTGCTTGAACTTGTCCAGGTCAATCATCACCACGGAGAAGGGCCGGCCGGAACGCGAGGCGCGCCTCCACTCCGCCGTCAGCGCTTCCCAGAAAAACCGCCGCGTCTTGATGCCGGTGAGCCCGTCGGTAATGGATTGCTGCTGCAGCTTCTGGAATACGAAAGCGTTGTGCAGGGCTGTGGCCAGCAGGTCGGCCAAGGTGTTCATGATGAGCACGTCCTGCTGGCTGAAAGCGTTTTCCCGCTGGCTTTCTACGTTGAGCACCCCCAGCATGGAATCGCCGTAGGTGATGGGCAGGCAGAGCACGGAACGCGATTCGCGCAGAATGCCCAACAGGTGCCCTTCATCGGTGTTATGCACCAGCGCCATTTCGTTAGTACGCGCCACCCGGCCCACAATCCCCACCCCCAGCGGAATGCGCTTGCCCAGCGCCTTGGCCGTGGTGCCCGCCTCCGCCTTGATCTCGATGTCCTTGGTGGCGTAATCCAGAATCCCGATGCCGATGTGATCGAACTGGAAATTCTTCTGGATTTCACTCACGATCTCCGCCAGCATCTGCTCGGCGTCTTCGCTGGAAATCGCGGTCTTGGAAATATTGTTTAAGAAGGCCAGATGCCGGGCGCGCTCCTGCTGGTCGGCAAACAGGCGAGCGTTCTCCACCGCCACTGCCACCTGCCCGGCCACGGTGCGCAGCAGTTCCAAGTCGCGCTGTTCGTAGGCGAACTCGCGCTCCACGTTCATCGCTGCCATGGCTCCGGCCGGCTTGCCATTGATGAGGATGGGCACTCCGGCAAAACACTTGGCCGGGCGGCCGGGCACGAAACGGGCGCCGATTCGCTCCCGGGTTTTGTCCATCTCCGAGCGCACCAGCAGAGGCTGCCCCGTGCGGATGATGTACTCGGTAATCCCGTTCGCCACCTTACGCGAGCGTTTGCCTTGCTGCTGCCCCTCGGTGAATTCCAGCTCGAAGTGGATCTCGTCCCCTTCCTGGAAAGCGATATAGAAATGGCTGGTGTCGAACAGTTGACCCAGCTCTTTGTGCACCGTCAGCAGGATTTCATCCTTGTCCAGGCGCGAGCTGATGGCCTTACCGATTTCGGTCAACAGTTCGTATTCCTTGCTGCGCCGGTGCGCCTCGTGCATGACCCCATAGTTTTCCAAGGTCATGCCGATTTGCAGCGCCACCCCCATCAGCAGTCGCGTCTGCGAGGAACTGCACAGCCGCTTGCCGGCATGCGGAAGTACGATCACGCCGAAGTTGTTCTCCCGCGTCTGCAGGTTGAGCGCGGTCAGGCTGCGGATACCCTCTTTCAGCAGGGTGTCTTGCAAGTTCGCGAGTTGCCCGCCCGCCGCCGGGGCCACGGGTTCGGTGCCTTGCGGCAGATTGCGCAGCGTGGCTACGCCTCCGCCGCGGTAGGCCAGTTCGGTCAGGTATGCGCTGGCCCGCAATTCTTCCATTTGGTGCAGAAACTCCTCGCTGAAGCCGGCGGAGACGGAGGGCAGCACCGCGCTCCAGCGCTCGTTCACCAGCAGGCATGCTTGCGAAGCCGGCACCAGTCGCGCCAAGCGGCTCAACATCTTCTCCATCCCCGGGCGCAATTCCTCTGGTGAAAGCAGGGTTCTGGTGTCTACTTCCAAAGTGGAGAAGGCGAGCGCATTCTCCTGCACTGCGCGCCGCTCATTTTCGAACAGCACCATCAGCATGCCGATGCCGAGCAGCATTTGCGGCACCGGGCCCAGGAAATGCCCGAACCGGCCAAACAGTTCTTCAAAGCGGTAGTGGAATTGACGGAAAGCCAGCAGCACAGCCCACAGGATTAATGCCAGCGAAAGCAGGTGATAGCCCAGCGAATCGCGCTGCTGCGCGTAACGGTAGAAACGCAGCGCGCAAAACAGCAGAACCGCCGCGATGCCAACTTCCAGCCGCAGGTGGGGTTGCGGCTCCAGGTCCAGCCGGAAAACGCCCTCGCTGTAGCGGGAGATCACGCCCCACAGGGCGATGCCGACCAGTCCGGCGGCCAAAGCATAGTCCGAACGCAACAACCGGAACTTCTGCTCCATCAGCCGCGTGGAAATCAGGATGGCCATGGCCATCGTCACCAGCAGCAGGTCGGAGAGGAAGTACACCACAACGGAGGGCCGGGCCGCGTAATAGTCCATGGCCACCAGCCCGTAATAAGCGCAGTAGGCTCCCCACCCGATCTGCCACGCGCGAAAGTAGGCTTGCCGGCTCTGCTGGTAGAGGTAGGTAAAGACGAGGAACAGCAGCAGGGCAACTACGCCCGGGACGATGACGATGCCGGCCAGTATTCTCTCCATGCGTTTCTGGGTGGCGCCTCCAGTCCCGCGCAGCGGAGGAATTCCCTCCACAGCTTAGCTGTTCCGCCGCCTCACGGCAAACTTCAAGTGCCCTCTTGCTATCAAGCCATACGCTTTCTATAGCGCGGTTCCAAATTGCTGACTTGCAAGAGGTTAGATGTGGGAATGACGGTTGATAGACAGTTACGGGAGGCATAGCACGCTGGTCCAGCAGGGTAACCAGTACCGAACAAGTGACCCGTGCAGAGTCATCAAACGGCTATCCGCTAAGCCAGCGTCCCTTTTGATTCCTTCGTGATAGGACACGGACTGACGGTAGCCCCGTTTAGCCTTAAAGCGGGAGGTGTGGATAGACCAGGAGCATTCCACAAGCGTTCCTCGGCCAAGGTCCTGTTACTTGCTGCGTTGTAGTTCGCGGTACGCCTCACTGCGGGAAAGGCCCAATTCCTTCGCCACCTTTTTCAGCGCTGCTTTTTCATCCAGCTTCTCCTGGGCCACAATCTGACGAAAGCGCTCGCGAACCGCCGGCGTCCCTGCTGCGGGACGAGCGCCGGCCTCCGCTTTGCCGATCAGCAGCGTGATCTCACCTTTCAACTCGCGGAACTCTGCGGCATCCCGAACCTCTTCCGCCCGTCCACGAAGGAATTCCTCATGCATCTTTGTGACTTCCCGGGCTATGACCACCGGGCGATCCGGACCTAGCACCGCCACTACGTCTTCCAGCGCTTCGCTAATCCGGTGCGGCGCCTCGTAAAACACCTGCGTGCGCGGCGATTCCCGGATGCTCTCCAGCAGCTCGCGCCTTTGCCCCTGTTTGGCCGGCAAAAAGCCGCTGAAGCGAAAGGAATCGGTAGGCAATCCGCTGGCCACCAGCGCCGCCAGAAATGCCGCCGGACCCGGAATAGGCACCACGGGAATATGGTGACGAATGGCCAGCGCGATCAGACGGTAACCGGGGTCTGAGATGCCCGGCATGCCCGCATCGGTGACCAGCGCCACCCGCGCGCCTTCCTCCAGCTTCTTCACCAGCTCCGCCGAGCGCGTCATCTCGTTGTGTTCGTGGTAACTGATAGTCGGCGTGCCGACGTTGTAGTGGGCCAGCAGCTTTTGCGTCTGCCGGGTGTCTTCGCAGGCGATCAGGTCAACCTCTTTGAGCGTGCGCAGGGCGCGCAGCGTAATGTCCTCCAGATTGCCGATGGGCGTGCCCACCAGAAACAGCGCCGCGTTGTTCTCCCCATCGCTCATGGCCCGAGTCTACACCGGCACTGAGCCCAGCCGCTGTGAGTTGGCGGAAACCGCCTCCCAATTGACGTTCCGCCACCCCCACCCTAGAATCACAAGCAGAATCTCTCGCTGGCAGGAGTCGGGGTGCCACTTTACGAGTACCAATGCAAGAAGTGCGGGCATCGTTTTGAGCGTATCCAGAAGTTCTCTGACAAGCCGGTGACCGCTTGTCCCGAGTGCAAGGGCAAAGTCGAGCAGGTGCTGCATGCGCCGGCGGTGCAGTTCAAGGGCTCCGGTTGGTACGTTACCGATTACGCCCGCAAGTCATCGGCGAGCTCCGGCACCGACGGCGGCTCCAAGGCCGAAACCAAGACCGAAACCAAAGAAGACAAGAAGGAATCGAAGCCCAAAGCGGAGAAGAAGAAGAGCTGACTCCGGAGAGCTGACCACGCCCGAGCTGAAAGTTAAAAAGGCATCAGGCGCGTGCCCTGATGCCTTTTCCGTTTTGCCGCGCGTTTAGGCTACGCGCCGATCGTTGATATCGCGGTCGCGATCGCGAGTCTCGACGTAGCTGGTGGCGCGTCCGCGCCCCTTTGCCAGCCCGAACAATCCCAGCAGTCCGACCAGGCCCCACAGACCCCAGCCCCCGCCGCCATGGTTGCCGTTCGTGTTGTTGGTACTGGCGGTGCCCGCCGGCGGTACCGCGGCCTGATTCGGATTGTTGTTGGGGTTCACGGCGTTGCCATTCTGGTCGCTATTGGCGCTGTTCGCCGCGTTGCCGTTCTGGCTCGGCGCCGGCGCGGTGGCCTGATTACCACTTCCGGCGGCGCTGCTGGTCTGCGCCGGCAGGGTCGCCGGTACCAGGGCCAATCCCAGGGCCAGCACGCCCATGCTGGCAAATTTTGAAAACAACGATTGCATACCAATTCTCCTTATTTTGGCGACGGGTGAGTAGCCCTCGCGGATAGTCTTGAACCGTAGGATTGGCGGCCATTTGGGCGGGATGTCCTGCACCTTTTTCAGGGCAGCAGGCCAGGGTCAGCCTGTGTGGGCCCGGGCTTCGCCCAGGCAGAATCGGCAAAACGGGCGTTTCAGGCCGGGAACGAACCCGGCCCGCGCCGCGCCTGAATTTCAATGTACACATTGACCAGGGACACAGCTGCCGGGGTTACGCCGGGAATCCGGCTGGCCTGGCCCAGGGTGCGTGGCCGCACCCGCTGCAGCTTCTCCTGCATCTCGCGCGAGAGCCCGCTTACGTTGTGGTAGTCGAACCACTCCGGAATGGTGCGCTGCTCGGCCTTCTTTAGGCGCTCAATGGAGCGCTGTTGCTGCTCCAGGTAGCCGGCGTACTTGATCTCGGTTTCCACCGACTTCAGTTCATTGCGGATGCTGGCCGGCAGGGCCGAGCTTGGCTCGGCCGCACCCGCGGAGTCGTCTGGGCCCACCCAGGTGTCAAAGAAGCGCGGCATCAACTCGCGCAGCACGGGAGCCAGTTCCACAATGTCTATTTCCGGGCGCTTAAGGAGCTGAGCGAAAGTCGCACCCGCCACGTTGCCCACCTTCTCCGACACCGGCCCCGGCAGAGCGGCTACGCGCGTTGTATCCAGCAACTGCTTGAGCGCGGCCATGCGGTCCTGTTTCGCAACATAATCCGACCAGGCGGCGTCGGAGATCAGGCCCACGCGGCGGCCGTGCGGCGTCAGGCGCCGGTCGGCGTTGTCAATCCTCAGGTGCAGCCGGAACTCTGCCCGCGAGGTGAACATGCGGTAAGGTTCGTTGGTGCCCTTACTGATCAGGTCATCAATCAGGATCGCGGTGTAGCCTTCGGTCCGGTCCAGCGTCAGCGCCGGCGCGCTCTTCACCTTCAGGGCCGCGTTGATGCCGGCCATGATGCCTTGGCACGCCGCCTCTTCGTACCCGCTGGTTCCGTTGATCTGCCCGGCCAGGAACAGGCGCTCGATCTTCTTCGTCTCCAGCGTGCGCTGCAGCTCGGTGGGGTCAATTGAGTCGTATTCGATGGCGTAGCCGGGGCGCAGCATCTCCGCCGTCTCCAGCCCGGGCACCGACTTGATGATGGCCAGCTGCACATCCACCGGCAGGGAAGTGCTCATGCCATTGACGTAAATCTCGTGCGTGTTCAGGCCCTCCGGCTCCAGGAACAGCTGGTGCGTTTCCTTGTCCGGGAACTTGACGATTTTGTCCTCGATGGAAGGGCAGTATCGTGGCCCGATCGATTTGATCTGGCCGCTGTACATGGGCGACCGGTGCACATTTTCACGGATGATGCGGTGTGTTTCTTCGGTGGTGTAAGCGATGTAGCACGGCACCTGCGAGCCGGCATGGGCCACCTGCCGCGTGCGGAAGCTGAACGGCGTGGGATCGGCGTCTCCCGGCTGTGCCTGGAAGCGCGACCAGTCAATGCTGCGGCCGTCCAGCCGCGGCGGCGTGCCCGTCTTCAGCCGGCAGCCGCGCAGCCCCAACTGCTTCAGCGACTCGCCCAGCAGCACCGACGGCGGCTCGCCGCTCCGTCCTGCGGGGTACTGCTGCTCCCCGCAATGAATCAGCCCGTTCAGGAAGGTGCCGGTGGTAATGATGACTGCGCCCGCGCCCACCGTGCGGCCGTCGCGAAGCTTGATGCCGCGGCAGATGAGCTGTTTGCCCTCAGCCGCCGGCCTTGGGCCGTCGGCGGTTTCCACCACTAGCTCGGCCACTTCTGCCTGCTTGACCTTCAGATTGGACTGCGAATCCAGCACCTCCCGCATCTTTAGGCGGTACGCCTGCTTGTCGCATTGCGCCCGCGGCGACCACACCGCCGGGCCCCGCGAAGTGTTTAGCAATCGGAACTGGATGCCTACGGCATCGGTGACTTCGCCCATGATGCCGCCCAGCGCGTCCACCTCCCGCACCAGGTGGCCCTTGGCGATTCCGCCCACCGCCGGGTTGCACGACATCTGCGCAATCAGGTCCACGTTCAGGGTGTACAGCGCCGTCCGCAGTCCCATGCGCGCCGCCGCCATCGCGGCCTCGCATCCGGCGTGTCCCGCGCCCACTACAACCACATCGTATTGTTCCGTAAACTGCATTGTTGCGATGATCCCCACGCGCTTGCTCACCATTCTAAATGACTGGTGTGGGGACGGGGCTTGGCCCCCGTGTGGGGACGGGGCTTGGCCCCGTCCAGGGCGGGTCAAAGGCCCGCCTTCCTGGCGGAGTGTCGCACCCGCGTTCTTCCGAACCCGACGAGCAGCGACTAACGACCAACGCCGGACCACTAACTACCACATCCGCAGTTTGGCAGTCCCATCTCCCTCTTGATAGATTTGTTGCCCATGAAACCCGTTCCCACTGGTGCGCGCGGCGAATCGGATCTGAAGGTCGCATTCGAGCACACGCTCACTCACCATGACGCGGCGTTGCCGCCTGTTTTTTCCACGCCCCACATGATTGGCTTGATGGAGGTGGCGGCTTTCCGCGCGCTGCAGCCCTACTGTGAAGGCGATGAGATTACCGTGGGCACGGCTATCAACATCGAGCACCGTGCCGCCACCGGCGTGGGCGCTCTGGTCAAGGCGCAGGCCACTCTCGAATCCGCCAATGGCCGGTTCTATGTTTTCCGGGTGAGCGCGCGCGATGACAATCAGGAGATCGGTTCTGGCACCGTGACCCGCGCCCTGGTAAGCCTGGGGAAATTTATGCAGCGGGTAGCTAAAAGTAGCACGTAGCATGAGCAATCGGCATTTGGCCGTTGCAGTCCGCGCATAATCCCGAGGTGTTTTGCTCGATTCAATCGCTTCCAGGGCTAAGTGCCAGTTGCTAGAAGCTAATGGCCAACATGAACATTGACCAGCAAAAAACGTTTGCCACTGCCTTCCGCCGGCTCCATCGCGGTCCGGAGATTCTTGTCCTCGCCAACTGTTGGGATGTGGCCAGCGCCCGCGTGTTGGAAGCGGCGGGCGCGCCCGCGGTCGCCACCAGCAGCGCCGGTATTGCGTTTTCTCTGGGCTATCCTGACGGCCAGCGCATCTCGCGCGAGGAAATGCTGGCGGTAGTGGCCCGGATTGCTAAAACGGTGAAAGTGCCGGTTACCGCCGATGTTGAGTCCGGCTATGGCTCGCGCCCTGAAGATGCGGCCCACACCGCCCAGACCGTGATTGAGGCCGGAGCCATAGGCATGAACCTGGAAGACAGCCAGGACGAATCCGACACTGAGCTTGCTGACCTTTCCCTGGCGGTGGAGGAGATCCAGGCGGTGCGCGAAGCGGGCGGCAAGGCCGGCGTCCCTCTGGTCATCAACGCGCGCACCGACGTTTACCTGAATGCGGTGGGTGCGGCCGAATCACGCTACGATCATGCGCTGCGCCGTGCCCTCGCCTTTCACGATGCTGGCGCCGATTGCATCTTCCTGCCCGGTATTAAAGAGCCCGGCCTGATCGCCCGTTTCGTGAACGACTTGAAATTTCCCATCAACATCCTGGCCGGACCTGGCTCACCGTCTATTTCCGAATTGCAGCGCCTGGGAGTGGCCCGGGTGAGCCTCGGCTCCAAGCCCATGCTGGCCGGACTGGGCACGCTGCGCCGCGTGGCGCAGGAACTACAGCAGAGCGGCACCTACATGTCGCTGGAGGGTGCCGTCACGTATGCGGAGATGCAGAAGCTGCTTGAGTAGCAATTAGCACTGGCATTTAGCATTTGGCTCCCGAACGTTGATGGCACGGCGGTGGTATGAGCCGGGCTGAATGCTGACCGCTTGCTACTCAGCGGCAAAAGCGCGGCCTCATCGCGGTAGAATGCTTCTCCATGTCCAGCTTCCGCACCATCCGCCCGCAAGCTTCGGAATACTCGCCTTCTCACGAAACCTACATCCGGCGCGTGCCCGAGGGCGACATCGTGGATCTTCTCGAAAAGCAGATTGAAGATACGCTCGCCTTCGTGCGCCCGCTTTCGGAGCACGACGCAAGTTCCCGGCGCAAGCCTGGGGAATGGAACTTCAAGGAAGTGATCGGGCATCTTTCCGAAGCCGAACGCATTCTCTCCTGCCGCGCCTTGCGATTTGCCCGTGCCGACGCCCAGCCTCTGCCGGGCTGGGACCAGGACGACTACATGCGCGAATCAAATTTCACCGAGCGTACGGTGAAAGACCTGGCTGAGGAGCTCGAGCACCTGCGCCGCGCCAACCTGGCCCTGTTTCGCAGCTGGACTGCGGAAGCCCTCGCCCGCCGCGGCAAGGCCGACGGCAAGGAAGTCTCGGTCCGTGCCCTGCTCTACATCCTTGCCGGACACGAGCGTCACCATCTGGAGCAGATGCGGCAGCGCCTGCCCGAACTGCGCGCCCTGGCCAGCTAGCTGGACACCCTTGCAGCTCGCATGGGGGCGGGGCTTTGCCCCATCCATGGGCGGAGCACAGCTCCGCCCCCACACGGGTTCCGCGAACTTGGTCCACACAGATGGTAGGAATCGTGCTCCTACCATCTCGCTTGCGTGCCCTTTCGGCTTTGGGGTTAGCGGCCGCGTTCAACCGCTAAGTGCTAATTGCTCGCGGACCTTTCGCTACAATTCCTCCTGAGTGTCTTTCTTCGACATCCACGCTCGCCTCGGCTCCGCGCGCGCTGGGCGGTTGCTCACCTCTCACGGTGTGGTGGAAACACCGGTCTTCATGCCGGTAGGCACGCTCGCCAACGTCAAAGGTGTGCCCCAGGATGTGCTGGAGGATCTGGGCGTCGAAATCCTGCTCAGCAACACCTACCACCTCTACCTGCGTCCGGGGGTGGAGCAGGTGCGCAAGCTGGGCGGCTTGCATCGTTTCATGTCCTGGCCCCGCGCGATCCTTACCGACTCCGGCGGCTACCAGGTTTTCAGCCTCAGCGATCTGCGCAAAGTGAGCGAGGAAGGCGTGGCTTTTCGCTCACATCTGGATGGCTCGTCTCATTTTCTGAGCCCGGAAACGGCTACTGCGGCCCAGATCGCCCTCGGAGCCGACATCATCATGGCCTTCGACGAGTGCACCGAATATCCCGCCGATCGCCAGCGCGCCCGCGCCTCCATGGAACTGACGCTGCGCTGGGCGGAGCGCAGCAAGCGCTACTTTGAGGAGCATAAGGGAGAGGTACCATGGCCGGCGGCTGACAGCCACCAAGCTCTCTTCGGCATCGTCCAGGGCGGCATGCACCCTGACCTGCGCCGCGAATCGGCGGCGCGGACCGTGGAGATAGATGTTCCCGGGTATGCCATCGGCGGGCTGAGCGTGGGCGAGCCGCGGGCTGCGACTGAGGAAATCGTCGCTGCCACGCTGCCTCATTTGCCGGAAGACCGCCCCCGCTACCTGATGGGCGTGGGCACGCCGGAAGAGATTGTGCAGTACGCCGCCATGGGCGTGGACATGATGGACTGCGTCCTGCCCACGCGCGCCGCCCGCCACGGCCTGCTCTTCACCTCGGAAGGGAAGCTCTCTATCAAGCAGGCGCGCTACGCTCAGGACGAAAATCCGCTCGATCCCAAGTGCGGTTGCCGCGTCTGCGCCCGCTATTCGCGCGCCTATTTGCGCCATCTCTATGCCGGCAACGAACTCCTTGCCCAGGTCTTGAACACCGTACACAACCTGGCCTACTACCTTGACACCATGCGAGCCGTGCGGCATTCTATAAAGCTTGGGGAGTGGGCTCTTCTTTCTGGTGTACGGTCCACACCGAAACCGTAGTAGTCGAATCCCCTGTTCATTCCTGATTTGAGGATGTAACCGGCCTGGCGACAGGGGTCGCGAGCTTTCCTGCAGGGAATTAGAAGTGATCTCAAGCTCTGCCCAGGCAGAGTACGTCATGCCGAATAAAGAGGTTTAGCCGGATTCCATGGAAACATACCTGGTAGCGGCCTTTTTACAGGCCAAGGATAGCGGTGGAGCGCTGGGCTGGGGCCTGCTTCCGCTGATTCTGATTTTCGCGATTTTCTATTTTCTGCTCATCATGCCCCAGCAGCGGCGGCAGAAAAAATGGCAGCACATGCTCACCGAGCTCAAGGCGGGCGATAAGGTGGTTACCAGCGGCGGCCTGCGCGGCACCATCATCTCGTTGCGCGACGATGCCCTGCAGCTGCGCGTGCCGCCCGACAATTTACGCGTTGAGGTATCCCGTTCGGCTGTCGTTTCTCTGGCCAATCCCGAGGAAGGCGGCAAGTCGTAGGCGGTTGCAGCCGGTGAAAATACCCGGTATTTTCAAGGTAGTCTCCCAGTTTTATGAAGCAAAACCTGCTCTGGAAGTCAGTTTTCATCATCGCCGTCCTCCTGGTGTTTGTGTACGGCATTTTTGGCATCCCCTCCAGCTTCTCTGGATCGGGGCTGGCGGCCGCTCTTCTGCAGCGCATTAACCTCGGCCTGGACCTCAAAGGCGGCACCCATCTCATCCTGCAGGTGCAGGTTAATGATGCGGTGAACGTGGATGCTCAGCAGGCCATCGAGCGCCTGAAGGCCGCCTTGCGCACCAGGAACATCGCGTTTGCCGACATAGCCCAGGCCGACCCCGCCAACAATCCCGACCACATCGTCGTCAAGGGAGTTTCGGCGGATCACAGTTCCGACCTGCGCGACATCGTCAACACCGATCTGACTGAGTACAACCTGTCTTCCGGCGCCCAGGATACCTACACTGTTTCCATGAAGCCTTCGCAGCTCACCCAGCTCAAGAACCGGGCGGTGCAGCAGGCTATTGAAACCATCCGCAACCGCATTGACCAGTTGGGCGTGAGCGAACCGGTGATTGAAGAGCATGGTCTGGGGCAATACCAGATCCTGGTCCAGTTGCCCGGCGTGGACGATCCCGCGCGCGTCAAGTCCATCATGCAGTCCACCGCCATGCTGGAGATTCGCCAGGCCTTTGGCGGACCCTACTCCAACGAGCAGGACGCGCTAAGCGCCAATAATGGCGTGCTGCCTCCGGGGACGGTCTTGTTGCCGGGCAAGAGCAGTGGCGAGACCGGCGGCGAGTCGCATCAGGTCTGGTACGTGGTGTCACGTTCGGCCGCCGTTACTGGCCGCGACCTCCGCGACGCCACCGCCAGCCGCGACGAAAATAGCCGTCCTGACGTTTCCTTCCAGCTCACCAACGAGGGGGGCCGGCGCTTTGCCGCGTTCACCGGCTCCCACGTGGGCGACAAATTGGCCGTGGTTCTGGACAACAAGGTCCAGGAAGTAGCCACCATCCAGGAGCAGATTCACGACTCTGGCGTAATTAATGGCCGCTTCTCGGAGCAGGAAACCAAGGACTTAGCCATGATCCTGCGTTCCGGCGCCCTGCCCGCCAGCATTCATTACCTGGAAGACCGCACCGTAGGGCCTTCCTTGGGTGCTGATTCCATTCGCGATGGCGTGCGCGCGGCCGTGATTGGCATGCTCGCGGTGCTCGTCTTCATGCTGGTTTACTACCATGGGGCTGGCATCAACGCAGATGTGGCGCTCATTCTTAACCTGATCATTCTGTTGGGGTTCTTGGGATATACGGGTGCGACGCTAACCCTGCCGGGCATTGCCGGAGTCATCCTGACGGTCGGCATGGGCGTTGACTCAAACGTGCTGATTTTTGAGCGCATACGGGAAGAGCTGCGCAACGGCAAAACCCCGCCTTCGGCAGTGGAGCAGGGCTTTGGCCACGCTTGGATAACGATCGTGGACACGCACGTGACCACCATCGTTTCCGCTTTTATTTTGTTCATTTTCGGCACCGGCCCGGTGAAGGGCTTCGCGGTCACGCTCACCTTTGGTCTGCTGGCCAACCTGTTTACCGCGGTGTTTGTTTCACGCGTGATTTTCGATTACGTGCTCAACCGCAAGGAGCGGGGCGAGGCATTGAGCATTGGGTAGGTTTCAGGTTCGATTTAGGAAGTCAAATCGGCCAAATTGCAAATTTGAGGGCCAAAGCTAAGTGGAATTCTTTCGCAGTCCCAACATAGATTTTCTCGGTAAGAAGTGGTACTTTCTCGCGTTTTCGCTGGTGTTCAGCGTGGCCGGCATATGCTCCATGCTGTTCTGGCACGGTGTTCCGCTAGGCGTGGATTTCCGCGGCGGCACACTGGTGCGGGTGAAATTTACCAAGACTCCGAACCTCAACGAGATCCGCGGGCTTATGGATCGCGCCGGCCTGCACAGCGCGCGCATCCAGCAGTTCGGACCCACCAGCAATAACGAGGTTCTGATTGGCTTGGCGGAAAAAGAGACCAGCGAAGCCGCGCTCGATCAGGGTAGATCGCAGATCATCAATGCTTTGGAAACCAGGATGCCCTCGGGCAAGCAGGACCTGAACAACGCCAGCGCGCAAAATATCCAAAACTACTTGCTCTCCAAGGATCCACTGCACCTGGGCACGGACGCCGCCCAGCGCTACCAGGATATGGGGCAAGCCATCGTTCATCAGCGCGACGCCGTACAGAGCGGGGTGCTGAATTCGATGAATGATTTGAAAGGGGTTGTGCCGCCACCGGTGCTGGCCTCGTTGAATGAGGGCTTTGGGCTCTCCGACTTTGGGGTGCGCAACGTGGACGTGGTCGGTCCCCAGGTCGGCAAACAGCTGCAGAGTCAGGCCAAGCTGGCGATTTTGTACTCCCTGGCTGGCATGCTGGTGTACTTGTGGTTCCGCTTCGAACTGATCTATGGCGTAGCTGCGGTAGTCGCTTGCTTCCACGACACGCTGATCACGGTAGGCGCCTTCTCCCTGGCCAATAAGGAGATCAGCCTCACGGTAATTGCCGCCATCCTGACCCTGGTTGGCTACTCCATGAACGACACCATCGTCGTTTTCGACCGCATTCGCGAAAATATTAAGCTTTTGCGGCGGGAGAAGCTGGCCGATATTGTCAATCGCAGCATCAATCAGACTTTGAGCCGGACCGTTCTTACCTCCGGTCTGACCTTTCTTACCGTCCTGTCTTTGTATCTGTTTGGAGGCGAGGTACTTAGGGGCTTTTCCTTCGCCCTGGTGATCGGCATTCTGATCGGGACCTATTCTTCCATCGCGGTAGCGGCGCCCATGCTGGTGGCTTACCAGGATTGGCGCACCCGGCGCGCCAGCAGTGGGCGCCCGATGCCGCCGCCGCCGCCAACCGTAAGTCGCCGCGAAAAAGTACGGGCAAAGGCGTAGAATGCTGCGCTTCCCCGGGCGCCAGGGGAAATGCAAGGTTTTTGGTGCCGGGTACTCTGGACGGGAGCAAACTTCGGCCCTGCGGTGTCTAAAAGATAAGAAGACGGAGGAGTTCCATGTTTGAGGACAGCCTTATCGAATCGGGAGGCAGGTTAAGAACCAAGCGGGGCATGACGACGACCCTGTCGTTCGTGCTGCAGATTTGCCTGGTCGGCATTCTGGTGTTGCTCCCGCTGCTATATACCGAAGCTCTGCCTAAACAGCAGTTGATGACTTTTCTGGTAGCGCCTCCGCCTCCGCCGCCTCCGCCTCCGCCGCCGGCGGCTGTGCCGCAGCGAGTGGTGAAGGTGGTGCAAACCGACATCATTAACGGCGAGCTGCGCACCCCCACCAAGATTCCCAAGAAAGTGGAAATGATCAAGGAAGAAGAGGCGCCGCCGCCGGTGATGGCATCGGCGGGCGTGGTGGGCGGCGTGCCTGGTGGCGTGCCCGGCGGGCAGATGGGCGGTGTGATCGGCGGCATCATCAGTTCCACGCCGGTAGCCGTTCCCAAGGTGGCCACGCCGCAGCGCGTGCGTGTTTCCCAGGGCGTTTCCCAAGGTCTGCTGATTCACCGGGTGCAACCCATGTATCCGCCCCTGGCGCGGCAAGCCCGCATTCAGGGTACGGTCGTGCTGCAGGCGGAGATCAGCAAAGACGGCAGCATCGAGAATCTGCGCCTGATCAGCGGGCATCCCATGCTGGCCCCTTCCGCCATCGAAGCAGTGAAGCAGTGGCGTTATAAGCCCTACTTCCTGAATGGCGAGCCGGTCGCGGTGGAGACCCAGATTACGGTGAACTTCACCCTGGCGGGCGGTTAGAAAGAGTTTCTCCGGGGCCCGTTTGGAGGGCCCCGGTGTTTGAGTCAAGCAGGTGGCGCCCGTGCATTTTGGCCCCCGGACGCGTACACTGCAGGCCACCAACCCTGCGCACGGCCCCGGAATCCAAAACTGGAGCGCCGCAGAGTAGGTCCACTGCTTGATCCTTTGCAATCGCTTGCAGGCCAGGTTTACGGCAGTTCGCGATACCGAGTCACGACATTCCTGAGGAGGAAAAGTCACTCATGTTCGTAGCACACGCAGCTAACGCAGCCCTTACCCATGCCTCCGTGTACGCCTCGTGGATATTCCAGGAAGGCGGCACCGTGGGATGGGATCCTATTTCGCTATGGCACCAGATGGGTATCCTGGCGAAGCTCGTGGTTATCATTCTGTTCATCATGTCGGGCTGGTCCATCGGCGTGATGATTGACCGCTGGATGGCATTCAGCGCCGCACGCAAGCAGTCGCGGGCCTTTGCTCCCGCAGTCGCGGGCGCGCTGCGCGAAGGCAAGATTGACGAAGCCATCCGCGTAGCCGAGCGCAACAAGAAGAGCCACCTGGCCAAGGTAGTGACCGCGGGCCTGCAGGAATTCCGCGCCCACTCCGAGTCCGGCGACATCCCCGGCGAGCAGATTGAAGCTTCCAAGCGGGCCCTGGAGCGCGCCGAAGCCATCGTCCACGCCGAACTGAAGCGCGGTCTCAGCGGCTTGGCCACCATCGGCTCCACCGCTCCTTTCGTTGGCTTGTTCGGCACCGTGGTCGGCATTCTGAACGCCTTCAAAGGCATTTCAGAGCAGAAGGCCACCGGTCTGGGCGCCGTCGCCGGCGGTATCGCCGAAGCGCTGGTAACCACCGCCGTCGGTCTGTTCGTCGCTATCCCGGCCGTGATGATGTTCAACTATCTCACCAGCCGCGTGGAAGCGTTCGACGTGGAGATGGATAACTCGTCGAGCGAACTGATTGACTACTTCCTGAAGCGCCGGGGCGTTCGCCGGTAAGCCAACCGGGGCGAACGGCAAGACCGGCGCAGCCTCTGCCCGGCTGGCCGTCGCCCACGGCAAGCTGACAGCGAATTCCGCGCAAAGGAGAGTAAGCCATGGCAATTAACAAGAGAAACGAAGGCGCCAAGGTCAACTCCAACATCAATGTGACGCCCATGGTGGACGTCATGCTGGTGCTGCTGATCATCTTCATGGTAATCACGCCCATGTTGCAAAAGGGCGTGAGCGTGGACCTGGCCAAGGTGAACAACCCGACGCAGATGCCGGATGCCGACAAGGAAGACGCCTTGCTGGTGGCGGTGATGCGGGACGGCAAGATCTTTTTCGGCAACGATCAGGTTTCGCCTGATGCGCTGACCGAGAAGATCAAGGATCGCCTGGCCAACCGCGTGGACAAGCGGGTTTTCATCCGCGCCGACGCCCGTGCCAAGTACGGCACGGTGGTCGAGGTGGTGGACAACGTCCGCTCCGCCGGGGTAGATGACCTGGGGTTACTGACCGAGCAACGGAAGAACGCTTCCGGAGCCACACCCGCCGCGCCGGCGCCTGTCGCGCCTACGGGGCAGTAGGGGAAAACTATGGGAATGGCAATTGGTGGTGCGGGTGGCGGTCCTACTGCGGACATGAACGTCACCCCGCTGATTGACGTGCTGCTGGTCCTGCTGATCATCTTCATGGTCATCACCCCGCTCACGCCTAAGGGGCTGGATGCGCTGGTGCCGCAGCCGCCGCCGCCCAACCAGAAGCAGCAGCAGAACCAGCCCGACCGTACTATCGTTGTGCAGGTGATTGACCGTGGCCCGGGCCAGCCGCCGGGGCTGAAGATCAACCAGGAAGATGTGACCTGGGACAACCTGCAGCAACGGCTGACCGATATCTACAAAACGCGTGCCGAGAAGGTGATGTTCGTCAAAGGCGATAGCGGGGTTCCGTTCGCCGACGTGGCTAACGTCATTGACATCGCGCACGCGGCCCAGGTGGAGAAGGTCGGACTCATCACCGCCAAGATCGAGGCGGGCAGCTAGACACGCGGGCAGTTTCCGGCTGAGGCGGCGGATGAAAGCTTCCGCCGCCGCCGTCGCTCCCAAGCCGGGCGCGGCTGCGCAAGGCCGGGAAGTCGTCCATCTACCAGGCAAAGGGGGCCCTTAGCTTATTCGGCAAAGGGGACTAATAAAAAACACATGAACAGAAGCGTGCGAATACTGATGTTGTCGGCCGCCGCCCTGGCGCTGCTCTTCGCCGCCGGTTGCAACAAGCTGAAAGCGCGCGACCAGCTCAATAAAGGCGTTCAGGCCTACAAGAACGCCAAATACGAAGAAGCCATCAACCGATTCCAGAATGCGGTGGCTCTGGATCCCTCGCTGCTCAATGCGCGGCTCTATCTGGCCACGGCCTACGCCCAGCAATATGTTCCGGGCGCGGACACGCCCGATAACAACCGCAATGCCGAGCAGGCGATTGACCAGTACAAGCAGGTGCTGAGCCGCAATCCCACCCGCGAGCAGCAGATCAACAGCGTGAAGGGTATTGCTTATCTCTACCTGCAGATGAAGAAGTTCGACCAGGCCAAGGACTACTACCGCAAGGCCTCGCAGATTGATCCCAACGATCCCGAACCCTACTACTCGGTGGGCGTGATTGACTGGACGCAGAGCTATCAGCCACGCATGGAAGAACGCGCCAAGTTGGGGCTGAAACCGGATGAGACCCTCAAAGATAAAAAAGTGTGCCAACACTTGAAGGACCTCAGCGGGGCCAACATCCAGGACGGGGTTGACGTGCTCAATAAGGCGCTGCAGTTGCGGCCTGACTACGACGATGCCATGGCTTACATGAACCTGATGTACCGCGAAAAGGCTGACACGGAGTGCGACACCCCGGATCAGCAGACCGCCGATTTGAAGACCGCTGATGACTGGGTGGACAAGACCATGGCCACCAAGAAAGCCAAGGCGGCCAAGGCGGCGGCCCAGCAACCGGGCGGCATCGTGGAACAGCCGGCCAGCCAGACGCAGTAAGAGTTCCCTCCTCCTTAGGTCAACGCCCCTTCCGCCGCAAGGCGGACGGGGCGTTTTGCTTGATGCGCGAGAGAGGGCCTGCCTGGCGTGACCTGTGTGGGCACGGGGCTCCGTGCTGGGCGGGTGGGCGAAGTCCTGCCTCCACACCATCATCGTGAATTACAATCGCAAATTGGGCTTGGCTGCCCGATCGCATACCCCTGCATGTTCAAGAAAATCCTGATCGCCAACCGGGGAGAAATTGCGGTGCGGGTGATGCGCGCCTGCCGCGAGTTGGGCATTCCCTCGGTGGCGGTGTATTCCGAGGTAGACCGGGCGTCGCTGCACGTGCGCCACGCCGATGAGGCGTACTTCATCGGTCCGGCTGCGGCCACCGAGTCCTACCTGAACATAGAAAAGATTCTGGACGTTGCCCGGCGCAGCGGCGCGGACGCCATCCATCCCGGCTACGGCTTTCTTTCGGAAAACCCGCGCTTCGCACGTGCCTGCGGGGAAGCCGGCGTCAAGTTCATCGGCCCCACCGCGGAGGCGATGGAGCTGCTGGGCTCCAAAACCCGCGCCCGGCAGGCGATGGGGCGCGCCGGAGTGCCCTTTGTGCCGGGCTCGTCACACGGCTTGGAATTTGACGAGGCGGTGCGCGTGGCCAGGGAAGTGGGTTATCCCATCATGCTGAAAGCGGCGGCGGGCGGCGGCGGCAAAGGCATGCGGACCGTGCGGTCGGCAGACGAGCTTCGCTCCGCGTTTGACAGCGCCCGCAGTGAGGCGGAACGCGCCTTCGGCGATGGCGAGGTGTACATCGAAAAGCTGATCGAGAATCCGCGCCACATCGAGATGCAGGTGCTGGCCGACGAGCACGGCCACACCCTCTGGCTGGGCGAGCGTGAGTGCTCGGTGCAGCGACGGCACCAGAAGGTGCTGGAGGAATCTCCCTCCCCCATAGTGGACGCAGAAATGCGCCGGCGCATGGGAGAGGCCGCCGTCAAGGTGGCGGAGATCGGCGGCTATACCAATGCGGGTACGGTCGAGTTCCTGGTGGACGACAAGAAGAACTTCTATTTTCTGGAAGTGAACACACGCCTCCAGGTGGAGCATCCGGTGACGGAAATGGTGACCGGGCTCGACCTGGTTCATCTGCAGATTCAGATTGCCGCGGGCGAGCCGCTGCCCTTTCGCCAGCCGGACGTTCAATTGCGCGGGCACGCCATGGAGTGCCGCATCTACGCCGAGGACCCGGACAATAACTTTTTCCCCAGCCCAGGAACGATAACGCTGCTGCTGATTCCGGGCGGGCCGGGCGTCCGCCGCGACAGCGGCATGTATGAAGGCTGGAGCGTGCCCCTGGACTACGATCCGCTGCTGGCCAAGCTCATCGGCTATGGCAGCGACCGTCAGCAGACCATCATGCGCCTGCGCCGCGCCCTGCACGAGTACTTCGTGGGCGGCATTAAGACCAACATTTCCCTGTTCCGCCGTATTCTAAAGAATCCCAATTTCATTGCCGGCAAGCTGGATACCGGCTTTCTGGACCGCCTGCTGCAGCATCCCGAGGACGACCCGGTGAGGAAGGAGCATCCGGAAATTGCCGCCATCGCCGCCGGCGTGTTTGCCGCTCTGGAGCATGTACCGGCCACACTGAATGGCCCTTCGGGCGGCAGCGCGCCCGCGCCGGCGAAGAATGGCGCCAGCAACTGGAGGCAGGCGGGGCGGGTTGAGTCGCTGCAGTAACGGAAGCTCGAGGGGGACGGCCAATGGCCCACAGCCAAGGGCTGCTTTTCTATGATCTACGACGTCAACATTGACGGCCAGGACTACCGCGTGGAACTGGCGCGGGAGAAGTCTGGCTGGAACTGTCGCCTGAACGGGCGAGA
Organism: Terriglobales bacterium; assembly: GCA_025934735.1. Lineage (GTDB taxonomy): Bacteria > Acidobacteriota > Terriglobia > Terriglobales > Acidobacteriaceae > JAICWP01. The sequence goes on along the minus strand of JAICWP010000006.1, from coordinate 176,624 downwards.
AGTGGCGTTGGATGCAGTGCTGACGCGAGCCAACGTGCTCTCCCTGCTGATTGATGGCACCGCCTACGAAGTTAAGCGGGAACTCACGCCACTGGACCTGCATTTCTGGGTGGGTAGCGCGCGTTATGCGGCCGAGGTGCGCGACCCGCGTTCGCTGCGCAGCCGACGGCAGTCCGCTGGCGCCGCCGCCGGAGTCAAAAAGCTGGTGGCTCCCATGCCGGGAAAGGTGGTGCGCCTGCTGGTGGCGGAAAAAGAGCAAGTGCAGGCGGGACAGGGCGTGCTGGTGGTTGAGGCTATGAAGATGCAGAACGAGCTCAAGTCGCCAAAGAAGGGAATCGTTCAGAAGATCCTGGCCACGCCCGGCACCCCGGTCAATGCCGGCGATGTGCTGGCAATTGTGGAGTAGTCCTTTTCACCGCGGAGGCACGGAGAGACAGAGGAAGACAGCTTGAGATCGAAACCAACCGGCGTGCCTACTTCCCTGCCTGGTTCAGGATCTGCTCCGCGTAAAAGTTTTCCACCTTGGCCTGGTCGCGGATGACCTCATAAAAAGCGGCTTTCAGCAGCTGTTCGCGGCGGTCGCGCAATTGCTCGCGGATGGCCTGCTGCACGCGGGGATCATTGAGGTCGCGCTGGCCGGCCGGCTCCTTGGCAATGAGCTTCACGATGCGGTAGCCGAACAGCTGGTGGGTGGTGGGATTCACCACCGGAATGATGCCGCTGTACTGGCCGGGCTTGAGCTTGGTAATAGCGTCGCGGGTGGCGGGATCGGTGCCCTTGAGCGACGATTCCGGAGTAAAGCCCAGGTCGCCGCCAGTGCCCGCCGTTTCCGGGTCCTCAGAATAGTTCATGGCCAGGGTGGCAAAATCCTCGCCGCTGTCCAGCCGGTTCACTAACATCTGGATTTTTTTGCGGGCCTCGGCCTCGTTGCGCGCCTTGTCGTTCTTCAGGTTATGCACTTGCGGGTTGGGAGCGCTGGTGACCAGAATGTGCGCCAGATGGTACTGCGGCTCGATAAGGTTGAATTCCGCTTTGTGGGCGTTGTAGTAGCTGCTGATGTCCTGGTCACTGATGTTGATTTTGGAGGTGATCTCCCGGTTGAGCACTTTCTCCACGGTCAGGCTGCGGCGCAGGTCGTGCTTGAAGTCGTCGAGCGTGATCTTCTTTTCCTGCAGGCGCTTATTGAATTCCTCCTGGGTGTACGGCGCCTTGATCTCGTTCAGCTTGCGGTTCACCTCCTCGTCCGTGGCCAGCAGGCCAAGTTTTTCGGCGCGCTGCATCAGGATTTCATCGTCAATCAGCTGGCGAAGTATGCTGAGGCGAAGGCTGTTGGCCTGCTCGCCCGAGGGCGCCTGGGGCGCGCCCGCGGTCTGGTTCTCAAAATACTTCTGCACCTCGGCGCGGGTAATCTCGCGGCGATCCACCCGGGCCATCACTTCGGGGCTGGCGCTCTTCTTCTGGCAGGCGGAAAACGAGAGCAGGGCGGCGGCAATGAGAATGGCCGTCACCACCGTGCGCGCAAGCGGCAACTTAGTTATCAAATTTCCTCCACCCGCGGAGAGATAGGACTGCGCTCCCCGCGACCACTGCCGATTCGGCCCTGGCTGCTGCGGAACACAACGGCTGGAATGGTCCCAAAGACTGGAATGACTGCACTATTTGCCCGTGTGGCCCGAATCGGATGCCGGTTTTTGCGGAGCCGCGGGCGCCGGCTGCTGGGCCGCGGGAGCCGTCTTAGCCGGTGGCTGCACCCCCGCGTCGGTCAGGGCGCGATCAATGGCCCCCCGCAGTTCCTGCGGCGGCACAGCGCCGTCCAGTTTCTCGCCGTTGATGAACAGGGCGGGGGTGGCATTCACGCCCAGTTCGTCCCCTTCCTTCATGGAGGCCCGCACCGCATCGGAATTCTGTACTTTAATGCACGACTGCAGCTTGGCGGCATCCAGGCCGTTTTTCTGACCCTGCTCCAACGCGACACGATCAAGATTGGCGAATTGCTGCACCAGGGTGCTTTTGCTGTCACCATTAATGTCGTTGTGGTGGGCGTGCACGTAATCGGCGTACTCCCAGTAAGCAGTATCGTTCTGCGCGGCCAGGCAGTTGGCGTCCACGGCGGCGTGCATGGCCCAGGGATGGATCTCGATCAGCGGGAAATCCTTGTAGATCACGCGGATCTTGTCCCGATATTCGTTAAACACGCCCGGGAACATGGTTTCGTGCATGCGGGCACAGAAGGGGCACTCGAAATCGTCGTAGTTGACGATGGTGACCTTGGCGTCCTTGTTGCCGCGAACCGGGCGGCCCTTGACGTCAATCTTGCTCATGACCTCGGCATAGGGATCTTTGGTGAGGTCGAGCTTGGTGAAGCGCACCAGGGTTTTGCCATCCTTCGAGAGCAGGAAATCGTGCGACTGCTTGCGGGGCCCGTCGGTGAAGGTGAGCGTCACCTGGTCATAATTGGGAAATTCGCTGGATTTGCGGCTGCCCACCGCGATCTGCACGCCGGCCGGAACCTTGTAGTAAGCGCGCACCTGGCGCTCCACCCGCCGGCTGACGTCCTGGTCCACGGATTGGGCCGTGCAGCCAAGGCACAGCAACAGCAGGGCAATAAAGCCGCGTCGCACAAAAAGCACTGATAACCGCCTGTACACAAGAATAATCAGAATTATCTCATGACCGGCGGCAGGGCCGCATTCCGGGAGGCCGGACTCCGCACGCGTACAGAGGGTGAGAGAGAACGTCTGGAAGACGCCTCCCGTTTCATGGGATCTGCCGCTTCACCTGTTCTAGCGACAGAAGCGCGTTCATGGAGCCGGAGCGGAAGCCCTCCAGGTCCAGGGTCACGTAGGTGAAACCCAGAGCCTTGAAGACACGGGTGAACTCCGCCGCCATCTTGGGATCGAAAGCTCGCGGCAGCTCCTCGCGGGCAATTTCGAGGCGCACAATTTGTCCGTGATGGCGGACGCGGAACTGGCGGAAGCCGAGGGCGCGCAGAGCTTCTTCGCCCTGCTCCACCGCGGCGAGGGCTTCGCGAGTCACGGGGCGGCCGTACTCGATGCGAGAAGATAGGCAGGCCGAGGCGGGTTTGTCCCAGAGGCGCATTCCGGCCAGCCGAGCCAGTTCGCGAATCTCCTCCTTGCCGAGGCCGGCTTCGAGCAAGGGCGCAGCCACGTTGTGCCGCATGGCCGCCTGCTGCCCGGGGCGGAAGTCACCCTGGTCATCCACGTTCACGCCATAGGCAATGCACTCGAACCCGCGCCGGCGGCGAAATTCCTCCATCAAAGTGAACAGCTCGTCTTTGCAGTGGAAACAGCGGCTGGCGTCATTGCGCACATACTCCACCCGTTCCAGTTCCTGCGTGGCCACAACCTCCAGCGGGATCTGCCGCTCCTGCGCGAAGGCAATCGCATCCTGCAACTGAAAGCGTGCCAGGCTGGGGGAGTCGGCAATCACCGCCAGCATGTTGTCGCCCATTACCTGGCGGGCGGCATCGGCCAGGAAGGCGGAGTCCACACCGCCGGAGTAGGCGACCAAGGTGCGACCCAGCGAGCGCAGGCGTGTTGCCAGCCGCTCGTGTTTCGCTGCTAAATCTTGGGGGGCTGGGAGGTTCTCGAAACTTGCCACCGCACTATGTTAGTACGGGAGGGACGGAAATGGGCCCCGCAATTCTGGTTGCGGCCAAATAAAGACGGCGGCGAAGCTCACGGCCTCGCCGCCGGCCGACCGCTTTGGCGCAACTTAGGCGCGCTTCACTTTGCTCTTGCCCTTGGCCAGCTTCTTGCCGGCTTTCTTCCCTTTGACCTTCTTGGCATGCTTATGGATGTTCTGCTTGGCTTCAGCCTTGTCTATGCCGCGCTGCCCGTTGCTGCTGGCCGTGGACTCGGCATGTTCAATGCCGGTTGACATCGGCCGGCTGCCGCGCCCCTGCGCCGCCGCGCTCAGGCTGGATACCCACAGAGCCACCGCCAGTGTAAGAAGCAACGTCAAAGTCCGTTTCATTTGCCCTCCCTGCAGCTTGCAATTGGGAACTGCTGTTGGTATCAACCCCGCGCCAGGAGCGGAGTTGCAGGTGGTGATCTGCAACGGGAGAGTTACCGTGGTAACCCTCTATGCCCATTTTCAGAGCCTTACCAGCTGAAATTGGAACTACTCAGCCGCCTGCTGGTGCTGAGCGAGGTAATTCTTGGCGGTCTGTAGTTCCGCGCGGTCAGCGCCCGGCTCGCAGCTCTGCACCAGGGTGGCGTAGTATTCGCGCGCTTCGGCGGCGTTGCCCGCCAGTTCGGCAGCGCGGGCCGCGCCGTAAAGGGAATTGAAGCGCCGCGGCGAATCGCGCAGGGCGGCCTTGTAGGCGGCCAGGGCTTCGGCTGGGCGCTTTAGCTCCAGCAGCATGTCGGCCTGCATTTCGAGCGCAGGCGGGCGATCGTAGCCGACGCCCTCTTCCTTTTCGCGTTTAACCGCAATCTCCACGCTCTTTAAGGCGGCGTCGCTTTTTCCTTCGGCGAAAGCCAGCCAGGTTTCAGCCTCGATCTGGTCAATGGCGTCGCCTGCATGTCCTGCATAGCCCATCTCTTTATTGTGGGCATTGCGTGCAACGATGATCTCTTTGAGCTTGTCCAAGTCCTGGCGGGCTCCGGCCACATCGCCTCTGCGAGCGGCGCCGACCACGCGGGCGAAGTAAGTATTGTCCTGCCAGAGGAGTTTGACCTTCGGAATCGGGAGCTCCGCAGCCTGTTTCCACTGGTGCGACTCGAGCGCATTGCGCGCGGCGGTGACCGCCTGGTGATCGGCAATCTCCTCCCCGCTGGCGCCGGGAACGCTCTTCAGTTCCTCGACCAACGCCCGCGCCTTGGAGTCCTGCCCGCTCTGCAGGTAGGCGTAGTCCAGAAAGTCCATAGCGTGGAACTCGTAGCCGGGGTCGGCCAGGTGGGCGCGTATGGCATCAGCGGCCGCCGCCAGGTTCGAATTGATGCATTCCTGCCAAAGTCCCAGGCGAACAAAGATGTGCGATGGCATGTGCAGGGCATGCGAAGAGGCTGGCGCAATTTTGGCGTAAGCCCGCGCCGCTTCCAGCCCTTGCGAGGCCAGCTGCGGCGTGTCTGTGGCGTGAATCAGGTAGTGCGCCATACCGGGGTTATCAGGGTGCTTATGGAACAGCGGCTGCAGGATGGCGATAGCTTGCTTGCGGTTCGACATTTCCTTGTCGCCTTCTTCAGCTAAGGCAACCAGGGAGAGGGCATAGAAGGCCGCGCCTTCATCATCGTTAGGGAATTTCGCATGCAGCCGCGCCATCGCTTGGGAATAAGCCCGCCGGCGCTCGACATGGCTCAGCTTGGGATTGTTCTGATAGAAAGCCGCAGCGGCCGCAAGGTAAGCGCGCTCGCGGTCCGTACCCTGGGCAAGCTTCTTTCCCTGCTGCACGTCCTGCAGTCCGTCATGCAAGGTGGCTTCTGTGGGGAAATCCCACAACTGGTGATACAAGCCCATGGCTTTGCCCCAGTAAGCGATGGCGCAGCGCGGGTCCTGCTCGGACGCCTGAGTGAAGGCCTGCTCGACTTGTTGGTACTGAAAGGAATGCAGGAGGGCCACGCCTTGTTCTACCGTTTTCTGAGCAGCGGGTGTGCAGGAACTGGGGAAATCCACCGTGCCCAAAGAAATGCTGGAGGGTGCGGCTTGCGGCGGAGACGCGGCGAACCCGGTAGCGGGAGACAGGAACGCAAGCATTAGCAACACAGCGACAACGGGAATGCGGGGCATGGAGGTAGCCTCCTCAGGAGCGATCAAACGGGCCGTGAGCAGTTATCTTAAATCCTGTCCGCCGAATTGCGGTACACGACAAGAATGGCGGAGCCTAGAACAGACGCTGCATGCGGCGCAGGGTGCCAAAGGTGCCAATATTGGCCAGGGCAAAAGCGAAGCGGAACTGATTTTCCGTGCGCACCGGCCCCACGGCCCAGCGCTGCAGTTCAAAGGTGATGCCGCAACAGTTGAAATTGTAATTCGCCTCGTACATGGAATACTGCAGGGAATTGAGATTCGCGTCCACCCCCGCCATGGCGGCCACGCTGAAGCCGTGACGGTTCGAGTTACCGTAGCGCCCAATAACGCGCCACTGGTTGAATTTGAGAGGAGCGGAAAGGGCATTAACGGTGGACAGCACTTCTCCCGGAGCCTGCAGGAAGGCATGACTTCCGCCGATACCGAACTGGCCAAATGAGTAACCCAGTAATGCCGTGCTGGCATTAATGCGGCCTTTTTGCAGGTCATAATCCAGGTCCCACTCCGCATCCGCTGGTCCGTTCTGAATGCGAAACCGGGAAATGATGGGTGAGTAGTTCGCGGGATCGGTGAGAAAGGCGACGCCGGTAAAGTTCACCGTGCTGGTGAACACGTTCGGTTGCCCAGGCACCACCGCTCCGCCGAAGTTGGGATTAAAGAAGCGCTTCTGGGCCACGCGCCAGGTGATGAGCTCTCGCGCGGGCGGCGGTTCGCACTGGTCGGGGTTAGCAGCAGAGGTCGTTTCAGTTCCTGACTTGCCCGCAGCTTCCTGCGTGCCCTCGGCCGGTACGGGAGTGGTGGAGGCGGCATTTTCGCCCGGGCTACCAGCCTTCTCCGGCGCTTCACTGGTCAGCGCAGGCGCCGGCTGGGCCGGATTGGACGAGGACTCGCAATCCGGATCAGCTACCTTGGTCCGCTTCGCAAACAGCCGGTTGGTGATGCCGTACTCCACCTCATTGGTATTGGCGAGCACGTCCCGCTGATCGAAGCGCAGGACGTCGCTGAAGTTATCGACCCCGGTCACGTAGCGGTACACCACCCGGGGTTCGATCACATGTTTGAACTTGCGGCCGAAGAGCTGGCGCTGAAAAACACGGGAGAGGGCGGGGGGGCGCAACTCGAAGGTGCCTTCGACAGCCTTTCGGTTAAGGGGTTCGCCGCTGGGAGTGCCCACGGTGCCGGGGACTGGAGTCAGGCTCTGGGTGTAAGCCGTGTCCTCCAGAGCCAGTTCGGGACGAAAATCCCAGCCGTGAAACTGCAGGGGAAGGGAGAGGTCGGGATGCAAATCGAAGCGGCCGACTTCCGTGGCAGTGCGGAAAAAGTTAGTGCGATCCGTTGTGGTGGGCGCGGGCTGATTGCGCGACAGCCCACCGAGTTCGGTGTCGAAGGACCAATAGAACGGGGAATTGCCCAGGGGGCGGTCCACGCTGGAAAAATCGAAACTCGGGGTGTGACGGATGGTAATGATGTCGTTAGGCGCGAAGCTCTGGAAATCCTGATACTGCTGCACCAGCGCATTCAGGGAGTAGCCGTTAAAATTCTTGGTGGCAAATGCGTTGGAAATCACCTCCGAGGAAAGCCCCTGAGTGATCACGAAGTTGAACGCCAGACGATAAATGAAAGAGCTGAGGTATTCGAAATTGACCACGGCGCGGGCATCGGTGCCAAGGCTGGTGGAACCGAGAGCGCGTATGTCTTCGCCGCCCTGTTTGCAGATGTTGCCGGTCCGCTCAGCACAAGGCGCGGGCGCACCTTTGGCCAGCTTATAGCCGCGATCGGTAACCCCGGAGTAAGTCGCGGCGAAGAAGCTGCGCTGCGTGGGGGCCACGCGGAAGGTCCCGCGTTCCGCCCATCCACGGCTGGAGTACATTTCACCCCCGATGGTGGCGTCCATGCTCCGGTTGATGGCCCAGTAAAAAGAATCCCCGAGCATAAATCCCTTGATATTGGAGGTGCCGAAGTTCGGCATCAGAAAGCCGGAATGGCGGCCCAGGTGGTCCACCGGATGAGTGGCATAGGGCATGAAGAAAGCGGGCACGCCTTTCACGCGGAACGTGCTGCGGTAGATTTTGGCGTCGCCGCCAACCTCCACCACCACGCGCGGGGCGTTGAAAGTCCAGATGGGATGCGGCACCTGGCAGGAAGTTACAGTGCCGTGGTGCACTACATAGCGGTCCGGGCCGAGTTTGTCCACCACCTTGCCGGTCAGCGCGAAGGGGTTGGACGTTGTGAGCGTCACTAGCTGCCCGTGAAACCGCACGCCGATGGTGCCCTTCACGTCATAGAAGATACCGTTCTCGGTGCCCACATTGTAGGTGGCATGGCTGGCCTCCATGTGCTCGTCGTGCGGGCCGCCATCCAGAATCACGTGACCGGTTTCGGTGGTGTCTCCCGTTTTCGGATCATAGGTGACGTGGTCGGCGTAGAGCAGGTAGTTGCCGTGGGTGAGCACCACATTTCCGTTGGCTTTATAAATGCCGCCGGTGCGCTCCTGCTCGCACGCCTGGATAATGGTTTCCACCGGCTGTCCTGGGGAATGCACGTGGGTAATGGTCCCGCTGCAGGCTGCCGTGGGGGCCTGGAGTTGCAGCTGCAAGGGCGGCGGGTGCAATCCCGCGACAGACGGAAATTGCAGGGCTGCGTCCGGGCGCAACTGGCTGGTTACTACGGGAGTGGTGAACAGCAGATGACAAAGACAAACGGCCGTGATAAGGATTCGGAAGCGGAGATTCATCAGAAGCGCACGTGCCGCCTGCTTGGTGAAGTGCTGAACCTCGGAAACTTAGCACGGCCCGGGGATGCAGGCAAAGGCACAGGCTGGTGCCGGCGCGAGAAGGCGAATTTTCGCGCTCCCGGCGATCTTCAACGACCTATGTCCTGTCCCTCAAATGGCGGCAACGGCCACGACACAGATTCACGGCCGCCGCGGGTGCGCCTGCGTTTTCGTCCAACGGGGGCGGCTGAACCCGACGCGGCCCCGGGTGGCGGCGAGCGCATGCTGATCGAAGCGGATGGCAGCGATGTCAGCGAACAGCAATTTGCCGCCAGCTTGGAAACCCCCAGCAGCCTGTCCCGGCCGCGGTTCGTTCCCGATTCGCAAAGCCGCGGGCGTTTTGTAGAGCCGCCACCGGCGGGCGACGCTCCTGCGATTGCCGGCGCCAGCATCGAGACGGAGCAAGCGGCTGCCGAAACCTCCTCCGACTTTCAGCCAGCGATTCAGATTTTGGAGGCTGACGCGCCGGAGACCGAAGCCGCCGCCCAGGACACTGCGCCAGAGCATCCCGTCGAAGTGGCGATCGGCATCTCTGATGAGTCGGCATCGGGCGCTTGGGATGAGGCCGAAGAGGTTGGCGACGATCAGCCGGAATGGCGCCAGGAAGTGGCGGCGCGGCTGCATAACTACCATTCACGCCGAAGAAGGAAGCCGCCGCGCTATCCTTCGCTGGCTTTGAAGTTCGATCCGCCTGTGTATGCTGCTTCGCCGCCCGCCCGTGAGGCAGACCCGGCCCGAGCCGCTTACCAATCCGGGGGCCGTTCGGAAGCCGCCACTGCGGCAGCGGCAGTTCCGGAAGAAATCACCTCCGAACCGGTGGAGGAGGCGCGCGCTGTGCCCTTCGATGCCACCAACATTATTGAATTTCCGCGGCCGCTGGTTCCGCCGCCTCTGCGCCCAGACGAACTGGCCGACCCCATTCTGGATTTACCTCGCATCCTGGACGCTCCGGAAACTGTCTCCAAGCAGGTGCCGCTCGGGGGCATCATCCTGGAACCGGAGCAATCGGCCGTGCCCAGTGACCTGGAACTTCCGTTGCGGGTAGCGCCGCTGGGCCGCCGCATCATGGCCGCGGGACTGGATGGCGTGCTGGTGGGCACGGCAACCTTGATGTTTGCCTTGATCGTGGACAAAATTGCCGCCTTGCTGCCCTCAATTCACGTGCTGTTGGGATTGGGAGTGGCCCTGCCCGCCATTCTGTGGGCTGTTTTTCAGTACGCTTTCCTCGTGTACACAGGCTCCACGCCGGGCATGCGCCTCATCGGTCTGCGCCTGAGCGGTTTTGACGGCAGCGTTCCCGACCGCGGCACTCGCCGCTGGCGCGCCTGGGCCATGGCCCTCTCCGCGGTCTCCCTTGGGCTGGGCTTCCTCTGGTGCCTGCTGGACGAGGACACGCTCTGCTGGCATGACCGCATTACCCGAACTTACCTGGATGCCGGGCCGGTTGCCGAGCCGGTCGCAGGCCCGCTCTTTCCAGAACGCTTCTTCAACGGCCTGCGTCGCGTCGAGGCTTTTCTGAAACGGCGGGCGGAAGAAACCAGCGACGAAGCCGGCCCGCTGGAGCACTGAAACCGGCGTACCTCCACTGAAAGCCCCCTTGCTGATGTGTTATCTTCATCGTTTGTCTAAATGCACTTAGGCAAACGTGTGTTCCAGCCGTTAGCGTAGCTTCCAGGCGCAATGTCGAGCAGCACCAGCATCCGTCGCCCCGCCGCCAAGGTCTTCGTCGCCACCACGGTGATGCTGACCTTCATCTCCTTCTGGCGAGCCGCGGCCATTGTTCTCTCCGACCTGGCCTCCTCCGCTTATTACGTGGGCGGCGACGCCGAGAAGGTCATCGGCAAGAGCGCCCCCTGGTTCATCCTGGCGGTCATGTTGTTCAGCTACGCGGTGCGGGCTCTCTATATCGAGTCCAGCGCCATGTTCGTGCGCGGCGGCGTGTACCGCGTGGTCAAGGAGGCCATGGGCGGAACCCTGGCCAAGATCTCAGTTTCCGCTCTGCTCTTTGACTATGTTCTGACCGGGCCTATCAGCGCCGTCTCCGCAGGCCAATACCTGGCCGGCTTCGTGGACGACATCAGCCGCTACCTGGGCCATCCCATCAACTTCACTCAGGGCGGCACCAACCATTTTGCCGCCGTTTTTGCCTGCGTTGTGTCTTGCTACTTCTGGTGGAAGAACATCCAGGGAATTCACGAGAGCAGCGACAAGGCCATGAAGATCATGAAAACCACCACGGTGATGGTGGTTATCCTGATTGTCTGGTGTCTGATCACACTGATCAAAGTTCCAGCTCATCTTCCTCCGAACCCGTTGCACGCTGGGGCTTTGAAGCTGAACCATGAGTCGCTCGGCTGGTTGTACGGCACCTGGGCATCCAAACTGACATTGGTCATTTTGCTGGTGGGTTTCGGCCACTCCGTGCTGGCTATGTCGGGCGAAGAGACCCTGGCCCAAGTCAATCGCGAGATCGAGCACCCCAAACTTAAAAACCTGCAGAAAACCGGGCTGGTCATATTCATTTACAGCCTGCTCTTTACCTCGCTGGTCTCATTCTTCGGGGTAATGATCATTCCCGATAGCGTGCGGCCCAACTTCTTCGCCAACCTGATCAGCGGCATCACCATGTACCTGGTGGGACCGTACACGCTGAAGCTGCTGTTCCACGCCTTCGTTGTGATCGTTGGGGTGCTGATCCTGTCGGGTGCGCAGAATACCTCGATTGTCGGCGCCAATGGGGTGCTCAACCGGCTTGCCGAAGGTGGAGTGCTAACCGATTGGTTTCAGAAGCCGCAGAAGCGGTATGGCACCAGCTATCGCATTATCAACATGATCGTGCTCATGCAGTTGTTCACGATCATTGCCAGTCGCGGCAACGTTTACATGCTGGCGGGCTTGTACGCCTTCGGCGTGATCTGGAGCTTCGCCTTGAATGGGCTCGCGGTCTTCGTGCTGCGCTACACCGAGCCCGAGCACCGGCAATGGAAAGTGCCAGGCAACTTCTACATTGGCGGCAAGGAAATCCCTGTTGGCTTGACGATTATTACCACCATACTGTTCTTGACCGCGGTGGTGAATCTATTCACAAAACAGGACGCCACTATTGCGGGCGTGAGTTTTACCGCCTTGTTTTTCGCCATTTTTACAGTTTCTGAAAGGCATACAGCCCAACAGCGCCGGGGCAAGCCGGAAAGTGTGGACCAGTTCCGCGTGTACGGCAACCAGGAACTGGGCAGCGGAGCTTTGGGCGTCCGTCCCGGTAACATCCTGGTCACGGTGCGCGACCCGCGCAACCTGTACTATCTGCGCCAGACCTTGTCGCGCACGGATACCACCAAGCAGGACGTCGTGGTCATGACCGCGCGCCTGTACCACCGCGAGCATACCTTCAGCGGCAGCATGCAGATGGACGCCAATGAGGTCTTCGACCACTACGAGCAGGAGTTATTCACTTCGGTAGTAGCGGCGGCGGAGAAAGAAGGCAAGCCAGTGTCGCTGCTGGTGGTGCCGGCGACTGACGTGTTTGACGCCATCGTGGTCACGGCGCAGCGGCTTGACTCGGTCCGCATTATCTGCGGCGCCTCCAATAAACTCACCGCCGATGAACAAGGCAAGCTGACCGGCGATGCCTGGGAGCGTCTCCCCGAGCCGCGTCCTCGCCTGGAACTGGAAGTGGCTTTCCCCGACGGCCGCTCGCGTATTTATCCTCTGGGCCCCCATACCCCCCGCTTGCGGCAGCAGGACTTGGAGCTTCTGCACCGCATCTGGCTGCAGGTGACCTCCGACCCGGAGTACAGCGGACTGCACCACTACCACATTGTCGCGCTGGCCCTGCAGGAACTGGAGCGAGAACTGCAGGGTGAGCATCGTGCCGAACTTCTGGCCGAGCTGCGGCGCCAGTTGTTGAGTGAGATGGAGCCGCCGCCCACCACCGAAATTCCCGCGCAGCCCAGCGACGGCAAGCGCTGAGCGGCGTCTGAAGGATCTCAGGTGCCTGCAGCTGCCTCCTCCCTTTCGCATAATGTTGCATAAATGAGACTTGCGGGCGTGTCCAGAAGGTGACCGTTGTCACTGCACTCCGTTTAGGCGTAGAGTAGGCTTCAATTGAGCCAATAAGCGCTCCCCCCCGGCGGAGGGCATATGGGCACACTCTTCCACGCTTTCGATGATCTGCTGACCTTTGGAACGGTCATTATCCTCGCCATGATTGTCGGCGGCGTCCTGGTAATCCTTACCATGATTGCCGACAGCGTGTGGCTTTATCGCGTTGCCCATCAGGACGAGGAGCAGGACGCCAAGCCCGGCTGGCTGGCCATGGTCCGCCACTGGCGCCACCACGAGCACCAGCTGAAAAAATCCGCTTAGCGATCCGAAAGAGCGAATATTTACGACTCGGCTGAGCTGCTCTAGACGCGCCGGTCAGCACCTGATGTTTGGCAGTTGCGACGGGTAGAATCACCTGGCTACATCAGCACGCAATAAAGTTCCCAGCACGGCTTGCCCTCGCGCTCGCTGGTGGTGAAGCTGAACTCCGCCTGGCTGGCTTGCAAGGCCGAGGCAATCTCCTTCCACAGACCAATCGCCAGCGGGCATTTGCCATTGATGGCATCCCTCAAAGTAGGCACCGGCAGGTCGGTCATGCCCGCCAGATCGCCCACGGAAAGCGCGCGGTTGGCCAGCAGTTCGCGCCACAGTTGCGCGGTGGCAGGATGCAGGTAAGCTTCGGCCACCGGAGAATCGGCAGGAGGCAGTTTGGCCATGCCGCTATGGTTTCGTGACCGGCAGCACGCGGTCAACATTACCTCCGGACAGGCAGCGCGCGTGCGGCAGTTCACTGAAAGGCAAACTCATCTCCCGCGAGAGTTGAAGGCTTGCCTGCCAGAGTATCTGGCTGGTGGCCATTTGATATCCCGCGAACCTCGCGTCTTCTCACTTGTCGCCGGCCGCTATGCCTCCTGATTCAACTAGGACGCACGAGCACAATCTTGCCGATCACACCTCCCTTCCCGAGCAACTCGTGCGCGTGCCTTGCCTCGACGAGGGGAAATCGCTGAGCGATGAGCGGCTTGATCTTTTTCTGCTGAAGGAGGTCAAACAGTGCGACTAGATCCTCTCGAAAGCATGCCGGTTTCACCCGTTTGAGCCACTGGATGCTGTAGGGGACCACCCGTTTCCGGCCGGGGAGAAGCCAGCCGCCAGCAATGTACAGCCCGAAAATGCCGATTCCATGAAAGCGATTACGGCGACCTGGACGGCCGGAGGCCAATCGTCCCTCACGAAGCGAGGAAGTAAGACCGTAGGCCACGACCCTCCCGCCAGGACGGAGAGCCTTGCGGGAGCGCCAGATGTGGGTGCCACCGATGCCGTCAAAGACGACATCCACGCCCTCGCTCGTGAGGCGCTGAATTTCTTTCACGAAGTCCTGATGCTGATAATCGATTGCGATGCCGCCCAGGTCGGAAACGGCCGGCGTCCCTTGTGATGAACAGGTACCGTACATCTCCAGCGCGGCGAGACGCCCAAGTTGCAAGAGTGCCGAGCCGACCCCGCCTGCCGCGCCGTGAATCAGCGCGCGCTGGCCCGGCGTAATCTTGGCGGAACGATGAAGCATTTGGTACGCGGTGATGTAGTTCAGCACGAGGCTGACAGCTTCGGCGGCATCCAGGCCGGATGGCACCGGAACCAGTTCACGTGGCCGCAAGCAGACGAACTCCGCGTACGCACCGCTGATCGGCAGCGCGGCTACTAATTGACCTAATTCGATTCCAGACACGCCGTCGCCGAGCCGCTCCACCATGCCTACCAGATCCCAGCCCGGTGTGAAGGGCAGTGCGGGCGTTTCGGGATGAACGCCCTCGCGCATCAGTAGGTCAGGCAAGGAGACACCTGCGGCCAGCACCCTCACCCGCACTTCACCGCTCTTCGGCTCGGGGCACTCTTCTTCAACCGCCTGCAGCGCATCAGGCCCGCCGTAATGGGTGACGATGATTCGCGTGTGTCTCACGAACCGCTGCCTCCCTTATTAGAACTGCTGGCACTCGCGCGTGCCGAGCAGAACTGCTGCCGCATTTTCCGAACAGCCCGCGCTCCCGCAGCTTACGAATGATGTGCCTACACCCAGCCTGCGGCGGGACGATTACTCAATTCTAGTATTGAAGCCGAACAGCATCTGCCAGCGGCCGTCACGGTTCACCCATATGTGGGTGTTGAGGTAAGGCTTATGGTTGCTGCGCTGCTCCCGTTCTTGTTGGTTTTCATGTTGATTCTGGTTAATCGCAACAAGGTAATGGGCGTACACACAAACTCCAGAATTGCGAATGTGATCGCATGGGGAACGAGCATCATCATCATCGTCCTAACGATTGGCATGATCTGGACTACTTCAGTGCGACAGTAGTATGCAGCCGAGCGCTTACTTCGCAAGCCGCGCGAGAACAGGTCCGACGATGGCCATCAGTAACACATACGCCGCCGAGAGCGGCCCAAGTCGCGGTTCGATCGCTCCGCCAAGCCCCGCAATCACAATCGAGAACTCACCGCGGGCAACGAGCTCGGCACCCGCCCGGATACGCCCTCGTGGGGCAATGCCCAGACTGCGGCCTGCCCAGTATCCCGTTAATATCTTCGTCAGAGTCGTGACCGCTCCCAGTCCCAAAGCGAGCGGCAGTGAGGGCAGGAGTGCAGCCGGATCAATCTCCAGCCCAAAGAAGAAGAAGAACATTGCCGCAAACAGGTCTCTCAGTGGACTGACGACGCGCCGCGATTTCTCAGCGACAGAACCCGATAGCGCGATACCCACCAGAAATGCCCCGATTGCCGCCGAAACTTGGAACCGCTGTGCCACACCAGCAACTAGCAGCACTGCCCCGACCGTGGTCAGGAGAATGATCTCGTCGGATTCGTGAGCGACAAGTCGGCTTACCTGGGACCCCCATTGCAATGCCGCCAGAAGAGCAATCGAAACCACCGCAATCGCAACGCAAACCGAAAGAGCAATCCTTACCGGGCCACCTCCGCCGAGCAACACAGCGACAAGCGGAAGGTAAACAGCCATCGCCAAGTCTTCCTGCACCAGCAACGATAACACTAGTGGCGTTTCAAGTTTGTCCATCCGCTTAAGTTCGGTGAGCACCTTCGCGATCACGCCGGAGGAGGAAATATAGGTTATGCCCCCCAGTAAGACTGCGGGCAGCAGGCGCCACCGAAGCAGGAGCCCTGCTGCCATCCCTGGCGTGAAGTTCAGCGCAAAATCGATAACGCCTGCCGTGATGCCAAGCCGCAGGCTCTTCTTCAACTCGTCCCCGGTGTACTCCAGCCCCAACATGAACAGAAGCAACAGGACGCCGATCTCGGCACCAATGCGAACAAAATCCTCGCTGAGCCGAAGCGGGGCAAGACCGCCATTGCCAAACGCAAGACCGGCCAGAAGATATAAAGGAATTGCCGAAAAACCCCAGCGGCTGCCGAGCCTCGCCAGGATCGCGAGACCGACAAGCACCAGGCCAAGCTCGATGAAAAGCCATGATGCGCTGTGGGCGGCGCTCATTGCTTGCCAGCTTACTCCTGTTTGCTCGTGCAGGCGGATTGCATCATTGGCGCGTCATCAACTCATAGCCGCGCCGACAACAGCGTCTCGCGGAGGTTGCGGCCGGACGACTACTCAATCCTCGTATTGAAGCTGAACAGCATCTGCCAGCGGCCATCGCGGTTCACCCACATGCGGGTGTTGAAATAGGGCTTGTGGTTAGGGCGCTGCTCACGGGCGATCATCATGACGGTCTCCCCCAAATCAAACATCCGGGCAGAGACCAGGGAAGGCGGCGCAGAGTGCTTTCCTGTTTGCTTCAGCTTTTCGATCTGGATGAGCCGGTCAGGCTTGCTGAACGGCCGTGTGTGGTGCGTATCGGTAGCCGTGAACTCGTCGGCAATCAGGCGTGCGTAGGCCTCCGCATCGTCGTTGGCCATGGCGCGCATCACCCCTTGCCAGGAGGCGACGGCGGCTTTCTCGGACTCGGTTTGCGGCGTGAACGGTATGGAGCGGCAGGGATTCTCGCAATCGCTGGAGCCGGGCCCCGGACTCTCTGATTGGGTCACCTGCAAGACCTCCTGGTAGAGCAGAGCGCGCCAGCCGGCTGGCCGTAACACCCAGACGCGCAGGACGTGCATTCGCTCGCGATCCGTGCGAACCACCGCGGCCGTGCCATATTCCCGAACCTGTATTCGCTCGTCTGGATTAGCAGGGGAAGGCAGGTTGCGCAGCACCATCGCCCGATCCTGCCCCCTCCCCCGGGAGTCAATCCAGGTGAAATCAGGGTCGAGCAGGGCAGCCAGCGATGTGCGGTCGTGCTCAGCCAAAGCCTGCATCAGGGCCGCGTCTGCCTGGGACACAGTACCTTGGGAGGCAGCGAATAGAGGATGAGCGCACACGATTGCAGCGCAGAACACAGCAACGCGAGTTACCCGCCAGGAAAGGTTTCGAATGCTCATGTGCAGCGGGCCACTATAGCGCCATTTGGCTGACAGGAAAATATGTGGTCGAAGGTTACAGGTTTCGCGCGGGTTTTGAGCCTTGCGGACTAGCGACATTCCATGATATAACTAACCAGTTAGTTAATTAAGGCCAGCCATGGCTACTACCTCCAAAAACCATCGCCTGGGCAGCCGCGGACAGCCGGAGCAGACGCGCGCCGCTATTCTCCAGGCCGCCATGCGCGAGTTTGCCCAGGAAGGCGTGGCTGGCGCCCGTACTGACGCCATCGCCCGCGCCGCGCGGGTGAACAAAGCCCTGCTCTACTACTACTTCAAAGATAAGGAAGCGCTCTACGGCGCGGTGGTGGACCAAATCTTCGCCGGCCTCTCGGAGCGCGTACACGTGGCGCTGAACAGCGACCTGGCGCCGCGGCAGAAATACCTGGCCTACGTGGCCGCGCACTTCGATTATATTGCCAGCAACCCGGTGCTGCCGCGCATCGCCCAGCGGGAGTGGATGAGCGCCGGGCGCAACGCCTCCCCTCACCTGCGGCGCATTGTGCAGCGCTACTTGCGGCCCATCTTCATAAAAGTGAGCGAAGTGCTGCGCGAAGGGATTGCCGCCGGCGAGTTTCGCCGCGTGGACCCCTTCCAGTTTGTGCCCAGCACGGTGGCCATTGTGGTCTCGTATTTCGCCAATGCGCCCCTGATTGCCATGATGGCGCCGGGCGACCCGCTCTCTCCGGACCGCATTGCCGTGCGGCGGGCGGCGGTGCTCGACTTTGTCTCCGCGGCGCTGTTCCAGAACGCCAACAACTCGGCCAGGAAAGGAGCGCAGCCGTGAGCCAGCGCAACCGATTCATCATCCTCTTGAGCGTGATCTTCGCTGGAGCGTTCATCTATTACCTGGCAACCACCAGCCGCGAAAACGGCCTGCAATTAATTGGCACAGTGGACGCCAACCAGGTGATGGTGAGCCCGCAAATCCAGGGGCGCATCACGAAGCTGCTGGTCGACGAGGGCACGCCGGTGAAGGCGGGCGATGTGATCGCACTCCTTGATGCCAATGAATTGCAGGCGCAGGAGCGCGCCGCTGCCGCCACCATCAACAGCCTGCGCTCCAAGGTTTCTGAGACGCTGGCCACCGAGGCGGCTATGCGCGGCTCCACCGCCGGCGACGTGGCCAACGCCGAGGCCAGGCTGGAGTCCACGCGCGCTCAGTTGGCACAGGCGGAAGCCAACCTGGAGCAGATCCAGACGGACCATGCCCGCACGGTGTCGCTGGCGGCCTCGGGAGTGGCTTCGCAGCAGGATAAAGATCGGGCGGACGCGCAGCTCAAGGCGCAGCAGGCGGCGGTGAAAGCTTTGCAGGACCAGGTGCGGGCGGCGCAGGCGGACTTGAACTCCGCCATCGCCCGCACTCACCAGGCCACGGCAGCGCAGAGAACCGTGGCCGCCACCCGCGCTGACATGGCCAACGCTGCCGCGCTGCAGGCCGAAGCCCAGGTGCGTCTGGGCTATACCCGCGTGCTGGCGCCGGTAAGCGGCACGGTTTCCGTGCGCGCCGCGCGCCAGGGTGAGGTCATCAATCCCGGCCAGCCCATCGTCACTATTGTGGATTTGAGCGACACCTGGGTGCGGGCAGCGGTGCCGGAAACCTATGCCGATCGCATCGCGCTAGGCGACGTGTTTAATGTTCGCATGCCTAGCGGCCAGGTGGTGCCGGGCAAAGTTTTCTTCAAGGCGGTGGAAGGCGATTTCGCCACCCAGCGCGATGTGAGCCGGCGCAAGCGTGACATCAAAACCGTCGTCCTCAAGCTTCGCGTAGATAATCCCAACGAGCTGTTTGTGCCGGGCATGACTGCCGAGGTGGTGGTGCCGGAGTCAAGGCTGCAATCCGGCATCCAGCAGCGCAAGCAACAGGCGGCGCAACCGGCGCCAGCGCCAAGCAAGCCCACGGCGGAGTGAGCAGGATGGCGGATCTAAAGCACAACGGCAGCAATGGCGTGGCCAAGTCCATCGAGGTGGACCACATTGTCAAAAAGTATGGCGATTTCACCGCCGTGGACGACATCTCCTTCTCGGTGGACGATGGCGAAACCTTTGGCCTGCTGGGGCCTAACGGAGCCGGCAAGTCCACCCTCATCCGCATGATGACGACGCTGCTGCCTATTACGTCCGGCGTGGCGCGCATCGCCGGACACGACGTGCGTCGCGAGCCCGATGCCGCGCGGCGCGCCATCGGCGTGATTCCCCAGGCTCTGACCAGCGATCTCGATCTGACTGTGGAGGAGAACCTCAATATCTACGCCAAGCTCTACGACGTTCCGCCTCGCGAACGGAAGAAGAACGTGGACGAACTGCTGGAGCTGGTGGACCTTTCGAAGTGGCGGGGAGCGCAAACCAAGACGCTTTCCGGCGGCATGCGGCGGCGCCTGGAGATTGCGCGCGGCCTGGTCCACAGCCCCAGGATTTTCTTTCTCGACGAGCCCACCACCGGGCTGGACCCAGTATCGCGCGTGGCCGTCTGGGAGATGCTGGGCAACATCAAGTCGCACCGGCAGCTCACCATCCTGATCACCACGCATTACATGGACGAGGCCGATCGCCTGTGCGACCGCATCGCCATCGTGGACCACGGCAAGTTGGTGGCCCTGGACACGCCCAAGGCGCTGAAGGCGAGCGTGCCCGGCAGCAACGTGATTGAAGCCCAGTTTTCCGCCGCGCCGCCGGACTGGGAGCAGCAGCTGCATGCGCTTTCAGAGGTCACTTCAGTGCAGGCTGAAGGCGGCAACACCTTCCGTGTGCTCACCGGGAATGGCTCGCGCACCACCACCGAACTGGTGGAACTGGCGGTGAAGTCGGGCGTGGAGGTGCGCAGCCTTACCGTGCAGAACACCACGTTGGACGACGTGTTCGTCCACTACACAGGCCGGCAGCTGCGCGACGAAGCCGTGAAGGCTTATAGCTTCGTCATGCCGCCCCGGCCGGGATTGCGCCCATGAACCGAACCTTTGCCATTATCGAACGCGAATTGCGCAAATTCTTTCGCTCGCCGGCCCTGATGCTGGTTTCCATGGTATTTCCGCTGATCCAGTTGATCGTGCTGGGCAACGCGTTCGGCGGCAAGATTCGCGACGCCAAGCTGGGCGTGGTGGACCAGGACCATGGCACGCAGTCCTTAAAAGTGCGCGAAGCCTTCGAATCTGTGCGCGCCAATATGCGCACCTTCCTGCCGGTGTACTACCAGAGTGAAAGGGAAGCGGTGAAGGACGTGCGCGACGGCAAGCTGCAGGGCGCTGTCATCATTCCACCGGAGTATTCGCGGCGGGTGTACGAGGAGAACCATCCTCGCATCGCCCTGGTGGTGGACAACAGCGACAACTTCATGAGCTCGGCCCTGGAGCAGAGCTTCACCGAGCTGACCAAGTCCCTGAATGAGCCGGAGGTGCAGCCGCGCATTATCCAGCAGAACGTGCTCGACATTGTGGAACTGTATCCCTACATCGAGTACATGAAGTACCTGCTGCCCGGCTCCATTACGCTCGCCATGTTCGTTTCCGTGATGATCGGCGGCGGCATGCTCTACATTGACGATAAGGCGCGCGGCGTGCACGAAGGCTACCTGGTCACGCCCATCACTAAGACGGAACTGGTGCTGGGCTTGAATGGAGCGGGGGCCATCAAGGCGGTGGCCGCCGGCATTGTGATCACCGTGATTGGTTCGCTGCTGGCCGGGGTGGGCAGCATTTTTGATCCGCGCACGGCGCTGTGGCTGTTGCTGCTCATCATTCTGACGTCGGTCTCCTTCAACGCCATGATGTTCCTTATGATGGTGCGGGTGGAGGATCCGCTGGTGCCGCGCGCCACCTTCGGCATCCTGAACACGTTGCTGTTCTTTCCCAGCGGCTCCATCTATCCCATCGAAGCTTTCCCGTGGTGGCTGCGGGGGGTCGCCAGAGCCGATCCCTTCACTTACGCGGTGCACGGATTCAAGGCGCTGCTGCTGAAGGAGGCGGGCTTCGTCGCCATTTGGCAGGATCTAGTCATCCTGACACTATTTGCAGTGGTCATGATGGCCATCGCCATACCGCTGTTCAAGCGCTCCCTATAGGCGCTCATCTTCCATGTCATCCTGAGCCGAAGCGCGCACCAATGGCGCAGTTCGAGCCGAAGTACCTTGCGCTCAGCGCGGTGTCATCAGCGGTTAATCCGCGCTTCATCGCGGCGAGGAAGTTGCTGTTAGCCAGCAACATCGCCGTACGATACTTGAGGCAATTTCCCATCTCGCCCTGAAATCCGCTATCCTTCTAAGAAGAGCTATGCCTGAAAGTGACCAGCCCAGCCCGGCGCCTCCCACTTACTCCTCCAAGACTCTGTTTGAAGCGCCGCCTTACGATCCCGCCAAGGAGCGCAAGCGCAAAATCAAAATCTCCATCATCGTGGCGGTCATCGTGGTGCTGGCGGTTCTGCTCTGGGTAAACCGCTACTGGCCGCAAGAACACCTGGTCAAGCAGTTCTTCGCCGATCTGCAGAAGCAGGACTACAAAGCGGCCTACGGCGTCTGGATGCACGATCCCAACTGGCAGCAGCACCCGGAAAAGTACGCCCGCTATCCTTATAACGAGTTCTATACAGATTGGGGGCCGGGCGGGCAGTGGGGCTTGATTCGTAGCTTCAAGATTGTGGGCGCGATCCATCCCAAAGGCGGCAGCGGAGTGGTTGTCGGGGTGGAGGTCAACGGCCGGGTTGACCAGGCGCACGTTTGGGTGGAGAAGTCGGATAAAACGCTCAGCTTCTCGCCCTATTGATCATCTTTGATGATTGCCCGTTCGAAATCCCCGCAATCAGCACTCATTCCTCAGCATTGAGCCCTGCGACATTGATGCTTGAGCACGGCAGCGTCGGCGGCGCCGGCGAATCCATCCATTGCCATAAGACCACGCTCGTTCTGAAAGCACACGGCTTCAGCTAAGGCCATCCACATGCTTCGGAAGGCACGGCTTCAGCTAAGGCCATCCACATGTTTCGAACGGGCACGGCTTCAGCCGTGCCGTATGGAGCTGCCTAAAGTCGGGGCTTTAGCCCCTGTGGGGAAGATTCACCTGGACTGGTCCGCGTCCAAGCGGTGCTGTCGCTCTGCTGGCCCTTTGCATCTACATAACTATGAGCGCAATGCCTACTCCTTCGCCGGATATACCGCCGGAGCCGCAACTCGGGCCACAGCAGCGCCGCAGTTTTCGCAAATTCCTGATTGGCGCCGTGATTCTGGCCTGTATCGTCGCCCTCGGAATCGCAATTTTCCTGGTGGGATTCAGCCACTGAACACTGAGGTCACTCAAAACGCCCCGCTCTTCACTTGGCTGAAATGATTTACCACTTTCTGCAGTGAGGCGTCGTCTTCTACGTTGAGGCAGGTCTTGGCTCGGTCAATCTGGCGCATCAGGCCGCAGAGCACCTTGCCGGGGCCAGCTTCGAGAAACATCTCCACCCCGTGCGCGATGAGCAGGCGCATGGATTCCTCCCAGCGCACCGCGCCGGTGACCTGGCGGACCAGCGCATCGCAACTCTTATCGCCGGTCTCAACCAGCGCCGCATCCACATTGCAGGCCACCGGAACCTCGGGGCGGCTGAAGGTCAGCTTGTTCAGGTCGGCAGCCAGGTGTTCCTGCGCCGGCTTCATGAGCGCGCAATGGAAGGGTGCGCTTACCGGCAGCATGATGGCTTTCTTGGCGCCCCGGCCCTTCGCGAGCTCTGCAGCGCGTTCCACCGCCGGCGTGCTCCCCGAAATGACTACCTGATCGGGTGAATTAATGTTGGCCGGCTGGCAGATCTGTCCTCGGGCGGCTTCAGCGCAAACCTGCGCCACCTGCTCCAGCGGCATGCCCAGAATGGCGGCCATCGCGCCTTCGCCTACGGGCACGGCTTTCTGCATGTATTGGCCGCGATTGCGCACGGTGCGCACCGCGTCGGCAAACTGCAGCGTGCCTGCGGCCACGTGCGCCGAGTATTCGCCCAGGCTGTGGCCGGCGGCATAGCGCGGCACAATGCCCAGCTCGCGCAGCACCCGGAACACAGCCACCGACATGGTCAGGATGGCGGGCTGGGTGATTTCGGTCAGCTTGAGTTTGTCTTCCGGTCCTTCCCAGCATAGCTGCGACAGCTTGTACCCCAGCGCCGAGTCGGCCTCCTGGAAAGTTTCCATGGCCACCGGATAAAGCTCGGACAGCTCTTTGCCCATGCCCACCTTTTGCGACCCCTGGCCCGGGAACAGGAAAGCGATGTTGCCGGCGTGCACGCGCTCGCCGGGCTTGGGCTCATGGCCCACGGGGTGGTAGGGCAGGCGGGAGTCTTCACTCATGCGCGAATCCGGTCAGGAGGTGATTTCGGCAGGCAGGCGGCTCAGTTCCTGCTCGATTTTGGCATTGATCTGGTGCTGGCCGAATTCGGAGGCCACGCGCACCGCGTTTTTAATGGCATTGGCATTGGAGGAGCCGTGGCTCACAATGCACACGCCCTTCAGTCCCAGCAGAGGCGCCCCGCCGTATTCGGTGTAGTCCACGCGCTTTTTGAATTCCACAAATGCCTTGCGCGAGAGCAGGAAGCCGACCTGGCGGGTGATGGTGGCGCGCAGCGAATCCTTTAGGGCCTCCCGCACCAGCTCCACCACGCCTTCAGAAATTTTGAGCGCCACGTTTCCCACAAAACCGTCGCAGACGATCACATCCACATGGCCGTTGTACAGGTCGCGTCCTTCGACATTCCCGATGAAATTCAGCGGCAGCTGCTTCAGCAGCTTGTAAGACTCGCGGGTAAGTTCGTTGCCCTTGGTTTCTTCTTCCCCGATGGAGAGCAGGCCCACTCGCGGGCGGCGGGTTCCGAAGATGCTGCGAAAATAAATCTCGCCCATTACCGCGAACTGCTCCAGGTTCTGCGGCTTGCAGTCCACGTTGGCGCCCACGTCCACCAGGATGGCGGCGGTGCCGGCAGCGGTAGGGAAAACGGCTGCCAGCGCGGGACGGTCCACCCCGGGCAGCGTGCCCAGGATGATCTTGGCCGTGGCCATGGCGGCCCCGGTATTGCCGGCGGTTACAAAACCGGCGGCCCGGCCTTCACGCACCAGGCGCAAACCCACGCGCATGGAGGAATCACGCTTGACACGCAGCGCCTGCGCCGCTTTGTCCTCCATGGTGATGGCTTCGCTGGCATGGACGATTTCGATGGGCAGCCGCGACGCCTGCCTGTGGTGGGCCAGTTCCTGGCTTAGCACTTCTTCCTTGCCCACCAGCAGAACGTGGACGTGGTGATGCCGCGCCGCCAGAATCGCGCCTTCAATTTCAGGCTTGGGCGCACGGTCCGAGCCCATCGCGTCCACTGCTATGGTTGCCATCGGTAGCCAGAACGGAACCGCTTACTTGGACTCTTCCATCTCCAGCACTTCGCGGCCCTTATAGTAGCCGCATTTGGGGCAGGCGCGATGCGGCATTTTGCGTTCGTGGCAGTTGGGGCATTCAGATAGTGAATGGGCGGTCAGATGGTCGTGCGCACGCCGGGTGGAAGTGCGCCTTTGGGAATGACGTCGTTTCGGGTTTGCCATGGAATCCTCTTTTTGCCGGCCTGCGGAAACGGGGCATTGCCCCACTCCAGCTTAAACCGGCGAATTCTAGCTTTGCAGCTTATCCTTGATCTCTTTTAGCGCCGACCAGCGCGGCTCCCGCAGCGGTTCGGAGCAATTGCACTGTTCAATATTCAGATTGCGGCCGCAATGCGGGCACAGCCCGCGGCAATCTTCGCGGCATACCGCCTTTAGCGGCATGGCCAGCAGCACTTGCTCTCGCAGCACATCTTCCAGCAGCACGCCGTCCCCAGTGTAGTAGCTGACCTCCGCCTCATCGTGAGGAACCGTCCTGTCTTTCACGCCGGAGTCGGCGCCTCGGGGACGGTAAAGCAGGTCGAAGTCGCCGGTCACATCGCGCAAAATCGGCTCCAGGCAGCGCGCGCAATTCATTTCCAGGCGGGTGGAGAAGTCGCCCACCACGCGAATGTCTTGAATCCGCTCCCGACGCCCCTGGCGTTCTTCCACCAGGTCCGCGTGCCCGCTGCTGCGCAACGGTTGCACCTGGTGGATATCTTCCCCGAAATCAATCACATCGGCCCCGATTTCCTCTTGGAAATCGACCCGGTGCTGCTCTAACTCGTGGAGACTGATCAACATCTGGAACCTCCCGCACGTCCCCAACCCGACCGTGAAGGCCCGCGGGAAGCGCAAACTGCTGCTGGCTACTGGCGGCCGCCTCGACAACTGCCCACAGGCGGCGCAAGTTCTTACGGAAGCAATATTTAGCATATCGGCGGGTGCGCGGGAGTGTCAAGAAAGGGGTGGAGAGCAGCATTTCGTAGAACCATCTTCTGTCTCACCTTACATTTCACTGTCATATTGAGCGAGGGCGCACGCCCGAGTCGAAATACCCCTATTCGGCCAAGAAGCGCTGAGTAGGTGGAAGGCATTTCGGCCCACGGCTAAGAAATAGCGGTTAAGAGTGGCGCGGGCCACACTCCTGAACCCTGTCTCGCTTCGCCCGCTCAGGAGAGCAGCGCTAGGCCTGCCGCCATCAGTTTCCACAATATGTACCAGCTGGCGATCACGGTGAAGCAGGTGGCCGCACGCAACTTGGTGTTGTGCGCGAAGCCGATGGCCATCAGCACGATGCACCAGATAGTGAACACATCCAGCGCGGAAGCCATAGTGTAGAAGAATTTGTTGGCGGCCATATCCATGAAATACGCCGGATTACTGGCCACGGGATTATTAATGTTGAAGCTCTCAGGGTTCGCGCCGGAAGTGAGCGATGCGATGCCCAGCAGAGCACTAATCACAAAAGGCAAGCTTCCATACATCACGATGGCCAGCGAGGTTTTGTATCCCACCTCCGCACCCGCCCCGAAGCGGAAGCTGCCCATCAGCAGTGCTGCAATAATCAGGTACAGAACCAGCCCGGTGACGGGACTGGCGTAAGCCATGATGCGCGAAAACCTGGCGATGCTCGCATAGCGTTGCGCGAGCTGGTCGGGAGGTAGTTGCTCCACCTGCTCGGCGCGGGAAGAGCTGCTAATAATGTTGTGCGCCACCTGGTCAAAGCCGACCTTGTGGTCCACCACCGCAATGAAAGCCATAGAGGCGATGGCTATCAGCAGCCACGGCGCCCACCAGCCCGAGTTTTGCCGCAAATCGCTGAAAGTCTTACTGGGCGCAATAAACGTGTTCAGGATGCGTTGCGCTTCCGATAATGCAGGAGGCGCGCTCTGCGGGGCCGCGGCAGGCGTGGAACTCATGAGGAATGCTCCTTCCCGTGGCAGCCCGGATTCTAGCGAGGAGCGCCGGGCTAGGGCAACTGTGAGCAGTAAGCAGTAAAGCCATTCAGCGCCTGTAATTAAGTGGAGTGATCCTGAACGGCTTCAGCCGTGATGGATCTTGCGTGTAGCGCCGATGTACTGCGCGCGACGTGCTTCGGGGCAGGCCTGTCAGCCCGAAGCCGGAATGATTCCCCGCCGAACAGTTCAGGTGTTGAATGCTGACTGCTGATTGCTCACCGCTGCTTCCATCTCCGGCGTGGCCTGCAGCAGGCTGCGGGTGTAAGGGTGAGCCGGGCTGGCGACCAGTTGCTCGGTCGGGCCGGTTTCCACGATTTTGCCCCGGTACATTACGGCAATTCGGGTGGCCAGATAGCGCACCACCGGCATGGAATGGGAAATAAACAGATAAGTAAGTCCGAACTCGCGTTGCAGGCGGGCCAGCAGGTTAACGATCTGCGCGCCTACGCTCACGTCCAGGGCGGAAACCGGCTCATCGGTCACGATAAATTTGGGCCGCAGGGCCAAGGCGCGGGCAATGCCGATGCGCTGCCGTTGTCCGCCGCTGAACTCGTGGGGATGGCGCTCCGCCGCCGATTCCTCCAGGCCCACCGCGCGCAGAAGCTCAACCACCCGCTGCCGGCGTTCCCGGCTTCCGGTGCTGTTGTGCACCAGCAGAGGCTCGGCCACGATTTCGCCAACCCGCATGCGCGGATCAAGCGAGCCGAAGGGATCCTGGAAAATGATCTGCATGTCCCTGCGCAAGCGGCGCAATTCCGCGCCACTGGCTCGCAGCACGTCTTGTCCGGCGAAGCGCACGCTGCCCGAGGTGGGTTCAATCAGGCGCAGAATCAGCCTGCCCAGCGTGCTCTTGCCCGAGCCCGATTCTCCCACTATGCCCAGGGTTTCGCCGGCTTCGATTTGGAGGGAAACCCCGTCCACCGCGCGCACCTCGCCCTGCGCACCGCCGCCGAAGATGGATTCTCCCAGGGGGAAGACTTTGACCAGATCGCGGGCTTCAACCAGGGGCATTTAGGGGGATAGTAACACTGGGCGGCGCGGCAGTGGCTACTTGGCCGTTAGCTGACTGGCTGTCTAGCTGACTAGCTGGCTCTGCAGCCAAGTTGCGAGCTTGCCAGCCGGCAGCTTTCTCACGCCGCGCGCCGCTGCGGCTTGGTGCCGGGCTGCTTCTCTCCCTTTTCCTTGGCTTCGGGGACTCCCTTTTTGGCCGCGGCATTTTCGATTTCGGCATTGACCTCGCCGCCTGCCAGAATCGCCACTCCGGTCACATAGAACCACAGCAGCAGGATCATTACCGCGCCCAGCGAACCATAGGTCTTGCTGTAGCTGTCGAAGAAGTGCAGATACACGCGCAAGGCAAACGACACCAGCGCCCACAGGAACACGCCTGCGACCGCGCCTGGGCTGATCCAGTGCCACACCGGGAACTCCACGTCTGGCGAGAAGTAATAGATCAAAGCGAAGGCGAACAGCAGGAAGAAGACCGCCACTGGCCACTGCGCTATCTTCCAGGTCCAAGTGGCCACGCCGCTCAGGCCCACAAAGTTGCCGACGGTATTGGCGATAGCATTGCCATAAAGAACAATGGTCAGGGCGACGACTATGAGAATGCCAATGGCTACAGTCAGTCCAACCGCGATTGCCCTGAATTTCAGGAACGAACGTCCTTCGCGCACGTTATAAGCGGCGTTCAGCGTATCCATGATGTTGGTCATGGCGGAGGTGGCGGCGATGAGGGTCAGAATCAGCCCAAACGACAGCTTGCCGCTGCCGCTCACCCGGGTTGTTTCTGTCACTACGTGCTGGACCACCTGTGCCGCTGTCGGGGGCATGGCATCGGTCGCCTCCATGACCAGGTGCTGCTGGATTGCTGAATGTGGGCCGGTTACGATGCCCAATATAGCCAGCAGGAACATGAAAAGTGGAAAAACGGCGAACAAGAATCCGTAGGCGATCTGGCCGGCCCGGCCAAACACATCATCTTCATTGATCCCATGCCACACCCGCAGGGTCAGCTGCCGTACTGTTAATCCGCCCAGGTTCCAGGGCGAAGGGCGCTCAGGGGCCGTTTTCTGCTGCTCGTCTGCTTGGGGCAAGAGGCGCCTCCTTCAGGGCTTCTTCCCCCTTTTCGATGCGCCACGGTAGGGAAACTCCGGCCTGCAGCTTGCGAAACCCGAGTTGCCTTTGTCGCTTTTAAAGGGGCCCGTCTCCAGGTTGTTGAAATGTAAAGACGATCTGGGTTTGGCCAAGGACAGCATGGTAGAATCTGCTTAGAACCCAGTGCCCAGGACCTCTCCGGCGTGATTGAACTGGCGCCCTCTATCCTCTCGGCTGATTTCGCTCACCTCGCCGAACAAGTGCGTGCGGCGGCTGAGGGGGGCGGAACTGTTCTTCACGTCGATGTAATGGACGGTCATTTCGTCCCCAACATCACCATCGGCCCGCCGGTCGTGGCTTCACTACGCAAGGCAACGGAACTCCCGCTCGATTGCCACTTGATGATCGAGAATCCTGACCAGTACATTCCTGCATTCGTGGCTGCAGGCGCGGACTGGATTTCGGTGCATCAGGAATCTTGCGTTCACCTGTATCGCACGCTGCAGCTCATTCGCAGCCACGGGGCGCAGGTGGGTGTAGTGATCAATCCGGCTACCCCGGTTGAGACCCTGACGGAAGTGCTCGATATTGTGGATTACGTCCTGGTTATGTCCGTCAACCCCGGTTTTGGCGGTCAGAAGTTTATTCCCGGCGCGCTGCATAAACTCCGCAAATTGGCGGAGTTGCGCAATGGTCGCGGGCTGAACTTCCGGCTCGAAGTGGATGGCGGCGTCTCTCTGCAAACAGTGGGCGAGGTCGTCCGTGCCGGCGCCGAGATCCTGGTGGCAGGCAACGCGGTGTTCGGGTCAGGTAATCCCAAAACTAACGCACAAACCTTGCTCAAGGCAGCCTTGGAAGCGACCTTACAGAAGGTGTAGAGTTGCTGTTGTCGAACTAAGCACGTGTGCACGGCCGGCGGCAGCGCCAGGGGCTGCAGCTACTAACCGATTGAGGGTAGGTAATGTTTCATCGCGTTCTCACCATTTCCACCGCCGTGGTTCTTCTCGCTTTTGCGGTCGCCTGTACTAACAAAAAGGTGCAGAACCCGCTGGCCAACCTGGGTTCCAAGCAGCCGGACAAGGTCCTGTTCGACCGCGCCATGGACGCGATGAAGCACAACAAGTTCGATGTGGCGCGCCTCAGCCTCCAGACCCTGATTAATACCTACCCCGATTCCGAGTTCGTGGCCCGCGCCAAGCTGGCGGTGGGCGATTCTTGGTACGCCGAAGGCGGCACTGCCGCCCTGCAGCAGGCGGAAATTGAGTACAAGGACTTCATCACTTTCTTCCCCAATATGCCGGAAGCGGCTGAAGCCCAGCTCAAGATTGCCAACATTCACTTCCAGCAGATGGAGAAACCGGACCGCGACTTCACCCACGCCATGCGTGCCGAAGACGAGTACCGGCAACTCATCCTGCAATACCCGGATAGCAAGCTGGTGCCGATGGCCAAAGAACGGCTGCGCGAAGTACAGGAAGTGCTGGCCGAGCGCGAGTTTCGCATTGGCCGCTTCTACTACCTGCGGCAATCCTTTCCTGCGGCCATTGCCCGGCTGCAGGACGTCAGCCAGTCTTACCCGCTCTACAGCCAGTCCGACGAAGCCCTGTTCATGTTAGGGCAGTGCTACGAAGGCGAAATCAATGCCATTCGTCTGGGCCGTCTGAACGAAACCGCAAAAGGAAAACTGATCGCCGATTTCACCCGCGATGCGGCGCAGGCCTATGACAAGATCCTCACCCGTTATCCGGTGATGGGCCGGGCCGCGGACGCCAGGAAGCGCCTGGAGGCGCTGCGCCAGTCCATTCCCACAGCTACGCCGCAAGCCATTGCCCAGAACAAAGCGGAAGAAGCCAGCCGGCGCGAGGCCGGCATGTTCGGTCGGATGATGGGTAATTTCACCCGCCATCCGGAAATGGCGGAGGCCGCTCGAGTAGGCGAGCCTAGCCTGGTGGATTCCAAGCCAACCAGCGCAACGGATGTTGTGCGCGAGGCTGGCCGCGCCCTGATGGACGGCAATGCAGGCGGCAAGGGGACCAACGCGGTGAGCGTGGAGTCCGTACAGCCGGGCGCAACCCCGCCGCCTAACCAGCCGGTTCCGCGCAGCGATAGTCCCAACGCCACTCCAGCCCCTGCTCCATCTGATTCCACCGGTGCGGGCGCCGGAACCGCGGCAGCGCCGGCCAATGCTCCTGCTCCGGCCGCCACCACCGACTCCAATACCAGCGGCATCGAAGACCTGACCACCTCCGCTGGCAGCAGCGCGCAGAGCACAACCGCACCGGCCCAGCCCGCCGCAAATGGCCAGCCCGCAACCTCTGACGGTTTAACCACGCCGGCCCAGGCGCCTTCGCAAATCAACGACGCGGCCGGTTCCGCAGATAAGTCCGCCCAGTCCGCTGACGCGCAAAAATTGCAAAACAGCACGGACCAGGGTTCATCCTCCAGCAACAAGAAAAAGAAGAAAAAGCACAAGCTGGTTCCGTTCTAATCGGCTGCAGGAACCGTAAGGAAATCAAACGCTTGCCAACCGTGGGCGAAGGCCGGATGGATGGCTCAGGGGCCGTCCTTTCGTGTTACCTTCGTGTTCCCGTTCTCGTTGACTTGGGGGCTTTGAAACAGTAACGTTTCGTCGTAACTCCCCAAAAAGAGGAAAACTGCGCAGTGAGAATCCTGCTTGCCGACGATAGTGTGACCGCCCAGAACATGGGCAAGAAGATCCTCGCCGAAGCCGGCCATGAGGTCATCTGCGTCGGTAATGGCGCGGCCGCACTCAAGAAAATCGCCGAGCAGGAACCCGAACTGGTCATCCTCGATATCTACATGCCGGGTTACAGCGGCCTGGAAGTTTGCCAGCGCCTGAAAGAAGGAAACGCCACGGCACACCTTCCGGTGGTGCTGACGGTGGGCAAGCTGGAGCCTTTTCGCAAGGAAGAAGCGCAGCGAGCACATGCCGAAGCGCTGATCGTGAAGCCATTCGAGGCCAGCGAACTGGCGGGCGCAGTTGCCCGCTTTGCCGAAATCGCTGCCAGCAAGCCCTCCAAATCCAAGAGCAAGGGCAAGCTGGGACCGCCTCAGGCCAAGGCCAAGCCGCAGTGGGAAGAAGCTCCGGAAGATGAGTTCGTCAATACCACACAAAAATTGCAGGAGCAGCTGGAAGAAGAGGAATCCGCCTCGGCCTCGACAAATGGGTCCTCTGCTCCGTCCTGGAATGCGGAAGGGCCGGAGCCCGCGCCTGCCGCAGCGGAGTTTGACGCGACAAATACGCCGGAATCCAGCGTTGCTTCTTCGGGGGATTCTGCTCCTGAGACCGGCGCTGCTCCAGCGCTTGAGGCGGGCCAGCCGGAAGGCGCAGCTGAGTTTAGCGTTATGCCACACCAGGAGTTTTCGCCGGCTGGAGAGGTCGCCGAAAAAGCGGCCGCTGCTGCCGCCGGGGCTGAGTCGGGCAATTTCGCATCTGTTCCCGGATCAAGTGATAGCTTTGCAGTAAATCCGCCGGTCGAGCCTGCCGCCCAGGAGACAGCGCCGTTTGCCGTGTCCACCTCGGAGGGAACCGAGATGGTTTCGCCACGTGGTGCCGAACTCTCGGCAGCGTCGGACCCGATGGCGGTTCCCGCGGTTGATCCCGCCTTTGATCCTGACCGCACCCAGTGGGCGAGCCAGTATGCTACCCATTTTGGAATAGCCGAGGAACAGACCGAAGAAGCGGAGCCCGCAGCCACTCCCGCAGAACCGGTCGCCGAGCAACCCCAAAGCGAAGCTTCGAGTGCGGCCCCCTCGGACGAGATTTCCGCCATCCTTAGTAACCTTCCGGGCGGCATGCCCGCTTCGGAGCCGTCGCCAGCGGCCGAGCCGGCAGTCGAGTTCGGGCAGCGGCCCTGGCCGGTTGAGCCTTCCGGCGAGGCTACCGCATGGAACGCGGAAGAGGTTCCGGTGGAGGATCGGGACAGCTCGATCTCGCTGGCGGAAGAGATGGAGAAGGCGTTTCGGACAGCCGATTCGGGGCTGCGGGTTCAGTTTGCCGAGCCGGAGCAGGAACCGGTTGCCTACGAGCCGGCGCCGGTCCACGAGGAAGCGGCCCATGATGTCGCGCCAGAGGCACCGGTTGATAGCTTCCAGCAGGAAACGCCACAGGCGCCTGCACCGGTTGCCGGGGAAAGCGCTTCCGAATCGATTTCGCCCGTTCCGCAGCAGTCCGTTGACTCTGCGGCAGCCAACTCCGCACCCGAAATCAAGCCGGCGCAGCCCGAGCCTGATCGGCTGGCAAGCGTAATGCAATCGGCCGCGATGGCTATTGCCACTCGAGCTACCGTCTCCGCCGTGACTTCGCAGCTGCACACGCCACCACCTGAAAGTGCCACAGCCGCCACCGGCCCCTCTGCCATTGAGGAACTGGTGAGCCAGGTGCTTGAGCGCCTCAAGCCCAAGCTCATCGCTGAAGTCAAACGTGAGCTGGGAACATCAGAAGAGAAGTAATAAGGTTTCTTGCTCAGCATTGCGGTTGACTGGCGCCAGTTTTTACTTCCGCTCTCGCCCTCACACTTTCCAGAGATTGTAGGAGAACTGCTAGGCGCCAGCTTCGGCTAGCTTTGTGATTGCGTTCTGCCGCCGTCTGCGCCAGGCTCCCGCTGCAATAGCCACAAGGATCGGTAACAGCGAGGCCGCACTGATCAGCCGCGTAAGGCGCTCTACCCAGTCGGGCGCAAGCATCACGTGGATCAACTCATCTCCGGCCGGCACCTGCGCCTGGAGCAAGCCTTCTGGCTGCGAGGGGCTAATTTCTAGCCGGCGGCCAGAACTATCTTCCGCCATCCAGCCCGGATAGTAGAACTGCCGCACAATCAGCCTGCCGCCGCGCACGCTTTGTGTCTGCAAAATGATGTCGCGGTCGCGGAAACGGGTTACACGCACGCTGTCCGCGGCATTGCCAAAGCTTGCGAGGGGTTCGGCGCTCAGGTGTTGCAGCCCGGCAGGAGTGTAAAGCGCAGCCGGCGTCCAGCGCAGCCACACATAGCGCAAGCGGTCCTCAGCCAGGCCAACGCTGTCCCGGTCGGCAATGTGCGACTTCTGCTGTTCGTATTGCCACCAGATGTTCACATAGGCGGCACCCCACACGACGAGGAAAACCGCGGCTGCCAGCGGCAGGGCGACACCTATTGTGCGCCGGCGCTTTTCCAATTCAGTCAGCCCGATCGCCATGGTAGCCGCCACGCCCAGGCATAAGACGGTATTGAAGCGCCAGGGAAACTGGATCTTCTGCAGCAGCGGAGCATGCCGCCAAATCACGTCACTCCCGGGCAGCATCAGCCCCAAGCACACGCCGCAGACACCTGCCCAGAACAGCAACTGACGGCGCTCGCTGGATCGCCAGCCGATGGCGGCAAAGCACATGGCAACGACGACGGTATCCAAGGTAAACCAGGCCATCCGCGCACGAAATCCGCTCCAATCCGCTACCATGGGCCGGCCAACAGCCAGGAAATTTCGCGCATAGTGGTAGAGAGGCAGGCTGGTCAAATGCGAAGCGGGAATGTTCGCTTCCTGGTGCAGCGCGGTAAACAGGTAAATAGCCGACACTCCGACGCCGAGAGCCATGCCGCCGGCCGTCTTCGCAAATACCCGGGCTCGGCTGCCTTGCGCTGCAACCAGCAGCGCATACGCCAGGGGCACGAGCGAGAAAAGCAGCACGGTGAAGAGGTGGCTCGTAATCAACAGCGCGTAGCAGAGGGCGAGCCAAAATCCGGCCCGCGGGCGCCCGCCGGCCACTCGGTTTACGAAATACAACACCAGAGGCATCCACACCAGCGCCCAACACTCGGGTATGTCGCCGCGGACGTAAAGGTCAGTCCACAGATGGTATGGAATCGCCATATACAGCACCGCTGCCATCAGAGCGGGTTTCTCGCTGACCACGGTCCGCAGCCATAGATAGCAGGCCCACCCCGAGGCCACGAGTGCGATCCAGGCAGCAACCGTGAACTCGGGTAGCACATAACGGTGCGCCAGAGGATGAGGCACCACGGGACGCAACAAGGCCGCGATCCAAAAAGGCAGAGGACCATAAACGAAAAATATCGGCGAGCCCAGGCCAGCGTTGGCGCTCGCCATCCAGCGAGGGTAGAGGTCGCCGGACCAGAAACTCTGGCGAAAAGCTTTGTACCATTGCAGATGCTGGGGCACATCGTGCCCGAAGGGAAGCAGGCCGTAGAACAGCAGGGGAGCGCCGAGCACCGCTCCCGCCACCAGGATGGTCAGCCGAGGCCGGGCAAGGGCTCCGCGAAGGCTGCTGGTGAGGAACTTCTTCATGCGCGGAGTCATTATGCCCCAGGCTGTCATCCGCAGGGCGCCGCAAGCCTCTTCTGCGGTGGGATATACTTGCGCGCCGGGCAGCGCCAGTCGAGCCACCCCGGCAGTCCAACTATGGCCTTTCAAGTGGCAGCCAGAGAACTCGATCGCATCGTTGTGGTGGATGTTGTGGGCAGGATGACGTTGAGTGACGGCCGCACTCAACTGCGCGACCTGGTCCACGTCTTCACCGGCAAGGGCCGCAAGAAGTTTCTCATCAACCTGGCTGGCGTGGATTTCGTGGACAGCGACGGCTTGGGCGAGCTAGCCCGGTGTTATAGCGTGGTCCGGCAAGCGGGCGGGGAAATGAAACTAGTCCATGTCCACCACCGGGTGCAAGCCCTGCTGGAGCTGACGAGGATGGTCAGCCTCTTCGAAATCCACAACGCGGAGGAGACGGCGCTGCAGGCGTTCCGGCAGGGGGCTTAGAGATCCGGCGGCCCGTTTCAAATTGGGAACTTAATCCAGCATGAAGGGTACCCCCCACCCCACCCCCTTAGCTAAATTCTTTGGAAAGAAGATTTTAGGATGGCGAGCTAAATTCTTTATTCTCAAGATTTTAGGTCAAATTCTTTGTTTTCTGCGACTTGGACACGCCAAGAAGCGTCAGTCTTCCGCCACGTGACACTGAGCAACGCGTGCAAGGGTGAAACCCAAGCTGGCGGCAGCGTCGCCGGCACTCGCAACTGCCTGGTCTGACTCTGATTCCAGTATGGAAGATTGGAGGGCTATTTTGTGCACCGGTGGCAGAGGATTTTGCCTTGTGGTTTGAGCCGGTTGCGGCGAAAGGCCATGGCAGGGGACTTGACTGGGTGGATTGGACTATCCGGTCTCGTAATATGGCGGATACCTCGAGTCGAAATTGAGGCGTTTAGCGAGGGTTTGAGCCCGCTGCCGAAATCCTGAGCGGCGCGAAGGACCCTGAAACACCCCTGCGCCGCTGAAATCGCCAAGCTGTGGAGGTATTTCCAGAACTCCCTGGAACGACTGTTGCCGAGCCACCGAATGCCGGGTCCTTCGACTCGGCGCCCGTTCTGTATTGGGCGCCTCGTTCAGGATGACAGTCCCGAAATTGCGCAGCTAGACGTTATGAAGTGCAGGCCGCGCGCGCCATATTTTCGGTGCAGACCTTGGGTCACGAGGGCATGATAGGCACCCCGGGCGGCTCCCGTCTCTGACCTTCTCTTGCCCACCCCTTTGCACACCCCGCAAAGTTGGGGGCGCTCCGTTCCCATTGTGGGACACACCAGCTCGCCTCACCGGAAAAGTGCGCCGACCCTCCGGAAGCCCAGCGAGTGGATATGATGTGGATGCCCCACCCTTCGTGGTTTGTGGGGGAAGGGTGGGATAAGCGATCAGCCGGAAAGGTGGGCCACCCCCCGATTCAACGATTTCTGTAGGGCAGCCATATCAGGATTTGCAGCCATCTCAGGGAAGAAGTCTCTGAAGATAGCGGGGCTTTGAACTGCCAGGACGATCAATATCGTTGCGAGATGGGTCGGAGCTTGCAGCGCGAAAGTCGAGAAATTTGTTTCAGCAGATTTGACGCTCTGCGATCGAAGAGCATGCCTGAGAGCTGACGAGGTTTTTATCCCCGCAGTGTTCAGTGCTTCGGTGCAGATTGCCTCGATTCCATGGGGGAAACCGACTCCCTCAG
Source organism: Terriglobales bacterium (assembly GCA_025934735.1). Taxonomy (GTDB): domain Bacteria; phylum Acidobacteriota; class Terriglobia; order Terriglobales; family Acidobacteriaceae; genus JAICWP01. The sequence continues at coordinate 140,142 of JAICWP010000006.1, read as the reverse complement.
CGGGAGCAGATCGCCAACCAAGCCGATTAGGGCGCTCCACCTCGAGCATCGCGATTAGTTTGGCACTATCCAAAGTGTCGCGTTTTAGCTTAGTGCCCTTGTGGAACGCCTCAACATAGGTGTCTATCAGCCTAGATCGCTCATTTCGGAGGGCGACGAACTCGCTTTCGAGTATTTCCAGAGCACCAGCGAGACGCGCAAAGCGACGCTTTATTTCCTCCGGGAACCGGATCGCTGATTTATAAACAATTTCGTGCTCTATCTCAGCCCACGCGTGTTCAAGTATGCTCCGAACCTGAATTTCAAACCACATCCCTCGGATTGGCGCGAATGCTGGAGATCTTGCCCACCTGCCTTTCGTCCGTGCTATAAGGTGCACGGACAAATATCCGAACTCCGTAAGGTTCAACTTCGTTCGCTTGTCTTCGGACTTGTGGTGATTGACCTCTAGTTCATGCAAGAGCAATCCAACGATACTCGGGATGTCATTCTCGAAATACGTGATTACCCTGACGCCAACAATGTCGGTCAGCTGTCGGCCTGGTCGGCGGTATTTCTTTTTCCGGAGCTTCAAAAGGAGAGACTCCGGTTTCTTGCATCGCGAGGTGGTGAGGTGGATCTGGACCTGCGAGTCGGAGAGAATGGTACGAACTAGCTTTCCCGCAACTTTGGCAGCTTTTTTGTACTGGCGGAACTCTCGCTCGTATCTTCTAACGAAACGAGCGGTTATCGACCGAATAGTCTTGGCCATTCTAGACCTGAGACAGCAAGGATTCTAAAATGTCGGTTCTAACGGTTCGTGGTCCAAGATCGTCGGTGTGCTTACTAGCAGCGAGGACGTACCTGGCCGCGTCACCACGGAGATCCTTTCCTCTGGTCTTCTGTTCAAAGGCAGTGAGCTTTTGACCGGCGCCGGCAGGGTCCATCTTTGATAAACGCGAACCAGACCGGGAAACCCGGTCAAGTGCGCCAATGAGGGAGTAGAGTTCACTGGAGCGACGAAAACGGTGCCTTAAAAGATCTGGCAACGCCTTGCCGATCCAATCGAGGTATTCCTTAATGCGGTTCTGGAGTGAGGTGCCCTCAGCAAATGTCTCCTGAAAACGGATGTAGTACAGGTCTATCGTTTTTTTCTTGTCTTGAGGGCCTTCGCTAAGCAGAATCGCCAACTCTGCGCAAAACTCGGCTGGGCGCATGCGTCCAGCCTGCTTCTTTGTGAAAACGCGATTTTGCGTCCAAAACGGCCATCGCGCGAGGCGCTCAACGAAATCCTTGAACTTGCCCTGCTGTTTCGCGTGTCTCAGTTCCTGTTTCGAGAGTGGCACCACATATCGATTCATACGCGCGAACATGTCGCGGATGTCGTTTTCCGAGTAACCCGACAGTTCTTGCACAACGAGATCGTAGTTGAGGATGCGCTCGCGCATTTCCGGAGGTAGTTGAGAGTATTTCTTTTTCTCGAAGGGCTTAGCGATGCTGTCATCTTTGCTCTCGGTGAGAGAGAACCGGTCGTCAAGAAATTCGAAGACCGCTCGGAGGCGTTGCTGTCCATCTATAACTGCGTATTCGGGGCGGCCCGACTGTGGCGATGTGCTCCGTTGAAAAAAGAATAGTGGGATCGGGCGCTCATTAAGAATCGTGTCGATGAGATATGCCTTCGCGGGTCTCGGCCAGACGCTATTTCGTTGGAACTCAGGCTGAAGTTTCAGCTGGCCGCTTTGCTGAAGCTGATGTAGTAAAGCAATATCCTTGGTGGTCGGGCTGAACTTTGTTTTTTCCATGGCTTACTGGAAATCTTACAGAATCCGTTGAGAGCAGCAACAACAAAACCTTGCTGTGCGGCTAAATCAAGGATTTTTATAGCGGTGTTTTCTAGGATTTCCCGCTCTAAACCTGGAGACGGTATGATGATGAGGCTGTCTATGTCGGGTGTCACTAGTCTGAAATTTGGCAGTTTGACCGCGTTTTCACCCCGCCTGTAAACTCGAAACTTATCCCTGACAGGGCTGCGGTGATGCTGTACGCGTGTCCCGTCATGTCCTGTAAGACCCATGCCGCACGAACTGCCCAAGGCGTACGACCCGAGCGCGATTGAGGCGCGCTGGGCGGAATACTGGGTGCGGGAGAAACTCTTCTCCGTGCCCACGCCGCCGCCCGCAGCTTCCGCGCCGCAAGGCGCGTCCTCGCCGGCCGCGCAGGCCCCCACGCCGCCGCCCGGCTCGCCCGAGGCGCAGAAGCCCGTTTTCACCCTGCTTCTGCCCCCGCCCAACGTCACCGGACGCCTGCACATGGGCCACATGCTCAACCAGACACAGATGGACATCATCGTGCGCTGGCATCGCATGCGCGGCTTTCTCACGCTGTGGCTGCCGGGCACCGACCACGCCGGCATCGCCACGCAAATGATGGTGGAGCGCCAGCTGGCCAAGGAAGGCAAGAACCGCCGCGACGTGGGCCGCGAAGCCTTCATCGAGCGCGTGTGGGAGTGGCGGCGGGAGTACGGCGGCGCCATCCTGGAGCAGATGAAGCGCCTGGGCGCCTCGGTTGACTGGAGCCGCGAGTACTTCACCATGGACGAGAACCTTTCGCGGGCGGTGCGCGAGGTGTTCGTCCGGCTCTACGAAGAGGGCCTGATCTATCGCGGCAAGTACATCGTGAACTGGTGCCCGCGCTGCGGCACCGCCATCTCCGACCTGGAGGTGAAGCACGAGGAAACTCCGGGCAAGCTTTACGAGATCCGCTATCCGGTGGCGGGCTCGAAAAAGGAATTCATCACCGTGGCCACCACGCGTCCGGAGACCATGCTGGGCGATACGGCGGTGGCGGTGAATGCGGCCGACGAGCGCTACAAGCACCTGCACGGGAAGAAGGTGCTGCTGCCGCTGATGCTGCGCGAAATTCCCATCATCCTGGACGAGCTGGCCAATCCCGAGTTTGGCACCGGAGCGGTGAAGGTCACTCCGGCGCACGACGCCAACGATTTCCAGGCCGGGCTGCGCCACAACCTGCCGCAAATTGACGTGATGGACGAGCGCGGCTTCATGAACGAAAACGCCGGCGCCTATGCCGGGCTGGAGCGCTTTGAGGCGCGCGAGGCGGTGCTGCGCGATCTGCGCACGCAGGGGCTGCTGGCCGGGGAAAAAGATTACGTGGTGCCCATCGGCAAGTGCGACCGCTGCCGGACGATTGTCGAGCCGCGGCTCTCGACGCAGTGGTTCATGGCCATGACCAAGGCCAGCCGCGATGGCTCGCCCAGCCTGGCGCAGCGCGCCTCGGAGGCGGTGAAGACGGGCGAGATCCGCTTCACGCCGGAGAACAACACCCGCATCTTCCTGCAGTGGATGGAGAATATTTACGACTGGTGCATTTCGCGCCAGCTGTGGTGGGGACATCGCATTCCGGCGTGGTACTGCGCTAGTGCCAAGTGCAGCGAGATTGTGGTGGCGCGCGAGGCGCCGGCCAAGTGTCCGAAATGCGGCGGGCGCGTGGAGCAGGATACCGACGTGCTCGACACCTGGTTCTCCTCCGGCCTGCTGCCCTTTACCACGCTGGGCTGGCCGGAGAAGACGCGCGATCAGCTGGTGTTCTATCCCACCTCGCTGATGATTACCGGGGGCGACATCCTGTTCTTCTGGGTGGCGCGCATGATCATGTACGGCTGCCACTTCATGCAGGGACATGCGCAGGACCCCGCCATCAAGCGGCTGAGCGGCTTCGGGGGCCGTAAGGACGACAGCGTTCCGTTCCGCGAAGTGTACATTCACGCACTGGTGCGCGATGCCGAGCGGCAGAAGATGTCCAAAACCAAGGGCAATGTGCTCGACCCCATCGAGGTGATCGAGCAGTACGGCACCGACGCCACGCGGTTTACGCTGGCGGCCATGGCTTCGCCGGGCACCGACATTGCTTTTAATCCCAAGCGCACCGAGGGATATCGCGCGTTTGCCAACAAGATCTGGAACGCCGCGCGCTTCATTTTCATGAATGTGGACCGGGCCGAGCAGGCGGGCGTGTGGTCACTGAAGGAATTCTGTGGTGGTGTGGGGGCGGAGCTTGGCACGGCTCAGACCGGGGCAGAGCCCCGGTCCCACACAGGGGAGCTTGGCACGGCCCAGACCGGGGCGGAGCCCCGGTCCCACACAGGCGCGCTCCACACAGGTATTGCCGCATTCGAGCCCGCCACGCTGGAAGACCGCTGGATTCTCGCGCGCTTCAATGCGGTGGCGGCGGAGGTGAACAGCGCGCTGGAAACCTATCGCTTTGATGAGGCCGCCAGCCGCGTCTACGACTTTTTCTGGGGCGAGTTCTGCGACTGGTATGTGGAGCTGATGAAGCCGCGCCTGGCAGGCGAAGACGGCGATCAGGCGGCCGCCCGCGCCGCCTTCGGCAACATAGTGGGCGTGTTTGAAGGCGCGCTGCGGCTGCTGCATCCCTTCATGCCCTTCATCACCGAGGAAGTCTGGCACGCCATTTACGATGGCAAGCCGCCGGCCAAGTCCATCGCGCTGGTGGAGTATCCGTCGGCCGACCCCGCCCAGCGCAATCTGGAGGCGGAAACGGAGATGGCCATCCTGCAGGACTTGATCGTGAATGTGCGCAACCTGCGCGCCGAGTTGAAGGTGGAACCGCGGCAGCGCGTGCCCATTCAGGTCCATGCGGTTGACGGCGTGCGCCAGATGATTGAGCACAACCGCGGCGCTGTGGAGCGGCTGGCCACGGTGGAGAGCGTGGACTTTGTGGAGGCTTCACTGGCCAAGGCCGGCGGGGCGCGTACCACTTCCCGGTTCGAAGTGCGCGTGGTTTTCGAAAAAAAGATTGATGTGGCCGCCGAACGCGCGCGCCTGCAGAAGGAACTGGAAGGCGTGGAGCGGGAAATTGAGGGCAAGCGCCGCCAGTTGGGCAATGACGCGTTCCTGCAGAAGGCGCCGCCGCACGTGGTGGAGGGCCTGCGCAAGCGCCTGGCTGAACTCGAAGTGCTGCGGGAAAAGGCCGGCTCCGCGCTGCACGCGCTGGGATGAAAGTTTTCACCGCCGAGACGCAGAGTTCGCCGAGAAACGCAAATCATTTATTATTCCTCAGCGCCCTCGGCGTCTCTGCGGTGAATAGGTTTTTGCTTTTACTGACCACTGGCCACTGACAACTGCCTTGGACTGGACGAGCCGACGCATTACCGCTGTCATTCAGAACGCGCTGCTCGAAGACCGGGCGACGCGCGATGCCACCAGCTACGCCTGCATTGATCCCCACCAGCGCGCCGCCGCCACCATTTTGGCCAAGCAGGACTGCGTGCTGGCGGGCCTGGGCTGCGCCGGTCGCATCCTCGAGATTTTTGCCGAGCTGGACGGGACGGTGACGTCGCACCCTGACGTCATCAGCCACCCGGAAATTTTTGATGGCGTGCGCCTGCATCGCGGACAGGCGGTGGCAGTCATCCGCCACAACGCCCGCGTCATTCTTTCCTGCGAGCGCGTGATCCTGAATTTGATGCAACGGCTGAGCGGCATTGCCACCCTCACCCGCAAGTTCGTGGACGCGGTGGCGGGCACCAAGGCGCGCATTCTCGACACGCGCAAAACCATTCCCGGTCTGCGCGCTCTGGACAAGTACGCGGTGCGCTGCGGCGGCGGCATGAACCACCGGCTCGATCTTTCCGACGGCGTGCTCATCAAGAACAACCACATTGCGCTGGCCGGCGGCATTGCTCCCGCGCTCGAGCATGCTCTGCACAACCGCCGGGGAGAACAACCGGTGGAAATCGAGGTGCGCTCCCTTGCCGAGTTGGAGCAGGCCCTGCAGCACGGCGCCGAGGCCATTCTTCTGGACAACATGCCGGTGGAGGACGTGCGCCGCGCCGTGGAGCGGGTGGCCAGTCACACCCGACGCATGAGTCTGGAGTGCTCCGGCGGCATTAATCTGGAGAACGTTCGCGCCTACGCCGAAAGCGGCGTCGACTATATCTCCGTGGGCCAGCTCACCCATTCCGCTCCCGCCGTGGACATGAGTCTGCGGGTGGTGCCGGCGTAAATGGCGTAGGGACCCGCCCTCGGCTGTCCACCGGCCTGCACAGGCGAGGGCGCCTGTGGCCACGTAAGTGTAGTTTTGCTTTCGCCTCCTCCTCCCTCATAATTGCGGCATAAGGTCAGCCCGAAAAACTCGAACCCGGCTCGGCATAGCCGGAGCCCACGCGCCCACCGACGCCCGGCTCAGCCGCATTGTCCACCTGCTGATGGACAATGCCACCGTGGTTGCCAGCGGCACCAAAATCGCCCAGGAGCTCGGCACCACGCGCTCCGAGGTCTGGCGCCTGGTGCAGCAACTGCGGCGGTCAGGCGTGGACATCGCCGGCCACTCTGCCACGGGATACCGGCTCCGCAAAGTTCCCGACCTGCTGCTGGCGGAAACTCTGGCGCCGCTGCTGCGCGGCACCATTTTCGCCAGCCACATCCACCATTACTTCAAAATCGGTTCCACCAACCTGGCCGCCATGGAAGCCGCTGCCGGCGGAGCGCCCGAGGGCAGCGTGTTCGTAGCCGAGGAGCAGGTTGCCGGACGTGGCCGCGGCGCGCACGGCTGGCTTTCAGCGCGCTCCCAGGGAATCTATTGCTCCGTGGTGCTGCGGCCGGCCCTTTCGCCCGCCGACGTGCTCGTGCTCACGCTGGCCACCGGGCTGGCCGCCTGCGCAGCGGTGGAGCAGTTGCTATCGCCCAATCCTGCGGGCAAAAAGCCCGCCACGGCCTCGCAGCTTGACCTGCGCTGGCCCAACGACCTGCTGCTGAATGGCAAAAAGTTCGCCGGCATCCTGGCGGAATTGACGGCGGAAGCCACGCGTGTGCGCTATGTGGTGGTCGGGATGGGTATCAACGTAAACCAGCCGAGCTTTCTCGCCGAACTGCGGGATTTGGCCACTTCGCTGCGCCTGGAGACGGGGAACTGCTGGTCGCGGGTGGAACTGCTTGCGGCTTTGTTAAAATCGCTCGACCGCGAATATCGCGCCTTGCTGAAGTCCGGGCCGGGCGGGCGCGAGTCGGTGCTGCGGCGGTTCCAGGAGCGCTCGTCGTTTGCTCAGGGCCGCCGCGTGCGCGTGGAGGATGATGGCGGCTACGAGGGCGTCACCGCTGGCCTGGACGCGCGCGGTTTTCTGCAAGTGGAAACGGTCAATGGCTTGCGCACCGTGCTTTCCGGCGGGGTGCGCGGGATGGACTGAGTAAAACCATGCTGTTCGTCCTCGATGTCGGCAATACCAACACGGTGCTCGGAGTATTCGCCCGCAGCGAAGCCGGAAATGGCGAGGCAGCGGCGAAATACGAGCGCCTGGTCGCCCACTGGCGCGTGGCCACCAACTGGACCCAGACGGTAGACGAGTACGGCGTCCTCTTCCGCAATCTGTTTGCCGCCGCCGATGTTGAGCCCAAGGCCATTCAGGGTATCGTGATTGCCTCCGTTGTTCCTTCCATGGACAGCACCCTGCGGGAAGTGTGCGAGCGCTACTTCCGCACTAAGCCCCTGTTTCTGGAGCCCGGTATCCGCACCGGCATGCCAGTGCAATATGAAAATCCCGCCGAAGTAGGCGCCGACCGCATTGCCAACGGCGTGGCCGCACTGGAGAAGTACGGCGGTCCCTGCGTGGTGGTGGATTTCGGCACGGCCACAACTTTCGACGCGGTTTCAGCCAAGGGCGAGTACCTGGGCGGCGTGATCTGCCCCGGCATTGGCATCTCGGCGGAGGCGCTGTTCTCGCGTACTGCCCGCCTGCCGCGCATAGACATTCGCAAACCGGAACGCGTGATCGGGACCAACACCGTGGGCAGCATCCAGTCCGGCCTGTATTACGGTTATCTGGCGCTGGTGGACGGCATTATTGAGCTGCTGCTGAAAGAATTGGGAACCCAGACCAAGGTAGTGGCGACTGGCGGGCTAGCCGGCCTGTTCGGCACCGGCTCCAAATACATCAGGGAAGTGGATGACCTGCTCACGCTCGAGGGCTTGCGCATCATCTGGGAGCGCAACGCCGCCGCCCGCAAGCTGGCTCCGGGCAAGTCGGCCGCCGGCGCTGCTGGCAAACCTCGCCGATAGGTTCCGCGGAAAATCTGGTGGAAAACTACTTCAACTATTTCACCGAAATCGAAGAGCACTTCCACCGCCGCCGCGGGTCCACCCTGCTGCTTTCCACCCTGGACTGGGCCTTGATCGAAACCTGGAAAGATGCCGGCATTCCCCTGGAAGCCGTGCTGCGCGGCATTGACGCCACTTTCGACCGCTACGAGAGCCGCGCCGCGCGCCCCCGCAAGATCAACAGCCTGGCTTATTGCTCGCAGGAGGTTCTGGCGGCCTCCGAAGAAATGAAAGAGGCGGCGGTGGGCGCGCGCCGTGAGCCCACGGAAGCAGCGGGGCTGGATCGTGCCGAGATAAGTGCGTTTCTGGTCCGCAATGCCGCCCTTCTGGAGGAACTGATTGCGGGACGCCCGCCCGACAGCCGGGGAAACGTCGGCGGTCTGGAACAATTGCCTGGATCGGCGCGTTCAATGGTAGAAGACGCCGCGCGCAACCTGCGTGAACTGGCAGCCAGCCTGGAAACCGTCAGAGTGGCATGGGAAGACCTGGAGCGGCGGCTCACCGTGATGGAAGAAAAGCTCTTTGCCGCGCTGTTGGCGACCACGCCCGATGACGAGCTCGTCGCGGTGCGCGCCCAAGCCGACCGCGAGCTCGCTCCTTATCGCCGCAAGATGCCGGCTGCGCAAATCGAACAACTGCACAAGCAGTTTGTGCACAAGCGCCTGCTGGAAGACTACGGCCTGCCGCGGCTGAGCCTGTTCTATATGTGAGAAGCGAAGCGCCGCTTTTAAGACTGTCATTTTGAGCGAGGGCGCACGCCCGAGTCGAAACACCCCTATGCCGGTGAGATACCCAGTTGCTCGAGGGAATTTCGGCCGATAAAACAATGAAGACTTGGGAGAATTCCCTCAGGCAGTAGTGGCTGGTGGCGCCAACGTGGGGTTCTTCGACTTCACCGTCCGATTCGCAGGCGAATCGACCGGCTTCGCTCAGAATGACAGGAGGAAAGCGTTTCAATCATCAATCGCAAATCGTCAATTTCCTGCTTTCCCCCTCCCGCCAATTACAATCACATCTTGGACCTGACCATCGAAAAGCTGGTGTACGGCGGCGACGGGCTGGCGCGGTTGCCGGCTGACGAGCGCGGCCGCCGCAAAACCGTGTTTCTGCCTTTTGTGCTCGAGGGCGAGCAGGTGGATGCAGCCCTGGTGCAGCAGAAATCGGAATTTGCCCGCGCCCGCGTGCGCCGCGTCCTTCATCCATCGCCGGCTCGAGTGGACCCGCATTGCCCGTATTTCACCCGCTGCGGCGGCTGCCATTACCAGCACGCCGCGTACGAGCACCAGCTCGAAGTCAAAGCTGCCATTCTGAAAGAGACTCTTGCCCGCATTGCCAAGCTGCAGCTCGGAACTGAACTGCAGGTGCATCCGTCGCCGCCCTGGAATTACCGAAATCGCACCCGGCTGCGGGTGAACAGCTCCCCCTTTGCCTTGGGCTACTACCGTTTTGCCTCGCACTCGCTGCTGGCGGTAGAGGAGTGCCCCATCAGCTCGCCGCTGATTAACCGCGTTATTGCGGCTTTGTGGCAACTCGGGCGGACAGGCAAAGTACCCGATGGGATTGCGGAGATCGAGTTCTTTGCCAACGCAGAGGACACCAGGCTTCTGCTGCAGCTCTATGTTGCGGAAGGCGGGATGAATCCCAGTCTGGCGGAAGAGTTATCCGCCGCGCTGGTCGAAGCGCTGCCCGAAGTCGCGGGTGTGACTTGCTTTCGCGCTGAACCGGCAAGCCACGCTCCCCGTTCGGAAGCCCTTACGCAGCTGAAGCAGGGCGCCGGTGAGCTTACGTATCACACCGGCCATGGCGATTACCGCGTCAGTGCCGGCGCCTTTTTTCAAGTCAATCGCTACTTGACGGACGAACTGGTCAAGATTGTCACATCTGGCCGTGAGGGGCGCATCGCGCTCGACCTCTATGCCGGCGTGGGCCTGTTTGCCATGCCCCTGGCGCGCAGCTTCGAGCGCGTGATTGCGGTGGAGTCGTCACAGACTTCCCATTCCGACCTGCGCTACAATTCGCCTGAAAACGTGCGGGCGGTGCACGCCACCACCGAGCAGCACCTGGAGAAATTCAGCGACACTCCCGGCCTGGTGGTGGTGGACCCGCCGCGCGGCGGGCTGGGCGAAGCCGTTGCGCAGGCCCTGGGGCGGCTGCAGGCGCCGCGCCTCACTTACGTCTCCTGCGATCCCGCCACCCTGGCGCGCGACCTGCGCGTTCTCTCCGTCGCCGGCTACGTCATCGAGCAGGCGCACTTGGTGGACCTGTTTCCGCAAACCTTCCACCTGGAGAGCGTATTTCAGCTGGTAAGGAAGTAGTCGAGTCAGGAGTTGGGATCAGTGAGTGCGGCCGTACCCCCGCGTCCTGTTCATGGTCGGCCGGTCTTGGGGAATTCCCCGGCCCCGGCTCCTAGCTCGCCCCCGATCTCAGTTCGGGCGCATCTTGCCCCACGCCAGCCGCTGCTTTATGCGGCGCTGAGCTTTTCCGCAGGAATCCTGCTGGGTACGCGCGTGTGGCGTCCGCCCACGTGGTGGGCGGTGGCGATCCTGGTTTTTGTGGCCGCAGGCCTATACCTGCTTCGGCGGCGGCCACGCGGGACGCTGGCGCTGGGCTGCGGCGCGCTGGTCCTGCTGGGAGCTTTTGTCATCCAGGCGCGCGGCCCCGTGACAGTTAATACGGAGATCCTGCGCTTTGCGGATGCCGGCGAGGTGATGCTTACGGCGCACGTCACGCGCGACGGTTTCCTGCGTGAAGGAGGTTTCGGAGCCGACCGGCAAGTGCTGGAACTTGAGAGCGAGCAGGTCCAAGCCGGTGCGGCCAAAGAAAACATTCGCGCCGGCCTTCGCCTTACCATCTACTCGCGGGCAGAAAAAGAGGGCGATGCTCAGAGCGCGCCGGCAGTCATGCGTCTTTACACCTACGGACAGCGCCTCCGGTTGGCCGCCAAACTGCGCCCAGCACGCAATTTCGGCAACCCTGGCGCTTTCGATTATCGCGGCTACCTGGCCCAGCGCGGCATCGCTGCCCTGGGGTCCGCCAACCAGGGGCAGGTGCAGGTGCTCCCAGGGTTTACCGGCACTCGCACCGGCGAGTGGCGCAACCGCCTGCGGCGCAGCGTGCTGGCTAAAATCCACGTCCTGTGGCCGCCACAGCAGGCCGCGCTGATGGACGCCATGGTGATGGGCGAAGATGCATTCATTGACCGCGACACGCGGGTGAATTTCCAGCGTTCCGGAACGTACCACGTGCTGGTGGTTTCCGGCATGAACCTGGGGATTCTGGCTTTCGTGGTGTTCTGGCTGCTGCGACGGATGCGGGTCGGGAACCTGTGGGCGAGTATCGCCACCGCTCTGCTGGGCTTTGGCTACGCCTACCTGTGCGACTGGGGCGCTCCCATCGTGCGTTCCGCGCTCATGCTTCTGTTCTACCTGATCATGCGGTTGCTCTACCGTGACCGGGCGCCTGCCAATGCGGTGGGCGGCGCTGCCCTCGCCATTCTGATCCTCGATCCCCGCTCCCTGCTCGAGCCCAGTTTTCAGCTGACGTTTCTCTCGGTACTGGCCATCGCCGCCATCGGTGTTCCGCTTATCGAACGGACTTCCCAGCCCTACCGCCGCGCCCTGCGCCTGCTGGATGAGGTGAGCTACGACCTTTCCTTCGTTCCCCAGATGGCGCAGTTTCGCCTCGACCTGCGCATGATTGCCGGCCGCCTGCACCGTTTTTTGGGTACGCGCGCTGCCAACCTACCGCTTACCGCCGGTCTGGGCTTTCTGCTCGGCGTTTACGAAGTGATGCTCATCTCCGCCCTTATGCAGGTTGCTCTCGCCCTGCCCATGGCCTGGTACTTCCATCGCGCCACCACGCTGGCGCTGCCCGCCAACGTGCTGGTCATCCCACTCACCGAAATCTTAATGCCGGCCGCCGCAGCCGCGGTCGCACTGGCGTATGTTTCCCTGAGCCTGGCCCAACTGCCGGCCGTGATTGCCGGATGGGCGCTGCAAGGCATCACCGGAACCATTCACCTGGTCGGGCGGTTGCGTTTGGCCGACCTGCGCGTGGCCACGCCCAGCCTCGAGGTCGCATTGCTTGCCGGACTGGCGCTGTCGCTGGCTCTGGCCACCGCGCGCCGGCGCCGGTCGCTGGCGGTGTCGGGCTTAGCGGCGCTGATCTTGAGTGCATTGTGGATTACAATCGTTCCCCCGCGGCCGAGCGGGCGCCCCGGCATGATGGAGGTGACCGCCATTGACGTGGGCCAGGGCGATTCCACATTGGTGGTTTCGCCCGAGGGCAAAACGCTGCTGATTGACGGCGGCGGCCCTTTTGGTCCCTGGCGCTCGGAATTCGACTACGGCGAGGACGTGATCTCCCCTTACTTGTGGTGGCGCGGCATCGCGCGCCTGGATGCAGTTGCCCTCACTCATGGCCACAGCGATCACCTTGGTGGCCTGCCGAGCGTGCTGACGAACTTTCGGCCACGCCAGTTGTGGCTCGGCCCCAACCCGCGCACGCCGGCTTTGGAGCATCTGCTGTTGATGGCGCGGCAACAGAATGTGCAAACGCTGGAACTGCGCGGCGAGGATGAATTTCGCTTTGGCGGCATGCAGGTTCGGGTGCTTTCACCGCCCCGCACCTGGCGGCCGGCCGACCAACCCCGCAACAATGATTCGCTGGCGCTGCGATTCGCCACCGGCGGTACGGCATTTCTGCTGGAAGGAGATACGGAGAAAAAGATGGAATCCGCGATTGCGGCTCAGCAGCCTGCCGCCGGCTTGCTCAAAGTAGCGCATAACGGCAGCGCTTCTTCCACTACGGCGGAGCTGCTGAACGCGGTTCAGCCGCAGTTTGCCGTGATTTCGGTGGGGGCGCGCAATCCCTTTCGCCATCCCCGCGCCGAGGTGCTGGACCGGCTGCAACGCCGCCACGTGGGGACTTACCGCACTGATCTGAACGGTGCTGTCACATTCTATCTGGACGGAGAAAATGTTATTCCGGCGCGGCTTCCTCGCTGAGTTCCTGGTCTTCCGCTGCGCCCTGCTGCCGTGATGACTCAATCAATTGACGGGCCTCCTCGGCCTGCTCTTCCCGCACCAGGATGGCGACTCCTCCTACTGGAAACAGGTCCTGTTCCAGGTCATTAGGCTGAGACAGGGTCTCAATGCCGTTGGTCTCCAGCAGTCCGCGCACCACCAGCGCTTCGCTCTCCTTTTCCGCGTCGAACACCTTCACCAGTCGTTCTCTGGGATTCGGTTTTTCCGGCATGGCTCCTCCCTGCATTTCGACCGCACCAGCGCAGGTGCTATGATCCGATCATACCCCCGAATGCAGTACGGGAGCTGTTGTCCGCGGGCGGTTCGTCTCGGATCTTTCAGCTCACCTCGATTTTGCGAGGCGAATCTATGCACCGCTGGCTTCATTGTCTTTCCCTGGGCGTTCTCCTGCCCGCGCTTCTGCTTACCACCGGCTGCTCCAGTGATTCCCAGCCGGGAATGTTGTCCCGGGCCTATTCCTCACTGCGCAGCCGGTTTTCCAGCGGTCAAGGCGAGCTGCAAAAAGCGTTGGATGCCAAAAAAGCCGCCCATAGCTGGCGCACCGTGACTCTCCTCAGGACCCATCCCGGCCGTGCCCTGGAGACAACGATTGATGTTTCCTGCCCCGACCGCGAGCATCTCGTGACCACTTTGGGCGACGCCCGCTACGAATCCGTCCGCATTGGCAAACAGGAATGGATTCGCGGCAACGACAGCGACTGGAAGACTCAGGCCGTGGCCCCCGAATCCTATCCCTGCGGCGCTAACCCCGGCGCGCCTGCTCCCTGGGCCATGATGAACGAAGGCCGCGACCCGGCCACCATCCTCGCCACCATGGCGGCCAAGATGAACGCGCAGGTCGGCCGCGGCGACCTCGCTAAAGTGGGCGATTCTTCCTGCCAGCAGTGGGTGGTCAGCTTCCAACACCCCGGCGGCAGCGGCCGTGGCCTGAATTACACCGTTTGCATTGACGGCAGTGATCATTTGCCGCGTCAGGTGGTAATGGGCAACGGCGGCCTGATCACGACTTACTCGGATTGGAACAAGCCCATGCAGATTGAGCCCCCGGCAGCTTCATCCCAATCCAGCCAGGCCTCTCCGGCGCATTGATGCTCTGGGCAGTTGGTATTTGGTAGTTTGCAGTTGGCCGATGCCAGCTGCAAACCACCAGCTACCGGTTAATGAACCTTCGTAATTACGCCTCGCGTTGGGCTATTTCTTTTCCTTTGACCCACTTACATCCGGCGCCTGGAAAACGCAACAGGCGGGCGTCGGAAATCATCCAAATACTGGTAGAATCCGCACCCAGAGCGGCTCTGGGCCGTACTTACCCGCTGAGGAGTTTATGGATAACGAGGCGCGCGAAGCAGGGAGCAAGCAGGCTCAGTCCGGCAATCCGGTCGAAGATGAAGATAGAAAAATTCGCCGCCTGCAGATCATGATGAACATGGTGATGTCGGTGATCTGCCAGGATACCGACCTGACCGTGGAAGAAGCTTCCGAACTGGTGGCCAACAGCAAGCGCGCCGCCCTGGCCATGTTTCCTGACAAGGAATTCGCCTACGACATTATCTACAAGCCGCGCTTGCAGCGGCTTATGAACGAGCGCTTCCGCCTGCAGTAAAGATCAAATTCACCACAGACACAGAGAGAAGACATTCTATTTGTTCCCCTCTGTGCCGCCGTGTCTCCGTGGTGAAGAACGGCTTTGACTGTCAATCCTCAATTGCTTTTCTCCACTTTTTCCAGGCGCAGGTTGAGCGTGCCCCATTTTACTTTGGCCTTCAGCAGAACCGGGATGCGCCGCGCGTCGTCGCTGTACCATACCCAGGCCAGCCCTTTGTTCTTGAGCGGCCCAGCGGTGGCGATGGCGCGCACGCGCAAGGTGGGGAAAACGCCGGCTGCAGTTTTGATCTGCTCCCGTGCTTCCACGGTGGCCGTGATTTCGCCCGTCGGCCCGCCATCGTTCAGCGGGAACACGAAGCTTTGTCCCGGCGACAGGGGCAACGAGCCGACGTAATAGAATCCTGACATCACGTCGGTTACGCAGCGCGGGATCGGGTGTTCCACGTGCTTGACCGCACCCGTTCTCAGATCCTTCTCCTGCAATAAGCTCTTCCCCCGGACGTAGTCGAAGTGAACCTCGGTCTGGCGCTGGCGCGAGCCCTCCTGAGTGCGTTTGGAGACGGCCAAGGAGCAGAAGGTGCGCGGGTTGATGGTGGTGCGAAACTGGTCGTGCACCGCGAACAGCAGATTCACAAATCCTGAAGTATCTGCCGTGAGCACCGCGTGCTGCCCACTTGGCGAGGATTCCATGGTTAATTTGGCGGTACCCGCGCTGAGCAAGTGCCAATCGGCATTGTAGAAGTAAGTCTGGTGGGCAGGGAAGTGATAGGCGTCGGAAGGCGGCACAATGCGCGCCGCCGCTGAAATTTCCAGCGGGCTCTTCACATCGGCTGCGGGCGAAGAAGTATTGCGCGCCGGCCCGGCAATCAGCCCCGCAGTTCCCCCCAACAGCACGAGGGCAATGGCGGCTACTCGGGCGGTGGATCGCGGAATGGGGCAGGCCAAACGCATCTTCAGTCTTTAGCGTACCCACAACATTTTGGTTACCAGCGCCGCCATGATTGCGCCGGCGCCCAATAAGGCGTTGTACTCGCGGTGTTTCCAGTATAGCTGGCTGGAAAACTTGCCCTGGCGGGCTTCGCCAGGCGCCCAGCGCGGCAGGAACCGCGGCACCTGCCGCTCGTAGTCGGCAAATTCCGGAAAGCGCAGCCGCAGAAATTCCTCTTCCGCCCACACCACCGGTAGATAAACGGCGGCGAAGAGCGCCACGATGGCCAGCGCTACCCACAGGCTACGCGCCGCCACCGCAAACCCTCCCGCCAGCACCAAAGAGCCAAGATACAGGGGGTTGCGCGTGCAGGCGTAGGGTCCGGTAGTGGTGAGACAGGTGTTCTTTTGGACGTGTCCCGAAGCTACTCCACGCAGCACCAACCCCGGAACACAAATAGCTGCTCCGGCCAGCAGCGATTCCCAGGTTGGCCGCGCCTGCCACACATAGAAGATGGCGAAGAGAAACCCCAGCGGCACGCGGATGCGGCGTGCGATGTTTGCCCAACTACGCAAGCCCGCTCCCCAACAACTGCCTCGCCGCTTCCAGCACCTGCTCGGCGGTAATGGCCATCAGCCCCGCATCCGGGCGCTTGCGGCTGGAGCGCGCGGCGGCACGCTCGGCGCTATCCGTAGAGGGACTCAAGGGGCTGCGCAACACGACGCTGCACGTGCCAAACGGGCCATTGCGGGCCGGGCTGGTCGGCCCAAACAGCGCCACCACCGGGACACCCAGAGCCGCCGCCAGGTGCATGGGGCCGGTATCGCCGCCGACAAAAAGTTGTGCCCGCCGCGTGAACGCAATCAGTTCGCTTACCGAACTCGGCACTGCCTCGGCCGCGCCAGCGCTGGCGCCCGCGGCAGCGCGCGCCAGCGCCTCTTCTCCCGGGCCAAAATTGATCAGGCAGCGCAGACCTAGGCGCGCCAAACCTCTGGCTACTTCGCCATAGCGTTCCGGCGGCCACTGCTTGCCTTCCCACCCCGCCCCAGGATTGAGGATCGCGAATTGCCGCACCCCGTACAGTCGCAGTCGTTGTTCACAGGATTGTTCCGCGGCTGCATCGAGAGGGAGCTCGATTTCCGGAACTTCGGCCGTCACTCCGGCCACGGCGGCCGCCAGGGCGACATTTTGTTCGATAACGTGCGCGCCCCCGGCTTCCACCGTGTAGGTGTAGAAGAGGCTGGCGGCATGCTCCCGCGGTCTTTCAACTCCGGCCACCGCCTCGGCGCCCGTCCAGCGCGCCATCAGCGCCGTACGCACCGCGCCCTGAAAATCCAGTGCCAGCTCATATTTCGCAGCACGCACTTCGCGCCATGCTCCTAACGCTTCCCTCCAAGTTTCATCGGAGAAGGGAGCGGCGCGCCACGCCAGCGTATTGACTACGTGGACGGCATCCACCAGCGGCCGCCCGGGACAGCGCGGCCCCAGGCGCGGCGTTCCGGGAGCGCACAGCAGCTCTGCCCAGCGTTCTTCGATCAGCCAGGCCAGGGTGGCGGCGGGAAAAGCGCGGCGCAGCAGGGTGGCGGCCGGCAGGGCGTGGATCACGTCCCCCATCGAGCCCAGGCGCACGATCAGCAGGCGCTCGAGGCCCTGCGCCGCCTCCTGCACTTCAGCCTCATGGCCGCGCATCAATACGCCTTGTTCCGTTTCCGCAATGTTGGCCAGCTGCATCTCACTTCTTCATGGCGCGCAGCATGTCGCTGCTGGAATGGTCCTTGGGATCGCCTACGATCTCCACCCTACCGCCGTACTCCACAACCAGGTCTCGCTCGGGCACGTTCTGCGCGGTGTAATCGGTGCCCTTGGCATGGACGTCGGGGCGGATTTCCCGCACCAGCGCTCGCACGTCCGGTTCGGAGAAGATCACCACTGCGTCCACGTCGTCGAGCGCGGCCATGATTTCTGCGCGCTCCTGCTCCGGCATGAGTGGGCGCCCCTCACCTTTGAGTTGTCGCGCGCTGGCATCGGAGTTGATGGCCACCACCAGGCGCC
The DNA here is from genome assembly GCA_025934735.1 of Terriglobales bacterium. GTDB lineage: Bacteria > Acidobacteriota > Terriglobia > Terriglobales > Acidobacteriaceae > JAICWP01. The sequence continues at coordinate 122,400 of JAICWP010000006.1, read as the reverse complement.
CCCCCAGCGCCTTGGCTGCGCGCAGGTAGCGGATGTGGCCCACGTGCAGCAGGTCAAAGCAGCCGTTGGCCAGCACCACTGTCTCGCCGCCGCGCCGCCATTCCGCCAGCCGCCGCTGCAGCGTTTGCCGGTCCACAATCTTGTTGGAGGACACACTCAATGGTATCGAAAACCCGCGCTCAATGGGGCCGCACGGAGGGGGGCGCCTGCTGCAGCGCCTGCAGCAATTCCTGCCGCGTCACCGTCGCCGTGCCCCGCTTCATCACCACAATCCCGCCGGCATAGTTGGCCAGTTGCGCTGCCGCTTGCGGATCGGCGCCTGCGGCCAGCGCCGCGGTAAAGGCGGCAATCACCGTATCGCCTGCCCCGGTCACGTCGGTGACCTGGTCGCTGCCGTAAATGGGGATGTCCACCGGTCCCTGCTTGCGGGCAAAGGCCACCATGCCATCGCGGCCGCGAGTAATGACCAGCGATTGCAGCTTCATTTTCTTCATGATCTGCTCGCCCGCGGAGACCAGCTTCCCCCAATTATTGCCGATTTGCAGCCGCAGCAATTCTTCCACCTCGGGCTCGTTGGGCGTGGCCGCGGTCACCCCCGCGTAGTCGAACATGCGGTAGCGCGAGTCCAGCGTAATGGGAATGCCGTTCCAGCCTCCGGAGCGGATGGAATCGAGGATTTCCGGCGTGGCCGCACCGTAGCCATAGTCGGAAACCAGCAGGGCGTCGGAGGCATGGGCATATTGCTTAGCCGCCAGAATCAGCTCGCGAACCACGTGCTGGTTGGGTTCGCTTTCCGGCTCCCGGTCCACGCGTACCACCTGCTGCCGCGCGGAGTGGGTCATGCCCGCCAGAATGCGCGTCTTGGTCACCGTGGCAAAGCCTTTCTCGCGGATCAAGGCGCTGGTAGGAATCCGCTTCTGCCGAAAGCGCTTGAGCAGCAGCTTGCCGGTTTCATCTTCGCCCACCACGCCCACGGGAAGCACATTCACGCCCAGGTCGGCCAAGTTGTAAACGGCGTTGGCCCCGCCTCCCGGAACCACATCCCGTTCGCGGTGCCTGAGAATGAGCACTGGAGCCTCGCGCGAGACCCGGGAAATTTCGCCATAGACGAACTCGTCGGCCACCATATCGCCCAGCACGGTCACCGTGACCTGGGGAAAGGCCTCGACGATCTTGCGCAGCCGGTCGGTCTCGCTCAGTTGCTTGCTCATGAGCTGAAAAAGGATTTTCTCACACCATGGGCCGTGGTCCGCAGTGATGTTCCTCAGGCATCAGCGCTTTTGTCGAGCCTCGGCGACCTCCGGGTTGAAGGTTTTAGCGTGCCGGAGGGTAGAATGGCGGGTCATGAAGATCGCTCTGGGCGCCGACCACGCCGGCTTTGAACTCAAGGAGAACATCAAGCGCCTGCTTGCGGCCGAGGGGGTGCAGGTGGACGACCAGGGCACGCACTCCACCGAGTCGGTGGACTATCCCGACTTCGCCCGCGCCGTGGGCGAGGAAGTGGCCCGCCGCCAGGCTGATTTCGGTATTTTGGTGTGCGGCACCGGCGTCGGCATGTCTATGAGCGCCAACAAGGTGCCCGGCATTCGCGCCGCCAAGGCGGATACGGAATACGAGGCCGAGATGGCCCGCGCCCACAACGATGCTAATGTGCTCTGCCTGGGCGCCCGCGTCACGGATGCGGCAATGGCGGCAAAGCTGGTACGCAAGTTCCTGGAGACCCGCTTCGAAGCTGGCCGCCACCAGCGCCGGGTGGATAAGATCATGAGTATCGAGCGACAGGGAATTGATGATTTACGATTGAAGGTTGACGATTGAAGTCTAGCCAAGAGCCATTTATGAATCCCTCCATGACCCGCCCTCTCTACGAAGTTGACCCGGAAATTGCCGCCGCCATTGACAACGAGGCTCGCCGCCAGCACGAAGGGCTGGAACTGATCGCCTCGGAGAACTTCGTCAGCGAAGCCGTACTTGAGGCCATGGGCTCGGTATTCACCAATAAATACGCCGAAGGCTATCCCGGCAAGCGCTACTACGGGGGCTGCGAGTTTGTGGACGTGGTGGAGAACCTGGCCCGGGAGCGCGCCAAGCAGCTTTTTGGCGCCGAGCACGCCAACGTGCAGCCCCACTCCGGCTCTTCCGCCAACATGGAGGCTTATGGCGCGGTGCTGCAGCCCGGCGACACCATCCTGGGCCTGAACCTGGCCCACGGCGGACATCTCACCCACGGCCACCATCTGAATTTTTCCGGCAAGACTTACAAGATCGTGCCCTACGGCGTGACCCGCGAGACGGAAACCATTGACTACGACGAACTGGAAAAGCTGGCTGAGCGCGAGCGCCCCAAGCTGATCATCGGCGGCGGCAGCGCTTACCCGCGCATCATTGATTTTGGCCGCATGCGGCAAATCGCCGACAAGGTGGGCGCCCTCTACCTGGTGGACATGGCCCACTTTGCTGGGCTGGTCGCCGGCGGCGTGCATCCCTCCCCCGTGCCCCACGCCCAGATCGTGACCACCACCACCCACAAGACCCTGCGCGGCCCGCGAGCCGGCATGATCCTGTGCAGGCAGGAATTTGCCGCCGCTATAGATAAGGTGGTTTTTCCCGGCGACCAGGGAGGTCCGCTGGTGCACATTGTGGCCGCCAAAGCGGTCTGTTTCCGTGAAGCCCTGCAGCCCGATTTCAAGGGTTATGCCCGCCAGATCGTCACCAACGCCAAGACCTTGGCGGAGGCGCTGCGCAACGAAGGCTTCCGCCTCATCTCCGGCGGTACCGATACTCACCTCATGCTGGTGGACGTGTTTGCCAAAGGCATGCTGGGCAGCGAAGCTGAAAGGGCTCTGGGCGAGGCCGGCATCACCGTGAACAAGAACGCCATTCCCTTTGACACCAACCCGCCGCTCAAGCCCAGCGGCGTGCGCATTGGCACCCCGGCCCTGACTACCCGCGGCATGAAAGAAAAAGAAATGCGGCAGGTGGGGCGTTGGATCGCGGAGGCTCTCTACCACCGCACCGAACCCGAGGTGCTGAAGCGCATTCGCAAAGAGGTGTTCGAACTGGCGGAGGCGTTTCCGCTCTACGCCGAGCGCCGCTCCCGCGCCCACGCGGAAGCCAGGGTTTAGCCACGAACGTTCGCTGACGGACCCCACTCAAGCCAAAAGAAGGCTTGAGTGGGCCACTTGCGACCTGCTTTGAAACTCTGGAACCTTCCGCCCGCCTTCGCTTGGGTTTCGGTCTATACTCTCCCCGTGAAGATCGCCATAGACATCCGGCGTATTGGCGATTTTGGCGTGGGCACCTACATCCGCAACGTGTTGCGCGCTTTGGGCCGGCTGGATCAGAAGAATACCTACATCCTGATCGGGACGGCAGAGAAATTCCGCGAGATTGACCCGCTTCCGTCTAACTTCCGCAGCGCCGTGGTGGCCGCGCCGGAAGCGTCCCTGGCCGGCTATTTCAGTTTCCGCGGCATCTTGCGCCGTGAAGGTTGCGACCTCGCCCACATTCCGCACCTCTCCTGGGTGCCGCATTACCTGCCTTGTCCGTATGTGGTCACCGTGCACGATGTGCTTGAGCACATGTACCGCCTGCGCGACCACTCCGGCATGCGCCGGGCCGCGCACTTTCACCTCACCCGCCGGGTGCTGCAGCGTGCGGCCCGCATTTTCGCTGTCTCCAACTTCACCAAAAAGGATGTAGAGGCGCTGTTCCGGATTCCGCCGGAAAAAATTGAGGTGGTATACAACGCCATTGACGAGCGCTTTGGCCGGGGCCACGCCACCGATGCCGACCGCCAGTTCATCGCCGAGCGCTACCAGGTCAGTTATCCCTTCCTGCTGTATGCCGGGCGCATCAGCCCGCATAAGAATGTGGGCCGTATCATCGAAGCTTTTTCCGCGCTCAAGGCCAGCCTGGAGAAGGAAGGCAAGTACCCCGATCTGAAGCTGATCATCATTGGCGACGAGCTTTCGCGCCAGCCTGAACTGCGCCGCACTGTGATCCGCAGCGCTGTGCAAAATGACGTCCGCTTTCTCGGCTTTGTGCCCATTGAAGTGCTACGCACTTTTTATGACACCGCCAAGCTTTTCATCTTTCCATCGCTTTACGAAGGCTTTGGGCTGCCGCCGCTGGAAGCCATGGCCCACGGCACGCCGGTGGTCACCTCGAACACCACATCGCTGCCGGAGGTGGTGGGCAATGCCGCGGTGCTGGTGAACCCTGACAACGTTTTCGACATCATGCGCGCCCTGCACCGTGTGCTTCTCGATCAGGCCTTGCGCGACAAGCTGAAACAGCGTGGCTATGAGCAGGCCGCCCGCTTCTCCTGGGAAGCTAGCGCGCGCCGTGTCCTGGAGGTGTATGGGTCTGTCACTGGCCTGAACCCGCCTGCTCCGTCGCTCCAGGCAGAGCCAGCCGTTGTTGCCTCTCCCCAGAAGCCTGCGTCCTGAGCCGCTGTGGGACGGGGGGTATCCGCCTGGGTCTTTTGGGACCGCTCCGGCTGCTAAGGAGATGCTGTGATTTCAGCTACTTACAAAATCTACCTAGGCCCCACGTTCAGCCCTCTGCTGGCCCTCAACTTGCTTCTAACCATAAGGACGGACGTAAAGTGAACTCAGGTGGAGTGATTTGTGCACCGTCAACTGGCAGCCGCGTTCTTGATTTCAGCAGTCGCCGCCATCCCTGTCCTGGCGCAGACTCAAGTTCCCAATCCCCGGCAATTCCCCTCCAAAACCAGCGTTAAGCCACAAACTGTTGACTTGCAAAGCATTGTCGCAGGCATGGAAACGGCTCAGCTGCAAAACCGGGAACATTACCGGGCTTACACCCTTGTGCGCGATTACCAGCTGTTTGGCAGCAGCGGCCGGGCGGCCCAGTCCGATGTTGTTGCTCGCGTGAGCTTTGTACCTCCTAACCGGAAAACTTTTACCATTGACCGAGTAATCGGTGCCTCCCGCGGGGGGAATGTAGTTCGCAAGATCCTGGAACATGAGGTCAAAACCACCGCCGAAGATCATGGCGCCAGTGTGCTGGATCGCGAGAACTACGATTTCGTTTTCTTGGGCATGGCCAATGTAGATGGCCATTCCTGCTACCTGCTCCAACTCCAGCCCAAGCACAAACGGGAAGACCTGGTTTCCGGTCGCGGCTGGATTGATGCGCAAACACACCTGCCTCGCCTGATTGACGGCGATTTGGCGAAAAACCCTTCCTGGTGGCTGAAACGCGTGCACCTGACCCTCAGCTTTGGCGATGTGGGGGGAATGTGGCTGCAGACCGGAACCAAAGCTGTGGCCGATGTACGCATCTTTGGCGAGCACACCCTCACGTCACGCGAACTCAATTATGAGAGCGGCCAGGCAGAGGCGCGTAACCAGCCGACAGTTCCGAGGCGACGCAGGGCGCGTCCGCCGGATCTCGTCGGCGCTGGCGTCTTCACTCATTAACCGGACGTGCGTCCCAGCCTGATCATTACAGCGGGGCGAAAGAAGTGGTTGCGAGGCACTCTGGAGCCGGGAGGAAAATCCGGCGCTGGGCCCCTTATTCTTCAATCTGAAATCATCAATTCTCAATTCTCTGTCAACGGTATGATCCCGCAAACCATTCCACTCGCACCCGGCCCAGTTCCTTTCTCAATGTCTGTACTCTCTTGGCGGCATCCCGCTCCGTCTTATAGCCAATCTCAATGGCGAAGTGAGTCGCCTGTGGCAACCGGAGTTTTTCAGCTTTCAACTTGGTCCGCAAGTTGGCCGCGCTATCCACGTGCAGCGGATTCTCCACCTGAAAGAGGACGTAAACGCCCGCTGCCTGCGGAGCACGGATGACTTCGGCGTCGGTGAACGGATGCAGCTCGTGCAGGGCCATTGGCCATCATGGTATCAGCCGGCCGGACGAAGCCGGCAAAATCAAAAGGGGTAAATCACCGACTTTCGCTACCAAATCGTGTCAAAATTCGTCTTCTGAGGTGCGGCCTGCCCGCCGCGAGGAGGCATTATGAAGCGCAGAGAGTTCCTCATCGGCGCCAGTTGGGGACTGGCAGCGGCTTGGGCAGGCGCCAAAGTCCTACCCGCAAGCCTCGCGCCCAGCCTGCCGCGCAAGTTCAGTGCTGCCGATACGGTGCTGCTGGGCAAAACCGGCATTCGCACCAGCCGCCTGGCCATGGGCACCGGCACGGTTGGCTTCGGCCACCACTCCAATCAGAGCGCTCTGGGAGTGCAAGGCTTGTCCCGGCTGCTGCTCAACGGGTACGACCACGGTCTGCTCTTTTTCGATACCGCCGACGCTTACGGTACCCACCCTCACGTGGCGGAGGCGCTCAAGCACGTGCCCCGCGACAAGGTTACGGTGCTGACCAAATCCTGGTCGCGCGAACCGGCGGCCATGCGCGCCGACCTGGACCGCTTTCGCCGCGAACTGGGCACTGACTACATTGATATTTTTCTGATGCATTGCCTGAGCGATACCGACTGGACCAAGCGCTACCGCCGCGTAATGGACGTGCTATCCGAGGCCAAAGAGAAGGGGATTATCCGTGCCCACGGCTGCTCCTGCCACACCATCGGCGCTTTGCGCGCGGCCGCGCAGTCGCCTTGGGTGGAGGTGGACCTGGTGCGCGTCAATCCCATCGGCTCGCACATGGACGCCGATCCCCAGGCGGTTTTGAACCTGCTGCGTTCCATGAAAGCGGCGGGCAAGGCGGTCGTGGGCATGAAAATTCTCGGCCAGGGAGACCTAAGCAGCCGCCAGGATGAGGCGCTGAAATACGCATTGTCGCTGGGCGTGCTGGACGCGTTCACCATCGGCGCCGAAAGCAAGTCTCAGCAGGAAGATTTGATTCGCCGCATCGCGGCCGCCTGATCGCCCCCGCCAGATTCGAAAGAGTTAGACGGCGGCAGGCCGATTATTTGGCCCGCCGCCCCCGGACTTTCCCTAGGCTAGGCCACCGCACCCTGGGTCTCAGCTCTGCGCTGCACCTCCTCGATCTTAAAGCGGCGTATGCCGTCCGGGACGCGCCCCTGGATGATCTCCCCCACCCGGCCGCCCAGCATGGCCGCCCCAATGGGGGCCAGCACCGAGATTCTTCCCTTGGCCACGTCAGCATCCCGCGGAAACACCAGAACGTATTCAAGTTTCTTTCCCGCGTCCAGATCCAGCACAACCGCCCGCCGGTTGATGGTGATGACGTTGGCAGGAATCTTCTCCTCTTTGGTTACCTCCGCTTGCTGCAGTTCTTCTTCCAGGGCGGTGAGATGTTCCGGGCCGCAATTTCGCAAAAATTTTCTGGCCGAAGCCAGCAGTGATTTAAGCCGTTCCAGGTCGGATTTCGATATCAGAATCGTGCGCATAGACATGTTTCTCAATCTCCTTCGTGATTTGGCTGGTGGGGGCGCCATCGCTTCTCGAGCCGCGCTCCCGAGCGTGGGAATGCCCTTGCACTGCCGGCCCAGCCACGAACTCGCGCGGACTTTTCAGGAGATCCGAAGGCCTGTTTAAGTCCGAATCCCAATGACTAAGCCCGCCGATAGCCCGCTGGCCAACCGGCAACCTGAGTGTGGAAAGAGCGCGTTTTGGCTAGCAAAGACGAGTGCAGTTGAGCGCCACTAGGTCGGCGGCCCCGGGAGAAGCGGAGGTAGCTATGGGCAGGAACAACACTCGCGTGTCGGGGAGGAGGCTTATTAAGGCGGTGCTGATTGCAGTGCACAGGGGCGCCACTAAGTTGCGGGCGCTACCCCAGGCATGTACGGCAGTCGGCTCCATGTTGACGGCGGGGGAAACCAAGACCACCGCCACTATGGTAGCCAACAACAGCGCCAGCACGACTTTGAATTTTCCCGGCACCGGCTTCAATTTTTGCGCCCTTTCCCGCCACAAGTCAATAGACCCATCCGGCGCCCGACCGAAGCCCAAGAGGCTACTGCGGCGGCTCTTTCGCCAGTTGAGGATCGGCGGTGCCCTCGCCACTTAACTGCTGTTCCCGTTTATTGCGCATAGCATTCATCAGGCGGGTGGCAGTATCCAGTTCCAACTTGGCTTGTTGCAGTTTGCCCATGCGCCGGAACACCTGCCCTTTCAAATAGTGAATACGGGCCGCCTTCGGCGCCAACTTCTGGGCCGCGTTCAGCGCCTGCAGCGCCTGAGGATACTTCTCCTGCTTCTGGTAAATTTTGGCTAAACCCATGTAGGAGCTGGCCAGCTTCGGGTCCAGCTTGACTGCCTGCTGGAAATTCTGCTCCGCCGGTTCGTCCTGGCCCAAAGACTCGTAAGCATGGCCCAGTTGGTCATAGTTGAGGGCCACATCCGGCTCGACCGCGATGTCCTTCAGGAATTCGTTGCGCGCATTGTCGTACTGCTGCTTGTGCATGTAGGCCATGCCCAGGTTGTAATGGACAAAGGGCAGCTTGGGATCGCCCTGCGCCGCTTGGTTCAGCTCCTGGATGGCCTCATCATCCTCTTGCCGGTTGAGGTGGGCCTTGCCCATGATCAGGTGAAACTCCGGCGTGTTGCCGCCAATTTCCACCAGCCGCCCCAGAGCCCGTTGCTCCACCTCGGGGCGCTTGGCGTTGTGCGCCGCTATGCCTAGCACGTAGAGGTAGTTGAGGTTGTACGTCTCTTGCGCCCACACCGGATCGAGCGTGGCCACGGTGCGCGCATAGTCCCCGGTAAAGAAGTAGCACAGCCCCAGCAAATACCGTGCCTGCAGCAACTTGGGTTCTTGGTGGACGGCCGCGGCGAAGGGAGCGATGGCGGCGGAATACTGAGCCTGGCGGTAATAAACCAGGCCAATGTTCAGGCGAATTCCGCCGAGGGAAGGCGCGAGGCGCTCCGCCGCCTTCAGGTAACGCAGCGCGAGGCTCCACTGCTGTCTCCGCATGTAGACCACGCCCAGGTTGGCGTTGGCGCCCGGGTCTTGGGGTTGGCGCGCCCGCACTTCGCGAAAAGCCTTCTCCGCGCTCTTCAGGTCACCCGCCTGCAGCGCTTTTTCCCCGCTGAGGTAGATGTCACGCACGCTGCTTGACTGGGCGCCGGGAGTGAGGTTTCCTGCTGCGCCCAAAGAGAGCGTGTGGAGCGCCAGCAACAAAGCAAAGACCAGCATGATTGATGAGAACCCGTGAAAAGAATACTAGGAGGTGCAACCGCACCGTCAAGCTTGGCGTAACCCGGCAGCCGCTCTGGAGTCTGAATTAGAGCCTTGGTCAGGCGTTCAGGGGTGGCTTATGTTGATCAAGCTCCGCGGAACGGCGAGAAGGCGCCTGGGTCTCTTCGTAGCCATGTGGCTGGCGGTATCGTGTAAATCATGGGCGCAATTACCAGGAATGATGGCCACCCCGGACCGGGTGCAATCCCGAGCCTGGTGGCCCACCACGGGAACGCCGGGGCGGGAGGAATATGTGGGTCCGGCGGTTTGCGGGGAGTGTCACTCCGCACGCGCGGCGCTGCAGAAGTCCACGGCCATGGCCCGCGCCGCCACCGCGCCCACGGATTCCGATGTACTGCGGGTTTACGGCCGCCTAAGCTTCCACTCCGGCAATTACACCTACACCATTGAGCCGAAGGACGGAACTGTACTGTATTCGGTGTCCGATGGGGGGCACTCGCTTTCCGTTCCACTGAGCTGGGAATTCGGAGTTGGCAAGGTGGGTCAAGCCTATTTCTTTGAACAAGATGGTACGTTTTACGAGAGCAGTGTCAGTTTTTTCGGCGGATTGCAGAAGCCAGGCTTTGCCCTGGGATCAGAAGGAGGCCTGAACTTGGGCGAGGCGCTCGGCCGGCGCATTGAGCCGCCGGAGGGGAGAGCCTGTTTCGGATGCCACACCACCGCCTCTACCACGAGCAATCAGTTTCGCCCCGACTTGCTGATCCCGGGCGTTACCTGCGAGGCCTGCCACGGGCCTGGCGCCAAGCATGTAGCCGCGATGAAGGCGGGGAAGGTAGAGGAAGGCGCCAAGTCAATATTTAACCCTGCCCAGTTGAACTCCCTTGATCAGGTAGAATTCTGCGGGGCTTGTCACCGGACCCTGTGGGACACCATCCTGCAAAATGGCGGCGGCGTTTTCAACGTGCGGTTTCAAGCTTACCGGTTGGAAAGAAGTGCGTGCTTTCGCAACCGGCAGGACCGTATCACTTGCCTGAACTGCCATGATCCCCACAAGCCGCTGATGAGCGACATGGCGGCCTACGATCCGCACTGCCTGAACTGTCATGCAAGCCATGGGTTGAAAACCACCTCGGAGCACCCCGCCCACGCCTGTCCGGTGGCCAGCAGTAACTGCGTGAGCTGCCATATGCCCAAGGTAGAAATTCCCGGTATCTACTTCAAATTCACCGACCATTGGATTCGCATCGTGCGCAAGGGCCAACCATACCCGGATTAGCTGCGACGAAAGATGCTCGTCGGGCACTCTCCCATAATTCATATAGCGAGGGGTCTTGGTATGAAATCTCGGATAGTAGATTCATACTAGTCCGTGCGTCCTCACGTACGGTAGCAGCGAAAGTCGTTGATGCGAAAGGCTGTAGCGACAATCACCTGTCTCGTTACCCTCCCGCTGTACAGTGGCTTACGGATTGCCACCTAAAAGCTGAATCCGTGTCTTAAGGGCAAGCCAGACGTTGTTTCACACCGGCGCTAGCGCCGTAAAGGAGTCGCGGCATGAAAGTCAATCTGCGGTGGGTTGCGATCTTAATCGCCGTCCTAGTTTTCTCTCTAACCATGTTGGCGCAGGATACCGGCCAGATCACGGGCACGGTACATGATTCCTCCGGAGCCTCCGTTCCCAATGCCACGGTGACGGTGAGCAACAAGTCGCAAGGCATTGTGCGCCCGACGACGACTAACTCCGGTGGCGATTGGCTGGTGGGAGGTCTGCCGGGCGGCACTTACGACGTCTCCGTGGAAGCGCCCGGTTTTAAGAAATACCAGGCCAAGGCGCTTGCCCTGCGCATCGGCCAGAAGTTGCGCCAGGACGCCACCCTGCAGGTTGGGGCGACAGCCACCGAGATCACGGTGCAAGGCTCGGCCGTGGCTCCGGAGACCCAGTCTTCTGATTTGGCGGGCACGGTTACGGGCAAGGAAATTACCCAGCTCCAGTTGAACGGGCGCAACTTTACCCAGTTGGCCACCCTGGTGCCGGGCGTCAGCAACCAGACCGGGCAGGATGAGGGCACCGTCGGTGTTTACGGCAACGTCAGCTTCAGCATCAACGGCGGCCGCGTCGAGTACAACAACTGGGAACTGGACGGCGGCGACAACATGGATAACGGCAGCAACTCCACGCTGAACGTCTATCCGAGTATTGACGCCATCGCCGAGACCCGCGTGCTCACTTCCAACTACGGCGCCCAGTACGGCCGCAACGGCTCGGGTACGGTTGAAACCGAAATCAAGTCGGGCACCAGCTCCTTCCACGGGAACGTTTACGAGTTCGTCCGCAACGATGCCTTCAACGCCCGCAACTACTTCCAGCAAACCGTCCCGCCATACAAGAAGAACGATTACGGGTACACGGTCGGCGGTCCGGTTTACATTCCGGGCGTGTACAACACGAACAAGGACAAAACCTTCTTCTTCTGGTCGCAGGAATGGCGCAAGGAGCGGGTGCCGGGCCAGAACTTCAACACTCCGGTGCCGACCGATCTCGAGCGGGCGGGCAATTTCTCCGCTGTATGTCCCGCGGCGCCGGGCACCCCCGTAAATACGACGCTCTTCCCGGATTGCCCCCATATACCCATTGTGGGCGGCGGCTACTTTCCTAACAACCAGGTGCCGGTCAATACGAACGGCGCGCTGCTGGTGCAGAATCTGGTGCCGGCAGCGAATTCAGGCAGTAATTTTGTGCTCTCGCCGGTGCAGCCCACCAACTGGCGCGAAGAACTGCTGCGCATTGACGAGAACATCAACTCCAAGAACCGCTTGAGCTTCCACTACATTCACGATTCCTGGAATACGCAGACGGCTACCCCGCTGTGGACCAATGCCGGCGATTTTCCCACCATCGGTACGAACTTCGACGGCCCGGGCGTAAGCCTGGTGGCTCGCCTGAACACGACCGCTTCGCCCACCCTGTTGAACGAATTTGTGGTCAGCTATACCACCGACCACATCATCCTGTTCAATACCGGCTTCCCCGATCCCAACGCCTGGAAGCGCCCCGCCGGCATGGATATGGGAACGCTGTTTGGGGTGTTTAGCAGCCCACAGGGCCCGGTTATTCCGGGCATTAGCCTGACCGGCGGCAGTTCCCAGTTCAACTTCGGCCAGGACCCCGGTTACATTCCCAACGGTACCTACAACTCCAACCCGACCTATACTTTGCGCGATAACGTCACCAAAATCGTAGGCCGCCACAACCTGCAGTTCGGCTTCTTCTCCGCTTTCCGGCAGAAGAATGAACTGGGCGGGGAACTTGGCCCTGGCGGCACGCCCGGATTCCTGACCTTCGACGGCAGCAACAAGACAGTAAGCAGCGGCAATCCGTTCGCCGACATGCTGATGGGCAACATTGCCAGCTTCGGGCAGCAGCGAAACGTAGTGAAGTACTACAACCGGGAAAAGACCTTCGAACCTTATTTCCAGGATGACTGGCGCGTGACCGACAAGCTGACCCTGAACCTGGGCCTGCGAATCAGCATGTTCGGTGTCTACAAAGAGAAAAATCATCAAGCCTACAACTTTGATCGGGCGTTCTACGATCCCGCAACCGCGCCAGGCGTGGATCCATCTAGCGGAGCCTTGATCTACGGTCCCAATACCAATCCTTTCGACGGCATCGTGCAGTGCGGCGTGACCAAGGGCGTGCCCGATGGCTGCATGACCGGCCACCTGTTTAACCCCGCGCCACGGATCGGTTTTGCGTACGATCCCTTCGGCAACGGCAGATGGGCGATTCGCGGTGGGTGGGGCATGTTCTGGGAGGAGACCAACGGTAACGAGGCCAACACCGAATCCCTGGAGAATTCGCCTCCTGGCGTGCTGGCGGCTACGCAGTCCAATATTGCCAGTACCTGGGCGGGAAGTGTGCAGACGGCCAGCGGCTACAACGGCATCGTCAGCGCCGGACCCACGGCTACGAACCCTGCCTTCCCGTTGAGCGTCAACTCCATCCCCACCAAGGCGCAGTGGCCGTACGTCCAGCAGTGGCACCTGGATGTGCAGCATGAGATCGTGAAGAACACGGTGGCCACCGTGTCCTACGTCGGCAGCAAGGGCACGCACCTGTCGCGACAACTGGACTTCAACCAGCTCTACCCGGTGGCGGCGTCGGCTAATCCATATCTGGCGTCTGGCCAGCCAATCGGTGCGAATGGTCACGACGATTGCGCCACCATGAAAACACCGGCCGGCATAGCCGTGACCGGGCAGGCGGCTCTTAACCTGAACATAGCCTGCGGCAATGTTGCCGCCGATGCCTTCCGGCCATTCCTGGGGTATTCCACGATCAGCGGCTTGCAGGACCTGTCCAGCTCCGTTTACCACGCGTTTCAATTCGGGTTGCGGCATAGCATGGGCGGCCTGCAGTTAAACGTGGCCTACACCTACGCCCACTCCATTGATGATTCCTCTGATCGTTTCGACGGAACCTTCGTCAACTCCTACAATCCATCTTCCGCGCGCGCCAGCTCTAACTTTGACCAGCGGCACGTGCTGAACATCGGCTACGTCTATGACCTGCCGTTCTTCCGCGGTTCAGGCTTGACGCATGCCGTGCTCGGTGGATGGCAGTGGTCCGGCATTATCGCCTACAACACCGGCACGCCCTTCAGTGTGACCAACGGCGCTTCTTTCGGTGACAGCGCCGGCGTGGGCAACGGAGTGGGCACCGGTTCCTACCTGAACGTGATCGGCAATCCCTATGCTGGAACCGGCGGTGCTTTTGGCAGCGTAGGGCCGTATCTGGATTACAATCCGGCGGCTTTCGCATTGCCCACCGGCCTCACCTTCGGCAACACCAATCGCAACTTCCTGCGTAACCCCAATTACACCAACTTCGACATGGCGCTGTTCAAACACTTCGTCATCCACGAACAGATCGGATTGGAGTTCCGCGCGGAAGCCTTCAACGTCTTCAACCACACCGCCTTTGCTCCCATTTCTGGAGGTTCAGGCGGCATTGGCGGGAACTTCAGTTCGGGCACTAACGGCTATGACTGCTCGGGAGACACTGGGGCGTCGTGCATTGGCCAGGCGGACTTCCTGAATTCCAGTGCCGCGCACAACGCGCGCATTCTCCAGTTGGGCCTGAAGTTCATCTTCTAGAAGTCGCTTAGCAACTCCTCGCCCTGGCCGCTCCGCGGCGGCCAGGGTTTTTTATTGGGCAAACGAATTGTGTACCGCTTTTCCACAAAAGCAGGCCGGCTTCTACGCATATCACCTTATTGTTCCAGGGCACTGCACCACTTACGCTGCAGTTAGGAAACGCTGACTTTTGCGCGCGAGAGGTGTTATGAGCGACAAAGTGATGGAACTTCGGGTGGGTTTGGACAACGGACCACAACCGCCGGCAAAAATTAAGGTGGTAGGCGTAGGCGGCGGCGGCGTGAACGCCGTCAACCGCATGATCGAGGCGCGCCTGGAAGGCGTGGAGTTCCTGGTGGCCAACACCGACCTGCAGTCGCTGCGGCTCTCTCGGGCGCCCCTGAAAATTCAGATCGGCAGCAAGCTGAGCAACGGGCTGGGAGCGGGCGCCAACCCTGAAGTGGGCCGCCGCGCCGCCCTGGAAGACACCGACAAGCTGATAGACGCGCTCGAGGGCGCGGACATGGTATTCGTCACCGCCGGACTGGGTGGCGGCACCGGCACGGGCGCGGCGCCCATTGTGGCCTCGCTGGCCAACGAACTGGGCGCGCTCACGGTGGCGGTGGTCACCAAGCCCTTCGGCTTCGAAGGCAAGCGGCGCATGGCGCAGGCGGAGCAGGGAATCGCCGAGCTTATGCAGTCGGTGGGGACGGTCATCGTTATTCCCAATGAAAAGCTGCTGAGCGTGGCCACGGGCGCGGGCTTCTTCGAGTCTTTCAAGGTTGCCGACGACGTGCTGCGCCAGGCGGTGCAGGGCATTTCCGACATCATCCAGGTGCCCGGCATTATCAACCGCGATTTTGCCGACGTGCGCACCACCATGGAAGGCATGGGCTATGCGGTGATGGGCACGGCGGTGGCCTCGGGCGAGCGGCGGGCGGCGGAAGCAGCCAAGCGCGCCATTTCCTCGCCGCTGCTGGACAACGGCGGCATCTTCGGAGCACGCGGGCTGCTGATCAACATTACGGGCTCCAGTTCGCTGGCCCTGCGGGAAGTGAACGAAGCCTGCCAGATCATCCAGGGCGCGGCCGACGATGACGCTAACATCATCTTCGGCGCGGTGCAGGATGAGAGCATGAAGGAACAGCTCAAGATCACGGTGATCGCCACCGGCTTCCGTTACGGAGCGGTGGAGCGGAATCCCCACACCATGTCGGCGGCGTCACTGGCCATCTCGCACGCTCGCATTGTCTCCGGCTATCAGGCGCAGGAGTCGCTGGGGGCGCCCCCGATGGCATCGGCCATGGACCCGCTGCCGCCGCGTGCAGTGGGCGACTCCAAGCGCTAGACTTTGTCAGATTGAGTGCGCGTGGTCCAGACACCCGCGCACTCCCCTTTTTTTAAGTCATCCCACGATACTTTCCCGCGGCTGTCCCGATTACGAATCTCTGCGCTAAAACTTGCATCCAAATCACCCATTGGGGCACTCTTGTGTCCGGAGGAGAAATTGAACACAGGCACGCGCGCAGTGCTGGCTTGTCTTGCAGTTTTCACCTTGGCGGTTCTGACCCATCCTTCCTTACATGCGCAGAACAAGGATTTTCACGACGCGCCCGCTTCCGCCAAGCGGTTGAAAGATCCTTATGCCGGCCAGAAAAAGGCCTTAGCCACCGGCCATGAGCTCTATCACCATTACTGCGCCCGCTGCCATGGCGAAAACGCCCAGGGCTCAGGGAATATTCCGGCGCTGGTGGATGGCGCGCTGGAAACCGTGACCCCCGGCGAGGTGTTCTGGTTTGTCACCAAAGGCAGCCCGGAGAACGGCATGCCTAGCTGGGCCAAGCTGCCCAAGAGCGTGCGCTGGCAGATCGTGACCTATGTGAAGACGCTAGGACAGCCGGTGGCGCGCGAAGCGCCGGCCCACGCCGCCGCACCGCCCTCGGCCATGACCAGCACCATTAAGGATCCACCACCCAAGCCGCCGTTCACCGATTTCCGGTACGAGCAGCCCGGCAAGGTGCGCAAGATCACGGTCAAAGACCTGCCTGCTGCTTACGCCACGCCCTCGGCCGATAACGGTCCCGACGTTGTGGCCCGGCCCGCCAACGTGTGGCCACAGGCGCCCGCCGGCTTCAAAGTGGAGCTCTACGCCACCGGGCTGGAAAACCCGCGGCTTATCCGCACCGCCCCCAATGGCGACATTTTCGTGGCCGAGAGCGATGCCGGGGACATCCGCGTGTTCCGTGGCATTACCAAGAACGGCAAGCCGGAAGAGATGTCCATATTCGCCTCCGGCCTGCGGCGGCCTTACGGCATTAACTTCTATCCTCCCGGACCCAATCCGCAGTGGGTGTACATCGGACAAACCGAATCGGTGGTGCGATTCCCTTATCACAACGGCGACATGAAAGCCGCGGGCAAGGCGCAGCACATCGCCGATCTGCCCGGCCCCAGCGGGCACTGGACGCGCGATATTCAGTTCTCTCCCGACGGCAAGAAGATGTTCGTGGGCGTGGGCTCGCGCTCCAACGTGGACGATCCCGATACGCATCCCGCGGAAAAACATCGCGCCAACATTCTGCAGTTCAATCCTGATGGTTCTGGCCTGCGGGTTTACGCCTCCGGCATTCGCAATCCCGGCGGCGGCCTGGCCATTGATCCCAAGACCGGCGAGTTGTGGTGCTCGGTGAACGAACGCGATGCGCTGGGCAATAATCTGGTGCCTGATTACATTACGCACGTGCAGGAGGGAGGCTTCTACGGCTGGCCCTGGTGGTACATGGGCAGCAACCAGGACCCGCGGCTCAAGGGCAAACATCCGGAACTGAAGAATAAGGTGATCACGCCCGACGTGCTCATCCAGGCGCACAGCGCGTCCTTGGAGCCCACGTTCTACACCGGCAAGCAGTTTCCCGCGCAGTATCGCGGCGACATTTTTGCCGCCGAACACGGTTCCTGGAATCGGGTGCCGCGCGCCGGTTACGAGGTGATCCGCATTCCCCTGCATCAGAGCGGCCGTGCCAGCGGCGAATACGAGGACTTTATTACCGGCTTCGTGCTGCCCAATGGTGACGCCTGGGGCCGGCCGGTCGGCGTTACCGTGGCGGCGGATGGTTCCCTGCTGGTGACCGACGATGGTTCCAATTCCATCTGGCGGGTGAGCTACACGGGAAAATGATGCGAACACCCGGCCTGGATAGTGGTATGGCTTAACAGACCTTTCGTTCACTTCCCCCGCGGCAGCAGGAACTCAGGCCAGAGACTACTTACGCACGGGTTATCAGCCAGCAAGGCAACCCCAACCCTGGACTTGTCACCAAAGATGACGAGAGCCGGATCCGCACCCGACGGTCAACGAGAAAGGAACCATGCGAGAGGAAAAGAGATCATTTGTTCTGATCGTTGAAGCTGACCGTGTAGTGGCCACCACCCTGGCGACCGTGCTGTATGCCGGCGGGTACATGGCTGCGAGCACCGCCTCCAGCGAAACCACGTTGCGCATAGCCTCCCGCATGGTGATTGACGCCGCCGTCATTGACGTGGGCAGCAAAGACGCGAGCAATCTGGAAAACGCGGTTGCGCTGCAGGAGCGATATCCGTCTTGCAGAATTCTACTGCTCTGTGGCCGCTCGCAAGCGGACGACGTCGCCTTCTGGGCAGAGGAAACGGGATTGGATTGCGAAGTCCTGGTTCGCCCCCTCAGCCGGTCGGAACTGCTGGCCAAACTGGCTACCGCAAATAATGTGCAGCCGTCACATTCGTTGCCGGGACGACAACTGCGCGCCGCCTAAGCATCTCTGATGGGCCCAGGTTGGGAACGATCCAGGTGAGTTCGCGGTCTTAGTGTGCAACGACGCAAGCGCAGCCACATCGTCTCTGACACACCCGATCCATCCGCCACTCCTCGAATTAACTTTGCCGTTAAGCAGCCGCCGGCGTTGATGTCCTTCGGCTCTGAGGAGGAGGAACAATTCATCCACAAATACCTGAAGCTGGCCGATATCGCCATAGGTGTTCCGAGCAAGCAGAAGGCGAAGCGTATTGCCTGAGGCGGCTGCTCTGGAATTGGAGGCAAAACCCAACACCACTATGCATCCCATTTTGTAGAGTGCGCGGAAATATCGTGCTTCCACGCTTACCGGCGCTGGCCGGTGGAAGTGCCTAACGCAGGAGGAACCGTGTTGCTGCTCCCCATTGCCGCTCTGGCGATGATGGCGTTCTTCTTAGTCTTGCTGATGCTGAGCGTGGCCGTCGCCTGCGAAGAGCGGGAGCGGCGCTGCCTGGGTTCGCCTGCTGAGCGCATGTTCCGCGGCATGAGCCGCAACCCGCTGGATGAAAATGCGCGGCTGGTGTGGGCAACGCAGGTGCCGGTGCTGGAGTACCTAGCGACCCATTATTCGAGCGGACTCCTTCCCGAATCGCTTCGTCCGTATTACAAGGCGATGGCACGGTCCTATCCGGCACTGTACGAAGGCCACCGCTTCGAAGAATGGCTGGAGTTCCTGGAGAATTCCCGGGTGGTGTGCTACCGGCAAGGGAGACTGCAAATGGCGGCACATGGCCAGAGCGTGCTGGACCAGTGCCGCAGCTCCTGCGGTCATGACTCGCGCAGGCTGGGCTAGTTCCCTCACAAACACAAAGGCGGCGGAAACTGCTCCGCCGCCGTGTGTTTTCCTCTCTCGCTCCGTTTACTTGTGAGCTGAGGCCGATTGTTCCGCGCTGTTGATGGCGCTGATGAAGGCTTGCGCAGACGAGGGCGTCGGCACTTGGCCCTTCAGGATGTTCGCGAACGCCACCTCGTTCCCGTAAAGCTCTTTGGTGATCTTCTTGTCCTGGGTAATAGCTGAGCCATTCACGCTCACGCCAGCGAACGCGCCTTTGGAACGCGCGTAGGTGAGAATGGCGGCTTTCCAGCCGGCATCAGCCGATCCAGAACGGCCCACGGGTCCGGCGGCTACCGAAGCTCCCGCGCCAACCTTGAAGTGGCCCGACATGAGCTGGTCCATACCTTGCTGGTTCATCACCATCATGACCAGGTCGCTGCTCTGGCCGCCGATCTGCCAGCCAATGCTGCCGCCGGAGATGTCAAATGGAGCCGGAGCGCTCCACCCCGAACTCGTACGGCACGAGGCCAGCCCGCTGCCGTGTTCGCCGCCTACCACAAATGCGCCCTTGATCATGTGGGGGATTACGGCGATGCACTTGGCTCCGGTGAGGACGGAGTCAGGGATGCCAGCGTTGCCGGTGGTCATCTGCTGGATGATCTCAGAGGCCTGGCTGACCTTAGTAGCTGCTGCGTCGTTGTCCTGCGCCCAGCCCAGAGACGCCAGGGCCAAGACGCACAGAATTGATGCGATTTTCATGGTTACACTCCTCCGTACTTTTTATTGGAACCGCCGAGGTGAACGCCAGGTTGGACCGGGGCGCACGCCTCCGAGTTGCCGCCGGGCAGAGTACAATCACCAATCTCCCGTGCTATCTGTCGTTTGGAGTTGAGCTTCCGTCCGGCTCAGGCCGGCGGCTCACATCGGGTAAGTGGAGGACTGGGATGGCTTCACCGCTGCTGGGCGAATTCATGGGAACGATGGTTCTGATTCTGCTGGGCGACGGCGTAGTAGCGAACGTGCTGCTCAAGCGCACTAAGGCTGAAGGCGCAGGCTGGATGGTGATCACCAGCGGCTGGGCCTTCGCAGTCATGGCCGGGGTCTTCACCGCCGTGGCCTGTGGCAGCCGCGACGCCCACATCAATCCCGCAGTGACGCTGGGATTCGCCGTCAGTTCGGGCGCCTTCGCCAAAGTAGTGCCCTATGCCATTGCCCAACTGCTGGGCGCCTTTGCCGGGGCGACCCTGGTCTGGTTGTATTTCCTGCCGCACTGGCGCGAGACCCCGGATCCCGACACCAAGCTGGCTTGCTTCTGCACTGCACCCGCCATTCGCAACCTGCCTTCCAACCTGCTTTGCGAAGTGATAGGAACTTTCCTCCTGGTGCTGGTGGTGGGCGCCATGTTTTCCAGAGCGGTGAGCGCGGTTGGACCGGTGGCCGGCTTAGGACCGTATCTAGTGGCAAGTTTGGTATGGGGGATCGGGCTGTCGCTGGGTGGAACCACCGGTTACGCCATCAACCCTGCCCGCGATCTGGGGCCGCGCATCGCCCACGCCCTCTGGCCCATCTCGCGCAAAGGCCATTCGGATTGGGGATACGCGCTGGTGCCCGTGGTCGGTCCGTTGCTGGGCGGCATTCTGGCGGGTGTGCTGATGCGCTATCTGCGGTTCTAAAGGCTGATCCGAGCGGACGGCTCTGGGATTCCGCCACGAGGAAAAAACGTCACTTTCCGTATTTCTGTGGAATCTGATGAGTAGGCCGTTGTGCAACGTAACGGGGTTGCACAGAGAAAGGTGCCGCTATGGGTGGTCGTTTTGGCAGGTTCGCTTCGGTCACGGTATTCGCGTGCGTGGTGCTGGTTGCTGTGTTTGTGATCGCCAGCAACCATGCTCCGGCGGTTAGGGGAGGAGCTACTGCCTTTCCCAATCCGAGCGTGGACGCTCCCCTGGCCAAAGCCAAGGGCCAACAGACCGCGGTGCTGGCGGGCGGCTGTTTCTGGGGCGTGCAAGCCGTTTTTCAGCATGTAAAGGGAGTGGTGAGCGCCACTTCCGGCTACTCCGGTGGCCCGGCAGGAGCGGCCGAGTACGAGGTGGTGAGCACGGGAAGTACCGGCCACGCCGAATCAGTGAAGATCGTTTACGATCCTTCGCAGATCACCTACGGGCAGCTGTTGAAAGTTTTCTTCTCGGTGGCACACAATCCCACGGAGTTGAACCGCCAGGGACCGGACGCGGGCAGCCAGTACCGTTCGGTGATTTTCTACGCCGACCAGGAACAGAAGCGGATCGCGCAAGCCTACATTGCGCAGCTTGATGCGTCGAAAACTTTCGCGCAGCGCATTGTGACCCAGGTGGTCCCGCTGCGGGCCTTTTATCCCGCCGAAGCCTACCACCAGAACTATGCGGCGCAGCACCCGGACAGTCCCTACATCATGATTTACGATTTGCCGAAGCTGACGCACTTGCGCGAGCAGTTGCCCGCGCTTTACACGGCACGTTAGAGGAGTTGCCCATGGAGAGCGATTTCAACTCCGGGAAGGTGAGCGGGAAGGTTGGCCGCCGCGGTTTTCTGCTGGGGGCTGCGTCGGCTGTGGCGGGGTTGGCAGTATGGCGGTGGAAAACAAATGTAGTGGTGCAGGCCCACGCCAGTCCGCCCTCGCCGCAAGCCGTTAGCATTGTGCAGTTCTCCGATGCCGGCCGGCGGCTGGGAAAAGTTCGCGTCGCCAAGGTGGTCAAAAGCGAGCTGGAATGGCGCAAGCAATTGTCGCCGGCGGCCTTCGAGATCACCCGCCAGCAGGGCACCGAACTGGCCTATACCGGCCAATACTGGAACCTGCATGCCGCCGGCTTGTTTCGCTGCGTCTGCTGCGGCAACGCGTTGTTCAGCTCGCAAACCAAGTTCGACTCCGGCACCGGCTGGCCGAGCTTTTGGGCGCCCATCGCGGCGGAAAATGTCACGACTGGGAACGACGCGAGCCTGGGCATGGAGAGAACGGAAGTGCGCTGCACGCTGTGTGACGCCCACCTGGGTCATGTGTTCGACGACGGCCCTCCGCCCACTCACCTGCGGTACTGCATGAACTCAGTCGCCTTGAGGTTCATTCCCAAGCAAAGCTGAGGCTGGGCTGCGGGTCAGAACCGAAATACAATTCCTCCCGAGTAGCGCAGGAAGTTTTGCGCCCCGCTGGTGCTGGTGGAGAGGCCGGTGGTAAGCGCGTCCGTCGGACTGAACTGGGTGCGAACCAGATCCAGTTGCGCGGGACGGAGCGCGAAATGCCGCCCCAGATTAATATCCAGGCCGCCACCGAAGGCCATGGCAAATGCGCTGGCGCTGCTCACGCTGGTGTTAATTCCCCCAATGAAGGGCAGTGATACGCCGGCGCTGGAACTGGCTTGGGCGATCCCAAACAGTGCGTGCCCGAAGACCGAGGCCCGGCCCAGGTTTCCGGTCACCGTAGGGCCAAACAGGAAGGTGTACAGGTGCTGGTTGACGCCTGCGGATACGATGGGGATCGGCAGCGAACTTAAATTGCGGTAATTGCCGCTGATGTCGGCGGTTACGCCCAGATAGCGGGTGAAGTTAAAGGTGCCCTGGCCATCCCAGCCGTTGGTGTTATTACCACCGTTGCGCAGCAGCGAATAACCGCCGAACACGGTGACCTTCGGAGTTTCATCCTGCGCCAACATAACAGCGGGCAAAAGCAGGCACACCAATAGAACGAACGTAAACTTCTGCATTCTCGACTCCCAATGAAAAAGGTGATTTGAGGAGGTGAGATGCAGGATGGACAAAGAAGGATTTCCAGGCCTCGGGCAGGCCCTCGCTTCCTGAGGCCAGATACAGCGCATTGACTTGTGGAGTACCGGGCCCTAAGATTCGCACCACGCGGGGCGTGTACGGGGTGTAAGCACGCCTTGTGCCTTCCGGGCCCAAAAGGAACCCAACCATGGCGCGCCTGCGACGACATTTGAGCTTCCGCCCTGCAACGTCATTACTCCTTGTCTTTCTTGCCGGCCTGGTTCTGGGGCCTCCGGCGAGGGCCGCCGGTCCCCCCTCATCCATCACGGCGGTGGCGGACATACACGGCGATTTCGACGCTCTGGCTGCGCTGCTGCAACATGCCGGTCTTATTGACGCGGAGCACCATTGGACGGGCGGCAGCACAACTCTGGTTCAAACCGGCGATGTGCTCGATCGCGGCCCCAAACCTCGCGAAGCCATGGACCTGCTGATGTCGCTGCAGAAGGAGGCGCCAAAGAAGGGCGGGAGGGTCGTGGTGCTTCTCGGCAACCATGAGGTAATGAACATCATGGGCGACCTCCGCTACGTAACGGCGGAGAACTACGCCAGTTATGCCGGCAAGAATTCGGAGAAGCTCCAGCATTCGGCGTACCGGGAGTATGTCGACTGGCGCAAGCATCATGAGGCACTGCTGGCAAGCATGCCGCAGGCGTTTCCCGAAACCAGTGAAGCGGAGTGGGCGGCCCGGCATCCCGCGGGGTTCATCGAGCAGCGCGACGCATTCGGTCCGGAAGGCAAATATGGCAAGTGGCTGCGGGAACGGCCAGCGGTGGCGGAACTGGAGCACGTGGTGTTTGTGCACGGAGGGATTGATCCCAGCCTGGCTTCCATGAGCGTGCAAAGCATCAACAGCCGCGTTCAGGAGGAGCTCAGCGGCTTTGATAAGGCGAAGGAGTTCCTGGCAGCCCAGCAACTGATTCTGCCCTTTTTCACGCTGCAGGAAATCACGGCGGTGGTGCAGGCCGAGGTGAGCGCACGGGAAAATGCTCCCAAATTGCGCCATCCCAGCCGGAATGAGCAGGAATCGCTTCCCGAGCATACGCAACGGGAGCTGATGAAGGAGTTCTTGGACTACGGACGGTGGCTGAGCGTTGCTTCCAATGGCCCGCTGTGGTTTCGCGGGTACGACGAGTGGAGCGACGAGCAAGTGGCTGCCAATCTTCCCGCGATTCTGGCGGCATATGGGGCGACGGGCATTGTGGTGGGGCACACTCCCCAGCGGGATGGCCGCATTCGCAGCCGCTTGGGCGGCAAGCTTTTTCTCATCGATACGGGAATGCTTTCCAGCTACTATCCCCAGGGCCGGGCGTCGGCCTTGCGAATTCGCGATGGGGTGAACTTCACGGCCGAGTACATGGACCATGCAGACGCGCTGCCGGTCCAGGCTAAACGATAGCGGGTCCGAGCCCTGCGCGGGTGCGGCAAAGGATCGCTAAGAGGTTGGGCGGCAAGAAAGGGAGCCCATGGTGCGGTGGGTAGAACGAGGTTTGAATCTTCGCCCCGGCGATCTGGGGCGCGGAGCCCTGCTGTGCTCCTGCCTCTTCCTCATCATTACCAGCTACGTGGTCGGCAAAGTAGCGGGCGACGCGCTGTTCCTGGCGCACTTCAATGCCCGCGAACTGGCCTATGCGGATATCTGCAGCGCTTTTGTGGTGGCGCTGGTAATCGGCGCCTACGTCCGTTTCGGACGCAAGCTGTCGGTGGTGAAGTTGCTGGTGACCAGCATGCTGTTCTTCGCCAGCAACTGCGCGCTGTTCTGGGTCCTCTCCTACACCTACCGCCCAGCGTGGCTGTATCCGGTGTTCTACGTTTGGGTGAAGACCTTTGGAGTACTGGCCCCGGCACAAGTATGGACGCTGGCCAATTACGTACTGACCACCCGGGAGGCCAAGCGAGTTTTTGGGCTAATCGGCGGAGGAGCTATTTCGGGCTGGATTTTCGCCGGCTTTTTTTCCCGCACCATCGCCAAGGTGTTCGGTACGGAAAGCCTGCTGGCTGGCATGGCGTTCTTCCTGTTGCTCTGCGCTGTGCTGATTGTGCTTATCTGGCGCAGCGGCGTGGTGCGCCTGGGCGGAGACCAGGAGGAGGCGGCACATGCCGCTCAGGCGGGGCCGGGAAGCTTAGGGGAAAGCCTGCGGCTGGTGTTCGCTTCGCCCTACCTGCGGGCCATTGCCGGTGTCATCTGTCTCTCCAACCTGGTGACCAACCTCACCATGTGGCAGTTCCGAGCCATCGCCCAGCAAGTGCTGGTGCACAAAGATGCCCTGGCGGTGTTCTTCGGGGAATTCAATCTTTACGCCGGAGTGGCATCGCTGGCTTTTCAGTTGCTCCTGACCAGTCGCCTTTTGCGCCGCTTCGGCATAGGGAAGGCGCTATTTGTGTTGCCCCTGGCGGTGATGGCTGGTTCCATCGGGCTGCTCGCGGTGGGCACTCTGGCGGCGGTGGTCGCGCTTAAGGGCACAGACCAGGTTCTGCGCTATTCCGTGGACAAATCAACCGCTGAATTGCTTTATCTGCCGCTTCCCTCGCGTTTGAAAATTCAGGTGAAGTGGTTCATTGACACGGTGATTTGGCGCGCCGGCGACACCCTTGCCGGCCTGACGGTGCTGGTGTTTGCCACCTGGCTGCATCTTTCAGCGGTGACGTTAAGCTGGGTGGTTCTGGGATGGATCACGTGCTGGCTGGTGGCGGTTTTCGGCGCACGCAGGGAGTACGTGCTCAGCCTGAAGGACAGCGTCAGCCGCCACCGACTGGAACTGGAGCAGCTCTCTACTCCGGTACTGGACCGCGAAACTTCCGACGTGTTAGCCGCCAGCCTCACCGCATCTAACCCGGGCGACATTCTCTATGCCCTCGGCGTGTTTGAGGCGGAACGACATCGGGCGGTGCATCCTGTAATCCGCAGCTTGCTTCAGCATCCCGCCGCCGAGGTGCGGCAAAAGGCGCTGGCCATTTTATCGTCTTCCGCCGACAAGGCGATCCTGCCGGAAGTGGAGCAGTTAGTGCGCGATCCCGATTTGAGCGTGCGCACTGAAGCTTTGCTTTTCCTCAGCCGTCACACCATGGTTGACCCGCTGACCCGCATCCAGGAGGTGGGCGATTTTGCCGATTACTCGGTCCGTTCTGCCATGGTGGCTTACCTGGCACGGCCGGGCGAGGCGCAGAATTTGCCTGCTGCCCGCCACCTGCTCGAAGCCATGGTGAACGAGGCCGGCGAGGAAAACCGGCTTACCCGCCTGGAAGCGGCCCGGCTTCTGGCTATCCTGCCGGACTCTTTCGATCCCTTGCTTGCAACCCTGCTTGCCGACCAGGACACGGAGGTGGTTCGTGAAGCCATTCGCTCCGCCGGCACCTTACGCAAGCGCCGCGTCCTTCCCGATTTGCTGGACCGTCTTACCGATGCGTCCTTAAGCGCCGACGCGCAGGAGGCATTAGCCAAGTTTGGCGATGTCATCGTCGGGGCGCTGGGGGATGAGCTTTCCGACACGTCGGTCCCCGTGGGAGTGCGGCGCGCCATCCCCGGGGTGCTGGTCAAAATGGGGAGCACGGCTGCCGCCCGGGTCCTCATGGAAAACCTGCTGCAGAGCGATACCCAACTACGGTTCCACGTGATCAGCGCTCTCAACAAACTGCATCGGCAGCATCCGGAGATTGACCGCGACATCCAGTTGCTGGAAACCGTGCTGTTAGCCGAGATTCTTGGCCATTACCGGTCCTACCAGGTCCTCCACATGCTGGGCTCCGGTGAGGACCGCCATTTGTCAGAGGCCTTGCGCGAGTCCATGAACCAGGAGTTGGAGCGCATCTTCCGCCTGCTGGGCTTGCTGTACCCGCACGTGGACGCCCACAGCGCGTATCTGGGTCTGCAATCCAAGAGCGCATCGGTTCATGACAATGCGCTGGAGTTTCTCGATAACGTTTTGAAGGCGCAGTTGCGCGAGCTCCTTGTGCCCCTTCTGGATGGGCGTGTAACAGTGGCTGAGCGCGCCAGCCGAGCCGACCGTCTGATACGGATAGCCATGGACAGGCCCGAGCAGGCGATTATGGTGCTCATGACCAGTGAGGACTCCTGGCTGCGGTCATGCGGCGCCTACGCTATTGGGACTCTAGGTATAAGGTCCCTGGAGGAGCAACTGAACCAATGCCTGGACCACCCTGATGCCCTGCTGCGGGAGACCGCGCGGGCAGCCAAGTTGCGGTTGGGGCCGGAATCGCGGTCCGCCAAAGCGTGAGCTGGCAGGAGCCCCTGCGAGAAATAGTTCGAAAGAGCGCCGGAAACGCGGTACAATTCGCCCGCTTCACCGGTCCCCATCGAGGAGGAGACGCTGATGATTAAACCCTGGGGGATTTTCCTGACCTTAACGCTGGCGCTGGCAGTCTGCGCCTCGCAGGCAGCAGTTGCCGCTCCACAGAAGGCGGCTAAAGAAAAAACCGTCCACAAGACTCAATGGCAGGGCCACATAGTCCGGATCAGTACCGACAAATCAACCATGAGCATTCGCGGCGGGCGCTCGCCCAAGGACAACTTCGAGCGCATGGTCATGTTCGATCCCAGCACCCAGTGGACCAAGGGCGGGAAGGATGCCACTCAAGACGAGTTTAAAGACGGAGCCTTCGTCATCGTGGAAGGCAACGTTGACAAGAAAGGCATGTTGCACGCAGAACGAATTGATTTACGTTTACCCAGGTGAGCTGTTTGTGCAGCCGCCAGCAGCCGGCGGCAACTTCGCACGGCTGCGATAATTGGCAGCAGGCGCCCCGGTAGCGCTCATCCGGCGGCGCTTGCAGGTCCCAGGAACCAGGTACCTTGGATCCCGATGGCGGGAAGCCAGAGGAGTGTCTTTATGCGTATCACAGGTACCCGTTGCCCAGCCCTGGTCGTAGCCTTGGTGCTAGGACTTTCCTCGCTCTATTGTGTCGCGGCGGATCAGGCCGCGGATTCCCATCTGACCAAGGAGCAGGTAAAGAACTTCCTGCTTACCGCAAAGGTGATCAAAAGCCGAGATTCGTCGACCGGAATTACACATCCCCTCCGGCTGACGCTGAGCGACGGGAACCTCACTCACGATGCGTCCTTCCAGTCAGTCGATGAGCATAAGGGCCTGGAAGAATTCGCCAGCGGCCGCATGGAAATGAATTTTACCGATTCCTACAAATACAATATCGCCGCCTACGCAGTGGCCGAACTGCTGGGAGTTGACGATATGCTGCCCGTGTACGTGCCGCGGAAATGGTCAGGACGATCTGGTTCGCTGAGCTGGTGGCTGCCGGTAAAGATGGATGAGGAACAACGGCTCAAGAAGAAAATTGAGGTGCCCGACCAGGATGCCTGGAACAAGCAGATGTACCGGGTGCGAGTGTTCGACCAGCTGGTTTACGACACTGACGCTAATCTCACGAATGTGCTGATCGGTGAGGACTGGAAGATCTATCGGGTAGACTTTACGCGAGCGTTCCGCACCATTAAGACCTTGCAGCGGCCCACTGATCTGGTCCGTTGCGACCGGCAACTGCTGGCTAAGCTAAAGGCGCTGGACCGCGCTCAACTGATGGCGCAAACCAAAGGCTTTCTGAGCAAGGCAGAGGTGGATGCCGTGATGGCCCGCCGCGATAAGATGGTGCAGCACTTTGAGCAGTTGATCGCGAAACAAGGTGAAGATCAGGTGCTTTATTAGGAGATCAGCAGCGAGGTTGGAGGGGGCCCTTGTGTTTTGCGGTAAACCACACCAAGAGAGGATGGCATGAAGAGACTAATAACGATTTGTTGTGCTGCATCTATGGTTCTGGCGATTGCAGGCTTGGCCTCAGCCAAGTCAGCTACCAAAGCCAAATGGGAGAAGGGCTGGATCAGTGATTCGAAGTGCGGCGTGAAGGGCGCTGCTCCCGGACATGAGGCGTGCGGGAAGAAGTGTCTCGCCGCTGGGGAACACGCGGTGTTCGTTAACGAACACAACAAAAAGGTTTACACAGTGGACAACGAAGACGCCGTGAAAGAGATGATCGGCCATCGCGTCGCCGTCCACGGAACTGTGGATGCGGACAAGGGCAGCATGCATGTGGATAAGGTGAACCCGCTGCCCGAAAAGGGAAAATCGGCATCCATGGGCGAGATGCACTGATCCGTCAACCCCAAAAAAATGGATTTTAGGGGGGCAGCCTTCGGGCTGCCCCTGCTTTTTATGTAGGAACTTGGCCCACATGAATGACAGAGTGACATTCCGGCAGACCTCACCGCACACTAGGCAGCTCACGCTTAGAACTCTGTTTACAACCCGTTCGGGTATGCGCGCTCTCTGAGAGGTAGAGGAGCGCACGCCATGATGAGTGTCGTTGGGATCTTCCAGACGCTTTCTGATGCGGCCCAAGCTGTCGCTCAACTCCGCGCCATTGAAATTCCCGAGAACGGAATCAATCTGCTTACCCCCGGACCAGCGGATCTGGAGAAAAAGGAATTGGCGCAAGTGCCGCTTAGCGAAAGCGAGCAGCCTGGCATGGGGGGCGGCTTGGGAGCAGTAATCGGCGCAGCCCTGGGCTTGGGCGGAGGAATGTCACTGGGTACGGCGGTTGCCAGCCTGTTTGTCCCCGGTGTTGGTCCGATCATGGCCATCGGCTTTGCCGCCGCTGGGCTTCTAGGAGCCGGGGGCGCCCTGGGTGGCGCGGCCGTTGGCACGGCGCTGGAGAGGCAATCGACCCATGGGATTCCAGAAGATGAAGTGTTCTTTTATGAGGACGCGTTAAGAAGTGGGCACACCGTCGTGATTGCCTTTGCTGAAGGCGAACACCAAGCAGATCAGATCCGCACTATCATGCGCGATGCCGGAGCAGAAACGGTCGATGCTGCGCGCGAGAAATGGTGGATTGGTTTGCGGGACACGGAAAAAGTCCACTATGAGGAACCGGGCCAGCACTTGCCGAGCCGAGAATCACTTTTCCGCTCCGGGTTTGAGGCGGCTCTGCGACCCGGCATCCGCGGGCAATCGTACGCCGCCGCGAAAGAGCAATTACGAAGCATTTATCCGGATCGGTACGACAATGCGCTGTTTATCAGCGGCTACGAGAGGGGCAGCGAATTTGATAAGCAGTCCAAAACGAACGTAGAGCGCCGCGTAGCCTAGCCGCTCTAGCCGCCAAGTCAAAGGGCTGCTGCCCAAGCTGAGCGCAGCAGCCCTCAAAACCAAAACGCTAATGAGCTATTGCTTCTTGGGCCTTCTCGTCCGGGCCTTACGACGCGGCGCCGCTTTCTTGGCCGGTGCCGCCGCCTTGTTTTCGCGGCCGCCAATCAGGCTCAAAGAATCGGCGGCGTTGAAGGGGAATTGGCGGACGGAGGTTTGCCCGGTGGTGCTCAGCGTGACATCCACCCGGCGGTTGCTGGCCAGGATGATGGTTCGCATGTTGCGCAGGATCCTCGCCCGTTCTCCGGGAGTGAGCTCTGGGTTCTGCTCAACCGAACTCCTGACCTCGGCTGGAGTAAGGTTATGCTGCGCGCCATACGCCCTGGTCTCGATGTTGCCTGCGGGAACGCCGTTGGCCACCAGGAAGCTGCGCGTGCCTTCTACCCGCCGCTCCGAGAGCAGCTGATTGAAAGCCGCCGAGCCGCGCTGGTCGGCATGCCCCTCGAGGATTAACTTTGCATCCGGCTTGCTCTGCAGGTATTTCGCGAAATCGCTGGCGAGCGCGAGCAGCGTTTTCTGCTGGCTTAGAACCAGGCCGCCATTGCGACTGGCGGCAGTGGGCTGGCCAGTGGGGAAATAAACGCTGTGCAAGGCGAGCCGGGCTTCCAGTTCCTTCACTTGGGGAGAAGGCGCCGGTGGAGCCTCGACGGTCACCTCGGCCGAGGACGAACTGCTCAGGCCACGGGAGTCGGTGCAGGTTGCGTTCACCGTGATCGGTCCTGCTGAGGCTCCGGCAGTGTTCAAAGTAGCCGTGTTGCCTGTGCCGCTGACGGTGCCGGCGCTGGCGTTCCAGCCGGAAACATTTACCTGCGCGTTGTCTGGACTCTTGCATTCACAGCTGAGGCTGACTGTGCCTCCCGCCTGCAGAGAGGCTGGATTGGCGGAACAGCTCATGGTGGGCGGATTCCTGGGAGGCTCCTTGACCGTGAAGTTCGCCGAGCAGGAGGCCTCATTGTTCTGCTTCGCTTTTGGATCGGTCACGCGGGCAGTGGCCGTATAACTTCCGCCGGCGATGCCATTGGTGTCCACGCTGGCGGTATTGCCTTTGCCGGTAATCTTTCCGCCGGTGCTGCTCCAGCTGTAATTCAGCGTGTGCTTGGGATTGAAATCGTTGGTGGTAAGGCTTACCGTCACCGGTTCGCCGACCATCACCTCGGTGGGCTGTGCCGAGCACTGCGCCGTAGG
Organism: Terriglobales bacterium; assembly: GCA_025934735.1. Classification (GTDB taxonomy): domain Bacteria; phylum Acidobacteriota; class Terriglobia; order Terriglobales; family Acidobacteriaceae; genus JAICWP01. The sequence continues at coordinate 91,405 of JAICWP010000006.1, read as the reverse complement.
CGGTGTGGGCGGCGCCCCTCCACCCAGGTTGAACACCAGGCCGCCCCGCAGGCGAACGCCGCTGAAGCTGGGCCGCCGCAAATTCGACTGGTTCTCCGGAGCAAAGGCGGCAAAATTGTGCCGCGCCCACTGGTAGTCGGCTTCAATAAGCCGAATGCTGAGGTGCTTGCTGGCCTGCAGATCCATGCCGCCGCCTAAAATTGTCCCTATTCCTTCGCGGGTGGAGTAGGAGGGCGCGGACAGCTGGTTCAGGCTTACCAGCGTGTGCAGGAAAAAGTTGATGCCATCACTGCGCAGGGTAAAGCGCGGGCCTGCGGAATAGGTGTTGAAACTCAAACCATTGTTCCAGTTCCGCCCGAAATCACCCTCCATGGCGAAAACCGGATTGAAGTTGTAGCCGAAGGCGAGGCCAAACCCTTTGGAGAGGCTGGGCAGCTGCTGGCCTTGAACCGGGTTTGCCGTCCCCTGGATGGGAATACTTCCGCCCGGATTCAGCCACTGATAGCCGACGAAGATATCCGCCTTAGGAGTGTTCTGGTCTTGGGCGTGTGCTAAGACCGTTGCAAAAGTTAGGGAAAGTATCAGCAAGACTATTGAAAGGCCCAACCTCGACTTGCGCGCCTCGCGGCTGAATATCATGCTTCCTCCGTCAATAAAGAGTGCTAATGACACGAACCGGGCAGTCGAGCCCGTTATTCCTGTCGCGCGATGAGACCGTCCACCTTAAGACAAGCTGAAATGAGTGATAACAGCAATAGCAAGTTTGATAACCGGCATCCGTCCGGGCCATTGCGCTACCAGCTGAGCGTATCCAAGTTTGGAGACAGTTGCAGTGAAAGTGGGAGCACTGGTGCAGACGTATGTCCCGAACCCGGGCCCGTCATCGGTTCGTGCTACCGCAATCCCGCTCCAAGGAGGGAGTTCCTACAGGAGTTGGGGGAAGCGAGCGGGATTCGAACTTGAGCCGTTTTGCGGGCGTGAGCGAAGCGGGAGCCCGCAGGCGAAATCCTGAGCCGCAGGCGAAGGCCCCCGCGTGTAGTTGGCGGAAGCGAGTGGGAGTCGAACCCACCGAAGACGGGCAAACCCGCCTCCCGCCGGTTTTGAAGAACTCACGGGGACCCTGACGGGTTATGAAAATTTCCTACTCTACTTGATTCCTCAACCGCCTACAAATCTGATGGTCTGATCCATTCTGTCCTGATTTGACCCGTTTTGAGCCGAGAATTATCACAATTTCATCACACCGGAATCAATGATTGTACGAGGTTCGGCAGACCCTCATCTGCACACGCTCAATCAAATCGGGTCGCGTAATTAGTGCAGACTTCCCAACGAAGACGACCGCCCCATTGTCCGAAAATCGCTTACGATCTCAAAGTCATTGTCGACCGCTCGTCAATAGAGGCCTATGCGCAGCATGGCACGATTGCGATGACGAATCTGGTCTTCGGTAGTTCTGATAAAAGTAGACTTGTGCTCTTCTCTGAGAGTGGTAAGCCGGTCGCGGTGACGGGCAGCATCTGGAAGCTTCAGAGGATTTGGAAGTGAGACATGACCAGAGTAGATCCGTCATTTAGACGATGTGCCCGCCTGAAGTCAACTTTTCCCTGGTTGGGAAACACAGTCCCTCTGAACGGGTGACGGGCAATCGGGAAACTGACAACAAAAAGTTCGTTGGCGCCCCTTGCTGATGATATGCAACAGCAATCGCAGTCGGATGGTTTTGCAATAGAGACAGTGCAACACGTGAAGAATTCGGGCCCGAAGTCGGTCAGACAGCAACGTGGAAGAATTGCCCAGTTTTCCGGCTACTAAGAGCTTGTAAAACCTCTCGGCACAAGAAGGGCCTCCAGCCCCGCAGAGCAGGATGATGTAGGTTGATGGTCGCCTGGCATCGGACTAATGATGTGCCAGGAACGACACGCCACGTTTACTGGAACCGGCACGTGGACGCTTGGGTATGTTGCATCGCACTTGGCGGACGCGAAATGGTACCTAACAGCTCAGACCAGGGAACCGCATTTCATCTTTCCCAGGCTAACGTGTTGGTCTCAAAATTGAAATCGATCCGCCGTGCTTTCAATGTACCGGTTCCAAAATAGCCATCGATGCCGGGCAAGATGTTCTCGGGTGGTGCCTTCACTAGGAACGCCGCTTTGTCCAAGTCCGTTGTGCCCAAGCGCACTCTCGCGAGGGTTGCACGTTTTGCGTGTACATAGCCTCCCACACTGGAGCCATCAGTTTCACCTGCAATGCTGAACTGCCCTATGCGGCCTAAAACACGCTCCTCGTAAAGAACCAAGGCCTGTGCTCCGGTGTCAACCACAAACCGAAGCCAGCCGTCTCCCACAGCCAACTGCACGCTCAGGCAGAGGGGATCAGAGTTCATGGGAACGCCAGAAGCCCTGTTCACCGGACCAAAGAAGATTTTTCTCACGTCGTAATCGATGCTGAAGCTGCTTAAGCGCAGAAGGTCCAGCCCGATCACTGCATCGACCTTGGTAGCGAAGGACTGAAAATACCGGAGATCGCCGACCATCATGGAGAAATGAGCCACGTCGATGGGCCCAAATTGTACCTCGGCAACTTCGGCCCACTCGGCGGGGATGGTCTTATCGAAATTGAGCACTTTCCCCGAACGACGCGCGACACCCATCCTGCCAGCCAGTTTGCGATCGATGACACTGTGGGTTACACCGGTATCCACCACAAACCTGAGTTTGCCCCGATCTCCAATGCGGCCCTCAATTACGACCAGGTAGTTTCCGTATACCTTGAAGGGAATTCCGCTCCTGCTCTCAATTGGGTGCGCTTGCGGCTGGCGTTTGGCAGTTAAATTTCGGCTCGTGAGGACAATAACGGATAGCACAATGCAGAATCGGCATAGAGTTTTCATGGCGGTCACCTCCGCGAGTTGCGTGGTGACGCCAACCCTGAGTCAGAACGGCTGCCCCCTCAATGCAAGGCAGTTCACGATTAGGTCATATCCGGGTCACTGCACGAGGTCGTTTGCTTTCAGAGACTTATCGGTGTGATCGTCGGGCCTCAGAGTTTCCGCGGCAGGCGAGGAAATGCCTGTGCAGCCTCAACAAGGTGGTAAAATCCCGGCAGACTTGGGGTGTGTGAAGTGCCGAAAGCCAAAGTACCCCATACGGTAGTTATCTTCGGGGACTTCGAGCTTGATGTTCCTGCCGGGGAGCTGCGCCAGAATGGAGGGAAGGCCCTCCGCTTGCCTGAGCAGCCTTTCCGAATCCTTGTCATGTTGCTGGAGCGCCCGGGCGAGGTGGTAACCCGGGAGGAGCTGCGCCAGCGACTCTGGCCCAACGATACGATCGTCGAGTTTGAGCACAGCATCAGCGCGGCGATGAACCGAGTGCGTCAGGCGCTGGGCGATTCCGCCGATAGTCCTCACTATATCGAGACCCTTGCGCGCCGAGGCTATCGCTGGAAAGTGCCGGTTGAGTGGCGGGAGGCACCCCCGAAAGGGCTCCCCTTCGTCATTGCGCTCCCCGAGGCACCTGCCAGCGAAAACCTGATCGGCAGGAAGGTTTCGCACTACCGCGTTTTGAAGGTGTTGGGCGGCGGCGGCAGGGGGGTCGTCTACAAAGCTGAAGACATCAAGCTGGGCCGTCGCGTTGCCCTGAAGTTCCTACCCGAAGAGTTGGTCACGGACCCTGTGGCGCTCGAACGTTTTGAGCGCGAGGCCCGCGCCGCCTCGTCGCTGAATCATCCCAACATCTGCACCATCTACGAGGTCGAAGAGCATGAATCACAACCCTTCATCGTAATGGAACTACTGGAAGGGCAAACACTGCGAGAGCGCATCGCCGAAGGCACACCCCTAGCCTGCGCTGAGTTGCTCGATCTCGCCATGCAAGTGGCGGAGGGGTTAGAGGCGGCGCATCAGCAGGGCATCATCCATCGTGATATCAAACCGGCCAATATCTTTATTACCCAGCGTGGCGAAGCCAAGATTCTGGACTTCGGCTTGGCCAAGATAATCCTCGCAAAGATGGCCGGAGCTATGGGTGCGGCGGCTATGGGCACCGCTAACGAGGACGACGAACACCTCACCCTCCTGGGCGTGGCGATGGGCACGGTCGCGTATATGTCTCCCGAACAAGCGCTGGGTGAAAACGTTGATGCACGCACCGACTTGTTCAGCCTGGGCGCAGTGCTCTACGAAATGGCGACCGGCCGGCAGGCTTTTGCAGGGTCCACAACTGCCGCGATCCACGATGCGATTCTGAACCGCACACCTGCCTCACCGCTTCGTCTCAACCCCGAATTGCCGACAAAGCTCGAAGAAATCATCGCCAAGGCGCTGGAGAAAGACCGCCACCTCCGCTATCAAAGCGCTTCGGAAATGCGCGCCGACTTGAAGCGGTTCAGGCGGGACACGGATTCCGGACGTGGCGCGCGTGTTTCGCCCGCTGGCCTGGAAGGAGCTTTCCCTCGTGACGGAACTATCGACGGGCAGGGTACCGCCGTTATTGCTCGGCCCACACTATCCGTCGCCGGGACAGACAAGGGAAGACATAGGTATTACGGGCCGGCGATACTTGGCGCGGTTATCGTCGCCGTTGCGGCGCTGGCCTTATGGCTGACGGTGATCCGAGTTCCAAGGGCGCCCAAAGTCCTGCACTTCACAAAGCTGACCAATGACGGCCAAGCCAAAGATGGTCCAATAGCTACCGATGGTTCGCGAATCTATTTCAACGAGATGTTGCCGGGTCAGCGCGCTCTCATCTTTCAGGTGTCCATCCACGGTGGAGAAGGCGCTCCCCTTCTGGTGCCACTCAAGAACCCTGGGTTTTTTGATCTTACGCAAGATGGAACCGACCTTCTAATCACGAGTGACGACGGAATTAGACCGGGCCCGCTTTGGCTGCAGCCAGTGGCGGGGGGGTCCCCAAGGCGCATCGGGGCGATCCGCGCCGAAAACGCGGCGTTCGGGGTGGACGGAACCAGCATCATCTACGGGATAGGGAATGACGTCTACTCAGTGGACCGGGACGGCACTTCCCCTCAAAAACTCCTTACGGCAACCAACGTTCCATTCGACTTTCGTTTTTCGCCAGACGCCACGGTGTTTCGGTTCACGCAGAACGATTTCCAAACCGATTCTTGGACCATTGTCGAAGCCGCAGCGGACGGGACGAAACCCCACCCCATGTTTGAGGGAGGGCACGGTACGTGGACTCCAGACGGACGGTTTTTCCTTTTTCAGAACAGAATCAATCTCAGACTGGATATCTGGGCTTTGCCGGAAGCGAGGGTCGCTTGGTGGAACCGAAAGGATAAGCCAATCCAGTTGACTGCGGGCCCACTGGACTTTCAATATCCTTTGCCGAGTAAAGATGGCAAGCAGATCTTCGCCATCGGTAGTTCCCGTCAAGCTGAAGTAATCCGTTATGACTCACGCAGCAGGGAGTTTGTGCCCTATCTTTCCGGAATCTCCGCTGAGGGCTTGGCATTTTCACAAGATGGGCGATGGGTTACTTACAGTTCCTACCCTGATGGTACGCTATGGCGAAGCAAAATGGACGGAAGTGAGCGGCGTCAGCTTACCTTTCCACCTTTGCGGGTCCTTTTGCCGCGCTGGTCGCCGGACGGTAAACAAATTGCCTTTAATGCCATGCGCCCCGGTGAGACCTGGAACGTCTACCTGGTCTCGAGCGAAGGTGGCACACCCCAGCGTTTACTCCCCAGTGAAAAGAGCCAGATGGATGTGAATTGGTCACCGGACGGAAGGTCGCTGATCTTCGGCAGTGCCGGTGACCCGGCCTCCCCGATTTCCACACTCGATCTCGGCTCCAAGCGCGTTTCCCCCTTGCCGGGATCCGTTGGACTGTTTTCCCCTCGTTGGTCGCCGGATGGCAGGTATGTTGCCGCCATTACAACGGACGTAGCGTCGAAGTTGATGCTTTTTGACTTTGTCACTCAGAAGTGGACGGAACCGTTCGGCTCTGAAATCGGCTACTTGCACTGGTCCCACGATGGAAAGCACATCTATTTCCAGGATAAGCATAAGTCTGACCGTATTGTCCGTCTTCGGCTAAGCGATCGGAAGATTGAAAACATGGTTGATATTAAGAATGTCGGACGCGTGACCACGGGAACGTTCGTGGACTGGTTCGGACTTGCGCCCGATGATTCTCCTTTGTTCGCTCGCGATATCAGCAGCACAGAAATCTATGCGCTCGAAATGGACTGGCCGTAGCCCCGGCCCTCCTTAGGTGTATAGGTTGTTCTAAATCGGGAGCGTGTATGCAGTCCCGCAGACTTCCGCTGGGCATCTTCCTTCTCGTGCTGGCAATCTCGCCCAACCTCCTAGGACAAGACACCGCGTCTCTCACTGGGACGGTAACGGATGACACCGGCGCAGTTATCACCGACGCCCAGGTCAGCGTCACAAACGTAGGCAACGGCGTTCACCGAGTTACAGTCACGAATACTGCTGGTGAGTACCTGGTCCCCGGACTGCCGCCTGCGCCCTATGACCTTACGATCACGGCAGCTGGTTTCAGGAGGTACGAGGCAAAAAGCATCGTTCTCCGCGTGGCGCAGAAAGCACGCGCCGACGCCATACTGCCCGTCGGTATGGCTACCGCCAAAATCACGGTATCGGGTGAAGACGTTGCCCAGGTGGAGACACAATCATCCGAGCTTGCGGGAACCATAACCGGAAGGGAGGTTACACAGCTCCAGCTAAACGGTCGCGATTTCACGCAACTGATCACGCTAGTACCTGGCGTGAGTAGCCAGAGCCTTGAGGACCAGGGAATCGGATTCCCGGGATTTAGTATCAACGGCGGTCGCCTCGAGTACAACAACTGGGAATTAGATGGCGGCGACATTCTGGACAATGGAAGCAACGTCAGCCTGAACATCACTCCCAGCATCGACGCCATCTCCGAGGTCCGCGTGCTCACGTCTAATTACGGAGCACAGTACGGGCGCAACGGCTCGGGAACGATAGAAGTTGAAACCAAATCTGGGACGAGCACATTTCACGGCGACATTTACGAGTTTCTGCGCAATGATATGTTCAACGCGCGCAACTACTTTGATCCGTCCGACCCAGCGCCTACCTATAAAAAACATGATTTCGGTTACACCATCGGCGGACCGATCTCTATACCTGGCGTTTACAACACGAAAAGGGACAAAAGCTTCTTTTTCTGGTCACAGGAGTGGCGGAAAGAGCATGTACCCAACAGTTTTCCGTTTTTTGCTCAGGTCCCGTCGTTGGAGGAGCGCAAGGGGAGCTTCTCCGATATGTGCCCTAATGTCCTGACCAATTCCTTTGCTGACTGCCCAAGCGATCCGACGACCGGCGCTCGGTTTCCGAACAACCAAGTACATGTGGCGTTCAACGCGCAATTCCTGTTGCCTCTAATTCCGCTGCCCAACGGGGGCAGACCCGGCGCCGAAACGTACACGGCTAACCCACCTGTGCCTTTGAATTGGCGAGAGGAGTCACTACGCCTGGACCACAATTTCAGCTCCAGGCTGCGCGCTATGTTTCGCTACACTCACGATTTGTTGGATAGTGTTTTCCCCTTTCCCTTCTATGGCAGCGGCGCAAGTTTTCCGACGGTTCAGAACGAGATCAACGTACCTGGTGTCAGCCTGGTGGCGCGTCTCACCGCGAACCTATCCAGTACTGCGCTCAATGAATTTGTATTCAGCTACACGACTGACCATTTTTCCAGTGCCAATCTGGGCGCATGGCAGCGGCCACCGGGCGGGACCTTTGGCGCTCTGTTTCAAAATGGTTTTGGAGGCAAGCTGCCCGGCTTTGGCCTGGGTGGCAGTTCGGCCTACAATGGTGGGTTCGGAGTGGATCTCGGATTCGCGCCTTGGGCAAACGCCAACCCTACTTACACCTATCGCGACAACCTCAGCAAAATTGAGGCCCGGCACAACCTTCATCTGGGAGCTTATGCGGTAAGTGCTCAAAAAAATGAGCCCAATTTCGCCTCCCTTCAGGGATCCCTTTCTTTCGATGCTTCTTCACAAAACTCAACTGGCAACCCATTCGCCGATTTGCTGACCGGCCGGATCTTTGCCTTTGCTCAAACCAGCCGTCAGGTCAAGTACTACAATCAATACAAAATCCTCGAGCCTTACTTTCAGGATGACTGGCGGGTCAATAGTCACCTGACCCTGAATCTCGGCTTGCGCGTAAGTCTTTTCGGCACCTATCGGGAGCGCTATTATCAGGCTTACAACTTCGATCCTAACGCTTACGACCGCACCGCTGCGCCTTCAATTGATCCCGCAACGGGTGCACTGATATTCCCGCCAGGAAACAATATCAACAACATCACGGGCATGGTTCAGTGCAGAATCGGTGGCATCCCTGCGGGCTGCATGAAAGGGCATCAGTTCAATCCCGCGCCGCGGATTGGTTTTGCTTATGATCCAGTCGGTACGGGAAAGATGGCGATTCGCGGTGGCTATGGCATCTTCTACGAGCACACCAATGGAAATGAGGCCAATACTGAGTCTTTGGAAGGAGCGCCCCCCCTGGTACTGTCGGCTGCACAATTGAATATCCTGGGATACGAGAACATCGGCATGGGCAACAATCCAGGAGCCAGTCCGCTTTATTTCCCCGTTGATGTCACGTCCATTCCCAACCAGGCTGTCTGGCCCTATGTACAGCAATGGCATTTGGACGTGCAGCGCGAACTGGTGGCGAAATCCGTGCTCACTGTCGCTTATGTGGGTAGCCAGGGCACTCATCTAACTCTTCAGCGCGATCTCAATCAGATTCCCGCGCTTCCGCTTTCCTTAAACCCCTACAAACCAGGAGAGCCGATTGGAGGCATCGACGGCCAGCACGACGACTGCGGCACCATGACCACACCGAGCGGTGTCGCTGTGACGGGCGACGCCGCTCTCCATTTGGCAGTTGCTTGCCGTGCCGATCCCAATCCGTTCCGTCCCTTTGTCGGTTACGGGTCAATACTGCGGCTGGAAGAAACAGCCAGCTCCACCTACCATGCCTTAGAAGCATCTTTGCGGCGAAGCATAGGCGCGCTGCAATTCAGTGTCGCATACACCTACAGTCATGCCATTGATAATCTGTCAGGTCGCGGCGACAACAATTTTGTGGATTCCTACAACTTCCGTTCGAATCGTGCCAGCGGGGGCTTTGACCAGCGTCACATCCTGAACGTAGGTTACATCTACGACCTGCCTTTCTTTAGGCGACCGGGCACTATTTTCAAACTCTTAGGTGCTTGGCAGTTCTCTGGCATCGCCACCTTCCAGACGGGAACGCCTTTCAGCGTAGTGAATGCCGCAACCTACGCTGACAACGCTGGGGTGGGTAACCAATTTGGAATCGGAACCTACGCCGATTTGATTGGCGATCCAAAGTCACCGCCTCCCGCCAAGTTCGCGGAGGGCATACCAGCGCCGCTGCTCTTCAATCCCGCTGCTTTCGCGGCGCCCCGTGGTCTGACCTTTGGCGATTCGGGCCGCAATTTCCTTCGTAATCCACAACGGACCAACTTCGATATGGCACTGTTCAAGCGTTTTGCTGTTTCGGAAGTCAAATGGTTCGAGGTCCGCGCCGAGGCTTTCAATATCTTCAACCACACCCAGTGGGCATTCGTTAACAGTGGAATGAGTTGCTACGGGGGGTCGTCTAATTCTGCCGGTGATCCGAACTGCATCGCTGAGAGCAACTTCCTGCACCCCAATTCAGCCCACCGTTCGCGTATCCTGCAGCTGGGTTTGAAGTTCATCTTCTAATGAGATTCACGTACTGTTCCGACTCGAATCGGAGTTTCTTCATTTGCTCTCCTGCCCCAGTCGTCACATGCCCAGCGGTTCTGGCAGCTAAGAAGCGCCAGCAAATCATTGCACAGCCAAGGCTCAGGAATGACTCGTGCATGTCTGCCCGCTTCTCATATCTGATGCGTAGACGGCGAAACTGGTTAAGCCATGCAAAGGTCCGCTCGACCACCCAACGCAAGCGACCCAACCCACTGCCATGCTTCGTGTTACGCTTCGCTAACAAAGGCGAGATGCGTCGAGTGCGTAGACCTTGCCGGATCGCCTCGGCATCGTATCCTCGATCGCCCCAGAGACAGTCTGGGCGGCGCCGCGGCCGTCCTCTTTCGCCCTGCAATGGCGGAAGCGCATCGACCAGCGGTAGAGCTTCCTGCGAATCGTTCCGGTTAGCCGCCGTCAAATGGAGTACGAGTGGCACGCCCTGTCCATCGCAGATCAGGTGACGCTTGCTACCAGGTTTGGCTCTGTCCGTTGGATTGGGACCGGTCTGTGGGCCCCCAAAAACCGCTCGCACGGAACAGCTATCCACCACCGCCCGCGACCAATCAATTTCGCCGTAGTGGGATAACCAGTTCACGAGTGCGAAGTGGATCAGGCCCCAAATTCCGATCTGCTGCCAATCCCGCAAGCACCGCCAACATGTCATGCCGGAGCCACAGCCCATTTCCTGCGGCAGCATCCGCCACGGGATCCCGCTTTGGAGGACGAACAAGATGCCCGTGAGGCAAGCACGGTTTGATATACGGGGTCTGCCACCTTGAGGCTTGGGCGGCGAGGCTGGGAGAAGTGGTTCAATCAAATCCCATAGGGCAGGAGAAAGAAGTGTGGCAGGCATGAAAACTCTCCCCCTCGAATAAGTGGATTTTCCAACTTTCAGCTAGGTTGCAGCAACGGTTTTGTTACAGGGTTTAAGGAAATCTGGCGTGTGGTCTACCTGCGACCTAGTTGACTTTATACGCGCTGTAGGTGATCGCACTGCCGTTCGTCACTCCGTGTATTTCCGTCCCGCGTTTCACTACGACAAAATACACGACAATCGGCGGAAAGCCGGGAACTGTGTCGACGGTGAATTTTCCGGTGCAATCCGGATTCACCTCATAAGTTCCGCTCGCCTCTCGCCACTGATCGCCTTCTTCGGGAGGGGGGGTGCCGTTAAAAATGATGTGGTCGCGAAAAGATACATTTCCAGCACCATTAAAGTAGCCCATTGATACCGTTCTGAGATCCACCTTCATCGGCGGATTCGAATCGTTTGGAATGTACTCCGTGCCCTCAATCTGTGCTCCATAATTACCGGAGAGAGTTTGGTTCGAGCATCGGCTGCCAGCATCATTCCGGCTTGCCGACTGGGCCATGACCGGCAGCCCGAGAACTAAGACAACGCAGACAGCCAAAATCCTACTCATCGACGTGTTCATTGGTTTGACCTCTCAACAATTGAAATCGGTGATCGCGTCTCCGACGCTGCTCACCCCCTGTGCAATGGGCAAACTGTACGACTTTTGCTGTCGGTCGCAATGCACAGCAGGTGACCCGACGGTGAAATAAAGGTGAAAGCACGCAAGTAGCTGATGCCCCAAGGGCTTACGTCATCTGGTCTGTTTGTACTGGGCGCGACCGACATTTCGCCTGCGGTACAATTCGGGCACCATCGCAGTGAGGATTTTTGGGGTGGCCACCTACCGCTTGCTTCCGGCTCGTGCTTCCTTTGGCCAATTTCAGCTCGATCTGGCCACGGGGGAACTCCGTGGCGGAAGCGGAAGCTCCGTGCGTATACAGCAACAGCCGCTTCAGGTTCTCCGGCTCTTGCTGGAGGCAGAGGGAAGAGTTGTTTCGCGTGAGGAGCTAAGGGCCGCTCTCTGGCCGGAAGAGACCTTCGTTGATTTCGAGCACAGCGTCAACACGGCTGTGAAAAAGCTGCGCAAGGCACTGGAAGACTCAGTCCAAAATCCCAAGTTCATCGAGACAGTGCCGAAAGTCGGGTATCGCTTCCTGGTTCCCATTGAGTGGGTCAGGGAAACGAGTAATCACCACCCTGCACGCACCGACGTCCCAACCCCGATTACAGATGAAAGAGTCTCTCGATCAGAAGGGGCGAAGCGACTTTGGATTTCAAGCATCGTCTTGTCAATAGCCCTTGTGGTCGGGGGTACAATTGCTTTGCTTCTGCTCTACCCCGGTCCTCTGGGTAGGCCTAAAGCGCCCGAGCCCTCCATCAGCCTGGTCGTTACCAGCGTGGGTGAAAAATACAGCCCCAGCCTGTCTCCGGACGGTAAGCAGTTAGCCTTCGCCTGGAATGGCGGAACCGGCTGGCACTTCAGCATATATGTGAAGCTTATCGGGAACGAGGAACCACTTCGTGTCACACGGCAACGATCCATCGACTTCAATCCAGTCTGGTCACCCGATGGACACTACATCGCGTTCTGTCGCATTGAGAAGGGTGACAGCGGTATTTACATAGTTCCTGCATTGGGAGGCGCCGAGCGCAAGATACGCGACACCCACTGGGAAAACCGCGATTTCGATCAGGTCTTCTGGTACTTCGGTCGCCTCTCTTGGTCGCCCGATGGAAAGCTGCTTGCATTTTCTGATCGCACGTCCGATAACGAGCCGACTGCGATCTACCTGCTGTCCCTCTATTCGCTATCGGCACGTAGAATCACGTGGCCGGGTCTGCCTGGCGACTACAACCCAGTGTTCTCGCCAGATGGTCAAACGCTGGCATTCAACCGCGGTTCGCAAGGCGTCACCTCTATCTACACCGAGCCTGTTGCGGGAGGGGAGGAGCGACGTTTGGTCACTGGTTCGCAATTTGGATGGGGTCTGGCTTGGACCTCCGACGGGCGCGACATCGTCTTCGGAAAGGCGGGTTGGCTTGCAACGTCTGGTTGGCTTTGGAAAATTTCTGCTCAGGGCGGAGAGCCGCAACGGCTGCAATTCGGCCAGGAAGGAACGGAACCATCTATCCGGGGAAGCCGCCTGGTGTACGCTCGCCAGGTTAGTAATCTGAACATTTGGCGAAAGCAGCTCAATGCGAAATATTCATTGGCCCCCCCCGATCGCTTCCTATCTTCCACAGCAATCGAAAGTGGGCCGCAGTATTCACCGGACGGAAACAGCATCGCCTTCGAGTCGACCCGTAGTGGAAGCTATGAGATTTGGATGGGCCGGAGTGATGGCACCAATCTTGTCCAGCTCACGCATTTCAATAACGTGAGCGGAACGCCGCGGTGGGCGCCCAACGGACAGCAGATCGCCTTCGACTCTCGAGCTCCCGGTAATGCGGACATCTTCGTCATGAATTCGCACGGGGGGCAGCTTCGTCAGCTCACGCATGAGGCGTCTGCGGATGTCGTACCCAGTTGGTCACGAGATGGGCACTGGATATATTTTGCCTCCGCGCGCAGTGGCCCGTGGGAAGTGTGGAAGATGCCTTCGACAGGGGGACCGGCTGTGCAAGTAACGCGACGTGGCGGCTTCGGAGCCTTTGAAGCACCGGACGGAAAATTCCTCTATTACACAAAATATCCAGCTATTCCTGGTATATGGCGTATGCCGACGAGCGGCGGTGAGGAGACTCTCGTTGTTCCCGGTGTGGAACCCGAATTCTGGGGCTATTGGGGCGTCGTCGAAATGGGCATCTATTACCTCGACACCACTGCAAGACCGGCGATTGCCTTTCTCGATTTCGCTAACGGGCATGTAACTCGCCTGTTCGAGCTTGAGACTCGTCCTGCACGCGAAGCCACGGGGTTGGCAGCATCGCCCGATGGTCGAACCATCCTTTACACCCAACTCGATGCTTTGACGAGGGATATTGTGCTAGTGGACAACTTCCAGTAGTCGGGACGCGAAGTATGCCGAAACTGAAAGCCTGCTCGGAATCCACATCGTGACGGAAATATGTGCCTTCGCCATTCACACCGACTAGCAAGCCTGCTCGGCTTGGTGTTGCTGGCGGGGGTATCCTCCTGGGGCCAATCGGGCGATCAAGCTTCGCTTGCAGGCACTGCGCTCGATGCCTCGGGCGCGGTGGTTGCGAACGCTCACGTGGAAGTCCGCGACCTAAGTACTTCATTTGCCGCTTCTACTACGACGAACGATCACGGGATGTTCCGTTTCGCCGTTCTTCCCGTAGGCCTGTATGAAATGACGGCGGATCATGCTGGTTTCGCCACGGTTCAGGTAAACAAGATCGACCTGAGCGTCGGCGCGAACCTGACACTTACGCTGCGCTTCAGCGTTGCGAGCGCCAAAGAATCCATGACCGTGACTGATCAGGCCCCTATTCTGGAGAGGACCCGCAGCCAACTCAGCACGACCATCGACAATCGCCTTATCTCGGACTTACCCGTCAACGGCCGGGATTTCACAGCATTTGTACTGCTGACACCTGGAGTGACGATGGATGCGCGAGGGGGCCTCAGCTTTGCCGGCCAGCGCGCGATGAACTCCCTGCTGCTCGATGGCGTCAATTATGACGACCCCTTCTGGGGGCAGCCCATGTCTGGTTTCATCATCGATGGCCGCCAGCCCTACCCCATCAGCCAAGATGCGGTCCGAGAATTTCAGGTCAACTCCAATACTTATTCGGCGGAGTTCGGCCGGGCTGGTGGGGGCGTAGTCAACACGGTGACGAAATCGGGAAACAATGATTTTCACGGTTCCGCGTTCTGGTTTTATCGCGACCAATCCATGAACGCAAACGATCCCATAAACAAGCTTTATGGTTTGCCGAAAAGTCCGTTTCACTTCAACCAGTTTGGCGCCGCCGTTGGTGGTCCGATTCAGAGAGACCGGCTATTCTTCTTCGTCAACTATGAAGGCATGCGAAGCAATATCCCCAACGCTGTTTCCCTTAGACTGCCGCCTGATTTCCAGCTCTCTCCGGATCCTGCCATTGCGGGTTTTCAACAAATTGCACTCGACTACCTGAGGCCGCGAGCTTCTTCGTGGGTGTGGCCAATATCTCAAAATGATTATCTTGGCAAGATCGACTGGCAGGTTTCAGAGAAGCACAGGTTGACCGCGTTTTGGGATGTGCAGCGATTCACTGGAGGGGGGGCGCTCGACATTGATCCGCAAAACGCGTTCGAGCATACCATGTCCAATCCGACAAACGCGGACACCGGCGCTGTGTCGCTCACCTCTGCGCTCTCAAGCCGCACCGTCAATGTCATAAGGTTCGGCTACCTGCACGAATCGGGCGGATTTGGTCCGCTCGGAGTCAATGCAGAGGCTAATATCTATGAGAGCGGCCAAAGGGTGCTGACCATCGGCCGTTCTTCAGCCAGCCCGCAGGAAAGCCCGGTTCACCAACTGCAGTGGGCCGACACCCTGCATCATGACCATGGTTCGCACGCTCTGAAGTTTGGGACGGACCTTCTGGTTGATCGTATCCAATTTTTTTTCGCACAAAACTTTTCCGGAAGTTACACTTTCAACAGCCTGGAGAGCTTTGGCCGCAATTTGAGCGGACAACCGCAGCCTCTCCCCGGCGAGGTCTATGTCCAGGCTTTTTCGGGAGTCGGGCAGCATGGCGTCGTAACTCATCCTGACTTCACCAGCATTGCAGGCTTTGTTGAGGACGCATGGCGCGTTCGGCCGAGTCTCACGCTTAACCTCGGACTCCGTTATGACCTGCAGTTAATCGCCAAGCCTCCCTTAAGAAATCCTTCCCCGGCCTTACTGGCTGCGGGCCTGGATACGAGCGAGCTGCCAACCGACAAGCATAGCTTTGCGCCGCGGATCGGAGTGGCTTGGTCTCCCGCGGCAAGCAGCCGATTGATGTTACGGACGGGGTATGGAATCTTCTATGCACTTACCCCGTCGGCCCTTACTGCTCGTGCCCATTATCAGAACGGGATCACCACTCAGACGAGAACATTTGCAGGAGATTCTTCACTTGCTTCCTTGATCCCGATTTACCCCAACAACTTCTGCGGACCTCCAGATCCATCTGGCTTGCCTCCGAATTGTGCTCCCCCATCTGCCGGCGCCGCGCTTCCGACTCTACAGTTGTTCTCCCCCCATTACCGGCAGCCCTACGTTCAGCAAGGCAGCCTGGGATTGGAAGTCCAGGCGAGCAAATGTCTCACTGTGTCCGCCAGCTACATTTTCAGCAAAGGCACGCACCTGCAGCAGATACGCGATGTCAATCTCGGAAATACCGTTCCCGGAACGATTGCGGTCGCCGACAGCAACAGGCTTTTGACCTACCGCAGGTTTCAGGAGCCACGCCCTATCCCAGGGTTCGATCGCATTCTGGTTTTCAACAGTGACGCCAACTCGATTTATCACGGACTGGTAATCCAGGTGAATCGGCGTTTTTCGCGGAATTTCCAGGCCTTGGCGTCGTACACCCTCTCCAAGGTGGTCGACAACAACCCCAACGTTTATGCCTTAAATCCAGGACCCGATGCCTCTGGTCTTGTTCAGGACCCGACGGATCCCCGCTCCGACCGCGGACCCGGCAGCAATGACCAACGCCATCGCTTTACGCTGGGGACCGTGTGGGCGCTGAACTACGGCCATGGCCTGCCCAGACCGGCTAGTGCAATTCTCCAGGGATGGGAGCTCAGCGGAATTCTGACTGCGCAGTCCGGACAGCCCTACTCCGGCCTGATCAACTTTGACCTCAATAAGGACGGTGTTTTCGCGACCGATCGCACGCCCGGATTGGGCCGCAACACTTTCTACATGCCGGCATCGGTTTCCCTCGACCCCCGGCTGACGCGCAACATCAACATGGGGGAACGAGCGAAACTCCAGGTCATCTGGGAAGCCTTCAACGCCCTGAATCATTCGAATATCACGGGCGTGAACAACGTTCAGTATACGGTATCTGCCCTCCCGTCGGCTTGCGGTATTGCCCCTCTTCCTTGTCTGTTCCCACAGAACCGTGGGCTGAATGCCTTCGGTACTCCGATTTTTTCCTCGGGTGCAAGGATTATGGAGCTTGCCATCAAGGTTACATTTTGAGAATAAGGCCCCCGCAAAGCCCTTACCGAACTGGCCTGAAATAATTGGTAACCAAATTGTGCGCGACCTTGTGGCCAAGCACAAATCCCTGCACGAGTGAGTGGTGGTAGTGAAAGCCGGCATATATACGTGCAACTTCCACTTCCTTCTGCCATTCACGGATGCTCGTGAACGTGTGAGTTGTGCCTGTGATCGTGCTATCCACCGAGATCGGAAGATTTGGTGTGCCGAAGAAGGCTGCTAACGTTTCGGCCAGTGCGCCCGTCACGCATCCATGGGCTGCCGGATATTCCGGGTGGTTGGGGGTAGTAGCCAGAGGCAGCCAGTTTGGATCAGCGACTGTATCGGGGTTGCCGTCAATGTCCCCATTTTGGATGGCGGTAACCGGTCGCCAGAAACTGAAGTGGTATTTTGCGTTCATACAACCGACAAAGCTATCGGCATAGGCAGCATAGGACATGGCGAAGAGACGCGCCGAGTCGGAAACGCTCAACTGGCGTTGCCCCGCTATCGCGCGCAACATGCGGCCATACTGAGAAGCGCCGTGGTCCATCCAGAATCGGCCAACTTCGGTCTGCCACGCGGTGCGGTCCGTGCTGTTCAATGCGCCGAGGGCCTTAACCTGGTTGTAATCGTCTGCCCAAGTCTTACTGCCCAGGTCAGGCGGGGGCTCGTCGGGTAGGAACCGGGCGGGATCGTCAAAGGTAAAGGGCCGCATCTGCCCGACCCAGGGCGTTTGCGGTGCGGTAGCGCCTGGAGTGAGAATCCACACACCCGGCATCGGAACGGTGGGAAAAGTGTAAGGAACGGTGGCGCCGCGTCCATCGCCGACTCGTAGCGCAATGAGTGCATTGGCTGAAGCCAGACCGAGAATTTGGCCTTTGGTCTTGGGAGCGCCGTCGGGGATAGCGGCCAATGAATTGTTATATTGGGTAGTTAGGACCGCTGCTTGGTCAGGCAGCAGGTAGAGCAGCACGCGGTAGCTGGCTTCAATGGCGGCAGCATCGGCGGAAGCGTCCGGGGTCACGGGAAGTGAATACTTGTAGGGCTGGAAGCGACCGTCAGTGGCATTCACCGCGTTATAGGCAGCTAAATGTACATACGCCATGTAGATCCCCGTACCGCCAGCTGTTGCTGATCCCAGCGCTGTGCTGGCGCGGGCAGCCGTGATGCCAATATCATTCCAGGCCGTGATGGGGTTCTGCGCTATTGCAGTCAGCGAACTCAGCAGCAGAGTAGTAACCATGGTAAGTGCTGTGCGTTTCATATCTGTAATCACTCCTTATCTGTCAGGATGTTCGTTTGCGAGTCATCCACACCGGTTTCGTATATGTAGTTCTGATCGCGTGGCTGCTGATCGTTTTGTTCAGGGCCGGCATTATTGGCAACCTGATTGTGGGCACTCGATCGCCATAAAACCGTGTTCGTTTCCGCTGGCGTCGATGTAGGGGCCAACCATCAATCCACTATCGTTGATAACCAGAGTGCCTCCGTTATCAGCGCTGTCTGGAAAGTCGACGGTTATAAAGACGCTTTGGCGCAGCAGGAATCCGTGGAGTCGGAATCCGTCGGTGCTGTAGATCCCTGTGATGTGGCCGCGTCCGTTCATCGCGCGCAAGCCCGTCTGACTTCCGGGAAAATCGCGGGTGACGAAGCCTTCATCAGATGTCCAGGTGTAGCCATGGACTAACCCTGAGGCGTCGCTGTAATCGCCCACGATCAGATCTCTGTTTGTCGCCAGCCATGCGTCGGTAGTTGATTGGGCGGGATCGTCGAGAATCCTGAATGTCCCATCGTGGCGCAATAGCCAGCCGAGCTCTTTGCCGCTAGCGTTGAAGCACCTTCCGACCATGTCTCCCACATCGTTGATTCCGTGCGGCACGGTTGGGGAATCTCCCACAATGCAAGGACTGGCGGGGTCAAATAGTGTGAACTTGCCGTCCCGCGTTCGCACATAGCTGTGATTGATGCCAGCGCTGTCAGTCCAACGTCCAACGATCTGGCCGCGCGCATTGATGCTGGTGGCGGTGGTAAAAGTGGCGCCGGGGACGTCAATCGGTTCATACGTGCCATCGGTGTTTCTCAGAAAGCCATGGGCGCCCTTAGCATCGATGAACAGGCCGACGATCTGGCCGCGCGCATTGACACCAGAGGGACTCGTGGCAAGAGCCCCAGGCACATCAAACTGCGCAAAATTGAAGTCTGCGGCGAAGGCCGCCACCGTCAGTAGAAGCGAGACGAAAATAATCTTGATCGAGCGTTTCATTGTGTCCTCCAGTTCTCAAACTTGAAATACAGGCCTACACTAGGGATCCACTGTAAAAGTCACTGAGTTCGACTTCGGATAGCCGAAATACCCGTCGGTCATGCCCTGAATGTCGCCGTTCATTACGACAATTTGCGCGGAGGTAGGGCTCCGTAATAATGCTGCCGGGATTACCGCGGTCAATTGGTTGTCGCTAACAATCGTCGTTGTCAACCATCTGCCGGTGTCATGCAGGTTGCCATTGGTGGTCCAGAACGCAGTACTCCAAACGAAATGCCCGTAGTGCCCAAAGTTCGAGCCATCTATCGTGATCGTCACATCCGGGCTAGCGGCTGATACCGTCGAAGGCGAGATAGAGGAAATAGATGGAACTGGAGTTTGGGGGGGAGTTGATGTCACCAGAAATGGGACTGAACTTGATGTAGCGACGCGAGTGTTCTCAATAATGTCCCGGGTCTCGACGCGTACTTTGGCCGTAACAGCGCTGCTCAGAAGAGCTGCTGGCACGAGCGCCGTGAGCTGTGAGCTGCTGACGAAAGTCGCCAGCAACGGCGTGTCGACGCCCCCTTGCGACCATAGCACTTCGCTTTGCCAATGGCCGTTGAAAAATCTGAAGTTGTTCAGAGCTGAAATTGTCAGGGTCACGTCCGGGCTGCCGACCATGGCGTTCGCAGGGGAAATTGAGATGTTTGCCGACGACGGCGTGCTCGAAGCGCCCGACTTGGGAGGTTGCATTAGGGCCCCCCCACCGCAGGCAAACTGCCATACGATGAGGAATCCGACAGCTGTCCACGGGAAACGTCTGAGCATGACTTCCTCCAACCCCCAGATATATCGGCCCGCTGCGGATCACAATTGCGCCTTGCTGGGGAAAGACCGTATCTGTTCATTAATGCGGGAAACCAGCGCGAAAACTGCAATGCCGGATAACGGCAGGTTCTGGAAAGGTGGGCTGGCACATGGTAACCTTGCGCCAGAAGTGCAGACGTATGGCGGGCATGGACGAAGTCGCGTCGGCTTCAACCCACGAAATAACCCGCCTGCTCCAGGCCTGGGGTTCAGGGGACGAAAGCGTTCTTGAACGGCTGACGCTGCTCGTTTACAACGAGTTACACCGGATCGCTCACCGCTACATGGCAGCCGAACAGCCGGGCCAGACCTTACAGACCACAGCCTTGGTTCATGAGGTTTATCTCAGGCTGGTGGACGCAAATGATATCAAGTGGCAGGATCGAGCTCATTTTTATGCCATTTGTGCCCGCCTGATGCGGCGTATCCTGATCGACTTTGCCCGTTCTCGAAATTATCAAAAAAGAGGCGGCCATTCCCCGCATATAGAGTTAGAGGAGGCAGTGACGGTGTCTGCGGTTGTAGGTTCCGAACTACTAGCCGTGGATGAAGCTCTCAAAGAACTTGCAAAGCTGGACCAGCGCAAGAGTGAAGTGGTCGAGTTGCGCTTTTTTGGCGGTCTTACAGTTGAGGAGACTGCTGCGGCTCTGAAAGTTTCTCCCGAGACCGTGATGCGTGAGTGGAAGCTGGCCAAAGCCTGGCTGTTGCGCGAACTCAGCCATGAGGCGAAGGGATGAAGGCGGAGCAATGGCAGTTGATCGAGGAGTTGTATCACTCAGCCTCAGACCTGCCTGAGGTCCAGCGCCGCTCTTTTCTTCAGAGAGCTTGCGGGGAAGACACGCAGCTCTGCCAGGAAGTCGAATCCCTACTCCGGCACGGAGACACACCACAAACCTTCCTGGACACGGCGGCCATCGCCATCGTGGCGAAGGCTATCGCCGCGGACAAGTACAACTCTCCTGCTTCGGCGCTGGAGGGAACGAGCATCTCTCATTACCGGATTGTCAAGGCGCTGGGTCGTGGCGGCATGGGAGTGGTCTATGAAGCGGAAGATCTCAAACTTCGCCGTCGCGTCGCGCTCAAGCTGTTGCCTAATTTTCTGGCCAGAGACTCGCAGGCCCTGCGGCGCTTTGAGCAGGAAGCACAAGCAGCTTCCGCGCTGAATCACCCAAACATCTGCGCCGTCTATGAAGTTGACGAAGATCAGGGACAGCACTTTATCGCCATTGAACTGCTGAAAGGCGAAACCCTGAAGGAGCGTATTGGCCGCGGTCCGCTGGACGTTCGAGAAATACTAGCGATAGGAATCCAGATCTGCGATGCGCTTGAGGCTGCTCACTCGGCCGGCATCATTCATCGCGACATAAAGCCGTCCAACATTGTTCTCACGTGCCAGGGAAGCGCCAAGTTACTCGATTTCGGCGTAGCCAAACGTGTGGGACCGGAACTGATTCAGCAAGCCGAGACGGTCTCCCGGCTGTTGCCCCCCAACCTCGATCCCACTGTGACCGCCCCTGGAGCGGTGATCGGAACCGTGGCTTACATGTCGCCGGAACAGTCTGCCGGAGATGACGTCGATGCACGCTCCGATCTCTTCTCGATGGGCGCGGTGCTGTATGTGATGGCAACGGGTCAAAGTCCCTTTCCGGGGAAGGACCTGGCCAATGTTCTGCAAGCGATTCAGCACCGCCAGCCAACGCCGATTGGGCAACTCAGGCCGAAGCTTCCGTCCAGACTGGTTGGCATTGTCAACAAGGCACTGCAGAAAGAGCGCTCACTGCGCTACCAGAGCGCCGCGGACATGCGAGTGGACCTGAGGGCGTTTCGGGACCGGCTCGCAGTCATTGCGAAGTGTCGGAAGATGCTGCCGCTGATTGCGCTCGCCGCCTTGCTCTTTGCGGCTGCCGTGGCGGGTTCCCTGCGGCTTCAGCCTGTCAGAGGATGGATTCTCGGAAAGGAATATGCACCATCCGCAATCAAGTCCATAGCCGTTCTCCCGCTGGAGAATCTAAGCGGGGATTCCGCGCAGGATTATTTCGCCGATGGTATGACAGATGCTTTGATCACAAACTTAAGCAAGTTCGGAGCTCTGCGCGTGATCTCGCGAACATCGAGCATGCCCTACAAGGGAGCACAGAAGTCCCTGCCTGAGATTGCTCAGGAATTGGACGTAGATGCCGTAGTCGAAGGTACTGTTGCAAGGGCGGGGAATCGAGTGCGGATCAACGCACAATTGGTTGACGCTCACAGGGATCAGCATCTCTGGGCGCGGCAGTACGACGCGGAGTTGAAGGACGTGCTGCAACTGCAGAGTGACTTAGCCTCTGCCATCGCGATGGAAGTGGCCGGCAAACTGGCGCCCAATGAATTGTCCCGTCTTAAGGCGAAATCGCGACAGGTAAATCCGCAAGCATATGAGGCCTTCCTTAAGGGAGAGTACTTCCTCGATAAGTGGACGACCGAGGGTTTCGGAAAGGCCAAAGTCTACTTCGAGCACTCCATCGATCTCGATCCGACCTACGCCGAGGCTTATGCTGGGTTGGGCGAATATTATGGCGTGCTTGCTTTCTTGGGCGTGGAATCTCCGCGAGAGTCGTGGCTCAAGTCCGAGGACTTGTTGTCAAAAGCAGTAGAAGTAGATAACAGCTCTTCGAAGGCTCACTCGATGCTAGGGATGCTAAAACTCCAGTTTCGCTGCGATAGGGCGCTCGCCGAAAAAGAATTAAATCTTGCCCTCGAACTCAACCCTGGCGACATACGAGCGCTCGACTACCATTCATACTATCTGCTTGAGATAGGGCGCACGGACGAAGCAATTGCCGAAAAGAGAAGAGTGCTGCAGCACGACCCGCTTAGGGTAATAACCAACGCCGAGTTGGGACTCTATCTTTACCTTGCGGGGCGCAACGATGAAGCTATCGCGCAGCTCGAAAAGGCACTGGAACTCGATCCGAACTACGCCGCCGCACATGCCCGGCTTGGAATGGCATATGCTCGGAAACAGCATTACGAACAAGCGGTAACAGAGATGCAGAAGGCGCTCTCGTTGGACAACACACCCATTAGGGTGGCAAAGGTGGGCGAAGTGTACGCGCAATGGGGCAAGAGGAAGAAAGCCTTCGAAGCCATCCGACGTCTGAAGGAAATGTCGACGCAACAATACGTGGCTCCGAGTTTGAGTGCGCTGATCTACGCCCGCCTAGGAGAGAAAGCAGCCGCCATCGCGTGGTTGGAGAAAGCTAAACCGGATGACGATCCGAAAATATCCGACCCAGGCTTTGAAAGCCTGCGGTCGGAACCGAAATTCAAGATGTTGGAGGCACGGCTTAGGTCGAATCCGACCTGTCCGGCCTTTTAGCCAGCATTCTCAACGGCGTCTGGATACGGCACAATAGATACTGAGTATTCTTCAGAATCGCATGCTATGTGTTGGCTCTAACGGATGGTCCGTCAAAGGTGCAGTACACTATCTCGGAATGCGGATAGAGTTGGACCATTTGTTCGTCTGTGCTGCTCCCGGCGCTCCCGAGGCTGAGGAACTGATTCAGTTCGGATTGCACGAAGGACCTTCAAATCAGCACCCCGGCCAAGGCACCGCCAATCGCCGTTTTGGGTTCTCCAATGCCATGATTGAGTTGCTCTGGGTCAGCGACATGGCGGAAGCTCGAAGTGAAGATACCAAACGTACTTTGCTCTGGGAGAGGTGGTCTGATCGGATTGATCGTGCCTGTCCTTTCGGGATTTGCGTTCGTCCTGTCAATTGTCAAGACACACTGCCGCCACCTTTTTCCTCATGGGAGTATCGGCCGTCGTATTTGCCAGATCCACTCGTCATGCACATTGGCGAAGCAGGAATTGAGGAGCCGATGTGGGTCTATCTGAGCTTCATGCGACGTCTCTATCGCGAAGAGCAGTTCATCGAGCACCCAACTGGTATTCGTGAAATCACCGCCTTAACTCTGACTACTCCGGTGCCGCTTCACTCTCAGGCATCGCAGAAAGTAATTGAAAGTGGAATTCTGAAGACTCGGCTTGGAGAGACACACCTGCTCGGAATTGAATTTGATAACACGCGTCAAGAAGAACACGTTGATTTCAGGCCGCATCTGCCGTTTATCTTCCGACGGTGATTAGATCAGGAAGATCGATGACCTGGGTCAGGTAATGCTGGTCCCGGGCTCAATGAGCCCCTGGTTAGGGTTGCCATCCGAAGGTTTACATTCGCTCCAAACTGGCATGATTGAGCAGGAATGAAAAGGTCGAAGCACCACTCTATGAGAGTGAAAACATTCAACAACAGAACCTAATCCCATTTTCGGGACCAGGGGTCGGACTTACGATGGATTTTCAAGCGAAAACGGCTGTATATCGAACTACGGAAATAAAGCGGATTCATTAACTGCCAAGTGCGGCTCGGAATGACCAGGTTCGTGACCTGAACGCCCGGAGCCGAGTACCCGGCGCCAGCCGCGTGACGGCTGGAATATGACGCCCTTTTGTATTCTACGATTCTTTGTGCCGGGTAACGGACAAACCGGGAGTCATTCGGCAGGGTTCTCAGGATTTCGGTACAACTCGGTACAATTGAGGCGAGGGAAAGAGTGGCTCCCCGGGTCCTAAGCGACGCCGAATGAAGCACTTGGATTTTGGCCTTTTCTTGGTCCGGGACTAGGGGATCGCCGGTCGCTGCGAGGTTTTGTTACAGGCTCTAAGCAGCACTTTGGTCCGGGACAGGAGTTCGCTCCCGGCCTGTAACCTACCTGACCTTCGCTGCAAACACGGTTGATCCGGCGACCACGGTTTCAAGCACTCGCACGTGGGCTATATCCTCAGGCGCGATTTCTAAAGGATTGCGGTCAAGCACAATCAGATCGGCGAACTTCCCGACTTCCAAGGAGCCGGTGACATCGTCTTCATGGAGTTCATAAGCAGCATCAATCGTCGCTGCACGGAGCACGGCATCACCCCGTAGACCTGGATCTTCGCCCAGTTTGCCCTGATATTGCAGACCGGCATCGCGCGCGTTCGTGCGGGTCACGCCGACTTTGAGGGCAAACCACTCATCGAGCCGATCTACGGGCCAGTCGCTGCCAAACACGACTCGCGCGCCAGCTGCTTTCAGCAGGCCTGCAGGCTCGAGAATCTTCATGCGCGCCGGGCCAAAGTAATTGATCAAACCGAGCGTGTCGCCGGCAGGTTTTTCCCACTGAAAAGAGAGCACCGGCAGCGCATTAAGCGCCCGGAAGCGGGGAAAGTCCGTGGGGCTGACGATTTCGTCGTGCGCGATCGCGGGACGGACATCGGCACCGCTCAGTTCTTTGCGCATGACTTCGATCGCATCGAGGCCGGCGCGAACGGCGGCGTCACCGTCGGCGTGCATGTGGGGATCAATGCCGGCGCGGCCGAGGCGAACCACAATTTCTGCCAAAGCCTTGGGCGGGAAGTAGACGGCCGGGCCGCGATTGTCGCCGTCAACCCAGTTGGGATTCTCCTGGGTGCCGACGTTTTTGCGATAGGGCTCGAGCACGGCGCCAGTGAGGGCGGGAGCGGCAATCACGCCATCGAGAAAGAGCTTCGCATTGCCCACGGTGATGCCGGGCTTCACTTGGAGAGCGCCCTGATCGTACTGCTTGCGATACGCGACCACTTTTGAGACTGCCTGGGCGGGACCGCTGGCTTCCGGCGGGTTGATCACGGGAGCAAAATGCGCGCGCACCTTGAGTCCGCCCCTCGTCTGCACAGCGGTGAAGGCGGTCATGCTCTCTGGAGCGGCAGCGGCATCGAGGAAAGAAGTCACACCTTGACCAAGCATCGCCTGCTGTGCTTCTTTGGCGGCGGCGATGTTTTCTTCGGGAGTGGGCTTCGGGATCAGGTCAGAGAAGACGTCGAAAGCGGCGTCTTCGAGGAGGCCGGTGGGATTGCCCTCGGGGTCATGCCAGATTTTTCCGCCGAGAGGATCGGGAGTCGCTTTGGTGATTTTTGCCAGACCGAGTGCGCGCGAGTTAGCGAGCACCGTGTGTCCGAAAGAAGAGCGCACGATGATAGGGCGCGAGGTTTTAAGCGCGTCGAGGGTGGCGCGGCTAGTCTTCACGCCCGGCGGACGCATGCTCTCCTGAAACCAGCTGACGACTTCAAGCCAGCCGTCCGGCTCCTGGTTTTTTGTTTTATCGAGGCACTCCTGAATGCGGCCCTGCATTTCCGGGACAGTCAGCGGCTCGTAGTTGAGGCCACATTTACGGAGGACGAGACCTCCTCCAAGCGGATGCATGTGACCGTCAATCAGTCCGGGCATGAGGAAGCGGCCGTGGAGATCGGTGACTTTCGTGGATGCGCCGATGAACGGAGCTAGTTTGTCGTTGGTGCCGACGTAGACGATGCGGCCGTCGCGAATTGCAATCGCTTGTGCAATAGTGCCGCGCGCGTCGATGGTATAGATCGTGCCGTTACGGAAGACGCGGTCGGCGGAGGATTGAGCGAAGCAAGATGCGATGAGGGATGCGGCTACGAGACCGACGAGAAGGAGACGGGTCATGGTTTTTGACCGACACAAAAGAGTAAATCATCCGATAGCAGGGGAGCAAACCTGCCCAAAAATGCGGCCACCTAGCACAGATTTAGCGCGCACTAGACGCCGATAATAAACCCGCCAATTTCTCCACTCACACACTCTACGGGCATATTGAATGAATTCAGCAGCATCGGCACATACCAGAGTCACAAGACACGCATTCGAAGCTCCACATCAGAAAACGACTAATGGAATGTCAGCCAGCCGTGCCGAAAGAGCCGATGCTTGTTCCCGAGTCACGGGCAATCCGGAAATTGACAGAGTACCCTGCGCAATTGCTTTGAAGCTGATGCCAGGTCCAGCTCTATTGAGGAATCGCCATGAGTGGGGAAATCTTCACGTACCGTGGAGCGAAGATCCAAAGCTTTGTCCCCCGTTGAATTTCACCAAATCAGGGTAGCAGCGTTATTTTCCAATGAGATACGCAGAAAACCGCCAAATTCCCGTTCTGACGGAGCCTACTACAGGTGACCATGTTATCCCCGTCCCCCACCCATGCGGGAGCCGCCTGCACCGGTCTAGCAGTTTCTAGCCGTACCTTACGGATCTGTCCGACACCAGTTTTAGGGTCGCGAAAAACCGTATCGCATCGAACTGAAGTGATTGCTGACGGGAACCGCAGTGCGATTTTATCCTGATTGTCTAAACCTGCCATGTTACGGGTACAGGAGTTTTCAAGAACACAGGTGGGAGCTGGTCCGTTTTGAAAATTTCCTACTCTAATTGATTTTTCAAACGGCTTACCAGCCCAGCCTTTTGACTGCTGATGATGGCAGTTGACGCGTTGTGAACTTAGAACTACTACATTTTTACTACAGTCCCCGCGGAATACGGCACCATTGGAGTGAGCTCGTCAACGACCTTCGCTCGGGAGCGACACTTCAGCTTGATATACTCGTCTAGCGCGCTGCACGTTAGGAGCAGATGAGAGCCTGATTTAGCAAGTTTGACCTCGGCTTAGATTTGTAGAATGTATGAAGGGCTGATTTCACCAATAATGAATCCCACAGTATGCAAAATGCAGTTTTCTGGCAGTCTCAAGGTGACTCCTTTATCTATTTTTATCTGCTTGCATCAAAAGTCACGCGTCCCGCTACCACCGTCATACGGACTGCGATGCTCCTCAAGGCATTGCTGCGTATTTTGTAAGGGTCAGCAGAAAGAACCGTGAAATCCGCGTACCGGCCGACAGTGAGCTCTCCGAGATCTTTTTCCCTGAAGGAAGCGTATGCGGGCCCTATCGTCATCATCCGAAGTGCCTGGTCGACATCAATGTGTTGATCGGGATGCCAGCCAGCTTCTGGTTTGCCATCGGCACCACGCCGCGTGACCACACAGAAGAGGTTGTCGATAGGCGAACCGGAATCGGAAGCCGGGTAATCGGTTCCGGCAGCCAGCCTCGCACGGGAATTCAACAAATCGCGCGTCCTCAGCACCCAATGAGCCCGTGCTGGCCCAACTCGGGCATCTGCCCACCGGCTGTATTCACCGACGAATACCGGCTGAATGGATGCAATGATGCCGAGTTGAGCAAACCGAGGCAGATCGTTATCCGTAATAATTGACGCATGCTCGACCCGAAAGCGCTCTTGCGGTGTGACGCCACCCCGCTGGTACGCGTCCAGCACCCGCCGAACCGCCAGGTCTCCAATGGCGTGGGTGTTGACCTGGAATCCCTTTTGTTGTGCCGCTCGGATGATTGCGTTGAGATCAGCATCCTTGATTAGCTCCAAGCCACGCAGCCCGGGCGCATCCGCATACGGCTCTGTCAGTTCGGCGCCGCGAGAGCCGAGGGCGCCATCGGAAAATAGCTTAAAGCTGCGAACCGTGAGCATGCCACTGCCCAGGTCAACCTCCGGCCCGGTTGCAAGATACTGCCGTCTCGCCTGCTCACCAGCCGCCATCACATACACTCTGACAGGCAATTCGCCCCGTTTGAGCAGCTCCTTATAAATGGAAATGGTGTCAAGATCGACGGCAGCATCTTGAACGCTAGTCAGGCCCCATCGAGTGAACTGCTGAAGTGCCGCACGGACCTGGCGTTCTAGATCTGCGTGGGTGGGCTTCGGAATTACCTGGCGAATCAGTTCCTGGGCATTATCTACCAGCATACCGCTTGGCTCGCCCGCTGCATCGCGCATAATGTGTCCGCCTTCCGGGTCGCGGGTGTCGCGGGAGATTTTTGAGAGTTCGAGCACTCTGGAATTAACCCAGGTGGAATGACCATCGATGCGATCGAGAACAACGGGATGAGCTCCACTCACGGAGTCAAGGTCTTTCGCTGTCGGAAAGGTTGCCGGATGCCAGAAGCCCTGGTCCCAGCCGTCGCCTTGTATCCAGGTTCCAGGGGACGAGGAACGCGCCGCGTGGGCAACGTTCGCCAAGATCGCCGCCTTGGTTAAGCCACGGAGATTGAGCCTCTCGAGTTGAGCGCCGATAGCTGAGGTATGGATGTGCGCGTCGTCGAACCCGGGTAGCGCCACTCCAGAGAATCTGACAATCCGAGTACTCTCATTGGCAAGAGCCTTAACTGCGGACTCAGAACCAATTGCAATAATGCGGCCTCCCAATACCGCCATTGCAGCGGCCTGGGGATGGAACCGATCGAGCGTGAGAAACCGGCCAAGGAATATCGTGTCTACAGTCGGTGATGGCGTAGCAATTATCGGCTTTGTGTCCCGTGCGGTGGCGAATACAGTTGCGATAAACGCAGCCCCAAAGAGCGCGATGTGAAATGTCTTCACAAATCACCTCAGCGATAGCTGTTTTAGGCCGATGTCCGGCTATCTCTCAGATAGATTGGTATGTTGTACGTCTACGTGCGCCACCTGTTCTGGCTAGAGCACATAACCTAAATTCCCGATGGCGCAGCACAAATCGCGAACCCCTGTGGAGTTGAAGCGGTTATCTAGTCTGCTGCAAATAAGTGGCGCGCGCGTCAGACAAAAGCTTCAGGACGTGTTGCTTTTCCGCCGGCGATCGCCAATCAGGATAGTTGTTGGCCGCTTGCGATAGGCGATCAATCCACGCCACAAAGTAAGCAGCGTCCTGAGCGGAGCGAACTGGTTTGCCGCCTGCGCTGATGTAAATCGGGCTGGTAGTCGCGTAAGGATAAAGGTCCAAAACGGGGAGTTCCGCCTTGTCATTCCATGCCCGTAAAAGGCACCAGCCGCTTTTAGAAATAGGTAATATTCCCTGGGCGTCAGCTGTATCGCGATTGCCGGAAAGTGCGATTTCTCGCATCACGCTCCCATTGCACAGTATTTCCAGGTGGTCTATCGGAACGATGGAACGCATTGCCACGAAGAATTTCACCTGGCTGGTTCCGGTGGGCAATTTCAATTCGCCGCCGATTGGCTGGTCACCGAGTGTAAATCGCAACAGGGGGCCGTTTGTTGCGAAGGTATGTCCATGCCGCAATGAGTCCAGAAAACGTTGAATGTCGGTCGGCCCTGAGGGTACCACTGCATATACGCGGCTAAGGCCCATGGGCCCTCGGAGAGAAGCGAAGTTGGCCATCGCATCCGTGCCCGCACCCGTAGGGAAGTGAAAACCACAGTTCAGCAGTTTGTACCAGACCTCCGCGGTGGACTTGTGGTCGCTGAAGCCCAGAACTTCAATGTAGTCTACCTTGCCCATAGCTACATCGACGGGGAGTTCATCGGTCAGAGGCGTTGGGCTCGAAGGATCGGGAACTGTGGCGAAAGGATGAACGTAGCCCACCAGGGCTCCCTGCGCATGCGCTAGATCGGCGATGTCGGCATTCATGGGATAAAGACTGGCCGCTGCTGTATGTGGGTAAACTGCATAGCCGGAAAGCAGAAAATTGTGCGTGAGATTAAGCAGCCCCAGGTGTCCCCAGTAGCTGGTGTGATATTCCTGGCTCTGCATAAGCAGCATATCGGGTTTGGAAGCGGGGTCGTGCCCAACGCGGAAGTAGGCGATGTCGGGGACCCGCACTTCCTTGTTGACTACTAGGTCTTCAATGATGTCAAAACCCTCTGCTTCACCCTGCTGCACTAGGTGTTGCGGGGTATTGCGATATGCGCCAGCGTAGTTCATGTGCACGTGCAGATCGGCACTGACCCAGTTACCGAGACCAGCAGAGAAGCGAATAGGCTTGAGTTGAACCACGATGCTGGCGTGCTGACCGAGCGCGACGAGGCGACGAACTGTTTAAGCAGCCAATTTGAATCCGTTCGGAGCCCCCGAACCGTTGATTCTGAGAGACCCGAGCCATCCGGCGAGTGTTCAATAAATTTGGAGTGGCTTTTATCACATTTTTATCACAATTTGCTTCTACGCCGGTCTGAAGCCATGACTCAAGCAGCCAGTCATATGGATGTAAGTCAATGAAAATAAATGGCGGAAGCGAGTGGGAGTCGAACCCACCGAAGACGGGCAAACCCGCCTCCCGCCGGTTTTGAAGACCGGGAGGATCACCGGACCCCATGCGCTTCCGGACTCACTCAGATTAAATGGATGCGAAGGATGCTGACAAACGGCCAGCGTGGAATCGGGTGCGCCCCACTCAAGCCTTCTGTCGGCTGGGGTGGGCCATGCCTAGGTATGCACTCGGCGGATCTCCAGTTCCCCACTCAAGCAAAAAGACGCTTGAGTGGGCCACCCGCCACCTGTCGGATCTCCAGCTCCCCACTCAAGCAAAAAACGCTTGAGTGGCCACCCGCCCGGACGGGTGAGAAAGGATTTCTCGCAGTGGATCCTTGGCGGGCGGCGGACTACCGCGACTGAGCCTTGGCCCGGAGAAGGAGAACAGGTACGCTGATACTGTGCTGGACGCGGCTGGCTGTGGTACCGAGGAATAGATCGGCGAGGAGACGGTGTCCGTGTGTGCTCATCGCTACCAAGTCACAATCCTTCTGCTGAACCCACTTGATTATTTCATTGGCAGGTTCGCCAAACGCCAGTTCGGCTTGCGTGGGAATGCCCACAGACTGAAACTCCGAGCAAACTTTTTCCAGATACGCGGTGTCCTCTATGATCTCCGGACTAACCGCGTCTGGGCCGTAGGTTCTCGCTGCCCATCCGTCGGCTACGTGAAGCAACACCAAACGGCTCCGCGCAAGCTTCGCGAGCTGCTTAACGTGTTCGATGATCGCCCGATCGGTGGGAGTGCCGTCCAGCGTCACAAGAATGGTGCCGTACATGGTTGTTCCGTTAGCTTTTGGTCCCGACCTGCATCATGCACCAGCGAGGACCTGCCAGGCAGCCTTGAGTGAGTCCGGCAGACCGTAAATGTCCATCACTCCGATGAGAATTGCGCTAGACCAGCCCGCGGTCAGCAGGAACCAGCCATTCTTCCAACTCCCCATTCGCTTGCCAGAACTGGTGAAGTGTAGGAGCGGAAACATCGCGAAAGGAAGCTGCAGAGCCAGCACCACCTGGCTAAGGGTAAGCAGATCGGTGACGCTGCTCTCGCCGCGCACGCCGATTATGAAGACTGCCGGCAGGATAGCCAGTAGGCGAGTGATGAGGCGCCGCAACCAGGGCTTGATTCGCCAATGCATGAAGCCTTCCATTACCACCTGACCCGCGAGCGTGCCGGTAATGGTGCTGCTCTGGCCGCTCGCTAATAGTGCCACCGCAAACAACGTGCTTGCAGCCGCGGTTCCCAATAACGGGGCCAGCGTCAAGTAAGCCACCCGGATCCAGTCACTGTCGGCAGTGAACTTGAAAACCTGACCGCCAGGCACGGTGATGCTTTGCTTGCCAAAGAACACAGTCGCCGCGAGCACCAGGATGGCGGCGTTGACAAAAAACGCGATGGTTAGAGCTGCGACTGAGTCGATCGTATTGAAGCGGATCGCGCGTCGAATAGATGGCTCATCCTTCTGCAATTGGCGGCTCTGCACGAGAGCTGAGTGCAGATATAAGTTGTGGGGCATCACGGTGGCACCAATGATACCTACGGCCACATACAACATGCCGGGCTGACCAAGCCGCGGCGCCACGAGTGCTCTCCCCATCTCCAGAAAGCTGGGTTTGGTCTGCGGAATAATGAAGAGCTCGATGAAGTAGCAGACGCCGATGGTTGCAATCAGCAGCAGTACTACCGCTTCGATGGTACGCAATCCAAAACTCTGCAAGGCTAAAAGCAGCAGCACGTCCAAAGCCGTAATCACTACCGCCCACAGTAGCGGGATATGGAAAAGCAGGTTGAGAGCAACGGCGCTTCCGAGTACTTCTGCCAAGTCACAAGCGCCAATTGCCACCTCGCTCAGCAGCCAGTTGGGCCAGCGCGTCCATCTGGGGTACCAGTCGCGGCAGCATTGGGCCAGATCCTTTCCCGTCACTACGCCTAGCCGAGCGGAAATTACCTGCATGACGATGGCCATCAAGCTGGCGAGGCCCACCACCCACAGAAGTCCATACTGGAAGCGAGCACCCCCCTGCAGGTCTGTCCCCCAGTTGCCAGGGTCCATGTAGCCGACACTGACCAGAATCGCTGGCCCGACGAAAGCCCGCCATTGACGCCAGAAGCCCGTATGGTGATGAGGCACTTCGATCGTACTGTGTATTCCGTGCAAAGACAGCTGATCGCTGTCCTGCAACGGTGTTCTTATCCGTGCCATGCTCGCACTTAATCCAGCCAGCGGCCGTGTATTTTGAACCCAGTGTTCGCGTGGCATGATTATAGCCGCCTTGGTCAGGACCTGAGCTCATAACGTACATTCGTCTAATCAATTGATCTTCAATGGACTGGGAGGCATGACTAGGTCCTTTTGCACTCTTTACGGTTCCAACACTTGCCGCGAAGTTCTTCGTGGTCTTGGCGAATAATGCGCGCTACCCCTTGCCCCGCTGCGCCACCTTCGCCCAAGTATCCTTCAGGGCCACGGTGCGGTTGAACACCAGCTTGTCGGAGGTGGAGTCGAGGTCAACGCAGAAGTATCCCAGGCGCTCGAATTGGTAGCGGCTGCCCACAGCGGCGCCGGCCAGCGACGGCTCCAGCTTGCAGCCGCGCAACACTTCCAGCGAATTGGGGTTCAGGTTGGCGGTGAAGTCCTGGCCCTCCTCAACCTCGTTGGGATTGGGCTTGGTGAACAGCTTGTCATAGAGCCGCACGTCGGCCTCGATCGCATGCGCTGCTGATACCCAATGAATGGTCGCTTTGACCTTGCGCCCATCGGGAGCGTTGCCGCCGCGAGTGGCGGGATCATAGGTGCAGTGCACTTCCACCACCTCGCCATGTTCATCTTTCACCACGCGCGTGCAGGTCACAAAGTAGCCGTAGCGCAAGCGCACCTCGCGTCCTGGGGACAGACGGTAGTAGCCCTTGGGCGGCTGCTCGCGGAAATCGTCCTGCTCGATGTACAACACGCGCGAGAACGGCACCTTGCGGGTGCCGGCGGAGGCGTCCTCGGGATTGTTCACCGCCTCCATCTCCTCCACCTGGCCCTCGGGATAATTATCCATCACCACTTTCAGTGGCCGCAGCACGGCCATGACCCGCGGCGCATGCCGGTTCAAGTCCTCGCGCAAGAAATGTTCCAGCATCTCCAGTTCGGTGATGCCGTTGGTGCGGGAAACGCCCGCCGCGGTGACGAAATTGCGAATCGCCTCCGGCGTGTAGCCGCGCCGCCGGATGCCGGACAGCGTAGGCATGCGCGGATCGTTCCAGCCGCTTACGAGCTGCTCGCGGACAAGTTGCAGCAGCTTGCGCTTGCTCAGGATGGTGTAGGTCAGGCTGAGGCGGTCGAATTCGATTTGCTGCGAAGGGAAGATGCCCAGCTCGCGGATAAACCAGTCATAGAGCGGCCGGTGGTCGGCAAACTCCAGCGTGCACATGGAGTGGGTGACGCGCTCCGTGGAATCCGACTGCCCATGCGCGTAATCGTACATGGGGTAGATGCACCACTTATCGGCGGTGCGGTGGTGCTCGGCATGCAAAATGCGATACATCACCGGATCGCGCATGTTCAGGTTCGGGGACGCCATATCTACCTTGGCGCGCAGGGTGCGGGAGCCATCGGGAAACTCGCCCGCCCGCATGCGCTGAAATAAATCCAGGTTTTCATCCACTGAGCGGTTGCGGTACGGGCTCTCTTTGCCGGGCTGGGTCAGCGTGCCGCGATATTCGCGAATTTGCTCCTGGTTCAGATCATCCACGTAGGCCTTGCCTGCACGAATCAGATGCAGCGCCCACTCGTAAAGCTGGTCAAAGTAGTCGGAGGCGTAGTAAAGGCCGTCCCACTCGAAACCCAACCAGCGCACGTCTTCCATGATGGAATCAACGTATTCGGTCTCTTCCTTCTCCGGGTTGGTATCGTCGAAGCGCAGGTTGGTGCGCCCGCCGAACTCATCGGCCAGGCCGAAATCCAGGCAGATGGCTTTGGCGTGGCCGATATGCAGGTAGCCGTTGGGCTCGGGAGGAAAGCGGGTCTGCACCCGGCCGCCGTGCTTGTTGGTCTTCAGATCCTCAAGGATGATGTCGCGAATAAAGTTGGATGTGCCCGCGCTGGCGGGGGCGCTCATCGCCGTGTTGGTGGCGCTCTCTTTAACAGCTTCGGTGGCTGGATTGCGGTTGCTCATGAAATCATGGCCTTCTTCAGCGGCCGACGGCGCAGCTGGCCGTCAACTGCCGGTTGGCTGATGGATATTCTCAATTCCCTGCTCAATGCGCGCCAGGGTCACGTCTTTGCCCAGCACTTCCAGGGTCTCGAACAGCGGCGGCGAATTTTTGCGACCGGTGACTGCCACCCGGATTGGCTGGAACATCTGACCGGCCTTGATCCCCAACTCCTGCGCCGCCGCCCGCAGCGTCCGCTCCAGGTCCTCGTGCGTGAACTCAGCGTCGCGCAGCACCTCGCGCGCCCGCTGCAGCACCCGGCGCGCCATTTCCGCATCGCCTTTTTGTGGAACCAACTCTGCCGCATCATAGGCCGGCAATTTTTGGCATAAGAAGAAGTCGGCCACGCTCAGCACTTCATTCAGCAGGCGGATGCGCTCCCGCACCAGGCGCGTGATCTCCAGCATCTTCTCCGGCGAAATCTTATATCCCGCCTGCCGCACTACGGCCAGCAGCCGCCGGCAAAGCTCCTCGACCGGCAGCGCGCGGATGTGCTCGGCATTCAGCCACAACGCCTTGGGGTCGAAGGTGTCTTCCGGCTGGTTAGGCGGCTCTTTGAAGTTGATTACCGCATTGGCGCGGTTGATGCCTTCCAGCGAAAACGCTTCCACCAGCTCCTGCCGCGACATCATCTCGCGATTGTCCTTCGGCGACCAGCCCAGCAGGCACAAGAAGTTGATGAACGCCTCCGGCAGGAAACCCGCGTCGCGGTAGGTGGTGACGCTCACCACCGGCCCGTGCCGCCGCTTTGAGAGCTTGCTGCCATCCGGCGCCACCAGCAGTGGCAGGTGAGCAAAGTTGGGCGCCGCCACCCCGGCCGCCTCGAAAATCAGCAAGTGCTTGAAAGTGTTGGTCAGGTGGTCTTGGCCGCGAATGATGTGGCTGATGCGCAGGTCGGCATCATCGGCGCAGGAAGCCATATGGTAGGTAGGCATGCTGTCGCTGCGCAGCAACGCGAAATCCTCGATGTCGGCGGTGGACTTGGCCTGCTCGCCGTAAACCATGTCCGTAAAGCGGATTTCCCGCTCCGTCTCGCGCGGCACGCGAAAGCGTAACGCAAACGGCTCGCCAGCCGCCGCCCTCCGGTCGCTCTCTTCGCGCGAAAGCTCCCGCATCCCAGCATTGAATAGCCACGGGCCCTGCGCGCTCGACCGTTCCCCCGTCTGGGCAGGGGTGAAATCGCGGTAGGCCAGTCCCTTCTGGAAGATAGCCTCGGCCATCTCCCGGTGCAGGCGCAGGCGCTCTGACTGCTTGTATTCCTCGTCCCAGCTCAGTCCCAGCCAGCGCAGACCGTCAAAAATGGAGTTGAGCGAGGCTGCGGTGTTGCGCTCCACGTCGGTGTCGTCGACGCGCAGCACCATGGTGCCGCCCTGGCGCCGGGCAAACAGCCAGTTAAACAGGAAGGTGCGCGCGCTCCCGACGTGCAGGAAACCGGTTGGGGAAGGCGCAAATCGCACTCGCACCATGATGATTTGAGTATAACAATCGCGGGTGACAGGCTGCAGAGGGCCGCAGCCCGGCAGGTCTCGTAGTCACTGCTTTCCGCCGCTCTGTCATTTATGCTTGCCCGGTGACCACCCTGAACGAGCTCTATTCCTCACTGTCGATGCGCCGCCGCTACGAGGTGTGGTTTTTACGCCTCGGCTTGGCCGATGGCAGCGGCGCCTGGTGGGTCCGTTATCTGCTGATGAACCCCGGCCGGGGTGGCTGCGCCGGTGATTCCCGCGGCTCGCCCGTCCAGGTGTGGGCAACCTGGTTTCCGGCCGAAGGGAAGCCGCAGAGCTTCATCCAAGGATTTCCGTTGCAGGGACTCGAACTCAGCCCCCGCCGGCAAACCCCATTCCGTTTCGCTGTCGGCGCAAATGCAATTGCCGAGGACTCCTGCCGCGGCGACCTGCAGGTGGATGGGCACGAGGTCTCCTGGGATTTGCGCTATGCCTCCACTTTTCGCACCACGTTGAGCCACAAAGGCTGGATCGGCTTCTCCCGCACGCCACATTCGGACGCGGTGTTTTCCGGAGAGATTACGCTCGACGGGCGCAAGTTCGCCGGCGATCCCATCGGCCTTGGGGTCCAGGGACATAACTGCGGGTATCGCCATCGCAATTTCTGGAAGTGGACGCACGCCCTTTTTGATCGCCCGGGCGCAAGCCCCAGCACCCTGGAAGCCCTGGTCTACGAGATGCCGCTGGGCCTGGTGTTTCGCAAGTGCGTGCTCTGGCACGAAGGCCGGGAGTACATCTTTCGCCATCTGCAGGAGATGGCACGCGAGCCGGGCATGCTCCAATGGAATTTCCGATGTTCCGGCAGGCATGGGCTAGCGATTGAAGTCGCGATTGATGGCTGCGGGTCGTCAATTCACCGCCTGCCGTATCTGAAGACGGACTGTTCCGGCAGCTTCGATGTTCTGAACAACAGCCTGGCCGGCGCGGTAGTTCGGCTGCTGCACCGGGGCGGCCGCGTTGAAGAACTGCGAACCCCGCGCGGCGCGGTGCTGGAGTTTGCCGGCCAGGCGGCCACCAGTTAGGGTGCCGCTCAGAATTTACGCGGTGTGATGCGCTCTACTCCCATGTACGGCCGCAGCGCCTCGGGAATCAGCACGCTGCCGTCCGCCTGCTGGTAATTTTCAATAATCGCCAGCCAGGTGCGCCCAACAGCAAGCCCGCTGCCGTTCAGCGTGTGCACGAATTCCGTCTTATTTTTGCCTTCAGGCCGGTAGCGGATCTTGGCGCGCCGCGCCTGGAATGCCTCGAAATTCGAGCAGGAAGAAATCTCCCGGAACAGCTGCTGGCCTGGCAGCCACACTTCCAGGTCGTAAGTTTTGGCCGAGCTGAATCCCAAATCGCCCGTGCACAGGGCCATCACGCGGTAGTGCAGGCCCAGTTTCTGCAACACGGTTTCCGCGTGGTTGGTTAATTTCTCCAGTTCATCGTAGGAAGCTTCCGGGCGGCTGAATTTCACCAGCTCCACTTTCTGGAACTGGTGCTGGCGGATGATGCCGCGCACGTCTTTGCCATAGGACCCAGCCTCGCTGCGAAAGCAGGGCGTGTAGGCGGTCAGGGAAACCGGCAGCCGCGCCGCATCCAGAATCTCGTCACGATACAAGTTGGTGACCGGCACCTCGGCAGTGGGAATCAGCCACAAGTCTTTGTCGCCGTGCGGCACGCGAAATAAATCCTGGGCAAACTTGGGTAGCTGCCCGGTGCCGTACATGGACTCGGAGTTGACCAGATACGGAGGCAACACTTCCGTGTAACCGTGCTCGCGCGTGTGCAGGTCGAGCATAAAGCTGGCCAGAGCTCTCTCCAGTCGGGCTCCCAGGTCCCAGTACACCGCAAACCGCGCGCCGGTCAGCTTGGCGGCGCGTTCCAGGTCGAGAATGCCCAACTGCTCGCCGAGTTCCCAGTGTGGCTTGGGCGCAAACGACAATTCCGGCGGCTTGCCCCAGCGGCGGACTTCCACATTATCTTCGGAAGTCTTGCCCACCGGCACACCGGCATTGGGCATGTTGGGAATGCCGGCCAGCAGCTCGCGCAGGCGCGCATCTTCTTCCTGGACCTTGGTCTCCAGCGCCTGAATCTTCTCCCGCAGCTCTTTGGTTTCGGCGATCTGGACCGTGGCGTCCTGCTTGGCCTTCTTCAGCCGGGCGATTTCTTCGGAGGCTCGGTTGCGCTGCGCCTGCAGGGTTTCCAGTTCCGTGATGTGCTGGCGCCGTACCCCGTCCAGCTGGCGGAATTGTCCCAGCACCTCGGCGGCGTTAATACCGCGCTGTGCCAGCTTTTCCTCCACCTCCGGCAGGTGGTCGCGTACGAAATTTAAGTCGAGCATGGGAAACAGCTAATGTACCGGAAACTCGCGCAAGGTGTCATCTCATAGCACTGTGTGGGCACAGGCAAAAGTGCGCGGGCACAGGCGCACTCGCCTGATTTCGCACCGAATGTAACGCTTGACGTTATTAACGACATACGTTATCATCAGCATCTGTGATTAAGAGCTTCGCCGATGCCCGCACAGAGGAACTTTGGCGGGTCGGCAAAGCGCGGCGGCTGCCCCCGAATCTGAGCCGGGTAGCTTTG
The DNA here is from genome assembly GCA_025934735.1 of Terriglobales bacterium. Classification (GTDB taxonomy): domain Bacteria; phylum Acidobacteriota; class Terriglobia; order Terriglobales; family Acidobacteriaceae; genus JAICWP01. The sequence continues at coordinate 52,259 of JAICWP010000006.1, read as the reverse complement.
CGAGAGCTGGCATTGCTGCACACTGTGACCAGCCTGAGAGACTTGGCAGTGCTACCCGGGAGTCGCCTAGAAACGCTGCACGGCGGCCGCGAGGGGCAACATAGCATTCGAGTGAATGATCAGTTCCGAGTCTGTTTTTTCTGGCGGGATGGCAACGCGCATGCCGTCGAGATTGTTGATTATCATTGACGAGAGTCATTTTGGACAGGTGAGAGCATGAAGCGCAACGGCAGGCATATCCATCCCGAGTGGAACATCCATCCTGGAGAGATCTTGCGGGAAGAATTTCTGCATCCCCTCGGGCTGTCGGCTTATGCGGTGGCCAAAGCCATCCGAGTTCCTGCACCGCGACTCAATGATGTCGTGCTGGAGAAGCGCGGTATCAGCGCCGATACTGCGGTACGACTGGCTCGTTTTTTCGGCAACTCGGAGCAGTTCTGGATGAACCTGCAGGCCTTGTACGATATCCGCAAGGCGAAGGCTGGCTTGGCGCACGAATTGCAGAAAATCAGGCCACACACGACGCCGCGCGCAGGCCGCAACGTCGCCTCCTGATCCTGGCTGCTTTCGTTCTTGGCACCCGCCCGCATCGGGCTGCTACACTACCCTGCGATGAATCTCCGCATCCGCCGTGCCTGCGCTGTATTTTTCTTCTGTCTGCTTCCCGCCCTGGCCCTGGCTTCTGCCTACAATGCCCGGCCCAAGCTGGTGGTGGTGATCATCATTGACCAGTTTCGTGGCGATTACCCGCAACGTTATTACTATGACTTTGGGCCCAACGGCTTCCGCCTGCTCATGGACCACGGAGCTTACTTCGCTGATTGTTATTACGATTACGCTAACCTGCGCACCGCTCCCGGACATGCCACCTTGCTTACCGGCGCCTACAGCAACGGCCATGGCATCCTCAGCAACGAGTGGTGGGACGCGCAGAAGAAAGGCGAAGTCACCTCTGTGGAGGACCACTCGACGCATCTGGTTGGGGCCGCCGGCACCGGCGCCTCGCCCCATAATCTGCTGGCCAGCACGCTAGGCGACGAGTTGAAGTTGGCCACCCAGGGCAAGGCACGGTTTTTTGGCATCTCGCTCAAGGACCGCGCGGCTGTCCTGCCGGCGGGTTGGGCCGGGGATGGCGCCTACTGGATCGAAAAGAACAGTGGTGCCTGGATTACTTCCACCTACTACCGCGGCCAGTTGCCCGCCTGGGTGCAGCAGTTCAACCAGAGCAAGGTGGCGGACAAGTACTGGAACCGCGAATGGAAAGACGGCAGCGGAAAGGTGCTGTCCACCACCACGCGCCAGGCGGGCGCCGAGTTCTTTAGCGTCGTTGGTCCCACGCCGTTCGCCAACGATTACGAACTGGAGTTTGCCCGCGCTCTCATCACCAACGAAAAGCTGGGCTCCGGCCCGGTTACCGACCTGCTCACCATCAGCCTCTCGGCAAATGACCTCCTGGGCCACGCGCTCGGCCCCGATTCTCCCAAAATGCGCGCCATGGCTGTAGCCATGGACCGGCAACTGGCCGGTTTCTTCGATTTTTTGAGTAAGCAGTTTGGCTTGGATAACGTGTGGATTGCGCTCTCTGCTGACCACGGGGTGGCGCCACTGCCCGCGGTGGCCCAAAGCATGCGCATTCCAGCGTCTGGCCGGGATCACGAGCAACTGCGTAAGCAGATCAATGACATGCTGACCGCACGGCTCTCGCCCGGTCATCCTCGGGACTACGTTACCGACGTTTTCTACCCAAACGCGTTCGTGTCGCAGCCGGCATTTAGCTCTCTGCACATGACGGAAGCTGCCGCCGAGCAGGCCGTCGGCGAAGCCCTGGAACGCATTGGCATGCGCGGCTTCTACACCAAGGCTCAATTGGCGCGCGGCGATGTGCCCGCCACCAAGCTTGGCCGCCAGTACCTGCACAGCTATTCGCCGTACGGCGGCTGGTACGTGCTGGGCGTTCCCCCGCCCTTTACCATCGGCGACACTGACGGCACCGACCATGGCTCGCCTTACAATTACGACACCCATGTGCCGCTGGCTTTCTATGGCAAGCCATTTCAGGCGGGCATGTATCACCAGCACGCCGAGCCTGTGGATCTGGCGGCCACGCTGGCTTCGCTGTTGGGCATCAACGCGCCCACGGCAGCGGTGGGGCACGTGCTGACCGAAGCCCTTGCGCATACTCCCATCGAAGCTCCTGCCGGAGGGGCGCCATGAGCAGCAGCGCGCCTCTGCCGCCCAAGCCGGAAATGAGCGTCAGCTTTGCCGGTCTGCACCTTCGCACTCCGGTGCTGGCGGCCAGCGGCACCTTCGGTTATGGCGCCGAGTTTGAGGATGTGGTCGCGCTCGACAAAATTGGCGGCTTCGTCACCAAGGGCTTGTCTAGAGAGCCCATGGCCGGCAATCCCGCTCCCCGCCTCTATGAAACCGCTGCGGGCATGCTCAATGCCATCGGCCTGCAGAATATTGGGGCACACGCGTTCGTACAGGAAAAACTGCCGGAGCTGCGCAAGCTCAATACCGTGGTCATTGCTAACGTCTTCGGCCACAGCCGCGAGGATTACGAAGACACCATCCAGATTCTGAACGAGGGCGAAGGCATTGCCGCCTACGAGCTGAACGTTTCCTGTCCCAATACGGCTGCCGGCGGCATGGTGTTTGGCTGCGACATCCATCTGCTGGACGACGTGGTTGCCACCGCCAAGCGCGCTACTTGGCGTCCCATAATCGTGAAGCTTTCACCCAACGTGACCAGCATTGCCACCATGGCGCAAATTGCAGAAGCCGCGGGCGCGGACGCGCTCTCCCTGGTGAACACCTTTCTGGCCATGTCCATTGACGTGGAAACCCGCCGCCCGCGAATTGCCAATGTAACCGCCGGGCTTTCCGGACCGGCTATCAAGCCCATTGCCGTGCGCATGGTGTATGAGGCCGCGCACGCGGTGGATATCCCTGTGATCGGCATTGGCGGCATCAGCACCGCCGCTGATGTGGTGGAATTCCTGCTGGCCGGAGCAGTGGCGGTAGAGATTGGCACCGCCAGCTACTGGGATCCCTGTGCCACTGAAAACATAGCCCGCGAGCTGGAGCAGTGGTGCGCCGTGCACCGCGTGCTGAAAGTGACCGAGCTGATCGGGGCCATGAAGAACGACTAGTCTCAACGCCAAGCCGCCGAGTTCGCCGCGAAATCAACTGCCGCCGTGGATACCCGCGAATCTCCGCGGATGATTGCAAACCTCTGAATCCTTGAACCCTGACCGGAGCCCTTCTCCGTGCCTCCGCTGCAGGTCCTGGTTCTGTTTTATTGCCCGGATATTTTCAGCTTGATCTGCTCGGGGATGCGGTCGCGAATTTCCTCCGGCAAGCGGTCGTGCAGCTGGCGCGCGCGCAGGCGGGCTGCGTCGGCTACCACCAGCGGCGCGGGCGTGGCTACGGCCACCGCCAGCCAGATCAGCGCCGAGAGGCCAAAGCCGGCAGCGGCCGCCAGTTCCAATATCAACGCGTGATGCGGCTCAAAATGATGGATAACGCCGAAGGCCAAGAGAAAAACCGCAGCGGAGGCGCTGGCCAGCACCATAAGCGCAATATCAATGGTGCGGTGCAGGCGCTGACGGCCTCGACAAAAGGCGCAGGCGGCGAAGTGGTCCTCATAGTCGTGGCGCATCTCCGGAGCGATGCCGGATATGTCGTAACGCCAGCCGGCTAGGATGCTGCCCACGATTGGATCAACGCATTGTGAACTCATGCCTGCCGTGACTACAGCCTGAGCGGTTCCAGAGGCGCCGACTGCGATGCCAGCAGCACGCGATTGTGCAGCAAGGTGCGGCGTCCACTCAGCGCTCGTTCCGCGGTCCCCCTGGCGAGCTCGGGATGGTTGTTCTGTTCTGATAGATGCGCCAGCACTACAAACGCTGCATTTCCATCATAGTCGCTGGAAAAAAATTCCGCGAGCGCGTCGTTGGAGAGGTGCCCAACCCGGCTCATTACCCGCTGCTTGACCGACCAGGGGTAGGGCCCTCCGCGCAGCATTTCCAGGTCGTGATTCGATTCCAGCATCAGGACATCGCAGCCGTGCACGTGGTGGCGCACACTGGCCGGCATGTAGCCCAAGTCGGTCACGATGGCCAGCTTTACCCCCTCGGCGCGGAAGGTGAAGGCCACCGGGTCGGCCGCATCGTGTGGAATGGTGAATGGAGTCACCGAGATGTCGCCTACCTGGAAGCTGGAGCCGGAAGTGAACGTCTCTATGCGGTCATGTTTCCAGGTGATTCCCGCCTTATCGCGCAGCAGCTTGCGGCAGGCCTGGTAGGTGGCGCCGGTCAAATACACGGGCACGCCGAGCTTTTTAGCCAGCGCAGCCAGGCCACAAATGTGGTCGGAGTGCTCGTGGGAAATCAGGATGGCCGAGAGCGTGTGCGGGTCTTCGCCGCCGGCCTTAACGCGCTTGAAGGTTTCGCGCCCGGAAAGCCCGGCGTCCACCAAAATGCGGGTGCGTCCGCTGGCCACGATGCTGCAATTGCCTCTGCTGCCGCTGGCCAGTACCGTTAGCGAAACCGCCATGCGCCGAGCATAGCTGGTAGGGGACGGCACCGGGAGTAACTTCTTGATTAACGTAGGCCCTTGGTGTGGATTTCAGGGCCCAGACTGGCATTGAAGCGTTGGCGAGTTATGTAGCGCCGGCTTTGACCCTGCTGTCTTGCGTACTTAACGCGCATTTCGGGCCGGCGGGACCCCGGCTCCACGACTGGAAACTACCGCTTCTCCGACTTCACCATTCCCCACAAATCGTCTACCCGTCTCCGCCCCAGCGAGCCTACATATGCGCCCGCGTTGCCGGTGATGAAGGACGCGAACGCCTCATAGATTTGCGCCCGCTCGGTGTAGATGTGCAGCACATCGGCGGCAAACAGGCGGGAGAGCGGAATGCAGCCACAGACCACCAGCACCCAGCGCCACGGCCGCGCTGGCCGCAACGCACCCATCAGCATGCAGAAAAACAGGGCCAGAAAGCCGGTCAGCATCAGGTCGCCGAGCGCTACCTCCGCAAATCCGCTGATTGCTCCCAACGCCAATGCCAGTCCGTACCAGGGGATCTCACTGCCTCTGGCCGGCGCCGGGGTCGCGGCAGTGGCCGTCGCGGCTGGCGTCGCAGTGCTGGTCACGATTTTTTTGCTGGGAACAGCGGCGGCCGAGGGCCGCCCGTGGACTTCCGGCATCACCACCTCAACTCGAATAAGTATAGAACCCGCGGCCTGACTTGCGTCCCAGCCAGCCCGCATCCACCATTCTGATCAGCAGCGGGCAGGGCCGGTACTTGGGATCGCCCAGGCCTTCCTGCAACACCCGCATGATGTCGAGGCAAACATCCAGCCCGATGAAATCCGCCAGAGTCAGCGGCCCCATGGGATGCGCCATTCCCAGCTTGAATACCTCGTCCACGGCTTGCGCCGTAGCCACCCCTTCCATGACCGCGTACATGGCCTCGTTCAGCAGGGGCATGAGCACGCGGTTGGAAACGAACCCAGGCGCGTCATTCACTTCCACCGGCGATTTATCGAGCTTCACCGCCAGCGCCCGCACCGTCTCGTAAGTTTCCTGCGAGGTGGCCAGGCCGCGAATTACCTCCACCAGCTTCATTACGGGCACTGGATTGAAGAAGTGCATTCCGATTACCTGCTGCGGCCTGTGGGTCAGCGCTGCCAGCCGGGTGATCGAAATAGAAGACGTATTGGAAGCCAGAATCACGTCCGGGCGGCACATCGCATCCAGTTCGCGGAAGAGCTGCGCCTTGATCTCGAACTTCTCCGTGGCCGCTTCCACAACAAAATCGCAGCCAGCCAGCCGTTGCCGCTCGGTCACGGGCTGGATGCGCGCCAGGGCGGCGCTGCGGTCCTCCGCTGTGATCTTGTTCTTGGCAACTTCGCGCTCCAGGTTTTTGCTGATGCTGCCCAGGGCGCGCTCCAGAAAGCGCTGCTCCACATCGCACAGGATGACATGGTTTCCATGGCTGGCGAACACGTGGGCAATCCCGTTGCCCATGGTGCCTGCCCCGACTACCCCGACAGTGGTGATCTCCATTGCTGCCCTCGCGCTCGCAGACGAAACTTTAAAGTGTAGCAGGGCGGGACGGAGGGCGTCAGACGAGGGAAGCCGTTAGCGGTTAGCACTTAGCAATTAGCAATTAGCAATTAGAGCGTGTACTAAACGCTTTCGGAAGGGCACTTCAGCCGTGCCGTCCTGGAAGCCGTCACATGCGGCTTTAGCCGCTGAGCGCCGGGTTCCCCCGATTGCTGAAAGAAGTTTATGAAAGGAGTTCTAAGAATTAGCTGCTTTGAGGGGCCGCTGGAATACACTGCGCCAACAATCCGAACATGTCTATCGGCGGAGGAGGGTCTCGGGTTAAAAGAAGGCGTGAATCGCTAAACGTTAAATGCTAATGGTTCGGCTCGGTGCTTATGCTCCCGCCACCACTCCCCGCTTAGCTGCCACATCCAGCCGCACTTCCGCGTGTTTCAGCGCCTCCAGCGCGCGGTCAAAATCCGTATTGGGATCGCTGCTGTGCAGCATCTGCTCGGCCTTTTCTTTCGCGCGGCGGGCTCGCTCGACGTCTATTTCCTCGGAACGCTCTGCCGTTTCCGCCAGGATGGTCACCTTGGTGGGCAGCACTTCCGCGAAGCCCCACGCCACGGCCAGGTAGTGGGTGAAGCCGTTCACCCCATAGCTGATCTCGCCCACGCTCAACTCGGTGATCAGGGGCGCGTGCCCCGGCAGGATCCCCAGATATCCATTTTTGCCGGGAATCTGCACCTCGGCCACAGTATCCTGCACCACCAGCCGTTCCGGGGTCACAATCTCGAGTTGGATGGTATCAGCCAAAACCAGTTCCCGGTTCTCAGTTGCCAGTTCTCAGAAATACCACGGGCCACTACGTAAGCTTCGGTGGAGCAAGGCGGTCGTCGCTCAACCGAACCCAACTGACAACTGAGTACTGACCACTGACAACTGCTTTTCTACGCTGCTGCCGCCTTCAGCTTGCTGGCGTGTTGCAGCACCTCGTCAATGTCGCCCTTCATGTAGAACGCCTGCTCCGGAATGTCGTCGTGCTTGCCATCCAGGACTTCCTTGAAGCTCCGTACAGTGTCCTGAATCTTCACGTACCGGCCCTGCAGCCCGGTGAACTGCTCCGCCACGTGGAAAGGTTGCGACAGGAACTTCTGAATCTTGCGCGCTCGCGCTACCGTAAGCTTTTGGTCTTCGCTGAGCTCGTCAATGCCCAGGATGGCGATAATGTCCTGCAGATCCTTGTAGGTCTGCAGCACCTTCTTCACTCGCTGTGCCACGGCGTAGTGCTCCGCACCCACAATACGCGGATCGAGAATGCGCGAAGTGGACGCCAGCGGGTCCACCGCAGGATAGATGCCGATCTCGGTCAGGGGCCGCGAAAGCACCGTGGTCGCGTCCAGGTGGGCGAAGGTGGTCGCCGGCGCCGGGTCAGTCAAATCGTCTGCCGGCACGTAAATCGCCTGCACCGAGGTCACCGAGCCCTTCTTGGTGGAAGTAATGCGCTCCTGCAGTTCGCCCATTTCCGTGGCCAGATTGGGCTGGTAGCCCACGGCGCTGGGCATGCGCCCCAGCAGCGCCGATACTTCCGAGCCCGCCTGGGTGAAGCGGAAAATATTGTCAATGAACAGCAGTGTGTCCGCGCCTTCCACGTCGCGGAAGTATTCCGCCACCGTCAGCCCGGTCAGCGCCACCCGCAGGCGCGCTCCCGGCGGTTCCGTCATCTGGCCGTAAATTAGAGCTGCTTTCGATTCCTCCGGCTTGCCTGGCTTGATTACGCCGGACTCGCTCATCTCCAGCCATAGGTCGTTGCCTTCACGGGTGCGCTCGCCTACACCGGCAAACACGGAAAAGCCGCCGTGCTGTTTAGCGACGTTATTGATGAGTTCCATGATGACCACGGTCTTGCCTACGCCGGCGCCGCCGAACAGGCCGATCTTGCCGCCCTTCAAGAAAGGCTGGATCAGGTCAATCACTTTCACGCCGGTTTCAAACATTTCCGCCGTGGTGGCTTGCTCATCGAAGGCGGGCGCGGGCCGGTGAATGGGCAGCCGCTGGCTGGCCTGGATGGGGCCAAGCTTGTCTACAGGCTCCCCGATCACGTTCATCACCCGGCCCAGCGTGCCCGCACCTACCGGCACGGTGATAGGCTCGCCCAGGTCAATGGCCTTCATGCCGCGCACCATGCCGTCGGTAGGCTCCATGGCCACGCAGCGCGCCCGGCCTTCGCCCAGGTGCTGCTCGATTTCCAGGACGACATTGATCTCCATCGGAGTGTTGTAGCCGTCCCCCACTACCCGCACCGCCTGATAAATCGGCGGAAGCTTGGTTGCTTCGAATTGCACGTCCACCACAGGGCCGGCGATTTGAATTACGTGTCCAGTATTTTCAGGCATGGATTCAGTTTCCAGTCGCTAGTTGTCAGTTGCCAGGAGCACTTAGCATTTAGCCAGACCCCGATTACCGGCTGAGGTCAGCGATGCCAAAGCGATCTCGCATGTACTCCCACGATCTGCCGCGCTGCACGCGAGATGCTTCGGGATTAAAGTCCCTCAGCATGACGCCACAGTTCGCCGTTCACGGCCAAATGCTAATTGCCACCTGCTAAGTGCTGCTCTTCACAGCGCCGCGGCGCCGCTCACGATCTCGATAATTTCCTTCGTAATCTTGGCTTGGCGCACCCGGTTCATGGCCAGGGTGAGCGCGTCAATCATTTCGCTGGCGTTATTGGTGGCGGCATCCATGGCAGTCATGCGCGCCGCATGTTCCGCCGCTACCGATTCCAGCAGCGTATGGAACACCCGCAGTTCCACGTAGCGCGGCAGCATGCTGCGGAACAGTTCCTGCGGCGGCTGCTCGTAAATGTAGTCCACAGGAGCGGCAGCGAAGGCGGCGGCGCGTTCGTCAATGGCCTTGGTGTCGGCCTCGCTGATGCTAACCCCGGCAGACTGCGCGGCTTCCGCCATGCGAAGTTTTTCCTGCTCTGCCATCTCTTCCGCCTGGAGCACGGCGGAAGCGCCAATTTGCGCGGTCGGCAGAATCTCATCTACCACCACCCGCTGCGACACCACCGACTTGAACTCGTTATAGAGCACGTACACGGCGTCAATTTCGCAGCGCGTATACCGCTCGATGATGCTTTGGCCCAGCGCCTTGCCTTGGGCAAACTCCAGCCGCCCCAGGATGCCGACGTGCTCGCCCACAATCTGCACCGCGCCGGAGCGGTTTTCGGCGCGCGGCGCTGGTGTGAGCGGCTCTTCCGCAGCTTCCGTAATCTCCGGCTGCTCCACCGGTGCTACCGGGAAGCGGCGGCGGAAGAAATCACGTGCTTTTCGGCCCACCGCTTCGATATCTATATTTTTGCCCTCCTTAGCCTGGATGAAGCGCATGGCGGCTTTCAGGATGTTGGCATTGAAAGCGCCCGCCAGGCCCTTGTCGCCGGTGACCACGATCAGCAGGATTGTCTTTTCTTCGCGCTGCGCCAGCAGCGGATGGCGCGGTTCGCCCGTCTCCGGATCATAAACTTCGGCGCGCATGACCAGCGACTTGAGTACGTTGGTCAGCATCTGCGCATACGGACGCGCCGAAAGCGCCCGCTCCTGCGCCCGCCGCAGCCGCGCCGCCGAGATCATCTTCATGGCGCGCGTAATCTGCCGCGTGTTGCGCACGCTGCGAATTCGCCGCCGGATGTCGAGTATGCCCGCCATATCATTAATTGATGATTGACGATTGATGATTGACGAATTCAGCCCTGGCTGCTGTCGGGGTTTTCAATCGTCAGTTACTTCGCCGCTGTCGCCGCCTGCCGGTCGGCCAGGAACCGCTCCTTGCACTCCTTCAAAACCTTGTTCATCTCCGTCTTCAACTGGTCGTCGAGCGCCTTCTTCTGCATGATGCTGGCGAACAGTCCGGGGTTCATGGTGTCCACGTATTCGTAAAGCGCCTTCTCGAACGGCCGCACTTGTTCCACTGGCACATCATCGAGGAAGCCATTGGTGCCCGCATAAATGATCAGAATCTGCTTGGAGAAGGGAAGCGGCGAGTATTGGTCCTGCTTCAGCACTTCCACCAGGCGCTCGCCGCGCGCCAGTTGTGCCTGGGTGGCCTTGTCCAGGTCGCTGCCGAACTGCGCGAAGGCGGCCAGTTCGCGGTATTGCGCCAGCTCCAGTTTCAGGGTGGCGCCTACCTGCTTCATGGCCTTGATGGCAGCGGTGAATCCCACGCGGCTTACCGATAAGCCTACGTTCACCGCCGGCCGGATGCCGCTGTTGAACAGGTCGGTTTCCAGGTAGATCTGGCCATCGGTAATCGAAATCACGTTGGTGGGAATGTAGGCGGAAACGTCGCCCGCCTGGGTCTCAATTACCGGCAGCGCCGTCAGCGAGCCGCCGCCCAGGTCGCTGCTTAGCTTGGCCGCGCGTTCCAGCAGCCGCGAGTGCAGATAGAAGACATCTCCCGGGTAGGCTTCGCGCCCTGGCGGCCGCCGCAGCAACAGCGAAATCTCGCGGTAGGAGGCGGCGTGCTTGGAAAGATCGTCGTAAATCACCAGCGCGTGCTTGCCGTTATCGCGGAAGTACTCGCCCATCGCGCATGCCGCGTAAGGCGCAATGTACTGCATGGGCGCGGGTTCAGAGGCCGAGGCCGCCACCACGATGGTGTAATCCATGGCCCCGAAGTCGGTCAGCGTCTTCACCACCTGCGCAATCGAAGAGCGCTTCTGCCCGATGGCGCAGTAGATACAAATCAGGTCGCCGCCCTTGTTGTTGATGATCGTGTCAATGGCAATCGCGGTTTTGCCCGTCTGCCGGTCGCCGATGATCAGTTCGCGCTGCCCGCGGCCGATGGGGATCATGCTATCAATGGCCTTCAAACCAGTGGCCATGGGCTCGCGCACCGGCTGGCGCGAAATCACGCCCGGGGCCAGGCGCTCAATCGGAATGTACTCTTGGGTGGCGAGGGGGCCCTTATCATCAATGGCCTGCCCCAGCGAATTCACCACCCGGCCGACCAAAGCGTCGCCCACGGGCACGCTCATGATTTGCCCCGTGCGCTTGACCTCGTCGCCTTCACGCACTTCCGTGTAGTCGCCCAGCAGCACCGACCCTACCTGGTCTTCTTTCAGGTTCATGGCGATGCCCTTCACGTCATGGGGGAAGGAGAGCAGCTCGCCGGCCATGACCTTGTCCAGGCCATAGAGTCGGGCGATGCCATCGCCCAGGGAGATGACTGTCCCTACTTCGTCCACCGCGATCTTCGATTCGTAGTTCTCGATTTGCTCGCGGATCAGTTGTGTGATTTCGTCAGCTTTGATCTGTGCCATAGATCAGTTCTCAGTTCTCACTTGCCAGCAGAACCTGGTTCGTTGTAGGCGGCCGCCACCTCGCGAGCCGATTTCGAAAGGGCACGGCCTCAGCCGTGCCGTAAGGGTCACCTGTTCTCGCGGCGTAGCCGCTGAGGGTCGCTGTTACCAACGACTAGCTACTACCTCCCAACTACTAGCTTCCGCTTTCCACCAGGTGCTCGCGAATCTTATTCAACTGCCCCAGAACCGAACCGTCGTAGATGGTGCTGCCTACCTTGATAACTGCGCCGCCCAGCAGGCCGGGGTCGCGATGATACCTGGCCCGCACCTTTTTCCCGGTTAGCCGCTCGACCTCGGCTTCCAGCACTCGTTTTTCTTCCGGGTGCAGTTCGCGGGCGCTGGTCACTTCCGCTTGTGCCAGATTCAAGCGCCGGTCCAATTCGGTCTCAACCTGGCCGACAATCTGCTCCAGCAGCGGAATGCGCTCATGGTCTATCAGCACCGCCAGAAAATTTCGCACCATGGGCGAAACGCCGGCGCGCTTGGCAAGGGCATCCAACACGGCCCGTTTCTGCGCTGCCGGTAGAGCCGGAGCTTCCCACACCCGGCGCAGTTCGCTGTTTTGAAGCACCACCTCAGTCAGTGAACGCAACTCGCTCCGCACCCGGCCAGCATCGAGCTTGCGCTCCATCACCACATCAGCGAAAGCGCGGGCGTAGCGGCTGCTGATCGCGGCCATGGCTTAGCGGCCATCCTTTCCGCCGTTGTGGTGCGGGACGCTCAGCCCATTGCCTAACTGCTCGGCAAAGCCGCGCACCAGGGCCGCGTCCGTATCTTCATCAATGCGAATCCGTTTCTCTGCCAGCGCCACCGCCAGTTCGGCGGCATAGGCCTTCAGGTCCCGCCGGGCCAGGCTGGCAGCGGCGGCAATCTCCTGTTCCGAAGCTTCCACGATGCGGCGCGCATCTTCCGCTGCCGCCAGGCGCAGCTTTTCTTCCTCGCTGACCGCATCCCGCTCCGCCTGCTGATGCATGGCCGCGATCTCCTGGTCGAGCCGCGCGAGCCGGGCCTCAATTTCCGCCAGCCGCCGGTTAGCCTCCGCGCTGGCCCGCCCAGCTTCTTCCATGGCTCGCCGGATGTTGGCCGTCCGGCTGCGGAACATGGCGGGAATGCGCGACCGGGAGACCAGAAAGATCGCGAGCGCCAGCACCGCAAAATTCAGAATGAATGCCAGCCAGTAGGCGCCGCGTACTCCAATTCCCAGCACGTGTCCCAACCAGCGGACCGAGGGCGAATACTTGAATTGAGCGGTCTGGTCGCTCTCCCCCGCCGCTTCGCGTGACGCCTCTGCCAGTTCCTGACCGAAGCTGGAGCCGGAGTTTGCGCCAGCTTGTGCCGGCTTGGCCGCTTTCTGCTGTCGCACGCTGCCCTGAGGTGCTGGTTGTTGGCCGCCTTGGGCCGGGGCCGAACCCGCCACAAATGCCAAAGCTAGGAAAATGCCGGCAGCCACGGCCAGACTTTTCCGGCCGATCAGGCGTCGCATTTGGGTGCGACGGGCGTTGCTCATGGACGGCCGCCAGCTACCGGATTTTGCGCCGCCGTGGCCGGGCGCAGGATGGCGCGAATGATCTCGTCAGCCAACCGGCCCGCTTCGAGTTGCAGCCGGTCCTGGGCCGAAACTTTATCCTTTTCCATGGCCTCCCGCGCTTCCGCCACCTGCTTATGGGCATGCGCCCGGGCTTCCGTGAGCGCTGCCGTCCGCGCTTCCAGCGCCTGCTTGCGCCGGGCCTCCTGTGCCTTGAACAGCGCCGTCCGCGCTTCCCGCAGCCGCTGCTCGTAATCGGCCGCCTTGGCCTCGGCCGCGGCTATATCGGCGCGCGCCTTCTCCATGGCCCCTTCGGTGCGGCTATGCCGCTCCGCCAGCACCCGCGCCAGAGGACGATGCACCAGCGCCCGGTAGGCGGCAAACACCATCAGCAAAAGCACGATGGTGGGGATGGCGCCGAGCAGGTATCCGCCCAATTGCCTGAGAATTTCGTCCATGTCCCTGTGGTAAAACCGCCTGGAAAGCCCGCGAGAATGTGTGGGCTAAACTCTAAAACCTACCATCTGTCTTTGAGCAGTGTCAACGCAACTTCAGCTACCCGCAGGCCTGTTCTCTCCGGCGGTAATTCCCATTTTTGAACGTCTTAGGCGGCAGCCCTGCTTTCGCTCTTGACAACCGCCCTCAGGGGTCTAGCATAGAAGTATCACCTCCGATCCAATTCAGGATCGAGTGGGCTGGAGGCCAAGGAATGTCACCGCTTCTTGGTCTCCGGCCCATTTAATTTCTGCGGCAACAATTTCTGGCAACCAATTACACCTCTTCAGCCGCGATCTGGTCGGACCAGCCTGCGGGAAGCAATCAGCAATTAGCACTTGGCAATTAGCATTTAGCCCTGAAATTTCTTCCGGCTGACCTGGTGTGCTAGGTCCCTGTGATGCTGAGCGCAGTCGAAGTACCCTCATACCATCACGACTCTAGGGCGTCCTCCCATGCATTCCTAATTCCTTCCGCTGTAGAAATTCCCTGAGGGATGGCGCTCCAGACATGTCGGCAAGGGACGCCAACTCCCAACTTCCAACTCCTGCCGCCACCCACTAGAATGTCTCCACCATGTTCTCCCGCAAGGTCCGCGTGGAATACGAAGCCGGTGGTCAACGCCATCCCTGCCCGCAGAAATGGCTAGACAGCTTCAGCATGCGCAACTTCACCAATGCCCCTATGTTCGACGACACGCTCCCCGTCTCCGACGGCCTGATGGAAATCGGCTCCCGCGTTCCCCTTAATGAGCTGAAAGAAAAGATGGAGGACTGGTTCCGGCGCAAAAGTTACCTGCCCAAGGCATCGGAGCTGAGGGTTACTGAACTAGCACCAGGCTAGGGACATTTGGCGGATAATGTTGTGCTGGAGGCGCTTTATGGACGCTCTCTTATCGGGAAAGCAAGCGGGCGAACCTGTCCCGCAAGTTGACCCGGCCGACATCAAGGCAGTCTGGACGATTTACGCGGACGTGGCGAGGAGGCATCCGGGAAAGCAAGTTGCCGTAGGCGCGGGCTTCATCACGGCTTCGTGCCGGCCAGGTGCCGATGTCTCCGCTGTCGCCTACCGAACGGGGATGCTGCAGATCATGGCAGCACACCCAGAGGGACCGGTTGCCTCCTGGATGGAAAACGGAGAACCGGATGACGCGCTGTTTCGTGCTGCCGCACAGACGAAGATGGAATGGGTAGACGAAACGGGCCGTGAAGGTTTGCCATTCGATATAAACGAGTTCCTGGGCCGGGCTCGCGGCGAAATTACCTGATAGAGCTTCGCTGTGTGTTCCACGACGAGGCAGATCCTGCCTCGAGCACGCCCCTCTGACTCCTGACTACTTGTCGTAATGCAGCAGCGAGTGCACATCGTACGGCGCCAGCTTGTCCCGGCCTTTGAGGAAGTCGAGTTCCACCACGAAGCCCAGTCCGGCGATTTCCGCCCCCAGCGATTTGGCCAGATGCACCGAAGCCTCGGCCGTTCCGCCCGTGGCCAGCAGGTCGTCCACGATGATCACGCGCTGCCGGGGTTCGATAGCGTCGCGGTGGATTTCCAGCGACGCCTTCCCGTACTCCAGTTCGTAATCCCAGCGCGCGGTCTGCGCCGGCAACTTGCCGGGCTTGCGCAGCGGCACAAAGCCCGCGTTCAGGCGGTAGGCCAGCGCCGGGCCAAAAATAAATCCGCGCGCCTCGATGCCCAGCACCAAGTGCGGCTTCTTAGGCAGGTAATATTCGGCCAGGGCGTCAATCAGCGTGGCGTAGCCGACGCGATCTTTCAGCAAGGTGGTGATGTCGTAAAAAAGGATTCCCTTCACCGGGAAATCAGGAACTTCGCGAATCAGCTTTTTCAGGTGATCACAATTGGTGCGGCCGCTCGGCTGCGCCATCTACCAGGCTCCTTCAATGCGGAATGAATTTAATCCGGCCACCGGCTTGGCGTCTTTTTCCTCCACTGCATCCACGCGCGCCGCCCGCGGCCCCTGCTGCAGGCGCGAGCGCAAACCCATGAGTTGCTCGCGCGTGCCCATGGCCAGTACTTCCACGCTGCCGTCGGCGTTGTTGCGCACCCATCCGGAAACGCCCAGCATATGCGCCTCGCGTTCCACGAACCAGCGAAAACCCACGCCCTGTACCCGCCCGCGCACCACAAAGCGGCGGGCCTGGGGGGAGGCGGTCCTCTCATTTCGAGACATGGGGATTAGGTAATTGTGTAATCGGGTAATTGTGTAATTGAATAATTGAAAACCCGAACGCTAGCCGGCGCCAGGAAATGACAATTTGAGAACCCGGCAGATTACCGTTACTTTACCCGATTTCAAATTACCCGATTACTCAATGCTCAATTGCTCAATTCTAGGCTCTGGACAGATACGCCCCTTCCGAGGTATCCACCCGGATCTTCTCGCCTTCGTTGATGAATGGCGGCACCTGCACGATCAGCCCGGTTTCCGTTTTGGCGGGCTTGGTAACGCTGCTGGCGGTGGCGCTTTTCAGGCCGGGCTCGGTCTCCACCACGGTTAGGTCCACGGTCTGAGGCAGTTCCACGCCCACGGCCTTGCCGTCGAAGAATTCAATGTCAATTTGCAGGTTGGGAATCAGGTAATCCACCGCATCGCCCAGGATGTCTTTGCCCAGGTAGGTCTGCTCGTAATTCTCCGTGTTCATGAAGTAGTAACTGTCGCCGTCGTTGTACAGGTACTCCATTTTCACCTCGTCCACCGTGACCTTATCGATGGCGTCGGCGGAGCGGAAGCGGTGCTCGAACATGGCGCCGGTGCGCAGATTGCGCAGCTTGGCCTGGATGAAGGCGCGCAGGTTGCCGGGGGTGCGGTGCTCGACGCTGAACACCCCGTGCAGATCATTGTTGTGCTTTATGACCATGCCGGGGCGCAGCTGGGTTGCGGGAATAGACATGCTGGGAAACTTCTCCTTGCCTGAAAAAGTGTGAGAGGCCGGCGGATATGCGGCCACCGATATCGCCGCAGAGTGCAGCCAAACACATTAGTTTACACACCGGCGGGAAAGTTGTGAACCGTGCCCGCCGGCAGCAGCTCACCATCTCTCCTGTGCCGGACAACACACGACCTCTTGAGCTTTTCTAACCAAGAGGGACCAGGCGCTTTCAGGCTGGCACACACGGTTGTAGTGTTGCCTCCGTGTCCCGGCACGACTACCATTTTAAGAGGGAAAGAGGAGAGAACAGCATGCCCGAATATGAACGTTTTGGAGAGTATCAGAGCTCACAGCGCCCCGGTGGCGGCGCCGGCCTGGTCGTCACTTTTCTGCTCATTGGAATGGGCGCCGGCGCCCTGGTCGCGTTGCTGTTTGCCCCCGGCGAGGGCAAGAAAACCCGGCGCGTTCTGCGCCGCAAGTACGAAGACGCGGTGGACGCATTCACCGAGTGGAAAGAAACCGCCGAGGATATGATCGAGAAAGGAAGCGACTGGGCTAGTTCGGCCAAAGATACCGCCAAGGAAAAGGTGGCGCCTTTCCGCAAGGCCATGAAACGGTAAGAGAGCCCAGTTTCGAAAACTTCTAGTCTAGGCAAAGCTACTTTCAAGGTTTCACAGGTTTCAAGGTTTCCCACGTGCATTCGGCCGAAACTTTGAAACCTTGAAACTTGAAACTCGAAACCTGCTCTCAGTAGAGCCGGAAATTCACTTCCACGTAGATCTGCACCGCCACGGGCTGGCCGTCTTTGCGCGCCGGCTCAAATTTCCAGGTGCGCACCGCTTCAATCGCCTTCTCATCCAGGCCCATGCCCAGCGAGCGCTGCACCTGAATGTTGTGCGGGTGTCCGTCCGGCCCCACAATCACCCACAGCATCACGGTTCCTTGAAACTTAGCTTTGCGCGCCTCTTCGGAATACTCGGGATCGGGCGCGTACAACGCGCGCGGCGCGCTCACTCCTCCGCCCACGCGGTAAATGCCGCCTCCAATCCCGCCGCCGTAGCCGGGGCCAACTCCGGGTCCACGCCCGCTGCCCACGCCTCCGCCGCTGCCGCTGCCGATCCCGCCGCCGGAACCGGTGCCGCTGGAAGGCGGTCCCAGTACGTTGGAGAGCGGATCGCCCAGCGGTCCGGTGGTCGGCAGCTGGATCTTCGGCGGCACTACCACTGTGGGATCCACCGCCAGCTTGGGATTCTCATTGCGCACCACCACCGCCGGAGGCGTGATTTGCTGGTCCGAGAGCTTAGGCAGCGCGCCCTTGGAGGCCTGCAGTTTGTCGCGATCGCCGCCTCCTCCGCCTCCGCCCGCCTTGCTGGAGGAAGCCGGCAATACGTACGGGCTGATGTCGGTTACGATTCCCACCACCTGCTGCTGGATTTGCTTGCGATGGCTCACCACGAAGGCTGACGACCATACCACCAGCACCACGAGCACGGTGTGAACGATAAAGGACAGAACGAAGGTGATCGGTTTGGTGCCGTAGAGTCCATAGCCCTCGCCGAACAGCGTGGGCAGAATTGTGGTATCGGGTGCCGGGGACACTCCAGCTTTTGCTACAGGCGGCACCTGCACCATGGGCCGCGTTTCCGGCGCAGCAGGGTTGGCCATTGTGGCTTCTACTCTGCATGAGTATAGGCCAGAAATCAACCGTCCGGCTGTGCTCGCCGTCACAAAGAGAAGGCGAAAGTCACCCATGCTTGGGAATACTCTAAACTGGGATAAGTTCGGGAAGGCTAGCGAAACATGCTTCCGAAGAATCCCCGCAAGCGGCCGAAGAAGCCGCGGGGCTTTTGGTTCGCCGTCAGCTTGATTCTGTGGCGTTCCAGCTTGGAGGAGGTAACGTGCGTGGGGCCGGAGAGGGTGACCGCAAGCAGGTCCGGCGGCGGACCGTTGGTGAAGTGCAACTGCGCCACTTGGAAGGTGTCTGGCGGACTGGGCGCGCTGGCGCGAAAAACAAACGGCGCTTCTACCTGCACGGGTGTACCGCTGGGCTCGGCGGGAGCGGGATCGTTGACCGGGGCGCTGCGTTGGGAAGGAGCTCCAGAGTTGGGCGGGGCCAGCACGGCGGAAGCGGTGGAAGGAGAAGCCGCTGGCGGTTGCGCTTCCGCCCGCATAACCGGGATGGTGCGCAGCGGGCACCCGCAGCTCAAATTTGCTGCTGAGCTGGCGTTCTGCAACCGGCCACCA
Organism: Terriglobales bacterium; assembly: GCA_025934735.1. Lineage (GTDB taxonomy): Bacteria > Acidobacteriota > Terriglobia > Terriglobales > Acidobacteriaceae > JAICWP01. The sequence goes on along the minus strand of JAICWP010000006.1, from coordinate 33,688 downwards.
TGAAACAGCACCTGATCATCGGCGTTCACCTGGAAGCTGTCATTGCCCATGATTTCCGAAACCACGGCCGATGCCGTATTGCCCGGCAGGGCCCGCACGCAGGTATTGCCCTGGCGATCGGCGCTGACCGCCAGGTGAAATTCGCCCGGCCCGGGCAGCAGCACTCGAAAATCCGGAGTCAGGATCACGTCCGCGGCCGAGCCCAACGTGTAGTGGGTCTCGATGGTGCCGGTGCTCAGCCCCAGCATCAGGTCGCGTCCATTTTTGGAGGGAGTCACCGAAAGCGTGGTGCCGGGGCAGACGTGAATCTCTCCCCCGCGGGGCAGCCGCAGCACCGTCGGGTTGCCCATCGCGCTCACCGATTCCGCTCCGCGCAGGATTTCGAAATTTGCGACTGGCTGGAGGGTAGTCGCGGGCTGGTAGGCTGGTGCTGGCGTGCTTGTAGCCGTTGGAACTGCGGCCGCCTGGCTCGGCGCCGCGCGCGCTGGGCCGCTAACGGGTGCCGCCGCCAGGCGCTCCTCCTGCTGCCGCACCACCTGCGCCGTTCCCGGCAGCAGCCACAAGGAAAGCTTGTTGCCGCCGTTGATCAGCGAGTACTCGCGCGCTACTCTCAACTGCACCACGATGCGCGTGATCGGCGGCGACTGCTTCCACTGGCTGGCCCGCACTTCGCTGATGTCCTGGCGGTTCACCGGAATGCGCCGCAACCCTCCCGGCAAGACGGCGCCGGGCAGGTCAATCACGATGCGCACCGGGTTATCCAGCCGGGTTAATTGCGGCTTCACCGCCCGGCTGGCTATGATCTGCACGCTCAGGCCCTTCTCGCTGGGCACAACAACGATGTGTTGCACCACCGCGGGACCGGTTTGGGCGCGGGCGCCGCTGGCCGACAGGCCTGTGACGGCAACTGCCAGCGCGAACTGCCACACAAGTGACCTCATTGCAAGGAGAACCTACCTGCACAATACCACTGCTCAGCTTGCCAGAGAAGTGGCTGGGAGCAAGCCTCACCGCCCCAAAAGGTCAGCTTTCGGCTAGGAATTCGTACTCATTGATGACGGCGGCCACGCTTAGTTGGCCGTTGTTGCTGGGCTGCTCCGCGCGCACCACGGTCCCTTTGCAGCGCACGCGAATGCTTTCCGTAAGCGTAATTTCTGGCGGCAGGGTGAGGGTAAATTCAATGTCCGTGCCGTTTCCGATGGGCGTATCCAGATAAAAGCAGATGCCGCGCGCACTTACATCGCGGGTAAAGGCGGTCTTTTCCCCGGCCGGTCCGTTCTGGTACTTCACCGAAATGGGGAGCCGCAGGGAAAAACGGCGCGTAGCCCGCTTGTCCTGCTGGCGCTCGGCCATGGAGCCTCCCAGAGGTGGTGTTAGCATGGGGCCGACCCGCATGGCCTGTCAAGCCTCGGCTGGCCTGCTTCCCCCACGCATATTGATGTTTCTGATGCCTTTTTTCAGAACCGTTCTGGACGCGAATGTGCCCGGGAAGGTGAACTCTAGAGCGAAAGGAAGTTGCGGATCAGTTGTTTGCCTTCGCCCGTGAGCACGCTTTCCGGGTGGAACTGCACGCCTTCCACCGGGAAGTGCCGGTGCCGCAACCCCATAATCACGCTGGAGCCATCCCGATCCCTGGTTTTAGCGCTCACCTCCAGGTCCTTGGGCAGGTCCTGCTCTGAGACTACCAGGGAGTGATAGCGGGTGGCCGTCATGGGCGACGGCAGGCCATTAAATATCGTTTTTCCATCATGTTCCACCTGGCTGGTTTTCCCGTGCATCAGGTTGCGGGCGCGCACCACGTTACCCCCAAAGGCTGCTCCAATGGCCTGGTGGCCCAGGCAAACCCCCAGCAGTGGCATTTTCCCTACAAAATGGCGAATCAGGTCGATGCTGATGCCCGCTTCCTGCGGCGTACACGGCCCCGGCGAAAGCAGAATGCGTTCCGGATGAAGGGCTTCCACTTCTTCCACCGTAACTTGGTCGTTGCGCCGCACCTCGACCTCCGCCCCCAGTTCGCCTAAGTACTGCACCAGGTTGTAAGTAAAGGAATCGTAGTTGTCGAGGACAAAAACCATGAAAAAGAGCCTCTAGCAGTAGCTCTTGGCATTAATCCCTTTGGAGGGTTGAGCAGGTTCCAAAGAGGCGTTTTTTCTCGCAGATCCTCTGATCGGTGCTGGAGATACCCTCTAAGTGCTGGTTACTGCGTCATCCCACTGCCGGCCACGGTGGCGCCGGGGCCGCCTCCGAGCCGGTATTCACCAGGTCCTTTAACTCCTTGCTGGGCTTGAAGAAAGGTATCTTTTTCGCGGGCACTTCCACGCGGTCGCCGGTCTTGGGATTGCGTCCCACCCGGGGCTTGCGCTGGCGGGTGCGGAAGCTGCCAAAACCGCGAATTTCAATCTTGTCGCCCACGCGCAGCGAACGCACGATGCTGTCAAATATTGTCTCGACAATGACTTCGCTGTCCTTGCGCGTCAATTCCGCCAGGCGCGACACCTCGTCAATCAAATCGGCTTTGGTCATGTGTTTATCCGCTCTCTTCGACGCGGGGTGCTCACCCCTGCGGACCCTTACAATGAGTCCCGCAGATGCTTACCCTGAGCCTAAACCGAAATTTGCCCGCGCGCCAGTTTCCAAGATTCTGCCTTGCAGGGTAGGGACCCTGTCAACTCAATAATTTACAGCCAATCAGGAATTTGTAGTCGGTCAGGGTAGCTGTAGCTCAAGAGCGTAGATCTCCTGGGTGCTCTGGTCGCGCATGAGCAGAGGGGCGTCATCGGGCCCAAGCCCCAGCCAGGAGGCCCACGGGTCTGAGCCCCGGGGCATATCCTTCACGCTTTCCAGTACTTCCGGCGGGCCGCCATGCACGCTGACGCGAACGATGTCATCTCCCCGGCTGTAATCTTCCAGGTAAACATAGCGGCTGTCGTGCGACCAACTGCCATAGGCGAAGGTGGCCTGTGCCAGAGCCGACCACTTACGGGTGGCGAACTCGTACAACATCAGCTTCTTGGAGTCTGCGGTCAACGCCACCACGTAGCGGCCGTCGGGCGAAACCCGGGGGCTGAAAAGGCCTTGTGAGCCCGGCAGGGCTGAGATCTGGCCAGTTTTCAGGTCCAGCATTTCAATTCCCGACGACTCAGATGAGTTGGCGTATTGCAGCCAGGGCATGTGGCCGAACACCAGTGACTTGCCGTCTGGCATCCAGGTGAGGTCGCTCTCGTTGACCCGCTCTTTGGTCAAAGGTTTGGGCGGGCCACCTTGAGAAGAAATGAGGTACAGCTTCCAGGGCTGGCCCGGTTCGGAGGCCATGAAAGCGATCTGCGTGCCATCCGGCGACCAGTGAGGCAGGTGTGCTTCCAGGGGAGCATAGGTGAGCTGCGCTCGCTCGCTGCCGTCCAACTTGCTGCGCCAAAGGGTATGGTCGGGATAGTTGACGTAGGTGAGCCACTTACCGTCGCGCGAAAAATCGAGTTCGCCCGCAGAAATTCCGCTCAGATAGGGCAGAAAGTGGCGCGTGCTCCGATCATAGCGCTGCAGCTCAAAGCGCAATTGTTGTCCCACTACGAAGAGCTTCTTGCCCTGGTTCCCCGGCACCGGAAACAGAAAGGCAAGCGGTCCCGCGGTCAGTTGCTGCGGAGTGCGGCTGCTCCCGCCCAGGAATCGTCCGCCTTTTTCCAGCAACCAAATGTTATGGCTGTTGCCGCGCGAGCTGTCAAAAAAGAAATACTTGCCATCGGGCGTCCAGTTTCCACAGCACTCCTCTGAGGGCTGGTTCCACTCCGCGGCGAGCACGCGGCGAAGTCCCTTTCCATCGCGCGCAACTTCCCATAGCTCGGAGGTGTTGTTCTCCGGTTCCTGCAGAGTGAAACGGATCCAGGCGCCGTCGGGGGAGAAGCGCAGATCCATGGCGGCGCCGGGCAGAGTTACGAGTTTGCGCGGCTGGCTGCCGTCTGGTCCGACTTGGTACAGTTCGGAGCCGTTCCCATAAATGATGTACTGGCCGTCCGGCGTCCAGGCAGCCGAGTGGGCCCGCACATTGCCGACCGCACGCGGTGAGCCGGCCGGAATAGGCAATTGATACAGCGGCGTCTCGGTTTGCGTTCCGCCCGCTTCGCTGGTTATCAGCAGCGCGGAACCGTCTGGTGAGATGGCAAAGATGTCGGCGCTGGCAAAGGGCGTGGTTAGGGGCGCGGTTTCGCCGCCCGCGATGGAAATCTGCCGCAGCAGGAATTGACCGCCCTTCTCTTCGGAGAAATAAATGCGCGCACCATCCGTGAACAGTGATGACTTGGGTAGCGCGTCGCTGGTCAACTGCGCCGAAGCCACCACCCTCGCCGGCGTGGCGGGCGAGCGCAGCCATGACACGAGCGCCAGAGCGGTCGCCACCACTGCGATTCCGGCAAGAACCGTGGTTCGCCAGGGAAGCCCTCGCTTCCGGGAAGGCGCCACGGAGCGGGTCCAACCCCGCAGCGGTCCTGATTCCAAATCCCGTTTAAGACGTTTCAGGTCGCTGCGCAGTTCCGCCGCCGATTGGTGGCGCAGTTCGCGATCCTTCTCCAGAGCCTTATTGAGGATGCGTTCCAAATCGGGCGGCAGTTCCGGGTTGAGTTGGCCCACCGGTTGTGGCGTGCGGTGCAGGATGGCGTCGAATGTGGATATCGGATTCGTGCCGCTAAAAGGCAGAGTGCCGGTGCTCATCAGATAGAGCACCACCCCAAGTGAGAACACGTCGCTGCGCGCGTCCAGTTCCTTACCCAGCGCCTGCTCCGGAGACATGTAGCTGACCGTGCCCAGGGTCAGTCCGCGGCTGGTGGCTTCCTGCGGGGAGACGGGCAGAGCCACCGTGGGCGCGTTGACGGTTTGCTCCAGGCGCCGCTCCAGCGTCGGCTTGGCCAGGCCGAAATCCAGCAGCTTGATATGGCCGCGCTCCAGAAGGAAGATGTTTCCCGGTTTGACGTCGCGGTGCAGGATGCACTTGATGTGCGCGGCATCGAGCGCTTCTGCGATCTGGATGCCCCAATCCACTACCTGCTCCAGCGGCAGGGGCTCGCCGTGCACAATCTCGCCGAGGGTCTTGCCTTCCAGAAGTTCCATGGCGATAAAGGTCTGGCCGGCAGCCTCTCCGATCTCGTAAATGGTGCAGATGTTGGGATGGTTCAGGGCGGAGGCGGCACGCGCTTCCCAGCGAAAACGATCGAGGGCCTGCGGGTCATTGGAAAGCTCGTCGGGTAGAAACTTGAGAGCTATGTGCCGGCCCAAAGTGAGATCTTCGGCTTCGTACACTATGCCCATTCCGCCGCCGCCCAGCTTGCGCAGCAGGCGGTAGTGGGAAATGGTCTGGCCGATATTAACGGTCTGGGAGGACATCGTGCGGGAATACGCTGCGGGGGGACAGCGGTTTCCAGTACTCGTACGGAAGCCTGAGTTTACCGCCAGATGTAATAAAAGCCAACTTGCGTTTGCAGCAGCTTGACGCGGTCGGGCAGGAACTTGGAAACATCGCCGAAAAGGAGGTCCAGTAGGGTACGCCGCTCCTTGGCCGGCCTTACCAGTTCAGGCTCCCCTTTAATGCCCACCGACTTCGCGGTGTATTTTACGGCCGCTCGGAAATCTCCGACCTGATCAATCAGGTGTAGCGGCAGGGCCTGATCCCCGGTCCACACTCGGCCATCAGCAATGGCCTGCACATCCGGCACCTTCAGGTGGCGGCCGTCGGCCACCGCATGGATGAACTGGGTGTGCATGTTGTCCAGCAGTCCCTGAAAGTAGGCCTGTTCCTCGGGGGTCATGGGACGGGTAGGAGAACCGGCGTCTTTCAGCTTGCCCGCCTTCATCGTCACGTCCTTCAGCTTGGCCCAGTGCAGCAGGTCGCCGTAGTTGACCCATTCAGCGATGACCCCGATGCTGCCCACAATGCTGCCCTGGTCGGCAAAAATCTTGTCGCAGGCGGACGCCACAAAGTAGCCGCCGCTGGCGCCCACCGTTTCCACCGAGGCGATCACCTTTTTGTGCTTTTCCTGCTCGATGCGGCGCACTTCCTGGTAAATCTCTTCCGTGGCGGCCACGCCGCCGCCGGGCGTGTTGATGTGCAGAATGATGGCTTTGATGGAATCGTCATCGCCAAAGCGCTTGAGCTGCCGCACCACCACTTCCGGGGTGACGATCAGCCCTTCGAGGTCCACCACGCCGATTTTGTCGCCGCCGCCGAACACGGAGGTGGATTCCTCGCCCATGGGGCGCAGCGTGATGTAGAGCAGGGCAAATACCGCCAGCAGGAAGAGGAAGAAAGTGCCGCCGCCGATCAGAATCCAGAGCAAGGCGCGCGCCCGCCGCTGCGGTTGGGCTTCATCTGGCATAAGAAGGCGTAGTTTAGCACTAGTTGTTGGTGGTCAGTGGTCAGTGGTGAGTGAGCCACTACCCACAATCACCTTCAGCGCTCGCCGCGACACGCTCACTTCCACCGGCGTTTGGCCCAGCAGTTCGCCATCGGCGTGAACGTTCAGCGGCACCTCGCTCTCGATGCGAACGCGCTCGCTCCGGAAGTACTCCACCTCCGGCAGGCCGACGTGAAGGCCCTGATACACCGTGGGGAACAGGCCCAGCAGGCGCAGCTTGCCAGTGCGCCGCACAAAGCAGACTTCGAGCTGGCCATCGTCGAACTCGGCCTGGGGCGCAATGCGCATGCCGTGTCCATACCAGGGCGTGTTGGCAGCGGCGGCCAGGATGCCGGGCTCCGAAATGGTACGGACCTGCTGGCCGTCCTGGGTGGCCGTCAGTGTAATGCGGTGCCCCTGAAAACCAAGAAGCGCCGGAATAGCAGCGAGAAAATAGCCGCCACGGCCGCGCAGCCAGCCGGGCAGGGAATTGGCCCGCCGCGCCACCTCGGCATCCACGCCGGCTCCGGCGGCACAACAAAAATATGTGGCTGAGTTAGAGGAGGACTGGGGTGACTCGCCGAATTCCAGCACGCCAACATCAATCTGTCTGACGTTGCCGCCGCCGGAGAGGAATTCTTTCCAGGCGCGCAGCGCGTCGGCTCTCGTTCGAAACCCCAGGGCCCGGGCAAAGTCATTGGCGCTGCCGGCGGGCACCACCAGCAGAGGAACCTGTATTCGCAGCAGATCGGAGAGGTGCCGCTGCACCGTGCCATCGCCGCCCAGCACCAGCACCGCGTGAGGTAGTTCCGGCGCGTTCGCCCGATTCAGATTTTGTGTCGCGGTGATCTCCGCGCCCGCCGCGCGGAAAGGGGCGAGGTCGTGGTCCGTTGCCTTGGGCCCGAGAATGGCCAGCGCCCGCATCTGCCGCGCAGATTAAACCACAAAGGGGTTTTTCATCACAGAACACACGAAGGAAGCGCAACCTGTGTGGGCGCGGGTCTCTGACCCGCGCAGGACGGGTCGAAGACCCGTCCCAACGGGCTTACCGAATTTGGATGCTTTTAATCTGGCGGCCAACGCGGAGAGTGAGCGTGCAGGGGAGAGCAATAACAATCTTTGTTTGTTCCACCACCTTGCCGTCTATCTGCACGGAGCGTTGTTTGATTTTTCGGTTTGCGTCTGACACTGATTCCGCCAAACGCGCTTCGGCCAGCAAGCGGTCGAGCTTCACCAGGAATAAAGGTGAACTGTTCGAGTTCTCGGCGATTTGTGGCTGGTAAGCCTCGGCAGGAATCTGGGCATTGGGCTCGAGCCTCGCTGCGCGAATCGCTTCCCGATCAACGGTAACAGTCTCGATTTGCTCCGGCGCCTCGCGTTTTTGGAACTGCTTTGCCCAATCCTCGGCAGCCTTGTTTGCGGCCGCTTCGCCGTGGGCGTCGGCCACGATGTGGCGCGCCAGCTCTTTTTTGTACTGCATGGGATTAATCTTGCCGGCAGCAGCTTGCTCGGTCATTTTGCCGATCTCCACCATGGTCACATCGGTCAGCAGCTCGTAGTAACGCCACATCATCTGGTCGGAGATGGACATCACTTTTCCATACATCTGCAAGGGCGAATCGGTGAGGCCGATGGCGTTGTTCAGCGACTTCGACATCTTCTGCACGCCGTCCAGGCCCTCCAGGATGGGCATGGTCAACACGATCTGCAAGGCCTGGCCGTAGGCGCGCTGGATTTCGCGTCCCACCAGCAGGTTGAATTTCTGGTCCGTGCCGCCCAGCTCCACATCGGCCTCGAGCGCCACCGAGTCATAGCCCTGCGCCAGGGGGTAGAGCAGCTCGTGCATCGCGATGGGCTTCTCCTCCTGAAAGCGTTTGTGGAAGTCCTCGCGTTCCAGCATCTGCGAGACCGTGAATTTGGCTGTCAGACGGATGAAGTCGTCGGCCGTGAACTTGCCGAACCATTCGCGGTTGTAGCGGACCTCGGTCTTCTCACGGTCGAGAATTTTGTAAACCTGGTCGAGATAAGTCTTAGCGTTCTCCGTGATCTGCTCGCGGGAAAGCGGCGGGCGGGTGATCATGCGCCCGCTGGGATCGCCAATCATGCCGGTGAAGTCGCCGATCAGGAAGATGACGGTGTGCCCGAGCAACTGGAAATGCCGCAGCTTGTGGATAAGCACCGTATGGCCCAGGTGCAGGTCGGGAGCGGTGGGGTCAAAGCCGGCCTTGACCCGAAGCGGCTTGCCCGAGGCGCGCGACTTTTCCAGGCGCTCGCGAAGTTCGCCTTCGCGGATGATTTCGACCGCGCCTTTTCTGATCAGCGCAAGCTGTTCGTCTATGGCGGGAAAAGAAGTCATTGGCTTTTGGCTGTTAGCAATTACCTTTTTAGCATCAGCTTTCAGGTGAGGCCCAGAATAACAAACCCGATGAGGCTGTCGGGTTTCCTGCGCCTGCTGAGAACTGTAAGCTCTCGACCCCTCAGGGGCTAAAGCCCACGTCTTGATAATCCTAAAACGGCGCGGCTGAAGCCGCGCCCTTCCGAAAGAAGCAAAAGCCAAAAGCCGCCCCCTACTTCCCGAACATCGGAAAATGGCTCGCCGCGCCCATGAAGAACAGCAGCGGCAAGGTCAGCCAGGCACTGATTTGCGATACCAGCAATGCCTGACGGATCATGCGCTGCGCCTTCTCCGGAATAGGCGTGCCCTGCTCGGCAAAGGCCCGGGTCCACAGAATGATTCGTTTCTGAATGCGCCAAACGATGCCCCATACGTTCAGCAGCAGCATCCAGCCGATGCCGCCGCCAATGCCGATGGCCAGCAGTCGGTTGCTTTCCCAGCCGCGATTGTTGAAGTGCACGTAAAGATAGCCGGCGGCAGCCACATCAATCGCCACCAGAACACCCAACACGAAACCATTGTTCAAGGGACCTTTCAGCGGCATGACCAGGCCGTTCTCGATGGCAAACGCGACCGTCCAGATGAGGAAAAAGCTCCAGATGGCTACGCCCGGCGAGGCTTGGGCATTGTGAGCATCGGCGGTCACAATCATCATCCAGTAGGCGATGCCGGCGAGCACGGTGATCAGCGCGCTCCAGCGGAACCACCACAACGCCCGGCTGAGCAAGGCGGGCGCCACCCTGGCCCGTGTGGCCGCATCCATCTGCTTCATGACCGGGTTGCTCACCAGGGTGAAGAAGTAGAGCAGGCCGATCCACGTGATGCCGGCAACGAGATGAATCCAGCGGATGATGATCTGGGTGGTGGCGGTGGAACCCGGAGAAACCTGGGCGAGTGCGGCGAAGAGCGGGCTTGCCATGCGTGCCTCCGAACCTGGTGCGGTCTGCTCGCGGCCGGGCCGGAGCAGGCGATTGTATAAGTTTTGCCGGCGGTGGGCGAAGTTGAAAACTAGGAGATAACGCCGTATCGTACATGTGTCCCGCACGGAAGGCGCAGTTGTGCACATTTCGGCGGGAACGACAATTTGTCCACGCTCACGATTCCCCCTTTTTTATCGGGGCGGGACTGGTGGTTACGAGCAAAGGAGATCGGCAGATGGAAAGCAAGCCGGCGCAAAACATCCAGGATTCTTTTCTCAATACGGCGCGCAAGGATAAGACGCCGATCACTCTTTATCTGCTCAGCGGAGTCAAGCTGACGGGCCGTATCCGTTCTTTCGATAAATATTCCCTGGTGCTGGAGACCGGCAATCAGGAGCAGCTCATCTTCAAGCACGCCATTTCCACAGTGGTGATGCCAAAGACCACTCATCTGGAGCGTCCGGCCGCAGCGGAAGCTAAACCGGCGCAGAACGCCAGCGCGGGCGTGGCCACCGCGAGCAGCAATTCGGGCACGGAAGGTTAGGAGCAGTACCGCCCTTGCGTCTGACTGCCAAGCGGAAGTCGGGCAAAGCCGCTCACGCGGGCGTCTCGGAACCCGATGGTGCGCGCGGCCAGGAGAAGTCTGAGCGCGCATTTCTGGTGGGAATTGATTATCCGACGCGTGGGCGCTCAGTCAGTAAGCCCGCGGTGCCACCGCAGGCTCGCCTGGCGCGGAGCACCGCCGTTGCCGAAGAGGCGCCGGAGCCGGAGAAGCGCCGTGCGCCGCAGTTCAGCGCCGAAGAGTCGCTGGCGGAGTTGCGCGAATTGGCGGCCAGCGCCGGCGCCGAATTGGCCGGCGAATTCTTGCAGCATCGTGACAGGCCCGATCCGGCGACCCTGATTGGGCGCGGCAAGCTGCAGGAAATTTCCGGCGCGGCTGCCTCTTCCTCCGCCGACCTGATCATTTTCGACCACGAGCTTACGCCCTCGCAGCAGCGCAACGTGGAAAGCGAAGTTTCCGCGCGCGTGATTGACCGCACCCAGCTCATCCTCGACATTTTTGCCCGCCACGCTCGCACCCGGGAAGGCCAGCTGCAGGTGGAACTGGCGCAGCTGGAGTACCTGCTGCCGCGGCTGGCCGGACGGGGCATTGAGATGTCGCAGTTGGGCGGCGGCATCGGCACGCGCGGTCCCGGCGAAACGCAGCTGGAAACCGACCGCCGCAGAATCTACCGCCGCATTCGGCACATCCACCAGCAGCTCGAGCAGGTGCGCCGCAGCCGCGCCCAGCAGCGCCAGCGCCGGGAATCGGTGCCCGTGGCCACGATCGCGCTGGTGGGATACACCAACGCCGGCAAATCCACGCTGTTCAATGCGCTCACCCGCGCCGGGGTGCTGGAATCGCCGAAAATGTTCGCCACGCTCGACCCCACCATTCGGCCGGCCACGCTGCCTTCACGCCGCAAGGTGCTGCTCTCCGATACGGTGGGATTCATCCGCAACCTGCCGCACACGCTGGTCACAGCTTTCCGCGCCACCTTGGAAGAGGTGCAGCGCGCCGCCCTGGTGCTGCAGGTGTCCGACGCGAGCAGCCCCATCGCCGCCGAGCAGGCGGCGCAGGTGGAAGCTGTGCTGCGCGAGTTGGATGCTGCCGGCAAGCCGCGGCTGCACGTGGTCAACAAGGTTGACATGCTTGCCGCCGCCGAACGCGACGCCCTGCGCGATGATGCAGCCACGGTGCACGTTTCCGCGCTCAAGGGCATCGGCCTCACTACGCTGCTCGAACGCATTGACCAGATGCTGGTGGAGGATCCCATCAGCCGCGTGCGCCTGAAGGTGCCGCAGAGCGAAGGCAAGCTGCTCTCCGCCCTGGAAGCGCGCTCCCGCATCTTCTCTCGCCAGTACCGCGACGGGGTGGTGGAAATGGAGGCGGACGCGCCCGAATCGCTGCTGCGGCGGCTGAGAGGGTTCGTGGTGGAGTAACTGCTAGCTTTTCGCGTGCTGCCGCGCCCGTGCAATCAAGTCGAGCACCTGCTGCTTCTGCGGATAATTGGGATTGCTCTGGAGCAGCCGCTCCCACGCCTGCACCGCTCCTGCCGGGTCCATCTTGCCCTGCCACTTCACCACACCCATGTTAAACAGCGTCCCAGGATGGGTGGGCTGATATTTCAGCGCCCGGTTGAACTCGGTGATGGCCTTATCGGCGTCGCCGGTGTACCAGTAGGAGGTTCCCAGGTCGGTGCGCACATCAGAATTTTCCGGCCGCACCTTCACCGCCTGCGCGTAGTACTTGATGGCGTCCGGGAAAAGCTTGGCATCGTAGTACAAGTTGCCCACCTTCACCAGGGTGTCGAAGTCGCGCGGATTCTGCTTTAAATTGCCGAGCAAGGGCTGCGCCGCCTTCTGCACCATCTCCGCCGTCTGTTGCGGATTGATTTGGCTGGCTCCTGGCGCGGTGATGCTGCTGGGAACTCCGGGCATGCCCGCCGGCCCAGCCGGTTCCGACGTGGTCGCCGCGGTAGCGGTCGAAGTTACCGGCGCCGAACCGCGGAACAGGTAGCCCAGCACCAGGCCGAAACCCAGGCAGAAGATGGCTAACCCGTAAGCCTGAGCGCTGGTCCAATTGGGGTTCGACTGCGACCGTGAGTTTTCAACTTCCTTGGCCATGGTCAGTTTCCTTTCCCGATGGTGGCGCCGGCAAGCGCCTTTTCTGGCGAACTGAGGTGGAACAGGCGCTGTACCGCCGCCGTCATCTTCTCCTGCTCCATCTTTTCTGGCAGCTCCTTGAGCTCGCGGGCCAGCGATCCGGCGATGCGTTGGGTGATGCGCGACGTCACCGTGTGCAGGTCCCTGTCTTCGTCCTGGCTGAAAGGCCCGAACTCATGGGAAAAGGAGTCCAGTTCTTGCCGGCAAATCTCGTCCAGATGCTGGCGCAGGGCCACAATGGTGGGCACCACGCGCTCCGCCTGCAGCTTGCGGCGAAACTCGCGGGCCTCAGCGGCTACTATCTTCTGCCCTTCTTCCGCTGCCGCCAGGCGCTCGCCCGAATTGTGCTTCACCACCTGCTCCAGGTCGTCTACGTCATACAGGAAAACTCCGGAAACATGTTTGACCGCGGGATCAATGTCGCGGGGCACGGCGATATCCACCAGGCACAGCGGGCGCCCGCCGCGCTCGTGCACAATGCGCTGGGCCTCATCTTTGGTCAGAATCACGTGCGGGCAGCCTGTGGAGCTGATTACGATGTCCGCTTCCACCAGGTGGGGCCAGCGGTCTTCAAAGGCAACCGGCACGCCGCCCAATTTTTCCGCCACCTCGGCCGCATGCTCGAAGGTGCGATTAATCACGCGCACCTGGCGGGCGCCGCTATTCACCAGGTATCGGGCGGAGAGTTCGCTCATCTTGCCCGCGCCCAGCAGCAGCACCACCCGGTCTTCCAGCGAACCGAATATCTGCTTGGCCAGTTCCACCGCGGCGTAGGGCACCGAAACCGCCGATGCGCCGATGGGAGTCTCGTTGCGCACGCGCTTGGAAACGGTCAGCGCTTTTTGCAGCACTGCATCCAGGAAATGCCCGGTGGTGCCCACCTGCTGGGCCTGAGCCCAGGCGGTTTTAACCTGGCTGACGACCTGCGGCTCACCGATGATCATGGAATCCAGGCTGGAGGCCACTCGGAAAATGTGCACCAGAGCGGCTTCGTCCAGCAGGCGATAAAAATGCTGCCACTCGCAGAGCTTCAGCCCATATTCGCGGCTAAGCCAGCCAAGGATGGAATTGGCGGCTAAACTAGGCTCGTTCGACCACAGAATGAACTCGGTGCGGTTGCAGGTGGCCAGCACCACCACTTCATCAATGCCTTCCGCGTTACTCAGTTCCACCAGCGCCTGGCAGCGGCGGGTTTCGCTAATGTAGAAGCGCTCACGCACTGCCACCGGCGCCGTGCGATGGTTCAAGCCGATCACCATCAGGTTGGGTTCCAAGGCAAGCCCCCAAGGATCACCTCGTGTAGGGCATTCGCCCTGCCAAAAGTCGCTGCATCGAAGTGGCAGGGCTTGCCGCTGCTGTTTCAGGCACTTAGGCTTGGACACGCATGCTCAGCTGAGACCAGAGCAGGGGACCAGTTGCGGCATAACACGCTAAAGCGTGTATTTTCCCCCGCTCGGGAGGTGGCATCCGCCGTTGGTCCAAAGCTATCTCATTCTGGGCCAGACATATAGCTCGGCTGGCGATTGGCAGGCCAAGTGCCTTCTTGTAGTGTGGGACTGGAGTGCGTCCCACCGTCAAAGGAGAAAAAGAGAATGAAGACCACGGCCTCATTGGTTGTTCTGGCGCTAGCCCTGATGTTTTCCACCTCGGTATTTGCCGCCGATTCCGGCGCCGACCTTTACAAAGCCAAGTGCGCCATGTGCCACGGGCCCGATGGCAAGGGCGAGACTCCTATGGGCAAGCGCCTGGGCATTAAAGATCTGGGCTCAGCCGACGTGCAGAAGCAGTCGGACTCCGATCTGACCGCCGCCATCACCAAAGGCAAGGGCAAGATGCCCGCTTATGATGGCAAGCTGACGGGCGACCAGATTCAGGAACTGGTGAAGTTCATCCGCACGCTGAAGAAGTAGCTGGTTCCGGCATCGCCGAAGGCGACGATTGGCGGTAACACTCGGTCTATAGCCTCGGAGGAGAGCCACGCTCCTCCGGGGGTTCGCTGTGCTTCCTCTTCCCAAACTCTGTATTGAATCAGGAACATATTTCGAGGATCGTAAGCCGGCAGTCTTGACCTGCTTCAAGTACCAGACCTGGCACGGACGGGCCCTTGACAGAAATTAATTGTTCGCGGCACCATTGATGCCAATTTTCCGGGCTCCCCCAAGCCACTTCTTGGGCCCGGACCGCACTACTCCAACTCTGGCCGGGGAAAGAGTTTGCTGCAAGATGGAGGCCGCCAAGCCGGTCCCGGTGCTGATTGGGAGAGCCCTCATCCTCTGCGTGGATGACAATCAGACTGGGCTGCGCCTTGTTAATGACATTCTGGTCAGAAACGGCTATGCCGTTCTCCTGGCATCCACGGCGGAAGATTCCCTGGAAATGTTCCGCGAAGCGCCCGTCAGTTTGGTAGTTGCGGACCACCTGCTGCGGGGAACCACGGGAGTGGAACTGGCGGCACAATTCAAAGCCCTCAAACCCACCGTTCCCGTGGTGCTGCATTCGGGCACGAACCCCGATACCGTCCGGCACGTGGATGCCTTCATTCACAAGGGCGAACCCGTAGAGGCATTTCTGGCAATTGTTAATGATCTGGTGAAACGATTTTCAACCTAAGGCTCAAGTTCCGGGCAGGGCAAAGGCGTACACCCAGGCATTAGCTTTAGCTGGCCTTCTTGAGTTCCCGTCGAACCGGCATCTGCAGAGCAGTATCAGCCAGCTTCAGGTATTTCGCGCAGTAGGCCTGTTCATCGGTTCCGGAAAGGGAATTAACGCTGGAAGGAAAGCTGGACGAGGCGGCGGACTTCGGATTCAGGAGCTTGACTGGTTTACCCTTTGAACGTCCCAAAAACAAATCCCCGGAGAGTCGCCGGAATTAAACTACGATGACGGCGGGTGCCTCATGGTTTGTTCACCCCGACCGTTGCATAGTAAGTAACCCTATACCTCGTGATTGCCTGGGTCAAGCGTGTGATATCAATTGTTAGCAAATGTAACACGCCTCAGATCAAGGTTAGCGCCGAGCGGCGATATTTCTCAATTCCTCCACCACTCTCGCGACTTCTTCCGCAGTGTTGTAATGCACCAGCCCGATACGCAACCAGCCGCCGCTGGATTCCACCCCCAGTCGCCGCGCCAGGTCGAGGGCGAAGTAGTGCCCGTCCCAGGTGAAGATGCCGCGCTCTCCCAGCTTGCGCGCCAACTCAATCGGAGTGTGCCCCTCGATGCGCACCGCCACGGTAGGCGTGCGCTCCCCAAACCGCGCCGGGTCGGTGATGCCATATAACTTCAGGTCGGGGATGGCCAGCAGCCCGGAGATGAGCGGCTGCATGAGCCCGCGCTCGTAGTCGCGGATTGCGCCAAAGGCGGCGAGCAGAGCGGCCCGGCGGCTCAAAGCCGAGGTTTCGCTGTGGCGTCCCAGATCGGCCAGATATTCGATGGCGGCCGCCACTCCGGCAATATTTTCGTGCGACAGAGTACCCGTTTCCCACTGCTCGGGCAGGCGGTCGTACTGCGCTCGGACTTTATACGGCCGCAAACGGCTCGACACCGCCCGCTTGCCGTACATCACTCCCGAGTGCGGCGCGAAGAATTTGTAGGGCGAGCACAGCAGGAAATCGCAATCCAGGTCGCGCACGTCAATCGTGCCATGGGGCGCATAGTGCACGGCATCAATGACGGCGAGGGCTCCGGCGGCATGCACCAGGTGCACAATTTCCTTTACCGGATTGATGGTGCCCACGGCGTTCGAGGCGTAGCCCACCGCCACCACCTTGGTGCGCGGCGTGATTTTGGCTGCCAGATCATCCAGGTGCAGCGTGCAGTCTGACGCATTGACCTCGGCGCGCTTGATGACCACGCCCTTTTCTTCCAGCGCCAGCCAGGGCGAGACATTGCCGTCATGGTCAAGCCAGGTCAGCAGGATTTCGTCGCCCGGCTTCAGTTCGCGGCCAAGGGCGCGGCTGAGCAGGAGCGTGAGGGTGGTCATGTTCTGGCCGAAGGAGACCTCGTCGGCGTCGCAGCCCAGCAGGTCGGCAATGGCGCGATGCGCCTCCGCCAGCATGGCGTCATTGCGCTCGCTGGTCAGGTAAGCGCCGCCCACGTTGGCATTCGATCCCACGAAGTAGTTGGTGACCGCATCAATCACCCGCTGCGGTACCTGCGTGCCCCCAGGCCCATCGAGAAATGCCGCCGTGCGCCCGTTCACCCGGAGCTTCAGGGCAGGGAATTGCTCCCGTACCCAGGCAATATCGAGCGCCGCCGATTTACGATTTAAAAGTTGTGTGCCCATTTTGTTCTTTATTCCTCATTCCACCACTGTCATCCTGAGCGCGCCGGCTGATTCGCTTGCGAATCCGCCGGCAGAGCCGAAGGATCCTGTGCCGCCGGCGGCTGCACAACTGCTTCAGGGAGTCTTTTGAGACACACTCCACCTTTACACTTGGCGGAAACTCCCTTGAGCAAGCTGGGCGCCTCTGTCAGCGCGCGGGTGTTTCGACTCGGGCATGCCCTCGCTCAACATGACAGCCGTCAAGTATCAGCATAAGAGGTCCTTCCCTAAGTCATTGCTTTTGCGCGCCCACGGCGCGCACCAGGTCGGCGAGCAGCCCGTACGCGGTCTCCGTCACGCCCGGGTTTTGTTCCGTTATCGCTAAGCCGGGAAAGATGTCGGTCTCAAAGCAAATCGCCGACGAGGTTCCATTCACCCACGCCAGGGGATCGTTGAGCGGTAATTGTTGCGGCCGCACGCTGGCCTGCACCCGGCCGTTCTCCCGTCGCGCCTCGCATACCAGTTTATAAGGGTGGCCAGCACGCCGTGCCGCTTGCACGGCCAAAGGATGCAGGTCCTCAATGCCCTGGCGTTCCACCTCTTGCGGCTTAAGCGGTTCGCGCATGAGCACGGTGACCAGCGCAGCGATTTTGACGGCTGAATCCCAGCCTTCGAGATCATCCGTGGGATCGGTTTCCGCGACTCCCATCTCCTGCGCCTTGGCAATGGCGCGGTTCAGCGTGCTGCCTTCTTCCATCTGCTGCAGGATCAGGTTGGTGGTGGAATTCAGGAGAGCGCGAAAGCCGTGGACTTCGACCGCAGGCAGGGTGTCGCGAAACAGGCAGAAGATGGGCACGCCATCCATGACCGCGGATTCGAACAGAAATCTGCGCCCGCACTTCTGAGCTAGCGCGCTTAGTTCCTCGTAGCCATGCACCACCGGGCCCTTGTTGGCGGTGATGGCGTGCGCGCCCAGTTCGAGCGCAGCCTTCAGATGGTCAATAGCGGGCTGGCCGGTTTCCCGGTTGAGCGATGTGATTTCAAACAGCACGTTGGCATGGGCGGCACGCAGCCAGTCGCGTACGTTGTGGGGTCCGGCGGCCGCGCGCGTCTCGCCGCGCAATAAAGCCGCCGGGTCAAGGCCATCGGGCGCGGCGATCCAGCCCATGCGGCGAGTGGCAACGCCAGTGAGTCGCCATTCGATGCCGTGTTGATCACGAAGGTCCTGGCGCTTGCGTTCCATCAGAGAAACAAAAGCGCGGCCCACGTTGCCAAAACCTAAAAGCGCCAGGTTATAGGTGGTCGTATTCAAGGCGAGGTCTGGTATAGCCTTTCCAGGTCGGTGTTTTCCCTAATTGCCGAGGCTGGGATGCGATGGCGCTAAGCCCGGAGATCATAGCGGCACTAAGTAGCGGTAATAGTCATTGTCGAGCTTCCAGCCCAGGCTCTCGTACAAGCGCTGCGCGGGGTGATTGTCCACCGCTGTCTCCAGCCACAGCCCATCCGCCTTCGTTTCGACCGCCCACTGCCGTGCCCGCTCCATCAGCGCCTTGGCCGCACTTTGCCGCCGCGCCTCCGGAGTCACGAACAAGTCGTTCAAAATCCACATACGCCTCATGACCGTCGAAGAAAAGCACGGATAGAGCTGCACGAATCCGACCGCCTTCTCGTCCATCAACGCCAGGAAGATCACCGATTCCTCGCGCTGCAGGCGGTCGCCGATAAAGCGGCGCGCTCCCGCCACGTCAGACTTTTGTTTGTAGAACTGGCGGTAGGCGTCGAACAGGGGCGCGATGCGCTCCACGTCTTCGCTGGTAGCGCGAACAATTCGCACCGAGTTAGCGGCAGGTTTGGCTGAGGGCATTTTGGTCTCGGGTAGAGCTCTTGGCTCTTAGCTTTTGGCTATTGGCTTGGGCGCTACCGCACAAGAATTCCAGCTAAGAGCCGAGAGCCAAGAGCAATTCACGTTCTACAGCAGTCCGGATGGTGCACTATCCCATGGTGTGCGCGCGTTCCGGTTCGATTTTGAAAATTACGCGCACTTCGCCCGGCCTGCGATTGGGATACTTATCCTGGCCCAGATATTTCTTGGCCATCTTATCAATGTGGGCGTCGGCGCCGCTTTTGGTCACCTCGGCCACTTTGCCCTCAACGCCCAAATAGCGATAAGGGTTGTCCGGGTCCATGATGGCGATAGCCACCCGCCCGTCGCGCTTCAGGTTGCGATCTTTGACCCGCCCCTCGGCGGTGTTGACGATCACGTGCTTGCCATCGTAATCAATCCACACCGGCGTCACCTGCGGGCTGCCATCCGGTTTCAAGGTGGCCAGGCTCGCGAACGCTTTTTTCTTGAACAGGTCGGTGTACTTGTCGGGAATCACTCCAGCCATGGGCGTCCTCCTGCGTTTCGTTAAGGCATTGATTATAAATGGAGCGAGCACTCACCCCATATCCGCCGCGATCTGCGGAATCACTGCCCGCAGCAGGGCGATGAATTGCCCCTTCACGCGCTCGCCCGTTTCCAGCACTTCCTCGTGATTGATGGGTTTGTCCAGGATGCCGGCGGCCATGTTGGTGACGCAGGAGATGGCGAGCACCTTGGTTCCCATATGATGGGCTGCGATGACTTCGGCCACCGTGCTCATCCCGACCACGTCGGCGCCGATGGTGCGCAGGAAACGGATCTCCGCGGGCGTTTCATAATTCGGCCCCAGCAGCGCGGCGTACACGCCTTCAAAGCAGGTGATTCCCAGACGCCGCGCTTCGTCCATCGCCGCCTGGCGATAAGGCTTGTGGTGGGCCCGGGTCATGTCGGGAAAACGCGGGCCGAAGCGCTCGTCATTCGCTCCCACCAGCGGATTGCGCCCTTGCAGATTGATGTGATCGCTGAGCAGCACCAGGCAGCCCTGCTTGTATTCGAGGTTGATGCCCCCGGCGGCGTTGGTCAGGATGGCGGCTCGCACGCCCATGCGTCCTAGCACCCGCATGGGAAACGCGACTTCCTGGGCCGAGTAGCCTTCATACATGTGCACGCGGCCCTGCATGGCCGCTACCGGCACGCCTTCACATTTGCCGATGGCCAGCACCCCGGCGTGGCCCACGGCAGTGGAGCGCGGAAAGGAAGGGATCTCCTGATAGGGAATGCGCGTGAGTTCATTCAGTTCGTCGGCGAAAGCGCCCAGCCCGGAGCCCAGCACCACGGCGATTTTGGGGCGGAGCTTCGTTCTTGTGAGGACGAATTGTGCCGCCTGCTCGGCGCGTGCGAAGTCGGTGCGTTCCGTACTCATCTGTGGTTCATGCATCAGGTGCTCTTGCGAAGAAGCAATTAGCACTTGGCACTTAGCCGGTCACGAGCCTTGCCGATTTCAAGCACCGCATCCACTGGCTAAATGCTAATTGCTACTACTTTTGTCAGAACTCCGCCTCAAACTTGTCGAACTCTCCTTCTTCCCGCCACTGCACCTGCGCCCGCTGGCTGCTATCCAGGAACTTGCGGCAGGGCGCCGAAACCGAACTCTTTGCGGGAGAGTCATGGGCGCAGGCGTCCAGCAGACGGAATGTGCGCCCATCCTTCCACAGGCTGGCGCCGGGCAGAAAGCTGTGCTCCAGACTGGCGCGGGCCATATTCTTCAGCTGGGCGTAGCTCAGGTCGTAGCCCGACACGGCCCGCAAGTATTCGTGCGTCATGTCGGACCGCGAGACGCCCTCATCGTCGGTCGCCAGCGCCACTGGCACTCCATACTTCATGTAGATGGGCAGCGGGTGCTCATTCCCGCGGACTCCCAGAATCAGATCGTTGCTGGTGAGGCAGATTTCCACCAGCACATTGCGCCGCGCCATCTCCTTCAGCAGGGCGATAGGGTCGGTTTCGTGCATCACGTCCACGCCATGGCCGATGCGCTCGGCATGTCCCTTCTCCACCGAATCGCGGATATGAAAGCTCAAGCCTTCGGGCGGCACCATGCCTTCCGACAATTCGCCCGCATGCAGGCTGATGTGCACCCGGGGATACAGTCCGTGCAGGTAATCCATCATTTTCATGTGCAGGCGAAAGTCGTGCATGGGCACATACCAGTCCTCCGGCATCACCAGGTTCAGGCCGACTACGCGCGGGTCAGCCTGGGCCAGCGCGAATCCGGTAAGAATCTGGGCGAATACCTGCTCCGGGGAAAGACCGCGCAGCACCTGGTAAAGGTAGCGAACCGTGACCTGGCAGCCGGGCCGCGCGCCAGGGGCGCCACAATGCAAATCCTGGCGCATGCGCGCTTCATCTTCATCCAGCGACTTGCGGGCTGCGGCAATCACGTCGGCGAGGCCGTTGGCCAGCAACTGCTGGCGCATCTGTGCGAAATCGTCGTTCCAGCCCACCTGCGCTCCCAGGCGGATAGCCTGGTCAGTGTCGGGAGCAAACATCAATTCCAGGTAGGTGACCCGGTCATTGGCGGCGAGTTCTGCGGCCTCCCCCAGCATGTCCCCAATATGCCCGGTGGTCACGGCGTCGAACTTCAGAAACGAGTCGAAGAAGTGGTCGTGGCCCGAGTCTCGCGCTGCGTTCCAGTCGCGCATGGAGAACGCGTCCACCAGTTGGGCGTGCAGAGTGGGATCCTTCAGCGCCTCGGCGGCTGGGGGCTTGCCGGCGGACGGGTCGCACGGAGCTTTTACAAGCGCTAGGCTGGCGCGTTCCACGCATAGACTGTCGTGCGCCGCCCACTGGATATAGCTTTCCGCATAAACCGCGCCGTACAGATGGTTGTGCAGGTCGCCGCCCTTGGGCATTTGCTCAAGGAAGGCCAGCAGCAGCGAAGGCTGGTGGCGCACCGACTCCAGGTAGCGCCCCGCGCGCTGCTGCGGCGAAACTTTCTGCGCAGCCAGCGGCAGCGCCAGCAGCGCCAAGATCGCAAAGATCCTTAGCAACGAACGATTCCCAACGATCATGGTCATTGAAGTCGCATGATTCTACTCTGCCTGGCTTGGAATTGTAGCGGCGGGGAGGGCGGCGAATGCAAACCGGACGATATCGGCCACTCTAGCCAACTTTGGCCAATTTCCACAGTTTTGGAACGATGAAAGTGCGTAATCAACGGGCTGCACTCTGCGGAAATGAGCATTAGCCGCGCTGCTGGCGGTTCTCCCCATTGAGTTCCCTCCAGGGCTGCACCAGGGCTGGGGCAGCGCCGTGTGGACGCGCTGCAAGCCTAAGGAAATGCTGCTCAATAAACTTCTTCCTTGGTGATTGACTTAAAAAGCAGAAGGAGTAAAACCATAATCGTTCTTCGGCAATTTCTGATGTTTACCCGGTTGGCGTAGCGTCCGGGGCTCGAGCGAGATCACTCTCGCAGCCGCAAGGCGAGGGAGAGAAGGTCCGTAAGGGTCTATAGCAAAGCGCTGGTCGAGGCGAACAGGAAAACCTGCTGAAAAGCAATTGGAGTCCCGAGGCGTTGCACAGGTTTACCCGGTTGGCGGTGAGCCCGGAGCCCGAGCGGAACGATCGCGCGTTGTGACCGCAAGGAAGCAGCGAGTGGCAGGTCGGCGAGGGTCTAAAGCGAGCTACTGGCCGAGGCGAATGGGTGCAACATCACCTCGGGACTCTTAAATTTTTGACCAGGGATTCCTCCCGGTTCCTGCGTTTCCGCCCTCGCTCTTGAGCCCTTCTTGCGTGCTGCGAGGATCTGGCAGCTGTCTTTGAGGTTAACCTTTTCACCTTTCCTGAACTTTCCTCGCTTTCCATTCGTAACTTCCGGTGTCTAAAACGGGAGTAGGCGGCTTTTGCGGGAGGCGTGAGCATGGAAAGGCTGGATTGGCTCAGGCAGGACCTGCGCTATGGCCTGCGCAGCCTTAACAAGGAACGCCGCTTTGCATTGCTGGCGGTTTGCGCGCTGGCGCTGGGCATTGGCGCCACCACTCTCATTTTCAGCGTCATCTATAACGGTGTGCTCGAGCCGTTCCCCTACCGTGGCGCCCGCCGGCTCACCAATTTCTTCATCCATGACGTTACCCAGCCAAAGGATGACGGCCGCCCCGTCTTCACCTTCCCGGAATATTTTGACTTCAAGGAGCAGAACCACGTCTTTGAGGACGTGATGGGGGCGGAACAACTGGACATCCTCTATACCAAGGGCGAGGGAACGTTGCAGTTCACCGGGGCACGAGTTTCTCCCAACACCTTTGATTTTTTGGGGATGCGGCCGCTGCTGGGGCGGCCCGTCAGCGAGCAGGATGGCCAGCCTGGCGCCCCGCCCGTGTTTGTCATGAACTACAAGCTTTGGAAGTCGCAGTTCAGTGGCGACCCCAAGCTGCTGGGCAGCACGCTGACCTTGAACGGTGAGCCGCGCACCCTGGTGGCCATCATGCCGCCGCGGTTTCAGCTGCTGGCTGCTGACTTGTGGATTCCCACTGCCTTCAGCCGCAATGACCCAGCCACCGGAGTTGGCGGCTTTCCGCGCTACCTTTGGACCCTGGGCCGCCTCCGGCCCGGCGTGAGCATGCAAGCTGCCGCCGCTGATCTGGACGTGATCGCCCACCGCCTGGCCAAGGTTTATCCCAAGGAATATCCGCAGAAATTTACTGTCTTCACCAAGACGCTGGCCGACACCGTGGTGCAGTCGTTCAAGACCATGCTCTTTATCCTGATCGGGGCGGTGCTGATGCTGCTGCTGATCTCGTGCAGCAATGTGGCCAACCTGCTATTGGCGCGCGCCACCGCCCGGGAAAAGGAAATTGCCATCCGGTCTTCGATGGGAGCCACGCGCTGGCGGCTGGTGCGACAGTTGCTGCTGGAGAGCCTGCTGCTGGCCGGCGCCGGAGGTCTCCTCGGCTGTTTGCTGGCTTATGGAGCCCTGCAATGGATTGCCGCCGTGAGCCCGCCCGGTTCCTGGCTGCCGGCGGAAGCTGTGCTGACGGTGAACACGGCGGCGCTGCTGTTCGCCCTGATTGCCACCATGATTACAACCCTGCTGTGCGGCTTGGCGCCGGCGCTGCACGCAGTGCGCGGCGACCTTTATTCCCGCTTGAAAGATACGGGCATGGGCGCCAACGCGGCATTTCGACACGGGCGCTTTCGCTCCGCCCTGGTGGTGGCGGAGGTGGCACTCTCCATGGTGCTGCTGGCGGGCGCCGGCCTGATGATGCGCAGCTTCTTTGCCCTCACGCACGTAAGCCTGGGCTTTAACCCGGAACGCATCCTGGTGGCCCGCCTGCCTCTGCCCCAGGGTCGGTATGACACGGCCGCACAGAAGCGCCTGTTCTTCCAGCAGCTGTTGCGGAATTTAGCCGCCCTGCCCGGCGTGACCGCGGCCACGGAGACCAGTTCCTTGCCTCCCTACGGCGGCATTACCAGCGAAGTGGTGATTCCCGGAAAGAGCCACTCGGAGAAGTGGGAGGCCATGTTCCAGTTTTGCAGCGAAGGTTATTTCGCGACCTTGGGGCGGCCCCTGGTCCTGGGGCGGCTGCTTTCCGCCAGCGAAGTGGATTCGGGCCGCCATGTTGCCGTCATCAACCAGACCCTGGCGCACAAGTTTTTCGGCAAAGAAAACCCCATCGGGCAAAAAATCAAGTTCAAGCAGTTCGACGAATTTCCTGACGGGCCGAAGGACGCATATTTCGACATTATTGGCGTGGTGGCGGACGCCAAGAACCGCGGCCTGCAGGAAGACATCATGCCGGAAGCGTTTGTTCCTTACGACGTCACCGGGGCCGGGCAGCGCGGCATCCTGGTGCGCACTGCCATGGATCCCGACTCCATGCTGGCTAGCGTTCGCCGCGTGGTCTGGGGCGTGGACCATAACGTGGCCCTTACCCTCACCGGCTCGCTGGAAAGCTACCTGAAGCGCTTTTCATATTCGCAACCCGAGCTCGGGCTGGTGGCCCTCGGCATCTTTGCCAGCATCGGCTTGACCCTGGTCATTATTGGCGTGTTCAGCGTGATGGCCTATTCAGTCTCGTTGCAAACTCGCGACATCGGCATTCGTATGGCGCTGGGGGCGGGCAGGCCCACCATCCTGAAGATGGTCCTGCGTAAAGGATTGAGTCTGGTGGCCACCGGCATGGGAATTGGACTGCTGGCCAGCATTGCGCTGACTCGCCTGATGTCCAGCCAGATCTGGGGTGTTTCGGCCACCGATCCCCTTACCTTCAGCGGGGTGATTTTGGTGGTGCTGTCGGTGGGAGTGGCTGCTTGTTTGATTCCTGCGCGCCGCGCCACCAAAGTCGATCCGCTGATCGCGCTGCGCTACGAATAACCCAGCAGCTGCTGAAAGCAGCGCCTATTCTTTGGCCGGCAGCGACTTCAAATACTGCACCAGGTCCGACTTCTCCTGCGTGCTCAGACCCAGGTTGAAGCAGCTGTCATAGTGGTTGACCACGTCAAGCAACGTGGCAAACCTCCCGTCGTGATAGAAGCCGCCCTTGGCGTGCGTCCACAGGCCGTTCAGGGGCGAGGTGCGGTAGCGATGGTCGGGGGCACGGTCCGCCTGGAAATTATCAATGCAGATTTCCTGGCCGGTATGCAGGTCCCAGCCCGGTTCCGTCCACAGCGGCTCGGTGTGGCAGGTGGTGCATTGGGCTTTGCCGCTGAACAGTTCGTCGCCGCGCTTGGCCGCTGCTTCGTCAAAGCTGCCCTCGGGCGGAGCGGGCGCGGGAATGGAGAGCTGGTAGAAGTGCAGCGCAGGCAGCTTGCCCGTAATCAGGTCGGGCTGGTTGTTCACGTGCCCGAAATGATTCCTGGCCGCCACCGGGAACTGGGCGGCGTCATCCAGCCGCGGGTCGAAGAAGGTTCCTTTGCCGTGCATTTCCAGATTGGCGACAAATGCATTCCAGTAGGGCACGCTTCCCCAGCCCGTCCAGGTGTGCAGGTTGACCCCTGCAAGCCCAAACGCAGGCGGGATCAGCGTGGCTGCGGATTTGCCATCGGGACGAAACGCCTTGCCGTCCATGAACAGCTCGGCATCGAATTTGCCCGGGCCCCAGCTGGCCAGCACGGTCTTAACCGTAGGCACGTCCACTTGAAGCAGGTCAGCTACGGGTTGCAGGTTTGGAGCCAGAGAGACGATGGCGCCCACATTGAGATCGCGGTTGGCCCAGCCATCGAGCCGGTGGCCGATGTTGCCCGGCGGAATGCCCGGCGCGCTGAAGGATTTGTCTACGGTCGAGTGGCAAAGGGCGCACTGAATCCCCATGGAGCGCAGCGACCCGTCCGGCTTGAAATATCCGGTAACGCCCAAAACTGCGTTCTGTTTCAGCAACGCCAACGTGGTCGCCGGGCTGGAGAGGTTGACCTGCCCCGCCCTCAGCGCCGCGATGAGCGAGGGTGGCAGCGCGTCCACATCCACCTTCAGGCCCACGGCCAGCGCGGTCGCCGGGCTCACTCCCGGGCCTACGCCGCCAAACTGGCTGCCTTCCAGGGCCTTATGCAACTGCAGGGTTCCGCCCCAGAAATCCTGGTCGCCGAAGGTGTCAAAACGGAAGGTATGCCGCCCCTGGTCCAGCATTTGGGCCGCGTTCTTGATCACCGCGGCATCAAATCGCGTTCTGTCGGGTCGCGCTCCGACCTTGGCTGGCGTGTGCAGGCTGTAGGCGGCCATCATAGCGCCCGCCATCGTGAGCAATGCTGCTATCCTGAGGCCTCTCATGTCCGTTCTCCTTCCCTGTGTTGCTCGTGCGCGGTTGAGGAAAAGAGTTGCGAACTCAGGATGAGTTACGTCACGGAAGCGAGCAGCAAACGATTTTCGTAAACATGAAAAACGTGGTGGGTCGTGTAACGAAGTATTCGGCGCGCACTCTATTGCTCGGTGTACTGTCGCCCGGAAGTGAGCAGCTGAAATTGTTGGCTCACCCGAGAAAGAGCTTAGACCTGCCGCCAAAGTTCGGCGCGCGGATCGTCGGGATTGAGCCGCGCCAGTTCGCGCAGCAATTCTTTGGTCTTTTCATCACGCGGCATAGGCACGGTAACTTTGACTTCCACAATTTCATCGCCGCGTAGGCCGTCCTTGGTGGCCGAGGGAACGCCTTTTTCGCGCAGGCGCAGTTTCTGGCCGGACTGCGTGCCCGGCGGAATCTTGAGCAGCGCCCGGCCGTCAATGGTGGGCACCTCGATTTTGGCGCCCAGCGCGGCTTCGCTGGCGGTCACTGGCACGGTAAGGTAAATGTCATCGCCTTCACGCCGGAAAATGGGGTGCTCGCCGGTGCGGATGATTACGTAGAGATCGCCGGGCGGGCCGCCGTGGAAGCCGGCATTGCCTTTGCCTGCCAGGCGAATGCGCTGGCCATCGCGGGTGCCTGGCTTGATGCGTACTTCCATCGGCTCGGTGCGCTCCACCACCCCATTACCGGCGCAAGTCGGACATGTAGTGACGTTTTTGCCGGTGCCATGACAGCGCGGGCACTGGCTGTTGAATTTCATGCGCCCGCCGGTTTGCGTTACCTGGCCGGTGCCGTGGCACTGCGGGCAAACGCCTGGTTCTTCCAGGAACCCTCGCCCGTGACACTGGCCGCAGATATCGCGGCGCGTCACTTGCAGGCGCAGCACCGCCCCGCGAATCGCCTGCCAGAACCCGACATTTACCTGGTACTCCAGGTCGCTGCCCGGCTCCGGGCCGCTGGGTTGCTGCCCGCGACCGCTGAACATGCCGGAAAAAATGTCGCGGAAGCCGCCGCCCCGGTCTTGGCGGCTGGCGTGGCCGCCTCCTTCGAACAGATCGGAAAAGTCGAAGCCGCTGAAATCGAAGGGAACGCCCTGAGCGCCGCCACGGCCGGCTTGTGCACCGCCGAAGCCGGCTCCGGCACCGCCACCAGCGCCGCCTCCGGCGCGCGCGTAAGCTTCCGCCGCTTCCGGGCTGATGTTGTCGGAGTAGTAGCCGAGCTGGTCGTAGATTTTGCGCTTCTTGGAATCGCTGAGAACGTCATTGGCCTCGGAGATAGCCTTGAAGCGTTCCTCAGCGGTTTTGTCGCCGGGGTTGACGTCGGGATGGTACTTGCGCGCCAGCTTACGGAACGCCTTGCGGATGTCGTCCGTCGAGGCGTTCTTCTTCACGCCCAGAACCCCGTAGTAGTCTTTGGTCTGCGTTGCCATCGAAGTTCAGTCGTCTGCCCCGAGTGACCAGTTAGTTTACGATTTTGCGATCTTCATCCTCCGGGATCACCACGACCGGGCTGCCGATGGGCAGGTCATCGTCGTGCACCACGGGAGTGCGATAGAAGCCTTGCGCCGTGGGGGTGAATACAAACCATTGCCCCTCCTCCGGCACAAAGCTCACATAGTATTCTTGGCCATTGACTGCGAATTGCACTTTTTCTCCCTTGGCCCCAACCTCTTTTTTGCAGGGGCTGAAGCCCCAATAAACTTTTTACCGGTTCGGCACGCCTGAAGGCGTGCCCTGATACGAAGCTTTAGCCATGCCTCACTGGACGAACCGTGTTTCGGTCAGCATTCCCACCGGTAGACTGGCGGGCTGCTTGCAGTCGCTCTCCGAAGCAGAATATGTTGCAAGGGGCGCCTACGGCGCCCCTTGCAGCCACTTGCTTGTGTGAGAACGCGTCGCCCGACCCGTGCATTCGGGGCGAAGCCCCTCCTCCACATTCAAGCTAGAAGCCAGTCATCCAGAAAGCGAACCAGATCCCTCGCTGCGCTCAGGATGATCGCAGCGGGGCTCAGAGGCCCCGCTAAACGCGATCATTTCTTGTCCTCCACGTCCACGTACTCGGCGTCAATGACGTCGCCTTCTTTCTTGGCCTGGCCATCGCCGCCGGGCTGCGGACCGGCGCCGGGGCCCGGCTGCGGACCAGTGCCAGCGCCGCTTTGCGGCTGGGCCGCGCGATACATCTGCTCGGCGAGCTTGTGCGACGCCTGGGTCAGGCGCTCGCGCGCCTTGTTCATCTGCTCCTTGTCGTTGGACTCGAGCGCCTTCTTGGCGTCGGCTACAGCATTCTCCACGTCGCCACGCTCCGTGCCGGAGATTTTGTCGCCGTGCTCGCGTAGCATCTTCTCGATGCTGTAGACCAGCGAATCGAGCTGGTTCCGGGCCTCGATCTCCTCGCGCTTGGCCTTGTCCTCAGCAGAGTGCGAATCGGCTTCCTTGGCCATGCGCTCCACTTCTTCCTTCGACAGGCCGGAAGAAGAGGTGATGGTGATCTTCTGGTCCTTCTGCGTGGCCATGTCTTTGGCGGTCACGTTCAGGATGCCATTGGCGTCAATATCGAAGGTGACCTCGATCTGGGGCATGCCCCGTGGAGCCGGTGGAATCCCGGTCAGGTGGAACTTGCCCAGGGTACGGTTCTGCCCGGCCATGGGCCGCTCACCCTGCAGGACGTGCACCTCAACTGAAGTCTGGTTATCCGCAGCGGTGGAGAAGGTCTCCGTCTTGCGCGTCGGAATGGTGGTGTTGCGCGGGATCATCGGCGTAGCCACGCCGCCCAGCGTTTCGATGGAGAGCGTGAGCGGTGTTACGTCGAGCAGGAGCAGGTCCTTGACCTCGCCCTTGAGCACGCCGCCCTGAATGGCCGCGCCGACGGCTACCACTTCGTCCGGGTTCACGCCCTTGTGGCCTTCGCGCCCGAACAGCTCTTTCACCAGCTGCTGGATGCGGGGCATGCGGGTCTGACCGCCGACCAGCACCACTTCATTGATTTTGTCTGCGATGATCCCGGCGTCCTTCATGCACTGCTTGCAGGGGCCGATGGAGCGCTCGATGATGTCGCGCACCATCTCTTCCAGCTTGCCGCGGGTGAGCCGCTTCACCAGGTGCTTGGGGCCGCTGGCATCGGCGGTGATAAAGGGCAGGTTGATCTCGGTCTCCATGGTGGTGGAGAGCTCGATCTTGGCGCGCTCGGCCGCATCGCGCAGCCGCTGCAGTGCCATTTCATTGCCCTTGGACCGCAGATCCAGGCCCTCATCCTTCTTGAACTCGTCAATCAGCCAGTCCACAATGCGCTGGTCAATGTTGTCGCCGCCCAGGTGGGTGTCGCCATTGGTGGCCTTGACCTCGATGACGCCTTCGCCGACTTCCAGGATAGAGATATCGAAAGTGCCGCCGCCGAAGTCGTACACCGCGATGGTCTCGTCTTTCTTTTTGTCCAGGCCGTAGGCCAGGGCCGCCGCCGTGGGTTCATTGATGATGCGCTTCACGTCCAGCCCGGCAATGCGCCCGGCGTCCTTGGTGGCCTGCCGCTGTGCGTCGTTGAAGTAAGCGGGCACGGTGATGACCGCCTCGGTCACCTTTTCACCCAGATAATCTTCCGCCGCCTTCTTGAGCTTCTGCAAAATCATGGCGGAGATCTCCGGCGGGGTGTACTTCTTGCCCATAATCTCGATGGCCAGGTGGTCGCCGTCGCGGATCACCTTGTAGGGCACCATCTTCATTTCTTCATTCACTTCCTCAAAGCGCCGTCCCATGAAGCGCTTGATGGAATACACCGTGTTCTCCGGGTTGGTAATGGCCTGGCGCTTGGCCACTTGGCCTACCAGGCGCTCCCCGGTCTTGCTGAAGCTGACCACCGAGGGAGTCGTCCGACCACCTTCCTCGTTGGGAACCACCTTGGGTTCGCCGCCTTCCATGACGGCTACCACCGAGTTGGTGGTGCCCAAATCAATACCGATAATCTTTGCCATTGCCACTGCCTCCTGCGCTTAAACCGCTTGTAAGTACTTGAATCTTTGTGCCTTCTTGTTCAGCTCTGCACTGATAGCGGAACCATGATAGGACTTGAGTGTATTACTGTCAACCTTTAGATGTCGCTGACCGCCCAGGGGATGCAGGGGTTTAGTCTGTGCGGAGCAGCTTTTAGAAGCCTTGCCACCTAGTTTGGAAGCACGCGGTCTTATGCAGGAAGACGCCGGCCTCACACTATTTTCTTAGGTTGATGTCGTGCGGCTGGAGCACACGCTTGAACGTTCGTTGACGGTCGAATGCAGAATGCGGGTCCGGCACGGCTCCCCTCTGCCGCATCTCAGCTATTAGCCCTGTTCACGGCCCGCGCCCCTTCAATGGCTTCCAATCAAAGTTCGCAACGCAAATTCCCGCGCCCGGAGCCGGAAGCCGCCAAGCCCCTTCCAGTGCAGCCGCCTTCGCCTGGGCCGGAGGTGGTGATACCGGCTGAAACCGCGGCTGAGCTCGAAGAAGAGCATGAACTGCTCCATGCCAACATTCGCGCCGCCAGCATGGCCCAGGTGGCGGTCGCCGTAATTGCAGGCATCGGCGTTTTCTACTTCGCCCGCCTCCCTCTGATTACGCTCTCGGTAGCCCTGTTGATCGCCTTCATCCTGGAGCCGCTGGTGAATGGCCTGCACAAATGGCGGGTTCCGCGGGCGCTCGGGGCTTTCATTGCGGTGCTATGCCTGGTGGCAGTACTTGCGGCTGCCACCTATCTTTTCTACAACCGCGCCGTGGCGTTTGGCCGTGAACTGCCCAGGTATTCCGCGGAAATTCACGCCATGGTGGCGAAAATCACGGCCAATACCAGCAAGATTGAGCAAAACACTTCCAAGGTGCTTAAGGGACCAAATGCGAAGAAGCCCATTCCCGTGGAAGTGCAACAAGGGACAAGCCTGTTTCGCTTTCTGGAGGGCGGGGCGGGAGTGTTCGGCGACATCATCCTGGCGGTAAGCTTCATCCCCTTTCTTGTCTATTTCATGTTGAGCTGGAAGGACCACGCCCACCGGGCCACGGTGCAGCTGTTTCCCAAGGAACACCGGCTGGTAGCGCATCGCACCGTAGGACGCATTTCCACCATGATCCGCAGCTTCATCATCGGCAATGTCGTTGTGGGCGTGATCACTTCGGTGGTCAGCAGCGTGGTTTTCTGGCAGCTCGGAATCAAGTATCCCTACTTCATCGGCATCATCAGCGGCTTCGCCAGCCTGATCCCCTACCTGGGGCTGGTGCTGGCCATCCTTCCACCGCTGGCGGGAGGGATCGGGGTGCTCAACCACACCGGAATCGTCATCGTGGTGGGCACCGTTTTAATTGTTCACCTGGTGACCATGAACGTGCTTTTTCCCAAGATGGTGGGGAGCCGCGTGCGCCTGAACCCGCTGGCCGTCACTCTGGCGTTATTGTTCTGGGCGTGGATTTGGGGGGCGATGGGCCTGGTGCTGGCCATTCCCATCGTGGGGGCGACCAAAATTATCTTCGACCACGTGGATTCGCTGCGGCCGTTGGGGGCTTGGCTGGGGGAGTGAGCGGAATGACGATGGAAGATTGAAAATGGCTTTGGGCCACGACACAGAGCATCTGAGCATGATCTCTATTGAATGCTGCTCTGAATACGGGGACCCTGGCTTGGAAGTGTTTAACTTTCTCTGCGTCTCGGCGATGAAACGGTTTTATTCCACCGTCACCGACTTGGCCAGATTGCGCGGCTGATCCACGTCGCAGCCGCGGCGCACAGCGATATGGTAGGCCAGGAGCTGCAGGGGCACGATCTCGAGAATGGGCAAGAGCAGCTCCGGCGCCGGCGGAATCCACAGCACCTGGTCGGCGGCCTCGGCGATCTCCTCGTCGCCTTCCGTGGCCACGGCGATCACCCGCCCGGAGCGCGCCTTTACTTCCTTCAGGTTCGAAAGCGTCTTCTCGTAGCGCACCATGGAGCCTGCGTCGGCGGGGTCGCGCGTGGCCAGAATCACCACCGGCAGGTTCTCATCAATCAGCGCGTTGGGCCCGTGCTTCATCTCTCCCGCCGGATAGCCTTCGGCGTGGATGTAGGAAATCTCCTTCAGCTTGAGCGCCCCTTCGAGCGCGACCGGGTAGTGAATGCCGCGGCCCAGGAAGAGGAAGTCCTGCGAGCGCACGTACTCCTTGGCCAGCTCCTCGCAGTCTTCTTCGTGCGTCAGCAGGGTCTCGAGCTTGCCCGGGATGAGCGTCAGCTCGGTGATCAGCTGCCGGGCTTCGTCCGCTTTGATCACCCCGCGCACCTCGGCCAGATAGAGCGCGAACTCATAGAGCGCGGTCAGCTGCGCGGTAAAGGCCTTGGTCGAGGCCACCCCGATCTCCGGGCCGGCGTGGGTGTAGATGGTGCCGCTGGCCTCGCGGGTGATCATCGAGCCCACCACGTTGCAGATGGCCAGCGTCTTTGAGCCTTTGGCCTTGGCCTCCCGCTGGGCGGCGATCGTGTCGGCCGTCTCCCCCGACTGCGAGATCAGCATGGTCACCGTGTCCGGGGCCAGGATGGGATCGCGGTAGCGCCATTCGCTGGCGTAATCCACCTCGACCGGCACCCGCGCCAGGCGCTCGATCATGAACTTGCCCGCCTGGGCCGCGTGCCAGCTGGTGCCGCAGGCGGCCAGGTTCATCTTCTTGAGGGTGCGGAACTCGGCCTCGCTGATCTCCATCTCGTCCAGAAATACCTTGCCCGTGTCCTGCGAGACCCGTCCCAGCCAGGTGTCGCGCACCGCCCGCGGCTGCTCGTAAATCTCCTTGAGCATGAAATGCTTGAAGCCGCCCTTTTCCGCCATGATCGGGTCCCAGGTCACGTGCTGCACCTGGCGCACGATGGGCTGGCCCTGAAAGTCGGTGAGCTCGACTCCTTCCGGCGTGATCACCGCCAGGTCGCCGTCGGCCAGAAAGAACAGGTCGCGGGTATGGTAAAGAATGGCGGGAACGTCAGAGGCCACGAAGTATTCATCCTTGCCCAGGCCGATGACCGCCGGGGGGCCGTTGCGCGCGGCCACGATCTTATTGGGCTCATCGACCGCAATCACCGCCAGGGCGAAGACCCCGCGCAGCTCGCACACCGCCCGGCGCACCGCTTCTTCCAGCTTCGGCGGGTGACCGTTGGCGTGCTTCAGGAAATACTTTTCCACCAGGTGGGCGATCACTTCGGTGTCGGTTTCGGTGGAGAAGCGGTGGCCTTCTTCCGCCAGCTTCTTTTTCAGAACGAGGTAGTTCTCGATGATGCCGTTGTGCACCACCACCACCTTGCCCGAGCAGTCGCGGTGGGGATGGGCGTTTTCCTCCGTGGGGCGGCCGTGGGTGGCCCAGCGGGTGTGGCCGATGCCGTAGGTGCCGTCCAGCGGCTTCAGCCGGATGGACTCTTCCAG
>JAICWP010000038.1 GCA_025934735.1 Terriglobales bacterium | reverse complement strand
CCTACGGGGCTCGAAATTGTTATTTGCATGCCTACCCAGGACTTCCGTCCTGGGCTTTACCATGCCGCGCCTGCGGCGCTGGGGTGAGCCCGAGTGGCTGAACGGAGGCTCTGCGAGATCTCGGTGCGAGCTGGTTTTAACGAGACTTATACCTCAGAGCAGCAGAGAGCCATTAGAAATCAGGACAGTCAGCCGGTAGCACTCGCGGGGCAGCGAACAGTAGAACTCGGAGCGGCAGCCAGCCAGGTAGATAGCTAATCAGCTAGTACTTGCGGAGGACGCCGATAACCCGCCCCTGGATCTGCACGGCGGCAGCCGGCACCAGGATCGGCTTCATGGTGGCGTTCGAGGGTTGCAGGCGAACGGTGTCGCCTTCTTTGTAAAAGCGCTTCAGGGTAGTGTCGGTGCCATCCACCAGCGCGACCACGATATCCCCATTGCGGGCGAGCTTACTCTTCTCGACCAGCACGTAGTCGCCATCGAGAATGGCCTCGTCCTGCATGGAATCGCCACTGACCTCGAGCACGAAAACGTCGCGGGAGCGGGTGAAATCGGCCAGAGAGATAGTCTCCGGGTTCTCCAGCGCCTCTACGGGGCGGCCGGCGGCGATGCGCCCCACCAGGGGCAGGACAGTTCCCGAATTCCAGCCCAGCGCCTGCTTCAGGCCGCCGCGCGGGGGCAGCAGCTCAATGGAGCGGCTGCGGTTGTAATCGCGTTTCAGCAGGCCCTTCTTCTCCAGGTTACTGATGTGCTTGTGCACCGTGGCCAAAGAGCTAAGCTTCAGGCCTTTGCCGATTTCCTCGAAGGAGGGCGAATGCTGGTGCTCCTGCACGAAGCGGTCAATGAATTCGTAAACTTCTTTTTGTTTTTTGGTGAGCGACATCGCGAGTCCATTGTGGGCGAATAGAAGGCGAAATGTCAATGTACTTCTGGTTGCCGCGCGACAGAGCGCCGTTGCGTTGCGGTCGGTCCAGGTGACGGCAAACAATGTGAATTGTGGGCCGGCGGTGGACCTCACTTGAGCGGGTATTAATGCTAAGTTGAATGTTTTCAGTGTCATTCGCCGCCCACGAATTCCTCAGCAGCACTCGGTACAAACCTCCTGCCCGTTCCCGAATCGAATTGCGGGCAGTCCCGAGGGAGCAGCAGTTCGGTTCCCCAGAGGAGAAATGTGTCCAAAAAACTGGCGCAGGTTTGGGATGTGCTGCGCATGGTTGGTCGCGGCGGCCCAGGGCTGTGCAATATCGCGGTTACAAACTCGTGCAATGCCAGCTGTGATTTCTGCAACTTCGCCCGGGGACGTGTGCCCGATCTGCGCTGGATGGATGCGGACCGGTTCGCTTCCGCGCTCGAGATTCTCCGCGACCGCGGCATCCGTTACGTGAGTTTTTTCGGAGGCGAA
Organism: Terriglobales bacterium; assembly: GCA_025934735.1. Taxonomy (GTDB): domain Bacteria; phylum Acidobacteriota; class Terriglobia; order Terriglobales; family Acidobacteriaceae; genus JAICWP01. Next base: position 21,370 of record JAICWP010000038.1, on the reverse strand, counting down.
CCGCTGCTGCATCCGCGCCTTGAAGAGATGATCGCGACCGCGGTTACCATGGACATGGTGCCAGCCATCATCACCAACGGCTGGTTGCTGCCCAAACGCCTGAAGCGGCTGGCGGACGCAGGCCTGAAGACGGTGTACGTCTCCCTGGATGCGGCCAGCGTTGCCGCTCACGAAAACAATCGCGGCCTCAGCGGAGTGGTTAGCCGGATCCGTTCGGCGACGGCGCAAATGCCGGGCCTGGGAATGACTCCCATTGCACAGGTGGCCATGAGCAAGCTGGTTGAAGACTATGCCGCGCTGGCACCGTTTTTGCGTGACCTGGGATTCGTTGCTGTGGCCTTCTCGTACCCACAGCAGGCGCGGCTGGGTTCCTCCTCGCTGGCCTGGTCGGATCACTCGCAGCTGATGAAATTTTCCAACAGCGAATTGCTTGATGCTTTCGCGGGCGTGGACGAGTTGCGCAAAGCATTTCCCGTGAACAACCCGCGTGCTTCCGTTGCCGACATGAAGCGCCACCTGCGCGGAGAGCCGGAAAAATTCGTCTGCTATGGCGGGTATAAGAGCTTCTACATGGACTGGAACTATGACATGTGGCGCTGCGATGCGTGGAATAAGCCGCTTTGTTCAGTGTGGGAGTTCGCCGAGACGCCCCTGGTGCGGGATGGGTGCACGGCGTGCATCGCCGATTGCTACCGCGATTCCAGCGTAATGCTGCATTTTGCCGTATCCCTGGGGGATGCGGTCGATCGGCTCGGCGAGGGCCGCATTATCGCCGCGATTCGAGCCTTGGCAGACCGGCGCAACCTGACCTCGCTGGCTGCCGTGGCAGACAATTTCAAGGTGCTGGATCGCTTAGCTGGGCTGGGCTAGCGAAGCTGGCTACCGTGCGCCGGTCGAAAACACCATGGGGACGTTAGCCTTGTCAGCTTCCTCGACTTTAAACATTTGTCGCGGCTGCAGGTGCATCTGGCCGGCCACAATCATGTCCGGCGCCTGTTGAATGCGGATGTTATAGGTGTTGACGGAGTCGTTGTAGAACTCGCGGCGGTCGGCGATCTCGCTTTCCAGTTCGGTAATGCGTTTCTGCAATTGCAGGAAGTTGTCACTGGCCCTGAGTTGAGGGTAGTTTTCCGCCACCGCCAGCAGGCCACGCGTGGCCTGGGTCATGCTTTGGTCAGCCTGTGCCTTCTGAGTGACGGTGACGGCGCGGTCGTACTGCGAACGCGCCTGGGCGATTTTTTCGAAGGTATCGCGCTCAAATTCCATGTAGCCTTTGCAGACGGCAACCAGGTTGGTGAGTTCGTCATGGCGTTGCTTCAGCAGCACGTCTATATTTGCCCAAGCCTTATCTATGTCGTTTTTCAGCTCGATCAGACCGTTGTAGATCGTGACCAGGTACCACACCAGGCCGCCCACCAGGAACAGAAGCGCCAGTAAAATCACAATTTGCATGGTTTCTCCAGGGTAGCTGGTACTTGGTGTTCTAGCTCAAAATACTCCTAAAACTACCCTCAGCGGCTAAAGCCGAAAGAATTCGATCGCTTTACGGCACAGCTAAAGCTGTGCCCTTCCGAAATCCATTTCATCCGTCCGAACCAAAAGCTACCAGCGAAAAACCAGAACTTCCAAACATCAAAAAATGACGAACAGCTACAACAGACCAAGCCGGCTCAGCACAAACGCGACGCATGCCAGCGTCAGAATCGGTCCGCCCCAGATGTACAAAGCCGATTTCCAGCTCAGCTCGGTGAGCAAATCGCGCTGGCTGTGCCAGGAAATCAGGAAAGTCGGATTATGACTGCCCTTCATGAGTGCTACCGACGGGTGCGGGTCGAAGGGAACGGCAGGCTTGGTGGGCGGCGCCATGGGGCCGGCTCCAGCAGGCGCGCTTGGCCGAGCAGCCGCTGCTGTGGCCGCGACCGCAGGGGCGCCAAAGAGGGAGGCCATAGCCAACTGACGCCGTTTCTGCTCCTCGGGATCTAGCGGAGCCGCGGCAGGCTGCTGATTCTGCGGTGCCTGGGACCCGGTTGCTGCAGTGATGTAAGCCGCGGCGGCGGCGGAATATTGCGGACTCCCGCCCATGAGCCCGGCCACGAATAGTTCGCGGCGATGCTTCTCTTCCTCGTCAACTTCCACCACTGGTTTGGTTGGGTTTTGCGGCAGGGCCGCGGCATGTGGCATTTGCGCGGGCGCATGAAACCCCATGGCGGCGGCGAAGGCGGCCCGTGCCTGCAATTCTTTCTCGTCAGGCGGAGGAGGGGCAGGGCGCTGCCGGACATTTCCAGCCGCGACTCTGCGCCAGGCTGCGTCCGGGCTGTCGGAGCGCACCGGGATCGCGCGCACCTCGATGCCGGGGTTATCTGCCAGCGTGCCCAGGATGAAGAGCGCGTTCTTGGGTTTAATACAGTACTCCTCGACCTTGATGGGGTGGTCGCGGGAAACCGCATGCATGGCCAGAAAACGCGAGACGTTCGCAGGAATGGGGTCGTCCTGAAACACGCCATGCTGATATTCCTGCTGGAAATCACGGTGAAGATCCAATTCCGCGTCGCTCGGGTCCACCAGCACGCGGCCGGTTTCATCTTCCAGGTAAAAGGGCACTTGCAGCCGCTCGTCCACCACCTTCTTCCATCGCTTGTTCTTGCCCGACTGGACGTAAATCCAGACCATGGTGCGATGGAAGTAGCAGGGTAACTGGCTGGCGGGAGCGGGAATAGTGTAAGGCCCATTGGCGAGCCCGCTGACTTCTACCAGGCCCATGGCCGCGCTGCGGATCTTGGAGGTGGGCGTGTCCGCGATCAGGCGCTTGCGCTGCAGCATGCGGAAGCCGCGATAGAAAAGATACACACCGGCGAAGGCGCCGATGAGGGCATAAATGCTGGGATCATCGGCCGCGGAAGTAGAGGCCAACAGCGCCGGGCTTGCAAGAGGGACAAACATCTACGAGCGTATGGTGCCGGAAAACAGGGCGAGTTGCACGCGAGAAATGCGGGAAATATTACCCTCGTAATTAGGGGTGGACTGAGGCGGAGCAGGGGCTAATGTGGCGGGGGTATATCCAACTAGAGTCTTTAGCCAGTCGCTTATCGGGACCGCTGTAGCGGACCTGGAGTGAGGCGAGCTTCTTGATCGGCTCGGGAAGTGACAGCTCCATGCGATAGCTAGTGCCGATATCGGACTGAATCAGTGGCGCCGCCTTGAGCAGATCCGCCCTGTGAATCGGGCCAATAGAACTCCAAGGGATGAGCATTAGGTGCCCGCCAGTCTGTTCCACCAGGTCCTGCATCAGTGGGGGGCCAAGCCTCTGTTCTTCTGTCCGTGGGGGCTCGTCATTGGCAACCAGCAGCACGAATATGCGGGTGCCGTGCTCCGCCAATTCATGCTGAATCTGAGTTTCTGTCTTTTTACTGTACGTATCTCCACCATCAGTAACCAGGTAGATCACGTCTCCAAAATGGGCTGGGCTGAGTTTGAGCAAGGCAAGATGAATGGAGTCGAGCAGCGGTGTTCGTCCCCGGATGGATTGTCGCGTGAGCGCCAGGGCACGTGCGCCAGCCTGCGCGCGGTCACCAAACTCCCCAATGTTGGATACCTCGCCAATAGTGCCGACTGCGACCGATGCCTCGGGGGGAATGGTATCCACTGCATACGATCCTAGCTCCGGTATAAGCTGCCAGCTATTTGGCCGGCCTCCGGCCATGCTGCCACTTGTATCCAGAAGCAGAACCACACGGCGCGGAGCCACATCGAGATTGAAGGATTTAATCCTGGCGATCTTACCCTTAACCTTCACAAGCAAGTGATCCGGCGAAATACCTCGGACCAGCAGGCCATCTTTGGTGAAAACGTTCAGCGGGGCAACGATGGAGGAGCATTGTTGTGCAAGGCAGCAGCCAAGCAGTGCGAAGATGACGATTGTCTGGAAGAGCCAGAGCCTGTTCATGGAATGTCGCGGTCAGACTTGTGCCAGCCGAGCCGATTATGGCGCAACTTCGTTTGTTGCGAAAGTGGATCCGGGGGGAACATGGTTCGTGGGCGAGGGAGCCCGCGCCGCATAATTGAACCTACCTCGCCAGCGCCGGTCGGGAGTGCAGGATTTCCTCCACCGCGGCGATGCCGGTTTCCAGTTCCGCGTCGCTGTTGTAGAAGTGCGGTGAAAAGCGGACGCCGGCCTTGGGACGCCAGTCCACCAGGATCTCGCGCTTGAGCAGTTCGGCGCAAACTTCCTGCGAGTTGGGCATGTCAATGGAAACGGTCCCGCCGCGCCGCTCGGGGTCGCGGGGCGTATTCACGCGCCAGCCGTGCTGGTCGGCGAGTTCAATGAGGCGGGTGGTCTGGCGCGTGGATTTCTCGCGAATGTTTTTTACTCCAATTTTGGAGACAATCTTCAGCCCGGGGCCAGCCGTTTCCAGAGCGGGAATGTTCGGGGTGCCGTTCATAAAGCGATAGGGCGGCTCGCCATAGCGGATGGGACCAACTTCAAAGGCAAAAGGATTTTCGTGCGCGATCCACCCGGTGTACTTGGGCTCCAGCTTACGGCCCAGGTCGGGGCGCACATAAAGGTAGGCTGTGCCGGGGCCTCCGCACAGCCATTTCAGAACGCCGCCGCAGACGAAATCAACTTCCAGTTGCTGCACATCGAAGGGTACGGTGCCCAGCGACTGAAAGGTATCGAGCAGCACATGGGCGCCGACGTTGTGGGCGCGCTCGACAATGGCTCGAGCGTCATTGATGTAGGCGCTGCGGAAGATAACGTGCGAAACTGGCACCAGCAGCGTGTTTTCGTCGATGGCTTCAAGCAGACGCTCGGTGGCTACATGGATGCCGTCATCATTTTTGACCATGTGTACCCGCGCCCCGCGGCTGCGCTGCGCTTCCCAGAAATACATAACGGAGGGGAAGTTCAGGTCGCTGTATACGACCTTGTTGCGCTTGCCGGAAAAATCGAAACAGGATGCGACCACGGCTTGGCAGGTGGTCACATTCTGGAAGGTGGCCACCGAACCGAGCGGCGCATTCATCAGCGCGCCGATCTGATCGCCAACCTGGGAGGCCAGCATCCACCAGCGCTCTTCCCAGGCGCGCACGCCGCGGTTGGCCCAGGTGTCTGCATAGCTGTGCAGCGCGTCATAAACCCCACGTGGCATGGCGCCCAGCGAGTTGCTGATCAGATAGGTGGTGTGCTCCAGGATGGGGAACTCGGGGCGGTAGCGCAACAGGTCGTCAGTCATGGCTCAGCCATTGTAATGTTTGGCCCCGATTTCTTCATGCCGAGATAGAACAGGGTGAGAACAACCACGTAGATGACTCCGCTGATCACGATCAGGTGGGAGTAGAACCAGGTTCCGGCCAGCGAGGCCAGCACAACCACGATCCCGGCCACCGAAAGCCATACCCGCCCGCGCGGGCGCATGGGTAGCGCCGCGAGTTGCGCGGACGAAAGCCTGCGCCGGAAGGCGATGTGGGAGGAAAGGGTGACCAGCCACACCAGCATGACCCCGAACAAAGCAGCGCCCAGCAGGGAAACGTACGCCGACTGCGGCGCCCAGCGCTCGAAAATCAGGGCCAGCCCGATTCCGAAACAGGAAACCAGCAGAGCCAGCAGGGGCGCGCCGGCTCGAGTGAGGCGGCCGAAGCGCTTGGGAGCATAGCCGCCGCGCGCCAGAGAAAATAACATGCGCGAATCCACGTACAAGCTGGCATTCGCACCCGAAAGAGCGGCGGTCAGCACCACGAAGTTCATGATGTGGGAAGCGGCGGGCAGGCCGGCAATGCGGAACACGCTGACGAACGGGCTTTCCGTCACCCCGGCCCCATTCCACGGCATGACGCCGACCAGGATGGCAATGGCGCCGAGATAGACAAAGGTCAGAATCCCAAAGGTGGTGAGCACGGCTCGCGGCATATCGGCGGCAGAGCGTGATTCACCGGAGGACACCGCCACCATCTCCACGCCCGCAAAAGTGAACAGCGCGAACGACATGGCGGCTCCTGGCGCCCAGACACCCTTGGGAAAAAAGCCGCCGTGAGCGGTGTATTGCGGCGCCACCCGCCCGCCGAGCAGGAACACGGCGCCCACCACGATGAACGCGACGATGGTGATCAGCTTCACCATTGCGAACCAGTACTCCACTTCGCCAAATCCGCCCACGGAGCGCAGATTCACGCCCACAAGCAGGGCGGAAAATAGCGCCACCCAAAGTAGAGGATGGACTTGGGGCAGCCAGTAGGACATGTAGGTTGCGGCAGCCGCCATTTCGCTGCCGATAGCGATGGCCAGGGCGAGCCACAGCCCGTAACGGGATATGAAACCAGCCCAGGAATTCAGGTAGAGCTCGGCATAAACCCCGAAGGAGCCGGCGGCAGGGTGAAGGCTGGCCATCTCACCGAAAGCCACCGTCACGGTCCAGCTTATGAATGCAGCCACCAGGAAGCTGAAGATCACGGCGGGGCCGGCAATCTGAATGGCGGCACCGGAACCGAGCAGCAGGCCGGTGCCGATGGAACCGCCCACGCCAACCATGGCCATTTGCCCGGCGGTCAGTTGCCGATGCAAGCCCGCTTCGCGGGTGTCTGCCGGGGCTTGGGTGGGACCGCCTGGGGTGACAGGCATGGGGGCGACATTACCAGAAGCGGGCGGAGGTCCCAAATCGCCGGCGCGAAAGGGCAAACCGTCAAAATGCCGCCACGGCCGCCTTTCCCACCACACTTTAGTAACCAGCGTTGTACCTCCGCTGCATTGCTGGTTACGGCTGTTCTGCCTACAATTCAGACGTCCCCCCAGACGCACATCCATGCTTGACCTCAGCAGACGCTCGGACAAATCCGACATTGGGAAACGGCGCGAGAAGGCCGAGAAGTATCTGCAAAAAGGCAAGATCGCTGCGGCCCTGGAAGAGTATGTTGCCATCCTGCAGGACGATCCGGAGAACGACACGATCAGGCAGGCGGCAGCGGACCTGTACATCCAGGCAAACGACACGCAGCAGGCGGCCAAGCTGCTGGGCGACCTGTTCTATCGCCAGGCGGACGCAGGAGATAACACCAACGCGGCGCTTACCTATAAGAAGCTGACGCGCTTCGCCAAGCCCAGTTTGGAGCAAACCTTCCGCTACGCGCAATTCATTGAAGGCAATAACAAAAAGGAAGCTTTGGAGTCCTACGAGGCGGCTCTGGCCGGCTTCACGGCCCAACACAACAACAAGCGGGCGCTGGCGGTGCTGGAGCGGATTGTATTCCTGGACCCCTCGGGGCAGAACTTCTGGCGTGCCGGCGAACTTGCACTGGAGATCGGCGAAGGCAAGAAGGCATGCGTGTGCTTCCTGAGCGTGGGGGAACTGGAGCAGAAGTCCGGCGGAAACTCCGCGCCCTGGTATGAACGCGCCTATCGTGCTGACCAGAACAATGCCGACGCCGGGCTCGCGTACGGGCGCATGCTGGTGCAGCAGAACAACTTTCTCGAGGCGCTGCAGGTTTTGCAGCCGCTGATGAAGAACCGGGAGAAAGCTGATGCCGAGGTGCGGGACCTTTATGGGCGGGCGCTCATGGGAGCGGGGCGGCTGGCGGAGGCGGAGCCGATTCTGTGGGGATTGTTCGAGCAGAATCCGGAGCGTACCCAGCAAATTGTAGATCTGGTGGCGGCTCTGATTGACGCGCAGCAGGATGCGCCGGCGGTGGCCCTGGCCCGCAAGCTGGAGCGGTTCTTGCGCAGCAAGGGCAACCGGCGGGAATACGTAGGCATGCTCAGCCAGTTGCTGGAGCAGCATCGGCCTTCGGTGGAAATGCTGGAGTACATGGCGGAGCTGTTCAATGGTTCCAACCGCGAAGCCGATTACTGCCAGACCCTGATCAAGCTCTTCGATCTTTACTATGCGGCGGGAAATTTCGTGAAAGCGGGAGAGGCTCTGGACCGTGCCGCGGAAGTGGACGCCTACGAACCCGGCCACCACAGCCGGCTGGAAATGCTGCGGGGCAAAATTCCCGAGACGCGGTTGAACGCGATTGGCGGGCGTTTCACCGCGGTAGGCAAGCCTACCGAGACGCAGCAGCAGGAAGAAGAAGCCGACGAGCACAGCATGCTGCAGGACCTGATGCTGCAGGCGGAGATCCTGGTGCAGTACGGGATGCGCACCAAAGCGCAAGAGCGGCTGCTGCGCATCCAGCAGTTGTTCCCGCACGAAGAGGATCGCAACGAGGAACTACGCCGGCTGTACATGAATGTGGGGCTGATGCCCACGTACACGGGCGAGGAGGCGCCGCCTGCAGCTGTGGCCGCGGCTGCAGCGGGTGTAGCAGCGGGCGCGGGGCCGGCCCCTACCAGCAGCAACGCTCCCATAGCCGTCGAGGAACCAACTGAAGGCATGGCGGAACGCCGGGCGCGCCCGGTCAGCCAAGAGCCGGACCTCGAGGTCAACAGCCTGCAGTGGGTAACCGAAACCGGGCGCAAGCTCTACCAGCAGGCCAACGTCAAGAGTGTGGTGGGTGCGGCTCTGAACGAGATTGGAATGCGCTGGGGAGCTGTGCGGTGCATTGGCGGCCTGCGCAGTCCCGGCAAGCCGCCGTCGCTGGTACTGGAATATGCGGGTGCGGGAATCCAGCCTTCGGATCTGCCGGTGCGGGTGAAGCTGCTCTCGGGTTTACAGGATTTTGCCATCCAGCGCGAGGCGGTAATCATTACCGAGCCAGCCAAAGAATCGGACCTGAGCGGGATTGCCGGAGAGCTCAATTCCATGGGGGCGGGCGCGCTGATGCTGCTGCCTTTGAGCGATGGCGCTGACCAGGTAGGCGTGCTCATTCTACAAAGCCCCGTGGGAGCGGACTGGCGGCCCAGCGACCTGCTACTGCTGCGCACGCTGAGTGACCAGATCGTGCTGGCGTTGCACAACGCCCGCCTGCGCCGCCTGGTGCGCAACCTGTCGGTGACCGATGAGAAATCGGGTTTACTGAAGCGAGCTTCCTACACCGATGTGCTGATGTCGGAAGTGGCGCGCTCCTCGCAGCAGGGCACGCCTACCACGGTAATGCTAATGGAGTTTGGCAAAGGCGCCGCCATGCTCAAGGAATTCGGGCAGAACACGGTGGAGGCCCTGATGCGGGAAGTGAGCCAGTGCATCTCCACCCACATCCGGCAGGCTGACGTGGCCGTGCTCTACGACCTGACAACCATCGCGCTCATCCTGGCCGATACGCCGGAACGCGGGGCGTTGCTGGCATTGGAAAAGCTGCGCCGCATCCTGGCCGACGTGCGCTTGCCTGGGCGCGATACGCCTCCGCCCACTAACGTGGGAGTGGCCGAGGCAGTGATGCGCCCAACCTTCGATCCTGCCGATATTGTCACTGAAGTGATCAACCGGGTGGAATCGGCGATGGAACGGGCACGCAGTGCCAGCAACAAGGTGTGCGCTTTGAAGTCCGAATTTGAGGACGCCGCCGCATAGCGGTTCTTGTTTGCCACAGAGACACAGAGACAGAGAAGTATTGAAGATTGATCATTGACGATCTTAGATTGAGGATGCTTCGGCGGCTTAGCCGAACGTCAATTCCTGCCAGTTAAAGGCGGCTTCCACAAGACTGCACGACAGAGCTCCCGGTAAAATCGTCCATCTAAAACTCATCAATCATCAATTCAAGACGTTTCATTACATTCGTAATCTGGGCTCCGCCTGCCGTCGGACTTACTATGAGGAAGCTCGATTCAACGGCCGTGCTGAGACTTGATTACATTTCCTGCCTGCTTACCGTGCTCTCCACTGTTTTGATTGGGAAACGTTACTGGCATGGCTGGTTGCTGGCCGGCGTGAACAGCGTGGTGGTTTGTGTGATCGCCAAAAACACCGCCCAATTCGGCTTTATTCCCGCCAACGTATTTTGCCTGGGGCTGTACGCCTATAACGTCTGGAACTGGCGCAAGGCCGAGCCGGTTTCGCCACGCCCGCGGCACTAAACCAGTTGTTCACCAGAGACACAGAGTCACACGGAAATTCATGATTTTTTCAACATGACAAATGCAGAGCCGCTTTCACTGCCCGGCTGTGTTCCATTCCGGATTGACCTGCCTCTCGCCAACCCCGCCCCGCAGTTGCTAGACTGATGAGTTTGGCTGCGGCTGGACCAATTCTCTGTAGCAGGTTCCCGAATGTTAAAGGTGAATGAAATCGCCATTGTGAGCGGAGCGCGCACTCCGATGGCGGATTACCAGGCAGGCAAGCTGCGCTATTTCACGGCCCAGGAATTGGGGGCGATTGCGGGTAAGTGCGCCATCCAGCGTGCCGGACTCGATCCTCAGGAATTCGACCACTGCGTAATGGGCAACGCGCAGCAGACCTCCGGCGACGCACTCTATGGGGCGCGGCACGTGGCGCTCAAGGCAGGGCTGCCAATCGAGACTCCAGCGCTGACCGTGAACCGGTTGTGCGGCTCGGGCATGCAGGCCATTGTGAGCGCGGCGCAGATGATGCAGCTCAACGAGGCCAAGGTCGTGCTGGCTGGAGGGATGGAGTCCATGTCGCAAGCGCCGCACGTGGTTCGCGGAGCACGCTATGGCTTCGGACTGGGTGAAGGCAAGCTGGAAGACTCGTTGATGGTGGCGCTACTGGATACGCAATGCGGGCTCTACATGGCCAACACTGCCGAGCTCTATGCTGAGCAGCAGGCCATAACGCGGGAAGAGCAGGACGAATTTGCGCTGCGCTCGCAGCAACTGGCGGAGGCGGCGTACAAAGCCGGGCGCCTGCAGGAAGAAATCGTGCCGGTGCAGCTCAAGAACAAACGTGGCGACCTGACAGGGGAGATGTTCAGCGAAGACGATCACCGGCGATCGAACAGCACCATGGAAGGCCTGGCGAAGCTGCGGCCGGCCTTCGGAAAAAACGGCACGGTAACCGCGGGGAATGCCAGCGGCATTGTGGATGGCGGAGCGGCGGTAGTGATGCTGCCGCTGGAAGAAGCGCAGAAACGCGGGCTCAAGCCTCTGGGACGGCTGGTAAGCTGGGGCATTGCCGGGGTAGAGCCCAAGCTGATGGGCCGCGGTCCGGTGCCGGCTTCACGGCTTGCACTGCAGAAAGCGGGGCTCAAGCTTGACGACATTGATTTGGTGGAAGTCAATGAGGCCTTTGCCGCGCAATATCTGGGCGTGGAAAAAGAGCTGGGCCTGGACCGCAACAAGGTCAACGTAAACGGCGGTGCCATCGCGCTGGGACATCCGCTGGGCGCGACGGGCACCCGGCTGGTGATCACCGTCCTGTACGAGTTGCGGCGCAAAAGGAAGAAGTACGGGCTGGCGACAGCGTGCATTGGTGGCGGGCAGGGCATTGCGGTGATCGTGGAAAGCTTGCAATGAGCCGTGTTTCCCGGCAGATTCTTGGCCGCGAGCGGGACCTTCTTCGCACCTTGGCGAAACACGACCCGGAATGTAGCGCCAGCTATCTTAAGCAGATTGAAACCATATCGTCCGTCGAGGATTGGAATGACGGCACGCATTCCTTAACCGTCGAGGGAGACGGGCCATATAAACTGCGGGTGGCAGCGGTTGCGCGCGACGAAGATGGGTTCACAGTGGATGTCATGCTGTTTGGGACAGAGGAACGGATTCGAGTTCTTGAGATCGTTCGTGCAGATGGACAGGAAGTGAAACTGTATCCCAAGCCAGCCGACCTGGAAGATGTTTGGGATTACAAAGGAAACCCACGTCCGGAGGGATGGTAATGAACATCAGAAAAGTGGGTGTGCTGGGTTGCGGGTTGATGGGCTCGGGAATCGCGCAGGTTAGCGCGACCGCAGGATTTGACGTCACCGTGCTCGAAGTCGAGCAGAAGTTTTTGGACAAAGGCTTTGCCGGGATCGAGAAGTCGCTGGCCAAGCTGACAGAGAAAGGCTCGCTCAAGGAGACGCCGCAGGCGGTTCGGGCGCGGCTGAAGGGCAGCACGCGCCGAGAAGACCTGGCCGACTGCGACCTCGTTATTGAGGCGGTGATCGAGAACGCCGAAGAGAAGCGGAAGATCTACTCGGCGCTCGATGGCATTGTCAAAAAGGACGCTATTTTCGCCAGCAACACTTCTTCCATCTCCATTACCGAGCTGATGACCGCGACAAAGAGGCCAGAACGCTTCGTGGGCCTACACTTCTTCAACCCAGTTCCGCTGATGAAACTGGTGGAAGTGGTGCGCACGATTGCCACCTCCGAGGATGTTTATGAAACCGCCTATGACTTCGGCAAGCGGGTAGGCAAGGTGCCGGTGCGCACCAGCGATAAGAGCGGCTTTATCGTAAACCGGCTGCTGGTGCCCTACCTGCTGGACGCGGTGCGCGCCTATGAAGAGGGCGTGGGTTCCATCGAGGATATTGATCAGGCCATGAAGCTGGGCTGCGGTTATCCCATGGGCCCGTTTACGCTGCTGGATTTCGTAGGGCTCGACACTACGTACTACATCACCCACGTGATGTTCGAGGAATTCAAGGAGCGGCGCTTCGCTTCTCCGCCACTGCTCAAGCGCATGGTACTGGCGGGTTGGTACGGGCGCAAGTCAGGAAAGGGCTTCTATGACTACAAGGACCCGCAGAAGCCGGTGGCCCAGGACTCCGCGCTGCGCGGCTTTGCCGCGGAAGAGGCGGCTGCGAAAATCGCATAATTTATTTCGTCGCGGATGAACACCGATTGCAAATAATAGGGATAAAATCATGTCCTCCTCTCCCGTTCCTGCGAATTTCGAAAATATCCTGTTTGAAAAGAAGAACGCCATCGCCTATGTGACCGTGAACCGGCCCAAGGTGCTGAACGCGCTCAATATGGCGACCATGGAAGAGCTGCGGCGGGCTTTTCACGCCATAAAGCAGGATGCAGAAGTGCGAGTAGTGATGTTGACCGGCGCGGGCGAGAAGGCGTTCATCGCGGGGGCCGACATCAGCGAACTGGCGCGCAACAATCCGGTGGAAGCCAAAGCCTACACTCACCAGGGGCAGTCGGTGCTGAACCTGATCGAGAATTGCGGCAAGCCGGTGATTGCCTGCATTAATGGCTTCGCCCTGGGCGGCGGCTGCGAAATCGCCATGGCCTGCACCATGCGTTTGGCCAGCGACAACGCAAAGCTGGGCCAGCCGGAGGTAAAACTGGGCATCATTCCCGGGTATGGCGGCACGCAGCGCCTGCCGCGCCTCGTAGGCAAGGGCGTGGCGATGCAACTGGTGCTGGCAGCCGAGACGATCAGCGCCCAGGAGGCACACCGCATTGGACTGGTGAACGAAGTGGTGACTCCCGGGGAACTGATGCCGCGGGCAGAGGCGATCGCGCAGAAAATTATCGCCAATGCGCCTTTGGCCGTGCAGTGGGCCATGGAGGCCGTCAACAAGGGAATGGAGATGCCGCTGGCCGAAGGGCTTTTCCTGGAAGCCACACTTTTCGGACTGTGCTGCGCCACCGAAGACAAAAAAGAGGGGACCACGGCATTTTTGGAAAAGCGGGGGGCAAAGTTTAAGGGGAAGTAATCGATGGGCAGCGGCTACCAGTAGTTCCGATTTCAGTTCTCAAATCCAAGCTTCATGGCGCAGAGTTGTGCGTGTGGTTGAGAAAGTCGAAACTCTGAAAACGGTGTTCCTGCAAACGATACGCAATGGTAAGAGCTATCCACATTGGGCGGTCGGTGAAAACTCCGGCGGAGTTCCGGGCTTTGGCGGAGCTTTTGGATGGGCTCGGATTCGAACGCGAACCAGTCCCACCGGAGGGCAAGGCCCGGGCTGAAACCTGGGTTGCGCCGGCGGGAAAGCTGAGCCTGGGCTCTGGTCGCGGGGGCGAATTGCGGGGGCGGGCGGAAGGCACTGATCTGTTGCTGGAGGTAACCGATCCGGAAGCAGTGTATGGACTTCTCGAGAAGCGCGGACTCAAGCTCATTGCGGACCATCACGAGGGCAACTCGCGATTGTTCGTGGTGGAGTTGCCGGGTGGCATCAAGGCGGCATTTTTCGGCACGTCGGGTGCGACCATTCCGGCCGCTGCGGGCGAACTGGATGCTCGGGGGCTGCGCTTTGGAATCGTGGTCAGCCGGTTCAACTCCTTTATAACCGAGCGCCTGCTGGGAGGGGCGCTGGATGGGTTGCGCCGCACGGGCGCCCGCGAAAAGGACATGGATATTGTGCGCGTTCCCGGCAGCTTTGAGATACCGGCGGCAGCGCGCGTTCTGGCCGAAGCGGGCGAAGTGAACGCGATCATCTGCCTGGGCTGCCTGTTACGCGGCGAGACGCTGCATTACGAGGTGATCGCCAACGAAGTGGTGCGTGGTATCGGCCAGTCGGCCCAGGAAACCGGGGTTCCCCATGCACTGGGAGTGTTGACCTGCGACACCCTGGAACAGGCGATTGACCGCGCCGGTCTGAAGAGCGGCAACAAAGGGTTTGAGGCGGCGCTTTCCGCCGTGGAGATGGCGAGATTAAAGGGCGCGGTCGGTGCGACTGCATCAGAGAGAGCCGTCGGCCATCCACGAGGTACGCCCCAGCGCAAGACTCGGGCACGGTGATGGCCCCGCACCAGATCCCTGAACGGCCGGAAGCCAAAGGCCAAGAGCGGATGCGGCATTCGACGAATGAGTGCGCGCCAATGCTTTACACTGACAACTGAGAACTGACCACTGAGAACTGTTCATGGGCACACGGCGCAAATCGAGGGAACTGGCCCTGCAGATGCTTTTCCAGGCCGATATGGGTGGACAGAGCATCGATCAGGTGCGGCGCACCTTCTGGGGCGAGCGCGGGCAAGTCTCGGAAGAGGTACGCGATTTTGCCGAGGACCTGTTTCGCACCGCCATGGAGAGGTCGGTTGAGATTGACGAATTGATTGAGCGGCATGCTCAGCACTGGCGCATGGAGCGCATGGCGGCGGTGGACCGTAACCTGCTGCGCAGTGGCGTGGCTGAGTTCCTCGGTTTTCCCCGCACCCCCAAGCCGGTGGTCATCAACGAGGCTTTAGAGATTGCGCGCAAGTTCTCCAGTCCAGAGTCGGTGCAGTTCATTAACGGCGTGCTCGACAGCGTGGCCCGGGAACTGGACAGCACGGTCATTCCGTCTCGAGAATAGTCCAAGGAAAAGAGCATGAAGTGGTCTGACGAAGCGAACGAAATCATGGCGGAGTTGTTGCGGGAGCTACCTGCGCCCTCGCGTCCGCTGGTGCAGGAAGCGGCCGAATTGCGCGCCGAAACGCTGACCGAGGAGGCTGCCGAAGACGAAGTTTCGATGGAGACGGCCGTGCAGGCCTTCGTCGAATCCACGCCCGCCGACCTGCGACAACGTTTGAAACACACGCTCACCTATCACGGCATTGATCCTGAGGATTATGCCACCGCCTTCTCGTCCGAGTAGCACCCAGCCTAGATGCAACCGAGAATTTTCGGAGAACCCTGGCTTGCGAATGGGTGCGCCTCGGCTACGGCCGGAGAGCGACCACATCAGGCGGGCAGCTCACTGATGTGTTGCTGCACAGGGTTACTGGGATTTGGCCGACATCCTGGAGCCCGACAGTGTCCAAGTGGTGAATGGTGCCATCGCTGGCGCCAACGTAAAGCCCATTTCCCGAGAGAGTCAGGGCGGCGGCGAGCGGCGTGGCGCTGGGGTTGAGCGGAATGACCTTGGCTGAGGCGGTGGGAAAATCGTAAGCCAGAACTTCGCTCAGATTGCTGATCACGTAAAGGCGCTTGCCATCAGAGGAAACCAGAACCTGCTTGGGCGTGAAGCCGCCCTGGCCGAAATCATGAAAAGTGGCGCTGGCGGTGACCGGCGGCGGGCAGCCGGCCGCCGTGGTGTTGACCGCGATCGTGGTAAATCCCGGAGAGGTTACGACGGCCGTAGTCTTGCCGTCCGGCAGGGATGCCAACAGTGAGGGCGCCGAAATCGTGCTTACGGTTGAGGTGTTGGGCGAAGCTGGAGCAGCGCTGTCGCAGCCATTCAACAGACTGACGGTGGAAGGCGTGCTGCCCACGAGACCAAAGGTTCCGGTGGTCAGAAACGCGGCATCGGTTGCCGGGCCGGGCAGAGTGATGGTTCGAAGAGGCTGGGTGGTGGAGAACACCGACATGGTGCTGCCGGCAAAAAGATAAGCCGTAGTGCTGTCCGGAGAAAACACCGCCGCCGTCACTCCCGAAAGCAGTAGCGGAGTGGAGCTGCCGGCCTTGACGTCAATCACGTTCACCACGTTAGGGCTGGCCGTGGTGTTGGAGACGATAACCTGGTTGCCATCAGGCGAAACCGCCAGAACCTTACCGGCGACAGTGTTTGAGCTTCGGAAAGTACCTGCTGATATTGCCAGAGTCTTCAGACCGGGAGCGGTCCCAAAATAGGCATTGGTACCGGTGCTATCAATCACAAACGAATTGGGTGGACTGGGCAAACTGAGAGCGGTGCCCGCGGTATTCGTCTGCGTGTTGATCGGCACCAGCGAAGTTGTGCAACTGGCGGCCCCGAAGCAGCCGGTGCTGGTCACGAAAACGGTTTCGGCAACCGCGTTTCCGGTGACCGTCGTGCTGACCACGTTCGAGGAATAAATCGGAGATAGGTGCACATTGCAGCTGGGTGGGCTGCACACCGGGAAAACAGCGGCTCCTCCGGGTCTCCCGGCTGTGACGCTGCCGCTCTTGGTGGTAGCGACCCCGGGCTGGGAACTGATCCAAGTCAGCCCACTCACAGAGATGGGAACGCCCTGCGTATCCACCGCGGTGGGCGAGAGCAGGCTGCTGCTGCTGCTCTGCAGTGAAAGTGAATTGCTGCCGGTACTGGAAGCAACCACGGAGAGGGCCTGCACGGGGCAGGTCTGAAATGTTGCCGGTTGCCCGTTCAGTTGGCTGGCGCTGGCGAAGACCTGAGTCAACCCAGGTTGATTGGCTGTGAGCTGCACCTGATTGGACTGGAGGCCGGCTGCCGTTGTGCTGATCCTGGCCACACTTACATCCATCACTGACCAGGTGAGCGGACCCACGAGGGGGGTGATATCCGTGTTGCCACTGAATATGGTGGCCTGAAAAGTTTCAGTTTGATTCTGCGATACGCAGTTGGGCGGCGGTTGGACGATCGCGGCCGTATTAATAGCGGTTACTTGGGGGTGAACGTACACCTTGGTGACGGTGCTGGCCGTGCCAAAGCCGGAAGCGAGTACGTTTACCACGCCCGCCGAGCCAGGGCTGCAGACAATAAAGCTCTTATCCCAGGTGCCGGCGCAGGCCAAACCGCTGGGCGCAAAGGACACGATATTGTTATTCCTGGAAATAAACTTGATGGGCGTTGTGATTACGCTCTTGTTGGCGGTCACGGTGGCGCTAAATTGCAGCGTGGAGCCCAGGTTCATGGACGCGGTCGGAGCGGGAGTGAGAGCGACCTTAACGGTGGGTGGGGGCGAGGCGCTGCTGTAATGGCCGCAGCCCACGGAAGCCAAGTTGAGGATCAGTAGCCATGCGCCCAGCGCAGAGGGACCTAGCTTGCCAATACGACTCATCGCACCTCCCCGTCCAATCGAGCGATTGAACGGAAACTCAGGCATGTTGTTCCTGAAACCATCAGTCTAGATGGTGAGCTTTTTTGCGGTCAAGTTGATGCGGTTTAGCGGTCGGCGCGGGCGGCGAGCGGAAGCTGGCGGCCGAACCTTGAGCATGGCCAAAGCGTCGCGGATAGTCTTCAAAGATGCCGCGGGTTGACGCTGGAGGAAGAGAGTTGTTATATTTTAGAGGTTCCGCGAGTCAAGATTGGCTTGCCTGTGTGTTCGTTTTCGCCGTCAGTGTCGGCGGCGGAGGCGATCCGTTGTCTGTGCAGCTTTTGCTTTAACCGTCCGGGGGTGAGAGCCCGCGGGCGCCCTCGCTGAAACAGATACCTGCGCTACCTTCCGCGCTACGCGGGAGGGTATGCAGGTCGAGCAGGCGAAACGGAGTACCTCCTGGCCGGGCGGAAGTTAGCCCGCAAATGGCTGGGTGCCACCGTCGCCAAGCTCAGAAGGAATCCCAAAATCTCCTCCCTGTGCGGAGGAAGTATGGTGGGCAGCAATGCCGGCCAGCCCCGATGAGGGGTTCAAGCAGGAGCGTGCTGGATTCTGCGCCGCAGGACCATGCCGCGACCGGCAGATTATGAAGGAGTGCAAGCGTGCCTACGTTCAATCAATTGGTTCGCCGGGGCCGGAGCAAGCCGCGCTACAAAACGGCTAGTCCGGCTTTGCAGGCTTGTCCGCAGAAGCGTGGCGTCTGTACCCGTGTTTACACGCAAACCCCGAAGAAGCCGAATTCGGCGTTGCGCAAAGTGGCGCGCGTGCGCCTGACCAATGGCATTGAGGTAACCACGTATATCCCGGGCGTCGGCCACAACCTGCAGGAGCACTCGATTGTGCTTATTCGCGGAGGCCGCGTAAAGGATCTGCCGGGCGTGCGCTATCACGTGATTCGCGGCACCCTGGATGCGGTGGGCGTGGCCAACCGCAAGCAGAGCCGCTCGAAATATGGGGCGAAAAGGCCCAAATAATTGTCAGTACCCAGTACCTAGTACCCCCAGTTAGAGGCACGGACGGGTGGTTAAAGGCCAAGAGACAACAGCCCAAGCAGGAGCTAGAAGCTGCAATGCCAAGAAAAGGACATATCGTCAAGAAGGAAGTCGAGGCCGACCCGGTATTCGACTCTACCCTGGTCACCAAGTTCATCAACTCGATGATGTGGGCAGGGAAAAAGAGCACCGCCGAGGGCATCTTTTACGATGCCATGAAGCGGCTGCAGGAAAAGGGCGGCGATGAGTCGCTGAAGCTCTTCAAGAAAGCGGTGGAAAACTGCAAGCCGCTGCTGGAAGTGAAGACGCGGCGCGTGGGTGGCGCCAACTACCAGGTGCCGGTGGAAGTGAACCAGGACCGGCGCACCTCGCTGGCTATTCGCTGGCTGATTATCTACAGCCGGGGGCGCGGGGAAAAGGGGATGGTGGACAAGCTCTCCAACGAGTTGCTGGACGCGGCCAATAGCCGCGGTGCCGCTATCAAGAAGAAAGAAGACGTGCACCGCATGGCGGAAGCCAATAAGGCCTTCGCGCATTACCGCTGGTAAATAAAAGGAAACGGATAAGAAAGTGGCGAGAGAAGTTCCATTAGAACGTTGCAGGAATATCGGCATCATGGCGCACATTGATGCCGGTAAGACCACGACGACGGAGCGCATCCTGTTCTACACGGGACGGACGCACCGCATCGGCGAGGTGCATGAAGGCACTGCAACCATGGATTGGATGGAGCAGGAGCAGGAGCGCGGCATCACCATCACCAGCGCCGCCACTACCTGCGTCTGGCGCGACATCCGCATCAACATCATTGATACGCCCGGTCACGTGGACTTTACCGCCGAGGTGGAGCGCTCGCTGCGCGTGCTGGACGGCGCTTGCGCCGTATTCGACGCGGTGCACGGCGTGGAGCCTCAGTCAGAAACCGTGTGGCGCCAGGCTGACAAGTACGGCGTTCCGCGCATTTGTTTTATTAACAAGATGGATAAGATGGGTGCGGATTTCGAGCACGCCATTGATACCATCCGCAAGCGCCTCAACGCCCGACCGGTAGCCATCCAGCTCCCCATCGGACAAGAAGACAAGTTCAAAGGCGTTATTGACCTGCTGGCGATGAAGGCGATCATCTGGAACGATGAGACCCTGGGCGCCGAGTTCGCGGTGCAGGAAATTCCGGCCGAGCTGCAGAAGAAAGCCAATGCCTTTCACAGCCAGATGGTCGAGACCATCGTGGAAAACGATGACGACCTGCTGCACAAGTACATGGAAGGCGAGAACATCACGCCGGAAGAGCTGAAAGCTTCCCTGCGCAAGAGCACGATTGCCTTGAAGCTGTTCCCGGTGATCTGCGGAACCGCCTTCAAAAATAAGGGCGTACAGCCGTTGCTGGACGCGGTGGTGGAGTATCTGCCTTCGCCGCTGGACATTCCACCGGTGGAAGGAATCGACCCGGATTCGGGCAAGCCGGTAATTCGCAAAGCGGATGATAAGGAACCCTTCTCCGCCCTGTCGTTCAAAATCATGACCGACCCGTTCGTCGGGCAGTTGGTATTTATCCGCATCTACTCTGGCCAGCTCAAGACGGGCGACACCGTTTACATCGCCAGCAAGCAGCGCACCGAACGCATCGGGCGCCTGCTGAAGATGCACGCCAACAAACGCGAGGAGATCAGCGAAATTTACGCCGGTGACATTTGTGCCGCCGTGGGGCTGAAGAACGTTACCACCGGGGACACCATCTGCGACAAGAACCATCCCGTGGCGCTGGAGTCCATCGAATTTCCGGCGCCGGTAATCGCGGTCGCCGTCGAGCCTAAAACCAAGGCCGACCAGGAGAAGATGGGCGTGGCGCTTTCGCGCCTGGCGCAGGAAGACCCGACATTCAAGGTCAACACCGACCCCGACAGCGGTCAGACCATCATCAGCGGCATGGGCGAGCTCCATCTGGAGATCATCATTGACCGCATGATGCGCGAGTTCAAGGTTGAGGCCAATGTGGGCAAGCCGCAGGTGGCCTATCGCGAGACCATCCGCAAGCCTTCGGAGGCGGAAGGCAAGTTCATCCGCCAGACCGGCGGCCGCGGCCAGTACGGCCATGTGAAGATCAAGCTGGAGCCGCAGGAGCCCGGCAAGGGATACGAGTTCGTCAACGACATTGTGGGCGGTTCTGTTCCCAAGGAATACATCAAGCCGGTGGACCACGGCATTAAAGAGGCCATGGAAGGCGGAGTTCTGGCCGGCTATGAGATGGTGGATATTAAAGCCATCCTCTACGACGGCAGCTACCACGACGTGGACTCCAGCGAAATGGCATTCAAGATTGCCGGCTCGATGGCCTTCAAGGAAGCCGCCCGCCGGGCCCATCCCGTGTTGCTGGAGCCGGTGATGTCCGTGGAGGTGGTGGTGCCCGACGAGTTCATGGGCGACATCATTGGCGACCTGAATTCGCGGCGGGGACGGGTCGAAGGCGTGGAACACCGCGCTGGATCGCAGGTGATCAAGGCGTACGTTCCGCTTTCAGAAATGTTCGGCTACGCGACCGACATGCGGTCCCGCACCCAGGGCCGCGCCACCTTCTCCATGCACTTTTCGCGCTACGAGCAGGCGCCGCAGTCGGTGGCCGAGGAGATTGTGGCCCGGGTGCAGGGCAAGACGGTTTCGAGGTAACGGTTACCTGGGACGGTGTCCCTCAGAAGGAACTTATACATAGCTGTCCCCGCTGGGGACATATGGAGCTAAGAAATGGCGAAAGAGAAATTTGAACGCAATAAGCCGCACGTGAACGTGGGCACGATCGGGCACATTGATCACGGCAAGACCACGCTGACGGCGGCCATCACCAAGGTATTGTCCAAGCACAATCCCAAGGTGTCGTTCCGTT
>JAICWP010000028.1 GCA_025934735.1 Terriglobales bacterium | reverse complement strand
GACCTCAAACGCCGGCCCCTTGCCCCACACCCCCATCCCCGCTACGCCGTCAGCGTTGCGGGGCGAACAAAACGCGGAGAAAGTCTCATTATCCGTGGACTAAAGATGGGGGGCAGGTCATCGGAATTACTATTCGTCGAAAGCTGAGTTGCTGATCGATGGAAAGGAGGTAGATCCAGTTCGACGGGATGACATCAAAGACCAGTGGCACGGAGCTGCTGCGCGTTACGGCTGGCTCTGGCCTGGGGTGTTGGTCCTGGCCATTATATTTCTGGCATTTGACTTGCTGCCGGGAAGGCTCGCAATTAGGGGAGGGGCGAGTGGATGGATTGCGGTCGCACTTCAGCTTGCTGTTTTAATTCTCTTTGTGATTATCGTGCGCGGTGCTGCCCGAAAATACTCCTGGTGGCTGCAGCTGTTTTTGTACTTGCTTATACTAGCCTCTGGTGTGCTCCTCTTGTCGCCCGAGTACAGGGTACTTTAGGTAGTGGATTTCTCCTGGCGCTCGCGCAGTATTTCGTGCCCGCTCTTAAACGGTCGACCAGTTTTTACCATATCGAGTTGTTTCTCGGCTAATAAGACGTCGAGGGCGATTTGGCAGTCGAGTACCAGCCGCAGGTCCGCTCCGTCCAGAAGTACGACTCTCTCTTCAGTTCGGCCGTGCAAGCTATCCAAGCACTCCTTCGTGAATCCTTCGAACGAGACGAACAGTGCCTTCGTGTCGCCGCCAAACCCGGCGCTGGCACGATCGCGAAGGACGGATACATCCGCAGCATTGGTCTTCTCTTTCCTCCAGCGAATCTCAACATAGTAGTGATGCTTATCGAAGTAAAACAAGCCATCAACCTGCTCGCCTTTTCTTCGGAACGATCCCTCTGATCGCTCACTGTAGTAGCTGAAAATCTTGTTGATGAGTTGCTCAAACCTGTTCCCACGTTCCTGTGGATCGGACATGCCGTACACGTGGTCAAATTCGTCGCGGAATTGCTGTAATCTGGTATGGTCGAGATCGGAAATTCGTCCGCGCGCAAGGCGCTCTTCGTGCATTCTTCGTTCTTGCTCTTCGCGGACATTGCGTTCATCTTTCTCAATCTGATGCAGGTATTTATCGCAGGCGGCACGCAGTTCGCCGAGAGATCGCAGAGCTTGGGATTTCCGGTCTGCGTCTATCGTGTGAACATCTTTCCAATAGTGCATTTTTGTCAGCATGCGTTTGGCAGCAAGCCATCCGGGGTCTCCCAAGCCATCGAGTTCGCCCAGAACTCTGTGAATAAGTTTAATTGTGGGCATCTTTTCGTCGCGGAGGCGACCGGCTAACTGTAGAACGTCAGCTGGCAGATCACAGTCGCGCAGGAAAGCGTAGACAGCGTCCCGATACCAGATGACGTCTCGGACTGTGACGGCAAGTAGGTTCGACATATCCGCGGGCAGTCGCATGTTGTTCCGGATTTCATTATAGAAGAAACAGTTTACTCATCGCGTGAGTCCTGCGGAAGGAGAGGTTGGCTCGGGATGAGAGCAGAGGAGCATGGGAACGCCTCTAAGCAGCATCGTAATCCAGGCAGCGCGGGGTGTTTCGACTCGGACGTGCGCCCTCGCTCAACATGACACCAAAATGGGAATGGTAGAAGGTCGTGGTGCGCAATCAGCGTGGGGACTTCTCCACGGGAAATTTCTTTTGCTCCGCTGCCCGGAATACCACCTCAATTTGCTATCATGAAAATAGAACAGTAAATCCAACCAGACACCACCCGCCCGCAGCGGCAAATTCTTGGTTCTAAAGATTTTTCAGCTAAATTCTTTGCTCTGAAGATTTTGCCCGGACCCGTCCGGCTAAATCACTCAAAACAAAGATTCGCCGCCGCAGGCAGGGGGTGGGGGGGTACACATGAACACTTCTTTGCCGCGCGGCGTGCCACGCTGCCACCATGTCAAGGTCAACGGCACCCGCTGCGATTCGCCCGCCCTCAAGGGCAATGCCTATTGCTACTTCCACTACCGCAACCGTACTAGCGCCTCCTCCCCTCTGCCGGTTTTGCCAGGCCCCAACAGCCAACCGTTAACCGCCGGTTTTCCCAGCGACCAGCCACTAACAACCGACGACCCATCTCCCACCAACCGCCCATCTCCACCGTTACCTCCCCCTGACCTCTTTCTCCTGGAAGACGCCAACTCCATTCATTGCGCCCTGCAATGGGTCCTGCGCCACATCCTTGCCGCCACCATTGACCGCCGCCAGGCCTCTCTCCTCCTATACGGCCTCCAGATCGCCGCCGCCAACATCAAGCACACCCATTTCGAGCCCTACTACGACGACATCATCCGCTCCCTCCCCGCCGAAAGTAGCGCCGCCGTCCCGGCGGCTGTCGCGGCGGGCGTCTCGCCCGCCGCAGTGGCACCGTCCACCGCTGCGAGCGAACAACCCCTCGAAACTTCCGCACCGGCGAGGGCGGGACGCCCTCGCGACAGCCGGCAAGATGCCGGCGCTACTCACAATGGACCTGCCTCTCCCGAAACTGATAAGCAGCCGCCTCTATCACTTCCGCCCGTCGCGCCAACCACCGAAGAACCTCCATCCCCTGCTCCGCCGCAACTGTCCTTGCCCGCCCAACTGGCGACTGACACCTGCCAACTGGCAACTGCCCCGCCCGATTCCCCCCAAATGCCTGCTGAGCCCCGCCCACCGGCGACTGCTGCCCAACGCCCTCCGAAGCGCCCCGCCCGTCGCCCACCCACCGCTCCACTGACTACTGACCACCGGCCGCTGACCACTCCCCGTCCCGCCCTTTCCCTCATGTTTCAGCGCGAAGTCCGCCGCCACTTCGCCCGCCTCAATTCCCCTGCCTCCCCCTCCGACCTCGAAACCTAACCGCAGCCCAGCGCCCGCACAGGCCGAGCGCAAGCGAACAGGCTCCCCGGGGGCGGGGGTGCTCCGCCGTGTTAAAATTGCCCTTCCTGGCGCAATTCCCCGGCAGCAGCAGGCATTTCCGCTTCAATAAAAAGGACCCTCTGAGTGGCACAGGATTCGACGCCCAACGTGGTGACCTACGCCGACGCCGGCGTGGATATTGACCGCGCCAACCGCACCAAGCAGCGCATCAAGTACCTGGCCCACAAAACGTTTTCGCGCAGCGTGCTCAGCGAAATTGGCAGCTTCGGCGGGCTGTTTGCCATCAACCCCAAATACCGCGAGCCGGTGCTGGTTTCCAGCGTGGACGGGGTGGGCACCAAGCTGAAAGTCGCCTTCGAAATGAACCTGCACCACACGGTCGGCGCCGACCTGGTGAACCACTGCGTCAACGACATTGCCGTGCAGGGTGCGACCCCGCTCTTCTTTATGGACTACCTGGCCACCGGCAGGCTGCAGCCGGAGATCGCGGAAAAAGTCGTGACCGGGATCGCCGAGGCTTGCAAGGCCAACGGCTGCGCCCTCATCGGGGGCGAAACCGCCGAGATGCCGGGCTTCTATCCCGAGGGCGAATACGACCTGGCGGGATTCATTGTGGGCATTGCCGACCGGGAACGGATCTTGACCGGCAAGAACGTGCAGCCGGGCGACGTGCTGATTGGGCTGCCCTCCAACGGGCTGCACACCAACGGCTATTCGCTGGCCCGCAAGCTGCTGTTCGAGGTGGCGCGCTATACGCCGGAAACCTTCGTCAGCGAGATCAAGAATAAAGTGGGCAATGAGCTGATGCGCACCCACAAAAGCTACTGGCCGGTGGTGAAAAAGCTGGTGGATGGCGGTCTGCTCTCGGCCATGGCGCACATTACCGGGGGCGGCATTACGGAGAACCTGCCGCGGGTGCTCCCGCGCGGCATGGCGGCGGTGGTTGAGGTCAACTCGTGGCCGGTGCCGCCGGTCTTCGAGCACCTGCAGAGGCTAGGCAATATTCCCCAGACCGAGATGTACCGCACCTTTAACATGGGCGTGGGCATGGTGGTGGTGCTGCCCGCCAACAACTTCAAAAAAGTGCAAACGGTACTGGAGCGGGTGGGCGAGAAGGGCTATACCATTGGCCGGATCGTGAAGGGCGACAGGAAAGTGCAGTACGCGTGAGTGCAATTGATGATTGAAGATTGACGATCGAAGATTGAAAAGCTCGCCACCCGTCCCGCTCGTCAATCCTCAATCGAAATTCATCAATCACTATTTCCTCTGTGTCTCCGTGCCTCCGTGGTGAATAATTAACTCATGAAGAATCTGGGAATCCTGCTCTCCGGCCGCGGGTCGAATTTTGAGGCCATCGCGGACTCCGTCGCGGCGGGACGCATTCGCGGCGCCATCGCGGTGGTGATCTCGAACCGGGAGGAGGCGCCGGGAATAGAGTTGGCACGGCGCCGCGGCCTGGAGGCCCGGGTGATCCCGTCCAAAGGCAAACCGCGCGAGCAGCACGACGCCGAGGTGGTGGCGGCGCTGCAGGAAAAGAAGGTGGACCTGGTATGCCTGGCCGGGTACATGCGGCTGCTCTCGCCCTGGTTCGTGCGCCAGTTTCCCAACCGCATTCTGAACATTCATCCTTCCCTGCTGCCGGCTTTTCCTGGGCTGGAGGCGCAGAAGCAGGCGCTGGAGTACGGGGCCAAGGTCAGCGGCTGCACCGTGCACTTCGTGGATGAGCAACTCGACCACGGCGCCATCATCCTGCAGAAGGCGGTGCCGGTGCTGGACGATGACGACGAGCACTCCCTAGCCGCGCGCATTCTGGAACAGGAACACATCGCCTACACCGAAGCGATCAACATAGTGCTGAGCGGCGGGTTCGAATTGATGGGGCGAAGGCTGGTGCGGCGGGCAACTGCAAAGGCTTAACGCAGAGCGCGCACAGCAAAAAACCTTAACGCAGAGGGCGCAGAGAAATTCTGCGCCTTGAGGCTTTTCATTTGTGCCTTCCCCCGCGAACCGTGCGAGACCTCTGCGACGCTCAGCGTTAAATTTTTCAATCTTCAATCGGCAATCTACAATCGTCAGTTCTATGGATGACGTGGCCTACCAGCGCGGCCTGGAACTTTTCAATCAAGGCGAATTCTTTGACGCCCACGAAGTTCTGGAAGACGTGTGGCGGGCGGCGCCGGCCGAAGAGAAGAACTTCCTGCAGGGACTGATCCAGGTGGCGGTGGGTCTGCACCACTATTCACGCGGCAACCTGGTAGGGGCACGCTCCTTGCTGGCGCGGGCGCACCGCAACCTGAGTGCGTATCCCGCGCGCCACGACGGGATTGATTTGGCGGGATTGCGGACGCAACTGCAGGAGTGGGTCAGTGCCCTGGCGGAGAAAAGAGCCGTGCCGCAATTGCCGCGCCTTGACACCCACCATGGAGGCGATTCCACATAGAACCTAAGTCAGGAGAACGTACCCAAGTCGCTCTAGCTGGCGCGATTTCAGGCTCAGGGCTTCGACGCCAAGGCGCGCATAAGAAAAGAAAACTGTCCGGAGTGGTAGATGACCTTGCCGTCAGAATCAGGAGTTGGGGGAATTTTGCCGTCGCGGACCTGCTCGAAGGCGGTCACCAGACGGGGCAGGACCGAGGGCGCTGCCACAGGAATATTGTGCGCGCCCAGCACCAGCTTCACTTGGGGCGCGAGCGCGGCCAAGCGGCGGATGGAGGCATCGTAGGCGCGCAGATCCGTTTCCGGCCGGTAAAGCCAGATGGTGGCGGGATAGTAGGTATCGCCGGTGAAGAGCAACCGGTTAGCGCGATCGAGAAGCGAGATGGCATCCGGGGTGTGCCCGGGCGTGGCGATCACCTGCAGGCTGCGCCCGCCGAGAGCGATGCGAGAGCCATCGTGAATGTAGGCGGAGATCTTCCACGGACGAGTCGCATAAGTTTTAGGATCAAATCCCTTTGGCAGGGAGCCGCAAATCTGCCCGGGGGCTATTTCGGCCTGGGCATCGTCGCGCGAGCCGCGCGCATTCTGGCGGGTGAATTCAGTATTCATGCCGTATATGGTGTGGAACTCCCAGTTGTCGCCGACGTGGTCGTCGTGAGTATGGGAATTCAGAACCACGATGGGCAGACGAGTCAGCCGATCGGTAACCTTTTTCAGGTCGCTGATGCCCATGCCCGTATCGAAAAGCAGGGCGCGCTTGCTGCCAACGATGAGATAGCTGATGGTCTCTTCTGCCTGGTGCGGCTCGTAGATGGCGAAGACGCCGGGCGCGACTCTATACACCTCAAACCAGGGGTCGGAAGTTGGCACGCGAGCGAGCGTTTCGTATTCAGGACGGGGGAGGGCGCGGCACCAGTCCGGGATGGTGGCGGCAGCAGATAGAGTCGCACATAGAAGGCAGGCGACAAGGGTGCGCATGAACGGGGCGATTATACCGCGTTACTTCACGCCGGTTATTAAGGTCTCAGAGGTACAATTGGCTTCTTTCCTGGATTCGCAATGTCAACCTAGTTCAGCAGCAGAAGCCTATGCCTACCGGTAAATCGGTGCAGCGTTCGAGAGGTGCTCATCCAAGCAAACCAAGCTCGCCGAAATCGCGTGCAGAGGTTTCGGTTTGGGCTCGCTATTTCCTGGCCTTGTGCCTTTCCGTCGGATTCCTGATATCGGCCGCTGCCGCACAGCAGGGCACCCCGATTCCGGCTGTGAAGAACCACAAGAACGGGAATCCGAATAAAAAATCCACGCCCGCAAGGCTGGGCCGGCTGCCGATCGAATGGCTGATCGGTCCGTACATTCCCATTCAGGCGACTCTCCATCCGCTCACGAACCGTGAACGCGAACAGATCTATGTGCGGCAGACGTTTCTGACCGTCGGTTCATACGCGGCGAGAGGCTTTTCTGCCGGTCTTGACCAGGCACGTGGCCAGCCTTCTGAGTGGCCCGGAGGCATGGCGGGCTACGGCAGACGTTACGCGGCACGCTATGGCCAATTCGTGGTTCAGAACAGTATGGTAGCGGCAGGAAATGCGCTGCTGGGATACGAGCCTCGCTACGATTTTTGTCGCTGCACTGGTTTTTGGCCGCGCACCCTCCATGCCATATCGAGAAACTTTGTGGCCTATAACCGGACCGAGCGGCAGCTGCGACCACAGGTCCCCACCTATGTGGGGGCATTCGGCGCGGGCATGATCTACAATTCGTGGCTTCCCGGTCAACATACCATCTGGAAAGGCGGCGCTTTAAATGTGGTCTTGCAAGCCGGGATCGGCAGTGGCTACAACTTCGTCAGTGAATTTGCCCTGGATATCCTGCACAAATTCGGCATTCAGAAAGACGTAAAAACGTCCGAATGATCGAGAACCGATGCAAGTCCCTCCAACGCTAGGACCTGAATAGCTTTGCGAGCAGCAGCAAACGTATACGTTCTTCGACTCTGGCGCGAATTGGCGTGACCGTTCTCGATCAATATGACACCGCTATCCGCACCCTCGCGATCATAGCCGTTTGCATCAAGTGGCAGACAAGGAAGAATCACGCGGTGCGCTTGGTGGGCATGGGCTGGGAGGCGGTGTTAGCTTCATTGTAGGCGCGCCAGCGTCGCCAGAAGATGCGCAGGGTGGCGGCAATGGGAATGGAGAGATACACGCCAATCACTCCGGCCACCTCGCCGCCGGAGAGGATAGCGAACAGCGTGGCCAGAGGGTGGAGTTCCAGACTCTTGCCCATGATGCGAGGCGAGTTGACGTAATCCTGGATAATGCGCCAGGCGCCCAGCAGGATGGCGAGCAGCAGAATGTGGTGGTAGCTGGTGAGAAACGCTACGCCCAGGATCATGACCGCTGCGGCGAGCGGTCCGGCCAGGGGGATGAATTCCAGAACGCCGGCAATGACGCCCAGCACGGTGCCATACGGCAAGCCAATCAGGGTGAGCAGCGGGGTGAACACCACCAGGGTGAGCGCCGCCAGGAAAAGCTGGGCGCGGATGTAGTGGGCCAGCATAGTATCCAGATCGGCGAGCAGGCCGCGCAAGAACTGGCGCTGCTGGCGGCGGTCCACCAACTCGACCACATTTTGGGCGAACAGATTCCCATCGAGCAGAAAAAAGATGGCGAGAATGGGAACCAGGATGATCCAGACGGCTTTGACCGCGAACTGGGCGGCGAAAGTGCCGACATGTTGAGCCCAGGCGACGATCTGGTGGCTGTGCTCGGAAAGCCACTGCTGCACGTACTGCTGGGTGTTATGGCTCCAGCCCTGCCGGGCGCCGATTTGCCAGGCAATCTGACCGCTGGTGAGTTTTTCCATCCAGACCGGGAGCTCGCCGGCGAGCGTGCGACCTTCCGTGACCAGGCGGGGGCCGGCGACGATGATAAGCACGGCGAGCAGCACTCCAATCCCGACATAGACCTGCAAGACGGCGCGCGAACGGCGGCCTTTGGACAGCCACGACCTGCGCTCAACAAAAGCGACGACGGGATCCAGCAGGTAGGCCACGAGCACGGCGAAAATGAAGGCCACGATGACCTTCCAGGCAGCGTAAATAAAGGCCCCTACGGCGAGAAAAGTGAGAACGGTAAACAGGACGCAAACCGTCTTCTTATCCCAGATGGACAGCGTGGCGGGAGCGTTGCCGGAATCGGCGGGGTGGAGCCGGCGATTGGGATAGTCGGTCACGAGGCGCCTGTGATTGGATGCGGGGCCAGAGAACAGGGATTGGGAGCATGGATCAGGTTTCAAAGTTTCAAATTTCAAAGTTTCCAATCAACTCCGGGTCAGTGGACCGAAGCAGATTCGGACCAGCAGCAGGGCGGGGCAAAGCCCCGTTACAAAATCAGGCGGCGGCGGGCTGGGCCAGAGTGGCGGAAGCACGGGCGCGGTAACGGCGATAGTCGCGGAGGAGGCGTTCCTCTTCGGCGGTGCCGGAAAGGCTCTCGGCGGCCATTTTGCAGTAGCCCATACGAAAAGCAGTGTAAGCCTGCAGCCAGGAAGGCAACCGGTGGTTGATATGATCGCCGCTCAGCTGCGTGTATCGGCGCACGAGATAACCGGCGGCGTCGCGTCCCAGATCCCATTCCACGATGGCTCCAGCCAGGTCCCAGGCAATGTCAGCGGGCCCGGGGAAAAAATGGTCATCGCCGTGGGAGGCGCCATCGGTCTTGAGGATGCCGGCCGGGGTGAGCAACCACTCGTGGGGCTGCATTCGGCCATCGGCAACGACCGGAACTTTGATTTCCAGGCCGGCGGAATGCGGATCGTTGGGCAAGCCAAACTCTTCGTGCAGGTTCCAAGCGGCCATGGCAGAGAGGTCATCGGATTGAGCCCCCGGATGGGAAAACCTCACCGCCCGGAAAGCACAATATTCGGCGATGCGGTCGATCAGAGGTGGGCACAGATCCATGCGCGTGGCCGGCAGGCCGCGATGGTGACGATAACTGAGATAACCATCGCCGGCGTTTTCGGCAGCCGGAGCAAACCCGGCGTCTGCCAGAGTGCGCGAGCGCTCAGCGACCTGGGCACCGAAATGCCCGAGCCCTTCAAATTTGAGGAGGCGCCGGCCATCGCGGGAAAGAAATTTGGAACGCTCGAAGGTGATCCAGGAAGCGGGCCAGCTGCAGGCCGAGTCAAAAGAATGGCGGCGCCAGTTGCCGCCGCTGAGGTCAAGCTCAGCATCACCGGGCACGGCGGCCTGGGGGAGCACGGCGTAGGAGCGGAATTGAGGCCAGCGGCGAGCGGCGTCACGGGCGCGGAGTCGAGAGAGATTGGGCTGCGCGGCGCACAGAAAGGCAATGCTGTTGCGGGGCACACCAGCCTGGAGCAGGGCGTCGCCGACGGAAAGGAAAGAAGAGCCGCTGAGGCCCGGGCCTTCATCCACGACAAGGAATTCGGCCTGGCGGGCACGCTGGGCGGCGATCCAGCGGCGCGCATCAGAGCTGAATTCAGTTTGGCGATCGAAGGGATGGCCGGCGGGCCGAACGGTGATACGCTCGGCGGCGAGCCCACGCCGGCGCAGGGCGGCTGCGACTACCGCGCTCAAGGTAGTGCCGATGCTGCGAATGCCGAGCACGGCGGCATGCGGCGAAGCCAAAGGCAAAGCCCCGGCCAGGTCGGCGTAGCGCCGAGGATGAAGCGAGTAGTAGGCAAAGCCTTCCGGAGTGGAGACAGTGATCTGCGGGGGCGGACCCACGGCGGCAAGGCGCTCAAGGAGTTTGGAACAGTCAAGGCGACGTCCGAGAAGCATTTCCGCGAGCGCATCGGTGACGACGGCCATGCTAGCCGCGTGCGTAGACCTGGTATCGGCCAAGCCACACTCCAGTTCGCCGGAGCGCAGCAGGGCTTCCATCAACCGGTCGGGCTGAGAAGCGGGGCCGGCGCTAAGCTGGCGAAAGAGCGGCACCAGCGCTTCGAGCAACGCGCTTCCGGAGTGGACGCGCCGGCCTTCGCGAAACACGAGCATGGAGATGGTTCAGGCGGCGTTCTTTTTACTGCCGCGACGCGAACGGGCTACGTCGCCGTCCTTATCAATGAAGTACAGAAATTGATTGTCGCGCTCGACGGCATGCGGCACCAGGATCTTGGAATCGCCTTTGCCAGACTTGGACTTCTGGCAGACATTGCCTTCGCCATCGAGGTAATAGAGGTAACTCTTATAATCGCGTTCCAGGTTTAGCTTCTTGACCTTTTCCGCCATAGGCATGACCTCGCTTCCACTTTGATTCGGACCAGGGGCAGGCTGATGCCTCGCCCTGAGCAGAAAAGGGCTTCAACGGGACGTGGGACGGCGGGTGCGCCGAAGTGGCTGATGGGCAGCCTTTTCCGCCTCTTCCGCGGGGGAGAGCACGCGTCGGATGATGGGGGTGTTCAGCTTGTACTTGCGTTCGACTACCTGGCCGCTGTCGTTCTGTACCCGCAGGATGAAAACGGGCAGGACGCCTTCCTTATCGAAACTTTCCTTGGTAACGGTTATGGGAAACACGCCAAAGAGATTGCGCTCGCGGTAGGCGGTCTCGTAGCGGTGTCGTTTAACGTTCCAGGTGAAAACGCGGATCTGATTGTAGTCGAAAGGCATGCCTTCATGGGAATCGGTGAGGACCATGAGATATTGCGGAACTTGCTTGTCGCCATCCTGCACCTGGTCGAGAACGAAAGCGGCGACGATGCGCTGGCCTTCGGCGTACTGAGCCACCTCGAGAGGCACATCAATGTCCACCATGCGGGCGAGCACCCAGCCCACCCGGCCCTCGGGATCGCGCACTAGCAACCAGTCTTCCATGGGAGCGGGAGGCGGTCGCTTGCTGCTGACATCCTCACGCACCGGGATGGCGGCAGGCTGAGGCTTAGGGGCAGTGGCGCGCTTAAGGATTTGAACTTTGGTAGTGCCTTTAATCTGGTAGAGGTGCTTACTGTCGCGGCCGGGAGAGAGGTGGATATTGGTGTCGTTTTCGGTGATGCCGGTGGCCACCAGCGGAGTGCTGCGATTATCCGCCGCCATCTGCTGCATCTGGTCGTAAACATCCTGACCGACGAGGTACCGCTCTTCGACCCAACCTTCCTTACCCTCGGGGGTGCGCACGCGCACAAAACGGCGGGACCGGCCCAGGACCTGCAGACGGTCGCCGTTCTGGACCAGGGCGACGCGATTGTAAACGGCGGCAATGCGATCGCGGAGATAGACCTGGGGCACCGTGACGTAGGCGGTTTCACGGGGCCGGCCACGCCCGGAGCAGCCGGCCAGCAGCGCCAAGGCGAGCAGCGACAGCAGCAGCGCTTTCCACCGGGGAGATTGCGCAGGCTGGTGCGCCAGAAGTGTTGGGACCGACCTCATGACTGGGTTGCTGCTTTCAATATAGCGCCGCCGAGGGGTGGCGGGGAGTGGAGTTGTTGGCACGTGGCAGTCAGCAGTGAGCCTGGGGCACGCGCGTTATCGCGAAGGTGGCGAGATCAACGGCAACGTTTCTTCTTCTCACCCTTTGCAAAATCTGCAAAGGATGGAGCACCCGCCTCTACGCAGCTAGTGCCGATGCCGATGGTGCGGATATTCACGAGCCGAGAATATCACTGGGTAACAGTAAGGCTGGTGGTGCCCGAGGCGGTGCTCCCGCCGGCGGGCGTGTGCGTGGCCGTGATGGTGGTCGAGCCTGCCGTTTGCAAGGTAGCCAGGCCGGGACTCGAGGCGGAGAAGACGGCTACGCTGCTGTTCGACGAACTCCAGTTGGTGGAGGAAGTCACGTCCTGGCCATTCAAAGTCGCGTTGAACTGTAGGGTAGTGCCGTTGGTCGATAGGCTGACCGTCTGGTTCGCAGGAGAAATGGTGAGCGTGTTGGAGGTGGAACCCACCGTGAGCGTGGAAGAACCGGTGACGCCGCCGTCGGTAGCGGTGATGGTGGCGGTGCCGGACCCGACACCTTTG
Organism: Terriglobales bacterium; assembly: GCA_025934735.1. Taxonomy (GTDB): domain Bacteria; phylum Acidobacteriota; class Terriglobia; order Terriglobales; family Acidobacteriaceae; genus JAICWP01. The sequence goes on along the minus strand of JAICWP010000028.1, from coordinate 38,371 downwards.
GCCAGACCGGCGCTGGTTACGCTGGCGATGTTGCTGGCGGAAGTAGTCCACGTGAGGTTGTGGAGGGAGGCGTTGGTGCCGTCGTTGTTTACCCCAGTGGCAGTGAACTGCAGGGTGGCGCCGATATTCACGGAGGCGTTCTGCGGGGCCACGGTGATGGAGGTCAAAGTGGGGTTAACAAAGAAACCCCGGCAGGAGACGCCCCCAAGCGCGACCAGGAAGGCGAGCGCGAGCAGCGGCAGCACAGGTCTTTTCGGCATCGTCCAGGGCTCCACGGCCCAGCAGGGCCAGGGTTCAATGTGAGTGGTCGCGCTGCCCGCATTTTAGCAAACCGGGGCGCCCTTAAAGCAGCGGCCCAGAGCCCGGCACCAGCCTGGACACGGCGCTTAAATCGGCCACAGAGACACGAAGCCACAGAGAACAAATGGCTTCCCATGGCGCCTCGGGATAAGAACGGACGAAGCGGGGCCGATTGCGCGGGAAAAGAAGGCTAAGTCTGCCGCCGAGGCCGGACGCGTGGGATGCGTTCGTCAACCGGTTTGCGCCCGGCAAAGCCCTCCTCCAGACCGTGCCAGTGGGTGATCTGCTTCTCACCTAATTTCCAGCACAGCAGGACGGTGCGGCCATCCATCTGACATGGGAAATCGAGCAGGCCGATGTCGAGGTCCTTTACCTGCACGCCGGTGGCGTTGATTTCACTGACCGCGTCCTTGATCTGTTGCGCCGTTTTCTCGCGTTCCGCCTTGCGGCGGGCCAGGCGCACCAGGGGCAGGAGCATGCCGCCAGTGAGGAAGACGCGGTGGGCAATTTCCTTGAACTCCTTGTCAATTTCTTCAATTTGCTTTTTGCCGCCGATGGCCTGGCGCAGCAAGCTTTCCAGGACCGGCAATAATTCGTGGGCTTCGTCCAGGGTAAACGTCCGTTCTGACATAGGGTGATTTGACTCGTGCCTGGGGTGGCTGACGTACTCAGATTATACCTGCGGAAAGAAAAACGTAGAAGAAGGTAATTGCTAGCGGGAAGTGAGTAGTGGGCTCTTGGTTTCTGACTGCCGGCGCAGTGGCAAGCGCTGCATTAATCGCCACGGCTTCGGCCGCGGACGGCGCGACGGCGATAGGCGCTCAGGATATCGGGCAAGGACACGACGCCCTGCAACTGGGTGAGGTCGGCACGGTGCACCACCGGTAGCAGCGGCCAGTCGTAGATGTGCCGCAGGGCCGTATCCAGGGGATGGTCAGGGTGAAGCAGCGGGGCCGGGCTATCTGGCGCGACCGCACTCTTGAGCAGCAGTTCGGCATCGCCCTGATCCGCCATATCGGCCAGCTTCTTGCGCGTGACCCCCCGCCACAGGCCGTCCGAGGATCGAAACAAAAGGAGCGGCTCCGTGGATTGCTCCAACTCGCTCAACGCCACCTTCACCGGCTCCTCACCCGTGAGCAGGGGCACGCGCGGGGCACGCATCGCGTCCTCCACGCGCAATAGCGGCTCCTCGCGCTGCTCCTCCATGGAGGGCAGGTCGAGGCCGGACTGGCGCGAAAGCATGTCGAAGATGGGGACAGGCTGGGCGGCGCGCGAAATCACGTAAGCAATCGCGTTGGAGATGATGACGGGCACAATGATGGTGTAGTCGCCGCTCACTTCCAGCACCATGAACACCGAAGTCATCGGAGCGCGAATAAAACCGGCGAACAACGTTCCCATGCCCACCAGGGCGTAAGCGCCGATAGGCCCGGAGAGCTGAGGAAGCAGTTGGTGCTCCAGAGAACCGACGCAGCCCCCCAACATGGCCCCAATGAAAAGCGTGGGCGCGAACATGCCACCTGGGGTTCCGCTCACGAAAGAGATAGTGGTGGCGAGAATCTTCAGGCCGGCCAGAATGCCGAGCATCTGCCAGGCGTACTGGCTGTGCATGGCCTGATCCATGTAGGCGTAGCCCGCGCCCATGACCTGGGGAAATCCGAGATAGCCGATGAGACCGATGAGCAGTCCGGCGATGCCCGGCTGGAAGTGCTGCGTCCAGGCGGGAGCGTTCTTCAGCCGCAGCCGGAAATAGAGGATCAGCTTGACGAAGACGACGGATGCGATGCCACCCACCACGCCCAGCACGGCATAAGCCAGCAGTTCACTGGCATTCACAGGACCGATGGGAGGAATGCGGAACAGCGGCGCCGAGCCAAGCAGATAGCGTTCCACCACTACGCTGGAGACAGCGGCCAGCACTACCGCGCCCAGAACCCCGGCACTCCAGCGGCCGATGACCTCTTCGATAACGAAGAGCACGGCGGAAATGGGAGCATTGAAAGCCGCGGCCAATCCGGCCGCCGCGCCCACCGGAGCAATTAGCCGCAAGCGTTCGCGGGAAAGGCGCAATTTTTCGCCCAGCAGCGAAGCTATGCCGGCACCAATCTGCAGGGCGGGGTCCTCCGGTCCCAAAGATTGCCCGCTCCCGATAGCCAGCGCCGAGCAGATGAATTTCCCGACCACGGTGCGAAAGGGAATGTGGCCGTTATAGATGTAGAGCGCCGCTTTGGTCTGGTTGACGCCGCTGCCGCGCACGCGCGGGAAAACGTAGATCACCAGCGCAGCAATGACGATTCCAGTCAGCGAAGGCACCAGCAGCAGGTGCGAAGGCGAAGGCGAGAGCGAGGTGCTCAAAAGGTAGGTACGAACAGAAAGATACGTGATGCGGAAACCGACCACTGCCAAGCCGGAAAGAATGCCGATAAAAATGGCCAGCACCAGGAAGAAAGGCTCTTCCCGGATAAGCCGGTGGCGGGTGGGTTTGGCGTGTTGCTCCAGAGTCGTAGGAGATGCACCCGCGGTTTGAACGGGAACCGGTGGAGTCTGGCCCTGGCTCACTGCTCCTCCGCCTGATGAGCCAGCAGAAGCAGGGCCAGGTCAGCGCCCGTGGGAGTGCCGCACTGCTGCGCGGTTATGGTTTCGATCTGGGTGACCAGCCCCATGGCGAGATCACCAAGCTGCGGGTCACGTTCCAATTTGTAAGTGCGCACCCCGGGGCTAAGTTGGATGAGCTGCTGCTGCAGTTGCTGGATTTTGCCAGCATCAGGCTGGTTGGGCGTTGGCTGCGCCGCGGGGCTCGCGCTCTCTCCCGGCTTTATCTTGCCGAAGATTTTGGCCACAAGCCCGGAGCGAGAGCTGGGGTGGGCGGGCGTGGCCGGCGTGACGCCAGTGGGCTGCGCCGGCGAGGGAGCCGGCGTCAAAGAGATGTCCTTAGTGGCGGCACATTGCTGCAGCCGCTGGCTGGCTTGACGAAATGCCTGCACGATGCGTGCCGCTCGCTGCCTGGAAGTAACGTTTTTGGCGTAAGGGTTCCACTCCAGCACCAGGCGGCTGGTGGCCAGCAGTTCTTGCGTTCTGGGGTCATGCTGGCCGGCGCGCACAGCGCGCTCCAGGTAATGGATGGCGTCGCGAAAGCGCGCCAACTGGAACTCGGCCTCGCCCGCGCCCTGCAAGGCGGCTGGGTCGCTTGGATTCAGGCGCAGCGCCTGCTCAAACTGCTGCAACGCACGCTCCTGGTCGCCGGCTTGCACAAACAAGCGGCCGACCTGGATGTGCTCATCAGGGCTGCGGGGAAGTTCAGGAGTGAGGGCAATCAGTTCGGAATCGGCCTGGGTGGTAGCGTGCAGGCCAAGCAGGTAGTGGATTAGCTCAAGCCGGGTCTGCTGCCGGCGAGCGGCGACATCGCCGTCCGACCATAGGCCATAAATGGCGCCGTGATAGTAGCGCAGCGCCACCTGGGTTTGACCTTGGCTGGCGGCAAGACGCGCCAGTTGCAGGTTGATGGTGCTGTTGCTGGGTTCATCCTGCCACAGGGTCAACAGGTAAGACTGGGCTTCAGGGATGTCGTGGGCGGCCACCAGGGCTTCGGCCAGGCGCAGCCGATAACTGCGATCGTCGTGGGAGTAGTAAAGCGCGTTGCGGAATTCCTGAATGGCGGATTGCGGGTCTCCGGCGGAGAGCGATGCTTGGCCGCGCCCAAACCACATCTGCCCTAAACGTATCTGCTTAGCCTGATAGAAACGGTTGGCGAATACAGTGGCCGTGCCAAACGCAGCGGAAACGATCAGCACCAGCGCCAGAAACAGCGGCCGGACATGGAAAGTTCCCAGCGAGCCCTCGCCGCAGTAGCGGCATGGGGCATCCGCCTGCGATAAGGGCCGCTTACAAATGGGACATACCGCTTCTTGACTGGTTTCCAAATGGTGACGTTTCGAAAGGCTATTAGTTCGTGCTACGACTAGTGTAAACGGGATGGCGACAGAAGGTAAATCTATACTGCGCGGTACACAAGGGGATTGCAGGGGAACCGCGGAGGCGGCGGGAATCATCACTGCTAATTGTGATGGCCGTCACAGTAGGGACGCTCCTGCTGCGATATTTTGCTTATCCAGATTCGCCGGGTGAGCGAGCGTGTTGCATCCCAATCTTGGCAGTATCCAACCCGAACTGTTACGTGCCTTTGAGGGCACAACCCTAGTGCGGCAGTACCGCCGGGGGAGCACGGTGTACCGCCGGGGACGGCCGGTACGCGGGGTGTTTTTGATCCAAAAAGGGCGGGTGCGGCTCTCCCTGGGAGAAGGCGCCACCAGCCTGGCCCTGCACGTGGCTGGGTCCGGCGCCCTGCTGGGACTGGGCGAGACGATCTCCGGGGCGGCTTACGAAGCCACGGTGGAGGCGCTGGAGCCCTGCCAACTGGCCTTCCTGCGGCGAGAGGATTTCCTCAGTTATTTGCGCCAGAACTGCAGTCTCTGCCTGGAACTGGTCCGTGCGCTCAGCGAGGACCTGCACCAGCTTTATCAGCAGTACCGCACGGTGGGAGGGCCGGTGACGCGGGTGCGCAAGCCGCGGGCCAACGGCTCGGAGGATTCCAAAAGCCACGAGCACCACGATCCGCTCGCCTGAAACCCGCTAGTCCAGATGGGGGTTGGGCTCCTCGATCACGGGCGTGAGTTCCCGGGGATAAACGCCACCGTTGTATTCCAGCAGCCGGTTCTTCCATTTAAGAAACTCGGTGATGGTTTGCGGCTCAATGCGGATTTCCACCCGGCGCAGGCTGGCCAGCAGCAGGTTCATTTCGTATTCCAGGCCGGCCGGCGTGCGCAGGCTCCGGCGCGTGGGTTTGACGCGCGTTTCCACTTTGCGGCCAGTGCACTCCAGCAAACCCCAACCCGGGGGGAGTTCCTGCGGCGCAATGAGACCGGCGGGGACCAGGTAAAAGCGCTCGCAGCCCAGGGCGATTTCGGAGTTCTCGCGGAAGGGCTTGCAGCGGTCGGCCAGAAAATCAGCCCGGCTCACCTTGCACTCCACCACCACGGAATGGCACTTCCCTTTCCAGCCAATCGCGTCAGGCACCTCGCCGCTGGCGCAGGCCTGCTCCGAGAGCACCACGCCGCAGCGGTAGCGGCGCAGCCAATCAACCGCGTGAGCGACCATTTGGGCGTGGGTCATTTAATTTGAGACCGCGAGGAAACCGCCTCACTGGGAAAGAGATTGATGATTTGGGGATTGACGATTGAAAAGCGCATGTGGCGCCCAGCCAGATAAACAGCCGTCGTGCGAGAGAACGACACGCTGCGTCTGCCCGGGAATCGCAACCGTCAATCATCAATCGAAAACCCTTAATCGCACGCTCTCAGTTTCCCGTGCTGGCGAGGGATGGGCTAGTACTCTTCTGGTTCCCGGCAAGGCAGTTAGGCGGTGGGCTGAATGGGCTGGGGTTCTTTGGCCTGCGCGCCTTGGCGGATATTGGCCAGCGCTTCCTCAGAGAGGCCGGCTCGGTCGCGGGCGTCCTGTATGGAAGTAAACGGCCGGGCTGCGGTGATGCGAGCGGCCTCTTCCGGACTCACGCCATAGAAGGAAACCAGTTCCTTTTCGGGTGCGGTATTCAGGGCCACCATGGGGTGAATGCCGGCCCTGATAGCGCCGGCGCGGCTGATGTACTCGGGGCGACGCGGATGGCTAAAGCGGTCACGCTCCTGGATGGCGGCACTCTGCAGCGCGCGCTCCTGCGTTTTAGGCAGGCTGCGCTGCAACTCGCGGGTGCGCTCGCGGATCAACTGATCGTGTTCGTCGCTGCTTTTGGGCAGCAGTAGAAAGCCAATTCCGAGCCCCAGAGCCAATCCCACAAAAAATGTTTTCATCGTTCCTCCCCGCGGGGAACACGCGCCAGGCTGCGCTATCTAAACGGATGCGACGCATGGGGAGGGTTTTGCCTGAAAAGCAGCAATTAGCGATTAGCATTTGGCACTTAGCCCTTGAGCCGTTTCTAGCTAAAATGCCGCTCTTAAAATTTTGTCACTTCGGTGAAGTTGAAGTCGCGCACCTTCATGGGCGGGACCACCATGTCGAATGACTCTTCACCGCTGGCGCGCACCGGCGTGCCCATCTCCTCCACATTGGAGAGCATGTGCAGCAGGCTCTCGTTGAAGCGGAAGTTGCGGATGCCGTTTTTGAGCTGGCCGTCTTCGATTTGGAAGGTGCCGTCGCGGGTCATGCCGGTAAGAATTTTTTCGTAGGGGTCAACTTCGCGGATGTACCACAAGCGGGTGATGAGCACGCCGCGCTCGGTGGCGGCAATCATCTGGTCCACGCCTTTCGCCGCCGACTGGCCGGGTCCTTCAAACACAATATTAATGGGAGCCTCGCCTACTTCGTTGGGCAGGGGAAATCCGTGACCTGTGGGCTCGACCGGACCAACCTTGGCGGCGTACTCCGATTCCAGCATTTTTTTGGCGGTGGAGCGAGCGTACACCAGGCGCTTGACCACGCCTTTTTCCACCAACTGCACGCGCTGGCGGCGCACGCCTTCGCCGTCAAAGGGAGCACCCGACTGCAGAGAGTGCGATACGTCGTCCCACACGGTGATGTTTTCACCGAACACCTTGGTGCCCACGCGATTGTTGAGGAAGGAGCGCTGGTCGAGGATGGCCATGCCGCCAAAGTCCCAGAACATGAAGCCGACCAGGTCGAGCACGGCGGCAGGCTCGAGAATCACGGTGTACTTCCCTGCCGGCAGCTCGCGGGGCTTGGCCGACTGCAGCGCCTTTTTGGCGGCGGTTTCGGCGAGCGCCACCGGATTCAGGTTGCGCACGTCGGGCGAGTTGGATTTCTGCCAGCCGGAGGAGTCGCCGCCCAGCATGGTGACGGAAATTTCCGAAGAGGTCTGGGTGTGGTAAGCCGCCAGGCCGCGCGAATTCAGCACCGCTTCCACAGATTCAGAATTGGAAAAAATGCCGGCGGCGGTGAGCTTCTGCTTTTTGGCGATGTTGACGATTCTGTCTACCGCCTGGGCGCGCTGGCCGGGGGTGAGCGACGAGGTTTCAAAGAAAGCGCGGCCTACTGGGGGGGCGCCGTCGGTGTCCTCGGATCCGGCCGCGGGCAGCAGGTCAGGATCGGGTTCCTGCACCTTCGCCAGCGCCTCGGAAGCAAGCACCGCCTGCTTCAGGCTTTCATCGTCGAACTTGTTAGTGGTCGCGCGGGCGGTGCGGCCCTCAAAGACGGTGCGCACGGAGACTACATAGTTCTCCTCGGCCACGTTCTGGTGGATGGTGTTATTGGCGAAGCGGGTGAGGGCGCTTTGGCCGCCGGCGATGAGGGCTTCGATCTCGTCGGCGGTGGAGAACTTCGTCAGGCGTTCGAAGATTTCGGAAGCTTTGTCTCGCGTAAGCAATTCGTTCTCTTCTCCGTGTCTCCGTGACTCTGTGGCTACGTCCCCTTGTACGCCGAGCCCACCTTAATGTTCCGAAACCGTGCCGGTGAGGCGCCGTGCCCGGTACCCATGGTCTGCATGGGCTGTCCTTTGCCGCAGTTAGGCGTGCCCCACAGCGTCCACTGGTCGCGGGAGCAGATGGCATCCATGGAATTCCAGAACTCTGTTGTGATTCCGGAATACGATGGATTTTTCAGCATTCGCCCCAGCTTGCCGCCCTTGATTTCCCAGCCGATTTCGGTGCCGAACTGAAAGTTGTAGCGCTTGTCATCAATGGACCAGGAGCGGTTGGTCTGCATGTAGATGCCGCGGTCGGTATCGGCAATGAGCTGCTCGAAAGTGAGCGGCTTCTCGCCCGGCAGAATACTGATATTCGTCATGCGGATGATGGGAATGCGGTTCCAGCCCTCCGCCCGCATGGTGCCGCCAGAGCGGTTGGAGCCGATGGCATGCGCGGTTTCGCGCGACGACAAGTAGCCGGTGAAAAGGCCGTCGGTGATGATGGGCGTGCATTGCGCGGGCACGCCTTCGTCGTCGTAGGCGAAAGTGCCCAGGCCTGGTCCGTGATTGCGGGTAGCGTCGGCCACCACGTTTACCAGGTCGCTGCCGTAGCGCAGCTGGCGCAACTTCTCGAGGGTGAGGAACGACATGCCGGCGAAGTTGGCTTCCATGCCCAGCACGCGGTCGAGCTCGATGGGATGGCCGATGGACTCGTGAATCTGCAGGCCGAGCTGGGAGGAATCGAGCACGATGGTGAAGTTGCCCTCGGGACACTGGTCGGCCTTGTGCAGGGCCACGCACTCTTCCGCGATGCGGCGGGCGTTCTCCACCAGTTTTAGCTCCTCGATCAGTTCGTAGCCTTTGTTTTGATACTGGCCGCCGAAGGAGTTAGGGTAGGAGCGCTTGTGAATTTCGGTGCCGGCGAAGGCATAGGCGGTGTAGCCGGCGCCGGTGGTCATCTTGGTTTCGTGGATGCTGGAACCTTCGGAGGAGAAAAACCACTGCTCGTAGCGGCGGAAATTCATGTTGGTTTCCGCCAAAGTAATGCCTTCAATCGCGCGCAGTTCCTTATCCACCCGCAGCAGCAGGTCAATGTTCTGCTCCACCGAGGTGGAGAAGGGATCGGTCCTGTAAGGCGTGGCCCACTCGTCGGTGAACGGCTTCTCTGGAGCCAGGCGCACGTCGTGCTGCTTCACCCGGGCGGAGGAGCGCGCAATCTCCACCGCTTTGGCTGCGGTCATTTCTACCGCGATGCGAGTCAAGTCCTCGGTGGCGGCAAAGCCCCAGGCGCCATCGGCCAGCACGCGAATTCCAATTCCCAGAGAAGTAGAGTCGGAGGCGTGGCCCACGCGGCCGTTTTTGGTGGCCAGGGCGCGATTGCGCTCGTCCACGATGCGCACGTCAGCATAGGAGACGCCGTGCTGGTTGGTAAGGTTGAGAGCCCACTCGGCAATCTGCTTCATGCTCATGGCAAACAATGATGATAAATGGTGGCGAGAGTTTTGTGGGACGGGATTGTGGATTTCAATTGTGCTTGCCTGGAGCGCAAGCAACGTGCGACAGAGTGCCGGCCGTTTTAGAAGCGGGTAGTTTGCATTGAATCTCGGCTCAGCTAGGACGTGGTTTCGTTCGCTGCAACCGTGTAGCCGCCCCTGTGGAGCCTGCCGGAACAGCGTTGGTGTGCCGGCGAACCGCCTCAATAAGCCTGGGAAGCTGCTTAAGCCCGGCGCAGCCGGAAACAAACTCGATACCCAAGCCCTTGCTGGACTCGGCTACGGCCACGCGGCCATCCAAGTGGACCCGGAGCTTGCATGCGTCCAGCGCCAGTTCCACTAGAGTTCCTGGAAGGCACGTGACTGGAGCCTGAACATAACAGCCGCCTAAGCTGACGTCGGTGAGCTTTCCCGACATGACGGTGCAGTTGCCTGCGATGCGAAACTCCACCGTCCCCAGGCAACGATGGCGGGTGAAGCGGCGCCTATTAGTTTGGGAAGATGTGGACTTTGTAGCACCGGATTTCTCGGGTTCGGGTATGAATTCTTTGTCAGCGGAGTTCTGAGGTTCCGGTAAGGAATTTTTAGGAGTGGATTTCTGAGGGTCCGCTGCAAGTACGACGGGACTGGACGATGCACCGGGCACAGCCTCAGAGCTTCGAGGGCCGGGAACCTGCTTCAGATTCCAGATATTCTTCCGCGGCTCCAGGCTCCGGACTCCGATATGACCGTGCTCTTTAGTTCCCGGCAGTCCTACCCACACCACACGAAACTTGGAACTGGTGCGTTTGTACTTGATTTGAACGATGTCCCCTGGGCCCTTGAGACATTCAATCCCGTCAAGCCGCGCCCCATAAAAACTGGTGTCTCTCGCACAGGCGCTCTGAACAAACGGGTTGCCCTGCGAATCGCGTCCGCACACCTCGACCTTGAGCCGGACTTGGGATCGCGATTCCCGTCTGCCAACGTTCAAAATGCACCCGGTCTGATACTGAGGTCATCGTTCCCTCAGCTAGACCCCTTCGATGACGCCCGGCCCGACTTACTCAATTTGAGCATTACATCTCAACCGCCTTGCCTGCCCAAGTTACCAACGTGCACCTCCTAAAAGGTTCGCTTTGGTTCGGCCTACGGCCCATTTAATCAGGCCAGAAGAAGCTTGACGGCTGAGCAGGTCCCCGAGGGTGTTATCTTGAGCTCTTCCGGCGAAGAGGGTGCAGCGTGAGCGTGAGTTTTGAAGGCTGGATGAGGGCGGTGTTCGATCATCCGGCGCAAAAGCCGGAGTGGTACTGGGACCCAGGATTCGATGAATTTTGGGACAGTCTCGAGATCTCCGATACCCTTACCGTTAATTACCTTACCCGCCTGTTCCTCGACAGTTCGCAACTGAAGCCCTTCTCTCTGGAACAGGTAGCGCAGGGAATCTGGTTTCTTATTGGCGAATCATCTCCGGCCCAGCCCTGCCATACTTTGCTGGAGCCAGAAGTGCCCCTCAAGGAGCGGGTCGCATGCATCCAGGCGATGTCGCAGTTTTTCCGCAGTTTTGTGGCTCCTGCCGCAACCGGAACAGCGCAGTATGACTCCGACCCTTTTCACATTGCCTGCTACATGTGGTGGGACATCTTTCCCAGCTTTGGCGGCGCACAGTCCGGAGAGCCGAAAATTCACCAAGCCTGCCTGAAGGTGATGGAGGAAGTACTGCTGTTGCCTTCGGAGCTGTGCCAGATCAGCGCGCTCCATGGCCTGAACCACTGGCATCTGCACTATGCTGCCGAAACGCAGCGCATTATTGACCAGTTTCTTGCGAATGGCAGCGCGATTACCCCCAGGGTTCGCGAATACGCATTGCATGCCCGCGGGGGAATGTGCCTGTGATGCAAGCCCGAGGCGAGAGCAATTTTCGGCGAAAAGTATTCATCCCTGCTTGTCACGGATTTACCATAGCGCATTCCTTTTTTGCCGCGTTGAGTGGCGCGAGCGGCTGGAGAAACCGATGCGCAACCGATCCACATTTTCTTTGAAGAGTACGTCACGGGCGATCTTTCTGCTCTCCTGCGTGTGCCTGGTTGGCGCCAGAGCTTCGGCGCAGGCTGGTACCGCGCCCGCCCAGGCAGCGCAGCCCTACGCGGAAGCTCGGGCAAACGCAGACAAAATCGGCAAGGAACTCATAGCCCGAGGCATTCCTGGCCTGGCGCTGGCGGTGGCGGTGAACGGCCGATTGGTTTATGCCCACGGTTTCGGCTACGCCGACCTGGAAGAGCGCGTTCCTGCCTGGCCGACTACCAAATTTCGCATCGGCAGCATCTCCAAACCCTTGACCGCGGTTGCCCTCATGCAACTTGTCGAGCAAGGAAGAGTTGATCTCGATGCTCCGGTGCAAAAATACGTACCATCTTTCCCCGATAAAGGCGCAACAATTACGCCGCGCCTGCTAGCCGGCCATCTTGCCGGAATCCGCCACTACAAGGATGACGAATTCCTGATTGCGAAGCACTACGACTCCGTGCTGGAGGGATTGAAAATTTTTGAAAATGATCCGCTCATAGCCCCACCCGGCACGAAGTTCAGCTATTCCAGTTACGGATTCAATCTGTTGAGCGCGGTCATTCAGGGCGTTTCCGGGGAAGATTTTGTTTCTTACATGCAGCAGCACGTTTTTGCGCCGCTTGGACTGGTTGACACTCTTGCCGATCAGAACCGCCCCATCATCGAGCAGCGATCGCGCTTCTACGAGCATGAGAAAGACGGCACCCTCGACAATGCTCCCTACGTTGATAACAGCTATAAGTGGGCGGGAGGCGGCTTCCTCTCTACCTCCGAAGACCTGGTGCGATTTGGCTCGGCCCTGCTGAAACCAGGGTTTCTGAAAGCCGATTCGCTGCGACTCCTGTTCACTTCACAAAGGACAACTGCCGGACCGGAGACCGGCTATGGCATGGGCTGGTTCGTTCACAAGTCCCAGAGCGGGCAGCGCATCTATGAGCATGCTGGAGGCTCGGTTGGAGGGAGCAGCCAGTTGATCATTTACCCCGACACCGGAGTCGCTGTCGTACTAGTGACAAACCTGGGAGACGCGCCGTGGAAAATCGAAGATGTTGAGGCAGTCGGTGAGGCGTTCGCCAAGAGGTAACAGCCGTTGCTCTCTCTTCCCGAGAGGGATAGCTACGATTACCCGAGTGCGTCAACACCGCCGAAGTTGTCGTTAACCAGCACCCACCCGGTGGTGCCGTTCTTGAGGCGTATCTGAGCCCACCACTCTGACCTACCCATGGATAACCAGCGGCCATCGCAGTCTTTGCGGCAACCCTCGACACCGTGCCAGGAAAACTTCAGATCCGCGCATTTGAGGAAGCGACCGTGCACCCATAGGTCCACCTCGCCCTCCCCGCAGTTTTGGTACATGTAGGCGGGGTCGCCCTTGCTGGCGCCGTACATCGGAACATCGCGATTAAAAACGCCTTTGCCGGGTTCGAAGACGACACTGACGCCGGTGAGCGCGGTTACTTCGTTGCCCTTGGCCAGGCTGGCAACCGGCTTGCGCGTGGATTCCCAACTGGAGTAGATCACCACCTTTGCCGTCGCTGTCCATTTACCGAACTGGCAGCCCTCGAAAGGGCAGGAGTTCAAATCCACCTTGGGCAACGCGGGCGGCTGCGGCATGGCGGTATAGGGGGCAATGTACGGCTTGGGCGTGGCCTGCCGAGGCGCCTCCCTTACGATCGCTGTACTTTGCAGCAAGAATGAAAAAGCGAGAGCGAGCGGAACAAGCATGGAAAGATTGTAGGGTGCAGGCGGGACGGATCACTAAATTACGCTGGTAACTGGTCTCATATAAACAGCCTGGGTACCACCCTCTTCCTCAAGGGGCTAAAGCCCGCATTCTAGGCGGCTCCCGTCGGCACGGCTGAAGCCGTGCCCTTCCGAAATCATCTATGGGATAGCTTCCAGTAACTGGGCAGGGCACTCCACGTCCACGTTCAGTCGTGCTGCGCCTGGTTGCTACACGTTCTCTCCTTCAGAGTTGCCAGCCAAGGCGGGCCCAGCATCTTATTATTCCTGAGCGTGTCCAGCCATGCGGTTCAGTCAAATCAAAGCGGCAGTGGGACGTACTTACGATGACGTGCAGCGAAAACACACGATGCAGATGGCTGCGGGCCTGTCGTACTACTTCGTGATGTCTCTCTTTCCGCTGCTAATTGTGTTCGCGGCCGTTGTCGCGTATTTGCCCGTTCCTAATCTCTTCGATCAGGCCCTCTCCTTCATGGCGCGCTTTATGCCCACAGACAGTATGGGGCTGGTAAGGGGAGTTCTCAGTCAGGTGATTACGCCCTATCGCGGACACTTCTTATCTCTGGGAATTATCGGCACGATCTGGGCCGCGTCGGGGGGCTTCGCCAGCATGATGGAAGCCCTCAATGTGGCCTACGACGTTGAGGAGAACCGTCCCTTCTGGAAAACGCGTCCGCTGGCTCTTGGACTTACATTTTTGATCGGGTTCCTGCTGATAGTCGCCCTTGGCGCGATGCTGGTTGGCCCGAACTTCGGCGGATGGCTCGCCAGCAAGGTGGGGTTGGGCTCGATTTTCATGGCGGCATGGCCTTATCTGCGCTGGTCCATAGCTGTCGCCTTCACCGTGCTTGCGGTGGAACTGATCTATTTTCTCGCTCCTAACGTGAAGCAACGGTTCACACGAACTCTGCCCGGTGCGATGATCGCGGTCGGGTTCTGGATTCTGCTTTCATGGGCTTTGGGCTTGTACTTCCAGCACTTCGCCAATCTGAATAAGACCTACGGCACTCTCGCTGCCGCGATTGCGTTAATGGTCTGGCTGTACTGGACAGCATTTGCCGTTCTCCTGGGCGGCGAGATCAATGCTGATCTGCTTCACGTATCAGGCAAACGCATTCCGGTGAAAGAAGCAGAGACACCCAAGGAGAGCGCCTTGGTTGGCTCCAGAAAAGCGGCCTGAGTCAACGGTTTGAAGTCCCTGGGGCGGCAGATGATAAATGAAGGTCGTAAGGGGTGCTTCGACTCGGGCATGCGCCCTCGCTCAGCACGACAGTACGAAAAGAAAGGGCGGCTTGCTTCAGAGATCCACGAAGCGGATCTGCGACCCGCCTGGACGGGGCACAGCCCCATCCCCACACACTTTTCACTGACCGCCGACTCCTGGTTTAGGTTCCTTCTGACCAGCTGGCCAGGTACTCTTCCTGCTCGGGCGTGAGGCGGTCAATCTTGATGCCCATGGATTCGAGCTTCATGCGGGCCACGCGCTTGTCCAGATCCTCGGGCACGGCGTACACCACTTTCTGCAGCTGGTTGTAGTTCTTCACCAAGTACTCGACGGAAAGCGCCTGGTTGGCGAAGCTCATGTCCATCACGGCGGCGGGGTGGCCTTCGGCAGCGGCCAGATTGATGAGGCGGCCTTCGCCCAGCAGGTTGATCTTGCGGCCATCCTTCAGCGAATACTCTTCGACAAAGGGCCGGGTGGTGCGCTTCGACGAGGACATGCGCTCCAGCGCGGGAATGTCGATTTCCACGTTGAAGTGGCCGGAGTTGGCGACGATGGCGCCATCCTTCATCAACTCGAAGTGCTCCTTGGCGAGCACGCTTTTGTCGCCGGTGACCGTGACGAAAACGTCGCCCAGCTTGGCCGCCTCCGCCATGGACATCACGCGGAAACCGTCCATCACCGCTTCCAGGGCGCGGGTGGGCTCAATCTCGGTGACGATGACCTCGGCGCCCATGCCGCGGGCGCGCATGGCCAAGCCGCGTCCGCACCAGCCATAGCCGGCAACCACGAACTTGCTGCCCGCCAGCAGGATATTGGTGGCGCGCACGACGCCGTCCACGGTGGATTGTCCGGTGCCGTAGCGGTTGTCGAACAGGTGCTTGGTGGCGGCGTCGTTCACCGCGATGATGGGATAGCGCAGCACGCCTTCCTTGGCCATGGCGCGCAGGCGGATCACGCCGGTGGTGGTTTCCTCGGTGCCGCCGATAATGCTATCGGCCACGTCCAGGCGCTTGGTGAGCACGCAACTGACCAGGTCAGCGCCGTCGTCCATCGTGATGTGCGGCTTGTGGTCCAGGGCGGCGGTGATGTGGCTGTAGTAGGTCTCGTTGTCCTCGCCTTTAATGGCGAAGACGGGGATGCCGAAATCGCGCACCAGGCAAGCTGCAACGTCGTCCTGGGTGGAAAGCGGGTTGGAAGCGCAGAGCGCGACTTCGGCGCCGCCATCGCGCAGGCAGATGGCCAGATTGCCGGTCTCCGCAGTCACGTGCAGGCAGGCGGAAATGCGGATGCCCTTCAGCGGCTGGTTCTTGATAAATTCCTTGCGGATGGCTTGCAGCACCTTCATGGACTGGTTGGCAAAGTCCAGGCGCTTGCGTCCAAGATCGGCCAGTTCAATATTTTTAATATCGCAGTTGACGGAAGCAGGTGTGGTAGACATAGGCTCCTTACCTACAAACTATGAATTATTTCAGCAACCTGGTGGGGATCCAGCGGCGCAAACTGGCCCACAACAACACACTCATCAGAATAAAGGAAAGGTGGGGAGATGAGAAGGGGGCGCGAGGATGCGCCCCCGGATATGCCTTTCCAGCGGTTCCTATTTCTTAGCGGCGTGGGCAGGCTCGCGAACCTCGCCCGTGCCGGCATCGCTGCTCAGCTTGGCCGCCTTGTCGGTACGCTCCCAGCTGAAATCGGGATCGGGCCGGCCGAAGTGGCCGTAAGCCGCCGTCTTCTTAAAGATGGGGCGGCGCAGGTTGAGCGAGGTGATGATGCCCTTGGGAGTCAGGTCGAAGTTGGCCCGGACCAGCTCCTGCAGCTTTTCCGCTCCGATCTTGCCCGTGCCGAAAGTATCAACCAGCACGCTGACTGGCTCGGCGACGCCAATGGCGTAAGCCACCTGCACTTCGCAGCGGTCAGCCAAGCCGGCTGCCACCACGTTCTTGGCCACGTAACGGGCCATGTAGCAGGCGGAACGATCCACCTTGGTGGGATCCTTGCCGCTGAAGCAGCCGCCACCGTGGCGGCCCATGCCGCCGTACGTATCCACAATGATCTTGCGCCCGGTAAGGCCGGTATCGCCCATGGGGCCGCCCACCACGAACCGCCCAGTGGGATTGATGTGGTACTTGGTATCGGCATCGAGCATGTGGCTGGGAATCACGGGCTGGATTACGTGTTTGAGAACGTCGGTGCGGATCTTATTGTTATCCACCAACTCCGAGTGCTGGGTGGAGATGACCACGGCGTCCACGCGTATGGGCTTATGGTTCTCGTCGTACTCGACGGTGACCTGCGATTTGCCGTCAGGGCGCAGCCACTCCAGTTCACCGCTCTTGCGGACGTCCGCCAGGCGGTGGGTCAGCTTGTGCGCCAGCATGATGGGGGTCGGCATGAGCTGATCATTTTCGTTGGTGGCATAGCCGAACATCATGCCCTGGTCGCCAGCGCCGCCCGGGTCAACGCCCTGAGCGATGTCCGGAGACTGCTCGTGGATGGAGGAGATGACCGCGCAGGTATTGCAGTCGTAGCCGTAGGTGGCGTCGGTATAGCCGACGGCGCTGACGGTGCCGCGCACAATCGCGGGGAAGTCCACATAAGCATTGGTGGTAATTTCACCGGCGATGAAGGCCAGGCCGGTGGTCACCAAGGTCTCGCAAGCGACGCGGCTATAAGCATCCTCGGCCAGGCAGGCGTCAAGAATGGCATCGGAAATCTGGTCGGCAATTTTGTCCGGATGCCCCTCGGTGACGGATTCCGAGGTAAACAGGTAACGCTTTCTAGAAGGCACGGCAGAATCTCCTTATCAGGTGGGTATTGATGGAGTTAGCATCCCCACGGCGGGCCCGCTAAAACAGGCTCAATGAGGGTAGCAGAGCGCCCTAAGGCGGGGCAATGGCACCTTCAGCGGATGGGACCATTTAGGGATTGAGAGGGGTGGAACTAGGCGCAGGCGGGAACGGATTGGCAGCCTGGATGCCGGGGTTACAAAGGTTTGTTGCCCCTTCGCGAAGGCGCTGCCTATAATACGCCAACCCCCTTTGCAAGCTCTTAAGGAAGCTGTGATGACCGAGGCCACGGGCACCGAGCGGAAGCGGTACCTCCAGGAACTGAGCATTTTCCATGACGTAGCGAAAGCCCTGACTTCGTCGCTGGACTTGGATTCCGTCCTGCAGACCATTATGGAAAAGATGGCGGAATACTTCCGCCCGGACACCTGGTCCCTGCTCATGGTGGACGAGGAGCGGGACGAACTGTATTTCGCTATCGCCATCGGGGATGCGGCGCAAAGCCTTAAGGAGATGAGGCTTAAGGTAGGCGAGGGGATCGCCGGCTGGGTGGCCCGGCACGGCGAAGGCTTGGTGGTACCCGACGTTTATAACGACCAGCGGTTTGCGCGCCGGGTTGACGAGATGACCAAGTGGGAGACGCGCTCCATCATCTGTCTGCCACTGCGGTCCAAACACCGGGTGCTGGCTGTTATCCAGTTGATCAACGTCAACATGGAGGGATTTGGGGAAAACGAACTCTTCTTCCTGCAGGCGCTCTGCGATTACGCCGCCATCGCCATTGACAACGCCAAGGCGGTGGAGAAGATCCAGGAACTCACTATCACCGACGACTGCACCGGACTGTTCAACGCCCGTCATCTCTACCAGATGCTGGACGCCGAGGTGTACCGCTCCGCCCGCTTTGGACATGAGTTCACGGTGCTGTTCATAGACCTGGACCACTTCAAGCAGGTGAACGACACCCACGGACACCTGGTGGGAAGCAAGTTGCTGGCCGAGGTGGGCAACGCAATCAAGGAAAACCTGCGGCTGATTGATTCGGCGTTCCGTTATGGCGGCGACGAGTTTGTGGTGCTGCTGCCGCAGACGGGAAAAGACCAGGCGCTGATCGTGGCCAAGCGCCTGCGCGATTTATTCCGCACCAGCGCCTTCTGCGGTCCCGAAGGGCTGAACCTGAATGTACGCGCCAGCATGGGATTGGCTACTTTCCCCGCGGACGCGCAGACCGCGCATGACATCATCCGCCAGGCCGACGAGATGATGTACGCAGTGAAGAACACCACCCGCGACAACATCAGCGTCGCCCAGCGGGGGATGGTGAAGTAAAGCAGTTGCCAGTTCTTAGCCGTCAGTCTCAATTCCCGGAAGCTGTCTGCTCTCTTCGAACGTGCAGCCTGCGCTGAGCGCGTCCCTCAAGCCGGGGCATCCACAGATACGACAGTCGCTTATGCAGAAACGACAGACGCCTATGCGGGAGGGGTGGTACCAGGGCATGCCTTCAGGCATGCGTCGTCAGCGCCTGAAGGCAAGTCTCTTAAGCAGGCACCGCGGCACGGCTGCAGCCGTGCCCTGATACGACGCGACTGCCGACGCAAGTCGGAAATGCTATTTCGCGGGCTCCGTCGGCCGGGTGAACGATATGTTCAGTCCGGTGGTGAAAATCACGTCATTCTTCTTCTTGCCGAGCGGTGGATTGGTGACATAAACATCGCTGACCGAGTTCTGCCATCCCAGCCATTTGCTGATTTTAGTCACCGTGCCCAGGTCGAAAGTGCCGCGGTATTCCCCCAGGTCGCTCAGATCGGGGAAGAAGCCCAATTTTTCAGACAGCAGAGTGCCGGCTCCCAGCCTGTGAGTCAATTCTTCGCCCAGGATGGCAGCGGGAAAGTTGCGCGTGAAGGTGGTGTAGGCCTCGTGGGTGTAGTTCAAGCCGGCGAGAAGATCGAGGGTGGTGGCAGGATTGTTGATGGCGTGCAGGCCCAGGCCGCCGCCTAGGACCGAGCGCAGGTCCAGGTTCTGCAAGTCGTCCGTGGCAAAATCCGCGCTGCCAAAGCCGAACAGGCGCTGGGTCAAGTCATGGTCGTACCGGGTTCCTCCCCGGATCGCATTGGCGGTGGTGGCCGGAAAAGCGCCGGGAGCGTCGTTAGTAGCGTAAACCGAGTTGGCATAGAGGCCGAGTTTGTCGTGCAGGGTCTTGCGATCGGCGGTGAAACTCAGCGCCATATTCTTGCTCTCACTATTGCCGCGGGTAAGGGCAAAGCCGAAATTAGTGCCGCCCTCCCAGTTCTGCAGCCAGCCAGGATTTTGCGCCTGATCGTAGGTGGCCTGCTCGGTCTGGCTGCGGATGCCAGATACGTCGGATTTGGCAACGGGCACGCTTTCCCCATTCCTCTCCTGCACTTTCCAGGTGCCATCCTGGGCCACTACCTGGCCCACCAGGGTGCGGCCATCCTTCAATTGCAGATGTAAAGGCGCGCTGGACGAAATGGATTGCACCGCCGTCCACTGGACAGTCACAGGGCCGGCGTACTCCGTATTGATGACGAGCTGCTTGTCGTCGGACTTGACGATGGTGCCGCTAAGCCGATCGCCATTCTGGAGGGCGATCTGATCGGCGTAGGACGGGAAGCAAAGCAGGGTGATACAGCAAACCAACAGCAGGTGACGGCCCATTGCACTTTCCTCACATTGCAGATTGGACGAAGTTGGCGGTGGCAGATGCGGCCGCACGCCGCAATATCAGAGCGAAAATCCAGAGTACCGGGTTGCCCAAAATGGGAATTGTGCGGCTTTGGGCTTGCCTTCAGTGCGCTACATCACAGCAGAACAATTGCCCGCCTGCAATAGTAAAAGCGAGTGTCTGCGCCACTCGACTCCCCCGATCGAAGAGCCCAGGCTGAGGAGGCAACGCAAATGCATACCAGGACCAGGATCTTTGTGCTTCCCGCACTTCTGCTCTGCGCCAGCGTGGCATCATTGGCGCAGCAGGCAAAGGTGCGGGTGGAAGTGGCGCCGCCGCAAGCATACGTTTTCGTGGACGGCCAGGCTATGGGCGAGGGCAGCCACACACTGGCGCTCACGCCCGGGGAACATCATTTTGCTATTTATAACTACGGTTACGCGCCGCAGGTGCATGCCCTCACGCTCAAGGAGGGCAGCAATTTACCGCTTAAAGTCAGGCTGGAAAAGACCGGGGAAGACGTTGCCGGGCCGTGGGGACGCATTCAGATTGAAGGCGCGCCGCGAGCCGTCGTTCTGCTGAACGGAAAAACCCCGGAATACATGGTCGGCCATGGTGATGAATTCGACCACAACTTCCTTTGGAAACAGCAACTGATTGTTCCGCCCGGAACCCACCAGCTCACGCTCATGGAAAAAGACAAAGAGGTGTGGTCGGGACCGGTCACGGTGGCCGCGAACCAGCGCGTCATCGTGGACGTGGCGCACGGAAGCAAGCAGACGGTTAAGCCATGGTCCGCGGGCGCAGAGATCAAGTCGCTACCCCGGTTCAAGGCGGGCATCGCCAGCGCCACGGTTGCAGTTGCGCCTGTGAGCAGCAGCTTGAATGCCGCTCCCGGGCAGGTAAACTGCGGCCAGTCCACCCAGCTGGCCTGGACCTCCAAAGAAGCGCTGCACACCTCCATCACTTCCGATAGCGAGACGCTGAACGAATTGCCAGCCACCGGCGAACGCTCCGTGCAGCCCGCGCACACCACAACCTACAACATGCAAGCCGCCGGACCGGGCGGCATTGCCAAATCGAACGCGACCGTGGATGTGAACAACGCGATCCAGAGCTCGCTGGCGGTAACCCCGGGCGAAGTGCGTTATCGCCGCATCGGCGACAAGGTGGTGGAACAGGGTTCCGCCAACCTGCAGTGGTCAGCCGCCAACGCCGACTCGGTAACCCTCGAGCCGGTGGGAACGGTGACCCCTGCCGGCCAGCAGACAGTGCAGCCGGCGCCGCAACAGTCTAAAGAGGGTACGGTGGATGAAACCCAGACTTATACCTTGACGGCCAAAAACAACTGTGGGGGCACGGAAACGCGCACCGCGACGGTTCACCTCACCGCGCAATCGAGGCTTTGCCGGAAATCGCCCTGGGCAGCGTGTTCTTCCCCACCGGCTATCCCGATCAGCACCACCCCGCAATTGGCCTGGTCCGCAGCCAGCAGAAAGTGCTGATGCAGGCAGCCGAGGAATTCAAGAAGTACCTGGAGTATGACTCGGCGGCGCAACTCAAGCTGGTGGCCAACACTGACGAGAGAGACTCCCGGCGGCGCAACCAGGCTTTGAGCGAACGGCGGGCAGCCCGGGTGAAGGATTACCTGGTTGCAGCCGGCGTGCCCGCGGCCAGCATTCAGACAATTGCGCAGGGCAAAGATTATCAGCTCAGCGGCAGCGAAGTTCGAGGGCTGGAGCAGCAAAATCCGGACAAGCCTTCGCGCATGCGGGCCAACTGGCAAACGATCGCGTGGGCCTACAACCGGCGGGTGGACATCGTGCTGCTGCCCAAGGGGACGGCGTCAGCACAGTTCTTCCCCCACCATGTGGAAGACGTAAAGCTGCTGCGGGATGCCGAGTGGCAGAGCCGCAGGCTGGTGGAGAAGGCGGGGCAGATGCAAGGCCCTGAGGAAGCCGTTATGCAATTGGTTCCCTAGGCTGCATACAGCGAGGGAAAACACGGGCCGGCATTCAGCGCCGGCCCTTTTCATTGGGAAGTACGGCTGACACGATCAAGTCACTCTTCGCGCAGGGCAGTCATGGGATCGAGGCGGGCGGCGCGCCGAGCGGGCAGAAAGCTCGCAGCAGCAGCAGCGGCGGCGAGAATAACGGCTGAGGCGATGAGGGTCAGGGGGTCGTCGGGCTTCAAACCATAAAGCAGGGCGGCAGCAGCGCGGGCGGCAAACAAGGACAGGACCGCGCCTACTACCAATCCCAGCCCGAGCAGAGTTGCCGCCTCGCGCATTACCATGGCCACAATGTCGCGGCGGTTGGCACCGAGCGCCATGCGGATACCGATTTCACCCGTGCGGCGCGCCACCATGTAGGAGATCACGCCATAGAGTCCGATGGTGGCCAGAAGCGCCGCCAGGAAGCCGAAAAATTCCGACAACATGGCCAGCAGACGCTCGCGCAGCAAACTCTCCTGGATCTGGTCGGCGAAAACCCTGAATTGCAAATCAATGGTGGGATTGGTCTGGGCGATGGCGGTTTTGACTTCCTCCATCAGCGAACCCAGGCCGAGAGTTGAGCGCACCAGCATTCTGGCATCGGGGTCGGGTTCTCTGTCCTGGGCGGCCGGCGAATACGATATAGGCGGGAAATCCTTGCGCAGATCGTCGTACTTGGTGTTCTTGGCCACTCCAATAATTTCTGTCAGTGGGTGCGGCTGGTCGGGGCTATCGCCGACACGAAAGGTCTTGCCCAGCGGGTTGCTGCCGGGAAAATACTTCTGGACAAACGCTTGATTGACGATCGCGACCGCGGGCGAATTCAAGCTGTCGCGGTTGTCGAAATCGCGGCCGGCCAGCAGCGGCGTTCCCATGGTGCTGAAAAAATGATCGCTGACCTGGTTCAGGTCCGCTGGCTCCTTTTTTTCGCCATTGATAAAAATATTGTTGTTGGAGAAATTGCCGCCGAGGGGGACGTTCATGGCGATGGCCGCCTCCTCCACACCGGGCAGCGCGCGTATCCGCTCCAGCAGCTCGCGCTTGAACTCCAGCCTCTGAGCGGAAGGAATATTCAGCCGCGTGAAATCAGTATTGACCACCAGAATCCCAGTGCGCTGGAAGCCGGCGTTGAGGGTGAGCAGTTTGTGCAGGCTGCGCACGAATAAGAGCGCGGCCACCACCAGGACCAGCGACAGCGCCACCTGGCAGACGACCAGAACGCGACGCGCGCCAAAGCGCTCGCGAGTGGCGGTGAGGCCCCGGCCGGCGGTGTTCATGGCCACTGCGGGAGGCGTCCGCACCGCCCGAAGGGCGGGCGTCAACCCGAACAGGAGGCAGGTAAGCGCCGCCAGCGCAGCCGTAAAGGCCAGCATGCGCCAATCGGTGCCCAAGTTCAGAACTACGTGGGTTTCCCGGGTGCTGAGATAACGCACCAAAAAACGGCTGGTCAGACCGGCCACCCCCAACCCAAACAGCGCACCGATGGCGGAGAGGAACAGGCTTTCGGTCAGCAACTGGCGCAAGAGGCGGCCGCGGGCGGCGCCCAGGGCGAGCCGCACCGCGATTTCGCGTTCGCGCGCGCTGGCGCGCGCCAGCATCAGGTTGGCGAGATTAGCGCAGGCGATGAGCAGCACGAGCCCGGCAATGCCCAGCAGCAGCCATAGTGGCGTTTCGTAATCGCTGCGCAACTCAGAAACGCCGTTGCTTGCCGGCAGAGCGCCCAGGCGAAAGCCGAGATAGTGTTTCACCTCTCCCGCGGCATAGGCGGGAGGCACCGTTTCCCGAAACACGGCGGGCGAAATCGCCTGCAGTTGCGCGTTGACCTTGGCCAGCGGCCATCCTGGTTTGATGCGTCCCATGGCGCACAGCCACCAAGTGAAGCGGTCCGTGAGGCGGTGGTCCTCGGGGTTGAGAATGGAGTCGGCGCAAAGCGGCACCGCGACATCGAACGCACGGCCGATTTCCAGTCCGAAGAAACCGGCGGTGGTAACACCCACGATCTGGAACGGTTGCCCATTCAGGGTAAGGGTACTGCCGAGAACGGAAGCCTTGCCTCCGTATTGCCGCTGCCAGAAGCCGTAGCCCAGTACGGCAACCGGCGACCCGCAGCCGGAGCGATCGTCCGTGGGCTCCAAGACGCGCCCCAGGGCCGGGCCGACGCCAAGCACGTTGAAAAAATCGCCGCTTACGAGTAGACCTTGGGATTTGCGCACTTCCCCGCCCCGGTTCAAGTTGAAGGAGTCACCGGACCAGGCAAACACGCTGGAGAAACCCTGTTGGCGGTCGCGGATCTGCTCAAACTGGGGATAGGTCAAGTCGGCGTAGGGTCCGTTGAAATTGCCGGTGCGGCCGTGCGATTCGGGAATCCTAATGCGCGCAAGCTGCTGCGGTT
Organism: Terriglobales bacterium; assembly: GCA_025934735.1. Classification (GTDB taxonomy): domain Bacteria; phylum Acidobacteriota; class Terriglobia; order Terriglobales; family Acidobacteriaceae; genus JAICWP01. The sequence goes on along the minus strand of JAICWP010000028.1, from coordinate 14,281 downwards.
CTCTCACCGGCAGCAGGCGCAGGCGCACAGCGTCCAGCATCTGGAAGATGGCGGTGTTGGCGCCGATGCCCAGCGCGAGAGAAATGATGGCAGCCGCAGTGAAAACAGGATTGGCGCGAAAAAGGCGGGCAGCGTAACGCAGATCCTGCCAGAGTGCTCCCAGCGCGGAGCCTGTGTCTGCGCCTAGTACCGGCGGCTGAGAATAGGCGTACTCGCGACGGGAGAATTGCTGTTGCAGTTCCTCCTCGGAGAACTCCTCCAGAGCGGCGCGAGCCGCTTCCGTTTCCGACATGCCGGAACGGCACAACTCCTGGTAACGATCGTCGAGGTGCTGGGAGAGTTCTTCAACGATTTCCGACTCGCGCGCCAGCGACAGGCCGGCGCCGCTGAGCCGCGAGCGGATCTGGTGTTTCCAGTCAGGCATTTTCCATTCCCGTGACGCGGTTCATGGCGGCCACAAATTCGCGCCAGATGCCGCGCTGCGACTTGAGCATTGCGCGGCCGGCGGCGGTCAGGCGGTAGTAGCGGCGCCGGCGCTGCCCGGATTTTTCAACCCAGCGGCCCTGGATCCAGCCGCGCTTCTCCAGGCGATAAAGCAGCGGGTAAAGCGACGCGACATTAAAGTGAAGAGCGCCGCCGGAGCGCTGATCAATCAAGCTATTGATCTCATAGCCGTGGCGGGCGCGGTGCTCCAGCAGCGAGAGGATGAGCAGCTCCGCGCTTCCCTTCTTCAGTTCGCGATCCAGCATGCCTGCCATATATGGCATAAACATATATGGCAATGGCAGGGTAGTTGTCAACAGGAGCTGCGCGGCACGTCGGAAGGCACTATGGAAGCAGGCGCTTTCGTTCCTTGCGCTTACTGGCTCTTGGGACGGGGCTGAAGAATGGGAGGCTGGTTGCTGGCGGGCTTGGGAGCGGCCGGCTTCCAGGCCAGCGGATTAGCGGGAGCGCTGGGATTGACGCCGAAATCCCAAACTTCCAAATTCATTTCCTTGGGGCTGAGCATTTCCACCACCGCATATTCCCCGGGCTGCAGGTCGGCGGTGGGGGTGATCTTCACCCAGTTGCCGGTCATGCGCTCGGCGGTGCTGGGCACAAACTTCTGCTCCTGCGTGACCTTGCCATAGACGGCGATCTTGAGGTCCCCGAGGATGCGCTTGCCATCCTTGGGCTGGAGACGCACCAGCCGATATTGAGCGGCGGTTGAATTTGGCGGCTGTGCTTGCTTCGGAGCCGGCGATTTCCCGCTCGACTTGGATGGCTCTGTGCTGGCGGTGGCCGGGGCAGCCTGAGGCTGCACGTCGGAAGAATTGATGAAAAAGCCGGGACGGGGCGTGTGCACTTGAATGGCTGCGTGCCCACCCGGCAGTTCGATAAGTTGCTTGCCGGCAGATAAGGGATTGATGGTAGCGGTCAGGATGTTGCGCTTCAGATTGCGGTTCAGGTCGCCCGCCGTCTGCTGCATTTCCAGCAGCTGAGCCTGACCCTGGTAGGCATCGAGCACAAACACACCTTCGAAGTCGGGCAGGTTGAGCCCGGGAGCGGCCTGGGGCGTGGGCGCCGCATCGGCAGTGTCAGCATCAAGCTCCTTATCTACCTTCTGCTGAATTTCCGGCGGAGGAGCGCCGGTCTCCCGTGCCTGGTTGTACTTATTGGTCGCGTCCCAGTCCACCAGGGACTTGGGCATTTCTTCCCACTCGTTGCGTTCGGCGCTGTAATAGCGCACCCGGTCACCCTTGAGCTCCCACTTGGTGACGGCCTGATAGGAGCCATCCTTGAGGATGAGGCGCTTGGCCAGTTCCTGCGCCTGGGCGGGCGCAAACAAGGCCACGGCCAGTAGGGCGGCCGCCACGATGGAGAACCATCTCCGCATACCAGTATTATCGCGCTTCCAGGAAGTCTGTGCTGGTTAGATGCGGGTGGCCGGGAAGCGACTGCGAAGAAAAAGGAGTCGAGTACAATGGGCGGTCGGAAAAGCACTTAGGAAGAGTTGGAGAACCCCCATGCGAATCAAATTTGCCCTCATTCTGGCCGTCGTCCTCTGTTTTCTTACTGGAGTCGCAGTGTGTGGCTCTGGGCCGAATCCCGCGCCGTCGGCGCCCCCCTCTCCGGCTGAAGACGGCACCATGCCGGCCCTGACCGCCATCGCCGGCCAAGGCATGATGGATACCCATGCCTACGATGAACTGGAAGACCTGAGCGACAACATTGGCGGGCGCCTCACCGGTTCGCCCCAGGCGGCCAAAGCCATCGAGTGGGGACAAGAGCGGATGCGGGCCATTGGCCTGAGCAACGTCCACGCTGAGAAGTGGCAGCTTTCGCATGGCTGGACGAGGCTTTCCGCCACCGCCGAGCTCACCGCCCCCATACAGCGGAAGCTGAGCGTGGATTCGATGGGCTGGGTGGGCTCCACGCCCAAGGGCGGAAGTGAGGGCGAACTGGTGCCGGTCAACATGTACCAACTGGACCAGGAGATAAAAGACAACAGGGGCAAGTGGGCGGGAAAGATTCTGCTGATTGTGCAGAAGGGCGATAAGCCGAGCCGAGAAGAAATGATGAAGATGTTCGGCAAGTTCGGACCCTTCCTGAAGGCCGCCTATGCGGCGCACGCGGCGGGAGTCATCGGGGGGCAGGGCGGTTCCATGGCCGAGGGCATGCACCTGACGCATACCGGCGCGCTGGGCTTCGACACCTATTACGACCTCCCCGTGGTCAGCATGATTGCGGAGGACCAGGAGCAACTGGAGCGCTTCCTCGATCACGGCAAGACCGTGCGGGTGAAGCTGGATGTGCAGAACCGGGTGACCGGTCCGGTGGAGAGCGCCAACGTGGTGGGCGAGATTCCGGGAACGGAACAGCCGGAACAGGTGGTGGTGATCGGCGGGCACCTGGATTCCTGGGACCTGGCCGAAGGCTCCACCGATGATGGAGTGGGCGTAGCCACTACCCTGGGCGCCGCCGAGGCGATTATGAAATCCGGGCAACGGCCACGCCGCACCATGCGGTTTGTGCTGTTCACCGGCGAAGAGCAGGGCCTGCTGGGCTCGCTGGCCTACACCAAGATGCACAAAGACGAGATGAAGAACCACGTGGGCGCGGTGATCCTAGATAACGGCCAGGGGCCGGTGGTCAGCCTGAACCTGGGCGGGCGTGATGACCTGATTGCGGCGGTAAAGAAATTCACCGATTCGGTTAAGGCGTTTGGCGAGGTTAAGGTGGACGACCGTACTGTGTTCGGCACCGATGCCGGGCCGTTCATTCTGGCGGGGCTGCCGGGCATTAACATGGGACAGGACTCGCCCGAGTACAAGTACACGCATCACTCCGCGGTGGACACCTTCGACAAAGTGAAGCCCGACCTGCTCACCCGCGACAGCACGCTGATGGCGCTGACCTCGTTCTGGATTGCGGACCGGCCGGAGCGGCTGGCCAGCCCCTGGTCGCCGCAGCAGACGGCCGCCATGCTCACGAAAAAACATGAAGACCAGATCCTGAAGATGTTTGGGATGTGGCCCTTTGGAGACCTGGGCGGCAGCGCAGCCGAGAAAACGAAGACGGGCGGGAAGTAAATCTCATTCACCGCCGAGACGCCGAGTTCCGAGAGGAATTTTTGAACGATGTGATTTTGGTTTAAGAAGTCCTTCTCGGCGCTCTTGGCGGCTCGGCGGTAGACTTTTGCCTGCCCGCGATATTAGTGGAAGTTGTTCTTCTTCCCTTTCCGCACGTAGGCCACCGTCTCGCCAATGTGGTTGCGGCTGTGCACGGCCTTCTTCTTCGCCAGGTGGCCGAACATCTGGATACCAAACCCGCCGTCCAAATCATTGGTGATGCGCTGCCGCCAAGGCCGGCGCACGATCTGAGTGGTAAGCCGCCGGGTAGTGCGCGGCTGGGTCATGATGTGGTCGGCCAACTGGTAGGCGCGCTCCAGGAGTTTGGCGCGGGGCACAACTTCGTTCACCATTCCGTATTCCAGCGCCTTCTTGGCGTCAATCGCTTCGCCGGTCAGCAGCGCGTAGGCGGCCCGCTTCACCCCCAACAGTTCCTGGAAGCAGCAGTGGATGCCGTCACCGGGCACGGACCCGATGTCGTAGTGGAGGTCGTAGATGATGGCGTCCTCGCTGCAGATGGTGAGGTCGCACATCAGACAAATTTCACTGTGAAATCCGGGGCCGTTGAAAACGCCAATGGTAGGAATCTCCAGGTCGTTGATGAGTGCGCTGACGTTGATTCGGCCATCCTTATAAGCGTATTCATACGCCCAATACGCCAGGTCTTCTTGCTCCAGTTTGAAGCCGTCGCTGTCGGAATCCATCATGAATTCCTCGCCGGAGCCGGTCAGAATCATGATTTCGTTCTGGGGATCGGCGCCGATGGTCTTCAGCAGCTGCCCCAGCGAGCGGTGGTTCTCCACGCTCAGCTGGATGGGGCCGCCACGGGTATGGGCCTGCACCAGGATGACGCCATCATCCCGGCGCTGCAATTTGTAGTGCTCCTTGAAACGCTCTTTGTATTCTTCAAATTCGGGAGTTTGAATGAAAGCCATGGTCTGTTTCCTTCCTTGCAATTTTCGGTCGCCCTCGACCCGTTCACACCGGCGCATAAGCGCCGGGCGAGCTTTCGATTATCGGAGCGGAGGGCACCGGCCGATCCAGCCCCAGCCCGCGCCAGGCCACATCAAGAATGTTCTGAGTTCCCAGGCCGTAGCGCTGGAAGAGAAATTCGCGGCTGCCAGATTCGGCAAAAACGTCGCCGATGCCGAGCCGTCGCAAGGGGACACCCAGCCCAGCTTCGGCCAAGGCTTCGGCCACGGCCGAGCCCAGCCCACCTATAATGCTGTGGTTTTCAGCGGTGATTACGATACGGCTGTACCGGGCCGCCGCCACGATAGTGACCGCATCAAGCGGCTTAATGACCGGAACATTGAGGACCGTGACACCGACCTGGTTGTTCTCCAACACGCGCGCCGCGGCCAGCGCCGCCGGAATCATCATCCCGGCCGCGATAATACACACGTCGCTGCGCCCGCTGCCCGCCAACACTTGGGCCTTATCCAGATCAAGGCGGTGACCGTCGTCGAAGATGATGGGGGTCTCGCCGCGCTTGAGCCGCATGTACACGGGACCAGGGCGATCGGCAATGGCGGCCACTGCCTGCCGGACCTCGAGCGCATCCGCGGGCTCCACCACCGCCATGTTGGGCAGAGCACGCATGAGGGCCACATCCTCAATAGCCTGGTGGCTGGGGCCTCCCGGGCTGGACAGGCCGGGCATGAAACCGACGATTTTTACATTCAGCGCGGGATACGCCACCGCCATGGCGACCTGGTCAAAGCAGCGGCGGGTGCAGAACACGCCGAAAGTGTTGACGAACACCACGTGTCCGGCGCGCGCCAAGCCGCCGGCAATGCCCATCATGTTGGCTTCGGCCATGCCCACATTAATGAAGCGCTCGGGCAGGGCGTCGCGAAATATGTCGGTCTCGGTCTGGCGGGTCAGGTCGGCGCCCAGGCAGATGATTTCCGGCCTTTGCCGCGCCAGCTCCAGCAGCGCCTGGCCATAAGGCTTGAGCGTGATTTCGTAAGGCGGGTTACGCAAGCGCAGCCTCCAATTCGGCGATCAGGGCGCGCTCCAGAGTGGCGTCGAGCTTGATGAAGTGGCCATCTGCGCTGGACGGAAGGGAGCGCATGCGGCCGAAGATTTCCGTTCGAGCCAGAATTACCAGCGGCTCAGCGTCGGCAGAGCGGCTGGCCAAAGCACTGGAGAGCGCGTCCACGTCGTGGCCATCCACCTCCAGCACCCGCCATCCGAAGGAGCGCCACTTCTGCGCCAACGGCTCGATGGCAATCACAGATGTGACCGGGCCATCCACCTGAGAATTGTTAACGTCCACGACTACCACAAGGCGGCCCATGCGGCGGCGGTTGTGGGCGGCGAACATGGCAGCCTCCCAGGTTTGCCCTTCCTGCATTTCGCCATCGCTGACGAAGGCGTAGGTGTCGCGGTCCTCGCCCGCGAGGTGAGTAGCCAGCGCGAAACCGATCGCGCCAGAGAGCCCCTGGCCCAGCGAGCCGCACACCAGGTCCACCAGCGGCGTGCGTTCCGTGCCGATGGCCTCCAGCAGCGCGCTATCTTTGCCATAGGACTCAAGTTCCCTGGGGTCGAGCAGCCCTACCTCGGCGGCGACGGCATAGAGGCCAATGACGTAGTGGCCGGGCGCCAGGACGAACCGGTCACGGCGGGGTCGAAGCAAACCGCTGCCGAACAGGACGGCAAATATTTCCGCGGAGGACAAGGCCTGCCCGAGATAGCCGAAGCCCTGGATGGCGACCATGCGCGTGGCATTCAGACGGACGCGCGCCGCTAATCGGCGCAAATCGCAGATTGCCTGCTGCTGCCCAGTCATGGCCCTTGCTGCCTCGATTCCTGAACGCCAAATAAGTGCGCAGCACTCTATAGGATTGGAGGAACAACGGGCAAGTGCAGAGATCACCTTCGAACTTCTCAGCCAGATTTTTCAGGAGTTCTTGGTGAACTCGGCTTCTCGGCGGTGAAAAATGCTTTTGGACCTTTACTCCACGGTCACCCTGAGCAGTTGAGTATTGACGCCGCCGGCGGGTCCCTGCGCGGTAACGGCGACAGTAGAGGGGCCTTCCGGCAGGACCAGGAAGTGCTTGAAGCCACAGTTTTCGAAAATCAGCGGCACGTGCTCGCCATTGATCATCACCGCCGCATCGCACTCGGCGGTGCCTTTGATTTCCACGATTTGGCCGGTTTGCCGCACATCGGTGATCTTCAGCTTGGGGGTGGGCGGGCCAGTGGCAACGCGTTGTGCCACGGGCCGCAGCGCAGAGGGCTGGACGCGGGCCTGGGTAGCCCCAGAACCGCTACCCAGCGGCCAGAGCCACCAGCCTAGCCCCGCCAGCAGCAATATAGCGAGAACGCAGATCAAGGCCCTGCCCGGGTTCATGGTCGCCGGGAGCTTGGTTCGTAAGCTGGCCAGATAAGACATAGATGCGCTTGCGCCTGTCCTGCGGGCACACGGGGACCTGCGCTATTTCACCATTATAGTAAGGAAAATCAGTCACTTGCCCAAGTCACGAGAGTAATGCCCCCTTTGGGCAGCGTATGGAGTAGGTCCTGCGCCATACGGGTGCGAAGGCTTTCAGCGCGCAGGGCCGAGGCCCCGCTCCATCCAAATTTCAACGTCGCGCCTGCTCGGGTAGGGGAGCCATTTTTTCGTCCTCTTTTGGGGCTAGTTCCCGGCTGGAAATTCTGCCATAATTGATTGTGCACCCAGCCTGCACGCAATCCCTACTACAACTCAGAGCGAGGCGACGATGTCGGCAAAGTATATCTTCGTGACCGGCGGGGTAGTGTCTTCCTTGGGCAAGGGCTTGGCGGCGGCCTCCATCGGTTGCCTGCTGGAAAGCCGCGGGCTCAAAGTTAACATGCAGAAGATGGATCCGTATCTGAACGTGGATCCGGGAACCATGTCGCCCTTCCAGCACGGCGAAGTCTTTGTCACCGACGACGGCGCCGAAACCGACCTTGACCTGGGCCACTACGAGCGCTTCACCCACGCCCGCCTCACTCGCGAAAACAACTGGACGACCGGCCGCATTTACGAGCAGATCATCGCCAAGGAGCGGCGCGGCGACTACCTGGGCAAGACGGTGCAGGTGATTCCCCACGTCACCAACGAGATCAAGGCCGCGATGAAGAAGATCTCGCAGGAGGTGGACGTTGCGATTATCGAGATCGGTGGCACGGTAGGCGACATTGAGTCGCTGCCGTTTATTGAAGCCATCCGCCAGATGCGCCAGGAAATTGGCCGCGAGAACACGCTGTTCGTGCACACCACGCTGGTGCCGTTCATCGCCGCTGCCGGCGAGCTCAAGACCAAGCCCACGCAGCACTCGGTGAAAGAGCTGCTGAGCGTGGGAATCCAGCCCGACATCCTGCTCTGCCGCACCGACCGTTTCCTGAGCAAAGAAATCAAATCCAAGATCGCGCTGTTCTGCAACGTGGAAGAGGAGGCGGTGATCACGGCCAAGGACGTGGCCTCCATCTACGAAGTGCCGCTGGTGTTCGCGCGTGAGGAAGTGGACACGCTCGTCCTGAGATATCTGCACATTGACGCCCGCGAGCGCGACCTGCGCCCCTGGGAAGAGCTGGTGCACCGCGTCTATAACCCCAAGGATGAGGTCACCATCGGCATTGTGGGCAAGTACGTGGAGTATGAGGATTCCTACAAGTCGCTGAAGGAAGCGCTGGTACACGGGGCGCTGGCCCACAACCTGAAGCTGAACGTGAACTGGATTGAGGCCGAGGGGCTGGAAACCAGGGACAAGGACGACCGCAGCTACGAGGCACAGTTAGAGGACTATGACGGACTCCTGGTGCCGGGCGGCTTCGGCAAGCGCGGCATTGCCGGAATGCTGAACGGCATCCGCTATGCCCGGGAGAAGAAGGTGCCGTATTTCGGCATCTGCCTTGGCATGCAGACGGCGTGCATCGAGTACGCGCGCAACGTGTGTGGGCTGGAAGACGCGAACTCCAGCGAATTCGATCCCGCGACGCCGCACCGCGTCATTTACAAGCTGCGCGAGTTGCGGGGCGTGGAGGAACTGGGCGGCACCATGCGCCTGGGAGCTTGGCCGTGCAAACTCGAACCCGGCACGCTGGCGCACAAGGTTTACGGACAACTGGAAATCAGCGAACGCCATCGCCACCGCTATGAGTTCAACCGCGAGTACGAAGGGCCGCTGACCGCCGCCGGGCTGCGCATTTCCGGATCAACCCCGGACGGCACCTATGTCGAAATCGTGGAGATACCCGGGCATCCCTACTTCCTGGGGTGCCAGTTCCACCCCGAGTTCAAATCCAAGCCTCTGGAGCCGCATCCGCTGTTTAAGGAATTCGTGGGAGCGGCCTACCAGCATGGATTGCAGCGGCGGGAGCAGAAGGAGCGGGCGGAAGTGGAGCTGTTCCTGCGGCCGGAGAAGGTGGGCCGGCGATAGAATCATTCCCCGCCGAAACGCCGAGTGCGCCGAGACTTAGGAATAATGCTTGAAAGTCTTTTCCATTCATGCCGAGGATTTCCATCGCGAATAAAATGAATTTTGCCCTTCTCTGCCTTCTCTGCGTCTCGGCGGTAGAAAGGTTCTAAACTCCAACTGGGATTTGACAACTGACAACTACCTTTAAAGTCGGCGATGTGCAGATCGGCGGGGGTGAATTGTTTCTCATCGCCGGGCCGTGCGTCATTGAGAGCGAAGAGCACGCCATCAAGATGGCGGAATCGGTTGGCGGAGTGGCTCGCGCCTTGCGGCTTCCTTTGATATTTAAAGCCTCCTATGACAAGGCCAACCGCACCTCGCTCAAGAGCTATCGCGGGCCCGGGCTGGACGAGGGGCTGCGCATCCTGAACAAAATTGCGCGTACGGTGCACGTGCCGGTGCTGACCGACGTGCACGAAGCGGTGGACGTGCAGCGGGTAGCGGAAATCGCCGACGTCATCCAGATTCCCGCGTTTCTCTGCCGCCAAACCGACCTGCTGGTGGCGGCCGCCCGCAGCGGGCGCGCGGTGAACATCAAGAAGGGGCAATTCGTTTCGCCCTGGGACATGCGGCACGCGGTGGAGAAATGCCGCGCCGCCGGCAATGAGCAGGTGTTTGTCACCGAGCGCGGGACATCTTTCGGCTACAACAACCTGGTCGTGGACATGCGGTCGCTGGCCATCATGCGCGAGTTCGCACCGGTAGTGTTCGACGCCACCCATTCAGTGCAGTTGCCATCCGCCGCCAGCAACGGCGATGGCGCGGTCAGCGGCGGCCAGCCCGAATTCATTCCTCTGCTGGCCCGGGCTGCGGTGGCCGCGGGGGTGGATGGCCTGTTCCTGGAAGTGCATGACCATCCAGCTCAGGCAAAGTCCGACGGGGCCAACGCGCTGGAATTGAAGCGGCTGCGCGGTGTGCTGCAGGAAATTCTGGCGGTGCAGAAAGCAGCCCATCCCGCCGCTGAACCCGCACGCAGATGACCTCCGCAGCGCCGTCGGTAAAGAGCAGCGCCGTCGGTAAAGATTTGTGCGAGGTGTCGCTACTCCGAAGAATAAAAACCGGCGGAGGGGCGTGGGCAGCCTGACATCGTTGTGCTTCGGCCGCGCCCAGGACAGGGAAACGATAAAAACCTGTCTCCGCCGCTCCCGCCAGTGTTGGCCAAAGACCGACATTTCTAAGATGCAGGATGCGCGCCTGCGGCAACAGGCCAGCTATCCCTAGTAGAAGTCCGAGCAGCTCAGGAAAAAGCCGCAGCGGGGGCAACTCAGCTTGCAGCGCACCTCCTGCAACTCAGCCGAGCAATTCGGGCAGACCCGCATGGCTTCTACTCCGCCGTTGGTTGCAGGTGTGCCCTGCTGCCGGACACGGCCGGAGTTGCTGTTGGTAGCCTGTTTCTTCTCTCCCGGCTCCATGTTCCGCATTATGCCAATTCTTTGGCTGGACAGCACTGGTTTCTGTGCGTGCGGGGCGAACCCCACTTGCCTGTTGCCCCTCTAATGAAGCAGCGACTGCGCATAGCTGACAGCCCTACTCACCGGCCATTGGCCGGCTACCAGGGGTCAAGCTGCTGGCTTCGCTCGGAGATTGAGTCTATGAACCCGTCATTTCGTAAATTTGCGCTCGGCATTGCCCTGCTGGGGGTGGCCGGGCTGGCCGCGCTTTCCTGGGGCGAGCAGAACAAGACAGACACAGAACTGCGCCTCGAAAGCGCCACCACGGTGCTGAACAGCATCATGAACGCGCCGGAAAAGGGCATCCCGGAAGAGGTGATGTCCGGCGCCAAATGCGTGGCTGTAGTGCCGCACATGCTGAAGGGCGGGTTCATTGTGGGAGCTCGCCGCGGCCGTGGTGTGGCGACGTGCCGCGTCCCTGGCGGCGGGTGGAGCGCGCCCGCATTCTTCACTATTACCGGCGGCGACTGGGGAGCGCAAATTGGCGTCGAGGGCATTGACCTGGTCATGATGTTCATGACCGAGCAGGGGGCACGGCATCTGCTGGACGCAAAGTTCCAACTGGGGGCCGAAGCTTCGGCGGCCGCCGGACCGATCGGACGGCACGCTTCGGCCGGCACGGACTGGAAGGTCAACACGCAAATCCTGACCTACTCGCGCGCCAAGGGGGCTTTTGCCGGCGTGACCGTGGGCGGGTCCTATGTTCAGCCTGACCAGGATTCTAACCGGGTTTATTACGGGCGCGCGGTCACGGCGGAATCGGTGCTGTCGGGCAAGGTGAAAGCGCCGTGTTCCGCTGAAGGGTTCCTGGCCGCGGTGCGGGGCGCCAAGGTGCAGGCCAAGGACAAGTCATAAGAACACGGTGAACGGCCGAAGGCCGATGGCGAAAAGCCGTTGGCCTTCGGGCTGACGGCCGCTCCCTTTCTCCAAAACCCTCTGATACTCGGCACTATGCCTTCTGCTCGGCCATGTACTTGGCCATGCGCCGCTTCATTTCATCTGGCGAAACGTCTTCCATATGGGTGGCGACGGTCCACATGTGGCCGAAAGGATCGTACAGCGTGCCATTGCGGTCGCCGTAGAACTGGTCCGTCACTTCTTTGTCCACGCGTCCGCCAGCGGCAATTGCCTGCTTGAAGATGCGGTCCACGTCCTCCACGTAGAGCATGAGGCCGACGGGCGTGCTGCCTTGCGGGGCACGATAGCCCATCTGAGGCACCTCATCGCCCATCATGAAAATGGAGTCTCCAATTTTGAGTTCGGCATGGCCGACAGTGCCGTCGGGCGCGGCCATGCGCATGATTTCCGTCGCGCCGAAAGCCTTCTTGTAGTAGTCAATCGCCTTGGCCGCGCCTTTGACCACCAGGTAGGGCGTGATGCTGTGGTATCCGTCGGGAATGGGCTTCGTTTTGGCCATGAGTGCGTCTCCTCCGCGAGATGGAATTGGTTCAGGATAACGCAAAGGGGTAGTTGGTGGCTGATCGTGGGTAGCGGCTGATTGTGCCTCCCCACCATTAACCACCAGCTACTTCATACGATATATTGTCTCTGCAAGCTAAGGAGACAGCCATGAAACCAATCATTGTGATGGTCCTAGCGCTGGGCATTGCCGCGGGGGCAAGCGCGACGCAGCACAAGAAGAATGCGCCAGAGACGAGCACGCCCGTCCAGGGCGACGTAGGCACGCAACTCGAGCAGATTGAGCACAAATGGGCGGAGGCCGAGGTTAAAGCCGATCCCGCGATGATTGCGCCTTATTTGGATGACACCATGGTGCAAACCAACCCCGACGGCAGCGTGACCGCGCGCAAAGAAGTGCTGGACGGGATTGGCAAAGGCGATCCCACGCTTAAGGCGGTGGACCTGGCCGACATGAAAACCCAGAGCTATGGCGATGCCGCGGTCATCATGGGCAGCTATACGGAAAGGCGCGAGTCAAATGGCAAGCACACCATGACCTCCGGCCGGTTCACCGACACCTACGTGAAGCGGGGTGGGAAGTGGAAGTGCGTGGCCTCGCACGATTCCGTAGCAGCGAAAGATTAACGCAGAGGGCGCAGAGGAGCCAGATTTCAAGGTTTCCCAGGTTTCAAAGTTTCGAAAGCAGTGCCACTCGCGTTTCCGCATCATTGACAACCTGGCGGCTGACAAATACTCCTACGCGTCTGCCGGGCGGGTGAGAGCGTCCAGGGCGTCCTGAATGTTATCGAACATCACGAACAGGCGCTCCACGCCGGTAATGTGGAAGACGCGTTCCACGCGGGGCTGCACGCCGCTGAGCACGAACTGGCGCCCAGTTTTGTTGCAGGAAACGCAAGCGGAGACCAGCGAGCCCAAGCCGGCGGAGTCTATGTAGGGCACGTCGGTGAGGTCGAGGAAAAGGCTGTTGGCGGTTTCCACTCGCAAGGCGTTCTGCAGCGGCGGCAGGGTTTCAAAGGTGAGCGGCCCGCTGAGGCGGTAAACCCGCTGCGTTCCCAGGGACCCGTGAAATTTCTCAACTACCAGGGACTCATCCATAAGGCAGGCTCAGCCCGTCCGCAAAGCCTACCACACAGCGCCCGAGGCGGCGAGTAAGCCGGAGGAAAAAGAGAACCATCGGCGCAAGCTGTTGAAAGTGACGGCGATTGAGGAGTGGTCTGACCACCAGACACACCGTCACAAGCACCCCCGCCCCCCGGCTGATGAAGGCGAATCTTTGATTTCAGCGGGTTAGCCGCGGCAGGCACCGCCAAAATCTTCAAGACAAAGAATTTACCCGCAAGATCTTTAGAACCAGGATTTTGCCGGCGGAGTCGGCAGCTAAGGCCCAGGTTCCCCAATGTTCCAATTTCATGATAGCGAATTGAAGCGGTATTCCGGGCACTTGCTTCCTAAAAAAATTTTCACGCAGCTGCAGCGGCCACGGGCTGCCGCTCCCTGGCGCCCATGATGATGAGCCACAGCATGATGGCCAACTCTCCGAACATGACAGGAAAGGAGTAGTTGGAGACGGTGGCCTCGTATTGCGGCCACAAGATGCCGGTAACGCTTTGCGCCAGGTAGGCGAAGCAGTTGAGCACCAGCCAAACACCCAGGAACCGGGGCAAGAAGCGCGATTTGTACACCAGCAGGCCAAAGGGCAGCAGCCACAGTCCCCAAAAGACCTCGTTCACCACTATTCCGTGGCCATGCAGGCGGAGGAAGAGCATGGCCAGGGCTTCGCGCTGCGGCTTGTCGAAGACAGAGAGGAAGTCGGTGCCGCGCGCCAGCAGCAGCGCGGCAGCGTCGTTGATGGTGTTGAGGAAGTAGATGGGGGTGACCATCAGGGCGCCGAGGACCACGATCATCGTGGCCAGGAACTGGTCCACGCCCTTGAACAGGCGGTAGAGCGCCAGGGTGAGGAAGATGGCCATGACCGCGGTGAACAGATCGCTGAGGATGCCCAAGCGGAAGAGCGTCTGGTGGGCGGCGATGTTGCTGGCCGTAGCGGCCGCATTGCCGGTCACAAACAGCTTGCTGGGAATGTAGATGAGGCGCAAGGGCGCGGTCATCAGCGTGAGGTAGAGGAGCCCGGCGACTCTGGCGTTACGGCTGAGCGTGGTCATATGCGCTCCTTGAGGCGGGATTGTAGCGGGAGGTACGGGAGAGGGGGAGGGAAAGTTCCTTATCTGGCGCAATTGACTGACCTGCCCCCCATCTTTAGTCCACGGATAATGAGACTTTCTCCGCGTTTTGTTCGCCCCGCAACGCTGACGGCGTAGCGGGGATGGGGGTGTGGGGCAAGGGGCCG
>JAICWP010000003.1 GCA_025934735.1 Terriglobales bacterium | reverse complement strand
AGAAGAGCACGCCTTCCTCGGGCGCAGTTTCCCCCAGACCCACCGCGCGGCCTGGGAGACGGTGTGGATCCCGCAGCCGGCGCTGCTGGGCGACGAAGAAGACATGCACGAGATCGTGGCCGCGGTGAAGAAAGTCCAGCGGTGTGCTAGGGAGCTGGGCGTGGCCGCTAAGGCAGCCAACAAGACTGCTTAAGTATGTCTAGGGAAATTGTTCCAAGAGGACCTGCGATGCGCATCATCTTAACCTTCGCTGCCGTCGTCTCGCTGTCGTTTTGTGCATTAGCTCAGCATCCTGGTTTGGAGGACCTGCACGACAAAACCATCCTCGTGTTTACCCCACATCCGGACGATGATGTCTTCGGAGCCGGTGGCACGATTGCTTTACTCAATCGCAACCACAATAGGGTTTACATCGTCGTTTATACCAACGATGACAAAGGCTCGTACGATCCGGACATGAGTTCACAGCGCCTGGCGGGCATCCGAAAGGCGGAAGAGGAAGCCTCCGAAGGACAGTTGGGCACAGCCAAAGAGAATATCTCCTGGATGGGGTACGACGACGGCATGCTGGAGTACGCACCACAGCCTAAGTTGGTGGAGGAAGCTACTGCCATCATCCGACGGGTGCGGCCGGACGTCCTGCTCAGCGTTGATCCGGGAGAGTGGTACGAACGGTGGCACAAGACCGACCATCGGATGGCCGCTTTCAATACGATTGACGCGGTGCGCGCCGCCGAATTCTGGCTCTACTTCCCCAACCAGAAACTGCAGCAAGGCCTACAACCCTACAAAGTTCCAGAAATTTATTTCTTCTACCCTTCACCGCAGGAAGCCAACTATTTCGTCAACATTGATCGCGTGGCTGAGCTGAAATTTGATGCTGCCTCCAAGCAGGTGAGCCAGTTTGAGCCGGCAGTCAACAAGTACCGTCCGGATTGGAGTCCTACCGATTTGACTAAAGCCAAGGACGAGATGCGGCACGAACAGCCACGCAAGGACGGGCACTACGTCGAAGCCTTCCGCTACGCCACGGGATTCGTACAGTACTGAGCAAACAATCATGCGATTTGTTGCGCACTGCATTGCTCGCGAGCGTATTCCTGCGAGTACCGCCGGGAGTGGGCGGCAATGTCCGCTCGGTATTCTTTGTCTCGTCCGAGCGTTGCCGACAGCCTGTTCGAGCGCAGCATCATCATGGCCATTCCCTCGTGATGACGGCACAGGATGAGTGACATTATTCGGGCCTTCGAAAAGTGCCGGCACATTTTTTCTGCCAGCCGCCGAGTCGGCTCACGTGAAGTAGCCCTGTGATAAGCTGCTCCGGCTGGAACTAGAGAATGAAACTCATTGCATTGCTGGCCATCGCGTTGCTGGTGGTGTCGGCGGCAAGCTCGTGGGCGGCAGGCCCTCCGGACCGGCAGGTGGCGATCACAGTAGATGATCTGCCGGCGGGCGCGGCCGACCGGATGTCCGGAGCCGCGATCGACGAAATGACATCCAAACTGGTTGGCACCTTGCGCGAACGGAGAGTGCCGGCGGTTGGTTTCGTCAATGCCAGCAAGCTGTTCAAGTGGGGAGAAGTAGATGAGCGCATCAGAGCGCTGCAGATCTGGCTCGACAACGGCTTCGAACTCGGCAATCACACCTACAGCCACGCCTCGCTGAACCGGGTGGGAATAAAGGCCTGGGAAGATGACGTCATCCAGGGCGAACCCATTCTGAATCAGCTGCTGGCTGAACACCACATGAAGTTGCGGTATCTGCGGCACCCGTACCTGGACACCGGGAAGGACCTGCAAACTAGGCGCGAAGCAGAGGCGTTTCTGAGCGCGCGTGGATACACCGTCGCCCCGGTGACACTGGATGCGTGGGATTGGATGTACGCGCCCGTCTATGATGATGCGAAGAAGCGGGGCGACATGGCGCTGCAACAGAAGCTGGTCAGCAGCTATCTGTCCTATAGCGATGCTGTATTCGCGTATTGCGAGCAGCTTTCGATCAAAACCACAGGTTCCGAAGTGATGCAGATTCTGTTGCTGCACGGCAATCAACTGGAGGCCGACCACATTGGCGAGCTTCTCGACGTGCTGCGCAAGCGTGGGTACCGGTTCATTACCCTGAAGGACGCTCTCAACGACCCGGCGTATGGCATGCCCGACACCTACGTGGGGGAAGAAGGCACGGGATGGTTGGACCATTGGGCGATTACCCAAGGGAAGCCGCCGCAGGGCGCGCCGGTATTTCCCCAGTGGGTAGCCGATCGCGCACAGCACCTGCAGCCACATTCGCAGTGAACGGCATGTCACCACCTCATTGTTGCGGCACCGTGAAACTAAAGACGGTGGGGGTCACATTTCCTAATGCCATGCAGCGCAAGTGTTCGCTCAGCCGATGCCGCAATTCAAGAACGTTCTGCACCGCTCAATGTCTCGTTCAAATATGAATCAGGGGCAAAAAATAAGGGCTGCCGGCGGCAGCCCTTGTACGGTCTTCGCTTGCCTCAGAACATGAACTTCACTGCAAAGTTCATATTCCGCGGTCCGCCCTGGGCAATCACCGGATTGCCCACGGCAACGTCGGAGGTCTTCGTCAGCTGCCCGAAGCCTCCGCCTAGCGTGTTATTCGGGAAGTAGTAGAAGTTCGCCCGGTTCAGGATGTTGTAAACCTCCCAACGGAACTGGAAGGTGAGGCGCTCGCTCACCTTGGTGTTTTTCAGCACGGTCATATCCCACTGGCTCAGGCCGGGACCCAATAATTGGTTGCGCCGGGAGTTTCCTACCGTTCCAGGGCAAGGAAAGTAGAAGGGTGAGAGCGCCAACCCGCCATCAGCGGAGACATTGCCGCAGGGATCCGGTTGCCCCGGAGCGGTGAAGGTTTCCACCACATAATTGTCGGGATTGCCATAGTTGTAGTGAACCGGCGTGCCATCCCAGGCCGCGCGGATGGAACTGCCGGTCAATCCCTGGCCCGAGGGATCCGACCCCCCGCCCAGCAGCGCGGTAAACGGCCGGCCGCTGATAGCGGTATAGATGGTGCTGAGCTCCCAGCCCCTGCCCAACCGCTGTCCGAGATGCGGGATGCCGGGAATGGCGTAAACGCCAGCCACGTTAAAGTTCAAGCGCACGTCATGGTCGCAGAGACCCCACGAATTCTTGGGATTGAAGGGGTTGTTCATCTGCGGGTAATCGCCGGCGCCGCCGCGGTTCACCGAGTTCATGTCGTAGCACTTGCTCCAGGTGAAGTTGTACTGGGTGTCAACGCCGTGCCAGTTGCGCTGGTTGAAGGACATCTGCAGCGAATCGTATTGCGACTTGGCGGCATTGGTCGCCTGGATAATGTGCTCGAGGTCAGGAAACGTAGTGCTGAACGGCCGGTCGGCAAAGTTGCCGGCGCTGCCGATGGGGCTGGCGTTCAGATCCCTATAGATCACCAGGTCGCGCCCACGCTGTCCGGAATAGCCGATGGTCAGCACGTTGTTGGACGAGATCTCCTGCTGCAAGCTCAGATTGAAGTTGTGCAGCCGCGGAGTCTTAAAATCGTTGACGATGGAGAAGGCATTGTAGGGCGGCGTCCCCGAGGGATTGCTGCCGAACAGCGGACCATTGCCGAGGCAAATATAGTCGCCAACGCCGGTGGCCGGGTTCACACAGGTGGCGGCGGGATCGTTGGGCAAAACCGTCGTATTGCCCAGGCCCACGTTGCCATCAACGGAAACCGATGTAGAGGAGAACTGCCCCATGAAGGGCTCGGAGAACGATCCGGCGCGCGCGTGCGCAAACGTGTACGGCGCTGCGAAAGCTGCAAAGTTGGGAATATCGTAGGTCAGCGAATAGCCGCCGCGCAACGCGGTCTTACCGTTGCCGAGAATATCCCAGGCGAATCCTGCCCGCGGACCGAAGTCATGCAGGTCGAGGTTATGTAGCCGGTCAATCCCTTTTCCCAGCAGCACGACGCCGCGATCGGGGAAGAAGTTCGCGCCCAGATTGTTGGTTTCGCTGAGGGTGCCGTTAATGTCCCAGCGCAACCCATAGGTGAGCGTCAAGCGCGGTTTAACTTTCCAGTCATCCTGGCTATAGAAGCCGACGGAATTCTGGTAGATATGGCGGTGGGTATCGCCAAAGTTGCGGTTGGCATTGTCGGCCTTGCCCAGTAGCAACTGCTCCACCGTGTCCTGGATGGGGTTCCCGGAAATCGAGCCGGCGTAGCCTAGAAAGTAGCCGAACGTCAATCCGGTGCGGGCGCGGTTGCGCAAGCTGTTGGTGTAAGCGCGCTGGAAGTTGCCGCCGAATTTGATTGTGTGGTTGCCCTTCACCCAGGAGAAGTGCTCTGACCAATCCCAGGTCTGGTCGGGCCGGGTGGTGATGGGATACCCCTGCACGCCGCCGACGTAGCCGCCGTACCCGAGTGGCGTCATGTAAACGTAAGGCACACCGAAGTCCGCCGGATCAAGTGGCCCGGTGTCCAGGCCCAAGCTTTTGGGATCAATTTTGTTGTTCACATCAATGATCTGAGCGAAGCGCGTGAATCCTAGGCGGCTTTCCAGGATCTTATTGTTGCTCACCGTCCAGGTCCAGCTCACGCCCGCCATTTGCGCCCGGGATGGGGCCACCGAGTTAAACAAAGAAGGCTTGGAACCCCCGGCCGGCAACCCCGCATAAGGCGGAGCGCTTTGTAGGCTATCGCCGAGAATGTAACGCGCCGTGAAGCTGTGCTTGGGACTGAGCCGGTAATCAAACTTCGTGCCGAACCCGTTCGCGCTGGCCGTGGTGGGCGTTTGCGCCACAAATTTTTCGGTGGGCGAAGTCGGGAAGTAGCTGAGCAGCTTCTGTCCCACCGGGTTGACCGCCAGCCCATGTGCCCCGATGTCTGCCAGAGCTCCCTGGATGTCGGCCGGACTGGGCACAATGCGGCTGCTCACCGCCAGTGAGGTGTAGCGCTGGCCTTCGTAATACAGGAAGAAGAAGGCCTTGTCCTTGATGATGGGTCCGCCGATGGTCCCGCCAAACTGATTGTTGTGCAGAGGCGTGGATTGGCACTCGCCCGGGGCGGCGCAGTTGTCGGTATTGTGCTTGGAGAAATAGTTGGCAGCATCGGCAAAATTGGTGTGCCGAACCCAGGTGGCGGAGCCGTGCCAGTCATTGGTGCCGCTCTTCATGCTCAGCATGATGGGCGCTCCGCCTTTCACGCCAAATTCTGCCGAGGGCGTCTCCTGCACTGCGAGTTCCTCAATCGCTTCCGGCGGGAAGATGGTGGCCGGAATGCCTACGACGCCGGTCTGGTTCACCGCCGAGTCGCCGTAGTAGCGGTCATTGTTATAGAGGCCGTCAATGAAATAGTTGTTGGAGGTAGTGCGAGCGCCGTTGATGCTGATGGCGAGAAATCCCCCGCCAGGAGCGCGCTGCACGCCGGGTGTGATAGCCAGCAGCGAGTTGAAGTCGCGGCCGTTCAGGGGAACACTTGCAATTTTTTCCTGGTCAACGTAGTTGTTGTTGTTGCTGGAAAGGTCCACCAGCGGCGCCACGCCTTCTACCGTAATCGTCTCTTGCGCTTGGCCAACCTGCATCTTGAAGTCGGCGTGCAGAACGGCGTTAGCCGCCACCGCCACCGGCCGCTTCATGGTCTTGAAACCGCTGGCCTCGACACTGACCGAGTAGTTGCCCACCGGCAAATCGGGGATGCGGTAAGAACCGCTGCTGGTCGTGGTGGCGGTTCGGACCAGATCAGTTCCCAGGTTTCTCGCAGTCACGGTCGCACTAGGAATTACCGCGCCGCTCGCGTCCGCAACGTCGCCGGAAATGTCGCCGGTGATCTTTTGCGCCAGAAGTGGAGAGGAAATGAGGACGATCAAAAGGGAAATCAGAACCAACCGCGCCACGCAATCCTGCGTACGCATAGCCGCCTCCTGGGAGGGACATTATTGAATTTGAATCCAGCTAGTAAATGGATTTAGCCACCAAGCTAAAGCTGGGCTGAAAGTTTAGCTATATTCGCGCAAGTGTCAATCACTTGTACGATATTTTTCGGACATTTTCCCATTTGAAGGAGCATCACCCCGAACAATTGTTGAGCTCTATCGCCGCATCCGCGCCAGGAAAGATCACTCACCGTTTTTTTCGCGATGGCGGAGATAACCGGGACGAAAGCGCCCGAGGAGGGAGAGAAGAAGAGGTGCGGCCCGGCTCTCGTTCCGCAAGAAGGCTGCCAGTGGCTGTGTTAGACTCACCTTTCCCTATGCGGTGGCTGGTCGGCGTGGCTTCTTTCCTCCTGCTGGCGGCGAGTTTTGCCTTGGCCGCGCCTTCTCCCCGGCCCAACATTGTACTCATCACGCTGGACACGGCTCGCGCCGACCGCATGGGCTTTCTTGGTTCGACGCGCGGCCTCACGCCCCATCTCGATGCCATGGCCAGGCAGGGTGTGGTGTTTACCCGGGCCTATGCTCACGTCCCACTGACCACCGCGTCGCACGCCAGCATTCTTACCGGCACATATCCTCAATACAATCACGTGAACGACTTCGGCAAGCCCTTGGCCGAGGATCTGCCCTACCTCCCCGACCTCCTTCACCGCGGTGGATACCGCACCGCGGCCTTTGTCGGGTCGCTCATTCTTGACCCGCTGGACGGCTTGGCACCCGGCTTCGATCGCGGCTTTGACGTTTACGATGCGGGCTTCCACATGCGCCGGGCGGGCGAAGATCGCTATAAAACCGTGGAACGCCGCGCCGGGCAGGTGGTTGGGCATGCCCTGGAGTGGCTGCACGGCAACTCGCGCCGGCCCTTCTTCTTGTGGGTTCACCTTTACGATCCTCACGATCCCTACGATCCGCCGGCGCCCTACGCCCAGCGCTACGCCTCATTTCCTTACGACGGCGAGATCGCATACGTTGACGCGCAGGTTGGCCGGCTGCTCACCGCGTTGCGCGCCCAGGGGCTCTACGATGGCGCCCTGATTGCCCTGATGGCTGATCACGGTGAGGCCTTTGGCGAGCACGGGGAGCGCACTCACGGAATATTTCTTTATGACGAGACCATCCATGTGCCCCTGCTGTTCAAACTGCCGGGTGAGCGCTTCCATGGGGAGCGGATCACCACGCGCGCGGGCCTGGTGGATGTGGCGCCCAGCATCCTGCAGATCGCGGGAGTTACCGTGCCCAAAGCAGTGCAAGGTGAGTCGTTGCTCGGGCTGATGCGCGACCACTCCGGTGCTATCTCAGCTAAAGCTGCCGCGCCGCCGCACACTACAAAAGACTCTGACCGCCCGGCCTACGCGGAAACCGATTACCCGCAGCGTGCCTTTGGTTGGAGTCCTTTACGTTCGCTGCGCCAGGGCAAGTACCTTTTCATCGAAGCACCGCGTCCTGAACTGTACGACCAGCCGGCCGATCCCAAGGCCCTCCACAATCTGGCGCCGCAACGAGCGGCGGTGGCTGGCACTCTGGCCAGGGAGGTGGATACGTTCCGATCGCGCTCCAGCGCGGCGCAGACCGGCAGTGCTGCCGTGGATGCCGAGCAGGCGCAGAAGCTCAGCGCACTCGGCTATGTCGCATCTGACAAATCCGCAACCCCTTCAACTGGCAAAACCGACGGCAAAGCCGCCGATCCCAAGGACAGAATCGAAATCGCCAACCAGATGCACGCCGCCATTATGGAAATGGAAGATGGCAGCTATCAGCAGGCCATCCCGCGGCTGCAGGAGGTTCTGGCGGGCGATCCCAACATGGCCATCGCACAGATGCAGTTGGGCACCGCTTTCGCGCGCCTGCATCAATTCAAGCCGGCCATCCCCGCCCTGGAGAAAGCGCTGGCCCTGCGGCCTGATTCCGGAATGGGCCACTACGAGCTTGGCCTGGCGTTGTTCGAGACCGGCGACTGGCAAGCCGCGGCCCCGCAGTTCGAATTCGCGGTGAAGCAGGCGCCCAAGTGGGCGGATGCGCACTTCTCACTGGGTTCGGTGTACGCGCGCATTGACCGCGTGCCGGACGCGCTGACGGAATTGCATACCGCGCTGCAGCTGAACCCGCAGCACTATCGCGCCAACTTGCTGCTGGGCCGCATTCTTTCGCTCCAGGGCCATGCCGGGGAGGCCCTGCCCAATCTACGCGCGGCCGCCAAGGCCGAGCCTGACTCACGCGAAGCCCATCTCTTTCTCGGTGACGCCTACGCCCAACTGGGAATGGATGCGGACGCGCAGCGCGAACGCGCCCTGGCGCAAGCCCTTCCTCCACCAGCCCGGCGCTGAGCCGTAGAAAAGCGTTTTACTGAGCATCGCCCGGCGCCTATAATCCGGC
This sequence comes from Terriglobales bacterium, assembly GCA_025934735.1. Taxonomy (GTDB): domain Bacteria; phylum Acidobacteriota; class Terriglobia; order Terriglobales; family Acidobacteriaceae; genus JAICWP01. The sequence goes on along the minus strand of JAICWP010000003.1, from coordinate 285,577 downwards.
TCTCCCGCAAACTGCTGCCTTCACGCTCCGGGGGATACTCGCTCTCATGGCCAAATCTTATTTCCGCATCTTGGTTGCACTCTTAGCGCTGTCAGTTTTCTGCTCCGCCGCCTTCGCCCAGACGCCGATGCTCGGCTTTACGGCGAAATCGGCGGCACAAGAAGAGGGGTTGGAGAAGAACTTCAAGGCCATTCCTTCGCCCGCTGAAGAACGAAAGCAGCACCGCATCTTCACCGCTCAGCCGCATCCCGCCGGCTCCGCGCGCAATAACTACCTGGCGCGCTACATCGCCGAGCAATGGAAAAAGCAGGGGCTGGAGGATGTCCGCATCCGCCGCTACGACGTTTACAGCACCGCTCCGCGCAGCACCTCGCTCGAACTGGTGAGCCCGGTGCACTACGTGGCCGGCTTGCGTGAGCAGCCCTATGCACAGGATCCCGATACCAGCAACAAAGCCGTGTCCGCGGCCTGGACAGGTTTCTCGCTTTCCGGCGAGGTCACCGCGCCCCTGGTTTATGCCCACAGCGGCAATCCCGAAGACTACGACTACCTGCGCAAGCAGGGCATCAGCGTGAAAGGCAAGATCGTGCTGGTGCGCTATTCCAATCCCTACAGCTATCGCGGTTTCAAGGCGCTGACGGCGGAGCGCGAGGGCGCGGCCGCCATCCTCATCTACAGTGATCCCGCCGAGGACGGTTACAAACAGGGCAAAGTTTTTCCTGACGGGCCGTGGGGGCCGGAAAGCCACATCCAGCGCGGCGCCATCACCTACGACTTTATCGTGCCCGGCGATCCGCTCACGCCCGGCTGGGCATCTCTCCCCGGCGCCAAGCGCATTCCTGTGAATGAAGCGCGCTCACTGCCCAAGATCATGGCCCTGCCGCTCTCCTGGCACGATGCCAAGCCGCTGCTGGAGCATATCGGAGGGCCGGTTGCTCCTCCCGACTGGCAGGGGGGCTTGCCTTTTGCTTACCACCTCGGCGGCGACACGGCTCGTGTCCACCTAAAGATTGACATGGACAACTCCACCAAGCCCTACTACGTGGTGGAGGCGCGCATTCGGGGTTCGCAGCTCCCCGACCAATGGGTGGTGATGGGCAACCATCGCGACGCCTGGGTTTTCGGCGGCGTGGACCCCAGCAGCGGCACCGCTTCCATGATGGAGCTTACCCGCGCCCTGGGCCAGCTGCTGCACCAGGGAATCCGTCCCAAGCGCACGCTGGTGATCTGCAGTTGGGACGGCGAGGAAATCGGATTGACCGGCTCCACCGAATGGGGCGAGGAGTTCGCCGACGAGCTGCGCAAGAAGGCGGTGGCTTACATCAATGTGGATTCCTCCACCTCCGGCCCTAATTTTCAAGGCAGCGCCGTGGGCTCGCTCGCGCCCCTGCTGCGCGAGGTGAGCCGCAGCTTGCAGGATCCTTCCGGCGTTTCGCTTTACGAAGCCTGGAAAAAATCGGCCCAGCGCGTCCGCGAGGAGCGCAAGCAAGCCGGCCCGGTAACCGATGCCAACCTGGTGGATACGCGCATTGGCAGCGGCTCTGACCACACTGTTTTTCTCAACTTTGATGGCCTGCCGGTCATCGGCCTGGACTTCGATGGCCCTTACGGCGTTTACCACTCCATGTACGACGACTTCTACTGGATCAATCACTTTGGCGATCCTGGCTACCGCTACCACACCCTGATGTCGCAGCTCTGGGGCGTGGTCGCGTTGCGGCTGGCCAACGCCGACCTGCTTCCCTTCGATTTCGGTGAATATGGCGACACGCTGAACCAATTTGTGGAAGAACTGGTCAAAGGCAAGGATATGAGCCAGCTTGAGCTGCAGCCGCTGCGCGCCGCAATAGCCGATTTTGCGGCTGCGGGACGGGAGCTTGATGCCGCCGCGCAGAAGACGCTCGCCTCCGGCAAGCTCGATGCGAAAGCCGCGGAGCACGTGAACCAGGGCGCCATGCAAGCAGAAAGAAACTGGCTCAACCCCCAAGGCATTCCCGGGCGCCCCTGGTTCAAGCACATGCTGTACGGCGCTCGCTACACCTATGCCCATCTCGAACTGCCGGGATTGACCGAAGCGGTGGAGAAAGGCGACTGGACCACGGCGCGGGAGCAGGCCACCCGGATCGAGCAGGCGCTGGCCAAGAACACCAGCCTGCTTCGCGATCTGACGGCGCAGCTTGCTCAGCCTGCACAACCCTCTGGAGGGCCCGCAAAGTGAAGCGGCGCAGTGGTCTCCTTACCGTGCTGTTATTGGCCTGCCTGAGCATGCAGGCGCTGGCTCAAACCAGCGGAGAGAAGCCGGCTGCAAAATCGCTTGGCCTGTTACGCGGCCAGTTGCAGCAGATTCGGCAGAGCTTTCCGGGTGACATGTCCATCTACATGAAGAACCTTTCCACCGGCGACGAGATTGCGCTGGACGCGGACACGGTTTACGAAACCTTCAGCGTGATTAAGCTGGCGATCGCCAGTGAAGTGCTGCGCGAAATTGAGGCGGGAAAGCTTTCTTTAAGCGATCGCATCCCCATCACTCCTGCCGACCGGCGCCTGCCCTCGGGCGTGCTTTATACGCTAGATCCCGGCCTGCAGCCCACCCTGCACGACCTGCTTACGCTGATGATCATTATCAGCGACAACGAGGCCACCGACCTGCTGGCCACTAAGTTAGGCCGGCCGAACATTACTGCCTATATGCACAGCCTCGGCCTGAAAAATACCAGCATCCGGTTTTCCGACCTCGACTGGGACCGCACCTGGCTGGGCACACTCGATCCATCCTACAAAAATGCTTCCGGTGACCAGACCATCAATTTCCCGTTCGGCAAATACACCGAAGACCAGGTGCGCACCGCTTTCGGACACACCATTTACGACGCCGGCATTTACTTTGGCCACAGCACGACTCGTGAGATCGGCCAACTGCTGCAATGGGCGGCCCAGGGCAAGCTGGTGTCAAAATCGGCCAGCAGACTGCTTTTAAGCATCATGGAAGAGCAGCAGGTGAATGACCGCTTTCCACGTTACCTGCAGGACGTGCGCATCGCGCACAAGACCGGCGATGGCCAGCCTTTTATCGCCAACGATGCCGGCGTCCTCTGGGTGAATGGGCAGCCGATAGTTCTCGTGGTCTTCACCGGCCACCACCGCGGCCAAACCCCCGTCCTGCACGATTCCATTGCCCGCGTCGCCGCGCTGGTGGTGCGGCACTATGGCGGCAAAGTAACCCCGGACTTCCAACCATGAATCTGCTGACCAGAACCGCGCGTCTGTTCGCACTCTGCCTGCTGACTATGGCGGGCGCACTGCTTCATGCTGAAAATGTCCTGCTGAAGAACGTCGTCATCTACGACGGGAGCGGCAAGAACCCCTACTACGGCGCCGTTCGCATTGTAGGTGACAAGATCGCGGCGGTTGGCCGCCACCTCAAGCCCGCGCCCGGCGACACGGTGCTCGACGAGCACGGCCTGGCCCTGGCTCCCGGATTCATTGACATGCATAGCCACGCCGACTCCGGCATCTTCGACGACCTGAATGCAGAGAACGCTGTGCGCCAGGGCATCACCACGGTTTTCGTCGGACAGGATGGGGAATCGCAGTATCCGCTGGCCGATTTCTTCGCCAAGCTGGAAAAGCAGCCCGCCTCCATCAATTTCGCCAGCATGGCCGGACACGGCACCTTACGCGAGCAGGTGATGGGGCACGGCAAGGAACTGCTGCGGCCCTCACGTCCGGAAGAATTGGAGCGGATCAAGCGCCTGCTCGCCCAGGAAATGCAGGCTGGGGCCTTCGGTTTGTCCAGCGGTTTGGAGTACGATGCCGGCCACTTTGCGACGACTGACGAGATGGTTGAGCTCTCCAAGGTCGCGGCTCAATATGGGGGCTTCTACATCAGCCACGTGCGCGATGAGGGCAACAAGGTATTCGACTCCTACCACGAAATCCTGGAGATCGGCCGTCGCGCCCACCTGCCCGTCGAGATTTCGCATATCAAGCTGGCCACCACTCCGGTGTGGCATATGGCGCCCAGCCGCATGCCCGAGTTCTTTGCCCAGGCGAAGTCCCAGGGCGTGGACCTGAAGGCGGACGTTTACCCCTATACCTACTGGCAATCCACCATTCGCGTGATCGTGCTCGACCGCGATTACTTCAATGCGGAAAAGGTGGCGAAGGTAATCGCCGAGAATGGCGGGGCGGACCACATCCGGCTGGCGCGCTACCAACCCGATCCCTCTCTCGCGGGCAAAACCCTCGACGACATCAGCAAGCAGTTGGGTGTGACCCCAGCGGAAGCCTATGGGCGCCTGGTGCAGGCCACCATGCCAGGACCCGACGGCAAAGCTCCCGAGGAGGGTATTATCGCCACCACGATGAGCGAAGACGATGTGCGCTGGTTCATCGCCAACCCCAACATCATGTTCTGCACCGACGGCGCATTGCACGACCACCATCCCCGCGGAGCCGGCGCCTTCCCGCGCATTCTCGGCCGTTACGTGCGTGAGCAGAAGGTGCTCTCGCTTCCCGCCGCCATCCACAAGATGACCGCCATGCCCGCCGCGCAACTCGGGCTGAAGGACCGCGGCCGCGTCGCTCCCGGATACGTTGCCGATCTCGTGCTCTTCGATCCCGCCACCGTTATGGATCAGTCCACCGTGGACAAGCCGGAAGCGCCGCCGTTGGGCATTCCCCTGGTGATGGTTTCAGGCGTGTGGGCGGTGAATGATGGCAAGGTGACTGGCGCCCATCCCGGCAAGGTTCTGCGACATGCGCCTACAGGCTTCGCTGACAGCACGGGACGATGAATCGGGTTCCCCCACATTGGGCCCGCCGAAACAGTTGAGCGGTGCCCCAAATTTTGTCGCGATGAATAACTGCGGGTGCCATATTTGGCTGCCCTGAACGGTCTCGGAATTGTCGCAAATCTCCGGCGGCCAAATGTGGAAGTCTGGATTAGCCCGCCCGGCGTTACCGCAGCGTGTCAGCCTCGCACATGCGGCTGATTATACTTATGCCGGTGATACACTCCTTTCGCCATTAACCCGCAATACAAGGGCGTTATCAGGCGGAGGGTTGCATGATCCGGTGTGCGGTGGTGTTGTCGTGCCTGCTGAGTGCGGCGATGATGTTGCCCGCCCAGAACGTCGGTTCCCCCGATGTCGCTGAACCCGGCTCCGTACAAGCGATCGCCGCCTCCACCACGGAAAAGGATTTTCTTTCACCCTGGGTATCGTATCTCCCGCAGTCCTCCACCGTGCCTTCGCCCATGGCTTTTCTTGGCCGCATTCCGGGCGCGCCCGGCGAATTGGTGGGCACGGCCAAAACATATGCCTACTGCCGTGCCTTGGCGGCGGCTTCTCCCCGCGTGCGGGTTTTCGTGCTGGGACACACAGAAGAAGGGCGTGAAATTCTGCTGCTCGCCATCTCTGACGAAGTCGGCATTCGCGATCTGGATCGTCTCAAGGCCGCCACTTCCGCACTCGCCAATCCGCGCCGCACCGATCCCGCCGCCGCTGAGCAATTAATAAATACTTCTCGGCCCATCTATTATTTCAACGCCGCGCTGCATTCCGACGAAACCGGCTCCACCGAGGCCATGCTCGAACTGGCCTACCGCCTGGCGGTTTCCGAGCAGCCCATGATCCGCCGTATTCGCCAGCGCCTGGTCGTGCTCATCAACCCCATTTCCAATCCCGACGGACGCGACAAGGTGGTGGACTGGTTCTACGCCTACCTGAAGGGCAAGACCGATTTCGCCAGCCTGCCCCGCCAGTCGCCGCCCTACTGGTCGAAGTACACCTTCGTAGACATCAATCGCGACACTCACCAGCAGACCCACGCCACCACCAAGGCCGTCCACCGAATGTTCCACGAGTGGCACCCCACCGTGGTCCACGACCTGCACGAAGGCATGCCAATGCTCATGACCTGGAACGGCACCGGGCCTTACAATCCGCACATTGACCCCATCACTTACAGCGAGTTCCTGGAACTGAGCTTCCACGAGGTGGAGACCATGACCGCCATGGGGATGCCCGGCGTCTCTACCTGGAATTTCGGCGAGGCTTTCGCCCATCTTTATCTCGACTCGGTGGCCATGAACCACAACAGCATCGGCCGCGGCTACGAGACCTGGGGCAACGGCTCGGCCGAAACCATGCGCCGCACCATTGATCCTTCCGACATGAGCATGGAGTGGTACCGGCCGCTGCCGCCCAAGTCGCGCGAGGTAACCTGGTCGGCGCGCGACAATTTGAATTACCAGGAAACCGCCGCCCTGGCCGCGCTTGATTACAGCGCTGACCACGCTTCGCAGATGCTGCGCAATTTCTACAAGAAGGGCTGGGATTCCTGGCAGAAAGGTCTCGAAGAGCCGCCCTATGGGTTTCTGATTCCTGCCGATCAGGGCGATCCCATGCGCGTGGCGCAGATGGTGGGCAGGCTCATCCGCCAGCACATCGAGGTAAGCCGGGCGCAAGCGCCCATTCACCTGAAGGACGCCACTTTCCCTGCTGGCACTTACGTCGTGCGCCTGGACCAGCCCTATCGCAACTACGCGGTGGATTTGCTCACGCCGCAGCATTATCCCAAGGACGGCGGTGAGCCCTACGATGATGTTTCCTGGGAGTTGCCCGCCCACTACCATCTGCAGGCCGTTGCGACCGCCGACCCTGCCGTGCGCTCGCTTTCCCTTGTCCCGATCGAGGAACCGCCGCACCCTGCAGGCGCGGTTGCGGGCAACGGCCCTGTGTTTCTCATGAAGGACACAGGAGAAGAGGCCCTGCTCGCGGCACGCTATCGTCTGGCCGGCTTCCGCCTGGAGATCGCCGAGCGCGCTTTCGCCCTGAGCGGTACGGAATATCCCGCGGGCTCTTGGATTCTGCCTGCCCAGCCCGGGCTGCAAAAAGCGCTCAACGCAGCGGCCTCTGAGCTCGGCCTGAATTTCACCAGCGCCGCCGCCGCGCCGGAGGTACCTCGTCACGCTGCCCCAGCGCCGCGCATCGGCCTATGGGTGCCTTGGGCCGACACCGACTCAATTGGCTGGATCCGCTACTCCCTCGACCAGCGAAAGGTTCCCTACATCTATCTGCGCGACGAGGACATCCGCGCAGGCAATCTCCGTGACCGCGTGGATGTTCTGCTTTACGGACACGTGGATTTGGAACTCGCCGAGCAGATCCAGGGCCTGCCCAAAGCCTGGGGCCCCATGGCTTATAAGAAGACGCCCCAAACCCCCAGCCTGGGCACGCCGGCGGACTCCGACGATATCACCGGCGGCATCGGCTGGGAAGGTATGGCGCAGTTGCAGCGCTTTATCGAGAGCGGCGGGCTGATGGTTACCCTGGGCAGCGGCTCCATGCTGCCGCTAGAGGGCGGAATGGTGCGCGGCGTGCGTCGCGCGGCCGGCGGCGTGCCCCGCAGCACGCAGGGTGGAGGTGCCGCTTCTGCTGCCGCCTCGGAAAACGCTGCCACCCGCACTCCTGGCGCCCATGTGCGCGTTACTTTTGTCCGCCCGGATTCCCCGCTGGCCTACGGCTACCCCGCCCACACCTGGGTGTTTCGCCAGAATTTTCCTCTATACGATATCCCGCGCCGCTGGCTGCGCATGGCCTACTGCACTACCTGCCTCGATGGCCCGGAAGACCGTAGCGGCATCGTCCTCGAATGGGGTGACAGCGGCGGCGCTCCTCTGGTGGTGAGCGGCCAAGCCTGGGGGCAGGCCGGCCTGATCGGACGCCCGGCTATTCTGGATATGCCGGTGGGCCGCGGCCACGTGGTGGCCTTCAATTTCAATCCCATGCACCGCGACCTGAACCGCGGCGACCAGCGCCTGCTGTGGAATGCCATCCTCAACTGGCGAGCAATCCTGCAAACGCCGGGTGCAGCGTCGTCTTCGGAAAAATAAGGCCAATCCGTAGGTCAAAAATTCGAGTGCTTCCGCCCACCAATATCTTCTCCCAACATTTCAACAACTTCGGGTGGGAGTGCCTCCCCAACCTCGAGCTCCTTCGAGACTGCTTATTGCGCGGGAGTTGCGGATTGTTGCAAGTTTGTTTCGTTGTCCAACCGGTCCACGTAGCTCACATTCGCTCCCGGAAGCAGGTGTCCGTAGATGTCAACCGTCACCTGAATGGAGCTGTGTCCCATCTGGTCCTTGACCTAGGCGAGCGACGCGCCACCCTGGATGAGCAAACTGCCGAAGGTGTGGCGCAGATCATGGAAGCGAATCCGTCGTAGGCCAGCGTGCTCGAGGCAGGGCAGGAAGTAGCGGTGGTAGAGATTATCCGGGTGGAGAACGCCACCCTCGGGCGCGGGGGAAAATGAGGTCTTCCAAGATGCTGGTCTTACCGGACATCGTTGTTACCTTGCGCCGGGCCGGTTTTTTCGCTCAAGATATTCAGGGGAGTCGCAGGCACAACAAATGATGCAACTGCGAAGCCAGGGTTTGTCTCACAAGTAAAGGTGACACTGGGGAGAGGTCACCGATCTGATTGCGCTGAAGCTGGAAGCGATTTACCGGCTGCCCGTTACGGCGGGTCGCCAGAACTGGTCGGCATACGTCGGTGCCGGCCCGGGCACTCACTTTCCTCCACCAGAATTGCCAGCGACAGCAATCATAACCGCTAGGCAGCAGTCGTGACTTTCATTCCCAAAACGCGGCACACGACTTTTGGCAGGTCTTGGGTTTCCGCCGGATGAACCAGATAAGCGTCTGCACCCACCGAGTATCCCGCTGCTACTGCATCCTCCTGCGTATAGACGGCTGAAACTTGGACGATGGGAATGCCCTTCGTTCTCTTATCAGACTTGAGTTTCTTGCATACCTCAAAACCATTTTCATCGGGAAGGCTGACGTCCAAAACAATCACATCAGGCCGGAGGATGACAGCCTTGTCGAGCGCATCTTGCGCCGTTGCTGCCCCGAGCGCGGTGAATCCATTCTTGGAGAGCATCCGTTTCATCGTATATCGCTGTGCTTCGCTGTCGTCCACCACAAGCACAGCTAGCATCCCCGCCAGCCGCCGTTCAATCTGGTGGGCGAGCCTGATCACTTGTGCGAGTTGCGATGGGTCAGCATCGCTTACATTAGTGCTGAAGTCGATTGCACCGATTAGTTCACCTTGCCGGGAATGGATCGGAGCCGCCAAACAGGTGCTGCTGTGGAATGGCAGTTCGTAATGATCAGGCCCAATGACAGCAACCGGATGATTCGTTGCCAATGCGGTTCCGGCTCCGTTCGTGCCCATCGTCGCTTCTGACCAGTCGTACCCCGCAGTCAGACCATACGTCAGCATGGCGGTGCTGTTACCCGCTGACCAGAGGACAATACCATCCCGGTCAGCGGCGTAGATGACGTGCTGCAAGGCTCCTAGCGAAGCCGAGAAGCCAGCGAGTATCGGAGCAGCAGCCTCGACCAGTTCGTTGCTGGCTTCCAAGCGTTTTTTTAATTCAGCGTCATCAACACGGCGCAGGACGGGATGCTCGGGAGCGGGGGGCAATCCTCGTTCCCGGCAGCGCTGCCATGATTCGCGGATGTAGGGGCGCTCTAGCAGCGGCGGGGCGTTCTGAAGCTGCTGAAGAAAGCTGAGCCACTCTTTCGGAGTGTAGGCCATCGGCCGCTCCTTTTTCTTGCTGATTGATTATTGACGACGGCGGACTCCATAGCAATGCCCTAATATTGGGGCAGTTGCCCCGTTTCGGTGGCAGCGTTAACGTAAGCACAATGCCGCAGGAGGACAAGGACCGCTCGACGCTCATAGAATCTGTTGCAAGACTTAAAGATTCTGAACACTTGGGCGTCGTGATAACAGAGGAAGACCGCATCGTAGAGGCGAATGATGCGTTTCTGCACATGATCGGCTGCTCCCGCCAAGACCTCAAGAGGGGCGTTGTTGATTGGCAAAAGATCACCCCGCCCGAGTACCTTCTGCACAGTCACAAAGCTGTCGAGCAACTGCGATCCAACGCTGCCTCGGTGCCATTCGAAAAAGAGTACGTCCGGCCAGACGGCTCCCGAGTACCTGTCCTCATCGCTGGGGTGAGACTTCAGCGCGAGCCGCTAAAGTGGGTTTGTTATATCGTAGACTTGAGCAGCCGAAAAGCTGCGGCTGAAGCTGAGGAGCGCACCCGATCACTGCAGGAGCAAGGTCGTCTCGTTAATCTATTAGCGCACGAAATCAATAATCCGCTTACGATTCTCGCCAACACTTTGTTCTTGCTCAACACGAACGCAAGTTTAGACACCGATGGCAAGCAACTTGTTTCGCAAGCAAGCGAAGCCCTGAAGCGGATCGAGGAAAGCGTGCGTGCGCTTTTGGCCGCTGCTGCTGATCTGCCTATGGCGGGATAAGAAAGTACATGCGGCTACGCGCCAGTGCTGTGCTTCTTGACCTGCGCTGCCACAAACTTCACCAACTTTGGTGGGATGTGCGGTGAGGCGTCACTAGCGACAACATACGCCATACTGTTGCCAAAGCCGAAACCACGGACTGTGGGCGAGCATCTCGTCGTGCCTTCGATTCGCAGCCGAGAGGTCGCCCGGGGTCAGAGGCCTCGTGTCCGGTATGGCGAAGATTTGCTCTAGCCGCTCGATTTCGGCAATGATCTGCTCAGAGTCCATTACGACTCAAATTTAACACAATGGCAGGGAGGTTAGGTCAAGCCCAGGCCGACTTGCCCCCCGAAATGGAACTAAGGTTTCGGGAAGAACCGTCTCTCCCTGTGCGACGCCAAATCACTCGCGGGGACGAGCGCAGGCATCTTCTACTTTTTCCCACGTTGGCGCTAGTAGAGCCGGAAATTGACCTCGACGTTAATCAGCACAGGGACAGGCTTGCTCTGAAAAATTGCGGGATTGAATTGCCACTTGCGCACGGTTTCGACGGCTTGATCATCCAATCCCATACCGACGGGATGGAGAATGAAAGGGTCCACAGCCTTTCCTGCCTCATTGACTACGATCAAGAGCACCACCGTACCCTCCACCTTCGCGGACCTCGCTTCCGCGCTGTATTTGGGATCTGGCGTGCTGGTGGCGCGCGGTGGAATTACTCCCGAGCCCACCACATAAACGTTTTGTCTGTTGAGAAGGACAGTGTGAGTTGAGGAGTCATGGGCCTTTTGTGCCAACTGTTTCAGTGCCTCCGCGTGGTCGGTCAGGTAAGGTTTCCAGTAGTCCGGGGCGCAGTCGGCAAGGGTCTGAGTGTTGGTAAGAAAAATGCGGGCAAGCGTGTCTTGCAACGCATCAGGTGCAGCGGCATTCCACGGGATGACAATCGTGATTCGCCGCTTGCTGCGAGCATAGTTGGCTTGCAAGCCCGAATAACTCACATAAAGGCGGTTTCCGACGATCTCGAGGGAGTCGTGTTTGCTACTGACCTTCGTGATCTCCACCACAGCATCGAGGGTCCATGGGCCCACGAAGTTATTACCCTGCAACGTGCCATTTTGGTCAAACCGAAGCCGGTCTGCCGCATAGGGTTGCCGGAGCGTGAATACCTTGTTTTGCAGCGCGCTCCGGATCTCAGACTCGGTCAGTTTAGAGTTTGCTGCCCAGGCTGAAATTGCTGTCCAGGCTATGGACAGAACAAGTAGCAGCACAACGCACAAGCATCGTCTGGCAAAAGGCCTCGTCCCCGCTTCGGTTTTACGGAAACCGAATTTGGCAGATCCTTTGAGCAGCACGGCCGGACGACCTCAAGGGCGACGAACTGTCGGGTGTGGGAGCAGTGAAGCCGCCCGCCTGGCGCCGAATTCTGTTATGCGAACCGGTGTTTGTCAACCGGAATATATAAGCCAATTAGGCACGGTCGCGTGCGCGTCGCAGGTAGCGCTAAACGACTGCACAACATGGGCGGTGCACCCCCTCACCCACGACTTTTTCCCATTCACAACCGAAATTAGGGTACCCAATGCGGAGACCCACTTCCCTGAAGGAATGCGGGTTGCAGCCGGTATGACGTAAAAGCGCGAAGCAACCCAGCTGCTCTGGTCTGGAATCAAAGTTGTTGGAATTGTAGTCGGGATGGGCAGGTGCTTTTGCGAGTTCCATGGGTGCTGTTGGCTTTCCTCATAGTGCTGACCGCGTGTGGCGGCGGGGGTTCAACCTCTTCTTCTTCCTCCCAGCAAGCGCAAATCACAGTCACGACCACGGGCAGCGGCACGGTGACCAGCAGCCCCGGGGGGATCAATTGTCCCGGCACCTGCACGGCCAGTTTCAATGTGGGCACCACAGTGGCACTGAGCGCCACGGCGGCCTCGGGATTCCAGTTCGCAGGTTTTGGCGGCGCGTGCAGCGGGCAATCCTGCAAGGTTTTGCTCTCCGGAAACCAGTCGGTCTCGGTGACTTTTAGTTCCTTGCCAGCCCAAGTGAGTGTAACCGTCTCTGGTAGCGGCACAGTGACCAGCGCGCCGGCGGGAATCAATTGCCCTGGGACCTGCACCGCACCCTTTGCCAATGGGACGGCGATAACGCTGACAGCGACTCCAGCGGCGGGAGCCAACTTCACCGGCTTCAGCGGCGCGTGCACGGGGACGGCTTGCCAGCTGACCGCGGCTAGGGGGCAGACCCTGAGTGTGTCCGCGAACTTTTCCGGACAAGGGCAGAACATCACGGCGATTAACCACATCATCGTGCTGCTGCAGGAAAACCGCTCATTCGACGAGTATTTCGGGCACCTCCCGGATTACTGGCAGGCGAACAAAAACATTTTTCCCCAGGCGACGAACGGAACGACGTTTGAAGGCGAACCCGCCAATGCGGCCAATGTGGACCAGAACGGGGACAGCATCACCGCTTACAATATTGGAACTGCCTGCACCGAAAATCCCAGCCCATCTTGGAATGAAGATCATGTTGACCGCAACATGAAAGATTCGACGAATCCAACCATCGCGACCATGGATGGGTTTGTCCATGCCGCTGGAAAAGATGCGGCCGGGTTCGGATTCTATGATGTATTGGGACACCGGGCGATGGGGTACTACGACGGCACGCAGCTGAACTACTACTACTTCATGGCCTCGAGTTTTGCCACGTCTGACAACTGGTTTTCACCGGTCATGACGCGAACCCAGCCCAACCGCATGTATCTTTACGCCGCCACTTCGGCCGGCCATGTTTATCCGCTGACCCAGAACAGCGGGCAATTGACCAATCAAACTATTTTCCAGGTTCTGCAAAACAACGGCATAAGCTGGAAAATTTATGCGCACCCTCTGGTCAAGTCGGATGGCACTCAATGCTCGACCCCGAGCTGTTTGTACCAGCAGAGCTACCTCAACCAGTTCACCTACGGCCAATTCGTAATCAATAACATGCCCAACCAGTTTGCTACTACTTCGCAACTGCTGAGCGACATGCAAAACGGGACTCTGCCGCAGGTGGCGTTCATTGAACCGGCCAGCAACGCGGCGCTCGACGAGCACTCCTCCGATGATGATGTAACCGATCCGCCGAACGTTCAGTCCGGGGCGGCCTACGTGTCCAACATGATCAACACCCTGATGAACAGTGTCTCCTGGAAAGACTCGGCCTTCATCCTTAGTTTCGATGAGTTCGGCGGCTTCTACGACCACGTGCCGCCGCAGCCGGCTAGGCCTCCGGATGCGATTCAGTTTCCCATCGACCTGCAGACGAAGAGCACCGGGAACGACATTTGTTATGGCAACACTACCAACCTGATTTGCGGGTTCTTCTTCACCGGTTTCCGCGTGCCCCTGATTGTAATTTCGCCCTTCACGAAGAAGAACTACGTTTCGCACACGCTTGCGGATTACACGGCTATCCTGAAGCTGATTGAAACGCGGTTCAACTTGCCGAGCCTGACCGCGCGCGATCAGGCCCAGCCCGACATGACGGAGTTTTTCGACTTTGCCAATGTTCCCTGGAAGACGCCTCCAACCCCGCCGCAGCAGGCGAGAAATCTGCCCTGTGTGCTGGAAACGTTGGGCCCGTTCGTAACCCCGAGCGGCACAATTCTCCCGCCCGTCAGCATCTCGCCGAATCCTGCGCCGGCGGGCGGCCAGGCAACAGTCACACTAAACTTGACGAAAAATGCGATCCAGTCCGCCACCGTTTACCTGAGCAGCGATTCGCCGGTGGCATCATTGCCTGCGACTGAGACGATTGCCACGGGCGCGCAAAATGTCTCATTTAACATCACAGTTCCCACGGGAATCACGTCCTTGACCATTACCGGAACGATTGGCGGCATTCCGGTGAGCGGCACCGTGCCGGTGCAATAGGCTGATTTCGGAATTCGCTGCGGCCGTATAGCGCGAGCCGCCGGGTGTTATCCTAAAGTGGTCACCTACACCTGAAGGTTGCAACCGGCATGTCCAATCCAGAGATCCCTGAATCCATAACTGCTGAAGACACAACCGAATCCTTCCAGGAAGCATTTTCGCAATACGAGCGCAGCCGGACGCGCAAAGCCGAACCAGGCAAGGCCCGCGAAGGCACGGTGATTGCCGTCTCCGCCGATTCGGTTTACGTAGATATCGGCTTCAAGACGGAAGGCATTCTGCCGCTGGCCGCCTTTCAGAATGATCGCCAGCCGCCCAAGGCGGGAGACAAGCTGCAGGTCTCTCTCAAAGGCCGTAACGAGGAGGGCTACTACGAGCTCACGCGGGGAAAGATTGGCCGGGCCGCCAGCTGGGAAGAACTGGAGAAGGCTTTTGCCGAGAAAACCACCATCGTGGGCACCGTCACCGGTGCGGTCAAGGGCGGACTGACGGTGGACGTGGGAGTGCGGGCGTTTTTGCCGGCTTCGCGTAGCGGGGTGCGCGAGGCCGCCGACCTGGAAAAACTGGTGGGGCAGGAGATCCGCTGCCGCATCACCAAACTGGATGCGGCGGATGAAGACGTGGTGGTGGATCGGCGGGTGATCGCCGAGGAGGAAGCGGGCGCGGCCCGGGAGCGCCGCTATGGTGAGGTCAAAGAAGGCGAACAGGTGCGCGGTATGGTGCGCAGCCTCACCGATTACGGAGCCTTCGTGGACATTGGCGGTGTGGACGGGTTGCTGCATGTAGGCGACATTTCCTGGCAGCGCATCAATAAGCCCTCGGATGTGCTTTCCGTGGGTGACGAAATTGAAGCCCAGGTGCTCAAAGTTGACTCCGAGAAGCAGCGCATTTCGCTGGGAATGAAGCAGCTGCAACCCAATCCCTGGGACACAGTGGCAGCGAAGTACAAGCTCGGGGAACGCGCGCGCGGCACGGTAACACGCTTAATGGATTTTGGGGCATTCGTGGAACTGGAACCGGGCGTGGAAGGGCTGATCCACGTTTCCGAAATGTCGTGGGTTAAGAGGGTCAAGAAGCCGAGTGATCTCTTGAAGCCGGGCGAGACCGTGGAAGCGGTGATTCTCGGGGTGGATGTGGGCAAGCGCCGCATTGCGCTGGGGTTGAAGCAGGCGCTAGGCGATCCATGGGCCGATATGGCGGAACGCGTGGCCGTGGGATCGGCGGTGGAAGGGCCGGTGACCAGCCTGACCAATTTCGGCGCCTTTGTGCAGATTGCGGAAGGCGTGGAAGGCATGGTCCACGTAAGCGAGATCAGCGCCGAGAAGCGTATCAACCATCCCCAGGATGTTCTTCGCGTCGGACAAGTAGTAAAGGCACAGGTGGTGGCCGTGGACCGCGAGAAGCGGCAGATCAAGCTGAGCATGAAGCAACTGATTCCCACGAGCATTGATGAATACCTGGTTGAGCACCGGCCGGGGGACATGGTCAGCGGTCGCATGGTGAAAGTCGAAGCCAGCGAGGGCTGGGTGGAACTGGGCCAAGGGATCCAGGCCGTGTGCCGGGTGGAAGCAGCGAACGTTCCCGAAGAAGAGGAACGCACAGGAGGCAAAGTTGACTTGGCTTCGCTCAGTTCCATGCTGCAAGCGCGCTGGAAAGGCGGACCGGCAGCCGGCACAGCCAGGAAAGAACCGGTGCGCGCCGGGCAAATCCGGCAATTTCGCATTACGAAACTGGACACAGCGGCCAAAAAAATCGAGCTAGAACTGGCTTAACCAGCCGCAACACACGATTCCGCTCTTCTGATCCCGCAGTTCAGTTTGCGCAGCACACGCGTTGGCAACTTGCTCCTACATCCCACGATCAAACCCGCCAGAGATAGGGCCGAAAATGGTGAGGCGCGGGGCGAGTCTGCTGGCGGTAGGGGGCCTGTTGTTGTTACTGGTCACGCCGGTGAGCGCAGCTGGTGTAACCCGTAAGATCGGAACAGTGACGAGGTACGTAGTGGCCAACATTCTGCTGGCTGCGGTGGATTATGAAAGCGCGCACGCGGTGCAGCACCGCGGCGGCTGCCTGGAGAGCAACCCGGCTTTCGGCCATTATCCCAGCCGGGCGCGCTTCTATGGGGAGGGCCTCGCTATTGACGCCGGGCCGGAACTGGTGGGTTGGTTGCTGCACCGCAAGCATCTGCGCGGATGGCAGGCGCCCCTTGCTGTGGTGGCAGCGTGGCATGGAGAAGGGATAGCGAGCAACTTGCGCTGCAATAGCATTGCGAAGTAGGCGTTCTTCCTTACGCCCCTGGATTAGGGCGCGCTGGGCGTCAGGGTGGTGACGCCGTACCTTGCCAGGAAGGCTGTGATCTCGCGGTAAGCCGCCAGATCGTCTTCTGGCGCATAGTGGCCGTGCTTCTCGCCGTGGATGGTGACCAATTGATTGGGAACGCCGGCCTTGATCAGTGCGCGATGCAGGCGCACCGCGTGGGAGTAGGGCACAGTCGGATCTTTGTCGGCATGCACGCTGATGATGGGCGGCAGGCCGGGACGAACGTAGGTCAAAGGCGAAAGACGGCGCGCAATTTTCTTGCGATTCTTTTGCTTCCCCACCCACGCCACAGCATAGTCGCGCTGATTCTTGCCGCCTAACAGGTCGGCCACATCGGTAATGCCGAACCAGTTCACGATGGCGGCGACGCGCACGTCCTCGCCCGCCGGACATTCCTCATCCAGTCCTGCCGAGGAGGGAGCCATGCCCGCCATAAGCGCCAGATGTCCGCCGGCTGAGGCGCCGATGAGGACGATCCTGCTGCTATCGAAGTTATAGTCCGCTGCATGTTGTGCCACCCAGCGCAGCGCACAACGGCAGTCTTCCACCGCGGCGGGCGCTAGAGCCGCTCCGGCCAGCCGGTAATCAACATTGACCACTGCCCAGCCCATCTGCAGATAGGGGAGCAGGCGCAGGGTGGCTTCATCTTTGTCACGGCTCACCCAGCCGCCGCCATGAAAATAGACCACCGTGGGAACGGCGCTGGCAGGCTTGCGCGGCTGATAAACATCCAGCTTGAGAGCGTAATTGTTGACGGTCAGGTAAGTAATGTCGGGCAGGATGACGTAGCGTTCAGCGATGGTCTGGGCCCAGCTGTCGGGCGGTGGGGCCTGCGCGTGACCAATCAGTGGCAACAAAAGCCAAACGACAGCCAGCGACGCGAGCAGCAACCTACGCATCCGGACAGCGTACCTGATTTGCATGTCGCCGAAAAGAATGTGCTCACTCGCAATGGTGTCCTACAATGCTGGCCCGCAGCATAACGCAACGTATGGCAGGTGCCGCGCATGCGGTAAGTCGGCGCGCGACGTCGAGAGAGGCCGGGCTGACCAACTAAATAATGGCGTAATTTGTATTTAAAATCGAGTGAGGTGGAGGCTGGAATTGCGCAAACTGAAAGCCCACATAACTGCGGCAGTGCTGTTGGTTGTCACCCTGCTATCAGCTGGTCCATCGGCCAGCGCCGCCGACGCTAAGGTGCGGCTGGCCATCGTCGGGCTCGACCACGACCACGTCTGGGGGCTGCTCAAAGACATTGCTAAAGAGCCTCAAGCGGAGCTGGTGGCCATCGCTGATCCGCATCCCGACTTGGTGCAGAAGGCCAAAGCGCAAGTGCCGGCGAACGTGAAGTTCTATTCCGACTACGTGAAGATGCTCGATGACGCCAAGCCGGAAGCGGTGATCGTGACCACGGAAACCGACCACCACCTGCAGATTCTGCGCGCCTGCGCTCAGCGCCACATCAATTTTTCCACCGAAAAGCCGATGGCCACCAACGCCCGGGATGCGCGTGAGATGGAGCGCCTGGCACGGCAGGCGGGCATCCAGCTGATGGTTAACTACTGGAACGCCTGGGTGGCGCCCACGCACGACCTCTTTCACCGGGTCCACGGCGGCGAATTGGGACTGGTGCAGAAAATCATTGTGCAGTATGGCCACCAGGGGCCGAAGGAGATTGGAGTCTCCAAGGAATTTGAGGGCTGGCTATATGATCCGGTGAAAAACGGCGGCGGCGCGCTCATGGATTTTGGCTGCTATGGAGCGGAGTGGGCCTTGTGGCTCAAGGGGCGCCCTACGCGTGTGTTCGCCACGGCGGAAAAATTAAAGACCCAGCAGAACAACCTCGTCGAGGACGATGCCACCATCGTTCTGGAGTATCCGGACGGAGTGGCCATTCTGGAGCCTTCCTGGGACTGGCCCTACAACATGGACCGGGTGCAGGTGTTTGGTCCCAAGGGAAGCTTGCTGGCCACGCAGGATCAGTTGCTGTCGCGGCCTGCGGGCGATGATGACTGGCCGCTCGAAGGCAAGCCCGTGGCGCTGGCTCCGGTGCCGCATGAAACCAGCAATCCCATCAGCTACCTGGTGGACTGCATCCGGCACAACAAGCCAATCGAGAATCCGGTGGCCGCGCCCCTGAATGTGCAGGTGGTCGAGATTCTGGATGCGGCGCGCGAATCCATCCGCACCGGGCGCGCGGTGGCGCTGCCGCCGACTGCAAAGACTTCCACCGACGGCAAGTAGAACTTGCCGAGAAGCAAACCTGCATTATCGAAACCGCACCTAAAAGCCGGAGGCTGGACTCAGGTTGAAGCGCAACTCCGACCCTGACAGCGTCGTCACTCCCGCAAACAACCAGAGCTCGTGGAAATTTATTCTGCGTGCCCTGGGCTACCGCAATTATCGGCTGTTCTTCAGCGGGCAAAGCGTCTCGCTTATCGGCACCTGGATGACGCGCATCGCCACCAGTTGGCTGGTTTACCGGCTGACCAACTCCGCGTTCCTGTTGGGCATAGTGGGCTTCGCCGGACAAATCCCCGGATTCGTGTTGGCGCCTTTTGCCGGCGTGTGGGTGGACCGTTGGGACCGCCATCGCACCCTGGTGGTCACGCAAATTCTCTCCATGCTGCAGTCCTTCGCGCTGGCGGCGTTGGCGTTGAAGGGCAGCATCACCGTAAACGAGATCATCTGGCTGAGTTTGGCGCAAGGCATGATCAACGCTTTCGACATGCCGGCGCGGCAGGCGTTCGTGGTGCAGATGGTGGAAAACCGCGAAGACCTGGGCAATGCCATCGCCCTGAATTCTTCCATGGTGAATGCCGCCCGGCTGATCGGGCCATCCATTGCGGGCGTCATCATTGCGGCGGTTGGCGAAGGTTATTGTTTCCTGATTGACGGCATCAGCTACATCGCCGTGATCGTTTCGCTGCTGCTGATGCGCATTACGGTGCAGCAGGCGCGCCCGGTCCAGCGCAAAGCGATCCTGGAGGAGCTAAAAGAGGGATGGGATTACGTGGCCCACTTTGTTCCCATTCGCTCCATCCTGCTGCTGCTTGCAATGGTGAGCCTGGTGGGCATGCCCTACACCGTGCTGATGCCGATCTTTGCGGGGGATATCCTGCATGGCGGGGCGCATACGCTCGGCTTCCTGATGGGCGCCTCGGGGGTGGGAGCGCTGATTTCTGCCCTGATGCTGGCGGCGCGTAAGAGTGTGCTCGGCCTGGGGCGGGTGGTGCCCACTGCGGCAGCCATTTTTGGCGCCGGCCTGATCGCCTTTGGCTATTCGCGCAACTTAGCGCTCTCTCTGGCACTCATGCTGGTGACCGGCGGCGCCATGATGATGCAGATGGCGGCCAGCAACACGATCCTGCAGACCATTGTGGACGAAGACAAGCGCGGCCGGGTGATGAGCTTCTACTCGATGGCGTTCATGGGTATGGCGCCGTTCGGCAGCCTGCTGGCCGGCGCCCTGGCAGCGCGCATCGGTGCGCCCAACACGCTGGTGATCTCGGGAATCGTCTGCATAGTCGCAGCGGGATGGTTTGCTCTGCATCTGACGGAATTGCGCCGGCACGTGCGTCCGGTTTACGTGCGCCTCGGAATCGTCTCCGAAATTGCTACCGGTATCCACAATGCCACCGCGCTGCGCACTCCACCCGAGGAATAGACTAAGGCGCTGATCGCAGGGGAATAGGAAGATCAAGAGCAATGCAAATTGAACGTGAGAAGGTGACCTTGAAAGTAGACGATGGCACGCAGATGGCGGCTTATGTGTCGCGGCCGAACGGCGGCAACAAGCTTCGCGGCATCATCGTCCTGCAGGAAGCCTTTGGCGTGAACTCGCACATTCGAGATGTTACCGAGCGCCTGGCCGGCGAAGGGTATGTGGCGATTGCGCCAGAGCTGTTTCATCGCACCGCACCAGGATTCGAGGGCGACTACACGAATTTTCAGGCAGTCATGCCGCACCTGCGCGCGGTGACTCCGCAAACGGCAGAAGCCGACTTGCACGCCGTCCACTCGTGGCTGCAGGCGGCCTCGTCCGTTGACCGCGACAAGGTTTACAGCGTCGGCTTCTGCATGGGAGGACGAGTTTCTTATCTGGCCAATGCGGTGCTTCCCTTGCGGGCGGCTGCGTCATTTTATGGCGGCGGCATCGCCCCTGACCTGCTGGACCGGGCTTCCGCCTTGCATGCACCCATGCTGCTCATTTGGGGTGGTCTGGACAAGCACATTGGGTCGGAGCAGCGCGGGGCGGTGGTGGACGCGCTGAGCAAGAATAAGAAAACCTACGTTAATGTGGAGTTTTCCGACGCCGACCACGGTTTCTTCTGCAACGAGCGGGCATCCTGGCAACCACGCGCGGCACGCCAGGCCTGGGCCTTGCTGCTGGAGTTCCTGCGGTCGTGGTAAACGCGACGCTCACTCCTGGCGCAGCGCCTGCGCCGGGTCGAGCCGCATGACGCCACTTCCCGGAATCGCGGTTGCAATCGCCGCGACCGCCAGCAGAAAAGCGGCGCCTCCCAGAAATGTTACCGGGTCGAGGGGAGAAATTCCGAACAGAATGCCACGTATGAACTTCTGCGTAGTCCAGGCGCCAAGCAGTCCTATCGCCGCTCCTGCGGCGGCCATCGCCAAGCCCTGCTTCAGCACCAGCCACAGAGCAGCCGCGCGGGTGGCGCCCAGCGCCATGCGCACAGCCAACTCCTGCCTGCGTTGCGCCACCAGAAAGGAAACCACCCCATAAATGCCGACTGCGGCAAGCAGCACGCCCACCGCGGCAAACAGAGCCAGCAGCGCGGTCGTGAAGCGCTGGCTTCCGGTCTCCAGTTCAACGACTTCATCCATTGTCCGCACCTGGGCGAATGGCATATCCGCATCGAGCGCATGGAGCTGGCGGGTGACTTGCGGAATGATTGCGTGCGGATTCGAGGTGGTGCGGATCACGATGTCCTTGAATCCATAATTCACCAGCGGGTGCTGCGAATACAGCACCAGGATCTGGGGTTCGGGCGCAGACGTCAGCCCGGCGTTTCGCAAATCGCCGATCACCCCAACAATGGTGACATCGGAAGAGTCCATGATGTCGGTTCCTGGCGGCAGTTGCATGAATACAGGGGGCCCAATGTGAACGCGGCGTCCGATGGGATCTTTGTCAGGAAAGTAACGGCGCACCAGTTCCTGGCTGACTAAAGCGACCGGAGAACTGTCGAGGCTGTCCGATTCATTAAAATCCCGGCCGCGGATCAAAGGAATGCCCATCGTTGTCAAGTAATGGGCATCGGTCACTCCGAATCGCGCGGTGGGCACATCCTGAACCCGCGTGGCCGGCCTTCCTTCGATGGTTAGCATCTGGGTCCAGTTGTAGGTTGGCGGATAAATGGTCGTGACGCTTGCCTCTACCACGCCCGGGAGAGCCCTGACTTTTTCGCCAAAACCGTCGCAGAAGCGGGTGATGGCCCCGGAATCTGGATAGCGGACACCCGGCAAATAAAAATGGCCAACGAGCAGATGATCCTGACGTATTCCCAGGCGCTGGCGCTGCAGATGCAGCATGCTCTGCACCAGCAGGCCGGCCCCTATCAGGAGCATCAGAGACATAGCCATTTCGGTGATCACCAGGGCGCGGCGCATGCGTTGGGCCCCCGAGCCTGAGGTGGTGGTGCGCGAGCCCAGCTTCAACTTTTCTACCAGGTTCAGGCGAGTGCCAGTGAGAGCGGGAACCAGGCCGAAAAGCAAGGTGGTGAGCAGCGACACTGCCAAAGTGAACATCAACACCCGCCAGTTCAGGCCCAGCGAGGAAAGCTGCGGCAAGCCCGCGGGGTGGATTCTCGTCAGCGCGGCGACGCCAACTTCCGCCAGCAGCAATCCCAGACCGCCGCCAATCAGGGACAACAGCAGCATCTCGGCAAGCAGTTGGCGCACGAATCTTGCTTTGTTCGCCCCCAGCGCGGCCCGCATAGCCAGTTCCCGCTCGCGCCCGGAGTTGCGCGCCAGCAGCAAGTTCGCCAGATTCGCGCACGCGATCAGCAGAATCAGGCTCACCGCCCCCATCAGCAGGAGCAACAAGGGACGCAGGTCATGCGCCCGCGTCTCGGAAAGTGTTTCCAGCGCCACTCCGATTCCCCGGTCCACCGGGTGGGTGGCGGCCAGTCCGGCCGCGATGGTGGCGAGGTCGGCTTGCGCCTGTTGCAGCGAAGCGCCGGGTTTCATGCGGCCTAGTGAATGCCAGCCTCTCCCTTCCCGCCCAGTCTCTGTCCATACATCTCCCCGGCTGTCTGCAAATCCGAACGGCGTCCAGATCTGAATGGGCTGCCCCTCCATCCATTCCGGAATCACATCGGGCATCACCGCCACAATGCTATAGGGCTCATCATTGATCCGAATCGTTCGCCCCAGGATTGCCGGGTCGGCACCGAACTGATTTCTCCACAACTGGGCGCTGATGGCCGCCACGTAGTATTTCCCGGTGTAGCTTTCCCGCTCGGTAAAAAGCCGTCCCATAACCGGCTTCACACCGAGAATCCGGAAATAAGCCCCCGGAACCAGGCCGACCCACATCTGCTGGGGCTCGCCTTGGCGGCCAGCGAAGCTCACGTTCTTTCGCCAGGTGTCATAAACCGCCATCTGCTGGAACGTGTGATTGCTCTGGGCGAAATCCCGCATGTCCATGGTTGAAGGTCCGCCATTAACCCCGCTGCCGTTGGGGGTGAGAGGAACGCCATCCTTCGTGGAATAGATGCGTACAAGCTGGTGCTCCTCGGTGAAGGGGAGCGGCCGCAGCAGAACGCTTTCGACCACACTGAAAATTGCTGTGTTGGCGCCGATTCCAAGCGCCAGCGTGAGCGCCGCCACCGTGGTGAAGCCGGGATTCTTGCGGAAAGTCCGCGCACCGTACCTGAGATCGCGGATCATTCCATCCCACCAACCCATGCTCCAGACGGCGCGAACATCTTCCGCAATCAGGGCCGCGTTACCGAGAGCCCGGCGTGCAGCATAACGGGACTCTTCCGCCGGCACCCCGGCTTCTCGTTGCTCCTCCGCCTCCAGTTCCAGGTGCAGTTCCAGCTCCCGGTTCAGGTCCTGCATGCGATGCCGGCCTACCCTGATGCGGGCTAACAGGGAGCCGAGCCAATTCCCAGCACTCATATTTCACCTTCCCCGGCAGGCCCCATGACCCTGGCCACGGCCGCCGCCACCTGCTTCCACCTCGATTCTTCGTGCGAGAGCTGCCTTCTTCCCGCCGGAGTCAGGCGGTAATACTTAAACTCGCGATTTCGCTCCCTGGACAATTCCCATTTGGCCGCAATCCAGCCCTTGCGCTCCATGCGGTGCAGAGCGGGGTAGAGAGAACCGTGCTCCACCTGCAGGACATCATCGGTGGTCCGCTGGATATGTTTGGCGATCTGGTGGCCGTGGGCTGGCCCAAAGAGCAGGGTCCGCAAGATCAACATGTCGAGCGTGCCCTGCAGAAGATCGGTTTTGGAGTTCTTGGCCGCCATGATGGTAGGCATTCTACCCTTGCTAAGGTAGACGCGCTACCCACGCAAAAGTTAGCAATATGCCTGGCTACCACCTGCCAAACTCAAGTCCGGCCGGGAACCCCGTGCTGCTCCGGCCGAGCAGCTTCTGGTTGCGTCGCAAACCGCGCCCTTCGTAACCGTGCGGTTGAGGACATCTTCGTACTGTGGCCCGCCATCGGTTTATATGCGGGTTGTTCGATGTGGCACTTCTGGCGCAAGCTCCTCTCCTCCGAACCTTCAGCACGCTGGCGCGCCCTGCTGGTCCCCCCTTGCCCCGCCTACCAGGCCAATCGTCTGAAACCGCTGCAGTTGGCAGCCATGATGCGCTTCGGGTGCGGTGATTTTTATGCCGATATCGCCGCTTACGGACGCAAGCATTTTGTTTGTGAGGTTTACATGGATGGCGGAGTGTCGCCGCTGATCGTGGAACAGGCCGGCGACCTGGCCGAAGCGCAGCAACTGGCCCGCCGTCATCTGGAGACCGCGAGGAACACGGAACTGCTGTGGGCGGCACAGGGGCGAAAAGGTCCGGCGGTCGCCAGGAGCGAGGAACTGATGCGCGAAGCATTTGAAACCCTTAGCCAATTCTCGGAGGAAATCTAGCTATGAAACTGATCACACCCATCCCGAATAGCGTCCGGCTGGGAAACCTGGGGTGCGCGCTCAAGGAACTGGGCATCGAACCGCTGGACCCGCTGCGGGTGTCGGTTTACCGGGCGGACCGGAGGCATGCCGCAGAAACTAAAGCGCGCAAGGATGTCGCTATGTACTGGAACATTCCGGGCACCGTCGCCGTGGCCCGCTGGATGGCGCTGCCGCTGGAGAAGACGGATGTGCCGGACGACGTATTGGCAGATGCGCGCCGCATCCAGGAAAGGGTTCCAGGGGTGGAACTCTGGGTGGATGAGCTGCACACCTACAAACGCGTGGACCCGTTCCTGGTAGCCCGTTACAGCGACGAGTTGACCGGGAAAGTCGAGACCTACTACGTGCGGGTGTGGGGAGAGTCTTTGTAACCTGAACTCCCGCGCCCGGTGAGGCATCTGCCAGAGTTGTTCCTGCATCAACTCCGGGTAGGAATCAGACCGGTCACAGGAAAACTCCGGCCGATCAAGGACCTAAACTGGGTGTCGTGTTGAGCGCCACGACCCAGCAGGTGTTCATCTTGCCTCACAAAAAGGCCACCCACCCTGAGAAACGTAAGGTCTCTCCGCGGAGCACTGAGCCGGGCTCGGGAGTGGACGAATCCGGGGAACTCAAAGAGTTTGTAGATAACTATCTGACCCTGGCTGATAAGGCTCTAGGGTTCATGCGCCAAGCTGGTCCCAACCCTCACCTCACCATCTCTACCTGCGTTCACTGCCAGCACACCATCGCCGCTACCAGTCTCAAGCTGCTGGCCTTTGCCGAGAACCTGCACGTCTGCCCGGCAAAGCGGGAGTACGCGCCCGTGCAACCGGTCAACAAGAGTGCGGCTTAAACACCGCTGCTACGCCACTTTACGGGAAACCCTGACGCGGCGGAGGGTCCGGCTGGTCGCGACAGACTCTCCAAGCACAACTTCGGGCATGGCTGCGAGTCCGGTGAGACGGAGCGACTCGGCGTAGTTCAGGTAAGTCTCAATGGAAGCGACCACGATCCGGGCATCAACGGTGATCAGGTCTAAACCGACAAGCTGGAAGCGGACCCAGGCGTCTATCACGATGCCCTTGTCCAACACGCGGTCCAGAACGTCGAGAAGACGGGTGCCACCGGGTTGGCGTTCGACAACCATCGCCTTTTCCAGTCCACGCCTGAAGTACCGCCGGTCTAACCACGGGAGCCGCGTGCGATCAGCGCAGAAGTCTGCAAAAGGAGAAGATCGCCAAAATTCCCGATCCGGCGCGAATCGGGCCTGCGTTAGACGGTGGCGCGCCGGTATGTAGCTTTACGGTCCGATGCCCCTGAGCATTATGCAGGATGCCCCGGCACGGCGCACGAACCAGAGCTGCTAATATGCCCAGAAATAAGCACTTTCCGTATGGCAGGTTCCGACCTCAAGGCCCTCCAACTCGAGAGCTTGCTAGGCGCTACAGCATTGATTCTGGCGGCTTTTGTCGTCCCCTGGGCGCCCATATACGGGTTGCTGGAATGCACCCGAATCCTGCCGGCATTCCGGGCCCTGGCGCGGCGCCGGAACCTCGCCGTGCTGTTTGTGGGCCTGGTGGCATTTGCTGGAGATGCGCTGGTTAGCTGGCGCCGGCCGCCGCTGCCGGTCGCACCCGATGAGTTCAGCTATCTGCTTGCAGCCGACACATTTGCTGCAGGGCGCCTCACCAATCCCACGCCTGCGCAATGGCAGCATTTTCAGACGCCGGAGGTGCTGGTTCGCCCCAGTTATCAATCAAAGTACCCGCCCGGTCAGGGTGTTTTCCTGGCTGTCGGCCAGCGGCTAACGGGAAATCCGCTCGCGGGGGTCTGGCTGAGTTCGGCCCTGGCCTGTGCCGCACTGTGCTGGATGCTGCAGGCCTGGGTAGGAGAGGCGTGGGCGCTTTATGGCGGGCTGCTGGCGACCTGTCAGCTGGCTTGGTTCGGGCACTGGTCGCAGAGCTTCTGGGGCGGGATGGTGGCTGCGCTGGGGGGCGCGCTGGTCTTCGGGGCGGTCCGGCGGCTGGCGGACAAGGAAGGCGGGCTGGGGCGGATTGGGAGCGTTCTTTCGCTGGCCTTGGGACTTACGATCCTGGCCAACACCCGCCCCTTTGAAGGCCTGCTGGCGACCGTGCCGGCTGCAGCGGCGCTGCTGGTATACGCTCCGCGCCGGCAGGGTGGTTGGCGGCCCTTTGGGACTAAAATCGCGCTGCCTCTGACCGCCTTCCTGCTGTTCGGCGCCTTCGTGACTCTGGCCTACAACCAGCGCGTGACAGGAAGCCCCTGGCAGCTGCCTTATCAAGTCTACGAACGGCAGTACGATGCGGTGCCCAGCTTCATCTTTCAGCATCTTCGGCCCTGGCCGCAGTTGCAGGACGCATCCATGAGGGCAGCTGCGGTGGGCACGCTGGCGGATTGGCGCTGGGCTCAGGGCTTTTACCGGCTGGCGTTTGTCATCAGCAAGTTCTTCGGACTTTGGCAATTTGCCTTAGGGGCGGCGCTGTCCTTACCTTTCGTGATGCTGGCCTTTGCGGAGCGCTGGCCCAGGTGGGCTCAAGTGCTGCAAGTGGCGGCGTTTTCAGTGGTTCAGGGGCTGGCGCTAGAGCGATTCCTGTTCTGGCCCTCGCCTCGTCCGCTTTGGATGATAGTTCTGCTGCTCGCTCTGATAGCCCAGGCGGCATTGCTGGCGCGCTATTTCCCTGGATTCTGGGAGCGGGTTACGCTCGCGGCTATAGGACTGGTGGCGGTTGGGCTGACGCTCGAAACCTGGCGCTTTCATTCTCACTACATGGCCCCGGTGATGCCCCTGGCCGTGGTGCTGGTGGTCCAGGCGGTTCGTCGTGGCTGGGCGTGGGCCCTCCCGACTCGGGCGCCAGGCAAAATCCTGGCTATCGGCTTGCCGGTCCTAACGTTCGCAATCGCCGCCGCCGGGGCTATAAGCGCTCCAGGACCGCTGGAACTCTGGGCACAGCAGAGAGCCGCCATGCAAAAGCGCCTGGAATCTCTGCCGGGCCACCAACTGGTGATCGTCCACTATGGACCACAACATGATTTCTACGAGGAGTGGGTGGAGAACCGCGCCGACCTGCAGCACGCCAAAGTAGTGTGGGCGCGGGAGGGCAGCCCCGTGGAAGACTGCCAGCTGATTGCCAGCTACGGTGGCCGCACGGTCTGGCTGCTGAACGCGGACCACAACGCGCTGGAGAAATACAAGCCGAATTGCGCCGGCAGCAAGGGAGCGCCAGTTCCCTCAGTCCCGACGTTGGAGTCGCTTCCCGAATAGCCACCGAGGCACGGAGGCACAGAGAGGGCCGACCAGCAGATCAGGCCTCGATGCCGAGCTTCTCGCGGCCTTCCTGGCTGATGCGGCTGGGATTCCAGGGCGGGTCCCAGACCACATTAACTTTGACGGTGTTTACGCCCGGCATGCTGAGCACCGTGGTTCGGATGTCGTGGCTGATTTCGTTGTGCGAGGGGCAGCCGGGCGCGGTCAGGGTCATTTCGATCACCACGTCGCCCTCTTCAACCTGGACTCCATAAATGAGGCCCAGATCCACAATGTTGAGCGGGATCTCCGGGTCATAGCAGAAACGCAGCCGCTCCATGATGTCGTCGCGCGTGGGCATGGCTTTTGAGATTCTACCTGATTGAGGTGGTCGCGACCGCCTCTATGGTTAGCTCATGGCCGTTGCCTGCATGTGGAGTACGGGAGGTTCGTATCAGGGCACGGCTTCAGCCGTGCCGCAACCTTGCACTCGGAACACGGCTTTAGCCGCTGTGGAAACACAGCGGCTAAAGCCGAGGCCCTAGTGCTTCTTCTGCTTGCGCTGCGCTCGTGCGGGTGGCTCCTGTAGCAGCGCGAACTGGATCTTCTTCTGCACGGGATCAATGCGGTCCACCAGCACCCGTACCTGGTTGCCTAAACTGAAGGTACGGCGGCTGCGCTGGCCAATGATCTGCTTGGTGTTCTCGTGATACGTGTAGCGATCGTCAGCAAGAGTAGAGAGCGGCACCAGGCCCTCAACGAACAATTCGGTCAGCTCCACAAACAGGCCAAACTTGGTGACGCTGACGATTAGGCCATCGAAGTCCTCACCCACCCGGCCCTCCATGAATTTGACCTTTTTCCATTCCATCAGTTCGCGCTCGGCATCATCAGCGCGGCGCTCGGCCTGGCTGGATTCCTCGGCCATTTCGTGCAGGACTTCGAGGGGAATAGGCTCCGCAACAGTCGAGCCGCTTCGCGCCGGCGCGGGGGACCGCGCCTGAACTTTCTGCCTGGTTTTCGGGACGGACGATGCTTCCTGGCGTTTCGACCACGGAGTGGCAACCGCCTCGCTGGGCAGCGGCACTCCTTTCCCAATTGCTACCCCGTGTTCGTGGACCTCGGCGGACTGATGCAGCACATCTTTCAGAATGCGATGAATGATCAAGTCGGGATAACGGCGAATGGGGGAGGTGAAATGCGTGTAGGTCGGAGTAGCCAGCGCGAAGTGACCCTCGTTTTCCTCCGAATAGCGCGCCTGTTTCAGCGAGCGCAGCATGAGGTAAGAGAGGATACGCTCCTCCGGCTTCCCGGCTATCTTTTGCGTCAGCTTCTGGCACATGCGCGGGGTGATGTGCACTTCCTTGGGCAGTTCCAGTTCGCGGGGGCGCTTGCCGGTGCCATAGCCGGCGCGGCGGTCGGTCTTGAACTGGAACCGTTGCACTGGCAACGCGCCCACACCAAGCGAATAGCCAAACGCGGCGGCTATGGTTTCAAACTCATAGACGCGCTTGGGATCGGGCTTCTCGTGAATGCGGTAGAGCGAAGGAACAGCCTTGTGCTCCAGGTAATGGGCCACGCATTCATTGGCGGAGAGCATGAACTCCTCGATCAGGCGATGGGCGATGTTGCGCTCGGAACGGGTAATGCTGCGCATCAGGCCAAGCTCGTCGAATTCAATGACGGGCTCAGGCAGGTCGAAATCAATGGAGCCGCGACGCTCGCGCTTGCGGTTGAGAATCATCGCCAGATCCCGCATCAGCTCAAAGTTGCCTACCAGGCGCTCGTAGCGCTGGCGCACGCCGGCGTCGCCCTCCAGGATGAGATTCACGTCGGTATAGGTCATGCGATCGGCGGAGCGGATCACACCCGGGTTTAGCTGATAGCCGACAACTTCGCCCTGGTGGTCAATTTCCATGATGCACGACATCACCAGCCGGTCCAGGTGCGGCCGCAGGCTGCAGATGTCGGTGGAGAGCTCGACGGGCAGCATGGGCACGGCGCGGTCGGGAAAATAGACGGAGTTGCCACGCAGGCGCGCCTCGCGGTCAAGCGCCGAGCCCTCCGTCACGTAGTGGGCAACGTCGGCGATATGTACCTGGAGCTCGAAAGTGCCCTTGTCCAGGCGGCGCACCAGAACGGCATCGTCGAAGTCGCGCGCGGTTTCGCCGTCAATAGTGACAATGGGCAGGTTGCGGTAGTCACGCCGGTGCTCCAGCTCGTGCGAGGAGACGATGTCTTCCACGGACTGGGCTTCTTCCAGCACCTCGGTGGGAAAGCGGTGGGGCAGGTGATACTTGCGAATGACGATCTCCACGTCCACGCCGAAGTCATCTTCATAGCCGAGGATTTCGATCACCCGGCCACGCGGGTTCTGTGTGGGCGTGGGCCAGTCCGTGATCTCAGCGTCAACCACAACGCCTTCCAGGTCCTCCCAAGCGACAGCGCGGTGCTTCACCTCTTCCCCGATTACCCGGTGGACCGCCCGCCTTTTAGTTTTTTCTCCCTGTTTTCCTCCTGCGTCCTCCGCGTCCTCAGCGGTTTTGGTCGCAGGAATCTCCATGCCGCTAGGAATGATTACGTCCAACGTGATCTTCTCATCCACGGGACGCACATAGTTATAGCGCGGGCCATAGTGGAAGGTGCCGACTACGGTAGGGTGAGCGCGTCCCAGCACGCGCAAGATCCGGCCCTCGGCACGGCCGTCGGAACGAACGGTACCGAGTTCCACCAGCACCCGGTCGCCGTGCATGGCAGAGCCAATGGCATTGGCGTGGATATATATGTCGCCGCTGATGCGCTGCCGCACCTCCGTGCTCTCGGGAATCACGAAGCCGTAGCCGTCGCGGTGCATGGTGAGGCGCCCGGTGACTGCGTTCTTGTTCTTTACAGCCTGAGGAATGGAGTAGCGATCGCCGTCGGCTTCCACCAGTTCGCCTCGCGCAACCATCTGGCGCAGTCGTTCCGCCAATTCGCGGCGATCGTTGCCGCGCACGCCCAATTCGTGCACCAGTTGTTTATAACCGGCGGTGTGCCGCGGCTGGCGCTCAATTTTCTTCAGAATTGCGGAATCGGAAAGTGTGGGCACGAGCTGTTTAGATGATGTGAAACAGGAGCCGGTTCGCAGGCCGCTGGCATTGGGACTAGTCCCAACGTAATAGTTCAGCGGAAGCGATTCTCACTTACTCTATCGTAAGCGCGAAACCAACATGGGGATAGGGCCTTTGCCGGATGCAAGAACCCGCTGCCCAGGGAGCATGATCAAGCAGCACGGCGGGCTGGTTCAGATGTGGTGAGCGCGGCGTGCCGTTGCCAGCTGGGCAGTTTTCCTCAGGGAGCCGGGATTTCCACAACTTCCGGTTTGGACCTGCAAGGTAAAATGCGGAGTTAAAGACTCCCAAACATGGCTGGAAGCGCCACCTTACTTCAACCAAAGAGAAAGGATTTATCTTGAACATGTGGAAGCCCACAAATCAGCCAACTCCTAGCCCGAAGCCGTTCAGCCCCGAAGCGGAGCGTCCGGTACCCCCATCGCTTTCCAGCTCTGCTTCCGAGAGCACGCCGGCGCCGGTCAGCCGTCCGAGCACGGTGGGCACCACCGCCGAGCAGGCAACGATCGGCAAATCGCTGGTTATCAAGGGCGAGGTGACGGGTTCGGAGTCTCTCTATATTGACGGACGGGTGGAAGGTTCCATCAATCTTTCCGGCAATCGAGTCACCATTGGACGCAACGGCGTGGTGGCCGCCAACATCAACGCGCGCGAAATTGTGGTGCTGGGCAAAGTGCGCGGAAACCTGACCGCCAGCGACCGTGTAGATATCCGCAACGACGGTTCGCTGACCGGCGACGTGATTGCTGCCCGCATCAGCATTGAAGATGGCGCCTTCTTCAAGGGCGGCATTGACATCCGCAAGCCCGGGCAGAAGGCCAACGGCGACGCTAAGGACATGGAATCGCCGGTGGTAAGCGCCGCCCGCGCTGGCGCCAGCAACTAGCTCGCGGCGACGGAGCAGATAAGACCGCTGCGCTTGTGTACCCGCACGCAAAAAAACTAAAGTTCCCCATCGGGCGCCCGCCAGGGCGCCCGAAACTTTTTGATAAAAAGTAATTAGCAGTCAGCGATAGCAGCGGTTCCCGGACTGAATGCTAAGTGCTAACGGCTAAGGGCTGCTTTTACGGTTCTATTCCCGCGCTCAGTTCTTCCGCGTGCTTCTCCGCCACATGGGGATAGGTGGTCCGCTGGCCGCGACTTTTTAAAGCGTGCGGCAATTCCGAGCGGGTCGCCCACAGGCCCATAGCAATTGCGGCCGCCCAAGTGATTGAAACCAGGAAGAGCGAC
Organism: Terriglobales bacterium; assembly: GCA_025934735.1. Classification (GTDB taxonomy): domain Bacteria; phylum Acidobacteriota; class Terriglobia; order Terriglobales; family Acidobacteriaceae; genus JAICWP01. The sequence continues at coordinate 253,265 of JAICWP010000003.1, read as the reverse complement.
AGAATGTCTGCGCCACGGCTGCCGTTCAGTGGGATGGAGCGCGCCACGCCGTAACTAAGCACGAGGGCAAACAACGAGGTGAACGCGGCTTTGCCCAGTTCCTTCCAGGGCAGGGCGGAGGTCATTACCAGCTTGCGACGGTGCAGAAGCAAGGCCAGCGCCACGGTGTTGGCGAAGATGCCCAGGTCCGAGGCGATAGTCAGGCCTGCCACGGAAAAGGAGTGAAACAGCAGGGCATAAATGGGCAGCGAGGCCAGGGTGATGATGCTGCTGGCGATCATCGGGGTGAGCGTATCGCCGGCGGCATAGAAGGCGCGGGCGTACAGAGCCTGGGCCGACCAGAAGGCCAGGGAAATGGCGAACCAGAAGAAGTAGAGCGCGGTTTCGCGCGAATCAGAGAAGTGGAACCGGCCGCGGCGGTAGAGGATATCAATCAGGGGCAGAGCCGCCGCCATCATCCAGGCGGTGGCCAGAAATGACACCGCGGTGATGCGATACACGGAGGTGTTCACCGTCTCACGAAATTCCTGCAGACGTTTCTCGTTGAACAGGCGGGCGAAAAACGGCAGAGAGGCCTGGCCGGTGGCCTGTCCCAGCACCGCAATGGGCACCAGGAACAGGCGCTTGGCATAGTTAAGCCGGGTAATGTCTCCCACACCGCCCGAGGCAAAGTAGCGCAGGATCCAGTCATCGGCAGTGACCAGCGAGACACCCAGCATCAGGGGAATGGAAAGCCTCACCCATTTACGAAAGGCGGCATTCTTCAGATCGAACGAGGGGCGATACCCGGTGCCCACGCGCCGGGCTCCGATAGCGTTCACCAGAAATGGTCCCACGAAGCTGCCGAACAGCGCGCCGACCGCCAGGGAAGCAATGCCGAAGCGGCGCCCCAAGGCCACCCCACCCAGAATGATGAACACGTTGTAGAGCAGGGGCCCGAATGCAGGCAGCAGAAATAATCGGCGCGAGAGCAGCACCGCGGAAACCACGCCGCCGACGTAGAAGAACACCTGCGCCGGGAGCAGAATGCGGGTGAGGTGAACGCAAAGACTCAGCTCGTCGGGACCGAAATGCGGGAAAAGGTGGCGCTCGATGTTAGGGGCAAAAATTTCCGCAAGAACGATGCCGGCGCCTAGCACCACCGTCATAACGGTGATAATGACGGAGAACGTTTTTTGCGCCTCGTCTTCGCGCTTCTCCGCCAGGAACTTGGTGTAGATGGCAATAAAAGTGATGGAGGCAGTGCCGCCGGCGACCAGGTAGTTGAGCCAGTCAGGGAGAGTGAAGGCGGCGTTATAGGCGTCGGTGGCGTGACCGGCGCCGAAAGCGTAGGCGATGTAGGCTTCGCGGAAGAAGCCGATGACACGGGAGAGCATCACCGCAAACATCAGCAGCACCGTGGCCGAGAGCTCGCTGTGCTCGTGCGAGGGCCGTAACAGTCTGAGGATTCGCTGGCGAGCACCCATGCTAGGGGCAGATTATCCCAGATGGATGTGAATTAGGGCCGCAGGTACTCGAATAGACACGTCGCCGCCTTTACCACTCTGCGAAATACAGACGAAGCACCGCTATTTTTGACTTCGCCCCAGCATGCACCAGATAATTCCTGAGTGTCCCAGCCTGCGCGCTCTCAGCCCCGCTCGCCTGTGTTCCGCCGCTCGTTCAGCAAAACTTTCCCCACCGCCGTGCGTGGAGACGGCGCCCTGTTGTGGGATTCAGAAGGCAAGCAGTACCTGGATTTTTCCGGCTCGGCTGCGGTTAACCTGATTGGGCACGGCGTTTCCGAAGTTGTGGACGCCATGAGCGAGCAGGCGCGCGCCCTGGAGTTTGTCCACACCAGCCAGTTCACGACTCCAGTTGCGGAAGAGTACGCGCGCGAGTTGCTGGAGTTTGCCGGGGAAAACTTCCGCGGCGGCGCTGTCTTCTTCACCTGCGGCGGCTCGGAAGCGGTGGAAAGCGCCCTCAAGCTGGCCCGCCAGTACCAAGTGGAAAGCGGACAGAAACAGCGGTTCCAGATTTTTAGCCGGCGGCAGAGCTACCACGGGGCGACCTTGGGCGCGCTGGCCGTTTCCGGCAATGCGCGCCGACGCCAGACTTATTTGCCCATGGTGCGGGAGTTTGAGCAGGTATCGTTGCCGTATTGCTATCGCTGCCGCTATGAGTGCAAGAATTGCGGACAGCAGTATGCCGCCGAACTGGAAGTCGCGCTCGCCTCCAGTAAAGGCGAGGCCGCCGCCTTCATCTTAGAGCCGGTCAGCGGAGCGACCTTGGGAGCAGCCGTACCGCCGCAAGACTATCTGCAGCAAATTGCCACCATCTGCCGCCATCACGGTGTGTTGCTCATCGCCGACGAGGTGATGACCGGCATGGGGCGCACCGGCAGCAATTTCGCGGTGGAGCACTGGGGCGTAGTGCCCGATATCATCGTTACCGCCAAGGGCCTGTCCAGCGGCTACGCGCCTCTGGGGGCCGTGATTGCCAGCGCGCGGGTAGTGGATGCGATCGCAAACGGCTCCGGCAACTTTACCCACGGTTTCACCTACAACGCGCACCCAATCTCCATGGCGGCAGGCCGAGCCGTGCTGCGGCGGATTCGCGAGCACAAGCTGGTGCAGGCGGCTTCGGAGCAGGGGACGGCAGGCACAGCTCTGAAATCCGCGCTCGAGGGTTTGCGGGACCTTCCCGCTGTGGGGGATGTGCGCGGCCTCGGCCTGCTCTGGGGGGTTGAGTTCGTGGGGGATAAGAAGACGAAGCAGCCCTTTCCCATGGAGCGGAATTTTGCCGGCCGCGTGGGCCAGGCGGCAGCCGCTCGCGGCGTGCTGGTGTATCCCATGCAAGGCTGTGTTGATGGGTACGCCGGGGACCATTTGCTGATCGCCCCTCCGGCGGTAATTTCACAGGATCAAATCAGCTGGGCGGTGGAGCAGATGCGGGAGGCGATCAGGCGAGCGGCGGCAGTTTAGTATTATCGACGACCTACGCTCTTTGTAAAAATCCACTAGTCCAGCTAATAACTGCACCAGCAATGCGCTTGGAAGATTCCTACGGGGCTGAAGCCCGCATCTTTAATGATTCCAGACGGCACGGCTGAAGCCGTGCCCTTCCGAAAGCGCCTACAAATCAGAACATCAGTGGCTTTGATTCGGAGAGCTCTGCGTCTCAGGGGTGCAGCAATTTGCATTTCCGCCTGCAACAAAAAAGGCGCAGCCCATGAGCTGCGCCTGGGTTGAAACTGGCTCTGCTTAGAAGCCGGTGCCGCCCATCTCGCCCATGCTCTTTTTGCCCTTCTTGGCCGCGCCCGCGGTGCAGGTGTCGGCAATGTGCTTGATGTCGGTGGCCTTGAATTCTTTTTCTTCCTTGCCTGACTTCTTTTCCGCCTTCTCGGTGGCGGCGCTTTCACTGCCTTCGGACATGGCGCCCGCTTCCCACATGCCGGTCAGCTTCACTTCATGGCCGACGTGGTTCTTCAGTTCATCGGAGCCGGTGACCATGGTCTTGTGCTTTCCATGAGTGAGCACGTAAGTGCCCGGGCTCGTGCCCTCGCTCAGGCAACCGGTCATGCTGTGCTCCTTGGCGCCTTTCATGGCCTTGTGTTTCGTGGTCTTGGTGGTGGTAGTGGTCTGATCTGTACTCTGGCCCATGCTGCCCGCGTTATCCTGGGCCATCATCGCCAGGGAAAAGGCGAAGCACAGCGCCAACAACATTCCGAGTTTTTTCATTGCGTCCTCTCCTTGCAGTCTCTGATCCTGTGAAGGATTCGTGGTCTGAGATGCCGGTGCCCGAGTAGCGGGTTGGCAGGTCGCGAAAGGGGATTGCAGTTGTCACGACGTGGTTCCAGCGGCGAAACAAAGTCGTGGGCCGATAGAACGACTTCCCCAGGGCCTGGGAGGACAGCGCCTAAACGGGGCTGCCAAAGCAACTTATGTATTGTAGTGCAAGCGGAATCAATGTACGCGAGCACCCGTTACAATACCCAGGTGACCGCACCAGCGCCCAGCCTTTCGAGAGAAGATTCGGCAGCCCCGGCTGGCTTTCGCTGGCGGCAGCGCTTGCAGCTGCGGCTGATTGCGGCCGCGGGAGCGCTCGTAGTGCGCCTGCTCTGCGCCACGCTGCGCTATGAGAATTCCGCCGAACCCGGAGGACCGGTGGACGCTAACGAGCGTCCCATGGTGTGGGCCTTCTGGCACCGCTGCCTGATCGTGGCCACGTACCGCTTCAAGAAGCGAGACATCGCGGTATTGACCAGCCACAGCTTCGACGGCGAAGTTATCTCCCGCATTATCGAGAAGTTCGGCTACCGAGCAGTACGCGGTTCCAGCCGCCGCGGCGCTCTGGGAGCGGTGCTGGGGGCACGCCGCGAACTGGAAAGCGGCCGCGCCGTGGCTTTCACCGTGGATGGCCCCCTGGGCCCAGCTTACGAGGCCAAGCCCGGGCCGGTGGTGCTTTCGCGGCTGACGGGCGTACGCATCATCGCTTTTCACATCGCGGTGCAGCGTGCCTGGACCCTCGGCACCTGGGACCGCATGATTCTGCCCCAGCCCTTCTCGCGCGCGGTAGTGCACTTCAGCGCGCCCATGCTGGTGCCGGCCGGCGCCGATGAAGCCGAGATGGAGCGCTGGCGCGAGGAGTTGCAGCGAGCTTTGGAGCGGGTACGCGATGCCGCGGAAGCCAAGATCAAAATCTGAACGCAGAGAACGCAGAGGAATTGAAGGATGATTGAAGCCAGCGGGTACTGCTGGTCATACCACAGGCTTCACCACGAACTTCTGTCAATCGCCCCTCATCCCGTCAAAGATCTCCATCTTCAATCGCCAATCTTCAATTTCTTGGCAGCGGCAGTTCCATTCGTTGACAGGTTTGTCCGCGACGCATACTCTGGTTGCCGTACTTCGGTTCGCGCGTCCTGAACGCTGGTTCGGGACTGGGAAGCGGGTGAGAATCCCGCGCTGCCGCGCAACTGTAAGCGAGGAACCTGCCGCCGGTCACTGGGCGTCGCCCGGGAAGGCCGGCGGTTCGATTGCGGACTGTACCGGAGCAAGCCTTACCGGTCCAGTCCTGACTCGCAAGCCAGGAGACCGGCGCGAATCGCCACTACCCACCCTTTCGCGTGTAAAGGAGGAGTTGTGCGATCTCTCTATTGCTTCGTTGCCATCCTGGTGTTGCTGCCGGCCGCTTGGGCGGCCGATTTAACCATCAAGGTAGTTGATCAACAGTCGGCTGTGGTCCCTGGTGCAAGTGTGCTTCTGTTGCGCTCCGGTGCTTCGGCGCCGGTCGCGGTACAGACTACGTCCCCGACGGGAATCACACGCTTTTCCGGGGTTGCGCCGGGGGCCTATCTGGTCCGTGTCCTGGCGCCCGGTTTCGCGCCGCTGAGCGCCAATGTGAGCGCGCCGGGAGAACTAGCCCTGCAGCTCCATATCGCCGTGGCCACGCAAAACGTCGTGGTCAGCGCCACGCGCACGCCTGTGCCCAGCGAAGAGACGGGCGCAGAAGTTTCCAGCCTGGAGGCTCGCGAATTAACCACCATGAGACCGGTGAATGAGGCGGAGGCGCTGCGCTTTCTGCCCGGAGCGGTGGTGGGCAATGCCGGCCAGTGGGGCGGGCTGGCGTCGCTGTTCGTGCGCGGCGGCGATTCCCGCTACAACAAAGTGATCGTGGACGGGGTGACGGTGAACGATCCCGGCGGGACATTCAACTTCGGGGTTGTGCCCATGGACCAAGTGGACCGGCTTGAGTTCGTGCGCGGCGCGCAAAGCGATCTTTACGGCTCTGACGCCATGACCAGCGTAGTACAGACCTGGAGCCGGGAGGGAACTACGGTGACTCCGGAGCTGGCCTTTGGCGCCGATGGGGGCACGTTCCAAACCGCACACGGCTATGCGTCAGTTTCCGGGGCGCGCGGCCGCTTTGATTACAACCTTTATGGTGACCAGTTCAACACTAACGGCCAAGGCCTCAATGACCAGTACTCCAATTCCTCTCAGGGCGCGAACCTGGGCCTGGTGCTGGCGCCCAAGGTGCGCTTCCGCCTGCGCACACGCCACCTCAATAGCCGCACGGGAGTGCAGTCCTTTTGGGATTTCAACGGCCAGGCGCTGCTGCCGCCCGACCTGGACCAACGGGCGCGGCAAAACGATTTTCTCTCCAGCGCCGAAATCACGGTCAGCGGCACGCGCTGGCAGCACACCTTCACCGGCTTCGAATACCACCACCGGCTCTCGAACCGGGACCAGATCATGGAACCGGGGCGGGTCTCGCCGTTATTCGGCAACATTGATTTCCCCTTCAACAGCATTTCCGATATCAACCGCGCCGGCTTCGAATACCAGGGCCAATACTGGGAGCGCAGCTGGGCGCGGCTGATCGTCGGCTACCGCTTCGAAGATGAAAACGGGTTTGTTGGCGATCTAACGTCACCACCTCTGAGCCATGGGCTGAGGCTCAACCACGACTTATATGCCCAGCAACTGCTGACCAGGGGCCGTGCTTCGCTGGTAGCAGGGTTGCGCTTCACTCATAACGGCAGCTTCGGCAATGCCGTGGCCCCCCGGATTGCTCCCACCCTGCTGCTGCTGCGCGGAGGAAGCTTTTTCTCCGGAACGCGGCTGCGGGGCTCGTTCGCGACCGGCATCAAGGAGCCGCGGCTGGAGGAGACGTTCGCCGCCGACGCTTTTGTCATCCCCAATCCCAGCCTGCGTGCAGAAGAAAACCGCGCCTTCGATGCCGGAATCGAGCAGCGCCTGGTGGGCAGCAGATTCGTGCTCGCTGCCACCTACTTCCACAACATCTTCCGGCGCCAAATTGAGTTTGCCACTAACCCTGTCAGCTTTGTCGGCCAGTATGTGAACGTGAACAAATCCCTGGCGCAGGGCGCGGAAACCGAGTTTCACGCGCGGCTGTGGTCGCGCCTGTCGCTGGATTCTTCTTACACCTACACTTCCACCGAGATCCTGGCAGCGCCACTGTGCTCGGCCGCGAACTTCTGCGACCCGCTGCTGGCCACGGGGCGCCCTCTGCTACGCCGTCCGAGGCATTCCGGGAATGTGCTGCTCAGTTACGCTGTCCGGCGCTGGGGCGGGCAGATTGGAGGCACCTTCCTCGGGCCGCGGGTGGATTCCGATTTCCTAGGATTGTTGCCTCCGGTGACCCACACGGCGGGTTATGGACGCGTTGACCTGGGCGGCTGGTACGCGCTAACCAGGCACATGACTGCCTATGTCAATATCGGCAATTTGTTTGACCGGCGCTACGAAGAGGCAGCCGGCTTTCCAGCGCTGGGCTTTAACTTCCGCGCCGGCATGAAATTCCGGCTGGGAGGCGAGTGAGCCGTCCTCGGTAACCACTTAAAACTGTAACAAGGGCGGGCCGATTTGCATCTTTAGGGAAGAGCAAAGCCTGCTCAGTTCGGAAGGGGTAGAGCCCTGGCCCATACGGTTCCCGCGCTCACCGTATAGCCAAGAGCGTTCGGGGTAAATAGAATAATTACAATGTCTTCCGTATCGCCCATTGCGGCGTTTGTGGCGGGGCTGGTCTCGTTTCTTTCACCCTGCGTGTTGCCCCTGGTTCCCGGGTACGTGTCGCTGATTTCCGGGGTGGGAGTCGAAGAACTGCGCACCGGCGGCAAGGGCTTGATGCCCAAGGTGATGCGCAGCTCGCTGATGTTCATCCTGGGCTTCAGCATCGTATTCATCGCGTTGGGCGCGGTGGCCACGGAAGTGGGCCAGTTGATGATGCGCTACAAGTCGCTGCTGGCGGAGATAGCCGGCGTGGTCATCATACTGTTCGGGCTGCACCTGACCGGCATTCTGAAGATAAGGGCGCTGCTGGCCGACAAGCGCCTGCACCAGGTACAGGGCGGAAGCAGTCCCTGGGGCGCATTCGCCATCGGCTTCGCCTTTGCTTTTGGCTGGACGCCGTGCGTTGGACCTATCCTGGCAGTGATCCTGGGCTTGGCGGCGGCGCAGAATTCGGTGGTGAAGGGTATTGCGCTGCTGGCCATCTATTCCATGGGCTTAGCAGTGCCGTTCCTGCTAACTTCGCTGCTCCTGGAGCGTTTTCTCAAGTTTTATGCGCGCTTCCGGCGGCACCTGCACACGGTGGAGGTGGCCAGCGGGGTGCTGCTGATCGCGCTGGGTGTGCTGCTGGTGATGAACCGCTTCACTATTCTTTCCGGTTACCTTTCGTTCCTCAACCGGTTCTCGTTATGAAAAAGGGATATATAAGCTATGTCGGATTCGATGCACGAGCAACTCAAGCAGTCTGAAGGTCAAGTCCCGCCCGAAGATACCCAGTCGGCTGAAACAGCGCCGCCAGCCTACGGCCCGCATGCCCGGCGAAACGCAGCCGTCATTATCATCGTGGTGGTAGCAGTGGCGGCCATGCTGATCGGGGGCCAGTACCTGGTGCACCGGGGAGAGCGGTCTGGAGCAGTTACGGCCGGAGGACCCAAGCCAGGCGCCACGGCGCCCGATTTCGCGTTGCAGTCGTTGAACGGAAATACGGTGCACCTAGCCGATTTTCGGGGAAAAGCGGTGCTGTTAAATTTCTGGGCGACGTGGTGCGAGCCCTGCAAGCTGGAAATGCCCTGGTTCGTGGAACTGGAAAAGCAGTACGGGCCGCAGGGCCTGCAAGTGGTGGGCGTGGCCATGGATGATTCCGGCAAGGACACCGTCGCCAAATTCGCCAAGGACATGGGAGTGAATTACCCGGTGCTGCTGGGCAAGGAGTCGGTAGGGGACGAGTACGGCGGGTTGGAGTACCTGCCTACCAGCTTTTACATTGACCGCGACGGAAAAGTGGTGGCACGGGTGTTCGGCTTGCGCAGCCGCAGCGACATTGAGGACTGGGTGAAAGAAGCCTTGAGCCACGGGAGCAACGCGGCCGGAAATTAGCGAGGAGAGAACAAGCATTTAGCCACGCGCGTAATTTCACGGTGCTGACTGCTGTTAGAGAGACGCTTTGAGACGTCTTGCCCAAACGATATTGCTGGCATTGCTGTTCAGCCCCCTGGCACTAGCCCAGGGCGCCGGGCCGTCGGTGGAGATGGCACCAGCGGGCATCACGCCAGTGATGCGAGGCAAGCCGGGCAGCGTGGAACTTGATTTCCGCGTGAAGCAGGGCTTCCACATCAACTCCAACCATCCCAATTCACCCTACCTCATCCCCACCATCCTCAAACTGGACCCGCCCACCGACATCGCGGTTGGCGCGGTGGACTACCCTGCAGGACGGAATTTGTCGTTTGCCTTTGCCCCAGATGAAAAGCTGAATGTCTACAGCGGCGACTTCGCGGTGCGGGTAACAGTGCACCCGCTGCACACGGTGATTCCGGGGAAGTACAACGTCCGGGGCCAGTTGCGCTACCAGGCGTGTGATGACCGGGCGTGCTACCCGCCGCGGAACTTACCGCTGCACTTCGAAGTTCAGGTCAAGAAGGCGGCCGCGCGTGCCCACACGCGCCACAGCCGGCAAAGCCCACACATACACAATTGACGCCTTCCCGGGGAAAGCGAGTCGCAGCGGGTCATCGCCGCCCAGAGTAGATGGGCGCCAGAGTTCTGGATGGCTGGCCGCCGCGTTTAGTTGCTGGGGGGAACGCTGCCGGTGGTGTGCGAGGCAGCTACCTGCTCGTTATCTGCTACCGGACGGTAATCGCGGTGGACCACGTCCACGATGACTCGGCCCAGGATGCGCGCTTTGGCCTGCGAGTGCATGTGCACGGGGAAAGTGAAGCCGTTGACATCGGCATAGTCCAACCGAAAATCAATGTCCTTGATGAAGATAGAGGGCGACTTTACCATCCGACCCTCCGCGCGGACCAAGGTGCCTGTGTAGGCATCCACATAAATTTTCCCTTTGAACAAGCCGGGACGCTTCTTGCGCGGCTTCACGTGAAATACGTGCACCAAGCGGCCTTCGAGGACTTCCCGCCCCTTGTATGCGAACTTGTAATTGTGATTGTTGACGGCGGTCTGGCCAGGCTCATCCTTCTGCACATGGTCCACTTCGGACTGCAGCAGGCGAACGATGACGTTGGTTTTGACGAAGCCATCACCGGTGAAGCGGACGGGTTTGAACTGCAGCGTCCTGGGCGCGGTATAGCTGCGGTCCAGTTCGAACTGGCCGCTCTCCTTCAGGTCGGGCAGTTTGGCGGTTACCGTGCTCACCGCGGAATAAAAGCCCAGGTGAGCGTCCTGAATGATGGCGTGATTGGCCATCACCTGCAGCGCCAGTTCCGGGGCCATGCGCGGCAGAGTTACCGGCGGCAGCAAGGGACTGGGGTCAGAGTGGCTGCCGACAACCAGGTTGAGCGACGGCGCATCATCGCTCACGCCCATCGCCGCATGCAGCGGGACAAACTGCTGCGCCGCGGCAATCGTGGGAATACCGGCGACAAGCACAAAAGCAAATATGAAGGCTGGTACTGTACGTCGCATGAATGTCTTACTTTTATATGCGATGTTGCAGATCATCAAAAGTACCAAAGTAATTTCACCCGGGGCAATCCCCTAGTTGTGTACGCACCGGCCACGATTCATGTTCCAAGCGACAACGTCAAAAAACGTTCACTATTTGCTCAGAACAGATGCAGAACGGGAGTGCGATGTTACGCTCCTAAGAGAAAGGCCCTAGGTGACATAGGAACGGACAGAAAATTTGCCCGAGGGCAGAAACGCGAAGTAGTATCGGATTCCCATGGGTGAGACGAAAAACGGAAGCGCGGCAGGGCAGGCCAACGCGACGGAAGTATTTGCGGTGCATGGCGCCGAGCCGGAAGTTCAGGCTTATGCGATGGCGAAATACTCGCGCTCGGCGCTGTCCATGAAGGAGTCGCTGCGGGAAATCAGCAGCCAGAAAGCGGAGAAATTCCTCAACACCTTTTATTTCCAGTATGGGCACCGTTCCATTGCCGACTTGGCGCACATTGCGCTGGCGGTGGAGCGGCTTTCGATTCTGGCGGCGATTGCGCTGGTGGATGAGCAGCGCTGGGATGGCCAAGAACGCTCCACGCGCTACCAGGATTTCAGGAAAAGCGGCTATTACCAGCCGGACTTTGGCGATGAGCGGGCGCAGCGGCTCTACAGCGATACTGTGGACCGCCTGTTTGGGGATTATGAGGGGCTTTCCGAGCGCATGTGGCGCTACCTAGTGGCGCAAACTCCAAAACCGGCGGAGATGAAGCAGGAAGCCTACGAGCGTACCCTCCGGGCGCGGGCCTTCGATGTGGCACGCTATCTGCTGCCGCTGGCTACCATCACTTCGCTGGGCGAAATTGTGAACGCGCGCACACTTGAGAACCAGGTTTCGCACCTGCTCTCGCACACCCACGCCGAGGTGCGGCATCTGGGCGAACTGCTGAAGCGGGCAGCCACGGAGCCGGCCTACAACGTCAACCACGAGCAGTGGCGGGCGCTCGTGGAGGATATACGGCTGCTGAATGGATCGCTGGGCGGGCGGGCTGAAGCCGAACTGCTCAAGCCGGTGCGGGTGGCGCCCACGCTGGTGAAGTATGCCGATCCCAATCATTACGAAATGGAGACGCGACAGGAGTTGCGCCAGGCCGCGGCGGAACTGATGGAAGGAGCGGAGATCGCGCCGGCGCGCCCGGTGGAACTGCTGGACGACGAACCGCTGGAGGTGGAGCTGGCGGCCACACTGCTCTACGAGCACTCCCATTATCCTTACCGGCAGGTGCGAGAAGCGGTGGAGAGCGCGGGGGAAAAGCGGCGCCTGGAGGTGATTGACCTGGGCATGCGGCACCGCGGCAAGTACGACGAGCTGCTGCACGCCTTCTGTGCCGGCCAAAGGCTGCGCTTCGACATCCTGATGGATATTGGCGGTTTCCGCGATATGCACCGCCACCGGCGTTGCGTGCAGATTGGGCAGGAGTTCACAACCGCGCACGGATACGAGTTGCCGGAAGAGTTACAGGCGGCAGGAGAAACCGGCGCCTATGAGCAGGCCATGCGGCGGAGCGCCGAGGCGGTGGAGCAACTGGCCAAGTCGGCCGGGCCGGAGGCGGTAGAAAACTCGCAATATGCTATTGCGCTGGGCTTCCGCAAGCGCACCCTGTTCAAGATGGACTTTGCCGAGGCGCTGTACATTTCCGAGCTGCGCACCGGCCCGGCGGGCCATATCTCGTATCGGAAAATTGCCTGGGCCATGTACGTGGAGGTGGCCCGGAAGTACCCCGCACTGGCGAAGTATTTTCGCGTGCAGGATGTGACAGAGCCGGTTGACCTGCTGAAGAGGTGAACAGCTGTCGGGCGGTTCACCGGATCAGGGTGGCAGCTGAAAGCGCGGCCTTCAGATATCATCTTCTCAAGCACACTGTTTCGGAGGAAACCCATGCGCGCGGACCGCGTTGAACTTTCCTGGGACGCCAGCAAATCCAATTGGCTGGTGCGTATTGTCAGCGGCGAAGAGGTCATCCGCCGCCACTGCTCCCTGCCTAAAGATGCCGACCAGCAGGCGCTGCGCTCGGCGGCAACGCAAACCCTCCGCGATGAGGGCTACGACCCCGAGGTCTCTACCGTCAACATCCAACGCTGATTGCGTGAGCGGGCGCTCTGGGGCGGTCCTACTGCAGCGGAATGCGGTAGATGTTGCGCCGGGTGGTGCTGCGGACAAAGGCGTACACCGAGACATTCAGCGCCGATGACAGGTTCTGGCGCACCGTCACTGCTCCTTTTACTTTTAAAGCGTCGGCGTTGCTCGTCAACCCACCGGGCGGCAATGCTGGGAGCTCGGTGCCGGGTTGAATGGGCAAGCCGTAATTGACCTGCTCCCCCTGTTGGATGAATCCTACGTAGAGAAGCTTGTCTTCGGCATCCCAGCGCGGCCGGCACAGCGCCCTGCAGATCGTAACCGGGGTGCCGGATGCGACGGGAAACGCCATAACGGCGTAAGGATGTTCCTCGCCAGAGACGCGCGACGCGGCCACTACCCAGCGCCCCGAGGGCGACATCTCCACCAGGTCAAGCACCTTCGTCTGAGTGATCTTCCGCTGCTCCGTGCCATCGAGCTTCATGCGGTAGAGAAAGTTCGACGGACCCTCCTGGCCACGGAAAATCAGGTCATTATCCGGCAAGAAATGCACCGAGTCTTCCTCGCTGCCATGCGTGAGCTGCCGGGGCGAGGAACGACGGCTTGCCGCAGCCAACCAAATGTGCGAGTGGCGCGTTGGGTCCGGCTGGACAAATGCGATCCATTTGCCGTCACGGGAAACGGAATATTGGTCCATGGAGTAACCGGGCAGCACACGCTCGCTTTGGCCGCTGGCCAAGTCCGTCTTCCACAATTCCGCGGGACCTTGGCCGACCGCCATGAGGAAGTAAAGCAGCCTGCCGTCGGCAGAGAATTGTGGGGCGCCGGCGCTGCCCTCGGAAGAAATCTGCCGGTCGCCGCGCGCATCGTGTACCCACACGGTGGAATCGTCGGTACCGGCCGAGGTCAGCAGCGATTTGCCGTCGGCAGCCATTTCGATTCCTTCTTCCTCGGTCGGACCCGAGGTGAACTGCTCCGGCTGGCCGCCGGGGAAGTGCTGCCGCCAGATGTGGTACCTGCCGCCCTCATGAGCATTGACGTAAATCCATTTCCCATCGCCGGACCAGGCACCGGCCAGGCAGGCAGCACCCGGTGGGCCCACTTCTCTGGCTGGACCGCCTTCGAAGGGCACCACGCGGCAAGGCAGGAGCTCGCCGAGGCGGTTCATTTCCACTACCAGTACCCAGCGACCATCCGGCGACAGATAGGAGTGGTGCGCCATGCTGCGGTCACCCGGCGGAATATACACGTCGCGGCTGTTCCCGCGTGCCTGGTCGCTGGTGACCACCGCCATGTGCAAACCTTCCTTAATCTCTGAAAAGAGTAGCCGGTTACCCTTCTCAATCCAGGTCAGCGAGGAAGAGTTGGGCAGCATGAGGTGAGGCTCGCCGCCGAGTACGGGCACCACCCAGGTATCCCAGGGATCCACCGTGCCGTACGCGATGCGGCTGCCGTCCGGAGAAAACACCGGGCTCAGCTTCATGCGCCCGTCATGCGTAAGCTGCGCAGGCTCTCCGTCGGGCAACAGCTTTACATATATGTCGCCGGGGGAGAGAAAAGGATCATCGCCGCGGATGAACGCCAGCATGCGCCCGTCCGGGGAAAGCGCGGGGTACACGGCTGAGTCGGTGAAGAACGTAAGCTGCTGCCACTCGCCGCTGCCGGGAGCGGCGGCTCGCCGGGTATTTCTGTAAAGCACCAGAGCCGCCAACGCCGCCACGAGCAGCACCAGGCCGGCACCCGCCGCCAGCCATGATAGGTGCCGATGAGCTTTGAGGGGCGGGACGGTCATGGGCGCTTTGCCCGATTCACTGTCCCGCTTCAGCCGCTTCAGGTCTGAACGCAGCTCGGCGGCTGACTGATAGCGCAGCTCCCGATCTTTTTCCAGGAGTTTGTCCAAAATGCGGTCCAGTTCCGGCGGCACCTTCGGGTTTACTCGTGAGACTGGGGATGGGTCGCGGTTCAGGATGGCGTCGAATATCAGTGCCGTGCTGGTCCCGGCGAATGGTCCCTGCCCCGTCACGGTTTCGTAGAGCACTGCACCCAGAGAAAACAGGTCCGAGCGTGCGTCCAGTTCCTCTCCTCGCGCCTGCTCCGGCGACATGTAGGCTACCGTGCCCAGCGCCGTGCCCGGACTAGTCAGATTCGCGTCACCCATGCTGGCGGTACGGTCCGAGGCTCCCATGACAGGCACCGGCCGCAAGCTGCGCGCCAAACCGAAATCCAGCAGCTTGGCCTGGCCGTGCTCGGTAAGGAAGATGTTCGAGGGCTTCAGGTCGCGGTGCAGAATCCCTTTGCTGTGCGCTGCCTGCAGTGCCTCGCTCAACTGCGTGCCTAGTTCAAGGGCCATTTCCAGGGGCAGGGGCCCGCGCCACAGCCGCTGCTGCAGGGTTTCGCCGCGCAGCAGCTCCATGGCGAAGAAATATTCGCCCTCATGCTCGCCGACGTCGTGGATGGTGCAGATGTTCGGATGGTTCAGCGCGGAGGCGGCGCGCGCCTCGCGCTGCAACCGTTCACGACCTTGCTGGTCGCGCGCGTTTTCCGGCAGGAACTTGAGTGCCACCTCCCGGCCCAGGCGCGTGTCCTCGGCGGCATAGACCACTCCCATGCCGCCCTGTCCCAGCTTGGTGAGGATGCGATAGTGCGAGACAACATCGCCGACCTGCATGATTGCGTTTCCAGCTTCGCGTAATCCTGACGTCTGCCGATACTGTTGTCAATCACACCAATGACCTCAAATCACACTTTCAGCTCCACCACCGTGGCGCCCCCTCCCCCTTCGTTCTGCGGGGGCTCGCTCACGGATGACACCTGTGGATGCTTCTGCAGCATTTGCCGCAGCGACTTCCTTAGAATTCCCATCCCGCTGCCGTGTACCACACGCACCCGCTGCAGG
Organism: Terriglobales bacterium; assembly: GCA_025934735.1. Taxonomy (GTDB): domain Bacteria; phylum Acidobacteriota; class Terriglobia; order Terriglobales; family Acidobacteriaceae; genus JAICWP01. The sequence goes on along the minus strand of JAICWP010000003.1, from coordinate 237,823 downwards.
CCCGCCAGAAACGCGCGATCAATGAACTTCTCCACCGCGCTGGTGGCCTGGTCCACCGTCTGCCCGATCACGTTGATCTCCGAAGGCGCGCTCAGGTCTTCTTTCTCCAGCTTCACCGAGATGCCCCGGGCCCGTGCCGCCGCCACCGGGTTGTCCGCTGCCCGCGCCAGTACCTGCGCGACGTCATCGTGCGGCACCCGCATCTTCATGGTGCCGATTTCCACCTCGTAGGCGCCGCCCTCCAGCTTGCGTTTGACCACCGCCGTGCGTCCCAGCGATTTCAGCTTCACCGTGTCGCCCTCGGCCACGTGCTGCACTTCCTGCGGGCGGGCGTGCGGATCGCCCACATCGGCGCCGGTGTGGTGGGCCACCACCGCCGCGTCGAACTGCTCCTTGAACTCGCGACGCAGCCGCGCGATCCGCCGCTCCGCATCCTTGGAGAGCTTCTGCGCCGCCGCCCGCTCCTGCACCGCCGCCACCATCTCCCGCGCCTGGTACTCGAAATCGCGCAGCACGCTTTCCAGCTTCTTCTCCATCTCCCGCACCTTGGCGCGCTGCTCCCGCATGCCCTCCGCTTCCAGCCGCGCCTTCTCCCGCGCCAGTTCCTGCTCCCGCGACTGCAGCTTCACGCGCTCGTCTTCCGCCTGCCGCAGCTCGGAATGCAGCCGGTCCAGAAAGCGCCCCACGTCCTGAGCCTGCGTGCCCAATCGTGCCCGAGCCGCCTCAATGATGGTGGGATTCAGGCCCAGCCGCTGCGCGATGTTGATTCCCGCCGACGCACCCGGTATGCCGACCTTCAGCTCAAAAGTCGGCTGCAGCGTGCGCTCGTCGAACCCCACGGCCGCGTTGAGCACGCCCGGAGCATTGGCGGCATACACCTTGAGCGAGGTGTGATGGGTGGAGATGACAGTCAGCGCGCCCAGCCTGCGAAAGTGTTCTGCTATGGCTACGGCCAGGGCCGCGCCTTCCTCGGGATCAGTAGCCGACCCCAGTTCGTCCAGCAGCACCAGCGACTCGGCCGTGGCCGTGCGCGAAATAAAATCAATGTTGGTGACGTGCGCCGAAAAGGTGGAAAGATTCTGCTCAATAGACTGGTAGTCGCCAATATCGGCCAGCACCGCGTCAAATACCGGCAGTTCCGCCCGCTCCGCCGGCACCGGCATGCCGGCCTGTGCCATCAACACCAGCAGGCCGATGGTTTTTATGCCCACCGTCTTGCCGCCGGTATTGGGACCGGTGATGATGAGCTGCGTGGCCGCATTCGCCTGTGTAGGCAATGCTTCCGTGGGGAAAGGCGCTCCCACCTGTCCGGGCGAGCGCAGCTCACCGCCCAATTCCAGGGTGGTCGGCACCACCCGCCCGCCTTTGGGTTTGAGATTGCGTTCCAGCAGCGGATGCCGCGCGCTGATGAGCACCAGGGCTCGGCTGCCGGCAAACTTCGCCGCCACACAATCGTAGTCATCCGCGAAGCGCGCCTTGGCGAACTGTAATTCGAGCTCGCCCAGAATGTCGCAGGCCAGCAGGATGGCCCCCGCCATCCCACCCACCCGGCGCGTCATCTCCAGCAGGATGCGGTGAATCTCCGCCTGCTCTTCCTCCAGCAGCCGCACCAGTTCGTTGTTCTGCTCGATGGTCTCCAGCGGCTCCACGAATACGGTTTGGCCGCTCGAACTTACGCCGTGCACCACGCCATTTACCCGCCGCTTCTGCTCGCTCTTCACAGGGATGACGAAGCGCTCGCCGCGAATAGTGACCAGCTCTTCCTGCACCACCCCGCCTTCGGAGAGCCGCCGCAAATATCCGTGGAGCGACTCGTGGATCAGCCGCTTCTGCTTTTCGATTTCGCGACGAATCGCCGCCAGCTGCGGCGAAGCCTTGTCATCCAGCGTGCCGTCCGGCAGGATCTTGTTGCGGAAAAAGCGTAGCAGCTCGGTAAAGTTGGCAATCCCGGCGGAAAGTTCGGCCACCGCCGCCCAGGGGGTCTTCATGGTGGCCGGCGGCTGCTGGGCGATTTCCCGCCACTCCGCCGCCCGGTCCACCGTCCCAATAATGTCGCGCAACTCGCCGGCATCCAGCGCCGCGCCTTCGATGCGCGCCTTTTGTACCAGCAGGATGGGCTCGCTCAGCCCGGAAAAATCAAAGCGGCCTCCCACCCGGCGGAATTCGCGCACCTCTCCCGTCATCTGCTGCTGGCGCTCGATCCAGGCGCGCTCATTCGAAGGCGCCAGCCCGGCAATCCGCCCCTGCCCCAGTGGCGAGGAGGCGTACCCGCGCAGCATCTCCCGCACGCCCTCAAATTCCAGCACCCGCGCGCTGCTGTGTTTCAGCGGCTCTGGCATGCCCATCATGGTAAATCAACCCTGATTTCACCACGGAGACACAGAGACACAGTGAGCTAAAAATTGATATCGAATTCACACCCAAGGCCTGCGTAGTTGCCCGAAGGCACACTCGTTAATCAACAATCTTCGATCATCTATTATCCTGTGACCCCCGTCACACCCGCATGTTTACTGGGGTGCTAATATTTCTCCATGGCATTCCCCATTACCCGCATGCGCCGCCTGCGCGGCAGCGAGCCCCTGCGCTCCCTGGTGCGCGAAACCCGGCTCACCCCCGAGAGCTTCGTTTACCCGATGTTCGTCTGCCCCGGTGAGGGTGTGTGCAAGGAAGTGCGCTCCATGCCCGGGGTGTGCAATCTTTCGGTGGACGAGGCGGTGAAAGAGGCGCGTGAAGCCAAATCTCTGGGAGTTCCGGCGATTATCCTTTTTGGCTTGCCGGAAAAGAAGGATGAGGTGGCCACCGGCGCCTGGGCCGACGATGGCATCGTGCAGCAGGCCGCGCGGGCGATTAAGAGCGAACTGCCCGACCTGCTCATTTTGGGCGACGTTTGCCTGTGCGAGTACATGTCGCACGGCCACTGCGGCATCGTGAAGCGCGTGGGCGGGCCGCGGTCGCTGGGTGCCGCCGCCGGCAAGGTCGTAGCCGTCAAAGCTAAGGACAAGTCCCGGGCCATCAACCGTGCCGCAGCGTCACTCCAGCCCGCAAATGACTACGAGATCGTGAACGACGCCACCCTCGAACTCCTGGCCCGCACTTCGATCTCGCTGGTGCGGTCGGGCGTAGACATTATTGCTCCCTCTGACATGATGGATGGACGGGTGGGCGCTATTCGCAAGGCGCTGGACGAAGCCGGCTTCAGCAACGCGCCCATCCTTTCCTATGCGGCCAAGTTTGCCTCAGGCTTTTACGGCCCGTTTCGCGAGGCCGCCGACTCAACGCCCCAGTTCGGCGACCGCCGCAGCTACCAGATGGACCCCGCCAACGGGCGCGAGGCCATTCGCGAAATTGCGTTGGACTTGGAAGAAGGCGCGGACATGGTCATGGTCAAGCCCGCCATGCCTTACCTGGACGTGATCGCCGCCGCTCGTGCCCGCTTCGACGTGCCTCTGGCCGCCTATCAGGTTTCCGGCGAGTACGCCATGATCGAGGCCGCCGCCCGCAACAACTGGATTGACCGCGAGCGCGTGATGATGGAATCGCTTATCTCCATCCGCCGCGCCGGCGCTGACATCATCCTGACTTACTACGCCAAGGACGCCGCCCGCCTGCTTGCGTGAAATTTGGCGGCTGATCAAAAAATAAAGGCGGCCCCTCAGGGCCGCCAACGTTTTCTTTACGCTAACTTACAGCTGGGGCTGGGGAGGAGTCTCCGACATCGGCGGCTGTTGCTGCTGCGAAGGAGGCGTCTGCCGCGGCGGGGTCTGCGGATTTACGCTGCCCTGTCCCGGCGTGGTCTGAGGCTGGCTGGCGGACGGCGTGTTGGGATTCTCCGCGCCCGTCTGCCCGCTCAGTGAGCTAACCGTGATGTGGTTCACCACCCGGCGGTTGGCCGCATAGGAACCGGCAATCCGCTCGGCCGTCTGCTTCTGGTCCGGCGTCGCCACGTTGCCCGTCAGTTCCACATCAGTGTCGGTCACGTTCACCTGGATGTTGCTTCCGGAAAGCGTGCCCTGCTGAGATAGAGCGTTCTGAATCTCAGACTGGATCTGGGTTGCATTTGCGTTCGTGCCCATCTGGTTGTTGCCACCAACATTGGGATTTTGCACACCCTGCTGGGTCATGCCCGGCTGAGCCTGCCCGGGTTCCGTCTGCGCGGTGCTGGGGCTCTGTTGTCCGGGTTCAGTCTGTGCGGTGCTCGGGCTCTGCTGCTGCGCGGTGCTGGGGCTCTGCTGCCCGGGTTCGGTCTGTGCGGCGCTGGGGCTCTGCTGCGCTTGCGAGTTCATTTGCCCTTGCTCGGCGCTGCGGTTCTCGGTGCCTTGCTGATTCTGGGCCTGGGTGGAACTGGTCATGCTGCCCGGCTCCTGGTTTCCCTGCTGGACGCCGGCTTGTGCTTCCGTGTTGCCGGCTTCACTGCCGGCCGCGCTTGGCGCCGGAGTCTCGGCCGCTCCCGAGGTGGTGGCCGCCGCGTTGGGGTTCACTTTCAGCTTGGCGTGGACCTTTTTCACGCCCGGGACTGACTTGGCCAGCTCTTCCGCTTGCTTGCGGTCGGCTTTGGAAGCCACGCTTCCGCTCAGCGTGACCACGCCCTTCTTAGCTTCCACCTGCACGTTTTTCAGCGCAGGTTCGGTAGAAAGCTTCTGCTGTACTTGCTGTGCCAAGGCGTCATTATCAGGGGCAGTGGCCGCTGACGTATTGGAGGTCTGGTTCTGGTCAGGAGCGGTAGCCTGGCCCTGGTCAGGGCTGTTGGAAGGCGGCACCTGCTGCGTGCTCGGCTGCTGTTGGGTGGTGGGCGACTGGCTCGAGGGATATTGCCCTGCCTGCGAGCCGGTTTGCCCGGTCTGCGCCAAGCCGTAGGTTGTGGCTAATGCCAGACCCAGGGTTAACAACAACGAATGTGATTTCATACACCGTTTCTCCTAGAAAGTTTTTGGCGATTGCGAGTCTCCGCTCGCGACGAAGGGGGCGCCAGGGTAGCTTCGGCCGACGTTTAAGTAGCTCTAGAGTTAGGTGCTCAATTGCGCCCCGGGTTTGCCAGAACCCCGCGTGCCATGACGGCCTGAGTTCCTGCCCGTCTATGCCGCAGGGTGGTTTTCTGCGGCTTAAATCGTGAATTATCAGTCTTCCAATCGCCCCACCTCTGCAATTCCCAAAGGTGCTATTGAACCGCTGTATTGGCAAAATTAAACTGGTTTTATGCAAGCCCACGCCGGTCACGTTCATGGCCATGAACCCAGCCGCGTGCTGCGCATCTCCCTGGGTCTGACTCTGGCCTATGTTGTCCTGCTGGTGGTAGCGGGGATTAAGGCACACAGCCTTGCCCTGCTCTCCGAGGCCGGGCACAACGCTTCCGACTTCCTGGCCCTATTGCTCTCGCTAGGCGCCGTGTACCTGCAACAGCGCCCACCCAGCCCCACCAAGACCTACGGCTACTCCCGGGCTGGGGTGCTGGCGGCTTTCCTGAATGCGATTGGCCTGGTTCTGATCTCTTTCGTGATTTTTTACGAAGCGTTCCATCGCCTGCTCCAGCCTGCGGCCATTCACGCGACTGCCATGATCTGGGTGGCTGCCGTGGGCGTGCTGATGAACGGGATCATCTCCTGGCTGCTCTACCGTAGCCGCCAGGACTTGAACATCCGTAGCGCTTTCCTGCACATGTTTGGCGACACGCTATCCACGGCGGCGGTGATTGGGGGCGGCGCCGCTATCCTGGCCACCGGCTACGTCTGGATTGACTCCGCGCTTTCTTTTGGCATCGGCGCCCTGATCCTGTGGTCGGCCTTCGGCATCGTGCGCGAGAGCCTTAACATCCTGCTGGAGGGCACGCCTCGCGGCATGGAACTGGAACACATTGCCACCGCCCTCGCCGCCATCCCCGGGGTAAACGACGTCCACGACCTGCATGTGTGGAGCATCGGCTCCGATACGCACGCGCTCTCCTGCCACATCAGCATCGCCGACATTCCGCCTTCCGCCAGCGAGCGCATCCTGCTGGACGTTAGGGACAAGCTGCGCGACAGCTTTCGTATTTATCACACCACCATTCAGTTCGAACATGTGGTCTGCGACGTCGCCCACGGCTGCGTCGTGCCTACGCCTGGGCATGAGCACCCAGGCGAGCACGCGCAATAAGTGTTTATTCACTCCAAACACACACTTTTGAGTATTGTGTAATCGGGTGCTTGCCTTGGCCAAATCAAATTAAGAGAAATTCAGCCCCGCAGCAGCGGCCGGGTGAGGCAGGTGGGCCCGCCGCCACCGTTGATACCAATCTCGCCCGCCGTGAACGTCAGCACCTCAAATCCCGCGTCCCGCAGCCGTTGATTGGTGCGAGGATTCTCTTGGATGGCCAGCAGCCGTCTTTCTCCGAGCGCCAGCACATTGCACGCCAGGGTGTCACGCTCGGCCGCGTCTATTTCGACGAAACGGAACCCCCGCGCGCACAGCAACTGCACCGTTTCCACGGCCAGCCAGGGCAGGTCAACCAGAACGGTGCGCTCATCCAGAAGGCTCATCAGCGACATTAAATGCAGGCAGCACCCGGGACCTGCGCCGTGCGGCAGGGGCGCGGCCACTACCTCCACCCCTCTGGGACCCAATAGCGCCCGCAATTGCTCAATGCCGGCGGCGTTCGTGCGATAGCCGCGCCCGACCAACACGGTTTTGTCGTCCAGCCAAACCATGTCGCCGGCTTCGGCGGTCCCGGGCGAACGAATGTCTCCTAAGATCGGAATCCCCCGCTGCTGGTAGAACTGGCGGTGGCGCGCCGGCTCTTCGCGGCGTGCGGCCTTGCCCATGTTCAGGCAGATAGCGCCATAGTCGGTGATAAATGACGCGTCGTGGGCGTAAACCGCGTCCAGAGAGAGCCCGCTGCTATCGAAAGCGATCACCTCCGCGCCCGCGCCCTCGAGCGCCCGCCGGAGTTCCCCGTGCTGCGCCTGAGCCGCAGCAAAGTTCGGGCGGTGCAGGTAGCCCAACTCCCGCCAGCTCTCGCAGTCATGCTGCCAGCCTGCGGCTTCGGGTGCGCCAAGCATGACCCGCCGCAGCGGCCCCACCATGGTCTGCCCACCAAAGTCTAGTCGCCCCGACATAGCTGCTTTGTATCACAAGTGCCAACGAGCCGCCCTCAGTGGAACTGCTCCACTCAAGGCAAAAGCGGCCTGGAGTGAGCCACCCGCCAAACCCGGGCTTGAGCGGGCCACCGACGTCGGCAAACCTCTCATCACCCGCGCGGCGTGTAGTGGCGTTTAAGCCAGCGGGCCAGGCCATCCAGGCCGGGCAAGAGCACGCGCTCGGTAATGTTGGCCTGGTCGAGCTTGTCGCGAATTTCCCACTTACGTTCGGCGGGAATAATGATGCGCCGCGCCAGCTTCGACTTGTGGTGAAGCAGCCACTTGTCCAGGCGCGCCTCCGGGCTCGATATCATGGAGAACATCGCGAACTGATTGACGATGCGCGCGTCCAGCGACGGCGGTTCCAGGAAAAGCACGAAGTCCTTTTTTGACAGCTTTTCCATGCCGCGCAGGCTGGGAGCCGCCTCCGCCAGCATCTCCACGGTCAGGGCATTGGAGCGCTCGCGGCTGAGGATGCGCTTCAGCTTGGGCGGCAGCAGCGCGTGCACGGCCACGTAATCCACCATCCAGATGACGCCATCGCGATCGAAGCAATCCAACGCCGCGGTTGCGAAGTGGGCCGCCACCAGCGGCGAGTAGGTCCAGTCCAGCAGTCGTGTGGGCAGGCCGTGATGCTGGGCCAGGGCCAGCCAGTTCCACTCGGAATCGCCAAAAGCTGCGCCTTGGGCAGCGTACTTCTTAAAATTGCGCAGCAGGTGAAGCTCCAGCTCACGGTAGTTGCCACCCAGGCGCATGAGCGTGGTGGTGAGGTCTTCGCCGGCATCAGCCATGCCGCGGTAGGCAAAATTGGCGCGAAACCGGTGTAAGTCGCGGTTCCAGGAGCCCTCGTAGAGCTCCCGGTTCAGCTCCTCCCAGCCGGAGATGCGGATTTCCTGCATGGCACGGTGCCCCTTTTAGGACGCAAGAACCCTGAGAAACGCCGTCTCGGCAGCGGGCCAGCCGAACGAAGTCCTGCGAGGACATTACCCGCAATTTGGGGGGACGAACGGGTGTTTTGGGGTTGTTTTTGCCGCCGCTTTCCCCCGCAACGCCGCGAATCGCACCCAACGCCAAGCGCGAGCCATGGTTTTTTCGCCAAAATGAGAGGAACTGTTGCCGGGGCGTATAGCGGCAGTTTTTATACCACGCCTATCAAAATTACTCAGCCTTTGACCCCAGGCTCGCCATTCCGCCGCGAAAGGGACTACAATTTGTTGAGGTTGAGCAACTTACAGGTGCCGGCAAAACAGCAGTTTGGCATCTAAGTTGATTACACAAAGGACGAGCGCGTCCGCAAGGACGACACATCATCCCAGGTTTTGCGCGGCGCATATGGCGTTGAGCAGAGCTCAGGTTCGGGACGGGATTAATTTAAAAGCGCTGCAAGGCGCAATGGAGCGGAGCCCCGAAGCTCCCCAACTCGGAGGATTTCCCATGAAGAATCGTGTATGGATGGCGCTGTTGCTAGCCGCGGCTCTGTCAGTGCCTGTGCTGGCGCAGCAAAGCTCGACCACTTCGGATCAGTCTCAGCCGGCAGCGCAACAGCCGGCGACAACCCAGCAGGCGCCGGCTAATCAGACGACACAGCCGGCCATGCAGTCGGACCAGAACGCCCAAACGGGCACCAACCCCCCAAATGCGACTCAGAGCACCGCAAGCGGCTCACACCAGCCGCTGGTGGTGGACAAGAAGCAGGGCTTCTGGGGCAAACTGAATCCCTTCGCGCGCAAAAAGTATGTGCAACGGCAGCTCTCGCCGGTCCGCGACCGGGTGAACGAACTCGACGACCTAACGGCGCAGAATGCCAAGGAAATCAAGGATGTTGATTCCCGCGCCCAGCAGGGCATCCAGTTGGCGACCAACAAGGCCAACGAAGCCGATCAGCACGCCATTGACGCCGGCAACCGCGCCCAGGCGGCGCAACAGACGGCCAACACCGCTACCACCCACCTGAACACTGTGGAGCAGGTAGTCAGCAACATTGACCAGTACAAGCCCAGCACCCAGACCGAGATCCGTTTCCGTCCCGGCCAGAGCGTGCTGAGCAAGCGGGCCAAGGAAGCGCTGGACGAGATGGCGACCCCGCTGGCGAACCAGCGCGGCTACATCATCGAAGTGCAGGGCTTTTCTTCCGGCCGTGGCCAGGGCGCGATCCAAAGCTCGCAGAAGATGGCGGAGTCGGTGGTTCGTTACCTAGTGCTGAACCATGACATTCCGGTGTACCGCATCTACCTGCTGGGCATGGGCAACGCTCCTGTCGCCGCCGAAGGCGGCAAGGCGAAGCGCATCAGTGGCGGGCGGGTGGAAGTCAGCCTGATGAAGAACGACCTAGAACAGCTGAGCTCGGTTACCGGCACGCAAAACAATCAGACCGCTCCGGCGGCACCGGCGACACCCCAGCAGCCCCAGCAGCAATAAGCTTTATCCAGCACGTCCCCTCGAGCCCCTTGCTTCGGCAAGGGGCTTTTATTTTGCGTGGTCATTGACTACTGATGCGGTCGAGGGAACCAGCAGGTCGGTAAGGCAGGACCTAACGAGCAGCAGCAGCCGCAGATTCAACCGGCAGCACGGGTAAATGGGATTCTTCTTCTGGAACCGAAGGGATGACCGCAGGTGGGTCAGCGGCAGCAACATTTGCGGCGGGTGGCTCAGCTGACGCCTCTGGCACGTCCACCGCTGCCGTCAGGATTTCAACAAAACCGGCTAGTTCCGCTGGGCTGACCGGCTCCTCCAGATACAGATCCGCCAGCCTGCCACCTACCTGGAAAGCATTGATTACATGGCGGGAAATCACCACCACGGGAATGTTCTTACGGCATTTGGCGTCCCGTAGAAAATTGCGGAACTTCTGATTTCCCCGGCAATACTCAACAACGACGGCGGCAAGGGGTTGGGTTCTGGCGCGCCGCAACGCCGCTTCCAGTGACCGGCAGCCAATGGGAACATGTCCGGCACTGCAGACCGCCCGGTTAAGCGCGACGAGCCGCTTCTTACTCCTGGCAAAGCACAGGACCTGCGCCATTGCGAACGCTCCTCTAGCCTTATGATTGTCCAGATCTGACGCCCGAGTCTTCGGAGCGATGAGCGGGGATCGTTGGGCTCAGTTGCAGCTGGAGCTTGAGCGGTCGTCCCGGAGACAGCTACTCTGGCCAGCAACTCTGAATCCAAAAGCCGGCTGGAATTAGGGGTTGACACTTAACACTATGACGGGTCAGCAAGTTATGGTCTTGAGGAGGCGCGCCGGCAGGCGGGCAACGTGAGGGATTGCGGGGTTCAGGGTAGGAATCCAGGTACTCACAAATGGAATGCGCCCGCCGTTCCTGCCTATTGGGGACATACGAGGCTTCGAACGATGCTCGGCGAGCCAGTTCCGTCTCACCAGGGGATGCTAGCGTGATGCGGCTCACATTTGGCGACGGCTTGGGTTGGTATAGTAACTGGCTTTGGAGGGCAGAATGGGACGGAAGACGGAGCAGTCGCGCAAGCTCCAGAAGCGGGCGGAGGCGGTAATTCCAGGCGGAGTGAACTCGCCGGTGCGGGCCTTCCGGGCAGTGGGCGGGGAGCCGCCGTTCATTGTGCGCGGCGAAGGTTCGCGCATCTGGGATGCGGATGGCAACGAGTACATCGAGTACCTGGGCTCCTGGGGCCCGCTGATCCTGGGGCATGCTGCGCCGGAAGTCGTTGAGGCGGTGATCGCAGCGGCGCGCAAGGGCACCAGTTTTGGCGCTTCCAACCCGCTGGAGCCGGAACTGGCGGAGGTGGTGCTATCGGCATTTCCAAAAATGGAGAAGATTCGCTTCGTCAATTCAGGGACGGAGGCCACCATGTCGGCGATTCGGCTGGCGCGGGCCTACACCCGCCGCAAGTACGTGGTGAAGTTTGAGGGTTGCTACCACGGTCATGCTGACGCGCTACTGGTCAAAGCCGGCTCCGGCGTAGCCACGCTGGGAATTCCAGGCTCCGCCGGGGTGCCCCAGGAGTTCACGCAGTTCACGCTGGCGCTTCCCTACAACGATGCCGAAGCGGTGGACCAGGCCTTCAAGAAATTCAAAGGACAGATCGCGTGCGTTATTGTCGAGCCGGTGGTGGGCAACATGGGGTGCGTGCCGCCGGCGAAAGGCTATCTGGATGCCTTGCGCTACATCACATCGCGGGACAACGCACTGCTGATCTTCGACGAGGTGATGACCGGCTTCCGGCTTGCTTTCGGCGGCGCTCAGGAAGTGTATGGCACGGCACCCGACATGACCACCTTGGGCAAAATTATTGGGGGCGGCCTGCCGGTGGGCGCGTATGCGGGCCCAGCCGAGCTCATGGATATGGTGGCGCCGCTGGGGCCGGTGTACCAGGCGGGCACGCTCTCCGGGAACCCACTGGCCATGTCGGCGGGATTGGCTACGGTGTGCTACCTGCGCGAAAACCGCGAACTGTACGGACGAATGGAGCGAGCTGCGGGAACGCTGGTCACCATGGTGGCAGAGGCAGCGAAAGAGGCTGGAGTGTCCATCACCTACAACCGGGTGGGCTCAATGTTTACATGGTTCTTCGCGGAAGGGCCGGTAACCAACTGGGCGACGGCCTCGAAGAGCGACACCGAGGCGTTTGGACGCTTCCACCGCGCCATGCTGGAAGCAGGGGTATATCTGCCGCCCTCCCAATATGAAGCTGCTTTCCTCAGCGCGGCGCACACTGACGAGGACGTACGGCAAACGGTGGCGGCGGCAAGGGAGGCGTTCGCGGTGGTGGAAGCGAAGTGACTCTTATTCCTTATCGCTCGTAATTTTCAATCATCAATTGCCTTCATCATTTTCGGCACGGTCACGAACTGGAAGCCCTGGTCGCGGCAGCGGGCGATGAGGTGATCCACGGCGGTCACAGTATAGGAACGGTCCGCACCCAACTGGCGATGCCCGCCGTCGTGCAGGAGGATGACTTCGCCGCCTTCCACGCTGCCCATGACCTTTTTTTCTACTTCGGCGGCGGATTTGGCTTCCCAATCCCAGCCACTGACACTCCATAGCACCGGCACTAGGCCACAGCGGCGCACTTCGCGCAGGGCTTGGGGAGTGCGGCCTCCGAATGGCGGGCGGAAGAGGTTGGAATGGGAGCCGACCGTCTGCTCCAGAACCTGGGCGCAACGTTTGATTTGGGTTTCAACTTCCCGGGGCCGCGAAAAAATCAGGTTGGGATGGTCCCAGGTGTGATTGCCGATCACGTGGCCGGCTGCGGCCACCTGCTGGGCGATTTCGGGGCGTTTGGCCACATAACGACCGACGAGGAAGAAGGTAGCGTGGACCTGATGGCGGGCCAAGACCTCCAGCAGGCGCGGAGTCCAGGGATCGTTGGGACCGTCATCGAAGGTAAGAGCGAGCAGGCGCGAACCACGGCCGGCACCGATGAAGGTACGGCCAAAAAGCTGGGAGCGCGGCGCCATGGTGTTATAACCGGCGGCTGCCAGAGTGGCCAGGCCAGCCGTGGCGAGCAGTCCAAGCATGCAGGGATTGTAAATGGTGGCAGGGATTACTGAGGGCGAGCTTCGCTCGCCGTAGACGGGGCAAACCCGTCCCCACAAGCTGTCGCAAACCGGGGTGCTTTTCTTCCAATTGCCTCCGGCGCAAAGGCGAGATATGCTGCCAAGCGACCCGGAAAATCTGCTGAACCATGGCCAATCTTTTCGAGCTTCCCCGCTACATCGCCGTTGAAGGTCCGATTCGGGTGGGCAAGAGCACGCTGGCGCGCATCCTGGCCGAGCGGCTGAACGCGCAACGGGTGGCTGAGCCCGATGACAATCCCTTCCTCAAAACGTTTTACGAAGGCGAGCCCGGGGCTGCATTCCAGGCGCAGTTTGCCTTCCTGGCGCGGCGCTTTGAGCAACTGAAGACGCTGGATGTAGGCGCCCGCTCGAACAAGACCGTGGTGGCCGACTACATTTTCGAAAAAGACAAGCTGTTCGCCTACCTCAATCTGAGTGATGTGGAACTGGAAACCTACAACCGCTACTACAACTACTTCCGCGAGCAACTGCCTACCCCAGACCTAGTGGTCTACCTGCAGGCCTCGCCTGAGGTGCTGCGGAAGCGGCTGAAGAAGAAGAGCGTGGCGGCGGAAAAGGGCATTAGCCAGGATTATCTGGAGGCAGTGGTCAAGGCCTACGAGCACTTCTTCTTTCACTACACCGCGTCGGACCTGCTGATTGTGAACACCTCCGACATTGATTTCGTGGACCGCAACGAGGACCTGCAGGAATTGCTGCGCAAGGTTTCGGAGCCGATCAAAGGCACGCAATATTTCCTGCCGCTGGGCTCGGAGGCAGCCAGCGCCTAGGTGTGGCGAGCGGGCGCTGGACGGCCTAGGGGTTCTTCGACTCCGCAGGCTGATTCGCAAGCCAAGCAGCCCGCTCCGCTCAGAATGACAATTCATTTCGTTCTCCCATGAGTGTGCACCTGGATTTGACCGGCAAGACCGCGCTCATCACTGGCGGCTCACGAGGCATTGGGGCAGCAACGGTACGGATGTTTGCGGCCGCGGGAGCGCAGGTTGTCTTCAGCTACCAGCGGGCTAAGGACACCGCAGAAAAGCTGGCGCGGGAGTGCGGTCCGGGCTGCTCGGCAGTACAGTGCGAATTGAATTCAGCCGACTCGGCGAGCGGTGTGGTTGAAGCAGCGGCGCAGCGATTCGGGCGGCTGGACATCCTGGTAGCCAACCATGGGATCTGGACGGCGGAGGATGTTCCCATCGAAAAGATGACCGCGGAGCAGTGGCTCCGGACGATGGCCGTCAACCTCGAGAGCGTGTTCGGGCTGGTGAAGCACGCCGTGGAGCAGATGAAACACCAGCCGCGCAGGGGGCCGGCGGCGGGGCACATCGTGCTGGTCAGTTCCAGCTCCGGGCAGATGGGCGAGGCTTTGCACGTTGACTACGCCGCTACCAAAGGCGCGCTTATCAGCATGGCCAAGGGACTTTCAACTGAGCTTGCGCCGGATGGCATTTACGTCAATTGCGTGGCACCGGGCTGGGTGGAAACAGAAATGGTAGCGCCGGCGCTGGAAAACGCGGACAAGCGGCAGCGGGTGCAACGGGAGATTCCTGTGGGGCGGCTGGGCAGGCCGGCAGAAATTGCCGCCGGCATCCTCTTCCTTTGCACAGAACATGCGGGATTCGTAACCGGTGAAGTGCTGAACATCAACGGTGGGGAGGCGCTGGTGGGGTAGCTGAATAGCTGGCTAGCTAGTTAGATTGAGCCCTAAGCTAGTAAGCTAGTCAGCCAGATAGTTAACAACGCGCGAGGACGTCCTCGCAACAGCCGGAGAGACGCTGGCCCTAACGGTGACCCATGCAAACCAGCACAAAGCAAGTGCGCAGCATTGACCGGGCGCGGCTGAAGGCGCTCATGCAGCGGGAACAAGAGCGGTTCGCCGCCGAGCATCCGCGGTCTCAGGAACTGCACCAGAGGGCCACGCATTCCCTGCTCAGCGGCGTGCCGATGAACTGGATGGTGAAATGGGCAGGCGCCTTCCCCGTTTTTGTGAAGCAGGCACACGGAGCTCATTTCACCGACGTGGATGGGCATAAGTACGTGGACCTGTGCCTGGGCGACACCGGCGCCATGACCGGGCACTCGCCGGAAGCAGCAGTACACGCCATCGTGGAACAGGCTCGGCGCGGCATCACCTTCATGCTGCCTACCGAAGATGCCATCTGGGTCGGCGAGGAGCTGAAGCGCCGTTTCGGGCTGCCCTACTGGCAGTTCTGCCTGACCGCCACGGACGCCAACCGTTTTTCGATCCGCGTGGCGCGCGAGGTTACCCAGCGCAGGCTGGTGCTGGTGTTCAACTACTGCTACCACGGCACGGTGGACGAGTCCTTCATCACGCTGAAGGATGGCGTGGCCGGGCCGCGGCGGGGCAACATCGGGCCGCCGGTGAATCCAACCGAGACCACGCGCGTGGTCGAGTTCAACGACATTGAAGGACTGGAGAAGACACTGGCTAGCCGGGAGATCGCCTGCGTGCTGGCTGAGCCGGCGCTGACCAACGTGGGCATCGTGCATCCCGAGCCTGGATTCCACGAGGCTCTGCGCGAGTTGACCCGCAAGCACGGCACGCTGCTCATCATTGATGAGACCCATACCATTTGCACAGGGCCGGGCGGCTATACGCGGGCTTACGGCCTGGAGCCCGATTTCTTTGTTCTGGGCAAGCCCATCGCTAGCGGGCTCCCCTCGGCCACTTATGGCTTCACCGAGGAAGTTGGCGAGCGCATCCTGGAGCGTATCCGCCTGGAAGATTGCGATACAGGGGGAATTGGCGGCACGCTCGCGGGCAACGCGCTTTCGATCGCCGCCATGCGAGCCACTCTGGAGCGGGTGCTCACGCCGGAAGCGTTTGAGCACATGATTCCGCTGGCGGAGCGCTTCACCAAGGGAGTGGAGCAGACCATTGATGCCGCCGAACTGCCTTGGCATGTAACGCGGCTGGGCTGCCGAGCGGAGTATTTGTTCACCAACAAACGCCCTCGCAATGGAGCGGAGGCGGCCGCCGCCATGGACTTCGAGCTGGAGCGGTTCATGCACTTGTACGCGCTGAACCGCGGGATTCTGCTAACGCCGTTTCACAATATGGCGCTGATGTCACCTGCCACCAGTCCCGAAGATGTGGACCAGCACACGGCGGCGTTCCGGGAGGCGGTGCAGGAGCTCGGACGCTAGCGGCGGGTGGCGTGTCTGGGGTGACATTCCCACTCAAGCCAACACCGGGCTTGGGGCTAGTTTTTCTGGCACCTTTGCCCTTCAAAATCAGGGACTTAGAATTGCCTGTCTCCGGGCTCCATTTGCGGCTAGAATAGAAACCGCATCGTAGTTAGTACAGGCGCCACCCACCGAGGTGGGGGTGCACTGGAGGACGACATGAGCATCACCCCCATCGGACAGCCCTGCCCGAAAATTACCACGGCTTCCCTGCACGAGAAAAAGCTTCGGCACGAACCCATAACCTGCCTTACGGCCTACGACTATCCCAGCGCGCGGCTGGTGGATGAAGCCGGCATTGACGTGATCCTGGTAGGCGACTCGCTGGCGCAAGTCATGCTGGGCTATGAGAGCACACTGCCGGTCACGGTGGACGAGATGCTGCACCACACGCGCGCGGTGCGGCGGGCGGTGAAACGCGCGCTGCTGGTGGCCGACATGCCTTACGGCTCCTACCATGTTGACGAAAAAGAGGCGCTGCGCAACGCGGCCCGCATGGTGAAAGAGGGCGGCGCGGAGGCGGTGAAGATCGAAGGCGGCGAGAAGCGCGCCGAACTCATCCGGCGAGTGATTGAGGCCGAAATTCCCGTGGCCGGGCACATTGGGCTGACCCCGCAATCGGTGAACGTGATGGGCGGCTACAAAGTACAGGGCAAGAGCCTGTCTGCCATCGAGCAACTCATGCGCGACGCAGTTGCGCTGGATAAAGCGGGCGTGGCCTGCCTATATCTGGAAGGCATTCCACGCGAGGTCGCGGCCATGATCACGGCGGAGGTGGAGACACCGACCATCGGAATCGGCGCCGGGCCAGAGTGCGATGGTCAGGTGCTGGTGTTCCACGACCTGCTGGGGCTGACCTTCGGTCCGCCCGCCAAATTCGTGCGCCGCTACGCCGATGTGGCGGCGGTCATCACGGGCGCGGTGCAGGCGTATCGCGAGGACGTGGTCGCGGGCCGCTATCCGTCGGATGGCGAGTCCTACCATCTGCCCCGCGAGACGCAGGCTGCGCTGGAAACCATCGTCGATCGCAAACGTGCGATGAGGAGATGAGAAGCTGGCTGCTTTCCGGCTGACTGGCTAAGTAGCTGCTACGTCTTTGGCTCTAAGCCAGGCAGCCAGTCAGCTTATCAATGCGCGTTCTCACCACGATTGACGAGATGCAGGCCGCCTGCCGCGAAGTAAGGCGGGCCGGGCGGCGCCTGGGGCTGGTACCAACCATGGGCGCGCTGCACGCCGGACACCTCTCCCTGGTGCGGGCAGCGCGCGCCACTTGCGACGTGGCGGCCGTTTCCATTTTCGTTAACCCGCTGCAGTTCGGTCCCAAAGAGGACTTCAGCCGCTATCCCCGCGATTTGGAGAAGGACCTCGCGCTGCTCAACCAGGAGCGTGTGGACCTGGGCTTTGCGCCCAGTGAGGAGGAAATGTACGATTCCGGCCGCAGCAGTTATGTAACAGTAGAAGGGTTGAGCGAGCGGCTATGCGGGCGATCTCGCCCCGGCCACTTTCGCGGCGTAACCACGGTGGTGGCCAAGCTGTTCCACATCGTCGAGCCTGATGTGGCATTTTTTGGGCAGAAGGACGCCGCGCAGGCCGCTATCATCCGCAAGATGGTCCGCGATCTGAATTTCGATATTCAGATTGTGGTAGCACCCATTGTGCGCGAGCAGGATGGCCTCGCCATGAGCTCGCGGAACGTCTATCTCACGCCGGAACAGCGCAAGCAGGCAGTGGTCCTGTATCGGGCGCTGATGCGGGTGCAGACACTGGCCGACCGCGGAGAGCGCCGGGCGGCCGAGTTGATTCGCGCCGGCGAAGAAGTAATCCGCGAGCAGCCGTCGGCGAAGCTGGAGTATTTCGAAGTGGTGAATTCGGAGACGCTTGAACCCGTGGCCGACATAACCAGCGGCGCGCTGGTGGCGGTGGCGGCCCAGTTCGGCACCACGCGGCTCATTGATAATGTTCTGCTCACCGGCAGTGGGCAGGCGCAGGGGCCGGAGATGAAGGGCTAAATACTTCCTGTCGCATTCAAATTTTCTCAACCGTCACTTGAGCGAGGGCATTCCTTAAATTTGGTTCATTTTACGGACCCGGCCAGCTCCGCCTGCACCCCACCCAGTTCGCGGACGATGTCGCCCACGAAAGACTTGGCGTCACCAAACAACATCAGCGTTTTGCTCATGTAGTAGAGCGGGTTATCAATGCCGGCAAAGCCCGGGCTCATGCCACGCTTGATGACCATCACAATGTGCGCCTTATCTACATCGAGAATAGGCATGCCGTAGATTGGGCTGGAAGAATCGGTGCGGGCGGCGGGATTGGTAACGTCGTTGGCGCCGATCACCAGGGCCACATCGGTCTGGGGAAACTCGCCGTTGATATCCTCCATGTCCACCAGGTGGTCGTAGGGGATATCGGCTTCGGCCAGCAGCACATTCATATGCCCCGGCATGCGTCCTGCGACGGGATGGATGGCAAAGCGCACATCCACGCCGCGGCGGGTGAGCGAGTCGTAGAGCTCGCGGACTTTGTGCTGCGCCTGGGCCACGGCCATGCCGTAGCCGGGCACAATCACCACCTTATTCACTGACATGAGGATGGAAGCGGCGTCCTCAGCGCTCACGCTCTTCACCGGCTTGCGCTCTTCTTTTGCTCCGGCCGCAGCCTGCACCTGGCCGAAGGCGCCGAACAACACATTGCTGAAGGAACGGTTCATGGCCTTCGACATGATCACGGAGAGAATGAACCCGGAAGAGCCGTCGAGCGCGCCGGCAATGATCAGCAGCCGGCTATCCAGCACGAACCCCATGGCCGCCGCGGACAAGCCGGCGTAGGAATTCAGCAGGGAGATGACCGTAGGCATGTCAGCGCCGCCGATAGGAATTACCATGAACACGCCGAACACCAGGGGAATGCCGACCATGAAGGGGAAAAACTGCCTGGCGCCGGGGTGCAGCACCAGATAAACGCCAATGCCGATGGCAATAGACAGCAGGCCCAGGTTAACGATGTTCTGCCCGCGATAGGTGATCGGCCGCTGCGGCAGCACTTCCTGCAGCTTGCCCGCGGCCATCAAGCTGCCGGTGAAAGTCAACGAACCCAGAATCACTTCGCAGCACAGCACCGCCATCATGAAGTGAGGCACGTTAGGGCTGCGCAGGTAGAACTCGGCGGTGCCGACTAGAGTCACGCAGAAGGCGCCAAAGGCGTGGCTGAGCGCGGTCCGCTGCGGCACCGCGGTCATCTTCACCATGCCCAGGGGGACGCCGATGATGGTGCCAATGACCAGCGCAATCGCGATCCATTTGTAATCAATGATGCCGTGGTGCAGCAGGGTGCCGCCGATGGCCAGCACCATGCCGATCTCACCCGCCCATACGCCGCGGCGCGCCGTGCCCGGCGAGCTCATCCATTTCAGCGACAGGATGAACAGGGCGCTGGCGATCAAATAAATGATTTCAATAAATGGCTGTGTGGTCATGGTTTCTTCGTAGGCTGGCTGCTCTTGAACATTCTGAGCATGCGGTCGGTGATCAGGAATCCGCCCACCACGTTGCTCATGGCGGCGATCACGGCCAGCGTGCCCAGCAGGGCGGAGAAGTTGCTCTTGTGCTCGCCCACCAAGATGATGGCGCCGACCACGGCTATAGCGTCCAAAGCGTTGGTGAGCGACATGAGCGGAGTGTGCAGCAGGGGCGAGATGCGCCGGATCACTTCGAATCCGATGAAGCCCGCCAGCATGAAGATAAATAACGAATTAATCAGAACTGAGGACATGGTGCCTCCCGAATCGGAATGCTTGCGCCGCGGAGTGGGCCAGCTGAGCGCTCATGAGGCGCTGCGGGTCGCCATTTGCGGCAGGGAAAAGAAGTCGCGCACCCGTTGGTTGGCGATTTCGCCGGCGTGAGTGACGAGCGTATCGCGAATGATTTCGTCTTCCTGGTTGAGCTGCAGCTTGCCATCTTTCACCAGGTATTGCACGAATGCGGTGAGGTTGCGGGCATACATCTGGCTGGCGTGGTAGGGAACGCCGCTGGCGAAGTTGATAGCGCCAATGATGGTCACGCCGTGCTCGATAACGGTCTCGCCGGTGCGGGTCAGCTCGCAGTTGCCGCCGCGCTCGGCGGCCAAATCGAGGATGACCGAGCCGGGCGCCATGCCATCCACCATCTCGCGGGTAACCAGCACGGGCGATTTCTTGCCCGGTATGACGGCAGCGGTGATCACAATGTCGCTTTCCCGTACCACCCGGCCCAGCAGCTCGCGCTGGCGCTGGTAAAAGGTTTCGTCCTGGGCGCGGGCATAGCCGCGCTCGTCCTGGGCGTCCTTGGCTTCCACCGGCAATTCCACGAAGCGGCCGCCCAGGCTCTGTACCTGCTCCTTGGCGGCGGGGCGAAGGTCGTATGCCGAGGTGACAGCACCCAAACGGCGGGCGGTGGCGATGGCCTGCAGTCCCGCAACGCCGGCGCCAATCACCAGAACACGCGCCGGAGTGATCGTGCCCGCCGCCGTGGTCAGCATGGGGAACAGCCGCGGCAGCCGGTCAGCGGCCACCAGCACCGCCTTGTAGCCGCAAATCGTGGCCATGGAGGAAAGCGCATCCATGCTCTGCGCGCGGGTGGTGCGCGGAATCAGTTCCACGCTGAAGGAGGTGACGCCGCGGCCGGCGATCTCCTGCAGCACTTCGGCGGAGCCAAAGGGCCGCAGAAACCCAATGAGCACCTGGCCACGGCGCATAAGCGGCAGGTCGGCATGGCCGGTAACGTCATTGGACCCATAGCAGAGGATCTGAACTACGATGTCGGCTTCGCGGAACACGTCAGCGCGTTCGGGAACAATGCGCGCGCCCTTCTCCGCATAGTGCGCATCGGGGTAGCCGGCCTGTTCGCCGGCGCCGTGTTCCACCAGTACCTCGAATCCAGCTTTGGTGAGTATGGGGACGACCAGCGGCACCAGCCCAACCCGTCGTTCCCCGGGATAGCTTTCCTTCGGCACTCCAATAATCACGAGGGCCTGTTTCCTCCGAAGAATGAATGAGGACAGCTATTCAGTTTAACGAAAAAGAAGAATTAGTGCTCTGGGGGTTCTTCGACTCCGCTCAGGAAGACTGAATTGGAAGTTCGCCAAGCGTGCGGACCTACCGCTAATTTTTTTCGTAAGGCTGCAACCTGCAGTAATGGTCAATAAGCTTCCGCTGCTCCGGGCTGACGTAACTGAACTCCAATCCACAATGTGCGGCATTGTGCCGCACGATAGCGTTCAGCCAGAGAGCCTCGCGCCCCGTGGGAAGGTGAATTTCCAGCGAAACCGTATCCCCCACGACCACGTTTGGGAGAGGGAAGAGGCTGAGGCCGCCTTCGGAAATACCGCCGGCCAAAGTGCGCATGGACGCGATCTGTTTATCCCCCACCAGGCTGACAATCACGGGAATTTCGGCGCGAAATCTGGGGGAAATCCGGCGATCAGGCGTGCGCGAGAACCAGGGCATGCAGCCTCCACCACAACCGGCCGACAAGCGTTCATGCCGGCTGCGCCAGTGCTTCTTTGACCCGCTGCAACAATTCTTCGACCGGGATGGGCTTGGGAATAAGCGCCCCCTCGAGCCCGGCTGCCTGCGCCTGACGAAAGCTTTCGCCGGCTTCCGGATCGCTGGACATCAAAGCAATTTGCACGCGGGAAGAAGGCGGTGCAACTCGCGGGCGGCTTGGATGCCCAGAGCGTCGGGCAGGTTCATTTCAATCAGGGCCAAATCGGGGACCTGTTTAGCGCAACTCCGGAGGGCCTCGGCGTGGGTGCAGGCCACGGTGCTGCGATAGCCGTTCTGGCGAAGCACCCACATCAAGGTCGTGCTAACAGCCGTGTCATCATCAACCACCAGCACCGCAGGTCTGCTGTGTGCATGCGCTCTGGTCATAGAGCTCTCTCCCGGCAAGAGGCCATTGCGGCTGAAGCTTGTTTTGCAGCCTCAGCATGGCGCAAGCTGCGGCGGTTCGCCATGACTCGGGTCACGAGGCGGTGTGATTCTGCCTGCCGTATAATCGCGGGCGGAAATCACCCGAAGAATTACCATGCAGAACGCGCGGCCCAACTGGGCAGAGGTGTCGCTTGGGGCATTGCGGCGCAATTATCGTGTCCTGCGGCAGCTTGTGGGCAAGGAAGTCGAGATCTGCGCGGTGGTGAAGGCTGACGCCTATGGCCACGGGGCGAGGGAGTGCGCCCGCGCATTGGAAGCTGAAGGCGCGCGCTGGCTTGGGGTGACTTCCACCAGCGAGGGACTGGATTTGCGGAAAGCGGGCATCCAGGGCCGCATCTTGCTCATGACCGGCTTCTGGCAGGGCGATGAGGAGGACGTGGTTCGCGGCCAGCTCACGCCTGCAATCTGGCAGCCGTGGCACATCGAATGCCTGCAGCAGGCTGCGGCGAAGCTGCCGGGTACATTTTCCGTTCACTTGAAAGTGGATACGGGCATGGGGCGCTTGGGGGCGGGGGTGGATGAGCTTCCGGCGTTGCTGGCGCAGCTGCGCGCCGCCGATCATCTTTGCCTGGAAGGCGTCTTTACGCACTTGGCTTCGGCGGAGGTGGTGGGCGCGGCTGACGTTCAGCAACAGCTAGCCGGCTTTGACAAAGCGGTTGCCCTAGTGAAGCGCGAGGGCTTCTCGCCGAAGTATTTTCACGCCGCCAACAGCGCCGCCCTGGTCATGCTCCCCCAGGCACGGAAAAACCTAGTGCGGCCCGGCATTTCGCTTTACGGATACTATCTGCCCTTTGCCGGAAAGGCAGCGATAGAACCGCCGGGGGTGGAGCCGGTGCTTTCCTGGAAGGCGCGGGTGATCTCCTTGCGTGAACTCGCGGCGGGAAGCGCGCTGGGCTACAACGGGGCCTTCGTCACCCGCCGGCGTTCGCGCATCGCGGTGCTGCCCGTAGGGTACGCCGACGGTTTGAGTCGGCGGCTTTCCTCGCGCGGGCAGGTGATTGTGCGCGGCGCCTGCGCGCCCATGGTGGGCCGCATTTCAATGGACCTCACGCTGGTGGATATGACCGACGTTCCCGGCGTGCAGGTGGGCGATGAGGTCATCCTGATCGGGGCGAACGGCGGCCTGCGCATTACTGCCTGGGACCACGCGAACTTAGCGGAAGCAACCCCTTACGAGGTGCTGTGCAGCATTTCCAAGCGCGTGCCCAGGAAGTACGTGGAATAAGACTCAGCATCGCTTCCGGCTGGGTGCTGACCCCTGAGTGCTGATTGCTGTACCTTAGACTTCGTGCCCCACCCCTACGCTCAATGGATGTACGGCTGGGAGACCCGGCTCAATGCCCGCGACAACAACCGGGTGGTGCGGCCGCTGGATTGGGGAGTGGAGTGGACCCGGGGCTGGCCCTGCCGAAACGGCTGCACGGATGGCAATCCGGAACAGCTTCTGGGTGATCTCAATCGCCACATCCTGGCCAACAGCGATGATTTTTTCTCCTATCGCACGCCCAACGATTTCCGATTGGAGTGCGAGCCGCGATCAGCCGCAGACCGTCAGGCGGCAACGTTTCTCCGGTTCACTTCACCAGTCGTCACTCCCTACCTCGAGAATAATGTCGCGCACGCGCGCTGGTTCCCGGCCCAAAGCGACCGCGCGGTGGTTGTGTTGCCGCAGTGGAATGCGGACGCGGAGAGCCACAATGCCCTTTGCCGCATTTTTAGTTTCCTGGGAGTGGCGACGCTGCGGCTCAGCTTGCCCTACCACGATTTGCGTAAGCCGCCGGAAATCGAGCGGGCTGACTACGCTGTTTCCGCCAATATCGGGCGCACCATTGATGCCGCGCGCCAGGCGGTGATTGACGCGCGCTGCTGCCTGGATTGGCTGCAAATCCAGGGGTACCGTCGATTCGGAATCGTGGGGACCAGCCTGGGCTCCTGCTATGCCTTTATTACCGCTGCCCACGAGCGGCGCCTGAGCGTCTGCGCCTTTAACCATGCCTCCACGTATTTCGCCGACGTGGTGTGGACGGGCCAGTCCACGCGCCACGTCCGCACCGGCATTGGCGGGCAGATTGACCTGGAGCGGCTGCGGCAGGCTTGGCTGGCGATCAGCCCCATGTCCTACTTCGATCAGTTTGAGCGCTATCCCAAACGTTCGCTGGTGGTGTACGCCAAATATGATCTGACTTTCCTGCCGGAGTTTTCGCGGCAGTTCATCGCCGAGTGCCAACGGCGCGGGCTGGCGCACGAAGTTTCCGTTTTGCCCTGCGGCCATTACAGCTGTGGTGAGTTTCCCTTCAAATATCTGGACGCGTATTACCTCGCCAAATTTGTGAGGAATGCGTTCTAACGAAGACCCTTTTCGCTGTCGAGGCACCGAGATGCGGAGAAAATCTGCCGCAAGATCTTTGACCTTCTCCGTGCCTCTGTGTCTCTGTGCTGAAAGCTGTTTCAGTCGATCTGGACCCTCGAGCGCCGCTCGGCGATGACGGCAAGCATGCGGTCGAGCGCGGCGGTGGCGTCCACCAGTTCCATTTTCACCGGGACCACAGCCAAAGGCTGCAGCTGCGACTTCAATTCGCCCAGATTGATGGCGTCTTTCTCCGTGGTAACGAATCCGCCGCCCTGGCAGCGCTCGCGCAATTGCAGCAGGTCGTGGACGTCAGACTGCGTGTAGGCGTGATGGTCGCGGAAAGCGGCTTCGGCGGCGGGTTCGCAGCCGGCAAAGCGCAGCTGGAGGAAAAACTGCTTGGGGCGGGCGATGGCGCTGAAGGCAACGGGGGTGGGCGGCGGCTCGCGCAGCACGATGTCGCGCTTGGTCCGCCAGACTAGCTGTTTTTCCAGCGGCAAGTCCTCCGGCTTCACGGCCGAGGAGAGCACCACGGCATCGGCGCGGCGCAGGGAGGCGAGCGGCTCGCGCAGGCGGCCGGCAGGTAAAAGCCGGTCATGCAAATCATCGCCAGTGACCAGAACAATGTCGAAATCGCGGGCCAGCGAGCGGTGCTGGAAGCCATCGTCAAGCAGGTGCATGCGCGGGCCCAGCTTTTGTTCGGCCGCCAGACCCGCGGCATGGCGGTCTTCGCCTATGATCACGGGCACGCCGAGCCGGCGGCCAATGAGTAGAGGTTCATCGCCGAAATCGCGGGGGGAGCCCTGCGTATCGACAAAGGCAACGCCGCGCGAGGAACGACCGTAGCCCCGGGAGAGGACGTCGAAAGCGATGCCGCGAGCCTGCAGCAACTCGCCGATAACAATCACAAAGGGAGTTTTTCCCGCGCCCCCGACTGAGAGGTTGCCGACGCTGATGGTCGGACCCTGCAGGCGCCGGGCTCGCAAAGTGCCTCGATCGTAGAAGGCGTTGCGAGCGTTTACGCCGGCTCCAAACAGCGCTGAGAGCAAGCTCACGTCCGCGGCTCCGCAGAAGGGTTACGCTCGCGGTCGCTTGCGGAAACGCAACTTGGTGCGCCGGCTTGTTCCTGCCCGGGCGTGGCCGCGAGCAGCGTTTCCAGCGCCTCCAGTGTGCGCTGGGTGGCGCCGCGATGCGCGCGCAACGTGTCCAGCGCCCGCTCGCCCATGGCCGCGCGTTCAGCTGCATTCTCCGACAGTTCCGTAAGGGTTAGCGGAAGTTCGGCGGGACCCACCACGCGCAGGGCTCCGGCATCGCGAAATAGGTTGACCATGTCGCGGAAATTTTCGGTGTGCGGGCCGACCAGCACGGGAACACCGAACTGCGCCGCTTCCAGGATGTTGTGTCCGCCACGCTCCACCAGGCTGCCGCCGACAAAAGCCACGGTGGCCAGGGCGTAGAGCGCGGCCAACTCGCCAATGGTGTCCAGCAGGAAGACGCGCCCGGCGATGGAGCGCGAGGGCTGCCACTCGGAGCGCCGCCAGAAACGGATACCGAGGTCGGTAATCATGGCAGCTACGTGCTGGAAGCGCTCCGGGTGCCGCGGGGCGAGGATCATTACGGCTCGTGGATGCCGGGTAAGCACCGTTTCGAAGGCGCGCAGGAGCAGCGGTTCTTCGCCTTCCACGGTGCTGCCGGCGACAATGACGGGCGCGGCTTCCGCCAGTTCAAGAGCAGAGCGCAGCTGCTGAACAATGGGAGGCGGAGAAGGCGGGGGAACATCGAATTTCAGGTTGCCGGCCACGTGCACGCGGTCCCCGGGCGCACCAATGGCGAGAAGGCGCTCGCGGTCCTGCCCGGTTTGCGCCAGCAGCAGGTCAACATTCTGCAGCACGCGGGTCAACCAGCGGCGAACGCGCTGGTAGCCGGGGAAAGAGCGGTCGGAAATGCGCGCGTTGACCACCGCAATTCGGGCCCCGCTGTGGCGGGCCAGGCGCAGGAAGTTCGGCCAGAACTCAGTTTCCGCAACGACCACCAGCACAGGGCGCAGGGCTTCGAGATAAGGCCGAATAGCAAAGCTGAAATCGAGAGGAAAATAAAAGACGTTCTCCGGGCCGAAACGCTGGCGGGCCAGCATCTGGCCGGTGTCGGTGACAGTGGAAACCACAATCCGGGTGCGGGGATGACGAAGCCGCAACTGAATGACGAGTTCGTTGACCGCCAGCACCTCGCCAACCGAGACGGCGTGCACCCAGAATATAGGCGGCTTGCGATAGTGGCGAAGAGCCTCTGGGACGCTTCCCAAGCGGGCACGCAGGCCGGCGAGGTGCTTGCCCCGGCGCATTTGCAGCAGCCACACGGGCGTCCCCAGCAGGAGCCAGAGGGCCAGCCCCAGAGTGTAGAGAAAGTACATGAGTCTGGGCCATTGTAGTTTAGGCGGTGAGTGGGAGCACTGAGCGACCCGCCCGGCTCAAGCCGAGCCCAGGGCTTGGGCAAGGTCGGCGAGGAGATCGCCAACATCTTCGATACCGGCGGAGTATCGAACCAGGGCTTCCGGGATTCCCATGGCGGCGCGATGGGCGGCACTGACCTCCACGTGGCTGGTCGTAGCGGGCGGCCCGACGATGGTTTCGACGGCGCCCAGGTTCGCGGCGCGATGGGCATACTTCAGTTTGGGGAGAAATCGCTTCACCTGGTCGTAGCCGCCGTGCAGGACGAAGCTGAGCATTCCGCCAAAGCCGCCGGGCATTTGCTTCCTGGCAATCTCGTGTTGGGGATGGGACGCCAGCCCGGGGTAGAAGACGTGAGCCACGGCAGCATGACCTTCCAGAAACTGCGCGATCTCGAGGGCGCTGGCATTCTGGCGTTCGATGCGCAGGGCCAGGGTCTTCAGGCCGCGAAGCAGGAGATACGCGGCAAACGGGTCGAGGGCGGCGCCGGTGATTTCGCGGTAATGAAAAATGGCATGGACCAAGTCCTTGCGGCCGCAAACGATGCCGCCCAGGGCATCGGCGTGTCCGCCCAGGTATTTGGTGGCACTGTGGATCACCAGGTCGGACCCGAGCTGTAGAGGGTGCTGGTTGATGGGAGTGGCGAAGGTATTATCGGTCACCACGGTGGCGCCAACCTGGCGGGCCTTGTGCGCCAGCCGCTCAATGTCAATCACCTTAAGAGTGGGATTGGTCGGAGTTTCGAGGTAGAGCAGCTTGCAGCCTTTGGCGATTTCCGCTTCAATGGCGGCGAAATCGGTGGTGTCGCACAGGCAGCTGGCGACGTTGATCTGGGCAAGGAATTCGCGGAAGAGCTGGTTGGTGCCTCCGTAGCTGTCCTTCACACTGACAATTCGGTCACCGGGGCGAACCAGGCTGAGGATGGTGTTGGAGATCGCGGCCATGCCGCTGGCCATGCTGGTGGCAGCCTCGGCGCCTTCCAGAACGCGCACCTTTTCTTCCAAGGCGGCGACCGTGGGATTGGTGTTGCGGCTGTAGATGTGGCCAGGCTTTTGGCCGAGCGCGACTGCTTGCCAATCGTCCAGATCGTCATAGCTGAAGGACACGCTTTGCACGATGGGCACCTGGGTGGCGTGTTGCAGCAGAGATCCTTCTTCTCCGGCCCAGACGGCTTGGGTGGCGATTCCTGCCTTGCTTACGTCGCGGTTCATGTTTTTCTCCGGGAGCTTCCAATTAGACCACGCGCTTGCAGCAGCGAATAGCGTGGCCATTACCGAGTCAAACGCGAATCCACCGAGGAATCCTTGTTTCGCGCCGCCTCGGAGACGGATAATCAGGGAATGAGAGCTCGGTTTTTGGGCCGTTTGGTGGCAGCAGCCCTGCCAATCGCTTTTCTCTGTGGGTCGGCATTGGCCTTGGGAAAAGATTACAAAGCCCCAGAAGTGAAGGCTGCCCAGACCTATCCGGCCCACGAAGAGCACGCCAATGAGCATGCGGCGATCGCGGTGGAACCCTATGACACTGCGGAGAAGCAGAGTATTTTCCCCGTGGAATTCCGCCAGCACGATCTTTTGCCGGTGCTCCTGATCGTGACCAATAACGGCGACCAGCCCATTGCGCTCACCGACATGCAGATTCAGCTGATCACCCCGCATCGCGACAAGCTGATGCCGGCCAGTTCCGATGACATCTATCGCCGGCTGGCGCATCCCCAGGCCAACGACCGGCAGACCGTACCCTTGCCGATTCCCCGGCGCCGCAAAGTGAAAGGCGCGGTCAGCCCAAAAACCATGGACCAGATCCAGAGCGCGCAATTCGCGGCCAAGGCAGTGGAGCCGCACACCACGCGCTCCGGATTCCTGTTCTTTGACGTGGAGGGCATCCGCAGCCTGGCCGGGGCACATGTGCTCTTCACCAACCTGCACAATGGCCAGGGAGGCGATCTGATGTTCTTCGAAATTCCGCTGGACCGGTATTTTGGGGCGGCCCCCTAGCCTGCGTTACCCGTCTATCTAGTGCCCCAGATGGTAGGGGTGTCCCTTCAGAATAGTGAAAGCACGATAAAGCTGCTCCAGAAGCACTACCCTGGCGAGTTCGTGCGGCAAAGTCATTTTCCCCAAGGAAAGCAGCAGCGAAGCCGCTTTGCGCGCCTGGTCGCTGAAGCCGTTGGCCGGACCGACGGCGAATATTAAAGGCTGGGAGGCGTGGTTCTGCTGCTCATCCAGAAAGCGGGCAAATTCCTCGGAGCTGAACTGCTTGCCGCGGCTGTCGAGCAGCACCAGCGTGCAGGGTGGCCGGTTGGAGGTGCGCGCGGCCAGCTTCCGCAGGGCCGGCTCACTGCCCAACGCAAGAGGTTCGAGCTGGCTGTAGGCGCAAAGGCGCTTCAGGTATTCGGCAGTCAGCGCCTGGATGGCCGGGTCCTTGGTTTTGCCGATCCATGCCACCCTGATTTTCATAATTCAAAACCAGCGCCGGTTTCACTGCAGAGAGACAGAGTAACGTCGGCGGTTGCTGAGTGACGATTCGCGGGCGCACGTTGAAGCAAGCTCATCCTGAAATTTCCCCCAAAATTCTTCCTGCTTTTTCCTTCCGTGCCTCTGGGCCTCTGCGGCGACAGGATTATTTGTGCGCCGAGGCGAGGACCACCTCGGCGGTGAAATTGACCTTCTTTCCATCGTAGTAGCGCCTGATCGCGTCTACCACTTCCCGGTTCACCTGCTCAGACTTATCCTCTGGAATGCCAGCCAGGAGCCGGCGAAACGGTGCCGTGATCTCGCGAAAGTACTCCCATGCTTCTTCCGGCGTGCCAGGCCACGTCCAGGGCACGGTAACAGTGCGTTCCTCCACTCGAGCAAAGCCCGCGCTCTGCAGGGCGGCAGTCAGCGATCCCGGCTGCGCAAAGCGGAACATATTGGGAGCGCCCGGCTGAAGCATGGGCCCGGGCACATGCCGCAGGACTACCGCGATGGTGCTAACAAAATAAGGCTGCTCGAACGGTCCCCAGGCCAGCAGAGCTATGCGGCCGCCGGGGCGCAGGACACGGTAGGCTTCCCTGAATGCGCGCGCGATGTCATCGAAGAACATGACCCCGAAGCGGCTGGTGACCAGGTCGAAACTGTGGTCCGGGAATGGCAAGTCATGCGCGTCTGCCTGCTGAAACACGATGTTGTCCAGCGCCCGCTGCTGAGCGCGCCCGCGCGCCACTTCCAGCAATTCGGTGTTGATGTCAATGCCGGCCACCCGGCCCCGCGGGCCGGTCTCCGAGGCCAGGCTGATGGCGGGCTCGCCCGTCCCACAAGCCAGGTCGAGCACCTCCATGCCCGGCTGGGCAGCCGCGAACTGCACAATCGCCCGGGTGACGTCGCCACCCATGGCAGCCGACTGGCGCCGCCACTTTTGCGATGCGGCCACACGAAAAGCCGAGCCCCAGGGGGCGGGGCTGGATTCGGCATTCATAAGAACGATTTTACTCAAGCGCACACCTGAGCTTTGTGCCCCTCTAAATTTCCGCTTCAGAACAGATTGACGCCCGGTTTTTTCTGGCACGGGAGAGCGGCAACGTGCGACAATCCCGCCGAAATAGGCCCCCCGAATATTTCTGCTTAGGAGATACACCATGCGTGCGTCGGCCCTGATTCTTCTGCTTTTTGTTCTGGCGCTCCCGGCATTTCCCCAACCACAGACCTCCAGCAAGGTCCAAGCCGCAAAATCGGAAACAGCTAACACCCAGGCGCCCAGCAAAGCTCTGATGGATGCCATCTGGGCGGGTTGGAGTACAGGCAATCCCGCCAATGTGGCCAAGTACTACGCCAAAGGGCCGCACGTCTTTTTCGATATCGCTCCCCTGAAGTACGACAGTTGGGCGGAGTACGAGAAGGGCGTTACCCAGGTGATCTCGGGCTTCCAGTCCTTAACGGCAACAGTCAACAGCGACGCCCAGATCCACCGGCACGGGAATCTGGTCTGGGGGACCGCAACCATCCATCACGCGGATGTAATGAAAGATGGCAGCAAGGGAAACGGCGATTTCCGCTGGACCGTGATCTGGGAGAAAACCGGGCGGGAGTGGCTGATTGTGCATGAGCACGTCTCCGCGCCTCTGGGTGAGGGCCACGGCCAGTAAGCGGGAGCAAGAGCAGCCATCGAAAACGGCGCCGGCGGAATCGAATTTAGCAGGATGAAGGCTTACCATTTTGCCGCACTCGCCGCTCTGATGGGGCTCTCCTTTCTGGCGGGCGGGATCGCCACCGCGCTGGCTCGGCAACGGGTCGAGGGCTGGTATCGAACTCTCACCCGCCCGGAGAAAGTGCCCCCGCCGCCGGCCTATGGTTGGGGGTGGAGCGCCATGTACGTGCTCATGGGAGCCTCGGCCTGGCTGGTTTGGCTAGCCGGGCCGCAGTGGAGTGTCGCCATGGTGCGCCTGGCCCTTATCCTTTACTTCGTGATGTTGGGCCTGAATGCCTTGTGGTCAGGCCTGTTCTTCGGTCTGGCACGTCCTCGCGCCGCGGCTGCTACTGTGGCCGTGCAATGGCTGGTCACGCTGGCTGCTCTGATCGTGTTTTCGAACATCTGGATTCTTCCCGGCGCCCTGCTGGTTCCCGTACTGTTGTGGACAGGATATGTGGCCATCAGAAGCTACACCTGGTGGCGTCACGGCCGGCGGTTTGGCCCCATGGAAGCGCAGCCGGCACCCACCCGGCTAGCAGCCTGAAAATTCAGCACACGTGCCGTTCCACAAAGCTGGACAACTGCATCCAAAACTCAGCCGGCCAGAGTTCCGGTCATCTGTCTACATTGGGGGCTGTGTGAACCGCCAGTTATCCGCGGCTTTGCAGATGCTTGCGCTCTTACTGCTGGGCTGGACCGTGCCATGCACCGCCCAAACGCAGAGCGACGCCGAGCAACAACGTTGCTTATATGCAACGAAAACCCAGCTTCACAACGACGCGGAGGCGCTTGGCCACGGGCTGGCAGCGGCGCCGCGCAACGCCATCCGCCCGCGCAATCTGAAGTGGGAGCTCCCAATCGCAGCCACTACGGGGATTTTTGTCGCCGAGTTGGACCAGCCGGTAGCCACACATAATCAATCGCTCAGCCGGCAGACCACTCTCAGCACGTGGTCGAATCTTGGCCTGGGCGTGGAACTGGGCGCCGCGGGACTCATGTGGGCGGACGGTTGCGTTCATCACCACACAACCCTCCGCGAAAACGGCTTTACCGCATTGGAAGCGGCGGGAGCCGCCGCCGGAATCAACGAAATCTTCAAGATTGCCGCCAACCGGCAGTATCCCTACGCGGTTAAAAGCACCGGCGAGTTCTGGGAAAATGGAAAATCATTTCCTTCGGGACACGCAGCCGCCAGCTGGGCTTTTGCCAGTGTCATCGCCCACCGGTATCCGAACAAACGATGGGTGAAATGGGGCGCCTACGCTTTTGCCACTGCCGTGAGCCTGTCGCGCTTACCGGCCAAGAAGCACTACCCTTCCGACATTTTGGTGGGTAGCACTATCGGTTTCGTCACCGGAGCTTACATGGCGGGAAGGTAGAGGTCGGGGGTTGGGGTCGCGGAAAACTTACAATCTTCGTTTCCGAAATCCACGAACAATCTTCGTCTGGGACCCAATTTCGCAGACGGAGTGCTGGCTGCTCACTCCTGCGGAGGCGGCGCCGGTTTATCGGGGATGGCGGCGTCCTGCTTCTGATGACAGTTCTGCCCGAGATCCACGGGAACCACCGTTTCGCGCTCATGGTAATCGGCGTAGAAGGAAAGCGGCATGCGAGCGCGATTGCTCAAGCCAACAAAACGGGCAAGGCCGTCGGAATTGGTGCCGATCTGCAGGTCCAGCCGGTGAAAGCCGCCAAAGCCGTAACGGATGTGCACGGAAACCTGCGCTCCATAGACTGGCTTGCCCGCGGAATCAATCACACGAATTTCCACCGAGCACGCGCCTAAATTGCCATTGATTTCAGGAACCTTTTCACTTGAACCGGGTTCGGCGCTTTTCTGACTACCTTCCGGACCGTTCTGTTTCTGCGAAGCGCTGTTCTGAGCCGCGCACGCGCAGCCAAACACGATCACTGCCATCAGCACAACCAGGGGATTCTGCCGACGTTGCACGTTTGCCTCCTGCAACTTGCATCATAACGCAGCAAAAGACCTAGTTAGTAGTGAGTAGCTGGCTTTGAGGAGAGCGGCGGCGGGATGGCAACATTGGTGTAGGCGATTACCGGGTTACGCTTAACGGCTAGTTCCAGCCGCGCTGCCCCGGCCACTTCGCATCGGGCGCAATTGCACCAAGGTTTCCTCACACTCCCTCGGCGGTTCTGAATTTAGAAGCTGGGCACGGATTGCAGCAGGCGCACTTCCCAGTGGTCGGCAGCGGGGGTCATCAGCCCGATGTAGTGCAGGGTAACGCGCTCGCTGTGCACCAGATCATTGCCGTCGAGCACCTGGATTTCCAGATCGGCGTTGTCATGCAGCTCGATAGCGCTCCCGTCAGGAGAGTAGAAGTAGGCAGCCAGCTTGTGCCCGTGGTCAATATAGCGGGTTCGCAAGCCCGACCTTTGCTGGGCGGCAATAGCAGCCTTCAGCTTCTGCTGCGCGAATCCGGTGAAGTAGCGGCCCAGCAGGTCGGGGCGGTTATGGTCTAAGGCAACGGCCATGGTCTGCCAGGCGCGGCCCCAATCCCGGGGAATATTGCGCCCGGTGATTTCCTCCATCTGCCGCGGGCCAATATGCGAGGTGTCGAACTGCACACTTGGTGCAGAAGCCGCAAAGGAGCCGAGGGAAAAGGCGAGGACAGCGGCCAAGGCACAGATCACACGCAGGCGAGTATCCGACCCGCCCTGCACTACGCATGGCCCCGTGCTCTGCTTCATTGCTGACCTCCGACCTTTACTTCGTTGCCCATGACCACGCCGGAAGCGACGGAAATCGTGGCCGGACCGGGAATCTTCAGCTCGGCTTGCGCAATATCCTTCTTGATGGGCACATCTACCGTGCTAAGACCGCCAGCGCCATTAGCAGTAAAGGTCACAACTGTGCCGTCGGAAACCGGGTTGCCGCTGCAGTCCCGCACCGGCGCGGTTTCAACCAGCACGCCTTTGGCATTCCGTTCCGCCTTGATCTGCAGGTGGCACGGATCGGCCGCCACCTGTTGAATCACGCGTGTCTCCTCAATTCCACGCAGCGTGGCCACGAACTTGGCGTTCCCCGCCTTGCTTCCAGAGTTCATGCGAAGCCAGGCCACGCCATCGCGGCTGCGCACCGTCTGCGAGGCCGGAGGGCCACCATTGACCGCCAGGCGGAAGTCCACGTTCTCCGGCTGGCGCACCAGGTTGTGCCATTTGTCGAAAACGAAGGTCACGCCGATAATGCCCCCGCGCTGAGCCACGGGAATCCGCGAAGGGTGGGCAAGAAAGCTCAGGCTGGCCGGAGCGGCCGCCAGCACGTAAAAGCTTACGCTCCGGTTGGTCCCGCCGCTGCGCACGATCGCCAAATAGCGCCCGGCGCTGCGCACTTCTTGCGGCTTAACCTGAATTTCCTGGCCCATTTGAACCTGCCGCTTGGTCCGCGAAGCCGGTCCTATGAGATAGAACGTTGCGCTGCCGCTGCCCGAGGTCGGAATAGTGAATGCCGAGCCCGCGCGGACCGTGGCAGGCACTTGCAGATCTTGGGCAGCCAGCGACAAGGCAGCCATCCAGCAAAACGCAAGGCAAGCCGCCGGCAAAAGTCTTTGCATAGGATTATTTCCCCGTACCTATGATTGCTGACGAATGTAGTGATTGACCGTGACGCGGTAGCTCTGCACCTTGCCGACCGTGTTATCGGGCATTTCCACGGCGAAGGGTTCGGGCGTCTGCGGCAACAGGGCCCGATCCACGTAACCGTCAGACACCCAGATCACCTTTCCGTTGCTGTCGTAATAAGTGGCTAGCACCTGGGCAATGTTTACGGTCCGTCCGCTTTCGTTCAGCAGGTTCCCGCTCAGCACTTTGTTCCCCAGCACGTTTTCCTGTTCGTGCTGGTCAAGCACGGCGATGACGGGATCGGCCGAAGCCGGCACCAGCATGGCCTTGGCGTCCATGCGCACACTCTTCACCTGGCTCAAATTGAAGCCAGGAAAATCAATTCGGTAGGGTGAAACCTGCTTGGGCAGCAAGGTGTGCTGAATCTTGTCGAAACTGTTTTCCTGGTCCAGATCCTGCCCGTTCTTGCCCACCAGGATGGCGTTCATGTCAACAAAGGCAGGCACGGTATCCTCGTTCACCACCTCGCCGACAACCACCAGCGTGTTCCCGTGCTGCACCGCGTTCATGGATACGATGCGCACCTGGGGTGAATCAACGTTCTGGGTTCCCCAATCGTCTCGCGCGCCACGGTAGATGACGTCCCAGCGCAGGTAATTGACGGGCACAACCTGGGGAGGCACGGTGGCCTGTTTTTCCAGCGGCCATACGACCTTCCAGTTGCCGCCTTGCTGCACCACCCTAAGTTCGCGCACCTCATAAATTGGCCCCACCGCCGTGGACCAATGCATGTCGGCGCGCACCAGAGCCTGGTCGCCGCTCTGGTTCAGCACGCGGGTGCCCGAACCTTCCAAGCTGGAGAAGGTGCGCAGGCTGCCGTAATTGCCGTTGATATCATGGATGAACGCTTCTTTATCCACGTCGTTGGCGTTGGCCAGCAGGGAATAGGCCTGGCTCCAATCATGGGCCTGCACATCACCCAACAGAGAGCGGACAGCAGCCTCCGGAGTGTTGCCCGTGCCTCCCACCCCCGGCAAGGCTTCACCGGAAACGATGCCCGGCGTGCTCGCCTGGTGGACGGGAAAAACGAAGCCCAGGATTAGGAAGGCAATGGTTGCAAGTACGAGCAGGACCGCCAGCTTCATTTACTTGGCCTCCCGATAAGCCGGCTGAACTGTGGCCGGAAATTCCACCGTACCGGCCGCCCGGCGACGCTCCGGCAGAACCAGTACGAAGAAGATGGCCAGAATGCTGGTGGCCATGGGCAAGGTGCCCCACATCAGTCCCTGCCAAGGCGGGGGGACGGCGTCGGAAGGAATTTCGTGCGCCGGCGGCACGCTCTCCTTCGACCAGGCGGTAATCAAGCCGCCATCAAAGGTCTCGATCTTGCGCCAGCCGGCAAATTCCAGCAGCGGATCGTAGTAGGGATCGTGCACGAAAATATATTTCAGCCCGTAGCGGTTGGCGTGCGCGAGCATGGCACGCAACGAGGCCATGCCCGCTGTTCCGTAATATTTGGCGCTGGTCAACTGGCCCACGCCGTAATGGGTGAACTCGGGGAGCAGGCGGGCAGAGTTGTATTCGCCGTCCACGCTCGAGGCTACCGTGTAGGTGCCCACCTTGGAGAGCTCGTTGCCGAATCCCAAGGTCAGGTAGCGATAGTTAAAGTGACCGTCGCGGTTAAGGAACTCAACCACGGGGTTCACATCAAAGCCGGTCGCGGGTTTGTAGGGATTGGCGGTTAGCCAGCCGAGGGCCAGGCCGATGCTGGCTACAGCGGCGGCGCCCATGATAATCGCTCCCGTTCTGCGGAAGCGATCAATCATCTCAGCAGCCAGCAGGCCGAGGAAGGGGCAGGCCAGCAGCGTGGCCCAGAAGGTAAAGCGTTCGAAAGTCAGAATGTCGAAAGCGCGGCCAAGAGCCCACTGCGGGATGGGCGTGGTCCCGCCCAAGCCAAAAATGAAAGTAACCCAGAATCCGACCAGGAGCGGGCGCAACCGCCGCCGTTGTGAGCCGCGAATGAAGATGTAGGGAAAAGCCAGCAGCATGGTGCCGTAGGGCACAATGAAGTAGTTGAAACCGTTGATCCCGTTCAGCAGCAGGTTGGAGCGGCTGGCGTGGGGAATGGGAATCTGCTTGATAGGATGCTGCAGAATGGCCAGCCAGTAGGGCAACAGCACCACCCCGGTACCGGCCGCCGTCAGGCCGGTAAAAAATAGAGCCCTTCCAATCACCGCGCCCAACGATGTTTCCGGCTCATCGTTGCGGTCCAGAACCGCCAGCCATACGACGGGAATGGCGAACAGCACAGCACCGAAAATAAGGGTAACGTGGTGCACTGCGGCGCCCGCCAGGGCGATCATCCAGCCTTTGAACAGGGCCTTTCCTCGGGCATGGCGGCACCATTCGTAAAAATAGGGCAAGGCGTTGAACATCAGCGCCGCCGAAACTGTAGTGGAGAGCTGTCCGGCTTCGTAGAGCAGGAAGGCCAGCGCTCCCAGGAAAATGCAGCCAATGGCGGCGAAGCTGGCGGAGCGGTCATCCACAAACAGCCGCGCAAAGCGGTAAATGCCCACTACCAGCAGAACCACGCCCAGCAACTGCACCACGGCATAGGCCATATTGAGGCCGATGAGGTGCGAAATCAGCGCCATCCACTGGTGCTCCAGGGGTGGATACGTGGTCTGGGAAAAACCAGCAAACCACTTTAAATTCCAAGGGTTCCACCAGTGCTGGGCGTAGTGCGAGGCAAAAAAGATGTGGAAATTGGTATCGAAAGAATTGACCTGCACTTGCATGAACAGCAGCGGACCATGGATCGCCAGGGCCAGCAAAACGATGGCATATAGGGGAGCGCCCCGGCGTTGGGGCTCCTTGTAGAAGCGCGGAGCTTCCGTGGTAAGTCCGAGTGTTGTAGCCAAGACGTGCCTCCGAAACCTGAGCAGCAGGTAGGATTCCGAAAAGGGGGCATTTGGTTGACCGGAGTTGCACCTGCTTTAGAGATAAATCTTTCGCGACCAATTCCGGGTGGCGAGTCTCGGGCCGGCAACTCCGGCAGAGGACCTGCATTCCAACCCTGTGAACTGCTGTGCCGCAATTGAGAATTCCTGCTGCTGCAGAGTGTCAGAACCGTCTTTTTTGCCACGAATCGCATCAGAGCAGTTGGAAACCTGCTTGCCTGCCACTTTGGTGTAGGAATCTCTTTCGGTCCTGGTGACGGTGTGAAAGTTCAGATTGCCATCCTGGGGTGGGCCCTGTTTTTTTCGGGCACCCACCTCGCGGCGCAGACGTTTGACATCAATGGGCAGTCGCAGCCCTCGCCCGCCGCTCCCCATAAGAAGGGGCAGAAGCGAGCGGCGCCCGGGGCACATTCGTCCTCACAGGGAATTGGCTGGGGAGCGAGCATCCAAGTGGCGCGGGTCGCCCGCGCGGCACAGGATGCGATGCGCCGCGGCAACTACGCGCAGGCCGTCGATTTCGCCCAGCGGGCCGCCAATGCCGCCCCGCAGAATGCCGATTTGTGGTTCGCTTACGGCTATACCGCGCGCATGGCCGGCCGCAATGCCGCCTCCGTGGACGCCTACAATCACGGGCTGCAACTGCGGCCTTCGTCCATTGAAGGGCTGTCGGGCCTGGCCCAAACTTATGTGCGCATGGGCAAGACGGCGGAAGCGCAGCAACTTCTGCAGCGGGTGATTGCCGCCAACCCCCGAAGCGCTAATGACTTGCTGTTGGCCGGCGAGCTATTTCTGGATTCCGGCGATGCCCAGAAGGCCCTGCCCATGCTGCAGCGCGGCGATGCCCTGCAACCCAGCGCCCGCGGCGACCTGCTTCTGGCCAAGGCTTACATGCGCTTGAAGCAGCCGGCCAAAGCCCAGCAGATGCTGCAGCGGGCCAAGGACCGTGCCCCCCATGACCCTGATGTGCTGCGCTCGGTTGCCGGGTTCTACCGGGACAGCCGTGACTATAAGAATGCGATTGCCGCGCTGTTGCAGGTGCGCCAGCGCACTCCCGGGTTTCTGGCCGAACTTGGCTATACCTACCAACTGGCGGGGCAGATCGATAACGCGGCGCGCACCTACGCGGAAGCGGCCAATGCTCAGCCGCAGCAGCTGAACCTGCAGATCAGCGCGGCGCAGGCGCTGGTCAACGACAACCAGCTCTCGCAGGCGCAGCAGTTTCTAAACCGGGCCGCCGGCATTGATCCTAATCACTACCGCATTTTTGGGCTGCGCGGCGAGATTGCCCGGCTGCAGGGGCAGACCGAAGAGGCCATCCGGCAGTATGACCAGGCAATCCGCAACGTTCCGCAATCGCCTCAGGAAGGGATTCTATATCCCATCGAGCTGCGTATGACCCTGGCGCAGCTTTACCGCGACGACAACAATGAAGCCGCCGCCGAACAGCAGGCGCAACTCGCCGCCGGTCAGATCAGCCAGATCAACATGCAGGGCCCGCAACGGCCGGAATTTCTTCGCTTGCGCGCCGCCATTGAAACCGACACCGGAAAGCTGCAGGCTGCCGATAAAGACATGAGCGAGGCGCTCTCGCTCGACCCCAAGAACAGCAATATCAGCCTGCAATACGCCAGTTTGCTCTGGAAGATGGACCGCAAACAGGATTCGCGGCAAATGTACCTGCGTACCCTGCAAAACGACCCGAGCAACCGCTATGCGCTGATTTCCCTGGGCTACCTGCTGCGGGATTTGGGCGATCCCAAAGGAGCCGAAGGTTACCTGCTTCGCGCCGCCAAGTACTACCCCAAATCGTACGAGCCCTATCTCGGGCTGGGCGATCTGTTCACAGCGCTGAACCAGTATCCGCGGGCGCTGGAAGAGTACGAGAAGGCGTACACGCTCAACGCGACCAGCCCCCTAATCGTGGCGGGCGGGGCAAATGCCTCGCTGGAATCGCACAAGCTGCCGCTGGCCAAGACGTGGCTGGACCGCGCCAAGGGCAACATGAACCAGAACCCCGAGGTCATGCGCGAACACGAGCGTTACTTGACCTGGACGGGCAATTACGCCGAATCCGCCAAGCTGGGCTGGCAGGTAATCCAGAAACTACCGCGCGACCGCGAAGCTCCCATATACCTGGCCTACGACCTGCTTTACATGGGGCAGTATGACAATGCCCTGCGCCTGGTTGAGAGTTACCAGCCCATCCTACCCAAAGAAAAAGACCTGTGGCTGATTGCCGGCTACGTGCATACGCATTCGCAGATGCTCACCGAAGCGGTAAACGACTTCACCCACGCCCTGGAGTTGGACCCGAACATGGCCACCGGCCTGGTGAATCGCGGCTACGTGCTCAACGATTCGCAGAATGCTCGCCAGGCCGCCGCCGACTTCCAGAGAGCTATTCGGCTCAAGCCGGATTACGGCGAGGCCCACCTTGGTCTGGCTTTCGCCAATCTGCAGCTGCACCATCCCAAGGTGGCGCTGAAAGAAACGCAGCTGGCGCAGCGCTACATCGGCGAATCCAAGGCTACGCATCTGGCCATGGCCGGCGTCTACCGCGAACAACTACTCTTGCCGGATGCGGCTAAGGAGTACCAGGCTGCGCTGAAGTATGCGCCCGATGACCTGCAACTCCACTTGTCCCTGGCGGACACGCTTTACCACATGCGTCGCTACAGCCAGGCGATTGATGCGCTGAACCAGGCGCTGACGCTTTCGCCGCAAGATCCGTTCATTTACGCGGAACTGGCCCACAATTATGCCCGCCTGCATCAACGGCAGCAAACCTTCCGCTACATTGAAGCAGCTGAGCGCGCCGGCTCCGACCAAACCGGCGTGCTGCTGGCCACCGGCGACGCGCTCTTGACTTTGGGCGATCGCAATGCCGCCATGGAGCGCTTCTCGCGGGCCCTGACCGCTCCGGACGCGCAAAGAGTGGAAGCCCGCCTGGCTATCGCACGCGTATTCGCCACAGATGGCCATTACGACGACGCCCGCCAGCAGGTCAGCCTGGGCTTCGCCGAAGCTCGCATCGGCGAAGCGGAACCCATTACTTCCGATGACCTGGTGCAGGCGGCCAACATCTTCCTGCAATCCCACGACTATGACCTGGCCCGGCAATATCTACAGCGCGCCAAGCTGGCCGGCGCCGACGCCACCGTTATCGCCATCGGCATGGCCAATGCAGACTTGGCCGAAGGGCACAGCCAGAGCGCCCAGGCGGAACTGGCCAGCTTGGGCAATTCCTCCGATTACGACCACAACTTCGATTACATGATGGCGCAGGCCAACGTGTACCGCCAGCAGCAGAACCTGCCGAATGCCCTGACGGCTTTCGCGACGGCCAACAGCCTGGCCCTGGATGACGACAATGCCGAGCGTTCCGAACTCGATGTTGCTGGCCAGGTGGGGCGTCCCATTACTGAATACGTGAACGTGCTGCCCCACGCGTCGCTGCAGCCCATTTTTGAGGACATCAACATCTACCAGCTTGATGCCAAGTTGCTGGGTGTTCGCAATCCGGCACTGCTGCCTGCCCCGCGCCACTCGATTGAAAGCAAGGTTGACGCCGGTTACAAGCTGCACATCGGCGGATTGCCGACGATTACTGGCTTCACCGAAGAGCGCAACGACTACGGCACCCTCTCGTTTCCCAGCGAGCTGGTAATCCAGCACCGCAACACCTTCGATACCACATTCAATACGGGTATCAACCCGGTGCTGCGCTTGGGCTCGAACACCATTGCGTTCAACCCGGGCCTGCAGTTCACGGTGCGCCGCGACACTGAAGCGCCCCTGACGATGAATCAGAACCTATTCCGTCAGTTCGTGTACATGTCCACTTCGTCGTTCTTTAACTGGATCTCCGTGCGCGCCAGCTTCACCCGTGAGGCGGGCCCATTCACCGAAGTTCCCCTGCACTCGCGCGAAGTAAGAGGCACCGTGGGGTTCACCGTCGGCCGGCCCTGGGGCCGCACCTCGCTGTTTACCGAGTACTCAGGCGATGATCTGCTGTTTCACCCCCGCCTGGTCGAATTTTATGAAACCGGTACCCGCTTTGGAGTGCAGCATAAATTCGGAGAAAAGCTGACTTTCGGAGTTCTGGGCGACTACTTGCGTGCCTGGCGCGTCCAGGGCGGCCAGTATGCTCTGGCCCAGGCGATGCGTCCGGGGTTCCGTTTCGATTACCGGCCGACCACTCACTGGTCGGCGGAAGGCGAGTTCGCCTACTCACGCGGCCAGGGCATGCATTTCTATGACAACGTAGAGAGCCGATTCCTCGTCTCATACGTCAAGCCCGTGCGGCAAATGCTTAACTCCGGGTCCGGCGATGTGCCGGTCTCGTATCCCTTCCGCATTTCGTTCGGGGTACAGCAGCAGGAGTTCTACAACTTTTCGCACGGAGGCACCATCGTTCCGGTGGTGCAGATATCGTTGTTCTAGTTGCGACAAAGAGAGCTGCCAGTAATCATGCCCCGACTTACCTCTATAGCCGAACGAGTGCGCAACGCCATTCAGCAGCGCTCGCAAGGCACGCAGGGCCGCATCGTGAGCGGCAGCCTAACCCTGCTCATCGGCTCCGGCCTGGTGAGTCTGCTCAACCTGGTTTACAACGTGGGCGTGGCCCGCCTGTTGGGGCCCGTAGCCTTCGGCGAGACGGCAGCGGTTTATACGCTGCTGATGCTGATCTCCTGCATCACCCTTTCCTTCCAGCTGGTTTGCGCCAAGTTCGTGGCCAAGAACGAGACCGCCGGAGGCAAAGCAGCGGTATACATGGGCCTGCGCCGGCGTGCCTGGATATTCGGCATGGTAATCGCTTCCTTGCTGATTCTGGCCAGCGAACCGGTAGCCGCTTACCTCAACCTTAGATCGCCAACGCTGGTTATCCTGCTGGCCATCGGTATTGCCTTCTACATTCCCTTAGGGGTGCGCCGCGGGGGCATGCAGGGCATCTACGCTTTCCGCCGCTTGGCAGGCAATTTCCTGATCGAGGGCATCGTTAAGCTGGGCGGAGCGTTTCTGCTCATCCATTTCGGTTTCGGTGTGGAGGGCGCCATTGCCGCGGTGACAGTCTCAGAAGTGGCGGCTTACCTGGTCGGCCACCCCGGCCGGGAACTGGAGGCTCCTCCGCAACCGGGGCTGCCCGCCTCCTTCGGTGAGGGCATTCAGGCCATCATCTTCTTCGTCGGCCAGGTGGTCATCAACAATGTAGACATCATCCTGGTCAAACACTTCTTTGCTGCGGAAGCCGCTGGCTTGTACGCAGCCGCGGCCCTGGTCGGGCGCGTGGTTTACATGTCCTCCTGGTCGGTGGTGAGCGCCATGTTTCCCATCTCCGCCGGCATTCGTACCGGAAAAGAGAGGGACCGGGATGTGCTGCTCACGCCGCTGCTTATCGTCATCCTGATTACCGGCGGGTTCACCTTGGGCCTGTGGCTGTTCCCCAACCTGGTATGGCGTGCCGTATTCGGCGCCGGCTTCATCCACCAGAACCTTTCCTTCTATTCCTCGCTGCTGGTGCTCTATGCCGCCGCCACCGGCGTGTATTCGCTGAGCGTGGTGTTTATCACCTACGAGATGTCGCGCAAGATGGCAAGCAGCGCCTGGGTGCAGCTGGGCTTTGCCGGCGTGGTGGTACTAGGAATCTTAATCTTCCACTCCACCCTGCAGCAGGTGGTCGTGGTGCAGTTGGTGGCGCTGGGGCTGCTGCTGTTAACCGTGTGCCTGGCTTTTCTGCGCAGCCGGCTGAGTCTGGGCAGCGAGGTTGTGGTAGTGCCTGCGCTGGCCACCATGCGCAAAGTGCGGCTGCTGCCCGAAGACGAGGTTATCGCCGAATTCTTAAGCAACGAATTTCATCACGCCGAGTTTGATGAGGACCGGGTTGCATTCCAGCACCTTGTGGAGCATCCCGATCTAAGCAGCCCGGAGGAGAATGCGCTCCGGCGTGCCCTACTGTTTCGCCGCCGCGGTCCGCTGTGGCGTGAATTGCCGCAGGATACACAATGGTGGGAAACGGAATTGCAACCCGCTGATATTGAGCGCATCCGCTTTTTTCCCCGTGCCCAGTGGCGCAAGCTTTCCCGCGGCCGTTTTTACGTGAATGAAATTGTGGAAAGCATCCGCGAGCGGAATGGAAATTTGGATGAGGGCTTCCGCCGCAAGCTGAACGCGGTCAGCAGCGAACTGCGGCAGGACAGTGCCGCTTTCAGTTCTATCCTGCTGATCGGGGAGGATGAAAGCAGCCCGCTCACCATTATTGAGGGCAATCATCGTATGGCCGCGGCCCTGCTGGCTTCGCCCGGCGCTTTGCCGGACCATTTTCGTGTCATTTGCGGGTTTTCGCACCACATGGCCGAATGCTGCTGGTACCACACGAGCGTGGCGAATCTGCTGCGCTATGCCAAGAACAAGCTGAGGGACTTGCCCCGGGATCGCAATGCCGAGGTAGATCGGGTCCTCAAGCTGCAAACCCGAACACCGGCAGTTTCGTCCTGATGGGCCCAGGAATTGCAAGAGGAGTATGTGTTACGGCCGCAGTTTGAGAGAACCGGGGCCAGAAGCGGGAAAATTTTGCTGGCAGGCGAGCAGCCGCGGAGGACAACAGGTAAATGCAGCAGCGCATCTTTAGACTTAGCTGCTCGACCTCGGCTTACTGGCAGTTGGGAGAAATTTCCTGGTCGTCGGAGCCATCGAGCGACTCCGCGAAATCCTAAGCAAGTGTGAACAGCAGATCAGCAGGCGGATTGATGTATTTAGTCATCGGAAGAGAGCCCAGGGAGCGGAGGTGAAGTGGGCGCAATGGAGTTAGCAGCAATCATCGTTGTGGGCGCCCGCCAGGAGGAGCCTGAAGCTGCCGCAAAGCACCACCCTGGTAGTGCCGGCTTTGAGACCTT
Source organism: Terriglobales bacterium (assembly GCA_025934735.1). Lineage (GTDB taxonomy): Bacteria > Acidobacteriota > Terriglobia > Terriglobales > Acidobacteriaceae > JAICWP01. The sequence goes on along the minus strand of JAICWP010000003.1, from coordinate 193,598 downwards.
TGCAGGAATTCCTCTTCCACTTTTGGACGTCGTGGGTAAATCAGTGGCGCACCATGTGGCCGACCGTCTGCGCCGGGTAGGCGTAGAGGCGGTGACGGCGCTCACGGATGACGCTTTGTATCAGGACACGGCCCTGCGTGATGGAGATGGCCAGGCCGCTTGCCGCCGGACTGCCGACGTGTGGCGGGCCGCCGAGGATGCGTTCTCGTCTTACGCCGACGAAGGCGTAGAGCAGGTTTTGCTGCTTCGGCTGGGCCCTTACGCTGAGTTTGAACTTGAGGACTTTTTGCGTTTCCATCAGGAGCATCGGCAGACTGCCACGCTTCTTTGCGACGAAAGAGGCCCGCTTGATGCAGCCGTGGTACAGGCGGCGCGGCGCAACGATGCCGCTTTCCTTTTACGGAACGGGTTGCGGGCCACCCGCTTGCCCTCGGAGCCTTACCTGACTCGCGCCTACGTCAACCCCTTGGAAAATGCTCATGATCTGCGGCGCCTGGCGCAGGATGCCCTGCTGATGCGCTGCGAAATTCGCCCTCAGGGGCGCGAGCTCAAACCTGGCGTGTGGGTGGGCGAACGCGCCCGCATTCATCGCAGCGCGCGCGTTCTGGCCCCCGCTTTTGTCGGAGCGCATGCCAAGTTGCGCGCTGCTTCCGTGGTCACGCGCTGCAGCGTGGTGGAGCACCATGCGGAAGTGGATTGCGGAACCGTGCTCGAGGACACCACCATCTTGCCTTATACCTACGTGGGAACCGGCTTGGATGCCGCTCACGCCGTGGCCGGCTTTGGAAAAATTTGTCATCTGCGCCGGCGCGCGGAAGTGGAAATCGCCGATCCCCGCCTGCTGGGCACCGTCGCCGTTTCCGCCACTTGGCGAATGATGAAGAATGCCGCCTCCCTGGCCGCCTATCTGCCCGTGCAAGCTGTGCGCGGATTGGCGTCCGCAGGCCGACGCACCCAGCCCGCGCCTCCGCCTCCACAGGGTGACGTGCTCGGTTCCTCGCGGCAGCATCCCGCTGAGCTGGAGCCCTCACCTGAGCCACTTTCCGCATCCAACGAAGCAGCACAATTCGCAGGTGATTTTGCCGTCGTGAGGAGATATGGGAACGAGTAGACCAGTTATCGTGAAGCGCATGCCAGATCGCATCAACCTGCAACAGTCCCGTGAATTCCTGCGTGAAGTGCAGCCTTTGCTGCGCTCCGACCGTCCCCAGGTGGTTTTTGATTTTTCCGCGGTCCACCGCATGGACGCCGCGGGAGTGGACATGCTGCTGGAGTGCATGTCGGACGTAATGAAGCACGACGGCGACCTCAAGCTGGCCGCCCTATCTCCCCAGGCGGGAGTGGTGCTCGAATTGACCCGCGCCGACCGCCTGTTTGAAGTCTACGACACCGTCTCAGACGCGGTGCGCAGTTTCAGCGGCTTTCTTCCTAATGCCATGCGGCACTACGCCGAATGGGGCGTGCCGGCCGCTGCCTCCGCCGGCGACTCTTCCTCCAAACTGGCCGCCTGAAACCGGAGAACGATCATGAAACGCGAAAAGAAATGCAGTGCGCGCATCCTGAGTCTCGCATTGGCAGTATGCCTGTGCGGAGCACCGGAGTTGGTGGCAGCCCAGACCCAGGCTCCAGCCCCGCCTCCGGCATCTTCTGCCGACCAGACGTCGCAACCCCTGCCCGACGCCCCAAGCCAAGCCGCGCCGAACAACAACACGCCCCAGGATCAGCAGCAGAAACCTCCGGCGCAGCCGGCACAGGCTCCCGCCGGAACCGGGGCCGCCCAGGCCGGGCCGACCGCCGGTGGGGCTGGGTCCAGACCTGCGGGCATGGCCATTGCTCCCGCGAAGCAGCACCAGGTGCGCTCGTTCCTGATCAAACTCGGCGCTATCGCCGGCGGCGCCTTAGCTATCGGCACGGTGTATGCCTTGTCGCGCAGCAGCCCGAGCCGTCCGCCGGGAGCGAAATAATCACGCAGCCGCATGGAAACCGCCGCCTCACATCCCGCGCCGCTCCTGATCAGCTTCTCCGGCATTGACGGTGCCGGCAAGAGCACCCAGATTGAACACCTGCGCGATACTCTGCGCGCGGCTGGCTGGAGCGTAATCCAGCGGGCCTTCTGGGACGACGTTGTAGTGTTGTCGCGCTTTCGGGAAGGCGTCACGCACAAGGTTTTCCGCAGCGAGAAGGGAATCGGCGCTCCCGGCAAGCCGGTGCAGCGGCGCGACAAGAACGTCCGCGCCTGGTATCTCAGCCTGTTCCGCAGCGGGCTTTACCTGCTCGATGCAATCCATTTGCGCAGGGTGGTGGCGCGCGCCCGGCGCTCGGGTGCTGCGGTCATCATCTTCGACCGCTACATCTATGATGAACTGGCTAATCTTCCGCTGGACAACCTGCTGACTAGGGCCTTTTTACGTTTCGTCCGCCTGCTGGCGCCACGCCCCGATTTGTCATATGTAATCGATGCCAACCCCGAAGAAGCATGCGCCCGCAAGCCCGAATACCCCCTTGAGTTCTCACGCCGTTGCCGCCAGACCTATCTGCAATTGGCCCGCGTGATGGGCATGGAGGTGGTTCCTCCGCTTCCGCTCGAGCAAGCCAAAGAGGAGGTGGTGAAGCGTTTCCAGCGGGTGGCCGGGAAAGCCAGCCTCGGCGGGGGACTCTATGCCAATCGGGATTCAGGAACGTTGGTTCCCGAAAACCTGAATCCGAAATAGGGAAAAATTCAGCAGCAACTCCAGCCAACATCCTTTCCCCCCGCCCCATCCTAAGTATCAAGAAGAGTGTACGTCTTACGGGTGCTGTCTCATGGAGAAGTCGGACAAATTAGACCTGGTTATCCCCACCTTAAACGAAGCCGGCAACATCGCTGCCGTGCTGCAGCGGGTTCGCTCCAGCCTCGACCCTCTGGGGGTAAACTTTAACGTGACCGTCGTGGACGATGACAGTCGCGATGGCACCGCGCAAGTGGTACAGGAGATCGCTGCTCAGGATCCACGGGTAAAGCTGCTGGTGCGCCGGGGCGAGCGCGGTTTGGCCGGCGCCGTTCTTTATGGCTGGCAGCACTCCGATGCGGAGCTGCTGGGGGTTATGGATGCCGACCTGCAGCACCCGCCCGAACTGTTGCCGGACCTGCTTAGAGCCATGCGGCAGGGTTACGACATTGCCGTCGCCAGCCGGTATGTGGCAGAAGATGCGGTCAAAGGCTGGAATCCCGCCCGGCGCGTGGTTTCGCTTCTGGGCACATGGGTCACCATGCCGCTCCAAAAACAGAACATCCGCGTCAAAGACCCGCTCTCCGGATTTTTTGTGGTCCGGCGCAACTGCATTGCCGGCATTCCCCTGCACTCCCAGGGCTTCAAGATCCTGCTGGAGATTCTGGTGCGCGGGCGCATCCGCGCGGCGGCGGAAGTGCCGTTTCACTTTGGCCTGCGGCACGCGGGCAAAAGCAAGGCCAGCCTGAAAGTGGCGCTCGACTATTTCTCTTTGCTGGGGCGGTTGTCTCTCGATTCCCTTTTCAAATTGGGCTCCTGATGAAAATTTGTCTGGTCACAACCTTCCCGCCCAGCCGCCGGGGGCTGGCGGAATACGGGTTCCACATCGCTTGCGAGCTGCAGCAGAATCCATTGCTTAGCCTTACCATTTTGGCCGACGAACTGGAGACGCCGGAGCCAGAGTTGGAGGATTTCAGCGTTCTTCGGTGCTGGCGTTTCAACTCGCTCTCCAGCACCCAGCGGGTGCTGTCACGCATTCGCGACCTCAAGCCTGACGTGGTGTGGTTCAACCTGGGATTTTCCAGCTACGGCGACCGCCCGGCGCCGGCTTTTGCCGGCATCTGCGCCCCTGCCCTCACCCGCCTCGCCGGTTACTATACTCACGTCACCCTGCACCAGGTGATCGATTACATTTCGATGAAGGATGCGGGGGTGCGTTATCCCAGGGTATACCGCGCCGCCGGGTATGTGGCCACACGCCTGGTGCTCATGTCGAACTCCATCTCCGTCCTGCTACCTGGCTATCGCCGCACTTTGCGCGAGAAATATCGGGGCGCCAACGTGCACGTGCGCATGCATGGGATTCTTTCCAGCCGTCCCGAATACCCCGACTTCAGCCGCCGCGGCAATCCCATGCAGCGCATTCTCGCCTTTGGAAAATGGGGAACCTATAAGCGCCTGGAACAAATCCTCGAGGTGTTTGCCAGGGTGGCCGAACAAGTACCCGATGCCCAGTTGGTGATTGCCGGCGGCGACCACCCCAAGACGCCGGGCTATGTGGCCTCCGTAGCCGCGAAGTATGCGAACGATCCCCGAATCGTTTTTACCGGCTACGTCTCCGAAGATAACATTGGTGAGATTTTTCAAACTGCCACCGTAGCAGTCATGCCCTACTCTTCGGCCGCGGGCTCCAGCGGCGTCGCCCATCTCGCCGCCGCGTATGGTTTGCCCATCATCTGCGCCGATATAAGTGATTTCCGAGAAATGGCCGATAACGAAAACCTGGCAATTGCGTTTTACGAAACCGGCAACAGCGCCAGCATGGCGGAGCAACTGGTTGAATTGCTGCAATCCCCCGAACGCCAGCGGCAGATGGCGGAGCAGAATTTCTCCGCCGCCATGCGCATGACCATGCCTCAGATCGTGCGCCAGTATTTGCGTGCCTTCGACGTCCACCAGCGCACCCGCGCCCTGGAACCGCTGCGCCGCTTCCGCCGCATTCCCGCCTGGGTTTCGGCCCGCTCAGCTTTGGCGCGCGCCGTCTCCGCGCGCACCGCTCCGTGGGTATAAGCCACTAAAAGGCATTAGGGCGGTTTTTACCTTGCCCCCTTTGCTCTCGCACTCTCTTGTCAATGCCCGCTTATCCTCGCCTCGGTTAGGGCCCTCTCCTGAGTTCCCCTAGGGCAAAAACCGCTGATAAATGCAGTCTTTGGCGGAATGCCAGAACCAGAGCTGATGTTTACTATTGAGTTAATTCAAGGTAAGCAGACGCCCAGTCAGGCAAAGCCGGGCAATTCAATAAGTTCCGCAGGGCCTTTCGTTTCCCCCAAAAACCAAAAAGCCCGAAGGGGGAGACGTGTCGAATTTCGACAAGGGCAGCGTGCTGCTGGTAGCGGCACTGACATTGGCATTGGCAGCTTGTGGCGGTGGGTCCATGGCGCCAAGGACAGCAGCAGTGATACAGCCGAATTCCAACCCGCCGGCCGCCGATAGTCAGCAATCCAGCGTGGCCAACAACACCAGCGCCGCCGATTCTTTTCAAGCCCAAGGGAACGGCAACACGGGCGCGGGCAACGTGAGCAAGGTCTCCATTCGCAGCGCTCTCAGCATTCCGGCCGCGACCCCCATCTGGGCTCACCTGATGGTGTGGTTCGGTCAGTCCAATCACATGAATGTCGGCTACGACTCCGCCGACCCGAACCAGGTGCACAAGCAGCTTGACGATATGCAGAGCCGTGGCATTCAGGGCGCCATCATTGACTGGTACGGTACAGACTCGAGCCAGTCCCATGTAAACGCCGCCGCCAGCACGATCATGCAGGATGCGCAGAGCCGCAAAGGCTTCCAGTTCGCGGTCATGGAAGATGCCGGAGGCGGACCACACCTGTGTGTGCAAACTCCGGGTTGCAATGTAACGGACCAGGTGATTGCCGACCTGAATTACGTGATGGACCATTACGCCCAATCACCTGCCTACATTCAGATAAAGGGCCATCCCGCACTCTTCTTCTTCGGCCTGGAACAATATTCGGTGGATTGGAACAAAGTTCGCGCCAAGGTCAAGGGCAAGCCCGTTTTCATTTTCCGCAATGCAGTGGGCTTTCAGTACTCTCAGACCGACGGCGGGTTCAGCTGGGTAGAAATCAACACCGCTGACGCCAACGACTGGGGCCAGTCCTACTTGGATTCGTTCTATGCCACCGGCATGGAGCATGGCAAAGACGCAGTGGTCGGTAGCGGCTACAAGGGTTTCAACGACACTATGTCGGGGTGGAGCGCGCATCGGGTCCTCAACCAGAATTGCGGTCAAACCTGGCTGGCAACCCTCGACGAAATTGGCAAGTACTACGGCAAGAATCCCAAACTGACGGGCGTGCAACTGGTTACCTGGAACGACTACGAGGAAGGCACTGAGATCGAAAGCGGCATTGACAACTGCGTCAGCGTTTCCGCCAACGTGGCCGGGAATTCAGTGGCTTGGCAAATCCAGGGCGACGAAAAGACCATTGACCACTACTCCGTGTGGAGTAGCAGCGATGGCCAGAATTTCGATCACATTGTGGATGTGGAGGCAGGCAGGCACTCCGCCAATGTTTCCTCCGCCCATATTCATCCCGGGAGCGGCACGAAGGTATATGTGCAGGCTGTGGGCAAGCCCAGCATCAGCAATCACATGTCTGCGCCGGTCACGTTCTGAGTGAGACCGGGAAAGCGGCTGGACGAAGACTCCAGCCGCTCCTCGCGAGGTAAAGACTTCTTTATCGGATGTTCAATGTCAGCGTGGTCGAGTTCTGCAGAGAATTGGAACTCCCGCTGACAGTGATGGCATAGGTGCCCTGCGCCACCGATTGACTGGCGATGGAAGCACCTGGCGAAGCTCCTCCTCCACAGGCGCATAGCAGCAGCAGCAGTGCCCCGAGCAGAGTTGCGAGTGCGAGCTTGCGCAGTTTGCGGCTTTCCAGCAGAAACATGCCCGCAAAACCAAACATTGGCAGCCATAGCACATAAACAGGCGCCCGAGGTAGCTTGGATGCGCTTGTCTTACCGGCGGTAATGGTGAGGGTCGCAGTAGCCGTGCCGTGCCCGGGTGTAACCGAACTCGGCGAAAATACGCAACTGGCTCCGGCTGGCAGGTTGGAGCAGGCCAGAGCAACAGGCGCGCTCACGTTGGTTCCCACCGCGGTCACCGATATCTGTAGGTTGGCGCTTTGACCGGCCGTTAGGGTCAGCGTGGAGGGCGAGGTCCCAACCCTGATACCGCTGCCCTTGCTGGTGCCGCTGCTCCTATAGTGAACTTCACCGGACATACGGTTACGGAACACCGGCTTGCCCACCGCCTGCACGTAAACGGTGTAGTTTCCCGCCGGCAACGAATAGGAGCCCAGATTGATGGAGTGGTTGCCCGCGCCTGCCTGGGCTAGTTCCATCAGGTTTTGTCCGTCGGTGGACACGAACACAGTGTAGTGATCCACTGTGTTCTCGTTCCCCTGCACCGACCACTGCAACTTTCCGTCGGAAAGCGACGCCGAAATGGTCAAGCAGTTATCAATGCCAGTTTCGAGTTCGGTGCCCTCTTCATAATCGTTCCAGGTGACCAGCTGTAGCGCATCCAGCTGGCGCGAGGAGTTGTACATCGAGTTGATCTTGTTGAAGGTCTGCAGCCAGGTCTGCCCGCACTGCTGGCCCATCACCCGGTGCGTGCCCCAGGATGCCAGGCTGTCGTTGAATCCCTTGTAGGCTGCGCCGTATGCGTTTTCGGAACTGTGCGCCAAACCAGTATTGTAAAAACCCGAAAGGTAAGACATGCCGTAATCGGTTGAGAGAATCACCCAGGAATAGCTGCCGCTGGTCTGGGCATGGGTAAAGCCAGGAGAGTGCTGGAAAATCAAGGCCGGGTTGCCGGCTATGGCACTGCGCACCGCGTTCCAATCAATGGTGAAGTGCACATCGAGGTCGAAGTTGGTCACCATCGGCCGCCCTCCCCAGTGCATGTAGGCAGGGGAGCCGTAGTAGGTCCTGGCAATGTAATTCAGCTCGTCAATAAGCGCCTGCTGCGCACTGCAAGTGCCACAACCTGCATGGGCAATGGCGCCCTTGTCCACCATGACGCTAAAGGTGAAGCCGGGATGTTGTTCCGCCTCGGCCATGATCAGCTTGGTGGCCGTGTCCTCGCTCGTGCCCGGACCATACCAGTCAATAATCACTCCCTCAATGCCGCGGCTGACCATGTCCTCTACCTGCCGATGCACCTGTTGCGGATTGGTCGAGGAATAGCCTACGTTCATGTGGTTCTTTCCCCCAAACCAGGGCACCAGGTGGGCGTAAATTTTGGTGGTCGCGCCGGGATACAGCAACGAGTGAATGTCCAACTTGCTGATGTTGCCAGCTCCCAGGTTGCCGTCGGGCAGGCTGGTGAAACTGTTGGCTGCACTCGTGTTATTGCCGGTTTGCGCAGCCAGCGTGGTGGTGGGTTGGATGGCCGCGCCGGCCCTTACAGGTGCCAGCATGAGTAAGCCAAGGGAAAGCAGGGAAAGACAAGTGAGCTTTCGGCGCAAACTCTTCCTCCGAGAAACCGTTGGGGGACGGTTTGTGCTCCGGCGAACTTGCCCGGTTCAATTTGCAAGTGGCGGCTGAAGGATTGTAGGTCTGAAAGGCGGGAAAGCGTATTACACGAAAGGCCGTAGTACCCTGAGATTTTGGCTCTGTCCGACTTGGTCTGCGGGGCAGCTCCGCCCGCTACGAGAGGGGACATAACCTCCTACGCCGCTACTCTTGAAAGCTAAGAGAAGCTGGGTGATGCACAGCTTTTAAGTTCGGTAACTAGCTGCTGAAAGCCAACGGGGGCTCGCCATCCGTCATCTCACCTCGACGTACCATGATTGCGAACCGGACTGCCCTGACTCTGCGGAAATTTCTTGTTGTCTCTGTGACCCTAGCCGCCGCGGCCGTGCTCAGCGGGTGCCAGGGGCTGGTGGGAATCAGCCAGCCGCCGCCGGCGGATAATCCCGCATTAGACGCGGCTGTCAGCCATATTGTCTTCATGGTGCAGGAGAACCGCGGCTTCGATCATTATTTCGGGCACCTCAACGCCTATCGCGTGGCCAACGGCTTCCACGCCGACGTAGATGGCACACCGGCAAATGCCTCCAACCCGGCTGCGTCCGGAAGCGGCAGCGTTCCCGCCTTTCACTTGTTGACCGCTTGTGTGGAGAACCCCAGTCCTTCCTGGAACGAGAGCCACGTGGACTTTAACCGGCAGAATCCCACGTCCAACGATGCCACTCTGGACGGTTTTGTTCAGACAGCGGCCAAGGACGCCCAAGGGGAGCATTTTCACGATGTGCAGGGCCGGCGAGTGATGGGCTATTACGATCAGACGGATCTGCCCTATTACTACTTCATGGCTACCTACTTCGCCACCTCGGACCGCTGGTTTTCCCCGGTGATGACGCGCACCCAGCCAAACCGCATGTACATTCTGGCGGCAACTTCGGCGGGGCACGCCTATCCACCGACTGGGGGAGGGCTGTTGACGGTGCCTACCATTTTCGATGAACTGCAGCAGGCGGGGGTGTCGTGGAAAATCTATGTCACCGATAAAGTCAACGGCTCGCTGCTGCAGGGCAGCTACATCAGCATGTTCGCCGCCGGGAAAAAGTATCCCCAGAACGTGGTTCCGGTGGCGCAGTATTTCAGCGACTTAAAGAATGGTACTCTGCCCCAGGTGGCGCTGATCGAAAGCGGCTACTTCAGCGGTTTGGACGAACACCCGGGGGAAAATCCAAACCTGCCCGGTCCTTCTGTCGAGGTGGGGGCGGCTTACGTCTCCACCTTCATCAATGCGCTCATGGGCAGTTCCTCATGGGCGCACTCGGCTTTTATCTGGACCACCGATGAAGCGGGCGGGTTTTACGACCACGTGCCACCGCAACCGGCGGTCAGCCCCGACAGTATCCCACCGCAGGACTTGCAACCCAACGACATCTGCACCACCAGCGGGGGCGGCCGCACCTGCGACTTCACGTCCACCGGCTATCGCGTGCCCATGTTCGTGGTTTCGCCTTACGCTCGGAAAGGCTTCGTTTCGCATACGGTCGCTGATACAACCGCCATTCTGAGGCTCATCGAAACCCGCTTCCACCTGCGGAGCCTGACGCTGCGCGATGCCAACCAGCCGGACATGACCGAATTCTTCGATTTCAGCCATCCCAGCTGGCTCACGCCGCCTACTCCTCCGGTACAGCCCACGACTGGAGCTTGCTACCTGGACCACTTGCCGTAACTGTTTTCAGTGGCACCGCAGATTCGATCCAAACTGATTTGCCAGCGTAGGTCACCGCCGGGCTGCTACTACCCGCGCAATACCCTGCAAATCGTTGGTGATGCGAATTTCTTCCCAATCCTTTAACAGTTCGCAGACTTGATCGCGGCTGGCGTGCCCCATTTCCATTACCAGCCATCCGCCGGATTTCAGGGCTGTGCGTGCCTGCGGAATAATTCGGGCGAACACCTCCAGACCGCTGGGCCCGGCAAAGAGTGCCAGACGTGGCTCAAAGCGGCGCACCTGCGCTTCCACCGACTCGGCTTCCCATTCCCCGATGTAAGGCGGGTTGGAAACTACATAATCGAAAGGACCTTCTTCCACGGCAGCGAGCAGGTCGGCCTGATGGAACTGGATTCGTTGCTCAAGCTGATGGCGGGCTGCATTGGCGCGCGCAATTTCGAGCGCTTCGGGAGAAATGTCGGTGGCCTGGATCTCAGCCTGGGGAAGCTCCTTAGCCAACGCCAGAGCAATACAGCCCGACCCCGTGCCCACATCCACCAGGCGCAGCGGCGGGTGCTCACGGGCCAGCTCCAGCACGGTTTCAATTATGTGCTCGGTTTCGGGCCGCGGGATGAGCACCGCAGGCGAGACAATCAGGTCCATGCCCCAGAATTCCTGGTGGCCGGTGATATATTGTGCGGGCACGCCGCGGGCGCGCTCGCCCAGCGCATCGTCGTAGCGGGCAATCTCGTCCTTGGTCAACGGACGTTCGCCGTGCGCATAGAGGTAGGCGCGGTCGCAGCCCAGAACGAACATGGCCAGCAGTTCCGCATTCATCCGCGGCGAGCCCACATGGGCGGCCTGCAGCCGGTCCACACCCGCATGAAGTGCTTGGCGTAGCTGCATGGAACCAGTTCCCAGTACTCAGTTCGCAGCATCCGATCTTTTAGGAACTCGGTGCCGTTTACAGAAGACTTGTTTACCCTGCCGTGGCTGTTTCCTGCTTGAGCTTTTCCGCCTGATAGTGCGTAACCAGCGCGTCAATGATGGGCTGCAGCTTGCCGTCCATCACGTCGCCCAGCTGGTGCAGGGTCAGGCCGATGCGGTGGTCGGTGACGCGGTTTTGCGGGAAGTTGTAGGTGCGGATTTTTTCGCTGCGGTCGCCCGAGCCCACCATGGCCCGCCGCTCTTTGGCCAGCTGTTCCTGCTGCTTCTGCAGTTCGATCTCATAAAGGCGGGAGCGCAGCACGCGCATGGCTTTTTCGCGGTTTTTGATCTGCGACTTCTCGTCCTGGCAGCTCACCACCACTCCGGTGGGAATGTGGGTAACGCGCACCGCCGAGTAGGTGGTATTCACCGATTGCCCGCCAGGACCGGAGGAGCAGAAAGTGTCAACGCGCAGGTCCTTGGCCTCGATCTTAATATCCACATCTTCGGCCTCGGGCAATATCGCCACAGTTACGGCCGAAGTGTGTACCCGGCCCTGCTGCTCGGTTGCAGGAACGCGCTGCACGCGGTGCACGCCACTCTCATACTTGAGCCGCGAGTACACGCGGTCGCCTTCGATGATGGCAATCACTTCCTTCAGCCCGCCCACGCCCGACTCGGAGGTGGAAAGCACCTCCACCTTCCAGCGATGCGTCTCGGCAAAACGCGTGTACATGCGAAACATTTCCGCGGCAAAGAGCGTAGCCTCGTCGCCGCCAGTCCCGGCGCGGATCTCCAGCACAATGTTCTTCTCATCATTGGGATCCTTGGGCAGCAGCAGAACCTTGAGCTCCTCCTCGACGTGAACGGACCGCTCCTCCAGTTTGTCCAGTTCCTCCTGGGCGTAGGCGCGCATGTCCGGGTCCTTTTCCTCCGCCAGCACCGCCTTACTCTCCTCGATGCCGCGCTTCAGGTCCTTATATTCGCGGTATTTCTCCACCACCAGCGTGAGTTCGCTGTGTGCCTTGGCGGTCTTCTGGTATTTGGGCGAGTCGGAGATGACCTCCGGGGAAGCCAGGGAACGCTCCAGGTCCTGGTAGCGGGATTCGAGTTGGTCGAGACGTTCAAACATAATTAGTCGGCAGTCGGCGGCTATGGACGACAGCCGCTTGTGTCACCTAACTTGCTTCTGCTGCTTGAGCCGACAAGCTGTTGATCATTCCGGCGAGGCTACCTGCCACAATGGGAAGTGAATCCAGCAGCATACGGAATCGGATCTGAGATGTATTGTAGCTGCTTTGCCAATAAAAGCTGGGTTTCAACTTCGAACAAGGAACCGCGGGCATGGAATAGGAAGTGCAGGAATTCCCGATCGGAACGTCAGCCATCCGCCGTCTATTCGCTACGCTATAACCAGCTCCCCGCCCCGCTGCGCTTCCACTGCCATGGCCTCGTTCAAGGCCACGATGGCACATTCAACTTGGTCGTTCGCGGGAGGTTGGGTGGTGATGCGTTGCAGCCATAGCCCGGGGGCGGTCATCAGGGCGAACAGCGAACCTTGATGCCTGGCGGCGAAGCGGATGATCTCGTAGGAAACGCCGGCAATCACCGGCAGTAAGGCGATGCGGATACCGAAACGGGCCCAGAAAGTGTAAACCGGCACAGCCGTATAGAAGGCGATGGAGATAAGCATCACCGTCATCAGGAAGCTGGTGCCGCAACGCGGATGAAAGGTGGAATACTTCTGCGCCTCCGGGATGCTGAGCGGGTCGCCCGACTCGAAAGCAAACACAGTTTTGTGCTCCGCCCCGTGATACTCGTACACCCGGCGGATGTCTTTCCACAGCGATGTGCCCCAGATGAACAGCAGAAACAGAGCGATGCGGATGACGCCGTCCACCACGTTGAAGATCACCTGCTCGCCAAAAACCGGCGAGACCTTCTTCAGTTCGGTAGCGGCCACCAGGGGCAGGAACTTGTACATGAAGATAAAGAATCCGACGGAAATGGCCACGTTCACCGCGGCCAGCCAGCCGCTGAACTCGATTTTCTTGCCGCTCTCCGTGGCCGGCGCCTCCGCCAGCGCCGCGTTGGCCGAAAACTTCAGGGCGCGGAAGCCCAGGGTCATGGCATGGCCCAGAGTGATGACTCCGCGAACCACCGGCCAGCCCATCCACTTGTGCTTTTCCGATAGCCGTTCCAGCGGTTCGGTATGGGTGGAAATTTCGCCCGACGGCTTGCGTACGGCGATGCCCCAGGCATGGGGCGAACGCATCATTACACCTTCCAGCACGGCCTGGCCGCCTACCAGGGTCTCTTCCCCGCTCTCCAGAGCGGGCAGAAGCTGTACCGCCACAAGAAACCGCCACATCTGACGCAAAAATCGCATGGTGATTAGATGACTCCGGAAGGCACGGGGAAACAGCCTCAGCAGGCTTTAGCCTAGCGCAGAAGGCCTGAAATGTCATCAGTACGCGAGGCTGTTGCAAAAGAGTTGATCCGACCGAGGCAGCCCCGAGTCCTGTCAATAACTTGCGGCATCGAACCGACTGCATGTACCTGCTGGCGCCGGCGTGCGAGGCCATCGCGCGCACCACGAAAAAGCTGGAAAAGACGCAGATCGTAGCCGACTACCTCCGCGCGCGTAGCGCTGATGAAGCCGCGGCCTCCGCCGTGTTTCTCTCCGGAAGGCCGTTTCCTACTTATGACGAGGCCACGCTGGGTGTAGGCGGCACACATCTGTGGCGCGCGATGAAGGAGTTATCCGGCAAGACCGACGCTGTCCTGACCGCGGCTTATCGGCGTCACGGCGATCTGGGCGCCGCCGCGTGCGACATCCTTTCCGCCACACACCAGGAGCCGCCGCCCCAGCCCCTCAACGTCTTACAGGTAGAGCAAGCGTTCCGACAAATCGCAAACACCCGCGGCACGGCGGCCAAACTCAAGCTGGTTAGCGACCTCCTGGCCCAGGCCACGCCGTTGGAAACCAAGTATCTGGTCAAAATCATGACCGGCGACCTGCGTATCGGGATGAAAGAAAGCCTGGTGGAAGAAGGCATCGCCAAGGCTTACGGCAGGGATGTCCGCGCGGTGCAGCGCGCCAACATGATGCTGGGAGATATCGGCGAGACCTGTCGGCTGGCCATTGCTGACCGGCTGGCCGAGGCCCGCATGCGCCTGTTTCATCCCATCGGCTTCATGCTGGCCAGCCCGGTGCAATCGGCCGAGGAAGCCTTCAGCTTTTTCCAGCACGCGCAAGTGGAAGACAAATATGACGGCATCCGCGCGCAGGCGCATTGCCGCGAGGGAGAGGTGCGCCTCTTCTCCCGCACCCTGGACGAGGTAACGGGGTCGTTTCCCGAACTGGCAGAGGCGCTGGCGCAGTTTTCCGGTGAAGTAATCCTGGACGGCGAAATCGTGGCCTGGAATCGCGCTGAGCCAAACGTTGAATCTCATGCCCTACCTTTTTCCGAGCTGCAGAAGCGTTTGGGCCGGAAGACAGTCACGGAAACCATGAAGCGCGCGGTGCCGGTGGCATACATGGCATTTGATGTCCTTTATGCCAATGGCAAGCTGGTCATTGATCAGCCGCTGCGCCGGCGCGCCGCCATCCTGGACGGCATATTTTCGCGTGCTCGCCGCCCGGCCCTGGTGCGCACCGCCAACGCCCAGGGGCGGCTCACCTTCGAACCCGCGGTTCAGGCGGAAACGCAAGCCAGCGCGGAGGTCATCCGGGCGCCCGTGCTGCGCGCCGATTCACCAGCACACCTCGACGAGCTGTTCGCGGCTGCCCAGGCCCGCGGCAATGAAGGGCTAATGATCAAGGACGTCGAATCGCCCTATACGCCCGGACGGCGCGGCCAATCCTGGGTAAAGCTAAAACGCGAGTTGGCCAGGTTGGACGTGGTGGTCACATCCGTGGAATACGGCCATGGCAAACGCGCCAGCGTGCTCAGCGATTACACTTTCGCGGTCCGCGACGGCGATCGCCTGGTCAACATCGGCAAAGCCTATTCCGGCCTCACTGACAAAGAAATCGCCGCCATGACCGAGTGGTTCCTGGCCCACACTCTGGCGGACCACGGCTTTTGGCGCGAAGTGGAGCCCAAAATCGTTCTGGAAGTCGCTTTCAACGCCGTCATGCGTTCCGACCGGCACGAGAGCGGCTATGCACTGCGTTTTCCTCGCATACTGCGCCTCCGCGACGACAAGCCTCCTGAGGAGGCGGATAACATCGAGCGAGTGCGAGGAATCTATGCCCGCCAGCACGGTAAAAACAGGGAGTCAGGAGTCGGTAGTCGCGAGTCACCCAACACTTCAAAAAATCGCCCCTAATCACCGCGCCACCACGAGTGCTGCCCAGCCTCCAAGAAAAAAGCTGCGCTCCCCATGCGAGGAGCGCAGCTGGGTATGTTGCTAAAGCTACTGAACTGCGACGATGCGGCGGGCCACCATGCTGAAGCCGCTTCCTGTCCAGAACAGCACGCCTCGCACCCGTACATTGGCGCCATTCGCCACACTGCTTAAGCCGCGCAGTTCGGTGCCCGGCTGCTGCACCACCAGGATGGAAGTCACAGCTCCCTGGCTAAGCCGCGTCAGGTATGAGTCCACCGGCAGCTTCAGCGTAAAGGTGAACTGCCCGGAACCCGTGGCAGTGTAGTTGGCCACAGTCCCGTGTACCGCCTGCCGCTTCAGCTCAACATTAGTCGCGCTCAAGGTACCGGACGGACCCACGCCGCTATTGGTGTCGGCTTCCACCCGCTGGCCCACTCTGATCGAGGTCGCGTCGAAAGCTGGGGTAAAGGGCAGGTTGCTGAGGTCAATTTCTTCCGGCATACGGAACATAGTGCTGGAAGTAATCCCCACGTTCAGGGTCCCGCCCAGCATGTTGGCAGTCATGCCCAGCCCCACCCCATCCTGATCGAGCACGGAAAGCTGCGTAGCCGGGTTGCCGGTAACGGCAGTGATGATGCCCTCAGCTTCGGAGGCATTATCCATCTCAACTGCTTCTACCTTTCTAGCCAGCAGATCGCCATTGGCCTCGGTAATGGCATTCACCTTCACCAGCATGCCCTTGCTCAACTGCGCCAAGCCACCGATGTTCTCAAACACAGTGCTGGCATCCACGTTGAAGGTTAGCGTCTGCGTGCTCAAGCCCAAAGACATGGTGAAGGAGTTTGCCGCCACACTCATGACCACACCGCGGGCGTCCTCAAACTGGCCATCATTATCGTTCTCCTGCTCTTCCTGGCCTGCGGGCGGAACCGCCGAGGTGGTGACCACAAACACGGGATTGAGAGTGACGCTGCCGGTGCTCAGGTTGATGCTAACGGAATGGGCGACGTTCAGGTCGAGATTGACCACCGTGCTGCCAGGGCCAACCACCAGGGCCGGACTGAAGTTAATGGTAACCACGTCGCTCAGGGTGAGCTGCTTCTCCACCACCTGACCGAGGCTGTTGATATAAACGATTTTCGGATGCGAAACAGTAACGACGGCGTGCGTGTACGTCCCCTGATTCACGTTCAGCAACGACAGGGGCTCGTTCGTATCGGCTAAGTGGGTCAACTCCAGGGTGGTTGGGGAGGAAAGTGCATTGATGGTCGCTCCACTCTGGTCCGTCAGTACAACGGAATTTACGGTGATCTCGAAGGCGAGAACGCTATCGTCCGGGTCGTCGCCAATCTTGATCTGAACCGCGCTGTTGGCGCTGGTCTCCAGTGGACTGCTGGAACCGCCGCCGCAGGCCACCGCCACTGCCAGCAAGGCGATGAGGCCGGTTAAGGCGAGAGCCGACACGTAACGCTCCACAAACCCGATTCTTTCTGACATTCATTCCTCCCAGGGGTTTTTGCTCAACCGGAGTTGAGACAGTTCTTTGGCATTAACCCTCCTACAGAGTGGGTTGTTGCGGAAAAGGTGACTTACTTCAGGTGCATGTACCGACGTACGGCAGGCAGATTACTAATTGGCTATATCCGGCCCAAGTTGGTGGCCCGCAAGGACTTGGACGCGCCGTCTCGAAAACGCATTTCTTTGCGTACGGCGCGTGCAACCGCGTGCTATGTGCCTGCTTCTAAGCACGCCGTCCCCCGATCTGCGGGTGAGGGGATGGCCTGATAAAAGTTGTTTATCAGGGCGATAAAAACATTCAGTTTGACGGCTCTGCGGGCGTACCCCAGAATCCGCAGACCAGTGGGGCGCGGATTCGCGTTTGGAATCGCCCGCAGTAATTGCCGCGAAACCTAGGAGGATGGATGGCACTCTCGCCGGTTAACGTTTCGCAAACAAGTGGTTTTCGCCTGAATTATTCGGCCGAGCAGGCCGCGCGCCGCGATCTGCCGCCAGGATTCCTGGAATTCCTTTTGCCCTTGCACCAGCGCTTCACGCCGCGCCAGCAGGAGCTGATTGAAAAACGTTATCGGGTCCTGGCCGAGTCGCACGCCGGAAAGCGCCCGCGCCACCTGCCGCCTTCGCCCGCGACCGAGAGGGAGTGGCGCATCGAACTTCCGGAGTGGTGCGCCGACCAGCGCAACCAGATGACCGGGCCGGCGGATGACGCCGAACTGGTGGTGAAGATGCTCAACTCCGGCGCTCCCGGAGTGATGCTCGACCTGGAAGACTCCACGGTGAACGAGTGGGAGCACCAGCGACTGGGAGCCGAGAATATCGTGCAGGCGCTGCACGGAACACTCACCTACTTCGACAAGAAGCGCAAACAGATGACGGGCATTAAGCCCAGCAAGACGGTGATCTGGGTGCGGCCGCGCGGTTTGCACATGAGCCAGCGTGGACTGTTTGGCGACGAACCGGCGTCGGCATCGCTGTTTGACGTGGCGCGCGTGTTCTACGCAATGGATCCGGCACAGTTGCGTCACCCGCTATGCGTCTATATTCCGAAATCGGAATCAGCGGAGGAAGCCTTGTGGTGGCGCGACCTGTTCCAGGCGCTGGCCGAAATTCGGGGACTCCCCCGCGACTACATCAAGTGCATGGCGCTAGTGGAATCGCATCCCCTGGCCTTCCAGATGGAAGAGTTCCTCTTCAACCTGCGCGAGCACATCGTGGGCCTGAACCTCGGGCGCTGGGACTATATGGCCAGCCTTATCCACTTCAACCTCTGCGACGCGGAATGGGTGCTGCCGGACCGCAACACCATCTCCCACGACGTGCCATTTTTCCAGCGCGTGCGCGAACTGCTGCCGGAGATTTGCCACCGCCGCGGGGCGCTCGCCATTGGCGGAATGACTGCTCTCTATCCCAGCCGCGAAGATTCCGAGCTCAACGCCCGCGCCTTGGCCGCACTGGAAAAAGACAAGAAGAACGAAGCCGGCTGCCTGATGGATGGCGCTTGGACCGGCCATCCCGACCAGAACCAGATCGCCGTGGATCAGTTTCCCGGTCCCAACCAGATCAACAAGCTGCCCTCGCGCGACCTGGGCCGCGAAGAACTGGAGCGCGCCGGCATGCTGCGCAATGGGCAGTTCAACCGCTATGCCGACCTGCGGGCAGTGCCCCGAGGGGTGGGTTGCCGTACCCTGGCCGGCACGCGCGCGGCGGTGCGCACCGTAATTCGCTATCGCAACGGCGTGCTCAACGGCAAGGGCGCCAGCCTGCTCGACGGCTACATGGAAGACCTGGCCACCGACCGCATTTACCGCCTCATGATCGCGCAACGCATGCGCCACAGCGAAGCCATGGACATCCTGGACGATAACGGGAATCCGGTGGTGCACACGCCCGAGCTCATCAGCCGGCTCTTTGATGAAGAATTGCAAAAGATTGTGGCCAATCCGGCGCGCGCCGATATCGGCACACCGGAGACGCTTCGCGAGGCGCGCTGCATCGCGGAGGCCATGATCCTGAATGGTGAATTTAATCCAGCGTGATTAAGTACCCTGCAGTTCCCCGCAGTGCTGCGAGGAAAGGAAAGAAAGACATGACGACGAACGGCAAGGCTGACAAGACTATCGCTCAATGGGCTGGCAAGCGCTGGCACGGAATCACTCGCCCCTACACCGCCGCGGACGTGGAACGCATCCGCGGCTCCATCAAAATTGATTACACGCTGGCGCGCATGGGAGCGGAGCGGCTGTGGGAACTGCTGCAGTCCGAGAACCACGTTGCCGCCCTGGGCGCCATGACCGGCAACCAGGCCATCCAGCAGGTGCGGGCCGGACTGAAGGCCATCTATGTGAGTGGCTGGCAAGTGGCTGCCGACGCCAACGATGCCGGGCAGATGTATCCCGACCAGAGCCTGTACCCGGTGAACAGCGTGCCCAGCCTGGTGGGGCGCATCAATAACGCGCTGCTGCGTGCCGACCAGGTGCATCATGCCGAAGGCAAGAGCGACGTGTACTGGTTCGCTCCCCTAATTGCCGATGCCGAGGCCGGCTTCGGCGGCACTCTGAACGCTTTTGAGCTGATGAAGGCGATGATCGAGGCGGGCTCGGCCTGCGTTCACTTTGAGGACCAGCTCTCCTCGGCCAAGAAGTGCGGCCATCTGGGCGGTAAGGTGCTGGTATCCACGCCGGAAGCCATTCAGAAACTGGTGGCGGCACGCCTGGCCTCTGATGCCATGGACGTGCCTACGCTGATCATGGCGCGTACGGACGCCAACGCGGCCAACCTGCTGACCAGCGACATAGACGCCCGCGACCGCGAGTTTTGCACCGGCGAGCGCACCGCCGAAGGCTTTTTCCGCATTCGTGGCGGGCTGCATTCGGCCATCGCCCGCGCCCGCGCCTACGCGCCCTACGCCGACCTGGTGTGGTGCGAGACCGCCGAGCCCAATCTGCAGGAAGCCCGCATCTTCGCCGAAGCGGTTCTGGGCGAATTCCCCGGAAAGCTGCTGGCCTATAACTGCTCGCCCTCCTTCAACTGGAGAAAGAAGCTGGACGACGCTACCATCGCGCGCTTCCAACGCGAGCTGTCGGCCATGGGCTACAAGTTCCAGTTCGTGACCCTGGCCGGCTTCCATGCGCTGAACTTGAGCATGTTCGAGCTGGCACGCGGCTACCGCGAAACCGGCATGACTGCTTACGCGCGGCTGCAGGAGAAAGAATTCAGCCGGGAGCAGCACTACGGCTACGAAGCCGTGAAGCACCAGCGCTTCGTGGGGACCGGATACTTTGATACGGTGGCGCAGGTGATCGCGGGGGGAACTTCCTCCACCTTGGCCCTAGATGGCTCGACCGAACAGGCCCAGTTCACTGGTGGCAACGGCCACGCTGGGGAGGCACGCACCGGCCATCCCAGTGCTGCTTGCCAGCCGATTCTGGGCGAGTGTCCGGCGGAAGAGGTCAGCGCAAGCAATCTGATCTTGCCCGCTGCGGCGCAGGCAGACAGCAAGCGCCCGGCGTGACTGGTCTCACCATCGCTTAGCACCGGCGTGTTAGAGCGCCCCGCATGCAGGCAGCGTGCAAACGGGAGTGACTTAAAAGAGTCGCTCTGCAGGAATCAAAAGAGCTCGACGGTTGCCGCATGGCCCACAGCAACCGCAAGCCGGCGGTCCCGCGTCAGCAGCGTGGCCCCCAGTTGGTCGGTGAGCACGATATAGGACGCGTCGTAGGCAGACAAATTGTGACGTAGTTGCCAGATGCGAGACAGGAAGACGAGGTGAGGGTACCGATTAATACGGAGATCCAGCAGATCACGGATGGCCTCGTCGGCACGGCGTCCAGAAAGCACCCCCTGCCGTAGAAGACGCCGCAGAACTTGAGTAACCTCAACATCTAAAAGGTGTGGCGCATGCAGGGTTTCGCTGCGCGAATAGATTCGATTCTCAATGCGTAGCCCCGCAGGTGTCTGCAGAAGCCACTCAACTGCGGCAGACGCATCCAGGACGATCACCGGCCTTCGCGCTCTTCCCGCACCAGAAGAGCAGTGTCAATCTGCGCCGCGACCGGTTTACGCGCGTGAAGCCGTTGTCGCATTTCGGCAAGCGTTGGCGTTTCCGCAATTTCTTTGATCTCCGCCAGCAGATAGTCCGAAAGGGACATGCCCGCCATGGCCGCGCGAGCTTTTAGGGTTCGGTGCAGCGCGTCGGAAACGTTGCGCAATTGAATCATTTTTGACATGTTAGTAGCATACTTTCATGTGCGCCACATGTCAACGCGCTGTCGTCTTGAAGATGCCTATTACGAAGCTGGGCTGAATCCGACACTGCGACGCCGTCCTCGCCTTCTCGGCGGGCACAATCAGCATCTAATCACGCGGCCATGGAACGCTATCTTTGTATTCACTGCCACTTTTACCAGCCACCGCGGGAGAACCCGTGGCTGGAAGCGGTTGAAATTCAGGATTCGGCGTATCCGTACCACGATTGGAACGAGCGCATCTCGGCAGAATGCTACGCTCCCAATTCCGCCGCCCGCATCCTCGATGGCGAAGGCCACATCGTCAAAATCGTCAACAACTACTCTCGCATCAGTTTCAATTTCGGACCCACGCTGCTCTCCTGGATGGAAGAGAATTCCCCCAACACCTACGCGCAGGTCCTGCAAGCCGACAAGGAGAGCCAGCAACTCTTCTCCGGGCATGGTTCGGCCATAGCCCAAGCCTACAACCACATGATCCTGCCCCTGGCCACGCGGCGGGACAAGTACACACAGGTGCTGTGGGGCATTCGCGATTTCGAGCACCGCTTCGGACGCTCGCCGGAAGGCATGTGGCTGCCGGAAAGCGCGGTGGACCTGGAGACCCTGGAGATCCTGGCCGAGTTGGGCATCCGCTTTACTATCCTGGCGCCGCACCAGGCCCGGCAGGTGCGTAAACTGGGCGGCCAGCGCTGGCGCAACGTGGAGGGCGCTAAGATTGACCCTACCCGCGCTTATGCGGCCGATCTGCCTTCGGGCCGCAGCATCAGCCTTTTCTTTTACGATGGGCCGATTTCGCAGGCGGTGGCTTTCGAGCACCTGCTCTCTAACGGTGAACAGTTCGCGCAGCGGCTTCTAAGCGGCTTCTCTGACGCCCGCCGCTGGCCACAGCTCATGAACATCGCCACCGACGGCGAAACCTATGGCCACCACCACCCCCACGGCGATATGGCGCTGGCCTATGCACTGGATTACATCGAATCGCGTCAGCTGGCCCACATCACCAATTACGGCGAATACCTTGCCAAGCACCCGCCCACCCACGAAGTGGAGATCATCAGCAACACTTCCTGGAGCTGCATGCATGGAGTGGAGCGCTGGAGGAACGACTGCGGCTGCAACTCAGGCATGAAACCAGGATGGCGCCAGCATTGGCGGGCGCCGCTGCGCCAGGCTTTGGATTGGCTGCGCGATGAGCTGAGCGGTCCTTATGAGCGCAAGGGTGGCGAGTACCTGAAAGATCCCTGGGCGGCGCGCGATGAGTACATCTCGGTGATGCTTGAGCGCTCAGAGCACGCGCGACAGGAATTCCTGGCCCGGCATCAAGCCCGCGAACTCACCTCAGACGAGCAGGTCACTCTCTGGAAGCTGCTGGAGATGCAGCGGCACATCATGCTCATGTACACCAGCTGCGGCTGGTTCTTCGACGAGCTTTCCGGTATCGAGACAGTGCAGGTCATCATGTACGCCGGGCGCGCCTTGCAACTGGCGCAGGAGTCGCTGCAGCAGGACTTTGAGGCTGGATTCCTGGAGCGCCTGGCTCAGGCTCATAGCAATGTGGCCAGCTTCGGAGATGGCGCCCGCATTTACGCCACCTGGGTGAAACCCGCGGTGCTTGACCTGCCCAAGGTGGCGGCGCATTTCGCCATCAGCTCGCTTTTCGACCACCATGAAGAACACCCCTCGATTTACTGTTACGACATAACGGTAAAGGACGTGCAGCGTTTCCAGTCGGGCCGGTTTCGCCTGGATGTGGCCCAGGAACGGGTTTGCTCCCGCATCACTCAGGAGTGCGGCTCCTTCACTTACGGCGTATTGCACCTGGGAGACCACAACATCAATGCCGGCGTGCGGGAGTTCCGTGGTGAACCGGCCTATGCGGAGGCGCGGCAGGAGTTGTCGGAGGCTTTCAACCGCGCAGATGTGGCGGAATCCCTGCGATTGCTGGACAAACACTTCCACGGCGCCCAGTACACCCTGAAGTCGCTCTTCCGCGACGAACAGCGCCGCATCGTGGGGCACATCCTGGAGTCCACCCTGGGCGAGGTGGAAGCGAATTACCGGCAGGTGTATGAAAGCGATGCGCCGCTGCTGCGGTTTCTGAGCGAGCTGCACATGCCCCGGCCCAAGGTGCTGCAATCAACGGCGGAATTTGTTATCAACAGCAATCTTCGTCATGCCTTTGAAGCGGAAGATCTGGACCTGGGCGCCATTGCCGCGCTGATGGACGCCGCCGCGCGCGACGAGATCACTCTGGATATTCCCGGGCTCAGCTACGTTTTGAAGAAAAGGCTGGCGCGGTTGGCGGAGCGCTTGGCACAGAATCCCGCCGAGCCCACCGTGTTCGCACAATTCGAGGGCGCGGTTCGCCTGGCGCGTTCCCTGCCTTTCGAAGTGGACCTGTGGACGGCGCAGAACGTCTGTTATCGAGTGCTGCAGGAGGTATGCGCCGGCAAACCGGTAGCCGCAGCTGATCAGGAATGGCTGCAGCGCTGGCTCGCCATCGCAGACAAGCTGAACCTGAAGTGCGCTGGCTTTGCCATGGAAGCGACGTCTCCGCCGGAGCCCGTGCCCCAGGCAGCATGAGCTTCGTCGAGCCGTAGCATTTCCTTTTCTTTAGGTTAGAGAGTTTTAGAAGGCTCGAACAGATACGACATTCTCACCGCAAACTGCGAAACCTTGCAACTCTGAAACCTCATCTTGGCAGCGATTCAAATTTGCCCGCCAGCTCCCGCTGACGCTCCCGAGCCGCCTCCACCAGGGCACGGAATATAGCCCGCGAGGCTGGTTCGTCTAATGAGCGCTCCGGGTGCCACTGCACAGCCAGGACAAAATGCTCGGGAGAGATGCCTTCCAAAGCCTCAACCACTCCATCGGGCGCTTTGGCGGAGATGCGCAGGCCGTCCCCCACCGTGGAAGTGGCTTGGTGATGACTGGTGTTGACCTGGATCTCCTCGCCTGAGGGCACCTCCAGGATCCGGGCCAGCCGGGAAGCCGGTTCCACCCGGACCCTATGCGTTTTGTCACGAGCAGTGTGATCTATGGTGGATTCAACGTGCTGGCACAGCGTGCCGCTGCGGTAAACATTCAAGATCTGCAGGCCGTAGCAGATGCCCAACACCGGCTTACGCAGATTATCGGCCCCCCGCAGCAGCAGCCGGTCGGCGGTCTCACGCTGCGGGTCGGCCGGGTTGGTGCGCGGGTCAGGCTCTGCACCGTAGTGCTGCGGGTCCACATCAGCCCGGCTGCCCGGCAGTAACACGGCGTCGCAGCCTTCCATAAGCTTCATCAACTCCGCCCGCGGTCGGTCCAGCGGGATGCGCACCGCTTCCCCGCCGGCCTCCTCCACCGCCTTTTCGTACTGCGGCAAAACCCGCTGCGAATATTCCAAGTTGCTGGAGTGCGGCAGCGGTATCGCGATACGCGGAGCCTGAGCTACAGGCTTTCGGGCACTTGGCATTTGGCATTTAGCACTTGATGAGCCGAAGTTGCCGGACCAGCTCTCAGGGACGAAATGCTAATTGCCAAGTGGTACTTGCTGATTGTTAAACCCCCCGCCACGCCGCCAATCGGCGCCGATAATGCTTGAATTCTGTAATGAAGGCCATGACCAAGACTATCGTGGCTACCACCACCGCCATGGGCAAAGCTATGTATTTGTAGGCGTTCGCCATATCCGGCCGGTGCCCCTGGACCAAGCCAAAGAGACTGAATCCAATAATAGCCAGCAGCAGGGTCACGGCAAACGCAAGCAGGGTCAGCACAAAGGTGATCAGGAGGGCGCGGACGAAGACACCCGGCAGCCGGGGCTTGCGGGTTACAATTCCGACCTCAGCCATAACTCTTCAGCTTACAACGGGAGCGGCCCGCGATGCTGGCCTTCCCCTGCGCTAGAATAAGGCTCTATGGCGCAAGCAGCACACGCCCTGACCCGGTCTCCCGCGGACGTAATTCGGCAAAACCCGGTCTCGCAGGCTCCCAACGGCATCTGTTATGCCTTCACCGGCAACATCAGCACCCCCTCGAACGATCTGGAGCGCATGGTGGCGGCCGTTCCGCAGAGCGCCGCGGCTGCCCTGGAGCGCAAAGCTTATTACTTTGTCCCGCTTACCGTCAGCCAGGGCGATGAGACCCTGATTGCTGACCGCTACGACGTGGCCTTGAGCGATAACGCCGTCTGCCACCGAAACCTGAACGTGGGCGACTCGCAGTGCGTCTTTATATCCACTCGCCTGATGGACGACAAGTTCTCCGTCGCTTTTGAGTTTTATATCAACGTGGGGCACGCGGTGGTGGAGCGCGCCGGCGTTTCGGACGCGTTCAGCCAGCTAGTGTGGAAGCAGGTGGAACAGGGCGTGCGCGGGGAGACCAGCCTCGATGCCTATGAGTTGCGCAAGCTGGCCACCGCTCCCAGCGCGGACGTGGAAAAGCACAAGAATGATTACCTGGAAACTGCGTTCTCTGACGCCATTTCCGTCTACCTGCTCTCGCTTTACTTGGATGTGGACTACTACGACCTGCGGGAACGCGATTACCCGCTGCTTGCCCCTACGCCATTAGCGGAGCGCCTGCGCAAGGTGGCAGAACTGTTTCCTCCCAATTCCGGGTTCGAGTTCGCCATCTACTATCGGCGCCGGGCGCAGTAAAAGAAGCTGTCGGCGGTCGGTCTTCAGCTGTCGGACCCCAGGTGTTCGTCTTCCCCGGCACTAATCGCCAGCCGACGGCCCCTTGCTCCCAAGCAGTCCCCGGCTACAATGCAGGCATGATTGCCCATCTTCGCGGAAGGCTGATCGCCAAACATCCCAACCAGGCCGTGGTTGAGGCCGCCGGAGTGGGCTATGACGTCACCATCAGCGTGCCGACGTTCTCCGCGCTTCCCGCCGTGGGTACCGAGGTCGCTTTGCACGTACACACGCACGTGCGGGAGGACTCCATTGCCCTGTTTGGCTTTCTGCGTCCGGCGGAGAAGCAGTTGTTCGAACGCCTGATTTCAGTGAGCGGCATCGGTCCCAAGCTGGCCATTACCATCCTGAGCGGCATGCCGGCGGATGAGATGGTGGGCGCAATTCGCGGTAACGACGTGGCGCGCCTGACCCGTATCCCCGGCATCGGCAAAAAGACGGCGGAGCGCATGGTGCTGGAGTTGCGCGACAAGTTGCAGGATTTTGGCGCCGCGCCGGCAGCCGCCCCGGCCAGTCCGGTTGAGGAAGATGTGGTCTCCGCGCTGGTTAATCTGGGCTACCAGCGCCCTGCCGCCGAGCGCGCATTGGGCAAGGTGAGCAACGGCAACCAGCAATCCTTCGAAGCGCTCTTCCGGGAAGCCCTGGCGGCGCTCTCCAAGTAATTTTTCACCACAACCGTAAAAGGTAGTCCCTAATTGCCCACGAACCTCAAGTACAGATCCCGGTCTTTCTGGCAGATCTGGGCCATTTCTTTGATTTTGTTCCAGGCCAGCATCTGGGAATCGTCGCGGGCCCGTTCCATCACCTTCTCCCACTCGGCCAGGAAGGGCTCCATCTGCAGGTGGTTGAAGATGGTGTGACCATAAGGGTCAATGCAGTGCAGGATGGCAAAGTCCTTCTCCTCGAACGCCGGGACCACCCCGTGCAGCATCACCCACTCGCTGCGCTCGCCCAACTCGTCTTCCAGTTTGACGACCCAGGACATTCCCCCTCCGCCGCTTGCGAGGTCAATGTACCACGACTACTTTCCAATGCAGAACGTGCTGAAGATCAGGCCGAGGATGTCCTCGGTGGTGGTGGCGCCGGTGATTTCGTCCAGCGGCCGAAGGGCGTTGTAGAGGTCAAGCAGCAGCATTTCGTGGGGGACCTTCTGCTCGACCGCTGCGGATGCCGCATCCAGCGCCTGCAGGGCATTTTCCACCAGCCCACGGTGACGAGTATTGGTGAGGAAGCCGCTTTCCATCTGCGCCCCTTGATCGCCACCCACCTGGCGCAGAATTTCGGCGCGCAGTTCGGAAACGCCCGAGCCCGTGAGGGCGGAAGTGCGCACCACGGGTGAGCCGTCAACGGTCCACGGCCGGTTGACGGCCAAGTCGGCCTTGTTGGCGACCGCAATGGCACATCTGCCGGCTACCTGCTGTAACAGCTCTTCATCTTCCGCCGTGATGGGCTGAGATGCATCCACGACCACGAGCACCAGGTCCGCGTCGGCCAGCGCCTCCATGGATTTGCGAATGCCGATGCTCTCAGCTTCATCCAGCGCGCGGCGGATGCCCGCCGTGTCCACCAGCTTAACGGGAATGCCTTCGAGGGCCACGGTCTCGCTCACCAGGTCGCGGGTGGTGCCAGGGGTGGCGGTCACGATGGCTCGCTCGCGCTCCACCAGGCGGTTAAACAGACTGGACTTGCCGACATTAGGCCGGCCGACAATGGCCAGAGTCAAACCCTCGTGCACCAGCTTGCCGTATGCGAAGGAGCCTGCCAGCTCCTGCAACGGGACGCGCACGGCCGCGATGCGCTGCTCGATTTGTTCCCCCGGCAGCACGGAAACATCGTCTTCGGCGAAGTCAATGCCGGCTTCGAGCAGCGCGATCAGTTCTACCAGCTTCTGCTTGATGGGGTGCAGGCGGCGGGAAAGTGCTCCCTCCAGTTGCTGGGCCGCAATCTTAGCCTGGTAGAGGGTTTGCGATTCAATCAGGTCGCGCACCGCCTCGGCCTGAGCCAGATCCAGCCGGCCATTGAGAAACGCACGCATGGTGAACTCGCCCGGTTCGGCAAGGCGGGCCCCGCTGGAGAGTGCCAGCTCCACAATGTGGCGCAGCACTACGGGTGAGCCATGAGCGGAAATTTCCACCACATCATCGGTGGTGTAGGAGTGCGGCTTCTGAAAAAACGTGACCACCACCTCATCTACGCGCGTGAGGGCCGCCGGTGGGGAGCCAGGGCTTAGCCCCGTCTGGGCCGGCGGGACTCCTTCAGCCACACATTCCGTTGCACTTGCGGGCTCCACCAGTTCCCCGAACACGGCGCGCCCAGGCTCCAGTCCATGGTTCAGCCGCAGCATGGGCAGGGCAATCTGGCGGGCTTCGGGGCCGGACAGGCGCACTACCCCGATCCCGCCTCGCCCCGGAGGAGTGGCCATGGCTATGATGGTGTCGTCCAGGTTCACCGTTTTATTCTAGTGGGAGGAGGCCTGGATCTTTCACTCCGGCCTTGTTGCCATCATCTAACCGAGTTTACCTGGAGGGTACTGAATCCATGTCGGCGATTGACGACGTCTTGCGAGCCAACGAATCATACGCCAAAGCCTTCACCCTGGGGAGCCTCCCCAAGCCTCCCGCCCGCAAGCTGGCCGTGGTGGCCTGCATGGACGCGCGCCTCTCGGTCGAGCAGTTTCTCGGGCTGAAGACGGGCGAAGCCCACATCATCCGCAATGCCGGAGGCGTGGTCACTGAGGACGTGCTGCGCTCGCTTCTCATCTCACATTATGTTTTGGGCACGCAGGAATTTGCCATCGTGAACCACACCGACTGCGGCATGCTCAGCTTTACCGAGGAGGAGCTGCGCAGCCGCCTGGAGAAGAGTACCGGTGTCTCCGCCGTGGTGCCTGCGTATTTCTACAGCTTCCGTGACATCGAGGAGAATGTCCGCCGGCAAATTCAGCGGCTGCGTTCTCATGCCTGGATTCCTTCCGAGATCACGCTACGTGGATTTGTATATGAGGTGGAAAGCGGCCGATTGCGCGAGGTGGTACCCGAATTAGCTCGGCGGGTGGGCTGAACTGCGGGCTCGGCCCAACGCCCGATCCGCTATTAGTTCATTGCGTTTTGCCCACCACCCGGGCCGGCGCCAGTTTCATGCCCATTTCCCGCAGAATGATGGCCATCACTGGCTTCAGCTGCAGCTGCCTTTGCAGAAAACGATCGCGATCCATGAGCGCAGCGGGATCGTTGAACTCGTGGCTACAGAAATAAAGCTTCTGCTGCTTGGGCTGGCCCGCCGCCTCAAAGTACTCCCGGGCGAATTGGGGTGTAATGTAGCGATCGTGCTGGGCGAATTGAAAGAACAGCGCCGCCGGCGCGGATTGCCCCACAAAATTCTCCGGGTTGATGGGGGAAATCACCTTGACGTAGTTGGCGACTTGTTCTGGCGTGTAAGTCTTGTGTACGAAGTTGGATATGTAATTGTCGGCGGAAAAATTGGTGAGTGTGGGCAAGCCGCCCATCAGGACCAGCGCCTTGATGCGCTTGTCGGCCGCCGCCAGCGGCCCTCCCCAGGTGGCCCCAAGGCTGTGCCCCACGTATCCGATACGCTTGCCGTCCACTTCCGGGCGGCTGAGCAGCAGGTCCACGCCGCGACGGATATCCACCACCAGCTGAATGTAGCCGTCGCGCTCGACCTCCGGGTGGGTGAAGGTATCCACGTTGGGAGCGCCCGGGCGGTTGTAGGGCGCGTCAATCAGCAAAGATTCCGCTCCAGCCTGCGCCAGCATGACCGCCTCGGAGAGAAATTCGGTGCGATCAGCCTGCCCCCAATGTATGAAGATCAGTCCCGCGAAGGGCCCCTTGCCCGGGGGCACCACCAGGTAAGCGGGCACGCGGCCGCCCTTGGGACTGGCATAGGAGATGTCGTGCACCTTTACGCCGTGCACGTCCTCGACAGCTTTTTCCTGGAAATCCAGCGGCGCCTTGGCGTCGTAAGCAAAAACTTGGGCCGCATTGGCAGCTGGGCCCGGACTTGGAGACTGAGCCCACACCATGGTGCCAATTACCACGACGACAAGGGGCAGCAGTAGGGTTCGCATCGGCGCCTCCCCGGAGTTGTCTAGCTTACTAGCCTTTCTGGCTGCTGGTTAGCACGGGAAAGGTGCAGGACGCCCTGAAGCTCCGCGACCTGCTAGCGCCGCCCGGCGCGCGGGGCCGGTTTGTAGTCCTTGGGATAGACGACGACGGCGCGACGTCCAGCCTCGCCCGTGCTCTCGGTCTTGAGATCGGCCTCGTCGCGCAGCGCCAGGTGAACAATGCGGCGTTCGCGCGACGACATGGGACTGAAGGTGTAAGGCACTCCGGTTTTACGCACGCGCTCCGCCGCCACACCGGCGGCCAGCTTCAGCTCTTCCAGGCGCATGGCGCGGTGGTTCATGCAGTCAAAGGCAACACGCTCGTGCTCGGAGGGGGCGAGGCGCACAATCTCCTGTGCCAGATGCTCCAGTGAGCGCAGCAGCTCGCCGCCGCGTTCCAGCAGCAGGTCGCTGTCCGGCCCAGAAAGCTCTACCAGGATCTCCGGCCTCTCCCAATCGCGCTCCTCGGGCAAAGGCGGATCCACCACGATGCGGTACTTGACACGGAAACCGCACTCCTTCAAGACGGCCCGCAATAGCTCGTCAATTTTTCGCGCCGCGCCCGCTTTGTCGGAAATAGGCATGTGGCTGTTGACTCTTGGTTGTTGGCTCTAACTTGTGCAGTATAGGGACTCTTCCGCTAAGCGCTAAAAGCTAATAGCTTGCGGCCAGTTTTTCAAACCTTGGCCTTTTTGCGCGCCCGCTTTTCCATCTCAGCGCGCATCTCCCGCCCTAGCTCGGTGCGGTTCATCACCGCTTGCTGGGCTATGCCGATTCCGTTGCTCAGCACCCAGTAAACGCACAGCCCTGCCGCCAAGTTCCAGCTGATCACGCCCAGGAACAGCGGCATCATCAGATTCATCATTTTCTGCTGGGTGGGATCCATGCCAGCGGCCGGAGTCATTCTCTGCACAAACAAGGTAGAGATGATGATCAGAATGGGCAGGACGTGCCAGGGGTCAGTCGAAGACAGGTCGTGGATCCACAGCCAGGGGGCATGCCGCAGCTCAATGGCTACTTCCAGCATGGCGTAATACGCGATCAGGAAGGGCATTTGGATGATGAGCGGCAGGCAGCCACCCACCGGGTTCACGCCTTCCTTTTTGTACAGCTCGGCAATTTCCTGGTTCATCTGCTGCCGGCGCGGATCCTGCATCTTGTACTTCTTGTATTTTTCCTGGATGGACTTGATTTGCGGCGCCACCTTTTGCATCTTCAGCGATGACTTCATGCTGGAAATGCGCAGCGGCAACAGAGCCAACGTGATGATCAGGGTCTGCAGCGCAATAGCCCAACCCCAGTTGCTGATCCAGTGCTGCTGCATCCACCGCAGCCAGATGAACAGCGGACGAGCGATGATGCCGAAGAATCCAAAATCCACCAAGCCGCGCAAGTCGCCATTAGCGACGCGTACCGACTCCAGGACATTCACCGCCTTAGGGCCGACAAAGACTCGCTCCGTAGTAGCCCCTTGAGTGTTGCCCACCGCTGCTCCCAGCAGGTCTTCCTTGGTGGTCTGGTCAGGACTGGGGTGCGCCGGATCCTTCGGAATTTCCACGCTGTTGCGCAGCGTGACCATGGCCGCGGTTTCCGGATGGTCGGGAATGAAGACGGCGGCAAAGTACTGGTCCTCCACCCCCGCCCAGTGGAAGGGGCCGGCGATGGTGCCACCGCCGCTGACGCTCTTGGCCTTATCGCGCTGAATCTTGTCGTTGAATTGCCGGGCTATGCGCGCGGAACCGTAGGCGCTGGGCGTGGTCTGGTCGCCGAAGCCTGCCGGCCACGCCGGGTAAGCGGCCGTGGCGGCGCCTTTATAGACGACCGAAGTCTCCACCTTGACCACGTAAGTGTGATCGAAGTGAAAACTCTTACGCACCGTAAGATCGCCGTCAGCGTATTCGAAGCTGATGTCGGCGGGCGCATGCAGCGTGCCCGCCTGGCTGGCCACGTATAAAGAATTGTTGAGCCGGTTGCGCAGCGCCTCGTCGTAGGTCCACAGCGACATAGGCAGCCCGAACTTGGCACCATCCGCATTCACCAGGTCCAGGGGCTTTCCTTTGTCGTCGGTTTGCTTCTTCAGGATCCAGGATTTGACCTGCCCGCCCTTATTGGTGAACTCAATGCGGTACAGGTCGTTTTCAACTACCGTGGCCGTTTCCTGCTGGGCCTGCTTACCGGGAACGGGCGCCTCGCTGGCGGCGCGAGCGCCTTTGCGGCCCCTGGTTGGCTTCGTAGTGGCAACTGCGGCTGCGGTTTCGGGCGCAGGAGGTTTGGCCGAGGGTGGTGCCGGCTGTGTGGCTCTTTTTTCCGTGCCGCTGGGTTTCTGCGGCAGCACCTTCTTCATCAGCAGGGGCTGAAGCGCTAGGATGACCAGAAAGGTGAGGGCGAACACCAGCAGCAGGCGGCGTTCGAGTCCGGGATCTTGTTGGGGATTTTGAAAGTCTGCCAAACCAATTTACCTGAGAAAAATCTTTCTTTTCATCTTGCGTGGTGAGCGCGGGCGGGCGCGTCGTGTTGCTCGCGAACCACCGGATCGTATCCGCCGCGCGCAAAAGGATGGCAACGCAACACCCGCCACGCCGCCTTCAGTCCGCCCAGCAGCGCGCCCTGGCGCTCCACCGCCTCCAGCGCGTACTCAGAACAGCTGGGAACGTAGCGGCACGCGGCGGGCAGCAGGGGCGATAGCGCCCACTTGTACGCCCGCAGCAG
Organism: Terriglobales bacterium; assembly: GCA_025934735.1. GTDB lineage: Bacteria > Acidobacteriota > Terriglobia > Terriglobales > Acidobacteriaceae > JAICWP01. The sequence goes on along the minus strand of JAICWP010000003.1, from coordinate 161,091 downwards.
AGCTATTACGGTCCTTTTCACTCAAACCCTCTTCCGGGTGGCCGATGGCCCCCCCGGGTTCCGGAGTTTCCCATCGATCACTTCAAAGGCCCGCCCCAGTTCCTGCTCGACCTCGGCAAACTTCGCCTGCAAGACCGACTTCTTGGGGTTGACCACTATATCCACCGCTGAACCCAGCCGGCCCCACTGCAGGCGTACCGCTTCCCGTAGCCGGCGCTTGATGCGGTTGCGCTCCACCGCCCCACCCAGTACCCGGCCCACCGTGAATCCGATCCGCGCCTGGCTGGATTCGCGGGGCAGAAAAAACACCGTCATGTGGCGCGCGAAATGGCGCTGCCCCTTTTCGTACACGCGCTCGAAATCAGCATGCTTCAGCAGGCGTGCGGCTCGGGAGAATGCCCCCGCCTGCTTCCCGGCGGCTTTTTGCCGTCCCGGAGATTGCGTGTTCGGCGGAGGGCCGCTCACAGTGGTCTCGGCTCGCTCAAATCCGGCTGTGCCTGCGCAGGACAGATGTTACTCGCGGAAGCCCGGCTTCACCGATACCCGCTTGCGTCCTTTGGCGCGGCGGCGTGACAGGACCGCCTGGCCGCTTTTGGTTTTCATCCGTTGGCGAAAGCCGTGCGTCTTTGAGCGGCGGCGACGGTTAGGCTGGAACGTGCGCTTGGGCATGGAAAAAGTTAGCTGCTCCTTGCTGCTGAATAAACCAGTGGTAAGTGAAAAGTATAAATGAAGCCTGCGCGAGCGGCAATTCTGCTGCCAGGAGGCTCGCTCGGGTGTGCGCTGGGCCGCTTGTGCTCTGCTTTCGTTGCGCTTCGTCTCTAGCTGCGGGGACCGCGGCGAGAAAAGTATTAAGGCGAAATCCCGCGGGACAAAAATGCGGGCGGGGCCACTCTTCTCTGCATCAGGTTTGCGACATTACCAACTAATGACTTGACAGAATCTTCCGGCGCGCTACAACTCACCCCAGTGAAAAAAAATCTCCGCCAACATTTCCACACGCAAAAAAATTTTCGTGCTAGTATGCCGAGCAGTCACTGCATTTCGGTTTACTCATTCTTTGCATACTCTGCTCCCGCTCCGGCGGGCGTTTCGTTCTATCGCATTTCTTCCGGGGTCCGTCAGTACGGCCCAGCTATGGTTTGCTAATGTCGGTTACTGGTACCGCTGTTGCTCCCAATCCGTGGATTCGCATCCTTGACGCGCTGGAAAAAAAGATCAACCGGCACTCTTACGATACCTGGCTCAAGCCCACGCGTTACAGTCATGCCACCGGTAAGGTGATTTACGTCCGCGTTCCCACTCCGGAGTTCCGCCACATCGAAGAGAAGTACGCTGACCTGATCCAGGAAGCTCTGGACAACCTGAACCTGGAATTCCAGGACGTGAAGTTTGTGACTCCGGAAGATGATCCGGCGGCCACGCCGGTGCGTCATGACGGCGGGCTTTCAGCACCAGCGCCGGCGCAGTCGCACACGCCCAGCGCCCTGGCTCACCAGGCGCGCTTCGACTGGGATGGAGCCGCCCAGCTCAATCCTCGCTACACCTTTGAAGCGTTTGTTATTGGCGCCGGCAACCAGTTTGCCCACGCTGCATCGCTGGCCGTTGCCGAGCGGCCCTCCAAGGCGTACAACCCGCTGTTCCTGTACGGCGGTGTTGGCATGGGCAAGACGCACCTGATGCAGGCCATCGGACACGAGATCAAGCGCCGCCAGCCGCAAATGGCCATCTGCTATCTGTCGAGCGAGAAGTTCACCAACGAAATGATCAACTCGTTGCGTTACGACAAGATGAGCAGCTTCCGTGACAAGTTTCGCAACGTGGATGTGCTGCTCATTGACGACATCCAGTTCCTGGCCCAGAAGGAGCGCACTCAGGAGGAGTTCTTCCACACCTTTAACGCGCTGCACGAGTCCATGAAGCAGATCGTGATCGCCAGTGACCGTCCACCCAAGGAACTGGCCGAAATCGAGGACCGCCTGCGCAGCCGTTTCGAGTGGGGACTGATTGCCGACATTCAGCCGCCCGACCTGGAGACCAAGGTCGCCATTCTGCAGAAGAAGGCGGAGCAGGAGCGGGTTACGCTGCCCACCGACGTCGCCCTCTATATAGCCTCCAACATCCGCTCGAACGTGCGCGAACTGGAAGGGGCGCTCATCCGCCTGATTGCCCACTCTTCGCTCATCGGCGCCGAGATCACCCTGCCCTATACACAGCAGGTGCTCAAAAACTTCATTGATTCGCAGGCGCGCAAGGTCACTATCGAAGCCATCCAGAAATCAGTGGCCGAGCAGTTCGGCCTTAAACTGGTGGAGATCAAGGCCAAGAACAACTCCCGCGCCATCGTTTATCCGCGGCAGATCGCCATGTACCTGGCCAAGCATCTCACCGAGGCCTCGCTGCCGGAAATAGGGCGCCAGTTTGGCGGCAAGCATCACACCACGGTGCTGCACTCCGTCGAGAAGATTGACGAGAGCCGAAAGAGCGACAAGGATTTGAACAGGCTGCTCAATAAACTCACGGAGACTTTGGGCGGATGAATCGCGGTTCCGCTCTCCTTTTCCACCTCGCGGCCCAGTCTTCCTCCAGCCCCGCTGTGCGCCGCCTGTGGAATGTGTGTAACAAACGGTCGGATTTTGCCGGGGTCCCCAGCTTTCCCTGTCCAGCCACAGCCGGGAGCCCTTATGAACAGGGGGGATTTTGCTAGAAAAGCAGCTCCCCTGGCGGTTGGAGCCCGAATTTCCACTTTTCCGGCCTGCCTACTGTTACTACTGGTTTTATAGCTTTTTATTTTGATATAAGGGAAGTACTAATCTCGGGCTATTAGCCCGGTTTTCAGGTGGTCATTTATGCCGGCAGAGGCGATGGTCGCTACAGGGACGTCCACCATGGAAATCACCGTCAGCAGGTCTGAACTGCTGCGCGAGTTGACCGCGACACAGGGCGTGGTCGAGCGCAAGACGACGATTCCCATTCTTTCCAACTTTTTATTCGAAGCCGCCGGTGACAAGCTGTCGATCACCGCCACGGACCTCGACCTGAGCCTGCGAACCTCCTGCAGCGCCAAAGTGAAGAAAGAGGGCGCGTGCACCATTCCAGCGCGCAAGCTCTACGATTACGTCAAGCTGCTGCCCGACGTGGATATTTCGGTTAAGCTGCTGGAGAACCACTGGGTCAACATCCGCGCCGGCCGGTCCAATACCAAGATGGTAGGCATGGCGCGCTCCAATTTCCCCAGCCTGCCCGCCTTTCCCGGCGCCAGCATCGTGAAGATCCCGGTTGCGGTGCTCCGCACCCTGATCAGCAAGACCATCTTTGCCATCTCCAACGAGGAGTCGCGCTACACCCTGAATGGCGCGCTCATGGTGTTGAAGCCTGAGTCCATTGTCATGGTGGCTACGGATGGGCATCGCCTGGCGCACATTGAAGCGCAGGAGAAGTTTGGCGCTAATGACATGCGCACCCTGATCCCCAAGAAGGCCATGTCGGAGCTGCACTCGCTGCTGCAGAACGCGGATGTGGATGAAGTGGAATTCGCCAAGGATGAGTCCACCCTCTTCTTCCGCATCGGCCAGCGCCTGCTCACCTCGCGCCAGCTCACCGGCCAGTTTCCCAACTACGAGGCGGTGCTGCCCAAGGACAACACGAAGAGCGTGCTGGTGCGCTGCGACGATCTGAACGGCGCTATCCAGCGCGTGGCCCAGTTTGCCGACGAGCGCTCCGGCGCCATCCGCATGCGGCTGGAGAAGAACGAGCTGAAGGTTTCCTCTTCCTCCACCGAGGCCGGCGAGTCAGAAGATTCCCTGGATACTTCCTATACCGGCGACGCGCTTACTATCGGCTACAATTCCGCTTACCTGCTTGATTTCCTGAAGGCCGCCGACACCGAGGAAGTGCGCCTGGAGTTCAAAGACCCGCAGTCCGCCGGCCAGCTTCGCCCCGAAGGCGCCGAGGACTACAAGTACCGCTACATCGTGATGCCCATGCGGATCTGAGGGGATTGTCCCACACGAATGACATCCTGAGCGGAGGGTGACGAATACAGACGCGCACCCGAGCGAAGGACCTGTGTAGTTCCTTGTACCGCCCCCCAAGCAGGTCATCACGGTGTTCTGTGATCCCCGGATTTGACGTCATTGCCGCCCGGGGCTACTCTACCCGCCTCAGGAGGTGTGCCATGCTCAAGGGCTTCCGGCAATTCGTGCTGCGGGGAAGTGTAGTGGATTTGGCCGTCGGCGTGGTCATCGGTGCCGCTTTCGGCACGGTAGTGACTTCGTTCGTGAAGGACCTGCTCACACCGTTCATCGCCGCTCTTGTGGGCAAGCCGGATTTCGGCGGCCTCAGCTTCACCATCAATAACAGCACCTTCCTTTACGGCGACTTCATCAACGCCGCCATATCCTTCCTTCTGATTGCCGCAGCGGTGTACTTCTTTGTGGTTACCCCCATCAACACCCTGGTCTCGCGCGCGCGCAAAGAGCCGCCCGCCGATCCCACCACCAAGAAGTGCCCGGAGTGCCTGAGCGAGATTCCGATTGACGCACGGCGTTGCGCCTTCTGCACCAGCGCGCTGACGGAGGTTAGGGCGAAGGCGGTATGAGGAATTCAAGGTTAAAAATTCTCGATTGACGATCGTTCGAACGTGGTGCCGAGGGTGAATGCGTCAACCGCAATCATCAGCCGCCGATCGGCACTCCTAAGCCTCTGATTCTTCTGCTGTTGCGCCTCCAGATACCTGCCATTTTTCGCCTGCCCGACAGGTAAAAAAGCACCTGCTTTGTGTTAAAATAGAACACGGGTTGAGTTCCGCTAACTGCTTCTAATATCAATAAGTTGTACCAGATTTTGGGGGAGCAAAGAATCCTCCTTCTCGAGCCCGACCCACGCGTTATTTACGGAGCTGAATGGCCACCAAAGCAACTTCCCTCACCGACACCGCCCTTGCCGATTCCAAGCTGAAAAACGGCAAGCTCACCAGCAATGGCAAGCCTAATGGCGCCAATGGAGCGCACGACTACAACGCTGACTCCATCAAGGTGCTGGGCGGCATGGAAGCGGTGCGCAAGCGCCCCGCCATGTACATTGGCTCCACCGGCGAGCTCGGCTTGCATCACCTTGTGTATGAGGTGGTGGACAACTCGGTGGACGAAGCCCTGGCCGGCTACGCGGAAAAGATTGACGTCACGATCCACGACGACAACTCCATCACGGTGGTGGACGATGGCCGTGGCATTCCCGTGGACACCATGGATCTGGATGGCGAAAAGGTGCCCGCGGCGCAAGTGGTCATGACCAAGCTGCACGCCGGCGGCAAGTTCGATAGCTCCACCTACAAAGTTTCCGGCGGCTTGCACGGGGTGGGTGTCTCCTGCGTGAACGCGCTCAGCGAAGATCTGACCCTGGAAATCAAGCGCGACGGCTTTACCTGGGAGCAGACCTACTCCAAGGGCGAGCCCACCACCAAGCTGAAGAAGATGGGGCCGGCGAAGAAGAGTGGCACCAGGGTCCGTTTTAAGCCCGACACCACCATCTTCTCGGTCACCGAGTACAACTTCGATACGCTGGCCCAGCGCCTGCGCGAGCTCGCCTTCCTCAACAAGGGCCTGCTCATCACCTTGACTGACGAGCGGACCTCCGACCCGAAGACGGGCGAGGCCAAGAAGGCGGAGTTTAAGTACAACGGCGGCATCGCAGAATTTATCAAGCACCTGAACAAGGGCAAGAGCGTGCTGCACGAGCGCCCCATCTACATGGAGGACGATCGCGACGGCGTGCACATTGAGATTGGCCTGCAGTACAACGACGGCTACTCGGAAAGCGTGTTCAGCTTCGCCAACAACATCAACACCGTGGACGGCGGCAGCCACCTGAGCGGCTTCCGCACCTCGCTGACCCGCACCATCAACTATGCTGGCCAGCAGCTCGGGCTGTTCAAAGATGTGAAGGAAAACCTGACCGGCGACGACGTCCGTGAAGGCCTGGTGGCGGTGATCAGCGTGAAGCTGCCGCAGCCGCAGTTTGAAGGACAGACCAAGGGCAAGCTGAATTCCGATATTGCCGGCACGGTGCAGGCCTTCGTCAACGAACGCCTGGGCGCTTTTTTTGAGCAGAACCAGCCGGTGGCCAAGCGTGTGATCAATAAAGCCATTGAGGCGGCACGCGCCCGCGAGGCGGCGCGCAAGGCCCGCGATCTTACCCGGCGCAAAGGCGCGCTGGATGGCGGTGGCCTGCCCGGCAAGCTGGCTGACTGCTCGGAGCGCGATCCCAACCGCTGCGAGCTCTTCCTGGTGGAGGGCGAAAGCGCCGGCGGCACCGCCAAGCAGGGCCGCGACCGGCGTTTCCAGGCCATCCTGCCGCTAAAGGGCAAAATCCTGAACGTGGAGAAGGCGCGCTACGACAAGATGCTGGGCCACGAAGAAATTCGAGCCATGATCACGGCGCTGGGCACCGGCATTTCCAAGGAGGATTTCGATCCCGCCAAGCTGCGCTACGGCAAGGTCATCCTGATGACCGACGCCGACGTGGACGGCTCCCACATCCGCACCTTGCTGCTGACGTTCTTTTTCCGCCACATGCAGGAGCTGATCAAGCGCAACAATGTATACATCGCCCAGCCGCCGCTCTATGGGGTGAAGAAGGGCAAGTCGCTGCAGTACATCAAAGACGACCGCGAGTTCGTGAAGGTGATGGTGAAGCGCGCGGCCGAGGGCCTGGTGGTGCGCTATGGCGAAGGCGCTGCCCGGCTGGAAGGCGCCCCGCTTACCAAGTTCATGACCGTATTAAACGAGTACCTTGTCTTCTTCGACAAAGTGGACAAGCGCATGCGCGACGACAAGGTTACCGAGTTGCTACCCAAGCTGGACCTGGCCAAGCGCACCGACTTCGAAGGAGACAAGAAAGATTGCCCCAAGAAGCTGGAGAAGCTGGAAAGGGAACTGAAGAAGATCCAGAAAGAGCGCGCCTTCAAGAGCGTGGAGCTCCGCCACGACGATGAGCACAACCTGTGGGAAGCGGTGTTCGTGAACTCGCAGGGAGCCGAGCATGTCATCAACTGGGAGCTGGCGTCCTCGCCCGAGTACCGGCAGATGATGGCCAAGTACAAGCAGATCGAGGCCAACATGGAGCCGCCGTTCGTGATTGAAACCCTGGTGAAGGCGAATGGCTCCGGCGGCGAAGAACTGAGCGACGCGGAGCGGGAGGAGCAGGAGAAGGCGCAGAAGAAGGCGCCCAAGGCCGCAGCCAAGAAAAAATCCGCCGAGCCCGAAATAGTGGAGAAGACCTCGGCACGCGAACTGTTTGACTACGTGCTCAACGAAGGGCGCAAAGACTTCACCATCCAGCGCTACAAGGGCTTGGGCGAAATGAGCGCTGAACAGCTGTGGCAAACCACGATGGATCCTGAGCGCCGCACCTTGCTCTCAGTGAAGCTGGAAGACATTGCCGAGTGCGAGACCATCTTCACTACGCTGATGGGCGAAGATGTGGAAGCCCGCCGCAAGTTCATCGAAGAGAACGCGCTGGACGTGAAGAATTTGGACATCTGAGGCGTCTGAGCGCCGTCATCCTGAGGCCAGCGAGGGAGCGCTTCGCCGCAGATTGACGCTGAACACGCGGATCACAATCAAACCCGTAAAGAGACGTAGCTTGCTACGTCTCTTTTGCTTTTTTAACGAAGCACCCCTAAACAGTGACAGATCGCACATTTGTTTAGGACCAGGGTTGTTCCAGAGGTAACCACTCCCCTATTACCCGCGCTGCTCACGGCTTCCACGCAATTCCTCCACGCACGTACGTTCTACATACGAAGGCCGGAAAGCTGGGGACTCCCTCCCGGACGCAAAAAACAACTGGGGCTAAGGACTATGAGGAAGCTCATCGCGGTACTGGTGTGTTTGCTTGCGGTAACGGTTGCGGCGCAGGAGAGGCCGCAGGAGAAGCCAGCGCAGGATAACGCGCCCGCATTAACCATTTACAACCAGAACTTCTTTGTTGCGCGGGAGCGGCTGCCGCTCACTTTGCACGCCGGAGTGAATCACATTCAATATGCCGGCATGACCAGCCTGTTGGAGCCGGATTCGGTGATCCTGCGCGACCCTGCGGGCCGCGCCCTGCAGATCCTGGAACAGAATTACCGCAACGATCCCATTTCCCAGGAGCTGCTGCTCTCCATGTATGAAGGGAAGACGATTGACTTTCTGGTGCAGCGTGGCGAGCGCCAGGAAACCGTGCGCGGCACGATCATCCGCAGTGGCTACATTCCCAGCGCTTCTTACAACGGAGGCTATCCTCAGCCCGGCATGGGCCAGCCCATTATCGAAGTAGATGGAGTGCTGCGCTTCGGACTGCCCGGCCAGCCCCTGTTCCCTGCTCTGGGCAGCGACACTATCTTGAAGCCCACGCTCAGTTGGCTGCTCGAAACTAACCAGCCCGGCACCTTCGACGGAGAAATTTCCTATGTCAGCGGCGGCATGAGCTGGCAGGCAGACTACAACCTGGTGCTGGCCGACAGCAGCGAGCGCGGCAGCAACCTGGTTGACCTGGTGGGCTGGATTACCATGCGCAACCAGAGCGGCAAGACTTACGAGAATGCGCGCATCAAACTGCTGGCCGGCGATGTGAGCAAGATTCAGGCACCCACGCCGGCGAGTCGCATCTACAACATGGCTGCGAAAGCCGCCGCCGATGAAGCCATGGCTCCCGTGGTCCGGGAGAAATCCTTCGACGAATTCCACCTCTATACCCTGCAGCGCCCCACCACCTTGCGGGACCAGCAGACCAAGCAGGTGGAATTTGTGCGCGCCACGGGCTTCCGCTCCCAGCGCCTTTATATCTATGACGGCGCCAATCTGGCCAACTACGCCTATTACAGCCCGGAGCAGGCACGCCAGGATGTCAGTTACGGCACGGCTTCCAATCCCAAGGTCTGGGTCATGCAGGAGTTCAAGAACTCAGAAGCCAATCACCTGGGTATCGCCCTGCCCAAGGGTCGCCTGCGCTTCTACCGCCGCGACACTGACGGCCACCTGGAGTTTGTGGGCGAGAACACCATTGACCACACTCCCAAGGACGAAACTGTGCGCGTCTATACCGGAAATGCCTTCGACGTAGTGGGCGAGCGGCGCCGTACCAACATCCGCGTGGATTCGGCGCAGAGATGGATCGAAGAATCATTCGAAATCAAGGTGCGTAACCACAAGAAGGAGGCGGTGAATGTGCGGGTGGTCGAGCACCTCTATCGTTGGACCAACTGGAAGCTGATTGAACAGTCGCATCAGTACCGAAAGACGGACGCGCAGACCGTTGAGTTTCCAGTGACGGTTGCGCCCAATGGCGAGCAGGTGATTACGTACCTGGTGCACTACTCGTGGTAAGTGTTCTCTTTCGCTCGGGCCGGAATTGTGTTCCGGCCCCCCGCTCAGGATGAGATCTGTGTGTTGCGGTGATTTGCGGGCACACCCGCGCCCTTTCGGGTGCGGATGTGTTCATTGTCGAGAGTTTTATCGGAAGGAACTTACGATTTTTCGCGGGCCGCTTGAGCGGCTGGCTGGCTGACTAGTCGCGGGCCGGTTAGCCAGGCGACCAGGCAGCCATCTAGCTCAGCACGAATTCTTTATAACTCACATTCTGCAAGTTCCAAGCACACCGAAGTACATGACCGGCAAGGGAAATCTTTTACGCGTCTCTCAGGTTGAGCGAGGCACAAGCTCGAGTACTCCCCTGAAATCGCCGTTATGGCGCAGAACTCGGGATTCTTCGACTTCCCAGCCTTGTTCCCATTCGAACCAGCCTACTCCGCTCAGGGTGACAGAGACCGGGTGGTGGTGTTGGCCAGAGCACCGCCTTGCCGCCGCCCTGCTAGAATGAAAGAGCGATGGTTCTTCCCTTCGTCCGCGAACTCTTCGCGGACGCGGAAAATCTGGCGCCACTGTCGCGTGCGGCCTCCCACCTCAAAGAGGGCACGGGACGGGTTAGTGTCTCCGGTCTCACTCCCACCGCCAAGGCTTTAGCCACAATCCTTCTACATCGCAGTTCCGGACGCCCCCTGGTCCTGGTGGTAGCCGATAACCGAGCCGCAGAGGATATTCTTCCGGTGCTGCAGTCGTTTGGCACTCTGACCGGAGCGGCCCAGCCGGAATCCGTGGTCGCCCTGCCCACGCGCGATGTGCTGCCTTTTCAGAATCTGTCTCCTCATCCGGAGATTCAGGAGGCCCGGGCGACGGCGCTGTGGAAGATCGCGACGGGCGCCGCTTCGATCGTGGTGGCCCCGGTCGCTTCCACCGCCATCCGCCTGCGTGCGGCCGAGTTCTACGCCGATTTAGCGCGGGTGGTGCGCCGCGCCGAGAGCGTGGACGCTGAAGCGCTGGCCCGCCACCTCAATATGGTCGGCTACACGGCGGCAGACGTGGTGGAGATGCCTGGGGAATACGCGGTTCGCGGCGGCATTCTAGACGTGTATTCGCCAGAAGCCGACCGCCCGGTGCGCATCGAACTGTTTGGCGACGAGGTGGAATCCATCCGCAAGTTCGATCCCAGTACCCAACGTTCCTCCACCCCTCTGGACGAAGCCGTGCTATTGCCGCTTACCGAGACACCTGCCACTGAGGAACTGCTGGGCGCGATTCATGCCCGCCTTTCCGGCCGTCGGATTAGCGGCGCCGAAGAGCTTTTGGAGGAAGCAGCGCTGGCCGCCGGCGCCACCGTCTTTCCGGGCTGGGAATTCTATGCACCGGTGGCCAGCGCGAATACCACCCTGTTTGACCTCCTCCCCCGCGCGGCGGTGGTGCTGGATGAGCCGGACGCGCTTGAGAGCGAGTTCGAGCACTTCTGGGAGCGCCTGGGCGAAATCCACGAGCGCAGCGGGGTCGGCAACCTGGTTCGCCCGGAGGATCTCTACTTTGCGCCCCAGGATTGGGAGCAGCGGGTTAGCCAGCTTGGTGTAGTCGAAGTCGAGCACCTGGGCATTACTCGCGCGGGCGAGGAGCAGCTGACGCTCAGCTCTCAGCCGACTACGCGCTTTCATGGCTCTGTCCCGGCCATGGTAGAAGAAGTGAAGAAACTCACCGCCGAAGGCAAGCACGTTATGTTTGCCGCCGCCAACACCGGAGAACTGGAGCGACTGGCCGACATCTTCACGGAATACAACGTTTCTTACCGCCTGGGCAGCCCGGTGCGTGCTGGCGGCGAGAGCTACGCCGACGAAACCGCGTACTTCGCGGGCGAGGTGTACGCCACCACCGTGGTCAAAGCTTATGTGCCCGATGGCGTGCTGCTGCCTGCGGCCGCGCTGGTTATTTTCGGCTCGCGCGACCTGTTCGATGAGTCGGAAGCGGTGGTCAGCCGCCCGCAGCGGCCCCGATCCAAGACCTCCACATTCCTCTCCGATTTTCGCGACTTGGCGGTCGGCGATTACGTGGTGCACGTGGAGCACGGCATCGGCATCTACCAGGGGCTGAAAGAAATCGCACAGCAGGACGGCAAAGCCGAATTCATGCTGCTGGAATATGCCGAAGGCGCCAAGCTCTACGTGCCGCTCACTCGCCTGGACCTGGTGCAGAAATACCGCTCGGCCGAGGGCGCCAAGCCGGCGCTGAGCCGCCTGGGCACTGCTACCTGGGCCAAAACCAAGGCGCGGGTCAAGAAGGCCATGCAGGACATGGCCGACGAGCTGCTCAAACTCTACGCCGAGCGCAAGACGGTGGAGGGCCACGCCTTCCCCTCCGATAACGAGTGGCAGCGCGAGTTTGAAGACTCTTTCGAGTTTCAGGAAACCGAAGATCAGGGGTTGGCCATCTCCGATGTCAAGCGCGACATGGAGGTGCAGCAGCCCATGGACCGGCTGCTCTGCGGGGATGTGGGCTACGGCAAGACGGAAGTGGCCATGCGCGCGGCTTTCAAGGCGGTCAGCGATAATCACCAGGTAGCGGTGCTGGCGCCCACCACGGTGCTCGCCTTTCAGCACTACGAGACTTTCAAATCGCGATTCGCCGCTTTTCCCGTCAGCATTGAGATGATCAGCCGATTCCGCACCCCCAGGCAGCAGAAAGAAATTCTGCAGCGGGTTGAGGCCGGCAAGGTTGACATTCTGATCGGCACCCACCGCCTGCTCTCGAAAGACGTGAAGTTTACCAATCTTGGCCTGTTGGTCGTGGATGAGGAACAGCGCTTCGGCGTGCGCCACAAGGAGCGGCTGAAACAGATGCGCAAGGACGTGGACGTGCTGACCATGTCGGCCACGCCCATTCCGCGCACGCTGCACATGTCGCTAGTGGGGCTGCGCGACATGAGCGTGATCGAAACCCCGCCGCGCGACCGCATCGCCATCCAGACGGTGGTGGCGGCCTGGGATGAAAAATTAATCAAGTCATCCATCGAGCAGGAGTTGGAGCGCGGCGGCCAGGTGTACTTCGTGCATAACCGGGTGGACAGCATCTACGAAATCGCCGCCAAGGTGCAGGAGCTCGTTCCGCGGGCGCGCACCATGGTTGGGCACGGACAGATGTCGGAGCGCGAACTGGAGAAAGTGATGCTCAAGTTCATGCATCACGAAGCCGACGTGCTGGTGGCCACCACCATCATCGAGAATGGACTGGACATTCCCCTCTGCAATACCATCATCATCAACCGCGCCGACCGCTATGGGCTCTCCGAGCTCTACCAACTGCGCGGGCGCGTAGGGCGCTCCAACCGCCGCGCCTATGCCTACCTGCTGCTGCCCGCCGAACTTGAGCTGACACCGCTGGCTCGCCGCCGCCTGGCTGCGCTCAAGGAATTCTCCGACTTGGGAGCAGGCTTCAAAATCGCAGCCCTCGACCTGGAGCTGCGCGGCGCCGGCAACATGCTGGGCGGGGAGCAGAGCGGCCATATCGAAGCGGTAGGCTTCGAGCTTTACACTTCCATGCTGGAGCGCGCGGTGCGCGAGAACAAGGGCGAGGTTGCCGCCGCAGAAGTGGAGACCCAGCTCAACTTGGGTCTCAATATCCGCATTCCCGCTGAGTATATCGCGGAAGAGAACCAGCGCCTACGCATGTACAAACGCATTGCGGGGGTGGAGAACGAGAACCAGCTGGCCGATGTTCGCTCCGAGCTGCAAGACCGCTACGGCGAAGCGCCGCAGCCCGTACGCAACCTGCTCGACTATGCCACGCTGCGGCTGCTCTGCAACCGAATTGGCGTGGCCCGGGTGGAGCGCAAGCGCGATCTGGTGAGCATCAACTTCACTCAGAACGCCGCCGTCGAGCCCGAAAAGCTGGCCCGCTTCGTCTCCGACCAACGCGGCGCCCAGTTCACTCCCGGCGGAACTTTGAAATTCTTCATCAAAGGCGCGACCCAGGCGGAAGAGGTGCTGGCCCGCATCCGCGGCGTGCTGGAAGAGTTGACTGGCGCGCTGTCGGGACCCGGCTTGGCCGGAGACGCCGAGAGTAAGGTCGCAAAATAATCCCAAGCCCTTCTTGCTGCCCTGTCATCATGAGCGAAGTAGAACGATCCCTCCGGATCGCTCGGCAGCCGACGATTCGGTGCGCTTTCCCGCGCTCAACAGGGCAGCACAACGGATATGCCTGCCGTGCCGCATTAGCTTCCCATGTGATACCTTTACACGTTCGCGCGAGGGGCGTCGCCGTGAGCAAACCAGTCTGCGCTTTTCAGCTTCTCACTTCTTTTGCAGTTCTTTCTATTCTCATGGTCATCAACTTGTCCGCCCAGAATCCCGCCCCGGCGCGATCGGCGCCCGCCTTCGATGCGCAATACGACCAGCTGGTGGACCAGTACTTTGACGCTTATTTCAAGCTTCACCCCACCGAGGGCACGGCCGCGGGTTTCCACCAGTATGATTCCCAACTGGAAGATTTCTCCCCCGCCGGCCTGGACCGCGAACGAGCTTTCCTGAAGGAGTATCAGCAGAAGTTCGCCGCCGTGGCTACGCCTTCACGCCCGGCGGCTGCCGCCGATCTGGAGCTGCTGCGCACCAGCATCGCCGGCCAATTGCTCGACCTGGAAAATATCCGCATGTGGGAGAAGGATCCAGACCATTACTCCAGCTTCGTGAGCGCCAGCGCGTTTACCATCATGAGCCGGAATTATGCCTCGCAAGAGGAGCGCCTGCGAGCGCTTGTGGAGCGTCAGCGGCAAATGCCAGCCGCCTTCAATGCCGCTCGGCGCAATCTGAAAAATCCTCCCCGGGTTTATACCGAAGTGGCGCTGGAGCAGGTGCCCGGCATCATCGGCTTCTTCCAGAAGGATGTGCCCGCGGCGTTTTCCGAAGTCAAGGACCCGAAGCTGCTGAGCGAGTTCCACAGCACAAACCAGGATGTGATTGCGGCCCTCAAGAATTACCAGAACTTCCTCAAAGAGGACCTGCTGCCGGTTTCGCACGGCGATTTCCGCATCGGCGCGGAGAACTACCGCAAGAAGCTGCTGGACGAGGAGATGGTGGACGTTCCGCAGGACCGGCTGCTGGAAATCGGCATGGCCGACCTCCGCCGCAACCAGCAGGCATTCAAGGAAACCGCCGCCACGATTGATGCTCAGCACCCGCCACAGCAGATTCTGCAGCGGATGGAAAAGGATCATCCCGCACCTAGGAAATTGCTGGATACGTTTCGCGGCGTGCTCGGCGGACTCAAGTCCTACATCGTTGCCCACCACATCATCACCATTCCTTCCCCCGTGCTGCCCATCGTGGAGGAGACGCCACCTTTTGCCCGCGCCCTGACCTCCGCCTCCATGGATACTCCGGGCGCCTACGAGATCAAAGCCAAGGAGGCGTACTTCAACGTCACGCTACCCGAGCCCAACTGGCCGGAGCAGCGCCGCCAGGAATTCATGGAGAGCTTTAACCGGGGCACCATCATCAGCACCGCGGTGCACGAGGTTTATCCTGGGCACTACACGCAGTTTCTGTGGGTGCAGGAAGCGCCTTCCAAGGCTCGGAAGCTGATTTTCAGCGGGTCGAATGCGGAAGGCTGGGCGCATTATTGCGAGCAGATGATGCTGGATGAAGGCTACGGGCGCACACCCGGCGTGCCCGTGGACAAGGATGCCGCCTTTCTGCAGCTCCGGCTCGGGCAGCTCCAGGACGCGCTGCTGCGCGACGCCCGATACATAGTCGGCATCGAAATGCACACGGGGAAGATGACCTTCGACCAGGGCGTGAACTTCTTCGTCAAGGAGGGTTACCAGACACACGCCGTGGCGGAAATGGAAACCAAGCGCGGCACCTCCGATCCTACTTATCTGGTTTATACCCTGGGCAAGCTGGAGATCATGAAGCTGCGCGATGATTATAAAAAGATGAAAGGCTCCAGCTTCAATCTGCAAGAGTTTCACGACGAGTTCATGAAGCAGGGAGCGGTACCGGTGAAAATGATTCGCAAGGCCATGCTGGGCAACGACTCACCGGTTTTATGAAGCAGCAAGTAGATTTTTTATGAAAAAACGAGTCCGCAAAGCCGTTTTTCCCGCCGCCGGACTGGGCACGCGTTTCCTGCCCGCCACCAAGGCTCAACCCAAGGAAATGCTGCCCCTGGTAGACAAACCCATTATCCAGTACGGAGTGGAAGAGGCCATGGCCGCCGGCTGCGACCAGATCATCATGATCACCGGCCGGGGCAAGACCGCGATTGAGGACCACTTCGATGTCAGCTACGAACTGGAAAAGATGCTGGAGGAGCGCAACAAAACCGAGCTGCTGACAGTGGTGCGCCAGATTTCGGACATGATCCACGTGGCCTACGTCCGCCAGAAGGAAGCCATGGGCCTGGGCCACGCCGTGCTCATGGCGCGCGAACTGGTAGGCGACGAGCCCTTTGCGGTGCTCTTGGCTGACGACATCATGGACGCCGATGTCCCCTGCCTGAAGCAGATGATTGATGTCTTCGACGAGACGCAATCCTCGGTGCTGGCCACGCAGGTGGTGGAAGGCCCGGCGATCTCCTCCTACGGGGTACTCGATTCCAAGCCTGCCGACGGCCGCTTTGGCGGACGCCTGTACGAGGTCTCCAATCTGGTGGAAAAACCCAAGCCGCAGGACGCGCCTTCCAACTTGGCCATCATCGGCCGCTACGTGCTCACCCCCGGAATCTTTGAAACGCTCTCCCGCACGCCGCTGGGCGCCGGCGGCGAACTGCAGCTTACCGATGGCTTGAAGCTGCTCCTCGCCAAGGAAAAAATTTACGGCTATGTGGTGGAAGGCAAGCGCCACGATACCGGCGACAAGCTGGGCTTCCTCAAGGCCACGGTAGAGTTCGCCCTCAAGCGTGCCGACCTGGGCAAGGAATTCCGCACCTGGCTGAAGCAGTTGGAGCTGTAGAGTGCTCCTCGCGGTTTGTCGGTCTGTTGTGCTTTGCGCTGAACAATGTAAGGTGCTCAGGGTTTCGTATCAGGGCAGGTTGTCAGACGTACCGAATAGGACGTCGAAATATGTCCGACTTGAGCCGCGGGTATAGCCTGACGCGACCTACTTTTTCGTGACCGGTCCCGTACCTGTGTAATCTGTACAGTTATGGCTCGCGTCAAGATACTGCTTGCCCTCCTGCTTGCCACCGCTGCCTGTGCTCAGACCCTCGAAATTGCTCACCCCGCGCCTGATTTCGCGCCGGATGTGGATTGGATTGATCAAGGCGCCCATGTTCCGCACACCATCAAGGGCTACCGCGGCCACGTTCTGCTGATTGATTTCTGGGAGTACACCTGCATCAACTGCATCCGCGACTTCGCCGTGGTCAAGCGCTGGTACGCCAAGTACCACCAGTACGGCTTCGACGTGGTCGGTGTGCACTATGGTGAATTTGCCATCGGCCACGACACAGGTAATGTGCGCCGGGCCGCCAAGCGCTTCCGCCTGCCCTGGCCAGTTGTGTCGGACGTGCACGGCAGCATCTGGAACGCTTACGGTTCGCAGGTGTGGCCCAACCGCTATCTCATCAACCAGGGCGGCAATATCGTCATACAAGTAGAGGGCGAAGGCAACAATGTGCCCATGGAGAACCGAATCCGCGAGCTGCTGGCCAAAGATCATCCCGAAGTGATGAAGGTTCCGCCGGACCCGCCGGAGAATACCTTTGCTCCTCAGTGCGGCCGGCCGACGGAGGAAACCTACGTAGGGGCTTGGTTCGGCCGGGGCGCGCTGGAGAATAGCCAGGGCTATCACCTGGACCAGACCATGGACTTTCATGCCAACCACGCCCCCCGCGATGGCGGCGTAATCCTGGCAGGCAAGTGGCGCACGGAAAGCGACGGCGTTATTTCTGAAGCGTCCAACGTCAGCGCCAACTTGCGCTATCACGCCCGCTCGCTCTATGCGGTGCTTAGCGTCAGCAATCCTAAGAAGCCGGTGCGGCTCTACCTCGAGCAGGACGGCAAGCCTTTGGACAAGGCCAATGCCGGAGCGGATGTGAAATTTAATGGCCAGCGCTCTTACATTGAGGTGAGTGAACCGCGCATGTATTACCTGGCGAACAATCCCGAATTCGGAGCCCATAGCGCCCGGCTCATCCCGGACGCCCGCGGCTTCGACCTGCACTCGTTCACCTATGGCAACAACTGCCAGCAGAGCTTTGACCAGCTGTGAAAACGGAACTCGCCATTGAGACGGCGAGAACGCTGCTCATTTAGTTCTCAGGGCTTATTTTTCGACAAAGATGAGCGGTTGGGCACGGGGGACAACTTCGCCGATTTGAACGGCAGGAACTTTATTCGCTTTAAGGTCGCGAGCCAGCCTCTCCGCATCGGCAGCTGCAACTGAGATGAGCAGGCCGCCCGCGGTCTGGGGATCAAACAGCAGAGTTTTCAGCTCTGCGCCCACGCCAGCCGCGAATTCCACCGCACACTCGGCGAACTCGCGATTGGCCTTCAGCCCGCCCGGAATGTAGCCGGCGTGCGCGCATTGCACAGCGCCCTCCAGCAACGGCACTCGCCCGGCGTGCAGGTGCAGGCTGACGTCGCTGGCCAGCGCCAGTTCCCGGGCGTGCCCCACCAGGCCAAAGCCGGTGATGTCGGTCATGCCGTGAACTTCATAGGCCTGTCCTGCTTTTCCAGTAATCACTTCTGCCGCAGCCTTGTTAAGCGTGGTCATGGACCGTGCGGCTGCCTCAATCCATTGCGGCTCGGCTTTTCCCTTTTTGATGGCAGTCGAGATCACTCCTGTGCCCAGGGCCTTGGTGAGCAGCAAGCGATCGCCCGGGCGAGCTCCGCTGTTGGCCAGCACGCGCTGGGGATGGACCAGGCCTGTCACCGAGTAGCCGAACTTCAACTCGTCGTCACGGATGCTGTGCCCGCCCACGATGGTGCAGCCGGCCTCCATCATCTTAGAAAGTCCGCCGGCCAGAATCCCCTCCAGAATTTCGAGCTCACCCTTTTCGGGAAAGCAGACCAGCGCCAGCGCGGTGAGAGGCCGCCCTCCCATGGCGTAAACGTCGCTCAGCGAGTTGACGGCGGCGATCTGGCCGAAGGTATAGGGATCATCCACGATGGGCGTGAAGAAGTCCACGGTCTGCACCAGGGCGGTGTCAGGAGCGATTTGATACACTCCGGCATCGTCGGCTTTGTCGAAGCCGACCAGCACGTTCGCGTCCTGTTGCCGGGCTAATTTCCCAAGCACCGCGTCCAGCGCCGCCGGACTCAGCTTGGAAGCTCAACCCGCGGCTTTAACCGATTCCGTTAACCGCACGGTCTTCACGTCAGGCATGAGGGTATTCTAGCAATCGCTACTTTGTGGCCACGTCCACGATTTTCAACTCCGGCGCGGCATGATTCCAGTCGGCGGAGATGTGCTCCAGGGTGAGCCGGAAGGGGCGGCTCTGGCCGGGCGCAAGAGGAGCGGCACTCAGGTCCACCACGTCGGTGTAGATTCCGCCGCTGGGCCCGCTGGTCAGCACATGGATCGGCAGAGTCTCACGCTGCACCACCTGTCCCAGGCTGTTCATGAACGTGGCCTGCACGATGGCGCGGGTCACGGTTTTGTCGCCGGAATTGCTGATCTTCCCGTCGAGGTAGGTTACGGTGGCGCCCACAAAATTTTCCGCGGCGCTCATCTTGAGGTCGGTCAGCTTCAGGCTCGCGGCATAGGCTGGAGGTGGTTGCGGCGCGGTGCGTCCGCTGCGGCCGAGGATAGCCAGCACGGCCACCACAATCACCACAATGGCGACGCCCAGCCCCACAAAGGTCCAGATCCGGCCGCTCTCGTCCTGTTGCGCCGGCTGTGGCTCTATCAGCCCACCCATGGCCGAATTGTACTCCTCGGCAACTCGGCTATGACCAACCGGAGATGTGCGATCCAGGGACGCCCGGAACGACTGGAGCACAAAGAAAAAGGCCCGGCAGCAGAGCTGCCGAGCCGAATCTCACCCCACCGCACCCGGTTGGAGCGGCGGTGGGGTCCCGGGATGGACACGGCCAGTCCTTCACGTGTCCACGAAAAAACTTTGCTTAGGGCGCGTGCGCCGTAACCGTGGTTACTTTCAAATCGGGCATCTGCTTGTTCCAGCCCGCGGGATAGTGCTCGAAGTACACCCGCACGGCGCGTGACTCGTTTGGCTTGATGGGAGCTTGCGTAAGATCCTGCGCCTCGGTGGCGGAGTTGCCGACCATGCCTTGCATGGGGCGGGTTTGCGTTTGCAGCACCTGCCCGTTGATGCCGTGGAACGCGGCCTGTAACTGCACGCCGGTGATATCCGAGTTGCCGTTGTTGAAGAGCATGCCCTGGACGTAAAACGCGCTGCCCACGGGAGACGGCGTCATCTTCACATTCGTGAGCTGGATCTGGTTTCCGGTGGGCTGCACCGGCACCGCGGCCGCATTGGGCGGCAGTTGCTTCTTGGGCGCTTGCGGCAGCCACCAGATCAGCGCCGCCAGAATGGCCGCGGCAATGACGATCGCGATCAGCGGCCAGGGAAACTGCTTCTTAGGCGGCGTTTGCAAGCGCGGATGTATGTGGGGTTTCTGCGGTTCTGGATACTGCGGGTTCGTTGCCATCCATTAACTCCCGGGCTCAGGCTTGCCTCCGTCAAATCAGGGAATCCAACCAGCTTGCACCCGGCTCATAACCTGGGCCCACACTCGTTATTGGATGATGCGTGTGAATAGGGGTTTGCTCCGCTTATAACCGCCTCGGCAACTCCTTGCTGCCGAGGGCTGTCATTCTGAGCGCAGCAAAGGACCTGCTTCAGCGGCCATGAGGAGAGATGAGCCGGGAGCGGCACGGAAACCTGAAACTCTGCTATTGTCCGGCTACCGTCAATCCGTCAATGCGAATCGTGGGGCAAGCCACCGAGCCACGGAACTCCAGGTCATTGCCGATCTCGCTGATGTTGAAGAAGACGTCTTTGAGGTTGCCGGCCACGGTAATCTCTTCTACGGGATAAGCGAACTCGCCCTTAGAGATCCACAGTCCGCTGGCGCCGCGCGAGTAGTCGCCGGTCACCATGTTCACCCCGAAGCCAAGAAACTCGGTTACGTACAGGCCCTCATCAATATCAGCCAGCATCTGCTGGGGCGTACGGCTGCCTGGCTGCAGGAAGAAGTTGCCCGGCCCAATCCCAGGATTGCTGGCCAGACCGCGGGAAGCATTACCGGTGGTCTGAAGCTTGAGCTTCTTGGCCGTGTAGGTGTTCAGCAGGTAGGAATTCAGCGTTCCCCGGTCAATCACCACGGTGCGGCGCGTGGGCACGCCTTCGCTGTCGAACGGACTGGTGCCGAAACCGCCGGGCATGGTGCCGTCGTCCATGATGGTGACGTTTTCGCCGGCCACTTTCTGGCCCAGCTTGCCAGAAAGAAACGAAGCGCCGCGGTAAACGGAGTCGCCGTTCACGCCTTCAAAAATGTGGTCCAGGATGGAACGGGAAACCATGGGATCGAGCACCACCGGAACGTTGGCCGTGCGGGCCTTGCGCGCTCCCAGACGGCGCAGCGTGCGCTCGGCGGCGATGCGCCCTACCGCCTCCGGCGATTCCAGTCGGCTGAGGCTGCGCGCCACCGAATACCAGTAGTCGCGCTGCATGCCGCCATCATCCGCCTGCGCGATGGGCACCGCTGCGACCGAGCAGTAGGACCGCTGGTATTCGCCCACAAAGCCGTGTGAATTGGCCAGCACTTTGCGACCCGTGGCGGCATCGAAGGAACCGCCTTCGGAGTTGCGGATGCGGGCGTCTACGTCCATAGCGGCTTTCTCGCAGCGCCGCGCATAGCCGATGCGCTCCTCAGTGGGCAGGGAAAACACGTCGTCGTAGTAGAGGTCGAGGTCGCCGGAGATCGCGCCCAGTTGCCCAGGTTCCGGGATGCCGGCGTAAGGATCTTCCGAGGTCACTCGCGCGAGTTGCAGCGCCGACTTCACCATGTGGTCGAGCGCCTGCGGGGAAAAGTCGCTGCTGTAGGTGCTGGCCGCGCGCTGCCCGAAGAACACGCGCACGCCCAGGGCTCGTGAGCCTGACTCCTTGAGCGTCTCCACCTGGCCCAGGCGCACGACCGTGCCAAACTCGGTGCCTTCTCGGACTACCGCTTCGGCGGCCGTTGCGCCGCCCGCCATCGCACGGCGAACAACCTCGGCCGCAATCTCATTGAGGTCAGTTTTTTCAGGCGCAGTAACGATGGGTTGTGAAATCATTTTGTCTCATGTCTCGCCGGGCGACGCGAGGCGTCTCGCCCTCCGCGTGGTACGGATTCGTACAGCTAGGCTGCCATTCCGCCAATAAACCGTTCCCGGCTCTCCAGAATTACGCGTCTCGCTTCCTTGTCATCGTGCCAGGCGATGGTCTTGGTGCGCTTGCCTTCCAGGTCCTTATAGATAGAAAAGAAGTGCTCCACTTCACGCAGTATATGGGTGTAAATGTCGGTGTAATTGCTTACCTCGATGTAGCGCGGATCGTTGTTCACCACGGCCAGCACCTTCTCATCACGCACGCCCTGATCCAGCATTTCCAATATGCCGATGGGCCGCACCTCGATCAGGCACCCGGGAAAACTGGCGTTATCCACCAGCACCAGCACGTCCAGCGGATCGCCATCGGAGGCCAGCGTGCTGGGGATGAAACCGTAATCACCGGGATAGTGCACCGGCGAATATAAGGTTCGATCCAGGCGGAAGACGCGCAGGTTTTTGTCGTACTCGTATTTATTC
Source organism: Terriglobales bacterium (assembly GCA_025934735.1). Classification (GTDB taxonomy): domain Bacteria; phylum Acidobacteriota; class Terriglobia; order Terriglobales; family Acidobacteriaceae; genus JAICWP01. Next base: position 138,986 of record JAICWP010000003.1, on the reverse strand, counting down.
ACTCCGCCCAGGGGCACTTCAATTACGGTGTTGACCAGTTCCGGGCAGCGTTCGCCTATTGGAAGATGAAGATAATCCATCATTAACGTATCTGCGTCATGTGGTGCAGTTGCTTGTGGGAAGACGGGGCTTCCGCCCGCTCCCGCATCACTTCATATAATCTCTGGCGGGCTCGCGCTTGGCCGTACCGCCCACCGTAATGCGGTCCACCTTCAGCGTGGGAATGCCGACACCGACCGGCACGGCCTGCCCATCTTTGCCGCACGTGCCCACGCCTTCATCCAGTTTCAGGTCATTGCCGACCATGGACACGCGGGTTAGCACATCCGGACCGTTGCCGATCAGCGTGGTGTTGCGCAAAGGCGCGGTTATCTGGCCGTCTTCGATCAGGTAAGCTTCCGAAGCGGAGAATACGAACTTGCCATTAGTGATGTCCACTTGGCCGCCGCCGAAGTTGGCGGCGTACACGCCCTGTTTCACCGAGCGGATGATGTCCTGCGGATCCTCCTCGCCAGCCAACATGTAAGTGTTGGTCATACGAGGCATGGGGATATGTTCGTAGCTCTCGCGCCGGCCATTTCCTGTGTCGGCCATGCCCATGAGGCGGGCGGAAAGCTTGTCGCTCAAATAGCCTTTCAGCACGCCCTTCTCGATGAGCACTGTGTTTTGCGTGGGCGCCCCTTCATCATCCACATTGATGGAGCCGCGACGGTTGGGCAGCGTGCCATTGTCCACTACCGTGCACTTTTCGCTGGCCACGCGCTTGCCCAGCAAGCCGGCAAACGCTGAGGTCTTCTTGCGGTTGAAGTCGGCTTCCAAACCGTGGCCGATGGCTTCATGCAGTAGAATTCCCGGCCAGCCCGGCCCCAGGACCACTTCCATCTCTCCGGCTGGAGCCTCGCGCGCGTCCAACTGGATGATGCTCTGGCGCGCCGCTTCGCTGGCGAAGAACTCGGGCGTTTTTTCCCCGCTAAAGAAGTCCAGGGTCACTCGGCCACCACCACCGTAGGTGCCGCGGGCGGAGTTGTCGTCGGACTTGGCAATGCAGGAGACGTTCAGGCGGGCCAAGGGCTGGGAATCTTCCTCCAAGGTGCCATCCGAACCGACCACCAGAATGTTGCGTACCTCATCGGCGTAGCCGGCGCGCACTTCACGAATGCGCGGATCATAGGCGCGGGCGGCACGGTCTGCCCGCATCACCAGGTCCACTTTGCTGGTGATCTCGGAGTCGGCTGTGGGCAACGCTACCGGGTACAGGCTGCGCGGCGGTTTACGATGCTCGCCCACAACCGGCGTCTTGGCCGGGCCGCTAGCGATCAGGGCCGCCGTGCGGGCCGCATGAAGGATTTTGTCCGGGGCCAGGTCATCGGTGTAGGCGTAGCCAGTACGCTCACCCGCCACTACCCGCACGCCGCAGCCCGCCGAGATCCCCTGCGATGCCGTCTTCACCATGGATTCGTCCACCATCAGCGAGGTGGAAGTCAGGTATTCGAAGTACAGGTCGGCATATTCGCCTCCGGCGGAAAGCGCGGCTGCCAGGTAACGTTCCAGGTCGCGCTCGGTCATGCCGTAGCGCTCAAAGAAAAACTTATGCTGATCTAGGGTCACATTCATTGGATGCTTCAGGGGCAGAGAAGAAGCACACGCCTCGCCCATTTCATTATCACACAGAGGTTTGTTGGAAGCCGTCAGCAGCCAGCACTCAACATTGACCGTGAATACCAAGCCATGCCGGATTTCGGAAGGGCACGACTTCAGCCGTGGCGCTGAAATCGCCGAGCTTCCGCCGCAATACCCAATCCCATTTTGGTCTTTCTTTCTCGGTGCCTCCGTGTCTCTGTGGCTATTCTGGCCTTCCACGGTGACACAATTAGCTTGTGGAAGCTGCCTCCCTCGCGCGCACGCTGCAGCAGTATCTTGCCGAGGCGCGCGACGCCGTCGTAATGGAAGAAGGTGCGGTCTGCTTTGCGCTGGCGCGCTCTCACTACAGCATCTCCGCAGAGCACGGCAAGTGCGTTCTGCACCTGTGGTCGGACGAGCGCAACACGGTCCGGCGCGTGGTGAGCCTGGAGCAGAAAGGCGGCGTACTGCGGCTGGCCGTCTTGCGCTTTGGTCAGTCCCGTCCCTCCAAGCTGGAAATCTGCCGCGATCGCGACCGCCGCACTCCATCAGCCAGGGAGGCATCTCGCATGGGTTACCAGCAGCGCTTGCGTCGTGCCCTGGCCCGCCACTTTCCTGAATTCACCCTTGGCCAGATGACTTCGGCCGTGGATCTGGAACACTCCTTTGGGCCGGTTTACGCCCGTGGCGTGCTGCGCCGGGGACGTTCTGCATTTTCCTTCCTGGGTGTGAATGCGGAAGAAACACAATCGTCCGTTGATGCCGCCCTGACCTTCGGGATTCTATGGCTCAGTGCCTGCCGCGAATCGCTTAGCGGTTTGCAGGTGGAAGGCCTGAACTTGCTGGTTCCGCCGGGCCGCTCAGCGGTGGTGCGCGAGCGCATGGCCCATCTGGACCGCGGCGCGGCCAAATGGCAGCTTTATGAATTTGATGAGCGTGGCGAAGAACTGCTCCAGCTGGATACCGCCGATCGCGGCAACCTGGCCACCCGCCTGGTGCAATGCTGCGACGAAACCGCGGCCCGGCAGCGCTTCGCTGCCTCTATAGACCACATCAGGGCTCTTTGCCCGGAAGCGGATGCGGCGGTTCTATCCCCAGCAGAGATTGCTTTCCGACTGCGCGGCCTGGAGTTTGCCCGCGCCCGCGTCGCGGCTGAAGGCTTCCGCAATTCCCAGGAAATCGTGTTCGGCACAGGTGCGGCAGAGAGTACCCTGACCAACCGGAACGCCCCCGAATTTGAAGGCGTTGTTAAGCAGCTGGCCGAAGTGCGTCGTTCGGCAGGGCCGCGCGCTCACCCCTGCTGGCGCATGCATCCGGAACGGTGGCTGGAGTCGCTGGCCGTCCAAAACATCAGCAGTCTGGATGACCGCCTTGTGAACGTGCCCGTGTATTCCCAGGTGCCGGCATTCTCTGCCGCCGACCGAGCGATGATTGACGTGCTGGCTGCCACACGCGATAGCCGGATGGCAGTGGTCGAGCTCAAAGCTGACGAAGACATTCACCTTCCGCTCCAGGGCCTGGACTACTGGGCGCGAGTGGAATGGCATCATGCCCGCGGCGAGTTCACCCGTTTCGGCTATTTTCCCGGCATGAAGTTGGCGCCCGGCTCGCCTTTGCTCGTCCTGGTGGCGCCCGCCTTCCACATTCATCCAGCCACGGACACACTCCTGCGTTTTCTCTCACCCGAAATTGACTGGACTCTGGCCGCCGTTGACGAACACTGGCGGGAGGAGCTGCGAGTGGTCTTCCGCAAGCGTGCCCAGAACTTGAGCCCCGGTTCTTTCGCTGCATGAAGCCCGTGTACAATGCCTCTTCCGTGCTCACATTCCTCGGAGGGTTCATGCGCAGGCTCGGCTCCTGGTTTTCATTCTTCCTGATCGTCACTCTTGCCACTTCTTCCTTACAGGCGCAGCTGGACAATGCGGACAAGCAGCTGGCGCGCGATATTTTCCAGCAGCTGATTGACACCAACACGACCGAGTCGGTAGGCAGCATGACCGCCGCCGCCGAGGCCATGGCCAAGCGCCTGCGCGATGCCGGCTTTCCGGCAACCGATGTGGCGGTCCTCGGCCCCGACTCACGTCACGGCAACATGGTGGCGCGCTATCGCGGCACCGGCGCGCACAAGCCCATCCTGCTCATCGGCCACCTTGACGTTGTCGAAGCCCGCCGGTCGGATTGGACCACCGATCCTTTCAAGTTTGTGGAGAAAGACGGCTATTTCTACGGCCGCGGCACCCAGGACATGAAGAGCGACGATGCTGTCTGGGTGGCGGATTTCATCCGACTCAAGCGCGAAGGCTATAAACCCGACCGCGACCTCATTCTCGCCCTCACCTCCGATGAGGAAGGCGGCAATGCCAATGGCGTGGACTGGCTGATCAAGAACCACCGCGACCTGATTGATGCTGAGTACGTGCTCAATTCCGATGGCGGCGGCGTGAACACGGTGAACGGCAAGCCCCTGTTCGTTTCCATGGATGGCAGCGAGAAGCTCTACGGAGACTACCAGCTCAAGGTGACGAATCCCGGAGGCCACAGCTCGCTGCCCGTGCCCGACAACGCCATCTACCACGTTGCCGACGCCCTCTCCCGCCTGGAAAAATACAAGTTCCCCTTCGAGCTCAATGCAGTGACCCGCGGCTACTTCCAACGCATGGCGACGATTGAACACGGCCAGCGTGCGGCCGACATGAAAGCCGTCCTCAAAACGCCCTCTGACCGCGGCGCCATCGCCCGCTTATCCGAAGATACGATATTCAACGCCATCATGCGGACCACTTGCGTGGCCACGCGCCTGGAAGCGGGCCACGCCAACAACGCGCTGCCCCAGACCGCTACTGCCAACGTGAACTGCCGGATCCTGCCTGGGCACTCGCGCGAGGAAGTGCGGCAACAGCTGGTCAAGATTTTTGCTGATCCCAAAGTCGAGGTGCGCTACGTCGCCAATGACGGCATGGTGACGGATCGCGCTCCCGAGAAGCTGGGGTATTCGCCGGTGCAGCTGCGCCCCGACGTCATGCAGACTCTGGATAAGGTGGCAGCGCAGATGTGGCCGGGAGCTCCAGTGATTCCCACCATGTCTACTGGGGCCTCAGACGGGATTTACACCAACGCCGCCGGCCTGCCCACCTACGGCATTTCCGGAACGGCTATTGATATGGATGATGTGCGCGCTCACGGTAGGGACGAACGTCTGGGCGTGCAGTCCTACTACAACGGGGTGCAGTTCTATTACCTGCTCCTGAAGGCGCTTACCGGCGGAAAATAAACGCAGCTGGTGGTTAGTAGCTGGGAGTTGGTGGAGTGTCCGGAAGCAACTGCTAGTCACCAACTGCCGCCTTTAACTCGTCCATGCTCCCAACAGCCTCCTGATCATCAGCAACTCGCCCAGGTGATAGGCGTTGTGATCGGCGATCAAGAGAGCTTCGCGCAGGATGGTTTGCCCGTCGCCCCAGGGGATCCGTGCGTACAGATCGGTTTTGGAGTCGCCCACCAGATCCTCCATCGCCTTCAAGTCGGCGTGAAACTGCTTCACGCTCTTATCCCAGGCGGCAGCACCGGGCGGCGCGTCACTCTCCGGCCAGTAGCCGTCCGGCCATTTCGGTGAAACGTGCTTGGAAGTGCGGCTGAACTCCAGGATGTCCCATTGGGCGAGCCGCATGTGCTCGAGCAGACGCCAGGCGGTATGCGGCTGCCCTTCTGGCTTCTTGCCCCGGAGGCGCTCGGGGAAATCCTTCACCACCTCATCAAACCTCACATGCGCATTCCCGCCCTTGAGCAGGTCGACCAGATGCTGGCGCAGAACCTGGCCGTCATCATTTTTTTTCTTCATGATGATTCTCCCTCTGCAGAACTTCGTAAACCACTCCCGCGGCGGGCGGGCCCGCGTCCGGACGCTCTCCGTGAAACACGCGGCCAATGCCGCGCACTACCCGGCGCATCGGCAGCACACCCTTTTCATCGGCAAAAAAGATTTCTCCCGCGCGACCGCTGCGGTAGTACCAGCGCTTGAGGATGGCCAGGTGCTCCATGCGTTCTACCGTGGAAAGGTCACAATGCGGAGCGAAGGGGGCCAGCGCCTCCTGAACACGCGACTCCATGGATTGCGACTTCGCGGCCTGCTCGGCTGTGGGTTGGACGGCGAAAGTCAGCGGCCCGGTAATGGCACCCGCCTGCACGGGAAACAGCGCCACCGCATTTTGCGCTGGCGAGCGCTGGATGATGAGCCCGGCCAGCCGGTCCAGGCGGTGCACGACTTCCGGTAGTTGGCTGAGCACGGGCGTTAGCTTTTCCAGGTGCGCGTGCGCCGCCGCGGCGTTCTCAAATTCCAGGCTGGCGGAGGCCTGGTCGCGCTCGGTAGCCAGTTCCCGCGCAAGCGACTGGCCCCGCGTCTCGAAATAACTTTGTACCCGCGCCACCTCGGACGCATATTGCTCATCCGTGCAGCCCTTGAAACAGGGCGCCAGGCACATTTTCATCTCCGAGTAGATGCAGCCGGGAAAAGCTGGATCGGGATGGAGGTCGTCAACGCAGCGCCGCATATTGAAAAAATCCAGCGAGTCGTTGACGAATTTTTCCGCCGCAGCCCGCGAGGCGAACGGCCCGTAGTAATACGAACCGCCGCTCAGCCGCCCCAGGCGCGTGGTGATGGAAGCTCGCGGGTATTCATTTTGCAGATGCAATTTGACCAGAGGAGCAGGACGCAGCCGCAGGCGCGCGGAATAGGTTTCAGGAAAAGTTGCGCGCTGAACTTTGTAGAGCAGGAATCCGGATTCGAAATCCGAGCCGGTGAGGGTGTACTCGATGCTGCTTACCCGTTCGCGAAGGTTCAAGCGCCGGGTGCGCTCGTCTGTGCGGCCTAGCAGGCGCACCAGGCGGCATCGGAGGTTGGCGGTCTTGCTAACGTAGGGCTCTGAGCCGGCATCGGCGGCCCGCAGCAGGAACACCGCCGCCGCAGACGGCACGGCGGCAAAGATTTCGGAATCCTGCTCAGGAGCGAACTCCAGCTGCTGCGCCAGCATGATTCATTATTACCGCATACGGGAGCTCATCCCAGAGGAATTGGCGATCGATGATTGCAGGTTGGCGATTGAAAAGGCGGAGATGCTGGGAAAGCTGCCAATCCCTCAGTCTTAAATCGGCAATGTCAGTTATCGGAAGCTGGCGCTGCGGAACTTCTGCCGGAAGTCTTCCCCCTCCAGCTTCACCATGCGGCACATCTCGTGCAGTCGGGAGCGCATGCGCTCGCCAATGCGGTCGCCCAAGGTCTCTTCCCGGGCGGCGGCCCGCGGTCCGGCCAGCACTCCAGCGGGTTTGTCGTCAAAATTGGTGGTGATGATGGTGGTTTTGTTGTTGTTGTAGCGCGTGTTCAGGATGAGGCTCACCGTGTCCCACACCCACTCCGTCGGCTTCACCGCTCCCAGTTCATCCAGGGCCAGCACCTCGCTTTCGAATACCGGCCGCAACACTTCCAACTCGGTCGCCTGCACCGAGCTGTTATAGGAATTTTGAATTTCCTTCAGCAGCTCGCGGTAATCGTAGAACAAGCAGGCAATGCCCTTGCTGGCAATCAACTCTTTGATGATGCCCACGGCGAGATGCGTTTTGCCCACGCCGATGGGCCCAATCAGCAGCAGCCCGGTGCTGTCCACGGGGTATTCTTCTACGAATTTGCAGGCGGCCATGCGCGCCGGGCCCAGCAACCGGTGTGGCCCATCGAACTCAAAATTGGATAGCTCGCAGTGTTCGTAGCGTTTGGGGATGCGCGCTTGGGCCAGCAGCCGTTCGTTTCGCGACCGTAAGGTGCAATCGCAACGCGTAACGCGCCGTTCTTTTCCGGTTGCGATGCTTTTCCAGCCCGTCCCGTCACAGACCGGGCAGATGTCCAGGGAAGCCTTCATAGGAACCTGATCTGACTGTGCCTCAGCCCCGCCTCGGGCGCAATACCCGCCCTGAAAGTTTCTGTGTACAAGTTGTGAACTTGTGGGCCAAGTTGTGGAAGACCGCTATCCGTGTGGGTCCGGGGCTCGGCCCCGGGCAGGACTAGCTCGCCTGCGCAGGGTGTAGTGACGCCGCCGCCACGATCGCCACAGAACCCCGGACTTCAGTCCGGAACTCTGGGCAACAAAAGTTCGCGGCTTTAGCCCCGGCTGACCTGCGACACAGGAATCGCCTTAGGCGAAAGCATCTTTGGATATTTCGTCTGCCGGTGCACCCGGTCAAACACGACGAACAGAAGCGCGATTAACCCGAACACCATCACGCTGCCCTCGGGCCCCACGGACCCTCCGGTCAGCCAGCGCGGCCCATGGAAATGCGAGCTCAACAGATGCCCGGGCATCACGTTCCCACTATTGGGCACGGAATAAAGGAAGGTCTCGCCCCAGTCGAACGACATATGGAAGCCAATGGCCAGCCACAACGTACCGGTGCGGCGGAGGGTCAGCGCCAGCCAGAGCCCGATCAGGGCGGCGGCCAACCCGCCCGCCCACTCCTCCCCCGGGTTTCCCATATGAATCGCGCCGAACAGAACGGATAAAAAGAGAGCGGCGGGCCAGAAGCCCACGCCGGTGCTGAGCGTGAAAAGCGTGTAGCCGCGGAAGGTAAACTCCTCAAACAATCCCACAAAGAGAAAAAACACGCCCCAAAACACACCCCACTTGATCAGGTAGTGCCCGTGCAGCGCCAGCTTCCCGTAGTCAAAAGCGCCGGCCCCATGCAGCGCCGCCATCAGAACGCTGACCGAGATAATGCCCCACAGCATTCCCTCCCAAAAGCTGCGGGCAAAAATGGCGCGCCGAGGCAAGCCATAATCTCCCAGGGCCCGCTCCTCAAACTTGCCCAGGATCAGCGCCGGAACCAACGCTGCCAGAAAAGTGGCGATCTCCTGCGCCAGCATCAACCAGGGGCTGAAACCGGGCTGGCGCGGCGAAACCAGCCACTGCGCTGCCGAGCTAAACAGAAAAAAACAGATGGTGCCGAGCGCCAGGTAAATCAGGAATCGCCAGCCCGCTCGCAAGCCATGCGGTCCCACAAAGACTCGCTGTGCTCCCGATGTGGGCTTCAGTTCTGGGATTGGATTGTCGCCCGGCGGTGGGGAAGAGAGCGGGTTGATGGTCTCATCGGGCATGCGGATTTCCGATGCGTGCTTCCACATGGTAAAACAATGACCAGTTCGGGATGCCGAGATTCTTCACTCGCGACCGCTTTGGAGCCCCCCAACTCGCAGCGTTGCTCATGCTGTTTCTGTTCACCGCGCAATGCGTGTGGCTGATGGCCGCCGCTCCCATCTCTCCCAGTGAAAGCGCCCTCCTGGAGCGCGGCCTCGCGCAGTGGCAGCAGGGACACATTGACGTGCAGGATCCTTACCGCTCGCCGCTCTACTACCTGGTCGCCTCGCTGCCCATTGCCACCTATCACGGCGCCGGCGATGCCGCCAGCCTGAACCCCTGGCGTTGGCAGGTGCGCCTTCCCTGGCTGATCTTTGGTCTCTTATTGGGGGCTTCCATCTGGTATGTGGCCCGCCGCCTCTACGGTAACGCCGGGGGCTACATTGCCCTCGCCCTTTATTGCTTTTCGCCCCTGATGATCGCCCAGGCCGCCAGCTTTTATGTGCAGCCGGAGGTGACCGCTGCTTGGGGAGCTTTTGGCGCCATTTTTACTTCCATCGCCGTGGCCCATACCCTCTACGCGCCCCGGCGAGTGCTGTGGAACTGGCGCCGCATCGTGCTGCTGAGTTTGTCGCTGGCGCTGGCTATTGGCTCACAGTTTTCGCTGTGGGTAGTGTTGCCGATGGCCCTGGGCTTCCTGCTTTATCTGGCGCCGGGACGGCGAGCCGCCGCGCTGGCTATTTTTGCCGCCAGCGGCGTGATTGCTTTCGTGATCTTGTGGGCAGCCTATTCCTTCAGTTTTGCGGCATTAAGTGCGGGCCTGCACCGGGCCGCCTTCTGGGATGTAACCTGGGGGGCCTTGAACGTGCCCTTCGGCTACAGGGACCTGCTGGTCCGGTTGGTGCGCACCAGCCCGGCTCTGGTTATTTTCGTTCCCGGGACGTTGATTACGTTCTTCGCCTGGCGGCGCGCCCGCTATTTCGGGAATGCCGCCCCACTGGTTGTCACCGCGATCTTTCTATTTCTCGGCTTGATCACACCCCACCAGCCCGGGCAGGGATTTGAGTTGGTGGCCATGCCCATCCTGTTTGTCTTTATTGCCGGCGTGCTCGCTGATCTGCTGGAAACCCGCCAGCGCCAGATTGTGCTGGGCATCGTCGTCGGCCTGCTTGCCGCCTATATCGTTTGGAGCGTGACCTCCCTGGGCCGCATCGGGCGGATGTGAATCCGGCTGGGCGGCTATTTTCGCAATCTCTCGCCGGTGCCAACCGCCACAAAACACGGGGTCTTCCCAGGCCCGCCGGGATCGGCAATATAGGCGAGTCAATCAGGTCTTTGGGGCATCTGAATCAAGGGGTATGATTTAGCTATGCGGCGGCTGATGACGTGCGCGGCGGCGGTGCTGGCAATGGCGCTTCTGGCGCCGTTTTCCCCAGCTCAGGTTCGCGGCATGCCTGCTCCTGATGGCCAGCAGGGCACCAGCAAGTCCTCAGTTGTGCCCGGCCGGCCCTTGGGACACCATCGCGTCATGCCGACCCCCATCGGCGTCTCCCCTGCGCCTGCTCCCGGATTTCCCACGCCCACTCCCATCGGAGTGCCGCCCATGCTGCGTACTCCAGGTTCGCAAAACGTGGACTCAAGCAACGGCTTCCATCACCGCCATCACAATAATCTTTTCGTGGGTGCTTATCCGGTTTATGTCCCCGTGCCGGTGGTTGTGGACCCGTCCCCGATGTATGAGGTTGCGCCGGACCAGGCGGATGAGGGAGGCGACGACGAGGCTGTGGTTCCTGGCCCCACGATTTTTGAGCGCCGTACCCCGGGAGATATGACTGACGTTGCGGTGGGGAACCCTGAGCCCGCGCCGGTAGCTGCCTCAGCGCCTGCGGATGATACCGCGGCTGCCCAAGTCAATTCGACCGCGAGCAGCCAACCGGCGCAGCCCCAGGATCCCAGCGTATTGGTGTTCCGCGATGGCCATCAGCTGCAAGTTCAGAATTACGCCATCGTCGGCGATATGCTTTACGACTTTACGCCAGGGCACCCGCGCAAAGTTCCGCTTTCGCAACTTGATTTGCCGGCCACAGTGAAGGCTAATGACGACCGTGGCGTGGATTTCGTCATTCCCGCTTCGGTGAAGGGCGAGTAGCTGAGGCACACCATGAAAAACCCGACGCGGTGTCTTTTGATGGCGGCCCTTTTGTTGGCGACCTCCGCATTACTGGCCCAAATCCCTACCGGGGGCTTGGGTGTTGCCGGCGGCGCCCACGTCAGCGGGGCTACGGGACATGCCGGGTCAGGCGCCGGGCATGGTTTCGGCTCCAGGCCAGTTCGGCCTGGCATCGTGGGCGGCTTCCATCATCGCGGCTTTCACCGGAACCGCTTTCTTTCTCCTTTCGGGAGTTCTGCCTTCTGGTGGGATGACGGTTACTATTCCCAGGAGAGAGAGCAGGAGGTCGTTCAGCAACCTGCGGCTCCCACGGTGGTTCAACAGGCAACTCCCATTCAGGAAACCAAGCCCATCAATCCGCTGCTTATCGAGTTGCAGGGTGACCACTTTGTGCGCCTGACCGACAGCCAGGTAAACCAGCCGCTGGCCGGGTCCGCCCAGTCCCCAGGCCAGCAACGGCCTGAGCTTCCTCCTGCCGTGCTGGTCTTTCGCGACGGGCATCGGCAGGAAGTGTCCAGTTACTCCATTATCGGCCCTGCGCTGTATGCTTCCGGCTCTTTCTGGACGAACGGCTACTGGACGCAGAAGGTCCTGCTCGCGGACCTTGATCTCTCCGCTACCTTGCGAGCCAACCAGGAGCGCGGCGTCAAATTTGTCCTGCCTTCCGCCCCCGACCAGGTCGTGACCCGTCCCTGACTGATACCGTCGGCATAGGGCACGTCGGATACTTCCGCGCAGCAATCAGGAGTGCAGGTTTGACGCTGTCCGCGCGCAAACGCTAAAATAACTAGGTTTGCCTGTATCTGCCGCCCCGTTCTGGGGCGAGCTGCCGCCCGCAGGCCGCAGCACGGAACATAGCAAGCAAAAGCGCACCTTATCCCAACGCGCTGAACTGCGCCTGGGAGTCGAAACCGAGAGAGGCATCATGTACGCAGTCATTCGTGCCGGGGGAAAACAATACCGCGTAGCGCCCGGCGATGTGATCCGGGTGGAAAAGCTGGCCGATGAGCAACGCCAGGACGGCAACGTGCAGTTCTCTGAGGTACTGCTGGTGTCCGGCGGGGAGGGCCAAGCCAGCAGGCCCCAATCGCAAGCCAGCGTCACCGGCCGCGTGCTGGGAGACGGCCGCTCCGATAAAGTGCTGGTCTTCCACTACAAGCGCAAGAAGCAGTACAAGAAGATGTATGGGCACCGTCAGCCCTACACTGCTGTGCGCATCACCGAGATTGCCTTCGACGGCCAGCGGTTTACGGCCCCGGAAGAGCCGGAACGCAAGGCCAAGCCCAAAAAAGCGGCGGCAGAAGCCGGCACGGAGACCGAAAGCGCACAGCCCCAGGCCAAGGCGGCTAGCCCGGCAAAAAAGGCCAAAACCAAGAAGAGCGCCGCGCCAAAAGGGAAAGCCAGCGCTGCGCGGAAAAAGAAGAAGTAATCGAACTCAGAGAGAACCAGCCAGGCAGCTGGAAAGCTAGTTAGCTGAAGCTAGCAGCCAAAAGCCAACAGCCAAGGAGCTTTTATGGCCCACAAAAAGGGATTAGGCAGTTCACGCAATGGCCGCGATTCGAATGCGCAGCGGCTGGGATTTAAAGCTTTCGGAGGCCAGGTGGTCCCCGGCGGAACCATCATTGTTCGCCAGCGGGGCACGCGGGTGAAGCCGGGCCTGAATGTGGGCCGCGGCAAGGATGACACCCTGTTCGCCAAGATCACGGGCCGGCTGAAGTTCGTCAATAAGGGGTCCATGGGCAAGTTTGTGATGGTCGAGCCTGTCCCCAAATCCTGATTCCCGCGTCGAGACGCAGAGTACGCCGAGAAATTTGAATTTCAATTCGATTTCGTTCCGGCCTCGTGCAGCATACGAGGCCTTTCGTTTTTTGCCTCGGCTGAGAGCTCAATGTTCATAGATGAAGCAAAAATCCGGGTGAAAGCGGGCGACGGCGGTAACGGCTGCATGGCCTTCCGCCGCGAGAAGTTCGTGCCCCGTGGCGGTCCTTCCGGCGGCGACGGCGGCAAGGGTGGCGACGTCGTGATGGAATCCAGCGAACGCCACAACACCCTGGTGCACTTCCGCTTTAATCCCGAGTACAACGCGGAGCGCGGCCGTCACGGCGAAGGTGCCAACCGCAAAGGGCGCGACGGCGCTGACGTGGTGCTCAAGGTCCCGGTGGGCACCATCGTCTATGACGACGAAACCGGCGAGCGCCTGCACGATTTTTCCCACCCTGACGAGCGGGTGGTCATCGCCCGCGGCGGGCGCGGCGGCCGCGGCAATGCCCGCTTTGCCACTTCCACCCACCAGGCGCCCCGCGAATGCGAGCCAGGCCGTCCCGGCGAGGAGCGTGCCTACCGGTTGGAGCTCAAGCTGCTGGCCGATGTCGGCCTGGTCGGTTATCCCAACGTCGGCAAATCCACATTGATCTCGCGTATTTCGGCGGCGCGCCCAAAAATTGCGGACTACCCCTTTACCACCCTGCAGCCCAACCTGGGCGTGGTGGCGGTCGGCAACCTGGGCGATCCCGACCAAGTCAGCTTCGTGGTGGCCGACATCCCCGGCCTGATCGAAGGAGCCCACACCGGTGCGGGGCTAGGGACTCAGTTCCTGCGCCACATTGAGCGCACCCGGCTGCTGGTGCACCTCGTAGATGTTTCCGATTCGAGCGGCCGTCCCGACCCGCTGCACGACCTTGAGGTCATCGCCGGCGAACTGAAGAGCTTTGGCGCCCACCTGGAGGAAAAGCCCGTGCTGCTGGCGGCCTCCAAAATGGACATTGCAAACAAGGAGAAGCTCTCCAAGCTGCGCCGCTACGCCAAAAAGCAGGGGCTGGAGCTTTATCCAATATCTGCGGCTACCGGGGAAGGAGTCGAGCAGCTCAAGCTGGCCATGTCTCGTCGCCTGGAAGAATTGCGGCAACGTGAGGCCGAAGCCCTCGCCGACTAATGCTAGGCCGCACGGGCGAGTAACATTCGGGCTTGCCCCCTTGCAACCTTTGCCGTTTAACGCGAAACTACTGCTGAGAACCGAACGCAGTTCATGAATATCGCCCTATTCGGCGGTACCTTCGATCCCGTGCACAAAGGTCATCTCGCCCTGGCCCAAGCGGCCCAGCAGCGCTTCGACCTGAAGCAAATCCACTTCGTGCCGGCCAACGTGCCCCCGCTGCGTTCCGGGCAGCCCCTGGCCGCGTTCGAAGATCGCTATGCCATGCTGGCCCTGGCCACTCTGGACCAGAAGGCGTTCTTCCCTTCACGGCTGGAAGCGCCGCATGGAAACCCGGCCGGCGATCCCGGAGAGGTAGTCGAGATGCCGCGCTTCCGCAAAGGAGCCAAGGCGGCGCGCTCCGGCCACATGCACCATGCCGGGCCAGGGACAAACTATTCGATTGATACGGTGCGCCGTTTCAAGCGTACCCTGGGCAAGAGCGATCGCCTGTTTTTCATCGTCGGCATTGACGCGTTCCTGAAGATCGCACAGTGGAAGGAAGCGGAGGCGCTGCTCGGGGAAGCCGAATTTATCGTGGGCAGCCGGCCCGGGCACAGCCTGGCCCAGGTGGCGGAGGCGCTGCCGGAAAGCATCCGCCCCAAGCAGGCGGTGAGCCAGGCCTTTCGCAAGCAGCCGGCGCAGGGCGAGTTGGTGCTGGGCCGGGCGCACATACATTTCCTAGAGGGCGTGAACGTGCCGGTTTCCTCTACCCAGATTCGGGCCGCCGCCGTAAACGGGCGCTCGCTATCGCGCTTTGTGCCCGAACCGGTCGCGGAATACATCAAGAAAATGCGGCTATACCGCGACGCGCAGGCAGCGGAAGCTGGATTGGAGAATGCAGTTGTTGGTCGTTAGATGTTGGTCATTTTGCGCTTAGCCGTTTTTGGCTCTCAGAGTCGTAGAGATTCAAGCTAAGGGCTAGAGCTAAGAGCCAGCAGTAAAAGCCAGCAAGAGCATGGGTTCATCGGTTTACTATGGCGAAGAAAAACAATCTCAGGCAACAGGTCTCGCAAGCCCTCGGCGCTTGCGTCGAAAAGAAAGCGGAAGACGTCGCCATCCTGGAAATGGAGAAGGGTTCCGGCGCCTTCACGGACTATTTCGTAGTGTGTAGCGGAACCAACCCGCGGCAGGTCCAGGCCATTTCCGATGAAGTGGAGCAGCGGCTGGAAAAGGTCGGGTTGCACCCCGTGCATGTCGAAGGCTACAAGCAGGCAGAGTGGGTGCTGCTCGACTACGTGGATTTCGTGGTGCACGTTTTCTCGCAGAAAGCACGCAAGTATTACGACCTGGAGCGGTTGTGGAAAGCGGCCCGGCGCCTGGAACCGGCGGAGTTGACGGCCAGGCGCAGCCGGACGCGTCGCGAGAGCACCGAGGAATCTGTTCGCCCGCGACGAAGGAAGGCTTGAGCCGCCATGAGCGACGCTGAGCAGCAGCGCAAGCAAGCTGGGCCCGGGGGCAGTTCGGCCGGCGCTGCTCAAGCGCCGGCTTCGCCGGCGGAGCAGATTCTCTCTTCCTGGATCGCCGCCGACCCGCTCTCCCTTGAGCTGCTGGAAAAAGCCAGGCGCATTGCGGCCACTACCTCCACCGTGCTTATCCGCGGGGAGAGTGGCGTCGGCAAGGAACTGCTGGCCTGCGTGATTCACTACCTGGGCACCGGACGCGACGAGCCTCTGGTCAAGATTGATTGCGCCAGCCTGCCCCGCGAGCTGATGGAAAGCGAGCTGTTCGGCTACGAACGTGGCGCCTTTACCGGGGCTGTACAGATGAAGCGCGGTCGGCTCGAACTGGCGGGAACGGGCACCCTGGTGCTGGATGAAGTGGCCACCCTCACTCCCAACATGCAGGCTAAGCTTTTGCGCTTCCTGGAGGAGAGACGCTTTGAGCGCCTCGGGGCCACCCGGCCGATCACGCTAGCCGCCCGCATTGTCGCCCTCACCAACGCGGATCTGGAGCAAGCCGTGGAGAAGCACACCTTCCGCCAGGATTTGTTTTACCGACTTAACGTGCTTCCCCTCGTGGTGCCCCCGCTGCGCCAGCGGCGCAGAGATATCGGCCCGCTAATCGAACATTTTCTTGCACAGCTCACTGAGCTCCATCGCCGCCCCACCTTGAAGGTCTCCTCGGCTGCCCGGGCTCTGCTCGAAACCTATGAGTACCCCGGCAATGTGCGCGAGCTGCGCAACCTGCTGGAGCGCGCCCTGGTGCAGTGCCAGGGATCTGAAATCACGCCTGCCGACCTGCCGGACCGCGTGCTCCAGAGCAGCCCGAGGAGCATGACCCTGGAAGAGCTGGAGCGGGCCTACATCGCCGAAGTGCTCGATGCCACCCGCGGCAAGAAAGGTCGCGCCGCTGAAATCCTGGGCATCAGCCGCAAGACTCTTCTGGAAAAGCGCAAACGCTATGGGCTGGATTGAGTATCCTATTCGGCGAAAATCAGGTAGTCCCCAAGAAGACGCAAGCAGAATAAGAGTGAACAGGTCCGAGCCCTAGGTCGATTCGCGAGATTCGCATCAGGGCACGTCTTCAGACGTGCCGAAATAGCGCTACCGCAATAACCGGCTTCAGCCGCTGCACAAGCGGCAGCGCCTGAAGGCGACTCACTCTAGCAGCCTACTATCGGCATGGCTGAAGGCCATGCCCTGATACGAAGCTCGAACGTGTGGCGCCGATAGTCTGCCCATCTGATACCCTGTAACGTTTCTCTGCCGTCTGAGTCCAACCACCAGGAGAGCACTTGAAACCTCGGAACGGTAGTCCCTCCGCTTCCAGTCGCAGGCAGTTTCTACAATCCACAGTTATGGGCGGGGTGGCCGTGGCGCTAACCCCGGCGTTGGCGCAGGCGGCGCAGAGTGCGGCCCCGGAGGTTCCCAGCTTCGAGTTGGACGAGGTAACCGTTCGCGAGCTGCAGCAAAGCATGAGTTCGGGCAAATTGACCGCTCGTGCGCTGGCTGAGAAATACCTGGCCCGCATCGAGGCCATAGACAAGCGCACCATCAACTCCGTCATTGAGGTCAATCCTGATGCCTTGGCCATCTCCGAGCAACTCGACCTGGAGCGCAAGGCCAAAGGGCCACGCGGGCCCCTGCACGGCATACCCGTCCTGATCAAGGACAACATCGGCACCTATGACCGGATGACGACAACCGCCGGCTCCCTGGCGCTGCAGGGCTCCGTGCCGCCGCGCGATGCGTTTGTGGCGCAGAAGCTCCGTGAGGCTGGAGCGGTCATCCTGGGCAAAACCAACCTGAGCGAATGGGCGAATTTTCGTTCCACGCACTCCACCAGCGGTTGGAGCGGGCGCGGTGGGCAGACCAACAATCCCTATGCCCTCAATCGCAATCCCTGCGGCTCCAGTTCGGGCTCCGGCGCGGCCGTTTCTGCCAACCTGTGCGCTATTGCGATCGGGACTGAAACCGATGGCTCCATCGTTTGCCCCGCCAATGCCAACGGAGTCGCGGGCATTAAGCCTACTGTGGGCCTGGTCAGCCGTGCCGGTATTGTGCCCATTTCGCATACGCAGGACACTTCGGGTCCCATGGCGCGCACCCTGGCCGACGCGGCCGCCCTTCTGGGAGCGCTGACCGGTGTGGATGCAAATGATTCTGCCACCGCCGCCAGCAGCGGCAAGGCGCATTCTGACTACACGCGGTTCCTCGATGGCAAACGCTTACGCGGCGCCCGCCTGGGCGTGGTGCGCAAGGCCTTCGGCTTCGATCCCGCGGTGGACCGCATCATGGACGCGGCGCTGGCCGAGATGAAGCGCCAGGGCGCCACCCTGGTGGACCCTGCCGAGATTCCCACCTGGGGCAAGTGGCACAAGCAGGAAAACGAGATCATGCTGTACGAATTCAAGGCCGACCTGAACGCCTATCTTGCCGGCCTGGGCCCGCAGGCTCCGGTGCACACGCTGGAAGAGATCATCAAGTTCAACGACGCCCACGCCAAGCAGGAAATGCCTTACTTTGGCCAGGAACTTTTCGTCCAGGCTCAGGCCAAGGGCCCGCTGACCAGCAAGGAATACCTGGACGCGCTGGAGCAGGCACAGCGGCTGACGCGCAAGGAAGGCATTGACGCCATCATGGACCAGCACCATCTGGACGCGCTGGTGGCCCCCACCGGCGGCCCCGCTTGGCTTACCGACCTGGTGGACGGCGACTCCTTCGGAGGTGGGAGTTCCAGCGCGGCGGCGGTCGCCGGTTATCCCGACATCACCGTCCCCGCAGGATTCATCTTCGGCCTGCCGGTGGGCATTTCGTTCTTTGGTCGGGCCTGGAGCGAGCCCACCCTCATTCGGATTGCCTATGCGTTCGAGCAGGCCACGAAGGTGCGTAAGGCACCCAAGTTCCTGCCTGCGGCGGACCTGAAGGTGGATTGATGATTGGAGATTGAAGACTGACGAATTACAAGCAGCCGGCCCGCTCTCGTGGGCTTTCAATCATCGCTCGAAAATCTTCAATCGCCATTCGCACAAGTTCCTCATTTGCCACTCTTCCGGCCCCTGTTCCCGCTCGTTCTGGCCTGCTCTCGTGCTATAATTCAAGTAAGCTGTTGGCCGACTAACATCCTGTAAATGCAAGCATTTAGCTCAATTGTGCGGTGGGCCATTGGCAACCGCAATCCCACAACTTGTGTGCAGGCACATACGACTCTTTCAGGGTTGAATGCTGAGTGCTAGTCAGCTAGAGAGCCAGACAGCTAGGTAGCTAAAGTTATGGCAGACAATGACAATCCCCAACTTCCTCTGACTCCGCCTCCGGGTGATGGTGGCGCTGGCGGCGGACAGCCGCAGAACATTCAGCCCATCAACATTGAAGACGAGATGCGGCGGTCGTATCTCGACTATTCCATGTCGGTGATCATCGGCCGCGCCCTGCCCGACGTGAAAGACGGGCTCAAGCCGGTGCATCGCCGCCTGCTCTACCACATGTACGACATGGGCTTGCTGCACAACCGCAAGCACGTGAAGTGCGCCAAGGTGGTGGGCGAGTGCATGGGCCGCTTCCACCCGCACGGCGACGCCGCCCTCTATGACGCTTTGGTGCGCATGGCGCAGCCCTTTTCGTTGCGCTACCCGCTGGTGGATGGACAGGGGAACTTCGGCTCCGTGGATGGCGATCCTCCCGCCGCCATGCGGTACACCGAGTGCCGCCTGGCGCGTATTGCAGAGGACCTGGTTGCCGACATTGATAAAGACACGGTGGATTTCGTCCCGAACTACGACGACACCACCGTGGAACCGACTGTTCTGCCCAGCAAGATTCCTAACCTGCTGGTGAACGGGGCCAACGGAATTGCCGTGGGCATGGCGACCAACATTCCGCCTCACAATCTGACTGAGATCGTGGACGCCACCATTACCCTGGTGAACAGCCCGGCCACGCCGCTGCCCGAAATTCTCAAGTTCGTCAAAGGTCCGGACTTCCCCACCGCCGGCATCATCCACGGCCGCAACGGCATTCAGGAGGCCTACAAGACCGGCCGCGGCCGCTTCATGATGCGCGCCCGCGCCGCTATCGAGAACATTAGCAAAGAGCGCCAGGCCATCATCGTCACAGAAATTCCCTACCAGGTGAACAAGGCGCGACTGATCGAGCGCATCGCCGACCTGGTCAACAACAAAGTGATTGACGACGTGGGCGACATCCGCGACGAGTCCGATCGCGATGGCATGCGCATTGTGGTGGAACTCAAGCGCGGCGCCGAGCCCCAGATCGTGCTCAACCAGCTTTTCAAGCACACCCAGATGCAGGAAAGCTTCAGCATGATCTTCCTGGCGGTGGTCAATGGCCAGCCCCGGGAAATGGGCCTGATCCAGGCTATCCAGTACTTCATTGACCATCGGGTGGACGTGGTGCGCCGCCGCACCGCCTACCTGCTGGCCCGTGCCCAGGACCGCGAGCACATTCTGGAAGGCTACCAGGTCGCGCTCGATCACCTGGATAACGTGATCGCGATTATTCGCGGAAGCGCCAACCGTGGCGAGGCCCGCGACAATTTGGTCGCCTACTTTGGTGGCAAGAAGATTGACATCAACACCACCGGCCGCCGTCCGGCGATGGATCCCGAGAAACCCTTCACCGCCAAGCAGGCGGACGCCATCCTCGAATTGCAGTTGCACCGCTTGACCCGGCTGTCTATTGACGAAATCACCAGCGAGTTGAAGCTGGTCCGCGAGCAGATTGCCGAGTATCAGTCCATTCTCGCCTCGGAAAAGAAGCTGCGCGGCGTGATCGTGAAGGAACTGGAGGAAGTCAGGAAGAACTACGGGGACGCGCGCCGCACCGAAATTCAGGACGAAACCGCGGAAATCCAGCTCGAAGACCTGATCGCCGACGAGCAGGTAGTGGTTACGGTGAGTCATTCCGGCTATTTCAAGCGCACCCCTATCACCACCTATCGCCAGCAGCGCCGCGGCGGGACCGGGCGCACCGGCATGAAGACGCGGGACGAGGACTTTGTCGAGCATTTGTTCATTGCCTCTACCCACGCTTACATTCTCATTTTCACCAACACCGGCCGGGTCTACTGGCTGAAAGTGTACGAGGTGCCGGACGTGGGCGCCGCCGGCAAGGGCAAGCACATCGGCAACCTGGTGGCGCTGCAGCCCGGCGAAAGCGTGCGCGCCATGCTGGAATGCCGCGACCTGGAGGAAGAGGGCAAGCACGTTTTCTTCGCCACCCGCAAGGGCACGGTCAAAAAGACGCCGCTCAAGGACTTCAGCAATGTGATGTCGCGCGGCATCATCGCCATCGGCATTGATAAGGACGACGAGTTGGTGGCTGCCAATGTGACTGACGGCAACCAGATCATCTTCCTGGCCTCGCACGAAGGCATGGCCATCCGCTTCGATGAAGAGGATGTCCGTCCCATGGGCCGTCCCGCTTACGGCGTGCGCGGCATGGACCTGGATAAGGACGACTACATTGTCGGCATGGCCGTCACTCCCAAGCCGGGCAAGGCGCCCGTTACGCCTACGGTTCAGCAGAAAGTAGAAGAGGCTACGGCTCCCAAGGGCAACGGCAAGGCCGAAGCCAAGGGCAAGAAGTCCGATCCTGCTGAAGAGCACCCCAACCTGATCCTTTCTATGACCGAAAATGGTTATGGCAAGCGCACCCAGGTAGACGAATACCGCCTGCAGTCGCGCGGCGGCAAGGGCGTCATCAACGTCAAGACCACCTCGCGCAATGGCAAAGTAGTGGCCATCCTGCTGGTGAACGAGGAATCGGAAGCCATGCTGATCAGCCACTACGGCAAGATCATCCGCATTGACACGCGGCAGATCCGCGAAGCCGGCCGCTCCACTCAGGGCGTGCGCCTGCTGCAGCTCGAGCCCGGCGACAAGGTGGCCGCCTCCTGCGTCATCCAGGAGCACGAAGAGGAAGAAGGGACGCTGCTTCAGTAGAAATTGAATGTCTTGGGACAGGGCTCTGCCTCGTCCCTATAGTTCGTTGTGGGGACAGGCGCCCTCGCCTGTCCGGGCGCGCTTCGGCGCGTCTTTATTATTTCTTTCGCCGCGGATCACCCCGGATGAACACGGATTCGAAACGGCCCTACATCTCCCGGCTGAGCTGATCCATCAACTCCGCAGCCTGGCGCAGTTGCTCTACTTTTTCGGTGGGTAGGTGGCGCAGCGTCGCCGCCAGGCTTTCCACCCGGCGTTTGCGGGCGGCCTGCAGAACATCGGTTCCCTTGGCGGTAGCCTCCAGTCGTAGCCGCCGCCGGTCTTCTTTGGCCACATGGCGCCGCACCAGGGCGGCGCGCATCAGGCCGGCCACAATGCGGCTCATGGTGGGCGGGCGCACCTGCTCCGCCGCCGCCAGTTCCCCGAGCGAGCGCGGCCCGGCAAATACCAGCACCGAAAGCGCCGAAAGCTGTGCCGGCCCAATCCCACTTTCCGTATCCCTCGCCCTCACCCGCCGCAGCAGGTGGATGGCGGCGGAGTGCAGCCGGTCGGCCACGGCCAGCGGGTCGGCGGGCTGGGAAATTCGCTTGCCTTTTTCCGTTTCCATCAATATAGTTAGCTATGCTAACTAAGTTTCAGGGGCGCCGCAAGCCCTTATAACCGGAGCGCACCATGACCCCAGCCGTCGCTTTCGGGCTCTCGCAGATCAGCCAAATCGCCATCAACGTGCACGACACCGGCCGCGCGGTGGCCTTCTACCGCGACCAACTTGGCATCAAGCTGCTGTTCACTGCCGGCCAACTGGCCTTTTTTGACTGTGGTGGCATCCGCTTGATGCTCACCCTGCCGGAGAAGCCGGAATTCGACCATCCCTCGTCCATCCTGTACTTCAAGGTGGCCGACATCCAGCAGGCGCACGCGACCCTATCCCAACGTGGCGTCAAGTTCGAAGACGCCCCTCACCTCATTGCCCGCATGCCCGATCACGAGCTGTGGATGACGTTTTTCCGCGACTCGGAGAACAACCTGCTCGGCCTGATGAGCGAAGTCAGATAATTGACGATTGAAGATTTACGATTGAAACGCTCGACCCCGAGACGCCGAGGGCGCCAAGGGGTTGGTAATCGTCAATCATCAATCGTCAATTCCTCTGTGTCTCCGTGCCTCCGAATTAGCTTTTCACTGCGTGCACCCGACGCGCGCTTCGCGCAATCTAATCCGCTGGCGTAAAATCATTAGTTTTGCGGCTGAACGAAATCCTTACTAGCACGGAGCACTCCTTTGCCTGACAAGACCTATGACATTGCCATTATCGGCAGCGGCCCGGCCGGCTACACCGCCGCGATCCGCGCCGGCCAGTGGGGCCTGAGCGTCGCACTGATCGAAAAAGACGCGCGCCTGGGAGGCACTTGCCTGCAGGTGGGCTGCATTCCCACCAAGGCGCTGCTGTTCAACGCCGAAGTTTACGACCACATCAAGTCGAGCAACGAACTCGGCCTGGAACTTGCCGGGGCGACCAAGGTCAATTGGCCGGTCATTCAGCAGCGCAAAGACAAAATCGTTACCAAGCACACCAAGGGCTTGGAATTCCTGATGCGCAAGAACAAGGTGGACGTCATCTCCGGTTATGGTCGCCTCACCGGCCCGGCGCAGAACGGTGTTTTCAGCGTGGAGGTCTCTGCCGAGGGCGGAGAGAAGAAGTCCATAAAGGTCAAGAACATAATCGTGGCCACGGGCTCCTCGGCGCGCATGCTGCCTGGGCTGGAGCCCGACTCGCGCGTGCTTACCAACATCGAAATTCTCGCCATCAAAGATATTCCCAAGTCGCTGATCATTGTGGGAGCGGGCGCCGTGGGCGTGGAATTCGCCTCCATCTACCGATCCTTTGACGCCGAAGTCACCATTCTCGAGATGCTGCCCCGCATGGTCCCGGTGGAGGATGAGGACATTTCCAAAGAACTGGCTCGCGCTTACCGCAAACGCGGCATCAACTTCCACACCGGCGCCAAAGTGGAGAAGGTAGAAAAAACCAAAACCGGCGTGGCCGTCACCTTTACCGCCGACGGCAAACAGCAGAAGCTGGAGGCGGAGAAGATTCTGATCGCGGTGGGCCGCAAGCCCAACACCGAAAACGTGGGCCTGGAGAAGGTGCCGCGGGTGCAGGTGGAGCGCGGCTTCATCAAGGTGAACGAGTGGATGCAGACGGGCGAGCCCGGCATCTATGCCGTGGGCGACATTGTCGCGGGCCTGCCGCAGTTGGCGCACTCCGGCATGATGGAAGGCATTGTGGCGGTGGCCACCATCGCGGGCAAGCCGGCCAAGCCGGTGGACCCGCTCAAAGTTCCCAACTGCACCTACTGCGAGCCGCAGATCGGCAGCGTGGGCCTGAGCGAGGCCAAAGCCAAAGAGCGCGGCATCGAGGTGAAGATTGGCAAGTTCCCTTTCACCGCCAACTCCAAGGCCAGCATCGTGGGCAAGCACGAAGGCTTCATCAAGGTTGTCGCCGATGCCAAATACGAGCAGATCCTGGGGGTGCACATCATTGGGCCGTCAGCAACCGACTTGATCGCCGAGTCAGTCGTGGCCATGGAACTGGAGGCCACGGCCAAGGATCTGATGTGGACCATTCACCCGCATCCAACCTTGTCGGAGGCTATGGGCGATGCCGCCAGCAGCGTGGAGAACCTGTCCATAAACGTTTAGCGGCGATTGCACGGAGTGACGCAGTAGCAGTCAGCATTCAGCCGCTGAGCGTGCTGACTACAATCGAAATTGATGAGGGCCGGTAGTGCGTGGGAAGAATAAAATTGTTTTTGAATCCGCGTTAATCCGGGCGCAGCCTTGATCTCCGTCGTCCAACTCGGCACCGTTGATTACGCCACCGGGCTCCGCCTGCAGCAATCGCTGGTGGCGATGCGCAAAGCCGGCCAGCTGGGCGACGTTCTGCTTTTGCTGGAACACTCCCCGGTCATCACACTGGGCCGCAATGCTCGCCGCGAAAACCTGCTGGCCTCGCCCGAACTGCTGGCGAGCAAAGGGGTGGAGCTTTTCGAGTGCGATCGCGGCGGCGACATCACCTTCCACGGGCCGGGGCAGCTGGTCGGCTATCCCATTTTTGATTTGCGCGGTTTTCAGCCTCGCATCGGCGCGGTGGAATTTGTTCGACGATTGGAAGAGGTGCTGGTCCGCAGCTGCGCCGATTTCGGGGTCAGGTGCGAGCGCGTGAAGGGCCTCACCGGCGTGTGGACCAGCAACGAACGTGTAGGCACGGTGCTTCGCCCCGTGCAGGCCGGTTCCGAGACCGGGCACCAGACCAGCGAGCAGCAGGCTAAGATCGCCGCCATCGGAGTGCACATCTCGCGCGGCGTGACCTCGCACGGCTTCGCTCTGAACGTGAACACCGACCTGGATTATTTCAAGCTCATCGTGCCCTGCGGCATCGCTAGCAAGCCGGTGACCTCCCTGGCGCAGGAGACCGGAAAGCAGATCAGCCTGGATGAGGCAGCTCGCACCATAGCCGGCCATTTTGCCGAGGTCTTCGCCAGCGAGGTACAGTGGGTGGACACGTTGGACGCGCTGCTGGGCCGCAAAGTGGGGGTACCGATGCAAGCGCCGGCTGAGCTGCGCAAATTGCGCGGAGAAGAAGAGATCTTTCGGGCATAAGCTTTCGCTTCGAGAGGCGACCATATTTTATTGATGTCATCCCGAGCGAGCCTGAGCCCAGCGTAGCGAGGCGAAGGTGAGTCGAGGGACCTTGCGTTTGGTCTGCACAAAAATCAAACACAAGGTCCTTCGACTCCATCGCCCGATTCGCAAGCGAATCCGGCCATTCCGCTCAGGATGACATTCGCAAGAATTGTCTTTCATGGCCAAGAAGAGTTCCACATCCAAAAAGGCGGGCGCGAATGGCCGGCGACCGCTCAAAAGCGCGCCGAAATCCGCCGCCCGCAACGGCAACCTGTCTGGGGAGCGCCGCTATACCATCCCCGACTACCGCCTCGAGAGCTTTGACTGCGCCGTGCGCCAGGTTGCAAGCGATGATGGCGTGCGCTACGAGGTTACCGGCGACCTGAGCGCGCCGGTTCCGCCCATTCGCGAATCGAAATCTCTCTCGCCCCGGCAGTGCCTCGAGATCTACCGCTGGATGCTGCTCAACCGCAAAATGGAGCAGGCCCTGGAGAATCTCTATAAGCAGGGCAAGGTGGTGGGCGGCGTCTATTTCGGCCTGGGCCAGGAAGCCTGCTCCTGCGCCTCCGCCTACGCGCTGTGCCCGGAGGACTGGCTGGCGCCCATGATCCGCAACCAGGGTTCCCTGCTGGTGCGCGGTTTCTCCGCCCGAGACGTGATGATGCAGTACATGGCCAAGGCGGGTTCGCCCACCTTCGGCAAGGATGCTTCTTCCCACTTCGGCGACCAGCAGAAACGCAACGTGTGCGCACCCATCTCCACCCTGGGCGACCTGATTCCGGTGATGGCGGGCGTGGCCCTGGGGGCGCGCCTGCAGGGACGCAACATTGCGGCGTTGACCTACATCGGCGATGGCGGCCAGTCCACCGGCGTGACTTACGAAGGCTTGAACTTCGCCGCCGTGCAGAAGCTGGGGCTGGTGCTGATTGTGGAGAACAACCTCTGGGGCTACTCCACGCCTTCCGACATGCAGTTCCGAGTCAAAGATCTGGCCGAGCGCGCCATTGCCTATGGAATTCCCGGTGCGATAGTGGATGGCACCGACGCATGCCAGGTCTATGACGTTGTGCACGATGCCTGCGAGCGCGCGCGCCGAGGCGAAGGCCCGACCCTGATTGAGGCCAAGATGATGCGCATGAAAGGCCATGCCATCCACGATGCAGCCGAGTACGTGCCCAAGCCGCTATTCGAATACTGGCGCAAGCGCGACCCCATCGCCCGCCTTGAAAAGTTTCTGTTGGAAAGGAAATGGCTTACCGCCAAGCAGAATGAAGAGCTCATCGCCGGTGTGGACGGCGAACTGGAGGCTGACCGCGAGTTTGCCGTTAACTCGCCCATGCCCGACCCCGAGAAAACCCCACAAAATGTTTATTGCGACGGCTGCCACGAGATCAAGCCGAAGTACGGTGTGCCCAAGGCAGGCTCGGGCAAAGGCTCAGGAAAGCCCAAGCAGGGCGAAGCGGCGGTGCATCTGAGGTAAAGCAGGATTTGGCGCTTAGCATTTAGCCTTTGCCTATTGCTTTGATCCGCGTTAATTCGCGGCGAATGAATTTATGGCTAGC
The DNA here is from genome assembly GCA_025934735.1 of Terriglobales bacterium. Classification (GTDB taxonomy): domain Bacteria; phylum Acidobacteriota; class Terriglobia; order Terriglobales; family Acidobacteriaceae; genus JAICWP01. Next base: position 112,459 of record JAICWP010000003.1, on the reverse strand, counting down.
ACCTCCTATCTCGAAGGCATCCGCCAGGGCATCTGGGAGGAGATGGAACGCGATCCCAGCGTCTTCTGCCTGGGTGAGGACATCGGCATCTACGGCGGCGCCTTTAAGGTCACCGACGGCTTCATCGAGCGTTTCGGGCCTGAGCGGGTGGTTGACACGCCCATCGCCGAGTCAGCCATTGTGGGCGCGGCCTTCGGCGCCTCGCTCACCGGCCTGCGTCCGGTGGCCGAGTTCCAGTTCATGGACTTCATTGGCTGCGCCTTCAACCAGATCACCAACATGCTGGCCAAGGCGCACTACCGCTGGGGCGCGCCTGCTCCGGTGGTGATCCGGGGGCCGAGCGGTGGCGGCGTGCACGGTGGGCCATTCCATTCGCAGAACCCGGAAATGTATTTCGTGCACACACCCGGTCTGAAAGTGGTCTGCCCGGGCACGGCTTACGATGCCAAGGGGCTGATTAAGTCCGCCATTCGCGACAACAACCCCGTCATTTTTTTCGAGCACAAATTCCTGTATCGGCGCATTAAGGAGGACCTGCCGGCAGAAGACTACACCGTGCCCATTGGCAAGGCGCGAGTGGCGCGGCAGGGGCGCGACCTCAGCATCATCACCTATGCCGCCATGCTGCACGTGGCTTTGGAAGCGGCGGAGATTCTGGCCAAGGAAGGCATCGAATTGGAAGTCGTGGACTTGCGCACCCTGCTGCCCCTGGACCGCGAGGCCATCGCCACGACCGTCCGGCACACAAATAAGGTCATCATCCTGCATGAGGACACGCGGACTGGCGGCATAGCCGGCGAGGTAGCCGCTCTCATCAATGAAGAAGCCTTCGACGATCTCGACGGGCCGATTGTGCGCATCACTTCCCGCGACACGCCGGTGCCCTTTTCCCCACCTCTGGAAGACTACTTCCTGCCCAAGGTGGCCGATGTGATTCGCGAGGCTCGCCGCCTGAAGTCGTACTGACGTAACCTTTGGAGCCAGCCGCACTCTGGTAGAGAATGCTGTTCGTTTGGAGGGTGCATGCGCAACTTTATCTTCGGCGTGATTGTCGTAATCCTAATCATCGTGGTGGGCGGGCTGGCGTACACGCTTACCGGCTTCGTCAATACCAACTCCGACCATTCTCCCGGCCCTGCCGAAACCTGGCTGGCCTCGCACGCGATGGACGCCTCCATGGAAAAGCACGCTCCCCACATGCAGAGCCCCATTCCTGCCACCGATGCCAACCTGATTGACGGCATGAAGTTTTACACCATGAATTGCGCCCTCTGCCATGGCACCGTGACCAAGCAGCCGAGCGATGTGGGGCGCGCCCTCTATCCGCCCGCGCCGCAACTCATCCTCCAGCCCCTGGATGACCCCGAGTGGCACATCTTTTACGCCGTCAAACACGGCGTGCGCTGGACCGGCATGCCCGCCTGGGGCAAGGTGGCCAGCGACGAGTACATCTGGAAGACCAGCATGTTCCTGAGCCGGGTTAATCAGCTGCCGCCCGCGGTCAAACAGGCGATCGGCAAATGATTCAACGCTGCGCTCTTGAAACGAAGTTGAGGGGTCGCACGGGCAACGCGCAAAGCGTCAATCTAAAATCATCGATCCTCGATCAAGCAAAGGGGCCAGCCCTGGCTCGTTCCCTCGTCGAGCCTTGACCAGCCCCTTCTTCCTTCCCTGAGTTCGGCCCTAATTGCCTCTGCGGTCGTGGCGCAAATCGCGGCGGTCATGCCGGATATCGCGCCGGTCATGGCGGACGTCACGACGGTCGTGCCGCAAGTCGCGCTTGTCGGCGCGGATGTTGCGCATCTGCGCATGAGCTGCAGCGTTGTTTCCGTTCCGCAGATCACGGCGAACCTGTACCCGGTCCCGGGCCACATCGCGCCGGTCGTGGCGGATGTCACGACGATCCTGCCGCCGATCCGTGCGATCCTGCCGCAGGTCACGGCGGTCATGCCGCACATCCGGTGCCTTCTGCGCCACTGCCGCCGTGCTTAGCCCGAACGAGGCGCCCAGCAACAGCGCGCTCATGGTTTTCCCAAATCGAGTCATAGCTTGGTCCTCCCCCTCTTGTACGACGTTCGCTGGGTTATAACCCTGGACGCGGCGGAAAGTCTTGATTACCGTGGTGACACAACCTCGGGGGGGGCGCCCTCCACGACGGCAGTTTCCCCGTAAGGTATTCAATCTACGGCTCTCTAATCACCGTGCGTCGGGTCGGCCGGATGCCTCAGGGTTTATAATTTGCGGTTTATATCTCCAAGCGAGGATGAACACGATGGCGCAAGCAAGCATGGCGGCGATTCCCGGGCTCAAAGAAGCCTACGGCACGCTGAAAGGACGCATGGATAAGGCGGTGGACGATTTCCGCGGGGAGATGGCCGCGGTGCGTACCGGTCGCGCTTCCGTTCATATGCTCGACAGCGTGCAGGTGGAGTACTACGGTTCCGCCATGCCCCTCAACCAAATCGCGCAGGTGCACGCCCCTGAGGCGCAGCTCATCACCGTCCAGCCCTTCGATCCCAGTTCGCTGGGTAACATCGAAAAGGCTATTCGCGCCGGCGATCTTGGCCTGAACCCCATGAACGACGGCAAGATCATTCGCGTTCCCGTGCCGGCGCTCACGGAAGAACGCCGCCGCGATATGGTCAAACATCTGCACAAAATCCTGGAAGAACACCGCACGGCCGTGCGCAACATCCGCCGTGATGGCAACGAACTCATCAAGAAGGCGCTTAAAGACAAGAAGATCACCGAAGATGATGAGCGCCGCTCCCTGGAGGAGATCCAGCGCCTCACCGATGATGAAATCAAGAAGATGGAAGAGATGAGCAAGGCCAAGGAAAAAGAGGTAATGGAAATCAAGTAAAACAGTTGTTGTTTGCCGTATGATTCTTGCCGTGCTTACGGCCCGGCTTCCGCCTGTTCTGCTGGTCATCCTTTTAGTCACTGGCTGCAATCGCAACCAGCAGGGCGTGCTTTGTGCTCCCCTGGCTGAGGCAACTGTGGTTCGTGTATCACAAAGCGGAAACGGCCCGTTGCGCCAGTTCGAGATTGGCAACCGCTACCAGGTTCAGGCGCTCATGGATTTCGCCAATGGTCGTCGTGACGAGTTCTCCGCCCGCCGCAAAGGCCTCCCCTCAGCAACTACATCCGCTACTTTCTATAATGGTTCGCAGTATTTGCTCACCTTCAGCGCCGGTCCCAACTTTTTTTCCTTGAGCTGCAGCGGCTACGCGGGAGTGCAGGAGGCTAACCGGGTGCAGATTGCCGAGTTCGAACGGCTGCTCACCGATCAACCCTGAGTGGATTTTCTCTGCGACGCGATCTCCCGATGGTGAAATAATCTATCAGCATGAAACGCGTGATCCATGCCGCCTGTCCCCACGATTGTCCGGATGCCTGCGGGGTTCTCATTACCGTGGAAGACGGCAGAGCGGTGAAGGTGCAAGGAGATCCGGCCCATCCCTTTACCCGTGGGTTCCTCTGCGCCAAGGTAGCGAAATATTTGGACCGGGTTTACTCCCCGGAGCGCGTGCTCTATCCCATGCGGCGGGTCGGAGCCAAGGGAATGCAGAATTCCAATGCGGCGACCCATAGCGCCGGCGCGAAAAGCGCTTTTGAGCGCATTACCTGGGACGAAGCGCTGGATGAAATTGCGAGCCGGTTCCGGCAGATTAGCCGCGAGTTCGGCAGCGAAGCCATCCTGCCCTACAGCTACGGCGGCACCTTGGGCGCGCTCAATGGCGGCTCCATGGACCGGCGGTTTTTCCATCGCCTGGGAGCTTCGCAACTGGAGCGCACCATTTGTTCCAGCGCGGGAGAGGAAGGCTTGAAGTCTGTTCTCGGAATCAAGCTGGGTACTGAACCGGAGCAGTTCCGACATTCTAAATACATCATTGCCTGGGGCGCCAATATCCATGGGAACAATGTCCACCTGTGGCCTTTTGTTGAAGAGGCGCGCCGCCAGGGCGCCAGGCTGGTGGTGATTGATCCTTACCGCACGCGCACGGCGCGTTGCGCCGACTGGCACTTGCCCATCAACCTGGGGACAGATGCCGCTCTGGCCCTCGGCATGATGCACGTCATCATCAACCAAGGCTTGTATGACGCCGACTACGTTGCGCGCTACACGGTAGGATTTGAACAGCTGCGGGCCAGGGTGCAGGAGTATCCGCCGCAACGGGTGGCGCAGTGGACGGGCCTTGCCGCCGAGGACATCCTCAAACTGGCGCGCGAGTATGCCACCACCCGGCCCGCCGCCATTCGGCTGAATTATGGAGTGCAACGCTCCGAACGCGGGGGCATGTCAGTGCGCGCCGTCTGCATGCTGCCCTGCCTGACGGGTTCGTGGAAGGAGATTGGCGGTGGGCTGCAGCTCTCCACTTCCGGGGCTTACCAGCTCAATAAGGAAGTCCTGCAGCGTCCCGACCTCATGCGTAAGAGCGACTTGGGCCACCTGGCGCGCACCGTCAACATGGTGGAATTGGGCAAGGCGCTGACGGAACTGAACGAGCCGCCCGTCAAAGCGCTTTTCGTGTACAACTCCAATCCGGCCGCGGTTGCGCCCAACCACAACCAGGTGGTGCGCGGATTGCTTCGCCCCGACCTGTTCACCGTGGTCCACGAGCAGTTCTTTACCGATACCACCGACTATGCCGATATCGTGTTGCCGGCCACCACATTTTTCGAACACAAGGACCTGCAGACCGCCTACGGACACTATTACCTGCAAGTCTCACATCAAGCGATTGAACCGCTGGGCGAGTGCCGTTCTAACGTGGAGACCTTCCGAGCCCTGGCCGAGCGCATGGGATTCGAGGACGAATGTTTCCGCCAATCGGCGGACCAGATGATTGATGCGGCCCTGCAATCTCCCAATCCCTGGCTGCAGGGAATTGACCGGCATCGCCTGGAGCGGGAAAGCCACGTTCGCTTGAAATTCGGCAACGGCCAGCAGCAGGCGGGGCTTCGGCGGGACGATGCTCGTGTAGGGACAGGGCTTGGGCTCGTCCAGGCCTCCACACAGGCAATGCCAGAACAGAACCCGTTTCTTCCCTTTGCGGAAGGAAACTTCGGCACCCCCAGCGGTAAGGCTGAGTTCTATAGCGAGCAGTTGGCCAACCTCGGCTTGGACCCCGTGGCCAATTTCGTACCCCCGCAGGAGTCCCGGCACTCAGAGCGCGCTCGCCAATTTCCCCTGGAGTTGCTGGCCCGCAAGTCCGACAATTTTCTTAACTCCTCGTTCGCCAATTTGCCCGTGCTGCAGAAGATGGAAAATCCCGGCGTGCTTGAGTTGAGCGCCGCCGACGCCAAGGCGCGCGGAATTCAAGACGGCGCTCAGGTGCGGGTGTTCAATGACCGTGGCGAAGCCTTCCTGCGGGCACGGGTGAACGGCGCCGTCCGCCCGGGCACTGTCTCGGCGCGCCTCTATTGGGCGAAGCTCTCCCCTGGCGGCAGCATCAACGTCCTTACTTCCGAACGCCTCACCGACATGGGTGGGGGCGCCACCTTTTACTCCGCGCTGGTCGAGGTGGAACCGGCTGCTTCATGAGCTATGTAAAGCCGGTGGTCCCAACAATTGTTAGGAAAGCGTTGCGGCAGAACTTCTTCAGCAGGAGCGGGTTGAGAACCAACGAGAGGACGGAAACTGTTCCCCGACCCCTGACTGCTGCTTGCTGGCCGAGCTTTTTGCTTGAGCAACGCTCGACCGTATAGAATGGCACCTTTCCATACTACAGGCCACTGAGGTAGCCGCATTCTGAGTTCCCACAACTGTCCTGCGCCAGCGCTGTCCGGGTGCGCTTGCCGAGAACTCAAATCTGAGACGCAAGCCGGCCGAGGGCATTGGTGTAACTGGCTGAGGGCTTGGCAAGGCACCGGTCTCAGAACATTCCTTGTGCTGCTGACCTGTTTGTGTTTTGTGGGACTGCTGGCCTTTCCCGCTTCTGCCCAGCAGAACGTCATCGAAGATATCGTAATTCACGGCAATCGCCGCATTCCCCGTGAGACTATCCGGGCGCACATATTTACCCGGGCGGGCGACATTTATGACCAGGCCGCCTTGGAGCGCGATTTCAACTCCCTGTGGAATACCGGCTACTTCGATGACCTGCGCTTCGAGCGCGAGCCCGGAAAGAAGGGCTGGATCATCCACGTTTACGTCAAGGAAAAGCCGACCATCCGCGAACTGAATTACCTGGGGCTTAGTTCGGTATCGCAGAGCGACGTGCTCGACCGCTTTAAGGAACGGAAGGTGGGGCTTTCCGTTGAGAGCCAGTTCGATCCCACCAGGGTGACCAAGGCTGCTGTGGTCATAAAAGAGCTGTTGGCGGAGCATGGTCGCCAGTTCGCTACCGTGCGCACTGAGGTGCGGCCCATCCCCCCCGCCGCCGTCTCCGTCACCTTCGTGATCAAAGAAGGGCCCAAAGTTAAGGTGGGCCGCATCCGTTTCGAGGGCAACCACAAGCTCAAGAGCCGCGAACTGCGCTATGCCATGAAGAACCTGCGGCCCATCGGCATACCCCATTCCATTTTCTTGGAAAACATATTTTCCAAGACCTACGACGCCAGCAAGCTCAATGAAGACGCCGAGCGCGTGCGCATGGCTTACCAGCAGAAGGGTTATTTCAAGGCAATCGTCGAGGACCCCAAGACCAAGCTGCGCGACACTCACTCCCTTATCCACATTCCTTTAATCCAGAAAGGTCAGGGCAAGGTTGTGGATATAACCATGCCCATCGTGGAAGGCGACCGTTATCGCCTGGGTTCCATCACCTTCCAGCACAACAAGGCGGTACGCAATCAGAAAGCCTTGCGCTCCCTGTTCCCTATGAAGGACGGGGATATCTTCAACACGGATAACGTGCGCAAGGGCCTGGAAAACCTGCGCAAGGCCTACGGCGAACTTGGGTATATCAATTTCACCTCGGTCCCCGATACCCAGATCAACGAAGACAAGAAAATCATCAACCTGGTCATTGATGTGGACGAAGGCAAGCCTTTCTACGTCCGTCGCATTGAATTCCAGGGCAATACCACCACCCGCGACAAAGTCATTCGCCGCGAACTGGCCATTGAGGAAGGGCAGGTGTACAACACGCGCCTTTGGGAGCTCAGCCTGCTTCGCCTCAACCAGCTCGACTATTTCGAGGCCCTCAAGCCGGAGGAGGCCACAGAACGCAAACTCAATGAAGAGGCGGGAACCGTAGATCTCACTCTGAAGGTGAAAGAAAGGGGCAAGAACAGCATCCAGCTGACCGGTGGTGTGAGCGGACTGGAGGGCTCATTCGTCGGCCTCAGCTATACCACCAACAACTTCCTGGGTTTGGGCGAAACCCTGCAGTTGCAGGCCAGTGTCGGCAACCTGATGCGCAGCTTGATGTTTGGCTTTACGCAGCCCTACATGTTTGACCGCCCCCTGCAGGTAGGCTTCACTGTTTTCAACAACCGAATCAACTATGATCAGGCTAAGCAGGAGGAGCTGCTGACCGGGCAGAAGCTGAACCTGCCCCAAAGTTTCCTGGCCAACCTGCAGAATTTCACCCAGAACGATACCGGCTTTACGCTCTCAGCCAGCTACCCTCTGCGCCGCTCTTTTAAACGTGTCGGCATCACCTATTCCTGGGATACCTCGACCATCCAGACTTTCAGCGACGCGTCGACTGCTCTGTTCGAGAATCTGGCATTCCGCGGTTTCTCGGGGCCGAACGCATTGCATGGCATTGTGACCAGCAAGATCCTGCCCAACTTCTCCATTAATACCATCAACAACCCCACCCGCCCCACTGGCGGGCATTCAATCTACCTGGCCGCGGCGATTTCCGGACTGGGAGGCACCGTAAACTCTTTTCAGCCCATCATCAACTACAAGCAATTTATCCCAGTGAACCACCACCGGAACGTGATAGGGGTCAACCTCCAGGGGGCGTTTCTGAGCGGCTTCGGCGGTCTGGTGGCGCCGCCCTTCCAGCGCTTCTACATGGGGGGCGAGCAGGACCTGCGCGGCTTCGACATTCGCTCGATTTCGCCGGTCACGTTCCTGCCCACTACGGTCAACATTCCGCTGGTGAACCCCGACGGCTCGCCGGTCCCCCGAAACCCCGCCAACCCGCGCTATGGCAACGTCACTGTGCCTGTACCGGTGAATCAGATCGTGTTTCCCGGGGGCGATACCAGCCTGGTCAGCAACCTCGAGTACCGCATTCCCATTGTTGGTCCCGTAGTGCTGGCGCCCTTCGCGGACCTTGGCTTTGACGGCATCTCCCGGCCGTCGCAGCTGAAACTGGCTCCCCAGGAGCTGGCATTATTGAATGGTTCCACCTTTGGCTGCCCCCTGCTGAACTCCGCCTTCCAGTGCACGGGCGGCCAGAACTTCCAGTACTCGCAGAATCTCAAGGTGCTGTCTGGGACCAACTTCATTCCCCGCCTATCCACCGGTCTGGAATTGCAGGTCATGATGCCCATCATCAACGCCCCGTTTCGCATTTACTGGGCCTACAATGCTTTGCGCTTGAATGAATTCTCTGGTACTCCCAACCCCATCACCCGCAACATGTTCCCCAAGGGCGGCGCCGGCGACTTCACCTACCAGCAAGCGGTTTCGGGCGTTAATTTTCTGGGCTTTTCGCCGGGCTACCTGCTGCGCGAACCGCGTAAAACCTTCCGCTTCACCGTGGCGACTACCTTCTAAGCAGCTGTTTGACGCTGGACAAACCTGACCCTATAATGAGACGCACAAAGGCCGGGAAAACCTCAGTTGGTTGCCGAGTTCAAAACAACGGACATTTCGGCGTGAGCAGACGGGATGAAATCCTCTCCATTGATAATCTGCCTTTTCGACGCGTTCCCGGAAACGACTTCCAAGGAGTTCAAACCTACCAATGAACAGCAAGTTCGCACCTTTCACACTGGCGGTAGTAGTTCTGTCGGTGATGGCACTGGGTCAAAGCAGCAGCGCTGCTCCTAAACCAGCGGCCGACGCCCCGTCCATTCCCGCCACCGCCGCATCGCCGGTCGGAAAGATCGGCATCATCAACATGCAGCAGGCAATCCTGGCCAGCAATGAGGGCCAGCGCGATTTCCAGGCGCTCTCCAAAAAGTTCGAGCCCAAGCAGGCCGAGCTCAAGGGCATGAACGACGAGGTGGATAACCTCAAAAAGCAGCTCAACACCCAAGGCGACAAGCTCAACGACGTGGCCCGCGCGAACCTGGTCCGCAGCATTGAAACCAAACAGAAAGAGCTGCAGCGCAACCTGGAGGATGCCCAAACCGATTTCCAGGGCCAGCAGAACGATGTTCTGCAACGCATTGGCCAGAAGATGATGCAGGTGTTGGACAAATACGCCAAGGGCAACGGTTACGCGCTGGTGCTCGACGTTTCCAACCAGAACAGCCCCGTGCTGTGGGCGGGTGCTTCCACTGACCTGACCAAGGCCATCGTGGAGCAGTACAACACGGTCTCGGGCGTGGCTGCTCCGCCGGCAGCGCCAACCACGGGTGGATTGCCTTCCGCCCCGCGTCCAACCGGAGTAAAAACTCCCGCGAAGCCGCAGCGCTAAACGGCGGTTATTTCTCCGCGATCCAGGCCGCGCCCAGGGCGCGGCCTTTTTCTTTATTGGTTGGGGGACATCCCGAAAACTCTTGCATCCTTGGTGCAAGAACAGCAACACACTTGCGCCTGCGCCCCGGCGAGCCTAGAGTAGTTTCGTTCTGTTTCGAACAATTCATTCTGGTGGTCAAAAGAAATGAAACGAAACTTCGCCCTCGCCCTTCTGCTGGCTTTATTCGCCTTACCCGGGTTTGCCGCCCAATCTTCCGATGTGACGGAACTTGCCACCGGCTGGCGCATGGCTTCCGCCCAGAATGTTACCGGCGGTGAGGCGCAAGTCTCGCAGCCTGGTTTTGACGCCTCAAAGTGGTATGCCGTCCGGCACATGCCGGCCACCGTGTTGCAGGTGCTGGAAGATAACGGCGTGTACAAAGACCTTTACTACGGCATGAATCTCACCCAGCCGGGCGACCTGTGGAAGCAGGACTGGTGGTATCGCACTACCTTCACCGCGCCGGCGGGCCGGCAGGTTTACACGCTTATCTTCAAGGGCATCAACTACCGTGCTGACGTCTGGCTCAATGGCCACAAGATCGCCAACAACTCGCAGGTGGCCGGCATGTATAACCGCTTCGAGTTCGACGTGAGCAATGAAATCCAGTCCGGCAGTGAGAATGTCCTGGCCGTCAAAGTTACCCCGGAAAGAGGCCTGCTGAACGAGGAAGGTGTTGTGGTGGGGAATCATCCTGTCGAACTAGCCGATAGCTGGCTGGACTGGATTAACTGGAAGTACATCGGTTATCACGACCCCGCCCACCACATCAATATTCCGTTCGTTCCTGACCGCAATGCCGGTGTCTGGAAGCGCGTGTTACTCAGCGCCACCGGTGCCGTCACCATCCGCCATCCTTATGTGAGAACGGACCTGCCGCTGCCCGCCACCACCCCGGCCGCGCTCACTGTTTACTGCGATCTCACCAACCATAGTGATAAGCACGTTTCCGGCGTGCTGCGCGGAGAAATTACCCGGAGTGGCAAGCAGACCATCACCTTTGAGAAGCCGGTCTCGCTGGTGCCGACGGGGACAACGGAAGTGTCCTTCACGCCGCAAGAGGTGGCGCAGCTCTCCGTCCCCGATCCTGACCTGTGGTGGCCCTACCGCTGGGGCAAGCCCAACCTTTACCACCTGAAGCTCGATTTCACCGTGAACGGCAGCACTTCCGACGAGCAGGGCATTGACTTCGGCATCCGCCAGATCACGCAGCGCCGCGATAATGACAACAGCTTCCCCAACATCGGCAGCGGCGGCGGCAACTTCTACATGCAGATCAACGGGCGCGACTACCTGATACGTGGCGGCGCCTACTCTCCCGACCTGCTGTTCAAGAATGACCCGGCACGTGATGCCGCCATGATGCTCTACATCAAGGACCTGGGCCTCAACCTGGTGCGCTGGGAGCTGAAAATCGCCGACGACACCATGATCGAGCGCGCCGATCGCGAAGGCGTCCCCATCATGCTGGGCTGGATGTGCTGCATGCAGTGGGAGCACTGGAATACCTGGAGCGCCGAAGACCAGTGGGTGGCGCGAGCCAGCTTGCGCGCCCGCCTCTATGAGCTGCGCTCTCATCCTTCGGTGGTGATGTGGGCCAACGGCAGCGACGGCCTGCCTCCCGATCCGGTGCTCAATGACTATCACCAGATCGAAAAGGAACTGCACTGGCAGGACGCCATAGTGGACACGGTAGCGGAGCGCAACCGCTTCTGGAGCGGCATTCACATGCTTGGGCCGTACGTGTGGCGGCCTCCCTATTACTGGTTCAGCGACAAATACGGTCCGGCGCGCGGATCGTCCGCCGAGGAAGGCGACAATGAAACCATCCCTCCTCTCGACAGTCTGAAGAAATTTATTCCCTCGGACAAGCTCTGGCCACCCAACGAGTACTGGTTCTTCCATGCCGGCGGGAACGAGGACGGTAATAGCACTCTGGCTAATATCCGCCGTGCCCTCGACCACCGCTATGGGCCCTCCGACAATTTAGAGGATTTAGAGAAGAAGGCGCAGGCGGCATACTACGAGGACGTCCGCTCGCAATACGAGACGTACGCAACGCACTGGTCAAACCGCAAGATGGTGATGCACTGGATGATGGCCAATCCCTGGCCCTCTTTCTTCGGACATTTGTTCGACTACTATTTTAAGCAGGGCGGAGGCTATTTCGGTGCCAAGAAAGCGATGCAGCCGGTCAGCATAGTGTGGGACTACTACGCTCCCGGCGACCGCTCTACCGCGCATGTCTATGCGGTCAATCAGACCAGCCAACCTTTAGAGAATGTGAAGGCTACGGTCGCCTTCTATAACATTGACGGAACCCGCAAGTTGGTGAAGGAAGCAGGCAGTATCAATGTGCCTGCCTATTCTTCCGTGACGGCGCTGGAAATCCCACGCATCGCTGGCCTCAGCTCAGCCTATTTTGTGCGCTGCGACCTGACCGGCGCTGACGGGAACCAACTGGCCGAGAATGTTTATTGGGAATCCACTACCGACGATGACCTGGGGCCCCCCAGCAACGACGACCAGTTCGTCACCAAACTGGTGAAGTGGGCCGATCTGACCGCGCTGAACAAAATGCCATCCACGCCCCTAGGGGTAAGCGTGACCTCGACCGGGACCGACCAGCGTACCGCCAAAATCACGCTCACCAACAACTCCCGCCGAATTGCGTTCTTCATCCGGGCGGAAGTCACCAAGGGCTTGGATGGGGATGAACTTCTGCCCATCACCTACGACGACAATGACATCACGTTGTTCCCGCACCAATCGCGCACCCTCGAAGCCCATTTTGCGGCCTCGCAGTTGGGCGGTTCGGCTCCGGCGCTGAGGATCGAAGGCTACAACGTGCCCAAAAAGCTGACTGCGATCCCCTAATTTGTTCGCTGGCTCCAGCCTGCGCGGTGCAGGCCGGAGTCAGTTCACCGTACCGTTGTTGTTGGCAGGGCTCCATGCCGGCGTTTCCAGCACTTTCAGGGCTGCCCTGCGCACCCGGGGGCCCGGCGGGACGGCCGCCCGCTGCAACCGCCTGAGCTCGTGACTTAGTGTCTGCACCACCCGGAAGCACAGGTCGCTGCGCCGCCGCAGCAGCGTGGGGATGTCCTGGTTGCGGATAAAAGCCACTTGTGAATCCTCCAGCAACTCCGCCGTGAAATTGTACGGTTGCTGGCGCATGCTGGCCGGCAATCCGATCAGGTATCCCGGACCCACCGTGCGAAAGGCCAGCTTCTCCCCGGTTCGCGAATACATGGTCAGGCGCGCCTTGCCACGGCAGAGCAGGAAGATGCCCCCGCTTTCGCCTTCGCAGAGCAGGATGGACCCTGCTTCCCGCTCGATGGGATACGCTATGCCGTTCAGGCCTTCCAACAGCCTGGTGCGTTGCACAACCTTGGAGGTCACCTCGGGTGCTTCATTCGAATCATGGTTCAGAGAATTCATATCTGGCTCCGTAAAATGGTTTTTGCATGAAACCGAATTATTATGGTGCGGCGGCAAAGCCCGTCGCGTGCGACCAGAGGCAAAACTGAAATCAGATCAGGAACGTACAGAGAAAGGCGGGATCAATCATGGCGCCAGCCTTTTCGCCGACTACAAGAGGAAGGATGAAAGCAGGAATCACGAACCGACTGTGCGCCGGGGCTGCCGAGCAGGTCGCGCCGCAGCTCAATTCGCTCCGGCGCTGCTGTTCAAGCAACGCGTTCAGGGGTTCTTCGGGACGGTGAGAACTGCGGCGATGGGTGCCCCGCGAGGGCTGGCGGTGGTGACAAACGCTCATCAGCCACCCCGAAAGGCTGAACCGCCCGGAAACGGAATGCCGCGACAGCCGCGCGGCTGCGGGCGCACAAAGGACCAGCAACAGAATTATGGTGCCGATTTTGCCCACACCCGCCATGCGCTCCCATGTTTTTACGGGAACGTGGTTCGCTGGTCAGTGATGTACATCACGCGGCGATGGTTGTAGTTGGCGTCACTGCGCCTCCCCCACCTGCGCCGAAACTGCGAGCAGGTACCAGGCGGCGTGCGGCAGCCACTGCTCGGTCCAGCGCCAGTCGTTGTCAGCCCCGGTCTGCCGCCAGGTCAGCTCGTAGTCAATGCCTTCCTCATCCTTGAACCCGCTGGTGATGCCGTTGGAAATTCCGCCCGGTGCGTTGGTGAACTCCCAGGAATCAAAAAACATGTACTGCGGATTGTTATGGCCCACACCGTTCAGCATGCAGGAATCGAACGGGTTCAGCCCCAATATCCAGTTAAGCTGGTTGGCGGCGAAAGCTTGCAGCCGCCCCTGGAATGCCGCATCCTGCGGGAAATGCGTTGAAGCCAGGGTGGCCGCCGCGGCCAACGATGCCAGCCGCGCGTTCTCTCCCTGCCACCAGGGAGCGGCGTCAGAGTTGTGCGGGAAAAAGAAGCTGGTGCGGCGCGCTCCCGTTTTATCCTGCACCAGCTGGCGGGCGTAATCGAAGGGGTTGTTCACCTCGCGGTCCAGTGCCAGCTGGAATTCCAGCGATTTACGTGCTGCTTGCAGCACCTCGCGCCGCGTATCCGCGTCGGCAATTTCCGCATAGTAGAGCAGGCTCACGGCGGGAAATCCGGCATCCGAGGCGTGGAAGAATGGCCGGGTGCCATCGTCGGCGCGCCAGTAATTTTTATAGTCGTCGCTGCTGACCAGGCGCGACATCAGGCTGTGTGCGCGGCTGTCGGCGGCCGCTTTGTAACGCGGGTTGTGTGTAGCACGGAAGAGTTCCGTTGCCGCAGCGAGCGCGCAGTAATCATCCACTATGTTTTCTTTGCCGTCGTTGGTCAGGCGAGGGTTGTTTTTCTCCAGGTAGTCGAATGCGTCTTCCGCCGCTTTGAGGTAGTCGGCGCGGTGAAATTCACCAGAGACCGGGTAGGTGCTGGCCATAGCAAGGGCCGCGATGGCGACCCCGCCGCCCGAACGATAGCTCACCTCATACTCCAGGTCGTTCTTTGCGTTTTCCACGATCCCCGATCGCTTCTCCGGGGAATTGAAAATCCCGAAAGCCTTCATCTCCCCCGCCACCTTCCGTCCCTCCGGCTCTGGTGCACCTCCTCCGAAGAAACGGAGCGGTAGAACGAGCCTGCCGGATCCTTCATCCGCACTAGGTAGTCGGCGCCAAACATGGCCTCGTCCAGCAATCGGTCCTCGTAGCGGATCGCGTACGGCTGTCCGCGGCGGTGCAGTTGCTCGTAGCTTTTCAGCAGGGAATAAACGACTAATGGAATCTGCTGCGGGTTGAAGTAGGTGGAGAAGGAAAGATGCGACAAATGCTTGCCGTAGTCGCCGGTGGCATCCCACCATCCGCCGTGCGCGTCCAGCGTACCCTCCTTGCCGCCCGCAAAATGCAAATGGCGGTCCGCCTGGTCCATGGCCCCGGTGCTGCGCTCCTCTTTGAAGTAGTAAATGACGTCGGAAAGCGTGCTTCGCTCCAGCAGATCGCGCTGAATCACAAAAGGATAAGAACGGATACTGCCGCGATTGCTGGCGCACTGCAGGTAGTACTTGCCTTCCGCGCTCACTGGATCAAAATCGAAAGTCCAGAAGTTCCAGTCGCGCCATTTCTTAACCGGGCCAGCCGCATGGGCGTCCGCGCTGAACACCTGCCGGTCCGTGCCGTCCTCTTTCAGCGCGCAACCGGATATGGTGTCGTCCGGGTGGCCCAGAATGACCGCATGCTTTGGACCTGTAGCCTCATAACCAACGTGGTTGGTGAGGATCTTCAGTTCCCGGGTGTCCGCGCTTGCCAACAGCGAAGCTGCAAGCAACAGTATGCACAGAAATAATCGCCGCATTACCGCTCCTTCAGAGTTAAAACCTGCCCGTTTCAAGCTTCCACCGCAAGATGTTGAAACCCTAAACGTGGGGATGAATAAGAGAAAGCCGCTCAGCGCACATGATCGCGCTATCCCATTTTGCCCCGCAGCACCGTGACCGATGCCTTGGGGAGTGTGAACACGGTGTGCGCATCAGCATCTACCGTGGTGCTCAACGGTGGGCCATCAGGATCGGGCCGGCTGTTCGGTCCATCGGAATGCCAGGTGTAGTGCTCGCTGCCGAAGCTTGCCATTCTGACCGGTCCGCCCAAATGCATTGGGTGGCCGTTCTGATCGTGAAAAACGGGCACGACTGGGTGCGCGTTCGACTGGTCACGATTCACCAGCAGTAACGACCATTCTCTATCCGGGCGTTCGACCGCGTAAGCCGTGATCAGCACGTGCCCGGCGGCATCCTTCAAGTCGCAGCCAGCAGGAAAAATCCGGTGGAACCCGGCGCCGTGCTTCACCCATTCCAGGTTGATCAAGCGGCTGGCAAAGTACTGCGAGGTGCGGGCGCGGATGTTCAAATTTTCGTCAGCCACGAAGTTCCCATAGGTCGTCCAGCCGTGGCATCCGGAGCGCAGTGGCTCGGGCTGAATGGGAGAATGATAGTAAGCTGCTCCTCCGGCGGTCAGGAACGCACCCACGCTGTCCGCCAGCCACAGCGCAGCGAATATCTCGGTGAACGGCTGCGTCAGCTGCCACGAGACGTTGCTCTCCGTGTTCATAAGAGGAACGTCTGCCGGCAGGCCATCGTCGCGCCACACCTGCAGGATATGGCTCACCAGTTGCGGCTCACGGTAAAGGTCGGACCAGGTGACGTCGCATGGCGGAAATGGATAATGCTCAAACGACATGAACGCTAGGTCGGTTATTCGCCCGTGTGTCTTGAGATAATCCAAAAAGCGCCCCAGCCACGATGTTCGCCCTTGCGCATCCGGCCACACCTTGATGTCTTCGTTCACTCCCTGGAACACCGGGCCGCCCAGCTTCAGAGAGGGATCAACGCTGTGCAGGGCGGTTGCCCACTGCAGATATAGCGCGCCATAGTCCTCCGGCAACATATATTGGCCGTCGGGCTCCTCCCCCATCTCAACGTAGGAAATGGGATAGCCGCGCTTCTTCAGATAGGCAATTTGCGCCGCTGAATCCTCCGGCGTGCCGTAGAGCATGGCCACCGGAATCATTGCGGGCAGATGGTTGGTGATGCCGCTGGTAAAAAAAAGGTCAAAGCCGGTCTGATCACCGGCGTGCTCATCCAGGTCAGATGCCGAATGCCATGGGTCAATTGAGGAGCAGTAGGTGGCAGTCTGGCCCTGGTCGGGCCGGTGCTGCACCAGGTCTACTAATTCGGCGGCATCATTGAGGTTGCCGGCGTACACCTCCCGGATGGCATAGCCTGCGCGATTGCGCGGGTCCTTCGAACTATTTGGGCTGCAGGTGCCGGACGACTCGGTCATCAAAATGCGCAGAAACCTGGCCGCTACCGGCAAAGCTGAAAGTTTCAGGGTCACCGTGCCGCCTTGCCCATTTGCGACGGTCCCCTGCAAAAAGGCTGCCCACTTGCCTTCGGTAGGCTTGTCCATGGCGTGTTCGCCGGTCCAGTACTGCACTTCGTAGCGGCGCGCGAAGGGTTCCTCCCAAGCAATGCGCAAAACGCTGATCTGCTCCACCGCGTTCAAATCAATCACCACCCATTGCGGGTGCAGCGCGTCACCTTCGCCGGTGAATCGGCTACTCAGGTAAGGATTGCTCTTCCAGTAGGAACTGGGATTGCCATCGGTCAGCCGCGAGTAGCCGTGTTCGGCGCCGCCGTTGCGGGTGTTGCCACGGCGCGGTAAAGGGTATCCGTAAGAGTGCCGCAGAAACTCAAACGGCTCAGAACTGCCGGTAAAATAGCCGCTCTGCCTGGCCGGATCGCTCCAGGTTCCATGGCGATTCCAGTGCCAGGCGGCAATCTGGAGTTCTGTGTTTTGCCGGTAAGTAATTGGCCCCCATCCGGCCGACAAACACTCCTTGATAACGGGCTCGGTATAGACCTTATCCACCGTCCCGTAGGGCAGGATATCCATGGAACTGCCCAGCGCTTGGTCGGGATCAAAGGAATGAGCCGGATGCGAAGCATCCACTTTTATTTCCCAGGGGCGACTGCTGCCATTTTCCGCCGAGTCCATTGGCGGTATTGCCGCGAGCAGCGGCCGCTGCGATAGAACCAGAGTCGCCACTCCTGTGCTCCGGAGAATAAATTCTCGCCGCGAAATTCGCATTTTGTTCCTTGTGCGGTCAGCTGCTGCCGGTGGTTGAAAATCCGGCAGCCCCAAATGTCCTCGAACCGCATCCCCGGGTTGCGATCAATAAAAAAGCGGCAGGGCCGACCCCCTGCCGCTCCACGTTCGAAAAAGCACCCTCGTTATTTCTTGTTGACCGCTTTCCTGAGTTCGGCTCCCGGGGTAAATTTGGCCACTTTGCGGGCGGCAATCTTGATTACCGCGCCGGTTTGCGGGTTGCGCCCATTGCGGGCTTTTCGCTGCGAGACGGAGAACGTGCCGAAACCTACCAGGGCTACGCGGTCTCCCTTCCGCAGTGCGCCGGTTACGCTATCCACCAGGGTGTCAATGGCGGAGGCGGCCTGGGTCTTGTTAATGCGCGAACCAGCCGCAATTCTGTCGATCAAATCGGCTTTGTTCATCTTCGCTCCTGAGCAGGCAGGCCGTTCTTGGGCTACGATCTGCGCGAAAACGGCTCGGAACCTGTGCGAGCTATTAGGCTCCGGGTAGTAGAGGAATGTCAACTGTGAAAATCCGCGCCGGACGCGCCTTTTGCAACAGGCGTTTTCCGGAAGCCGCGTCCCGCCTGCCTTGGCCCTGAGGGGCTCGCGAACCAGGCCTAGCGCCGGGTCTTGCCGCCAGTTTTGGGCTGTTCCGGGACTTCTTTAATCAGGTCGTTCACCACGCGGTCTATTTCCGGCTGCGGCACCGTTTCCACCGCTCGCTTGGGCCGCGAGCCTTTGCCGCTGTTTTTGACCAGCAGGACCACGACGTGGGCGATGGCGGCATTGTCGGTGCCCATCCCTTCCGGCGTCTTGGCCTTGATGCCCACAGCTGCGGGCTCCACCTTCAACAGTTCGGCCACCCGCCCCTGAATTTTTGCCGCGTGCGGGCCGATCTTCGGCTCGGCCAGGATGAGCGTGGAATCCACGTTAGCCACGGTGTAGCCGGCGCGGCTTACCTGGCGCATCGCTTCTTGAAGGAAGGTGACCGAGTCCGCCCCCTTCCACTTGGGATCGGAAGGCGGAAAGTAGGTGCCGATATCGCCGGCGGCGATGGCGCCCAGCAGCGCGTCGGTTACGGCATGGAGCAGCACGTCTCCATCGGAATGGCCTGCCAGACCCTTCTCGTGGGGCAGTTGCACGCCGCCTATCTTCAGCGGAATGCCCGCGTGGAATTCATGCGAGTCCCAGCCGTATCCGATTCTCACAACCCCACCCCGGCCAGCGATTTACTCGGTGAAGAAGCACTTAGCATTTGCCATTTAGCCAGCAGAGTTTCTCTGAGTTGAACAGCCAAGGGCTAATTGCCAAGTGCTAACTGCTAGCGATTACCCGGCGGCGCGGCGCGCGGGACGCGACATGTAGAACTCCGCCAGCTCCAGGTCGGCGGGGGTGGTGATCTTCAGATTGCGCGCCGACCCCATGACCACCGCCACGGCATGCCCGGAGCGCTCCACCAGCGACGCCTCGTCGGTGCCTACAAACCCATCGGCGGCCGCCTCGTCGAATGCTTTTTTTAATACGCTGAAGCGGAACCCTTGCGGCGTCTGCGCCAGCACTATCCGTTCCCGCGGCACCGTGGCGGTGATGATCGCGTTTTCAGCGCTGCGTTCCACCTGCTTGACCGTATCCACGGCCGGTAAGCCCGCAATGGCGGCGCCATGTTTTTCCGCGCCCTGAATCACGTTCTCAATAGTCTCCTCCTCCACCAAGGGGCGGACCGCATCGTGCACCAGGATAATGTCATCGGGCGCGGCCTTCACCTCCGCCAGTGCGTTGGCCACCGATTGCTGCCGGTGCTCCCCGCCCTCCACCAGGTGCACCTTCTTGCCCAGGCCTTCCTTCTCCAGCCGGGGACGAAACTTATCGGCATCCGTCTTGCGCAAGGCCACGTAAATTTCGCTGATGCGTGGGCTGTCGGCAAATTTGCGCAGCGTGTGCACCAGGATCGGCGCGCCACGCAATTCCGCGAACTGCTTGGAGGGCGCCTTGCCAACAGCGGACCGCGGCGCCGCTTCCGCCGCCGCCATGCGCGTGCCCAGTCCCGCCGCCGGAATAATGGCAATAACCTTCATGAGGGCCATCAGTATACGGGCCCGCAGGACCCTACATCAAATCAGCTCCGAAAGCATGGGCTGGCCGCAGACACAACCTAGCCGATTAACCTTGCCTGCCGGACCGCGTGGATGAAATCCGTGTACACGGGTTCCAAGCCGGAAGCGCGCATGTCAGCGGCGGTCTGTCCGCGGTGATAGGCGGAGTGCATAACCACATGCATCAGAATGTCTCCCATTTGACTGCTGAAATGTTCGCCCTTGGAATTGGTGTACGCCGCCGTCTCCACCAGGGACGCAGGAGTAAGGGTCGCCAGATAGTTCTTCCAGGCCAGCTGCAACTCCTCAACTTCCTGCGAAATCTGCTCTACGGTAAGCTGCGGCCACACCGCTATCTTCTTGCTGCCGGGAAGAATGCGGCTGCGCCACGTCCATTCCGTTCCCACCACGTGCGCCATCAGTCGAACCGAGCGTGGCGCCGGTTGCGGAGCTGCTTGCAATGCGAGCGCTACTTCCCGGTTGGCCCAATGATCGTAAACGTATAACTTGCGCACATATTCCAGTAATTCCATATTTGCTGAACCTCCCGAAGCTGAAGCGCGGCTGCCTCGGTGCGGAAGGCAGCAGTTTCATGTTCTGAAACGCTCCGAATGCGAAACTTTGAAACCTGCTTGCGTCCATTTCCTCAGCTCTTAGATTCGCCGCCAGTATTGTTGATTCTGAAGCTTTGCTCACGGCCGGCGGTACGCCAACCCGCTTCCTACCGCGTGCGTCTGATAGAAGGAGGTGAATATGGCAAGCAAGCGCAGTTCATCGAGCCGGCGGAGTTCGCGGGGGCGCCGTTCCTCCGCGCGCTCAAGCCGTTCTTCGTCCCACCGGTCCTCACGGCGCTCATCAGCCAGCGGTTCGCGGTCCCATCGTTCCACTTCCCGCTCCCGTTCGCGCGGGCGCAAGTATGGCCGCAAGGCGCAGAACGAGGTCCGCACCGAAATGCATCATATGCGGTCCGGCAAACATCCGGTCAAGAACCGCAAGCAAGCGATCGCCATCGGACTCAGCAAGGCGCGCCGGAAAGGCGCGAAGGTTCCATCCCGGCCCAAGCGGTCGAGATCATGATAGGAGGCAGTAGCTAGCGAAGTCCGAAAGTCATGCGCGCTCGAAAGCGTGCTTTCTCTCCATGTCAGCCTGTGCGCTGCGCATTTCAGCTTCAATGCGTTCCGACTGGGATTGAAGCGCCTCGGTGGCGATCGCATACGCATCGGCGTTCTGAAGCCGGATCAAGCCTTCCCCGGCCAGCTCCCGGGCAGCTTCGTGCATGCGCTCCGCCGTGGCCCCCAAGTACAGCAGGTCCACAGGGTCCGCCAGCGAGCTTTGCGCCCCTTTCCCGCACAATTTGTGCTCCCAATAGACTTTTCGCCGGATGAAGTCGGCCAGTTCGGCGTCACTGGCGTGCTGAAACATCCATTGTTGGCGGCGGAGGTTATAGAAGCGGCTGGAAAAAGCCACCGGCAGCCGCTTGGGCGATTTCAGGAATTCCAGTTGCCGGTTGTCCACCTCTTTTCGCAGCGCATTGATCACCGGTCCCTCGATCTCGCCGGGGTCCATGGAGGGAAGCGCCTCCCGCACCGTTTGAGTCAGATTTACCGCCACTGGCACGTGCAGCCCGTCAGTGTTCTCCAGGCGAATATCGCCGTGCAGCACGAAGAAATCAGCGCCTCCGCTGGACTGGCGAAACGGCCACTTGAGCGTGATGGTGATCGGCAGTCCGGCAATGGTGATATACAGCTTTCCCTTAGCCGCAGAGTCTGATGTGGGGAGTTGGGTTGTCATTCCTGGTACATGTTCTCCGGACGGCTATTCTAATGAAACGCAGCCTGATCGTGAAGCATAGGGCTAAAACGGCTGCTTTGTCCCACTCCATGGCGGTCCCCGAGGGAATTGACGACGGAATATCACCTGAATGGACTCTGAGGCGAGCGCTGGTGGTCCACTTGTTGCAACTCCGATTCTGCCCCCACGTGACGCGGGCGGGCTCCACGCCCGGCGCGGTTCAGCGCTGGTCCAACGGTGAAAAGCGACTTTCGGTTCCACTTGTTACTTCTCTGGTTCCTGCCGGCCGTCAGGAAGGCGGAAGCGGTTGGCGGGCGGCATCAGGTTCGACAATTCCCGCAATTCATCCCATTTTTCATCTGGCACACGCTACATTGCGACCCGCTCTATGCAATCCGCGCTCCAGTAGCCTCTGTTTGCTCCACAGTTGGCGACCCTGATTCGTAGCTGGCGGATTACGTCTGCCCCCGGACCCATGAACAGGCCCCGTCCGGTGCGGCGCTCGTGATTTAATCAGCAGCAGATAGCGTGGAACAGGATCGCATCGCCGAAATACTGCAGCCATTTCTTGCTGCGAAGTCGCTGCCGGTGCAGACAGCGCTGTCTGCCGAGCAGTTCCGCAGCATCTCTACATATATAGATATGCTTCTACGATGGAATGCTCGCATTAACCTGACCGCCGTGCGCGACCCGGAGGCCATCGTAAGCCGCCATTTTGGCGAGTCCCTGTTCCTGGCGGCATATCTGTTTGGTCCGGACGCTGAAGCCCAAAGGCAGCATGCTCTCGACCTGGGCTCGGGGGCAGGGTTTCCCGGCCTGCCGCTCAAGATCTATGCCCCGGAGCTGCGGCTCACGCTGGTTGAATCCAACCGCAAGAAGGCCGCCTTCCTCGGCGAGGTGATCCGCGCCTTGCATTTGAGCGACGTCAAGGTGATTAGCGGCCGTGTCGAGGCCTCGCTAAACGAGGGAGGAAGCGGCCCTGAAATGCCGGTTGGGGTAGACCCTATGGACATTGTCACTATGCGCGCGGTGGAACGCTTCGAATCGGCGCTCGCAACCGCGGCCGTGCTGGTTCGTTACAGCGCTGCCCGGCTGGGGGCGGGGAAGCTGGCCCTGCTGATCGGCCTAAGCCAGGCGCAGCGTGCCCCTAACCTTCTTCCAGAATTTTGTTGGGAGTCGCCGATTCCGGTGCCCGAATCACGAGAACGCGTGGTCCTGGTCGGGAGGTATCCAGTGTAGCAAGTATCGAAAGAGTAAAAGTGGACTAACTGCCCATCGTTTCTCGCCGGCTGCTATTTCACAGTAATGTTTGGAGCCCTCGAGTGGAGTAGAACGATGCGGGGCATTCTCGGCCTGTCTCCCGCCTTCTTTGCCGATCGACGAACCACGCTAATTACAGGTGGAGTGAACATCGGTTCTACAGGAGGTCGGCAGGGAGCATTCGAGGGTTGGAGCCCGGAATTTCCCGGGCTCGGTGGTCGCAAGAGGAGGTGCGTACCAAGATAGTTAACACGTTCACCGGAAAGCGAACTCCTTATGTTCCACGTGGAACGTTGCACCGCGGCAAACGATTCCGGACTGTTGAATTCAAAATTGTGCCAAGCGCAGCATAATTGGAGTAGCAAGCCAGTCCGATCGACTCGCCAGAGTTGCGACGGCAGGTACGGCATGAACGAATGTTCCACGTAGAACACGGCATAGGCGCAGAATTCTCCCCCAGCCATTGCGTGCCAACCTACATACGGTTCCACGTGGAACAGCGGCGATTGTGCCGATGACCTCGCTCCATGCCCAGACACCGAGAGCGCGAAGGATTGTCTTTCAGTGTCAGACCTGCACGCTACGATACTGGAGTCCGCTGGATAACCCGAAACACTCAGCATGTTCCACGTGGAACATCCATTCGCAATGCGGAACCACATTTCACACCTCCTTTTGCACAAAATTCTGTTCTCCAGTGCAGTTCCTTATTGCAATTGAAATTTGCCTCGCGCTAATCTCGCTTCAGCTCCGGCTTCTCCAAAACATCTTATGGGACGCGTAATCGCGGTTGCCAACCAGAAGGGTGGCGTGGGTAAGACCACTACGTCCATCAACCTAGCCTCTTCGCTGGCTGCAGCGGAAGTGAACACGCTCCTGGTGGATTGCGACCCGCAGTCCAACAGTTCCAGCGGCCTGGGCTTCCCAAGGGATCCCGAGCGCCTCAGCACCTATCACGTGCTGATGGGCGCCTGCAGTGCGGAGGAAGCTCTGCAGAAACCAGAACTCGAGCAATTGTGGGTAATCCCCGCGCACAAGAACTTGATCGGCGCCAACCTCGAACTGGTGGACGCCGACCGTCGGGAGTTCCCCCTGCGTGATGCCCTTGCGCCCCTGCGCGAACGCTTTCAGTTCATCGTGCTCGATTGCCCCCCGGCGCTCGACTTGCTCACGCTTAACGCCCTGGTCGCTGCAGATTCCGTGCTCATTCCCATGCAGGCGGAATATTTCGCGCTGGAAGGCATCAGCGAACTTCTGGACACGGTTGGCCGCATCCGCCAGAGCTTTAATCCGCTGCTGGAGATTGAAGGCGTGGTGCTCACCATGTTCGATGAGCGCACCAACCTGGCCCAGCAGGTGGCTGCGGAACTGCGCAACTACTTCGGCGATAAGCTGTTCCGCACCTCCATTCCGCGGAACATCCGCTTGGCGGAGGCTCCCAGCCACGGGAAGCCGGTGCTGGTCTATGACGTTCGCTCGCGCGGCGCCGAAAGCTACATCCGCCTGGCTAAGGAGGTCCTGGACGCGGAAGCAGCCCGCCGCCAGCAGGTTGAAGCCGCTTCGGAATCGGCTGGCACGGTGGTTTCGGCAGAGGTGCCGTCTGAAGCTGTGGTAGCCAACGCGGCTTCTGAAATATCGACAGACGCCACCGCCCAAGCTACGTCGGAACCAGTCCCGGCGAACGATTCGCAGCAGGCACCTGCTCCAGCAGATGGCCTTCCAGAACCAGATCAGACGGTCGGCCCGGCTATCTCGGCCGGAGTCGACGCACCGGCTGAAATCGTGGCAGCCATCACGCCCATGGAAGTGCTGGCGGAGAGCGCCGCCGCTCCTCCCGTTGCAGCTTCGGCCGAAGCTCAGCCGCAGGTCCCAGCCGAGGGCACGCCCGAGGAAGTTCCATCACCGCCGGAGGCTTATCCCAGCCTGCCTCCTCCGGAAATTGCCGAAGCGGTGATCCAGGCCGCCCAAGCGCCGGAAGCACAACCCGCTCTCGAGCAGGGCGACTAGCCCGAACCAGTCTGACTATTAACTACTACGTTAACAGGAGATCGCGACATGAGCACAACGAGCACTACGCCCGCTCCTCCGGCCGACAAGCGCAAAGCCCTGGGCCGCGGCCTGGATTCCCTATTGCCCGGCGGCCCGCGTCCGGCGGTTGCTCCGCCAGGAGTTGCCGTGCCGCTTCCACCGGCGTCCTCTACGGCTGCCGCAGTGGTGGCGCCGCCCGCGCCCAAGCCGGCTGTTTCCCACGAGCAGATGCGCGAACTGCCCCTGGGCCTGATTGACCGCAATCCTTACCAGACCCGCCTTCACCTGGATGAGCCGGCAATGGAGGAACTGGTGGCCTCCATCCGCACCACCGGCGTGGTGCAACCTATCGTGGTACGACCTATTGGCGGCGGACGCTTCCAGCTCATTGCCGGGCAGCGCCGCTGGGAGGCCTCGCGCCGCGCCGGCAAAACCGCTATCCCCGCGGTCGTGCGCGAAGTCTCCGACCAGCAGGCGATGGAACTCACGATTATTGAGAACCTGCAGCGCCAGGACCTGAACGCCATGGAGCAGGCGCGCGCCTTCGACCGGCTGGGCAGAGAATTCGGCCTTACCCAGGAGCAGATGGCGCAGCGCACCGGCATCGATCGCGCCACCGTCTCCAACTACATCCGCCTGCTCAAGCTGCCGGCCCCGGTGCAGGCCCTGGTGGAGCAGGGCAAGCTCAGCTTTGGCCATGCCAAGGTGCTCCTGTCGCTCGACTCGCTGGAGATGATCAATAAACTGGCAGACCGGGTGGTGGAGCAGGGCCTCTCCGTGCGCGCCTTGGAACAGCTGCTGTTCGGCTTGGAGCATCCTGCCGAAAAGAAGGAAGCGGCGGAACGCTTCGTGGATCCCAATGTGCGCGATGCACAAATGGAAATGGAGCGCTGCCTGGGCGTACGGGTGCAGATCAAGGACCACAATGGCAAAGGCAAGATCGTGATTGAATACAAGTCGCTGGAGGATTTCGACCGGGTGCTCGAGACGTTGGCGGCGAAGTAGTACTCCGTACAAGAGTAAAAAGGGGCAGGCTTACGGCCTGCCCTTCGTTCATAACCCCGAGCAGGTTTCCGATTACTGTGGCTGCGTGCTGGGCGGCGGCGTTCCCTTGGCGCCGGGATGATGCATTGGGTGGTGCATGCCACCGTGCATCATGCCACCTTCGTGGTCGGCCATCATTTTCTGCATGCCTTGCATGTGGTCCACCATCATCTGCCACATCTGGGCATCCAGGTCGGCCTGTTGCCGCACTGCCGGGTCTTTGATGTTGGCGGCGTTGGCCTTCATCTGGTCCACATTGGCCTGCATTTTGGCCATCTGGGCTTTCATCTGCTGCATATGCTCCTGCATGGCCATCATGTGCTGCTGCCGCGGTGCCGGAGTTGCCGGCGCAGTGCTCTGAGTTGAAGTCTGCGCCCCCAGGCCCACGCTGAGGAACAGAACAGCCAGTAAGAGAGAGGCGGGTTTCATGACGTTCTCCTTTCAAACCTGCACATAAGAAAGCATACGCCCGCTAGCCCCGCAGCAGCCAACAGCTCGCCCCAGCGCCATCTGCAAAATCACGCTGCTATAATGAGAAATTGGCCGCATGAAAAAGCCCCGACTAGTACGCTCCACTACTGTTTTGTGCGTTCGCCGGAATGGGCACGTGGTCATGGCCGGGGACGGGCAGGTCACCCTCGGCGAAGGGGTGGTCAAGCACACCGCCCGCAAGATCCGCCGACTCTATAACGACAAGATCCTGGCGGGGTTCGCCGGTTCCACTGCCGATGCCTTCTCGCTGTTCAGCCGTTTTGAGGCCAAACTGGAGCAGTATCACGGCAACATCGGCCGCGGCGCGGTGGAATTGGCCAAGGACTGGCGCACTGACAAGTACCTGCGCCACCTGGAAGCTTTGCTGCTGGTCAGCGATGAGAATCAGACCTTCCTGCTCAGCGGCCAGGGTGACGTTATCGAGCCCGACGGCGGGATTGCCGCTATTGGCAGCGGCGGCCCTTATGCCCAGGCGGCAGCCCAGGCCCTCTGCGACCATACTCAGCTCTCGGCCCGCGAGGTCGCCGAAGAGGCTATGAAGATTGCCGGCAAGATGTGCATCTATACCAATGACAAAGTCACGGTGGAGGAGCTCTAGAATCTGTAATTGAGTAATTTGGTAATTGAGTAATGGACCACCGCAGGCCCCTTTGGGCGGCTGCCACTTGTCCCGAGGGGCGGGTTTAAATTACCCGATTACCAAATTACACAATTACTCAATCTGTATATGGCTATTTACCTACCCCCAACCGCCGAAGAAGAACAGCTGGCACTGGACGAGCTCACGCCGCGCGAGATCGTGGGCGAACTCGACAAGTATGTGGTCGGCCAGGCGGCCGCCAAGCGGGCCGTGGCCATTGCCCTGCGAAATCGTATGCGCCGCCAGAAGCTGGCCCCCGATCTTGCCGAAGAAATCATTCCCAAGAACATCATCATGATCGGTCCTACCGGCGTAGGCAAAACCGAGATCGCCCGCCGCCTGGCCAAGCTGACCAACTCGCCTTTTCTCAAGGTGGAAGCTTCCAAATTCACCGAAGTCGGCTACGTTGGACGCGACGTCGAATCCATGATCCGCGACCTGGTTGAGATCGCCATTGACATGGTTAGGGAGGAGAAGCTGGAAGATATTTCCGACAAGGCTGAACTCAACGCCGAGGAGCGCCTGCTGGACCTGCTGCTGCCCGCACCCGCTCCAAGCCGTCCCGGTTCCGGCGACGGAGGCGGTTCCGGCGTGGTCATTGACGGGTCAAGCCTGGCCGAATCCAGCTCCCGCACTCGCGAAAAGTTGCGCCAGCAGCTGCGCGAGGGCCGCCTCGACGACCGCATGGTTGAGCTCGATGTCCGCGAGAAGTCCTTCCCCGCCTTCGAAATCGTCTCCAACCAGGGCGTGGAAGAAATGGACATCAACATTAAGGACATGCTGCCCAACATCTTCGGCCAGCGCACCAAAAAACGGAAGATGAAGGTCGGCGAGGCCTTTGACTACCTCATCCAGGAAGAGGAGCAGCGCCTGATTGATATGGACCAGGTCACCCGAATGGCCATCGAGCGGGTGGAGAACTCCGGCATCATCTTCCTCGACGAGATTGACAAGATCGCCGGACGCGAGAGCGGCCACGGGCCCGACGTCTCGCGCGAAGGCGTGCAGCGCGACATTCTGCCCATCGTGGAAGGCACCACCGTTAACACCCGCTACGGTATGGTGCGCACCGACCATATTCTGTTTGTCGCCGCCGGCGCTTTTCACGTCTCCAAACCCAGCGACCTTATCCCCGAACTGCAGGGCCGCTTCCCCATTCGTGTGGAGCTGCAGTCGCTCACCATGGAGGACTTCATCAAGATTCTGACTGAGCCCAAGTCCTCCCTCGTCAAGCAGTACACCGCGCTGCTGGAAACCGAAAACGTGAAGCTGGAGTTTACCCGCGATGCCCTTGATGAGATCGCCCACTTCGCTTTCCGGGTGAATGAAGGCACGGAGAATATCGGCGCTCGCCGCCTGCATACCATCATGGAACGCGTGCTGGACGAGATCAGCTTCGAGGCTCCCGAACGCAAAGGCCAGAACTTCACCGTGGACGCCGAGTACGTCCGCAAGAGCCTGGTGGACATCGTCAAGGACCAGGACTTGTCGCGCTATATTCTGTAGGGATTGAGTATTTTGTAATGGATATATCCTCGCCACGCGCAAACGCGGATTTCACGGAGAATCCGGTATAGACGCAGCTTTACTACGTCTTCATTGCCGCTACTTTTGCTGTGCTACTTGCTGCCAGCACCACAGCCGCCGCCAGCGCCGCTGCCTTCTGATCCTGGCCCCAAGGTGGACCCAGATGCTTGGCAGCTGCTGCCAGTTCCACCGGCAATGAAGCCGCCGATTTCTCAAACACCGCCTGGGCACGTTGCGCCAGTTCGCGCTCCCGAATTCCTGTAACCGGGATGCCCAATGCTTCACATGCGTTTGAAAATGCGGTGCGGAACAATTCGCCCTCCGCTGTGTGAATAAGGGGATGTGAGGCGAGAATGCGATTCAGTTCCGGGAGAGCCCTACCCGAAGCCAACACTATGGCGGCAGAGGCCACGCGATGCTCCTGGGAGAGTTGGTCGATGAGCTCCTGAAGCGCCTCCTGGGCCAGGCGCAGCGAAACCGCAGCGCAACGTCCAATGTGCTTTTTCGCCTCCGCCAGCGGCTGCTCCCGGGCGAAGTGATAGGGCTGTGCGTGCCCTGCCATCTTGCCGTCTACCACGTTAATGCGGCGGCGCTGAAGTACCTGCCATCTCCCGGACTGACGAGCCACCACGACCAGGGCGCCCCAGCCCGAATGAACTCGAAAACCAAGGCATGCAGGCTGCAAGGAAACTTACGCTCCTTTCGCGTGCCAACAGCATCTTCGTGCGTCTAAGCCCTCATTCGGAAAGCGACAGCTGCCGCCCTTGGTTCCTTCGCCTCATAGGGCAACGCCAGTGCCTGCGAGAGAAATTCCACCAGCGGACTCAATTTCCTGCACGCGACGATGAACTCCGCCATGAACCTGGGCCCGCACACTTGCGCCTCAGTGAACTGCACGCTGGCCAGAAAATCCTTACGCTTCAAATCCTCTACCAGCGGGTGATCGGCGGGATAGCCGCGGGGCGGGCGGCTGAGCGCGTCCCCCTCCAGTTCCAGGCCGCGCACCGCCTTCTTCCACGCGGCTGGCCGCGCAACTATGGCGCTGCGAATGCGGATCAGAGCGGGATAATCGGGATGCCAGCAGCCCGCGGCGGAAAAGCAGCCTCCTGGCTCCAAATGCAGATAGAACCCAGGCAAGTGCACTTTCTGTTTGGTGCCGCGGTGCGGGAAGCTCATGCCCACGTGCGTTTTGTAAGGGCGTTTGTCGGCGGAAAAGCGCGTATCGCGATAGATGCGAAACATCGATCCCCGCGTCGGATGCGGGTCCGCCACCAGCCAGGGGCTGATCTGCCGCAGGGGCTCTCCCAATTCGGCAACAAAACGCAGGCAGGGATCCCGCACCACCGCCTGGTAGCGCTCCTTGTTGGCTTGGAACCACTCGCGCTTGTTACGCCGCTTCAACTGCTTGAGGAATCCGAACAGCTCATCTGTAAAATAGACGTTGCTCATATTGGTTAGCCACAACTCCAGTTGTCCTGCTGACTTGTGACGACTTGTCTCAATCTCCCTGCATGTCCTTGCGCACCCGCTTGGCCAGCTTCTCAATCTCCTTGCTCTTCTTCACCGCATCCACCGAAAGCGTGCCCGCAGGCGTCTTGTCCAGGTCTTGCTTCAACTCATTTACCAGGTCGCTGAGGCGCGCCATGTCTTTCTCCACCTGCATCTTGTGCTGCTCAGCGGCGCGCTGCAGTTGCTCCAGGTTTGCCTTTCGGGAACCCTGCCGTTGTGGCATTTGCTCGGCGGACGGTGGTGGTGAAGGCCAGTTCGAGCCGGTGCGTTGTCCCCAGACCGCTCCGCTGATCGAAATGCATAGAAGCAGCCCTAGTACGGTTGCGCAACCTTTTGCCATGACGCCCCCCACCCGGACGAAAGTATACCGCCAATTCTCCTGCTCGCGGCCCCAAGGCCCAGCTGACGCCGGATTGCGGGTACTTACCTTTTTCCGCCTGTCGTTACCACCGTGTCCTCTAATGATTTCGCCTCATTGCGACAGGTAAGTACTCAGGATATTGTGGACTTAACGGAAGCCAATCCCTAGGGATGGAAGTGTGTGCGGTCGAAGTCGGGGCCAAGCCGTTTTATGTACCTGCGCATCCTGCGCCAGTCGCGGCGGTGCTGGCCGCACTTGGCCGGCATTGCGGCCCTCAGCCTGCTTTCCATGCCCCTGACCTTGCTGTACCCCCTACCCCTTAAGATTGCGGTGGACAGCGTACTGGGGCAGCAGCCCCTGCCCACCTTCCTGGTCCACTTCCTGCCGCCCATGCAGCCCGGCCCCGTTGCCATCGGTGTTGCCGTCGCTCTGCTCCTGGTTATCGCCCTGCTGGCTAATGTCCAGGCCCTGGCCAGCTGGTATCTGCAAACCTATACCGGCGAGAAATTAGTTTGGGATTTTCGCGCCGAACTGCTCAATCACGTGCAGCGCCTTCCCCTGGCGTTCCATGACCGTTACGGGCCCACCGACTCGGTTTACCGCATTCAGCATGACGCGCCCTCCATCCAGTATGTGACCATCCAGGGCGTGGTGCCCCTGATTACCGCCGTGTTCACCCTGCTGGGCATGGTGTACGTATGCGCCCGCATTGATTTCCACCTGGCCCTGGTTGCGCTGGCCATTTGCCCGCTGCTGTTCGCGCTTTCATTGGCCTGCAGCCGCCTGGTGCGCCGGCGCTCCCAGGAGATCAAGGAACTGGACAGCACCGCTTTGTCCGTTATTCAGGAGGTGCTGGGCTCCATCCGCGTGGTCAAGGCCTTTGGCCAGGAGAACCGCGAGCAGGGCCGTTTCGTGCGCCACTCCAGCAAGCGCATGTCCGGCCAGGTGCAGCTCTCCATGATGCAGGCGGTGTTCAACGTGCTGATTGGCTTGACGATCGCTGGCGGTACGGCTGCGGCGCTCTATATCGGTGTGCTGCACGTGCGCGCTCGCCTGCTGAGCGTGGGCTCGCTGCTCATGGTCATGGCCTACATCGCCCAGATGTACGGGCCGCTGCAGCTGTTGAGCACCAAGGCTACCGACCTGCAGGCCTGGTTCGCCAGCTTGGAAAGAGCCTTTCTGCTCCTGGACCAGGCACCCGAGATTGCTGAGATACCACAGGCCTTGCCTCTGGCGCGCTCGCAAGGCGATTTCGAGTTTCGCGCCGTTTCCTTCGTTTATGACCAGAGCGGCCGCGGCCTGCGCGACGTTTCTTTTCGCGTCCCGGCGGGCACGCGAGTAGGTATTGTCGGCGCTACCGGCGCTGGCAAAAGCACCCTGCTCAACCTTCTTATGCGCTTCTACGACCCAACCGAAGGGCAGGTGCTTCTGGATGGAGTTGATATCCGCGACTACCGCATTGCTGACCTGCGCCGCCAGTTTGCCGTGGTGCTGCAGGAGCCGGTGCTATTTGCCGCCAGCATCGCGGAGAACATAGCCTATGGCAAGCCCGATGCCAGCGACAGCGAAATTGAGGCTGCGGCCCGCGCCGCCAGCGCCCATGACTTCATTGCTCGTCTGCCCGAAGCCTACGAGACCAGCGCCGGCGAACGCGGCGCCCGCCTTTCAGGCGGCGAGCGCCAGCGCATCTCCCTGGCCCGCGCTTTCCTGCGCAACAGCTCCGTCCTTATCCTCGACGAACCCACCAGTTCGGTGGACATGCAAACGGAAGCGGCCATCATGCAGGCGACCGAAGCCTTGATGCAGGGGCGCACCACATTCATGATTGCGCACCGCCTGCATACCCTGAAAAGCTGCGACATGATTTTGGTGCTTGAACAGGGACGCTTGGTTGAAATTCGGCACAATCAGCCCGGGACCATGCTGGATGTGGGCAGGTTTGTGCTCGGCGGCAAGGAACTGGATCCGAACCAGGAAACACTCGCCTTTGAACAGACGCGGGAAAGATCCTCGGAACAGGTAAAAGGCGCAGCGGCCAGCGATTAGCGAAGGTCTACAAGCGGAATCGCAGCTTGATCTGGGTCACTACTTCCACGGGCTGCCCGTTCAGCAGGTACGGCTTGTATTGCCACTGCCTCACAGCACGGAGCGTCGGGGGAATCAGCAGCGCCGGACCGCTAAGCACCTTCAGGTCGCGCACTCTTCCGTCTTCCCCGATCACTGCTTCCAGTACAACATCTCCCTCCACTCGGTTTTCGCGTGCCATGGCGGGGTATTGCGGCTGGACTTGGCGTACCAGCAGGCCCTGGGTTACGCCTTGCGAAACCCGGATGCGCTGCGGAGCCGCGGGCGCCAGCTTCGGCAGGTCCACGGGAGTAGCGCTCACCACGCCTCCCAGTGCAGGTTTGCCTGCGTCCGCTATCGTGTTCAGGCTGGGCGGGGCGACCGGTTCGGCAGCGTGCGCCGCCGGAGTAGTGTGGCGCTTGCCACCTTCGACTACCAGCGGAGCCGGTGGCAGGCTGGTGTCTGGAGTTCCAAGGTCGGTAGTTGTGTCGGCCGCAACAACTTCGGCAGCTGCCTTGGCAGAAGGCTCAGCCTGGCTAGGCTTCTCTTTAGGAGTTGAAGGCTCCGCGGGCATCGTCTCGCCCCCGAAGTTGTCTGCCGGCGTGCTGTTGGCCTGATTGCCACTCGATGCGACCGGGGCAGGCGCGGCGCTGCTGGGCACTTGTGCAGGCGCTTGAGATTCTATGGCGGGCCCCGAGGTTGAATTTCCCGGCAGCGGGCTGCTGGCGGTTCGTCCTCGATACCAGCTATAGCCAAACAGAGCCAGCGATACCAGCACCAAGAACACTGCAATTTTTTTGAAAGGAAATCCGTGGCTCGGTTCCTCTTCCTCGGCCAAGCCGGAGAAGCGGGGCACGGGCGGCTCATGGCGCTCTTCCACGCCGGTCCGCCAGGTTGGTGGTGCGCTCGACTCCATGCGCCGGCGCCTATCATCAAAAGCATTGCTGGAGCTGCCCAGATCCTGCACCGGGCGCGCAACGGGTTTCATTTCCGCTGAGCTCGCCGCCAAAGGCAGCAGTCCCGGAGCATCCGGCTTGGGCGGCGCGCTGGGTTGCGCCGAGAGCCCTGGCCAGGTCTGCGCCGGACGCGGCGCGGGCGTGGATTCTTGCCGCGGCGTGGGTTCGGGCGCAGCCGCCGCTGGCATAGTCATCGGTGGAGCAACGGCCGGCGGCACAGCTATCGCTGGCTTTTCCCGAGCTGGCGCTGTGGCCGCCGCAGTCCCGGACAGAGTCGACGCCATTACCGCGGGTTTCGCCTGTGGGCCAAGCCGGTTCACAACTGCGGGCTTCGGCTGGGGACCTAACCGGTCCACCACCGCTGTCAATTCATCGAAGTATTCCGGCGTAGGCCGCCCTTGTCCCGGCGCCGATTCATGCGGCGACGGTGCGGCAGCGGGCACCACCGGCTTAGGCACTGGAAGGCTGCTCGCGGCAGAGTTCGTCACGCTGCTCGAGTCCGTTCCTCCATCGCCCATCAGTCCTCGTGCCGCTCGCAGTGTGCCCTCCACTTGCTTCAGCACAATGGGCTTCTGGATTACGAAATTCTCTCCTGCCCGCGGACCGCCACGGTTCGCACTCTGCGCACCCACAATGGCGATGGTGATAGATTTTTTACTGGCTGTCGCCATGCGAGCGCTCTGCAGTACCCAGCCCGCTCCCTGCTCGTCCTCACAATCCACCAGTATGGCGTCGAAGTGCTGGTCCATCAGGCGCTTAGCGGCGGCGAAAGGTTCGCTGCAAGGTTCTACCGCAATGTCCAGATCCTTGAGCAGCCGGGCCAGAGTTTGGACAAGTTCGGTGTCTTTCGACAGAAGCAGCGACCTAAAAGCCATGACAGAACTCAATTTAGGTCGGCAGTACCGCCCCAACAAGTAACGCAGGTAACTGGACCTTGGTACTTAGGGCTGTAGCTGTCCACACATGCTGCCGTAGTCCCAGCGCCTGGTACTGCGCAAGCCCTGTGTTACGCTGAGGAGCTTTCAGGGATGAAATACGCCTCCATCGCCATTCTGCTGCTGGCAGTGTGTCTGGGCTGTGGTACGCCGGGCATACCTTTGCCGCCTTCGCTGGAACTCCCTGAGCCCGTGCAGGACCTTCGTGCCTCCCGCAAGGGTGACAAGGTTCACCTGGCTTGGACCGTGCCCCGTGAGACCACGGACCGCACCACCTTACGTGTGCGCCATCTTGGCCCAACACGCATCTGCCGCAGCCTGAAGCTGGGCATGACGCAATGCACCGATAAGGCGGGCGAAGTAGATACGGCTCCTTTGGTCTCGGTCAGTGAAGCCGCCGCCAAGGCCAAGGCTGCTGCTGCCACTAAGCCGAACTCGCTACCCGGCAAGCCCGTTCCCGTGGTGGCCAATGCCAGCGACACCCTCCCGCACGAGCTTGAAACCCGCAATCCAACCGGCTTTATGAACTATGCCGTAGAGGTTCTGAACACGCGCGGGCGCAGCGCAGGCTTCTCCAACCAGGTGCAGGTGCCCCTCGCCCCCACTCTGCCGCCGCCTGACGACTTGGCCGGCACAGTCACAGCCGATGGAATCGTGCTCACCTTCACCGCTGTCCTGCCTGAAAATGAAACACCGGAATTGCGCCACAGCTACCGGGTTTATCGCAAAGAACAGGGGACAGCCACGCCGGTGATGGTGGGCGAGATAGCGTTCAGCGCTTCGCCGCGGGCACAGTTGCTGGACCAGTCCTTCCAGTGGCAGAAGACCTACCAGTATTGGGTGACGGCGGTGACCATGGTGTTACGCAATGGCAAGTCTTCCGCCCGGGTGGAGGGCGATAACTCTGCCCCCATCACGGTGTTTGCCAACGACGTCTTTCCGCCCGCCGTGCCCACGAGCCTGCAGGCGGTCTTTTCCGGGGTCGGGCAGCAACCTTCCGTGGACCTGACCTGGGCTCCCAATTCTGATCCGGATTTGGCGGGCTACAACGTTTATCGCCGCGAGGAGAATGGAGCGTGGACGCGCCTCAATCCCGCGCTTGTTCCCACCCCCGCCTACCGCGACAGCAACGTGGCGGCTGGCCGGACATATTCCTATGCTGTTACCGCGTTGGACACGCACGGCAACGAGAGCGTGCGTTCGCCGGAAAGCTCGGAAACGGTGCCGGGTGGTCCGTAGCGCACCCAGGGAAAAGTTGCGCTATTAGCAATTTGCACTTGGCATTTGGGCCCAGAGCCTTGAGGATAGTGTTTCTTCAAAACTCGAATTTGGGAACTTTCAAACTGAACTCATGAAATATTGCCGCTTCACGCATGAAGGACAATTCCGCTACGGGCTGGTGGAGCCGGTGGCAGGGGAAGAACACATCACTCGTCTGCTGCTCACGGCGCCTCATTTGGGCGAGGGCGAGCTCGACGAGCTGCCCAGCCGCCGCATGCAGCAGGTGCCCCTCGATGACGCCGTTCTGGCGCCGCCGGTGGAGCCCACCAAAATCGTCTGCATTGGCCGCAACTATCGCGAACACGCCAAGGAACTGGGCCACCCCATCCCCACCGAGCCCCTGATTTTCCTTAAGCCCAACTCCTCCCTGCTCAGGCCCGGCGGCGAAGTTCGCCGGCCGGCGGCGCTCTCCGAACGTGTGGACCATGAAGGCGAGCTGGGCGTCATCATCGGGCGCCGCTGCCGCCGCCTGTCCGACAGCGACGACGTGCGTCCGTTTATTCTCGGCTACACCTCCGTCAACGACGTTACCGCTCGCGATCTGCAGAACAAGGATGGCCAGTGGACTCGCGCCAAAGGCTTCGATACCTTCTGCCCCGTCGGGCCGGTGGTCTCCAATGAACTCGACCCCTGGGCAGGGGTGAACGTGGAAACGCGCGTGAACGGAGAGGTTCGCCAGCAGGGCACGACGCGCGATTTCATCTTTTCACTCGATGTTATAATTCGCTTCATTTCCCAGGTTATGACCCTTTTACCCGGCGATTTGATCGCTACCGGAACGCCTCCGGGGGTCGGTCCCGTGCAGGCCGGCGACGTGGTTGAGGTCAGTGTGGAAGGAGTCGGCACGCTCCGCAACCCGGTGGTGAACGAATAAGTTGTGTACTCGGGTGATTGTGTATTTTTGAAATCGGCGCCGTACCGGCCATTTACCCGATTACACAATTACTCAATTTTACAATGCTATGAAATTTTTCATTGATACCGCCAACCTGAACGAGATTCGCGAGGCGGCCAGCCTGGGAATCCTTGACGGCGTCACCACCAACCCTTCGCTCATCGCCAAGGAAGGCAAGCCTTTTAAGGAAACCATCCTGGCTATTTGTAATGTCGTGGACGGGCCGGTGAGCGTGGAAGTCACCGCCACAGACGCCGGCGGCATGTGCCAGCAGGCTCGCGACTTCACCACCTGGCACAAGAACGTAGTCATCAAACTGCCCACCACCCGCGACGGGGTGAAGGCCTGTAAGTGTCTCTCCGACGATGGTATTCCCACCAACCTCACGCTGTGCTTTTCGGCCAACCAGGCCCTGCTGGTCGCCAAAGCGGGCGCCACTTACGTCAGCCCCTTTGTCGGCCGCCTGGACGACATAAGCCATGTAGGCATGGACTTGGTGCGTGACGTAGTCCAGATCTACAAAAATTACGGCTACAAAACCCAGGTGCTGGCTGCCTCCTTGCGCCACCCCCTGCATGTAGTGGAAGCGGCGCTGGCGGGCGCCCACGTCTCCACCATCCCCTTTAAGGTGCTCGACCTTATGTTCAGGCACCCGCTCACCGACCGCGGCCTGGACCAGTTCCTGAAAGATTGGGAAAAGGTCAAGAGCTAGTACGAGGTCGGTCGAAATCTGCTTAAGATCAGGGACGAGGAACTTCCGTAATACCGCCCGGCGAAATTCCTTGCTAAACTACCAACATTCACCGAACTCATAAATTCAAATTCCTGGGATCACGCACCCGGACGCACTAGGGGTACTGGATACCAGGTACTGGGTACTAAACGAAGTGCCATTTCACGCTTATCCCCTGCTCGCTGCTGGTCTGGCCACGGCGGCATTATTGGTTTACCTGCTGCGCCGCCGCCGCAAGTCGCCGGCGGAAGTAGAGCGCGAACGCCGCGCCTGGATCAGCAAGGTGGGCCGCATCACCGACGGCACCGTGATAGACGTGCAGGAAATGGACGGTACCCACCCCGGGCAGTTCATCATCTTTCAATACGACGTGGCCGGTGTTTCCTACGAGGCTTCCCAGGAAATCACCTACCTCCGGCAGTTCGTCAATCTGCATTCCTGCCGGCTGGGCCTGCCCACCTCGGTCAAATACGATCCGCACAATCCCGGCAACTCCATTGTGGTCTCCGAGAGCTGGTTCGGCCTGCGGCGTAAATAGTCCGCTTGCCCGCTCCGCCTGGGCCTACTGCGCGCCGCAGGTGTGGTCGTGGATGATGCGCCAGCCTTGGGGAAACTTGCGAAACACCAGCGTGAAAATCCCGTGCGGGTGTTTGCCGTCAGGCATGGCGAGGTGAAACGCGCCTCGCACGAAAGCGGCCGAGGGACTTAGCGTTTCGATCTGCAGGCCAGAGAATTCCAGCTTGCCCATCTGCCGGCCCTCTGATTGGTAGGCCTTGCGGTAGCGCTCCAGCGCGTTATCCCAACCGCGATAAATCTTGGCCCCGGAGAAAAACGTCAGCTGCGGCGAATGCCAGTAGCCCTGCATGAAGCTCTTGAGATCCTGCCGGTTCCAGGCTTCCACCTGTTTATCCAGAACCTTCCGGATGGCAGTTTGGGTAGCTGTGGGTTGGTTCGCAGCCGCAGCCAGCGTGAGCAGCAGCAGGGGAGCGCACAAAATCGCAACCGGTCTTTTCATGCCGCGGATTATACAAAGCGGCCAGAGAGTGGGGGCAGCCGATGAGGGACCAAGCCAACGCCCTCAGCGTGACGATTCCTGGTAAATGTACGGTTAGAGAGGAAAACGGCGTGAAGGCGTGACACTTGGCCAAGCGATCTCCGCCGAATCGCTTTTCTCTGTGTCTCCGTGCCTCCGTGGCGAACTTGTGCTCTACGCGCGTTTGCCGGATTTGCCCGCGACTACCGGCTCGTCCCAGGGCCGCTTGGGACGCGAGGTATCAGGCTTGTCTCGCCCTTCCACCCGGTCGTACATGTAGGCGTCGCTTACTGTTCCCAGAGACTCGTTGTACAGGCTGGGCTTGCCCACGGCTTCCTTGAGCTCTTCCGTAAATTGATGCAGCGCCTTGAGGTGGTCGGCGGTGGCCGCAATCTCGGTTTTCGTGGTCTTTAGTACCTGCTGGTAGCCTTTGTTCACCAGTTTGGCGATTTCGCCGCCAATCAGGTACCCGGGATAAGCAAAGACCTTGACCTCGCCTTCCGGCGTCTTTTCGATGGCAGCCGAGCAGTTGTATTTCTTCAGAAACACCCGGCTGGTTTTGGTCCCAGGAGCTTCCAGCACATCGAACTGGTGCTCACGCAGCCAGTTGACCGCTTCATCGTAGGTTCGTCCCTCTTCCTTCTTGGCCATTGTTTGCCTTTGTCCTGACTCCACCTTTGCCCTGGGCTTGGCCTCGGTTACGGGCATTTCGGCGGCGATTCCAAGCCGTTCCGCAAGCCTGTGTTGCCTGCCCGCAAGCCACCTTTATAAACTACTGGCTCCTTTAGATGCCGGAATTCATCTAATGACCACATTACGACGGTCATGGCCTGAGCCGCACAATGGCGCAACTTGTCACGAATGAGACACATGGCGTGAATGCCGAAGGCGCAAAACCGGGCCTCTCCCGGGCCAACTCGCCGCTGGGCGAGAGCCTTTTGCAGCGGATCGGCAATACGCCCTTGCTGCGCCTGGAGCGCTTTGGCCGAGATCTGCCCGCCATCGAGTTGCTGGGCAAAGCGGAGTGGGTGAATCCCGGGGGCTCGGTAAAGGACCGCGCTGCCGCCGCCATCGTGAACGAGGGGCGGCGCACTGGCCAGTTCGCTCCCGGCAAGGTGCTGCTCGATTCTACCAGCGGGAACACCGGCATCGCCTACGCCGTGCTGGGCGCGGCCGAAGGATTCCCGGTCACGTTATGCATGCCGTCCAATGTTTCGCCCGAGCGCAAGCACATTCTGCACGCCTTCGGCGCCAACGTGGTTTACACCGATCCGGGCGAGGGCTCCGATGGTTCCATTCGTCGGGCCCGCGAGCTGCATGCCGCCGAGCCTAATCGCTATTTTTATGCTGACCAGTACTCCAACGATGCCAACTGGCGTGCCCACTATCACGGCACTGCCATGGAGATATGGCGCCAGACCGATGGCCGAATCACCCATTTTGTGGCCATGCTGGGCACCAGCGGCACTTTCATGGGCACGGCCCGCCGGCTGAAGGAACTCAATCCGCGGATTCAGTGCATTTCCCTGCAGCCGGATTCCTCCTTTCACGGCATAGAGGGCGCCAAGCACATGGCCACAGCGATCGTGCCGAAAATCTACGATCCGGCGCTGGCCGACGACGATTTGGCTATTTCCACCGAAGCCTCCCACGCCATGGTTCGGCGGCTGGCCCGTGAAGAAGGCTTGCTGGTGGGCATCTCCTCGGGAGCCGCGGTGGTGGGCTCTCTGCAAGTGGCACGCGGGCTGGTGGAGAGCAAGCAGCCGGGCGTGATCGTCACCGTGTTCCCCGATTCCGGCGACAAGTACTTAAGCGAGCGCTTTTGGGAGGAAGACTAGTTCTTCATCACGGGCAGTGAGGCACTGAGGAATCGACGATTGGTGATTCTTGGCTAACGATTCTTGGAGGCGCTATGCGCCGAAAAGAGTTTAATTACACAATTACCCGATTACACAATTACTCAATTTAGCCCCGATCTCTCCGTGGTGAAATGGGTTTTGCATGTTGAGAATTGACCAAACCTGCTACGAGCAGCTGCGCCGCCATGGCGAGGAAACCTATCCTCACGAATGTTGCGGCGTGCTGCTGGGTCGGGTAGAGGATGAGGACCAGCGCCTGGTCACCTCCATTGCCCGCGCGGGAAATACGCGCACCGATTCGCCCCAGAACCGCTACAATATCGATCCTCGCGAGCTCATCACCATCCAGCGCCAGGCGCGGGAGCTGGGCCTGGACATTGTGGGCTTTTACCACTCCCACCCTGACCACCCGGCGCGCTGGTCGTCTACGGACTTGGCGGAAGCGCATTGGCTGGGCTGCTCTTACGTCATTACGCGCGTGGAAAAGGGCCAGGCGCGGGAGACGAATGCATTCCTGCTGCTGGGCGGCGAGGAGGCCGAAAAACAGTTCCAAGATGAGCCCCTGGAGGTAGTGGCGCAAATCGCTGAAACCAAGACCCCGGCTTAAACATCTGTTAGGAAGGCACTTCGTACGACAGGAGGAGACCTGTAACCAGCATGAAAATCCACATACCCACTCCGCTACGACAGTATGCGGGCAAAAAGGCGAGTATTGACGT
The DNA here is from genome assembly GCA_025934735.1 of Terriglobales bacterium. Taxonomy (GTDB): domain Bacteria; phylum Acidobacteriota; class Terriglobia; order Terriglobales; family Acidobacteriaceae; genus JAICWP01. The sequence continues at coordinate 71,542 of JAICWP010000003.1, read as the reverse complement.
GCAGGCCGACAACGTGGGCCAGGCGCTTTCCGCCCTGACTGCCACGTACCCGGATTTGCGCCGTCACCTGTATACTGACGAGGGCAAATTGCGGGCCTTCGTCAACGTTTACCTGAATGACGAAGACATCCGCTATCTGCACAAGGAAAGCACGCCGGTGAAAGAAAACGACAGCCTCTCTATCGTGCCCTCCATCGCTGGCGGCGCCGGCGCCTGTTGTTGTTCCTGTCGAATGAACGCCTAGTCGTTTTCCTGACGCCTGGTTCCAGTAAAAATCATTTTCGGTACAGGAAGGCCAATTAGTATGGCAACTATTACGCAGCCCGGAGTTCAAGCCACGAACCTCAGCAATGATGAAGTCCTGCGCTACTCGCGCCACCTGATCATGCCCGAAGTGGGCATGGAAGGGCAGCTCAAGCTGAAGGCCGCCAAAGTGCTGTGTATCGGCGCCGGGGGCCTGGGCTCGCCCCTGGCTCTCTACCTGGCTGCCGCCGGCGTGGGCACGCTGGGCGTGGTGGATTTTGATGTGGTGGACTACACCAACCTGCAGCGCCAGGTCATCCATACTACCGCCGACGTGGGCCGCAAAAAATTGGACTCCGCGGCGGAAACGGTGAAGGCCATCAACCCTTTCGTCCAGTTACGGCTTTTCGAAACCCGCTTGACCAGCGAGAACGCGCTCGAACTCTTTCGCGATTTCGACATGATCGTGGATGGCACCGACAACTTTCCCACCCGCTATTTGGTGAACGACGCGTGCGTGCTCACCGGTAAACCCAACGTCTACGGCTCGATCTTCCGCTTTGAGGGCCAGGTGAGCGTTTTCGCCACGAAGGATGGGCCCTGCTATCGCTGTTTGTATCCCGAGCCGCCACCGCCCGGCTTGGTGCCGAGCTGCGCCGAAGGCGGCGTGCTGGGCATTCTGCCGGGATTGGTAGGCATAATGCAGGCCACCGAGGCCATTAAGCTCATCCTCGGCAAAGGCGAGCCCTTGATCGGCCGTCTGTTGCTGGTGGATGCTCTGGGGATGCGGTTCCGCGAGCTCAAGCTGCGCAAGAATCCCGACTGCCCCGCTTGCGGCACCCACCCCACTGTGACTAAGCTGATTGACTACAACGAATTCTGCGGCATTCGCGGCGAGGAGAAGCCGGTGGCATCCAACGTTCCTGAAATTCAACCTGAAGAGCTCAAGGCGAGGCTGGACGCGGGCGACGACATCTTCATTCTCGACGTGCGCGAGCCTCACGAATACCAGATCTGTAATCTGCAGGGCTACCTGATCCCGCTGGGCGAGCTGCCCAAGCGCGCGCATGAGCTGGACTCCAGCCGCGAGATCGTGGCCCACTGCCGCTCCGGCGTGCGCAGCGCCAAGGCGGTAACCTTCCTACAACAGGCCGGCTTCCGCAAGGTCAAGAACCTGGCCGGCGGCATCCTGGCCTGGTCGGATAAGGTGGACCCGAACGTGCCCAAATATTGAGCTGATCTTGAGTGTTAGCTGGCGGCCGTTGGCTCTCGGTTTTCGGCCGCCGGCACAATCCTTTGCCACCCGTATAGCCTCGTTTTTAGCCTTTTACATGTCAGTTTCTCTCCGCCAAAATATCGTTCCTGGTATATATTGACGCCCCTTGCGCCTGGTATCAGCAGCAATCGGCAGGCGTTTCGGTTATTGCTTTCCGAGTCACCACCTGCGGTAAGTCATGTTATTGCTGTGACATACGTGTTGCCATGCGTAATAGGTCGTACAAAGTATATTTTGTCTGCCATATTGGTCACATGTCGTGTGACTGACGTAATGCCTCCAAGGCTGAAAATGGGAAATTCCCCCGTAAGATGCTCCTACATTCAATGTGGGGGAAAGTACCATGAAGAAGTTCACATCTGTTCTGATCATCATGTCATTGAGCATGGTGTTGTCCGCTTGTGGCGGTGGCGGCAGCAGCCAGCCGAGCAGCACAACCCCTCCCCCACCTCCGACCATCAGCCCGTCATTGACCGCGCTGCAGGTGACTCCCGGAGCGGTCAGCGTTGCTCCCGGTGTCACGCAGCAATTCACAGCCACGGGCACCTACAGCGACGGAAGCAGCAAGGACCTGACTGCGTCGGCGCAGTGGAATACCTCCGATTCCGCAATTGCCAGCATGGCAGGCGCGGGCAAAGTCATGGCCGTTGGCGGCGGCACAGTAACCGTGACCGCCACTTCAGGAAAAGTACAGGCCCTCGCAACGCTGCAGGTGACGAGCGCCGCGGTCAATCTTGCCTCTATCGCTGTCTCACCCAGCGGTTCTTCGTTGCCCGTGAATACGAGCCTGCAGTTTACGGCTACTGGCACTTATAAAGATGGCAGCACCCGTGATCTTAGTGCATTGGTGAACTGGAGCTCTTCCTCGACGGCGACTGCCACGGTTAATGCTGCCGGTCTGGCTGTGGGGGGAGCTGCAGGTTCGACCACGATTTCTGCCAGCCTGGGCAGCATCAAAGGCTCAACCTCTCTCACTGTCACAGCGCCCACCATCAGCTCCATTGTGGTTACGCCTGACGGCCTGACTCTGGGCATCGGCATCAACCAGCAATACACGGCCACAGCGATTTACAGCGACGGCTCCACCCAGGATCTGGTCAGCGGTGTGACCTGGAGTTCGTCTGCGTCGGGAGTTGCTTCCATCAGCAGTTCTGGCTTAGCCACAACTTTGAGCGCAGGAGCCGCTACTATCACCGCGCATGTGGGCTCGTTCACAGATACCACTCTGCTCACCGTGGTGGCCGCCCACCTGGTCTCCATCTCGGTCAGCCCGGCGCCGGTCTCCATCGCGGTGGGTACCAACCAGCAATTTAGCGCTGTTGGCAGCTTTGATGACGGCAGCACGCAGCTGTTGCCATCGGTTGCGTGGTCCTCCTCTTCCTCTTCGGTCGCCACCATCAACTCCGCCGGCTTGGCCACAACGGTCGGTACGGGAACGGCCACTATTACGGCCGCCTCGGGCTCGGTGACCGGCACAGCTGTGCTTACCGTCACCAGCGCCACCGTAACCTCCGTCACGGTAACACCGGCGAATTCCAATATGCCGGCCAGCACTACCAAGCAGTTCACCGCCACGGCCACTTTCAGCGATGGAAGCTCGCAGGATGTGACCGCATCAGTATTATGGGGTTCCTCCAATCCTGCCGCTGCCAGCATCAACAATCACGGTCTGGCCAGCAGCGTAGCCGCCGGGAGCACCACAGTGGGCGCAGTTCTCGGATCCGTGACCGGCACAACCAACCTGACCGTCACAACCGTTACTCTGACAGGCATCAGCATTGTCCCAAGCAACCCGCGCATTGCAGCTCGCACCTTCGTGAAGTTCACCGCTGTCGGAACCTTCAGCGATGGCAGCACAGGCGGCAGCCTTGCGGGCGTATCGTGGAAGTCCTCAAGTCCAAAGGTCGCTTCCATGCGCACCTCTGGAACGGCATTCGGTAAACGCACCGGAAGCTCGACCATCACTGCCAGCGCCTCCGGCTTGAAGGGAACCACCACTCTAACCGTAAGCAGCGGCACGCTTGTCTCTGTCGCGATTACTCCAGCCAATTCGACGGTGTCCAATGGCAGCACACAGCAGTTCACCGCCACTGGAACGTTTAGCGACAGCACCACCCAAGACATAACCACGAACGTCCACTGGAGCTCATCGTTGTCGTCCGTGGCCACAATCGCCAATGCTCCCAGCGTGCCGGGCTTAGCAACCACCGCCGGCGTTGGGACCACGGTCATCGGCGCCAACTCCGGAGGGATCAGCAACTCGACCAACCTGACAGTTCAGTAGCTTGGTCACTTACGCAACGAATGTGACGGGGGAGCGTTCCTGCTTCCCCGTTGCTCATTTATAAGCAAAAAAGGCCTCCCGCGGGAGGCCTGTTCCGGTTCGTGCTGCCGGGACGTTTAGGGATTGGTCTGGGCCGAACTGCCGCCGGTCTGCGTGTTCCGGGCCTGTGCTTCCGCTCCGGGAAACACCAGTTTGTAGTTCTTGCCGGCAAACCGGGCTTCCACCAGGCTGCGCCCGCCACCTGCGGTTTCGATAACCGCCGAGCCTTGGGCAGACTTGCTCGGTGTCTGCTCAACCTTGGCAGGAGTTGTGGCCACTACCTTTTTGCCCTTGAGGAATTGCACTTCCACAGCCGGCCCGCTGCCCTCCCATTTCACCTCGTACGTGCCCGCGGGAAGCTGCTTGCCGTTCACTTGTGCTGCGCTGCCCAGATAAAGCGAACCCGGTTTGCTGCCGGCGAACGCCGCCGTCGAAATTAGCACCGCCAACGCCAGAACCAGGCCGTCGGTGATCTTGGAGTAACTCATAGTGCCCCCTTCTTTCCTCCCGTATGGGACGTTGTGCGGCCCTGTTGGCCCGGCGGAGGTGTTTTCTTTCCGCCGATGGCCTACAATGTGGCGGGGTTAAACGCACAAGGACCGGCCGCAAGGACGCGCCCTTTTCTCGATTCTTCTCACCTGGGCCGCCAAACCGCGGGTGAGAACAATCCTCGTTTAGCCCCTTTTGACTGTTGCGACTTTTGCTGCTCGTTCCGGTACTGAAATCCAGTTACGACGCGACCGCCGTGAAAGTTCCCTTCACGATATTTCTTCTGCCCGATCGTGTTCCCTCTTTGGACGTAGCTCAAGCCGCGCCGGTAGCAACTAAAATTGCGCGGTTGCGCAGCCTGGTTCACAACACACTGGCAGTGTTGTGTTCATCGGGACCGCCCGCCTACTCTGTCGTGAAGAGGAAAACTATCGTGCTTCTATTTCGCGGCAAATGTTTATGGCTGGCGCTCATCCCCTTGTTCGCGGCCCTCAGTCCCGCGCAGCAGTTGCCGCCTGTGCGCGCGGACGATGTGGGATCGGTGGACGCGGTCATCACCGCCTCTTACGCCGCCATCTCGCACGCTCCGGGTAAGGCGGCGGACCTGCAACGTTTCCAGTCGCTGTTTCGCCCCGGCGCTCAGCTCATCAACATGGGCGGCCAGGACGGGCGGCCGGCGATGAAGGCGGGAACCATCGAGCAAATCACAAAGATGCTGCAATCCACCCAGCATCCGGAGCGCGGCCATTTTGAAAAGGAGATTGCGCGCCGCACCGAACAGTACGGCAACATCGCCCATGCCTGGAGCACTTACGAGTCCACCGACACTGAGAACGGCCGCAAGAGCTATGTCCGCGGCATCAACAGCATCAGCCTGATCAATGACGGCCAGCGCTGGTGGATCGCCAGCGCGCAATGGACATACGAAACCAAAGCGCGACCCATTCCGCGGCGATATTTAGGGAGCAAGAAGTAGAAACCAGTCGTCCGGTCGCAGTCTTTCTCGGTGGCGCCTACTGCATCAGCTAGTCAGCCGGTCGCGCGAAATGGGTTTCATCTGCCATACCTCAAGGCTCTCCGCCGTGCCTTCCAGGTCAATATGCAATGGCGAGGATGGCGCGTTATAGACCCGATCCGTAATGACAGCCGTCGCCCCGGCAAACAACTCAATTACGGAGCCGTCCACGAACAGCCGCAGGCTCGGGTTTGCATTTCGTAAGTGTGGAAAGGAAGAATAAGTGCGGTTGAGGCGCAATTCGCTGCCACGGCGGTCGGGCTTGTACTCGACTTCAACAAACGGCTCCTCTCCCTTCGCGATCAGTTGCAGGCGGAAAGCACGGGTGGAGACTAATTCCACAGCTATTTCCGCCGCCAGGTTGTGAATACGCACGGCCGTCGCCGAACTCTTTGTGCTGCCGTCCGCCACAACCCGGGCATGCTGTCTTCGTAACCCTCGCAGAGCGGGCGCCGGTTCCATGCGCAGGCTCCCGTCGTCACCCAGCGAGAGCACGCGCGGCAAGCTCATTACGCCGGCCCAACCGGCGGCGCGATAGGCGCTTTCCGGCCGGCGCTCCGGAATCCAGCCCCAGAGCACGCGATTGTCATCGCGGTCCAGCATGCTGCGCGCCGCATAGTAGGCGCCGAAATCCACGCTCCCACTCTTCTCGGCCGCAAACCGTTGCTGCTCATAGCGCCCAACATGCCAAAGCACTTTCCCTGCCGTAGAAATCAGGAGCACGTGGTGGCCGCCCAGGGGAAAAAAATCCGGGCACTCCCACATTTCGCCATTGTCCACGGGATTAATGGATGGTCCGCCCTCAGCTTCTCCTCCGAATAGCGGGTGCACGTACGTCCAATGGTGAAGATCGGATGAGCGGTAGAGCAGGATTGCGCCGCCCTGACCGCGAACACCCGAGCCCAGCGCCAGCATCCAGTCTTTGCCCTCACGCCACACGCAGGGGTCGCGAAAGCCGGTTACCGCCAGGCCTGCTGGCGGAAGCGAAATTACAGGTGCGGGCGCCTTCTGCCAGCTTTTCAAACCGTCGTAAGACACCGCCAGACATTGAACTTCCCGCCAGGTGTGCGCTCCATCACGCAAAGTGGCGTCTGCCGGCGAGGTAGGTGGTGCGACGCCAGTGTAGATCAACGTGGGCACGCCCTGGTCGAGCACGGCGCATCCGCTGAACACGCCATCGCGGTCGTAGCTCCCGGGAGTGGGTGCCAGTGCAATACCCTCATGTTGCCAGTGCACCAAGTCGGGGCTGGAGGCGTGCGCCCAATGCATGTTGCCCCAGTAGGGGCCGTCCGGGTTGTACTGAAAAAACATGTGATAGCGCCCGCCGGCAAAAATGGGCCCACACGGATCGTTCATCCAGTTGGCGCGCGGCAGCAGATGAAACTGGGGCCGCAACGGGTCGGCAGCCAAGCGGGTGCTCAGCGCATCGTTGTTCTTGAATCTTTGCGCCCAAGTGTGCCGCTCGAACAGCACGGCTGCGGACCCGATACCGAATTGCGCCAGAAATGTCCGGCGTGAGGTGGTCACGGCGGTTGCCAATATACAACAAGGATGTCGTGCTCGGGCTACACCTTATACGGTCAGCACGATCTTCCCGTAGTTCTTGCGCTCCAGCATCAGGCGGAAAGCGTCGCCCGCCTGCGCCAGGGCCAGCATGTGCCCTACCACCGGGCGCAATTTGCCCTCTTCGATCCACTGCGACATCCGCTTCCACGCCGGCTGCATGATGTTCAGCTTTAGCGACAGCTTACTCAGCCACAGCCCGTGCGCGCTGGACGCCTTGGCGTACATGGAACGGGTGTCAAACTTGGGCTGCTGCCCGGTGGCGGTGCCGTACAGAATCACGCGCCCGAAATCGCGCAGGCAGCGCAGGCTCTTGCCTGTGTGCTCCCCGCCCAGCATTTCGAATACGGCATTCACGCCTTCTCCGCCGGTCAGCTCGGCAATGACCTTCTCGTAATCCGCCTGCTTGTAGTTGATGCCATGGTTCAACCCCAGTTCCTTCACGCGCGCCAGCTTCTGGTCGGAGGAGGAAGTGCCGTACGTTTCCACCCCCAGGATCTTGCCGATCTCCACCGCCGCCGTGCCCACCCCTCCGGCCACGGCATGAATCAGCACTCGCGGGCGACGCCCGTCTGCCGCCGGGTCCAGTAACCCCGCTTCCCAGTACGCCAGGTAGGCCGTGAAATAGTTCACCGGAAACGCCGCCGCTTCCGGCGCGCTCCAGCCCATGGGCTGGGGCCAGAGCAGGTTGCGGGGAGCGGCGATCTTCTCCGCGAAGCCGCCCAGTTGCGTGTAGCCCATCACCCGCTCGCCCGAGCCCTCTACAACGCCGGCAAATTCGCGTCCCGCAATCACCGGCGGCGCCGGTGTGCCCGGATACCCTCCCTGTGCCATCATCACGTCGGCAAAGTTCACCCCCACCGCCTGCACCCTCACCAAAGCCTCGCCCGGTTGCGGCTGCGGCTCGGCAACCTCCTGCAGCTTCAGCACTTCCGGACCGCCAAACCGCTGGATCACGATCGCCTTCATGGTTTCTCCCAGGCTACGATTGTAGAAGTTGCAGCGCTGCTGAATACAACCATCTTTGCCCACCGGAGCTACCCTCATCCGTTCAGGCTCATCTGATAGGGGAACGCGGGAGTGGGCTGTAGGACTTTTCCCGGACTGGGGAAACGTACTCTGGTATATACTTCCCGCGTGTCGGCATGTTGTCGTCATGCCGGCTGGCGAAGCTTTTCATTTTTATAAGTTCGCCATAAGTTCCCTCCGGCCGGGCCATTGCGCGGCTGGACTTTAGCGGTACGGGACGCCACTTGGGCCCTGGCTGACGGCCTTCTCCCCTGGCCTGCCAGCGTGGCTTGGGACCGGATTCGCCCCGAGGAGGTTTCTCCTTGGATCTCATAGCCGTTCGTGTCATCTTCATTCTGGTTGTAGCGGCCGCCTGTTACGTTCTGGAACCCTTCGGCCTCACCGCTCCCGTGGATGGCGCCGTGGGCGCTGCTATCGGCGTCGGCGTAATTCTCTTCGAGATGCGCCTGCATAAGGTCAGCCTCAAGCGGTTGATCGGCGCCGCCATTGGCAGCGTGCTCGGCATTCTGGGCGCATACCTTTTCAGCCTGGTCATCCGCGATTCCATCCACCCGGGCAGCACGCAGAGTTTCCTGGAACTCCTGGTCATGCTGCTGATGGCCTATATCGGGCTGATCGTAGGCGCTAATAAAGGCGACCTGCTCAACCTGGCTGCGCTGGGCGGCATCTTCGGCGGTGAAAAGCAGGGACGCAAAGCCTACAAGATTCTGGATACTAGCGTGATCATTGACGGACGCATCGCCGATATTGCCGAAACCGGCTTTCTCGACGGCATCATCGTCATCCCGCAGTTCGTTCTGCGCGAGCTTCAGCTGGTAGCCGACTCCGCTGACTCGCTGAAGCGCAACCGCGGTCGCCGCGGGCTCGACATCCTGCAGCGCCTGCAGAAAGTAGCTTCGCTCAACATCCAGATCGTGGAAGACGACTTTCCCGCCGTCCGCGAAGTGGATATGAAGCTGATCGAACTCGCCAAAGTGTACGAAGGCAAAATCATCACCAACGATTTCAATCTGAACAAGGTGGCCCAGTTGCAGGGCGTCGAGGTGCTCAACATCAATGAGCTGGCCAACTCCCTCAAGCCCATTGTGCTGCCCGGCGAGATCATGCGGGTGTTCATCCTCAAGGAAGGCAAGGAGTACAACCAGGGCGTGGCTTACCTGGACGACGGCACCATGGTGGTGGTGGACAATGCGCGCAAGATGATCGGCAAAAACGTGGATATTTCAGTCACCTCGGTGTTGCAGACCACCGCCGGCAAAATGATTTTCGGCAAGTTCGACGAGCGCGGAGCGGCACGGGCCGAGGCCAAGGCAGCCGCCGAGCCGGCCGCCACCCGTCCAGCCGAGCCGACTGCTGCCCGTCCAGCCGAGCCGCGCAAGGCCCAGCCGGTGATGGTGGACCGGCCCACGGAATGAGTTTGCCGAAGGGACCCCTTACGCTCTTCGTGAAACCGCTCCCCGTCTAGGGAGTTCTGAAAATCTACCTAGGATCCGCGTTGATCCGCGAGAAAGAAGTTACTTCCGCCGAGCCGAAGATTCTTTCTCGCTGTGCTTCCCTTCTCCCACGCGCCGCGAGACATTGAACGTCATCTTGCGTTCGCGCAGGTCAGCGTCCACAATCACGTGATCGCCGTGCAGCACCTCGCCGTCCAAAATCTTCAGCGCCAGCGGGTCCTGAATCATGCGCTGGATGGCCCGCTTCAGCGGCCGTGCTCCGTAAGCCGGATCGTAACCTTCGGAGAACAGCAGTTCCTTGGCCGCGTCAGTCAGCTCCAGGCTGATTTTGCGTTCGGCCAGCAGCCGCCGCAGGTCCTCCAGCCGCAGGTCAATGATCCGGGTCAGCTGCTCCTTGCCCAGCGGGTTGAAGAGGATGATGTCGTCCACGCGGTTGAGGAACTCCGGCTTGAAGTGCCCCTGCAGCGCGTTCATCACCTCGCGGCGGGCACGCTCGAAGTCCTCGGGCGTGCGCAGCGCCTCCGGCGTTAGGTAGGCCGACCCAATATTGGACGTCATGATAATCACCGTGTTGCGGAAGTCCACCGTGCGGCCCTGGCCGTCGGTCAGGCGTCCGTCGTCCATGATTTGCAGCAGGATATTGAATACTTCCGGGTGCGCCTTTTCGATTTCGTCGAACAGGATCACGGAATAAGGCCGCCGCCGCACCTGCTCGGTAAGCTGCCCTCCTTCCTCATAGCCGACGTACCCGGGAGGCGCGCCAATCAGCCGCGCCACCGCGTGCCGTTCCATGTACTCCGACATGTCAATGCGAACCAGGGCGTGTTCGTCGTCGAACAGGAACTCAGCCAACGCGCGCGCTAGCTCGGTCTTGCCCACCCCGGTTGGGCCGAGAAAGATGAAGGAACCGATGGGCCGCCGCGGATCGCTCAGCCCGGCGCGCGAACGGCGGATCGCATTGGCAACGCGCTCCAGCGCCGCATCCTGCCCGACCACGCGGCCGCGCAGCCGCTCCTCCATAGTGACCAGCTTCTTGACCTCGCCTTCCAGCATCTTGGAGACCGGAATGCCCGTCCATTTCGAGACAATGCGGGCGATGTCCTCCTCGTCCACCTCTTCCTTCAGCATTCTTGCAGGTCCGCCCTTTTTAGAGCGGGCGTCCTCGCCCGCCGCCTTGCCGTCCATCTGCGAGTTAAGCTTGTCCAGCTCCGCTTCGATCCGCGGCAGTTCGCCGTACTGGATTTCAGACGCGCGGTTATAGTCGCCCTTGCGGGTGGCAGCCGGTATGTCCAGCTTAAGCTGCTCGATCTTCTCCTTCAGCTCGCGCACCCGATTGATGGATTCTTTCTCTTGCCGCCACCGCGCCTTGAGCGCGTGCGACTGCTCGCGAATGTGCGCTAGCTCCTTTTCCACCACCGACAGCCGTTCGCGGGAGTTGGGATCATCCTCCTTCATCAACGCTTGCTTCTCAATTTCCAACTGCGTGGCCCGGCGCTCCAGCTGGTCAATTTCCGTGGGCATGGAGTCAATCTGGATGCGCAGGGATGCTGCCGCCTCATCAATCAAATCAATCGCCTTGTCGGGCAGGAAGCGGTCGGTAATGTAGCGGTGCGAAAGCGTGGCTGCGGCGACGATGGCAGAATCCTTGATGCGCACGCCATGGTGTACCTCGTAGCGCTCCTTCAGCCCGCGCAGGATGGCGATGGTGTCCTCCACGTTGGGCTCGCCCACATACACGATCTGGAATCGCCGCTCCAGGGCGGCATCCTTCTCGATGTGCTTCCGGTATTCGTTGAGAGTGGTAGCGCCAATGGCGCGTAATTCGCCGCGCGCCAGCGCCGGCTTCAGCATGTTGGAGGCGTCAATCGCGCCCTCCGCCGCGCCCGCGCCCACCAGCGTGTGCAGTTCGTCAATGAACAGTATGATCTGCCCCTGCGAGTCCTCAATCTCTTTGAGCACGGCTTTCAGGCGGTCCTCGAATTCGCCGCGGTATTTGGCTCCCGCCAGCATGGCACCCAGGTCGAGAGCCACCACCCGCTTGTTCTTCAGCACCTCCGGCACGTCGCCGGAAATAATGCGCTGCGCCAGCCCTTCCACGATCGCGGTCTTGCCCACGCCCGGCTCGCCGATTAGCACCGGATTGTTTTTTGTCCGACGGGAGAGGACCTGCACCACACGGCGGATTTCCTCATCGCGCCCGATTACCGGATCGAGCTTCCCCCGGCGCGCCAGTTCGGTCAGGTCGCGGGCATAGCGCTCCAGCGCCTGGTACTTGGCTTCAGGATTCTGGTCGGTCACTTTCTGCGAACCGCGCACGGCGGTCAGCGCCTTCAGGATGGCATCGTGGGTGGCGCCATGACGCGCCAAGATGATTGCCGCCGCCCGCTCGTAATCCGAACCGCGCGGCTCCCTGATCATCGCAAGCAGGAGGTGTTCGGTGGAGACGTACTCATCTTTGAAATTGTCGGCCTCCTTGAAGGCTTGCTCCAGCGCCTGGCTTAATGCCGCCGAAATGGTCGCCTGCATGGCTCCGCCCGACACTTTTGGCGCGCGCTGCAGTTCGCGCTGCGCATCGGCCAGTACCGCCTGCGGCCCGGCGCCGATCTTCTCCAGCACCGGTGGCACAATGCCCTCGCGGTCTTCCAGCAGCGCCACCAGCAGGTGCAGCGGCAGCACCTCGGGGTTCCCGTACTCGGACGCGAGTTCCCCCGCGCGCTGAACTGCCTCCTGCGCTTTTACCGTAAATTTGTCCCAACGAATTGGCATAAGAAAAGCTCCCTGGCTGAGTAGCTGTTTCGCTGGCTAGCCAGCAATCGGTTGTTAACATTCAGCACTTAGCACTTAGCATTTAGCCAAGGAAGGTTAGTTGCAGTCTCACAAAAGCCGAGCGCTAAATGCTGACTGCTAAGTGTCAATTGGTACTGATGCAAAAGCCGGAGCAACGAATTCCCTCTTGCAAAACGCGCCGGGGGGCGCAAGCCCCCCGGGTACTGTTTACTGCCAGTGACAACTGAACGCTGTCTTAGGCCGCTTTGCCCGCGCCTTTGGCTTCCAGCTTCTTCTCGACGTTTACCTTGATCTGCTTGGGCTTGGCTTCCGCCTTCTTGCCCAGCCGGATCTCCAGCACGCCTTTGTCGTAGCTGGCTTGAACGTTTTCCGTGTCCACGATGTTGGGCAGCGTGAACGAACGGGAGAAGCTGCCGTACTGCCGCTCTACCCGGCGATAATTCTCTTCCTTCTCTTCCTGTTCGAACTTGCGCTCGCCCCGAACCGTCAAGGTGTTGTTCTCCAGGCGGACATCAATGTCCTTCTCGTCGATCCCGGGAACTTCCACTTTCAGGGTGATATTGTGCTCGTCCTCGTAAATGTCCACCGCCGGCGCGAAGGCTGCGCTCGCCAGCCCTTCTTCCCGGCTCTGGCCAAAGCTGTCCTGGAACAGGCGATTCATGCGGTCCTGCACCGTGGCTAGCTCACGGAAGGGATCCCAACGGGTCACAACAGTCATTTTCGTTCTCCTCCATTATGAAGATTTCGTGCGCAGGAACTCAAACCCTGCGCCTACTGCATTTGATGCAGCACTTAGTCTTATAGAAGCATAAAATATGAGTGTAACAATGTCAACTATGAAATGCTGAGCTCCGCCCAGATTAGATCTTGTCAATTCAATTACATACAAGGGTGCCCCGGCCGGTCGCCAGCTACCTAGGTACCTGACAAACCAAGCACTTGAGGTAAGCCGTCTCCGGCACGCCGACCAGCACGGGATGGTCACGGGCTTGGCCCCGCTTTTCGATCAGGCGCAGGGTGCGCCGGGCGTCCGTGGCGGCAGAAGCCGCCGTCTCCAAAAAATCGGCCTCGCTAACGTGATAAGAACATGAGCACGTGACCAGCACGCCACCTGGACGAAGCATTTTGAGCGCTCGCAGGTTCAGCTCCTTGTAGCCGCGTAATGCTGTTTCCAGGTTTTTACGGGAGCGGGCGAAGGCGGGCGGATCAAGCACAATCGTGTCGTACTTCCGTCCTGCCTCGGAATAATCCTTCAGCAGGTCGAAGGCGTTCGCCTCGATCCACTCGATCTCGCGCACCGGCTGGTTCAAGGCGGCATTCTGCTCTGCCATTTCCAGCGCCCCCCGCGAGCTGTCCACGCCCGTGACCTGAGAGCACGCTCTTGCCAGATGCAGGGCAAAGCCGCCCTGGTAGCAGAAGACATCCAGCGCGTCGCCATGCGCGTAGTGGGCGGCGGCGGCATAGTTCTCGCGCTGGTCGAGGAATGCGCCCGTCTTTTGCCCCTCCAGGCCGCGATACTGGAAACGCACGCCATTCATGGTGAATACCGTGTCCGTCTTCTCCCCCGCGAGCAGCGCGTTGGCTCGCGGCGCCAGTTGCTCCAGTTCGCGCACTCGCCCTTCCACCCGCTCCACCATGCCTGCGGGCGAGAGTTGCTCCGCCAACGTGGAAATCACCGCCTGGCGCGCGGCCTCGGCGTCCATTGCCTGCGTGAGCGCCTGGACTGTAAGGACGCCGTTGTAGCGGTCTACGATCAGCCCCGGCAGGAAATCAGCCTCGCTGAAAACCAGGCGGCAGGCATCGGTTTCGCTGACCACCAGGTCGCGGTAGCGGATGGCGGCCAGCAGGCGCTCGCGAATGAGCGCAGGGAAGTTTTCGACCGGCCCCGGCGAAAGCATGCGGATGGCGATTTGCGAGGCGCTGCTGTATAGCGCGGTACCGTAGGCGCGCCCGCGTTCGTCCACCACTCGTACCAGCGCTCCAGGGCCGATTCCGTCGGCTGACACCAAATCCGAGCGGTACACCCAGGCATGTCCAGCGCTAAGCCGTGCGACCGCGCGCGCGCTGATCACTACTTGTGCTGGGGCTCTAGTGGACACCGCAACATACTAAACGTTTTCATGCGCCGGTATTTTTGCCGCCGACATGCCGGGATCACAGAGCCATACGGGAACTTGGAGTCGGTTCCTCTCTGCGTTTCTTGCAGGAAAAAAAACTACCGGCAGGGCGCGCCGGTGGCGGGCTGGAAGTACTCGTATTCTGCGTCTTTCTGCGGCATGACCTTGCCCCGGCTCCGGCCTCCGAATCCGTAGTAGGCAGCTCCAGGGCAGTAATACAGGCCGGTTTTCATGTCGACCCAAACCCGGCGCCGGGGATTTCCATGCACCTTCTCCGGGCTGGCCGGCTCCGCGGAAAACCAGGAGCGCAGGGAAGCCGCCAGCAAAGTCGGAAAGCTGCCGCTCGGCTTTTGGGATTTCTGAACGTCGGCCGGCGAGACCGGCGGAACATTAGCCAGATTGCTGACGGGCGCAGCCGGAGCTGACTCGGCCTTTGCTGCCGGCCGAGGTGGAGTAATGCCCGCATTGATTGCTGCCCTGGTCTGCCCCAGGGTTATTTTGGAAATGCTTTGTGCTAGCAGCGGCGTACCTGACTCTTGGCTCCGCCAGGCCGCCTGCGCTGTCAGGCCCCAAATCCCCAGCGCAACCACCAACAGCGGCGCCTGCCGGCTACGGAAATCAGCTTCCATCCACCAGCGTCCCAGCGCGCGCAGGAATCTTCCCAGGAGCATGAGCCGGGCATAGAGATGCGCCACCACTCCCGCCTCCGGCCGTACCGGTTCGGAATGCAGGACGGGAGCTTGGGCTTGAAGTCCCAGAAGGGAAGAACTGGCGGATAGCAACGGCCTCTTCGGGGTTACCTGGTTAATACGGGAGCTCGGCCAAACGGGAGGGCCATTCGGCCCAGCGGAAGGATAGCGCGGCTTGGGGAGTGTAGCCACTGGCTGGTTCCTAGCTGCCCATTCTGGGACAATCCTCCCCTAAGTGCAAGACCTAGCCGGCAATCGCGGGGGCATGGTCCGTTTGGACACGTTTCCCGCGGGTATTAGGACTGGGTCGTAAGTTATTGAGCAACTGGGGCTTGGGCGTGATTTTCGGCCGCAGGAGCAGGCGTGGCTTCGCCTTCAGCCGGGGGCAGGTAGTACAGAATTCGCTGACAGGAATCGCAGATAAGGATCTGCTCGTTGGTGCGTACGTCGTTATACATCTGGGGCCTTAGCATGACTTGGCAGGCTGAACACTTGTGGTCGCGGGCTTCGGCCAGCGCTGTCCGGCGCAGTTTCAGCACCCGGTCATAGTGGCGGAGCAGGTCAGCGGCCACCGCGCTCCGCAGTTGGTTGCGCTTGGCATTGTGCTCCGCAAGCTGGGCCTCGTCTTCCGCGGTGCGCAGCCTAGCTGCCGCCTTCTCTTTCTCAATCTCCGCCGTTTCCGCTTTTAATTCGGCCTCTGCCGCCTTCAGCCTCTTTTCGTTCTCTTCCACGTCCAGCATGCCTTCCAGGATTTTATCCTCGATAATGCGGATATCCTGCTCGGCAAAGTTGACCTCGTGCATGAGGGCTTTGTACTGGTCGTTGGTTTTGACGTCCAGCGACTGGTCGCGGTATTTCGTGATCTTCTGCTGCAGGGCCTGAATATCTATTTCCAGCTTGCGGCGGTTGCTCTCGTCCGCCTTGATGGTGGCTTTTGCCTTCTCCACCTGCGCCTTGGTGTCGGCCAGCTTGGACTCGATTTCGGCTACACGGCGGGGCAGGGCGGCGACTTCATCTTGCAGGCGCTGAATCTCGCGGTCGATTTGCTGGAGCTCGATGAGCCTCTGAATGTCAGGAAGCATTGTGACGGCGTGCTACTTCGTCCATTCTAGCACGCGTCAGACCTGCCTTCCCGGCGGTTTCCGCGTAAAGCCCCGAGCCTCCGGGCTTTACAGTTGTCCAAATCCCTGGCTCTGACTGGCCCCTTACCTACGGGGTTCTCAGCGTTTTCCCCGATTGAGATGCCAAGTCTCGCGGATTAAGCTTTAGGTAAAGCCATGGACATGTGGATGGAGATGACGCGCCTGGTGATCGGGCTAGCCATAGCCTTTTTTCACCGGCCGATCGCCGATTTTATGCTGGAGCAGGAGACCTCGCTGGTCGTCCTCTTCCGCCAACGCGGCTTGATGCTTCCGTCTGTGCCCCGCCGCAGCACCGCCCACACCCTTTACTTCCTCACGGGCATCGGCATCGCCCTGTTCGAAGTTTCCCGCATCTGGTGGTTGATTCGGTAACCAACCGACAACTGAGTGCCGAGGACTGACCGCTGGTTTCTTGATACACTTTTCAGCCCTTCTGTTTGCGGGCCACAACCGCCGTTGGAGCTGAATTGTGAAGCCAATCCAGGCATTCCTGACTTCTCTCTGCACTTGTTGGCTGCTCGCCGTCTTCGCCGCGGCCCAGGCTAAGCCCGCGACCAACAGCCAGCAGCTAACCATCGAGAAAATCTTCGCGGAAGGCGGCCTCACCGGGCGCGCTCCCACGAATATTGAGTGGAGTCCGGACGGCAAGAAGGTTTCCTTTGTGCAGCGCGATGCCTCGGGCGAGCACGGCGCACTGTGGTATGTGGACGCTTCCACCGGTAAGAAGGCCATTCTGGTGGCCGAAGAGAAGCTTGCCACCCTGGCGCCGCCCGTCAGCAAAATCAAAAGTGAGCGCGAAAAGACCTGGATTGAGCGTTACCACGTGGCCTCTTATCATTGGGCCCCCGATTCCCAACACCTGCTCTTCGACTCCATGGGCCAGCTCTGGTATTACTCGCTGGACAGTGGCACCGCCGTGCAGATCACTACCGCCTCGCAGGCTACCGGCGACCCCAAGTTTTCCCCCGACGGTAAGCGCATTTCCTACATTCGCGACCGCAACCTCTATGTGCGCCCGCTCGAGGCCGGCGCCGCAGAGAAGGAAATCACGGAAGACGCCAACCCCAAAATCAAGAAACACGAACTTAACACCGGCACCAGGACCGAAGATCTGCTCAATGGGGAAGTGGATTGGGTTTACGCCGAGGAACTCGACGTGCGCAGCAATTATTTCTGGGAGCCGGGAGGCAAGCACATTGCCTTCCTGCAGATGAACGAGGAGAACGTGCCCACATACCCGCTCACCGATCTTCTGGATGTGCAGGCCAGCGTGGACAAAGAAAAGTATCCCAAACCGGGCGATCCCAATCCTTCGGTGCGCCTGGGCATGATCGGTTCTGACGGCGGCAAGGTCAAGTGGATCTCGCTGGGCAAGGACCAGGACATCTACATTCCCCGTTTCGGCTGGATTAGCGACGGCTGGCTATGGGTGCAGGTGCTCAACCGCGCTCAGAACAAGCTCGACCTCTACTTCGTGGACACCGCTTCCGGCAAATCCCGCCGCGTCCTGGAGGAGAGCAATCCGCAGTGGGTCGAGGTGACCGATGATTTCCAGGTATTGAAGTCGGGCGACCGCTTCCTGTGGTCCAGCTGGCGGACCGGCTACACCCACCTGTATCTCTACAGTTTTGACAAATCGAACCCCCTGGCCGCCGATGCCCGGATTGAGCGGCAGTTGGAGAATGGCGATTATGAGGTGACCAGCGTGGACTCCGTGGACGATTCCGCGGGATGGGTATACTTCACCGCCAACAAGGATGATGCCCGCGACCGCCAGCTCTACCGCGTGAAGCTGGATGGCTCCGGCATGTCCCGGATCTCGGAGCAGGCGGGCACGCACGAGGCCGATTTTGCCGCCGATGCCAAACACTACGTGGACCGCTTTTCCACCCTGCAAACCCCGCCATCTTTATCTTTTTGCACGATCGGCGCGAGCTGTAACCAGTTTTGGCAATCGAACGATCTCGCGCCATACCACATGGTTCCTCCCAAGTTCGTGGACTTCAAGGCCGACGATGGCACGGTGCTTTACGGCGTACTCTGGCTGCCGGAGAATGCCGCGACCGCTGCACCCGGCAGCGTGCCCCTGATTATCAATCCTTATGGCGGGCCCCATGCCCAGGATGTGACCAATGCCTGGCGTGGCGCCTTCGGACTCTTTAATCAGATCCTGCTGCGGCGCGGCTTGGCCGTGCTCACGGTGGATAACCGAGGCATGGGCGCCCGCGGCGAGAAGTTTGCCGCCGCCAACTTCCACCACTTCGGCGACGTCGAATTGAAAGACCAGCTGGCTGCGCTCGATCAGGCGCTGCAGCAATATCCCATTTTTGACCGCAACCGCCTGGGCTGGTGGGGATGGAGTTATGGCGGCTACTTCACCCTTTACGCCATGACTCACTCTGACCGCTTCAAAACCGGCGTATCCGTGGCGCCGGTCACTAACTGGCTGCTCTATGATTCCATTTACACCGAGCGCTACATGGGCCTGCCGAAGGACAATGGCGCAGGCTATCGCAAGAGCTCTCCGGTCAATAATGCCCCCGATCTGCACGGACAGCTGCTGGAGGTGCATGGCACCGGCGATGACAACGTTCATTTCCAGAACACGGTGCAGATGGCGCAGGCGCTGATCAACGCCGGCAAGCAGTTTGATCTGATGATCTACCCTGGCAAGACTCACGGCATTTCCGGCACCACCGCGAGCACTCATCTGTTTCACATGATCGAGGACCACTTCGTGAGATACCTGAGCGGCAGTGCTGCAGCCAGGTAGCCGGTAACTGGTAGTTTGCAAATGAGCAGGGCTCCGGCGAACGCTACATCCCTACCAGCTACTGACTACTTCTCCGCCATGAAAAAGGAGTTTGCTTGCAACGAGTCACCATTGGCGATATAGAGATCACGCACCTTCATGACGGCACCTACTACCTGGACGGCGGCGCTTTTTTTGGCGTGGTGCCCAAGGTCTTGTGGCAGCGCCGCCTGCCCGCGGACGAGATGAACCGCATCTCTGGCGCGATGAATTCCTTGCTGGTACGCGCCGGCAAGCACACCGTGCTGGTCGAAACCGGCATGGGTAATAAGCTTCCTGAGAAGGCTAAGCAGATCTACTGCCCGCAGGAGAAACTGCTGGAAAATCTCGCCGCCGCCGGTGTTCACCCGGAGCAGATTGATATTGTCATCAATACCCACCTGCACTTCGACCACTGCGGCTGGAACACGGTGCGCCGCAACGGCCAGGTGGAGCCCACCTTTCCCAATGCCCGCTACTACGTTCAGGAAGGCGAATGGCAGCACGCTGTGCGGCAACTGGAGCGCGATCGTGTGAGCTACATCAGCGACAACTACGATCCCCTGGTGCGCAGCGGCCAGATGCAGTTGCTCCAAGGCGATCAGGAAATCGTGCCCGGAATTTCGGTCGAAGTCTATCCCGGGCACACCCGGCACATGCAGGCGGTGATGATTCGCGGCGGCGGCCAGACCATGTGCTATATCTCCGACCTCATCCCCACCGTCTCGCACCTTGACCTGACCTGGGTGATGGCCTACGACCTTTTTCCCCTCGACACCATCGAAAGCCGCAAGAAATTTTACGCGGAGGCAATTCCGGGAAAGTGGCTGGTCGCCTTCACCCACGATCCTTCAACCCCGTGGGCGTATTTGGAAATGCAAGGAAACAGGATCACGGCGCGATCAGCGTGAATTCCCTATTGTGTGGGCACGGGGCTCTGCCCCGTGCAGGCTGGGGCGGAGCCCCGCTGCTACACAATCGCAGGACGCCTAGGCCTTGGAGATATTGGCCACAAGCTCTCTACTAAGTCTTGTGCTGAAGAACTCATCCACTCTGGCCAATATTTCCGGCCCGGTGCGCGATTCATACACCGCCTTGCGCAGGCCGGCGCCGTTGGCCACGCCATGCGTAAACCAGGAGGCAAACTGCTTCATCTTGCCTTCCGTGCCCGGCAGCTCTTCCTCGATCAGCATCTGGAAATAGGTGCGGATCATCTCGTAGCGGTCAGCCTCGGTCGCTTCTGTATACGCGCCGGTGGCCGTGTACTGCGCGACCTGGCGGAAGATCCAGGGATTGGAGGCGGCGGTCCGCCCGATCATGACGGCATCGCAACCGGTTCTGCCGACCATGGCGGCGGCATCCTCGGGCAGGCGGATGTCGCCATTGCCGATCACGGGAACCCTCACCGCATTCTTCACTGCGGCAATCCACTCCCAGCGCGCCTGGCCACTGTAGCCCTGCTCACGCGTGCGGGCATGCAGCGCCACCCCCGCCAGGCCGCAGTCTTCGGCCATGCGCGCCAGGTCCACGCACACGATTTCATCGTCGCTCCAGCCCAGGCGGAATTTCACCGTGAAGGGAATCTTTACCGCCGTGCGCACCGCCTGGAAAATTCGCCCGATGGCGGGCAGATCGCGCAGCAGGCCGGAGCCTCCGTTGCACTTCACCACTTTCTTAGCCGGGCAGCCCAGGTTCAGGTCCACCAGGTCGAAGCCCAGGCCCTCCACCATGCGGGCGGCCTCGGCCATCACCTGCGGGTCGCTGCCGAAAAGCTGCGCTGAGATGGGGTGCTCGTCGTCGTAAAAATGCAGGTAGCGGCCGCGCATGCGCTTGTCGCGCAGCATGCCATCCGCTGAGGTGAACTCGGTCATGATGAGGCCGCAGCCACCCAGGTTGCGGATGAAGCGCCGGAACACCGTGTCGGTAATCCCCGACATGGGCGCAAGCAGGGTGGCCGGGGCAAGGTGCACTCCGCCCAGGGAGACGGAATCGGGCACACGGGCAAGTTGCTGCTGATTGGCGCCCTCGCCCGTGGCATTGGCCGGTGTTTCCCAATACTTGCGCACGATTGATTATTCTACCAAGCCGCAAAAAGGGATATGCTTCGCCCAATGGCCCGCTTCCAGGAGCTTAGAAGTGCATAGAATTCGTGAACTTCTGCTGACCCAGTACATTGGCGCCATTGTCATCGGGCTGGTGCTTTCGCAGGCAATTATCAGTTTTGTCACCGCCGTTCTTGTCCCGGCAGCTTGGTATTTGGCGGAGAGGAGCGCACCCCAGAGCGTGCTTGGATTCAGTTCCCCGCAACCGTTCAACTGGGACCGTTTCCTGCTCAACCTTATCGCGGTCGCCCTCTATGTGCTGGTTGCGTACTCGCTGTTGCGCTGGCTGTATCTGCGGGGAGAGGACAGGAGCGAACCAATAGACGAGCCCGCGGTAGAGGCTTGAAGATGTCGGCTAAACGAAAATCCGCAAAGGCGGCATTGGCCAGCAGCTACGCGGGCCCTGTCGCAATAGCACTTCTCCTGGCGGGCGGGCTCGAGGGCTTCGTTACAGCGGTGGGCGATCCTATTGACGCCCTGGTGTGCTCGGGGTTGAATTTCTTTCTGCGGCAGGCCCCCACGTTGTCCATCAGGATTCACGCGCCAACCCCATCCGCATTTCTGTTCGTGTTCCTCGCCGTTTTAGCAGTGCTTGTGTTCGCGTGTGGTTTGTGGCTGGGAACCTGGCTCTACCCTGCCGGCGCTTCCGCTGCAGAGCAATAGTGAGAGAGCCCTCGACTACCGAGGGCTCTTTTCAGTTCGCAAAGATTCTTAAGTTGCTGACAGAAAGAAAGTTATTTCTTTCCAGTGGCCGCCGGCACGTTCGCGTACTTGCGGCGGAAGCGTTCCACGCGTCCGGCGGTGTCCAACAACTTTTGCTTACCGGTAAAGAACGGGTGGCAGGCGGAGCAAATTTCCACGTGCACATCGCCCCGGTGGGTGGAGCGGGTGGTAAAGGTGTTTCCGCAGGCGCAGTGCACGCGGATTTCGTGATAATTGGGATGGATGGCGGCTTTCATAACTCTCCAGATGCGTGAGGCGAAAGAAAGATTCTACAGGAGGGTCCCGGAAGCGGGCAAATGGGACTGAGCCAGTCAGCTAATCCCGTTTAGCGATAGTGTTCCAGGTAAAACAGGGCTCCAAACGCGAGCACCAATGTGGCGGCAGCCAACGCCAACGGTCGCGCGCTGCGCCAAGGCTGCTTCCAGTCCGCCGTGGCGAAGAAGAGCACGCCAATCGGTAGCAGTCCAACTACCGCCAGCTGAAAAATGTGTGCCGCCGCGCCTTCATCGGCTTGTGGCGGGCTCACATACCCGCTGAGCACAGCAACCAAAGCTGTAACCGACAGGAGAAGAAGGACTTTACCGCTCACCCAGTTAATTCTGTGCGCGTCCATCGCCTCATACCTTTCGGGCCCGTATCCGCAATCCGCTCACTTTTTTTTGAAGTGTTTGGCCAGCGCCAGGCCCTGTTGCTGGTAATTGGAGCCGATGTTCACCCCATAAATTTTGTCGGGGCGGGTCAGCAGGCGCATATAGGTAAGGCGGCCAATGATTTGCCCGTCTTCGAGCACGAATGGCACCCCGTCAGCCCGCACTTCCAGCACCGCGCGAGTGCCCTTGATGTCGTTGCTGCCGTAGCCGAAGCCGGGATCGAAAAACCCGGCATAGTGCACGCGAAACTCGCCCATAGACGGATCAAACGGGACCATTTCGGCGGCAAAATCCGCCGGCACGCGCACCTTCTCGCGTGATGCCAGAATGTAGAAGTCCCCTGGTTCCAACACCAGGCGATTGCCGTTGGGCTGGCGGATGGCGTCCCAGAAGTCCTCCGGCGGGTAGTAATTAACGTTCGCCAGGTCAACGGCGGGCGCGTTCTTCTTGGCTTTGAAGGCCACAATTTCCGAACTGTCGGTTGCGCGAAGGTTCACGGAGATTCGCAAGCCATTGTCTACCATGGCCTTAATCGGAGTATCTTCCTCGCCGTGATAGACCAGCGCCTTCTCTTCATCGAGCGCGTTGATGGAGGGGTCGCCGAATGATGGGTTGCCGCGGAGGAACCGAATCTGGTTCAGCTTCATGCCCGCGCGCAGGATCACAGGAAAGGTACGCGGGACGATTTCGGCATACAGCTTGCCCTTGTAGCCGGCGGGAACGCGCTCGAACTCCACGCCGTAATCGGTGATCAGGCGGGTGAAGATGTCGAGCCGCCCGGTGGAGCTCTTGGGGTTCGCCTTCACCGAGATAGCCGCGGGCAGGTTCAGGTCCTCCAGCAGCGGAATAACGTAAACGCAGCCTCTTTCCAGGACCGTGGTCTTGGTCAGGTCAATGCGGCTCATGCGCAACTGGTTGAGCCCTTCGGCCACGGTGCGCGACGGGCCTGGCAGGAAGCTGGCCTGCACGCGATGCGCCATCTCGCCCAGCCGCAGGTCGAGGCTGGCGGGCTGAATCTGGTCTTCGCTGATCTCCTGGCTGGCGAAGACGCGCTTGGCCGCGATCAGTTCGCGGATGTTCTGCGAAGGCAGCACGCCGGTGGTCACGGCGGCCACGTCCTCCTGCTCCAGGTCAGGGAAGAGAGCCGGTCCGGGAGCGCCTAGGTCGCAGGGCATAGTGGCACTAACTTAGCAGAATTCCAATCGCCGGTGGCTGAGGAACTCCTGTGGAAAGTGCGGCTATTGGTCAATGGGCTCTCCGGCGTCGCCCGGTCGACCCCTCAGGCTCCAGGGCAAGTGCCGAGCACAGCCAACAACCGACAGCACCTCTAGCCTACGTCCTCGTTCCAGTTCTCCAGGGTCTTTTTGAGCAAAGCCATGAACTGGTCGGCAACGGCGCCGTCAATCACGCGGTGGTCGTAGCCCAGCGTCAAATGCACCAGCGAACGGATAGCGATGGAGTCGCTGCCCTGTGCGTCGGTGACCACCACTGGCGCTTTAGCGATGCCGCCCACGCCCAGGATAGCTACGTTGGGCTGGTTGATGATGGGCAGGCCAAACACTGCGCCAAAGGTTCCGGGATTGGTCACGGTGAAGGTGGAGCCCTGAATGTCGTCGGGCGAAAGGCGCTTGTTGCGGGCGCGCTCGCCTACGTCCGAAATGGCGCGCTGCAGCCCAAGGAAGTTCTTTTCCTCGGCGTTCTTGATGACAGGAACGATCAGGCCCCAGTCCAACGCCACCGCAATGCCCATGTTGATGTGCTGGTGGTAGCGGATGTTATCGCCTTCCAGCGAAGCATTGATGATGGGGAACTGCTGCAGGGCGATGATGGCGGCGCGCACGAAGAAGGGCATGAAGGTGAGGCGGGCTCCGTGGCGCTGCTCGAACCCTGCCTTGGCTCGGTTGCGCAGGTTCACGATGCGGGTGACGTCCACTTCGAACAGGTTGTGAACATGGGCGCTGGTGCGTCGCGATTCGACCATGCGCTGGGCGATGATCTTGCGCATATTGGTCAGGGCCACGAGTTCGCCAGGTATAGGGGCGGGCTGAGGCGCGGGCATAGATGGCGCCGCGGCTCCCGGCTGGTAAGGTTGACCTTGCGCGGCAGCTGCCGGGCGCGCCGGCGCGGCGGGAACGCCTGCCGGATGCTGAGCGATAAAACTTTCAATGTCCTGCTTGGTGATGCGCCCGCCCAGCCCGGTGCCGGGCACCTGCGCCAGGTTCACATTGTGTTCGCGCGCAATGCGCCGCACCAGAGGCGAAGAGCGGATGCGCTCGCCCTCTTCCCCTTCACCTTCAGAGGGAAATTCGATCACGGTCTCTTTCTGCCGGGCCACTGCCTCCTGCTGTTGCGGACGGGCCGCAGGCTCGACGGCAGCGCGCTCGCGCGGGTACGCGGGAGCTGCGGCTTCCGTGGCCTGAGGCTGGCGTGCGCCGCCATCAGCCTGGGGCGAGGGCTTGGGGGGCTGCGAAGGCGGCGGTGCCGCAGCGCGCGGCGTTTCCGGCTTGGCGGGCGCGGGAGCGGCGGCGCCTGCACCCTCCGCATCAATCACCCCCACCACTGTATTGACCTGCACCGTGGTGCCTTCGGGAACTTTGATTTCGCGCAGCACGCCGGCGGAGGGCGCGGGAATCTCGGCATCCACCTTGTCGGTAGAGATTTCAAACAGCGGCTCGTCGCGCTGTACCTTTTCGCCCGGCTTCTTCAGCCACTTGGTGATGGTGCCTTCAACGATGGACTCGCCCATCTGCGGCATGACAATGTCAGTCGGCATAGTTCCCTTTCGTGGTCTTGCTAGTAAGAATCTTCGTGTTTCGCCAAACGACAATTATAAAAGATGGAGGGGTGACGCGGTGCAGAGCACGGCGCAAGGCTTTCGGCGCTTAGCCCTGGCCTTATGGCCGAGGCCAAAGGATTAGAGCCAGCCGCGTAAAGCCAAGAGCGAATAGCTAAGGCCCAAGAGCCGTTCTATGCCGCTTTGTGGCGCTTAAAGAACTGCACCTGCCGTTCGCGCTTGAGCGCCTGCTCGCGAGTTTTGTAAGGACCGCCCAGCTTCTTGCCGGTTGTCTTCGAGAGCAGCACGTAGCCTTTAGTGGTTTTGCGGATCATACGAAGTTAAGATGCGCCGTCAGCTGGCCAGTTTGGTCTTCTCTAGACTGGCCAGCAACTGGCAAAAGCCGGGGCGGCTGACGTATGCTCGGGGCGTGCAGCGGTCTTCTGCCCAGTCGCCCACCCTCGGCCTCATCCTGGGGCTGGTGATTACGTTGGCGGCGGTGGTGGCCTATTCCTGGTACATCACGCTGCAAATCCGCGGCCTGCGCGAGCTGCAGAACAACCTGGCCGACCGCAGCCGCAAGGATTCGCTGCAGCTGTTGCGCATTCAGGACGACCTGAACTCTCTGGGACTAGCGATGCGCGACATGCTGGACAACGACGAGCCCTATCCGCTGACCGCCTGGTCGGCGCAGTTCCAGCGGGTGCGCTCCGACCTGGATGACGCCTTCCGCCGCGAAGAGGAACTGGCTGTCGCCCATCGCACGCCTGAGCAGCGCGAATATCTGGGCAAGTCGCTCAATCAGTTCTGGGACGCGGTGGGGCGGACCTTCACGCTGGCGCAGGCGGGCAAGCAAGCGGAAGCTCGGGAGCAGATCCGGGTGACGCTGCAGGCGCGGCAGGCGGCGCTGAGCACGGCGGTGGCGCGGCTGCTGGTGGCCAATAATGAGAGCGAACAGCAAGCGGCCCAGCGCGTTGGCGAAATCTACGACCGGGTCCAGCGCCAGGTGTACATTTTCCTGAGTGCGATTCTGATCGCCATCGTGCTCACCAGCCTATACGTCATCCGCTCCAACCGGCGCCTGTTCGCGCAACTGGCCACGCTTTCCGAACAGCGCAGCGAGCTGGCGCAGAAGCTGATCAGCATGCAGGAATCAACGCTGCGGGAAATTTCCCGCGAGTTGCACGATGAATTCGGGCAGATTCTGACCGCGGTGGGCGCCATGCTGGAGCGCGCCAAGAAGCATGCGCCCGAGGGCTCGCCCCTGCGCACCGACCTCCGCGAAGTTTCTGAAGTGGCGCAGAGCACGCTGGAGAGCGTGCGCAGCCTATCGCAGGCGCTGCATCCGGTCATGCTCGACGAAGCTGGCCTGGAGAGCACCGTGGAGTGGTACCTGCGCACCGTGGAAAAGCAAACCGGGGTTGACATATGCTACGAAAAATCGGGCACGCCGTTTCCGGTGGATGGCAGCGCCGGAGTGCATGTGTACCGCGTCTTGCAGGAAGCGCTCAACAATGTGGCCCGGCACTCAGGAGCGCGCCAGGCCTGGGTGCGCCTGTGCTTTGAGCCGGAGGCGCTGCAACTGGAAGTGGAGGATCACGGCAAAGGGCTACCGAATAACGGTGCGCGCCAGGGGATTGGCCTGGTAGGGATGAGGGAACGAGCGGAGCTGCTGAGCGCGACCCTTCAGTTCTCGCATCCGCTGGAAGGCGGAACCCTGGTGCGTTTGCGCGTTCCCCGGGCAAAATGTGAGAGCCATGCCTGAAAAGATCACAGTTTTGCTAGTGGACGACCACGCCCTGGTGCGGCGCGGCTTCCGGCGCATGCTGGAGGACCAGGCAGACATCGTGGTGGTGGGCGAGGCGGGCAATGGCGAAGAGGCGGTGCGCCTGGCGCAGCAACTGAAGCCCCGCGTGGTCGTGATGGACTGCGCGCTGCCCGGCATGAGCGGGCTGGCGGCCACGCGCAAAATTTTGGAAGGCTCGGCGCGCAACGGGTCTGCCGCGCCCCAGTTGCTGATGCTGAGCATGCATTCGGAAGAGACGCTGGTGCAGCAGGCCCTGGCGGCCGGCGCCCGCGGCTACATTTTGAAGAGCGCCATGGACCTTGACTTGGCCACCGCGATCCGCAAAGTTGCCGGAGGGGAGACAGTGCTCGATGCGCAGCTGGCGCGGGCCTCGAGCCTGCGCGGAGAGCGCGGACCCGGCCTCACGGCGCGCGAGTTGCAGATCCTGCAGCTGATCGTGGACGGCAAATCCAACAAGGAAATCGCCGACCAGCTTGAGCTCAGCGTCAACACCGTGGCCGTACATCGCGCCAACATCATGGATGCGCTCGGAATTCACAAGACCGCTGAACTGGTGGTTTACGCCATCCGCAACGGGCTGGTGAACATTCCGTGAACCGGCGGTCATTTCTCCAGGGACTCGGAGGGCTGGCCGGCGCTGCCGTGCTCCCTTCAGAGCTGTGGTCCGCGGCTGCCGGACCTGGATTCCGCCTGGTGGATGTGACTGCGCGCGCCGGCATTCATTTCCTGCACAATTCCGGTGCGTTTGGCGGCAAATTTCTTCCCGAAACCATGGGCTCGGGCTGCGCCTTCCTGGATTACGACAGCGATGGCTGGCAGGACATCCTGCTGGTCAACGGCATGGATTGGCCCGGCCACAAGCGCGAGCACACCACCCTGCGCCTTTACCGCAACAACCGCGATGGCACCTTCAGCGATGTCACCCGCCGCGCCGGCCTCGACGTGGAGATGTACGGTATGGGCGTGGCCGTGGGCGACTACAACAATGACGGCCACCCCGATATCCTGATCACCGGTGTGGGCCAGAACCGCCTGTTCAAGAACACCGGCGGGAAATTTGTTGACGCGACCCAGGCTGCCGGGCTGGGCGGGCGCGAAGCGTTCAGCACCTCCGCCCTGTGGTTCGACTACGACCGCGACGGGCTGCTAGACCTGGTGGTATGCAATTACGTGAAGTGGTCGCCTGCCCACGACGTTTTCTGCAGCCTGGATGGCAAGCACAAGTCCTACTGCACGCCCGAGGCTTACCGCGGCGAGACTTGCTGGCTGTTTCACAATCGCGGCAATGGCACCTTCGAAGATGTAACCCCGAGCAGCGGCATCTTCGATACCAGCTCCAAGTCGCTGGGCGTTGCCATGCTCGACTTCGACCAGGATGGCTGGCCCGACCTGCTGATCGCCAATGACACGCAACCCAACAAGCTCTACCGCAACCAGCGCAACGGTACCTTCAAGGAAGTGGGCGTAGAGTCGGGCATTGCCTTCAGCGCGGAAGGCAAAGCGCGCGCCGGAATGGGCGTGGACACCGGCGACTTTGACGGTTCGGGCGCTCCGGGCGTAGCCATCACCAATTTTGACAACGAGATGATTGGACTCTTCCGCATGGGCAGCAAGCATATTTATGACGACGTGGCCATGTCTGCAGGCGTAGGGGCGCCTTCGCGCAACACGCTGGGCTTTGGCTGCGTGTTTGCGGACATAAACCTGGACGGTGCCCTGGATTTGGTAGTGGCCAACGGGCACATTGACGAGACGGTGCGTAACATTCGCGGCAATGTGGGCTATGCCCAGCCGCCGCAACTGTTCCTGAACGATGGCAAGGGCCACTTCCATGACGTAGCGGCGCAAGCGGGTATTTCCTTCGACCGGCCGAAAGTGGGGCGCGGCCTGGCTTATGGCGATTTTGACCGCGATGGCGACCTCGACCTGCTCATGACCACCAATAATAGTTCGGCGTTCCTTTATAGAAACGATCAGCTGGCCGGCAACCGCAGCATTCGCTTTCGCCTGGTGGGCAAGAAATCCAACCGCGATGCCATTGGGGCGATCGTGCGAATTTACGCCGGCGGCAGCAGCCAGTCGCGCATGGTGAAGGGCGGCTCCAGCTATCTTTCGCAATCCGAGCTGCCGGTCACGTTCGGAGTGGGCAAACGCGACCGCATCGAGCATGCCACGATTCAGTGGCCCAGCGGGCGCACCGAGGAGTTCAAAAACCTCGCCACCGGGCGAGCCTATGAATGCGTAGAAGGACGAGGGATCTGAGGCTGAAGCTCCGCCCCGGTGCCTCGCCTGCGAATCGCCAGCCGTTCAGCCCATTATTTGGCAAGCCGGCAACGGCTTCTTACCACAATCTGCAGGCGCTACTGTCCGCGGCTGAACGTGCATCTTAGTTGCCTGGGGCGCAGCTATGCATGCCATTCTTCCGGCTGAGATGACCGTTTCCACCGGCTTCGTGGTGATTGCCACGCTTGCCATCCTGGCGCAAAGCCTGGTGCTGTTCGTGGCCTTATTTGACCCTGGCCTTCGCTATCGAATAAGTCCCGCCCGCGGTGAGTCGCTGGACAGTCCTGAATTCCTTTATCAGCTGGAAGCGCTTACCGACGCCAAGCTCAACCGCCATACCAGCCTGGAAGTGTTCACCAACGGCGAGTCGTTCTATCCTGCCGAACTGAAGGCCATTGGCGCTGCGCGGCGCTCGGTGAACCTGGAGAACTACATTTTTCAGTCCGGCGAGGTCGCCCGCCAAGTGGTTGGAGCGCTCACCGAGCGCGCCCGCGCGGGGGTGCGGGTGAACGTAGTTCTCGACGCGCTGGGCAGCCTGTCAACCACCGACTCCTTCTTTCGCGAACTGAGCCAGGCTGGCGGCCACGTAGCCTGGTACAATTCCGCTCGCTGGAACCGCCTGCCCCGCTACAACAACCGCACCCATCGCGAAATTCTGGTGGTAGATGGCGAGACCGCCTTTGTGGGCGGGGCCGGCACCGCCGATCACTGGCTGTTGGACAAGGGAAAGAAGCGCCGGTGGCGCGACACCATGGTTCGCGTCCAGGGAGACGCCGTTCCCAACCTGCAGGCCAGTTTCGCGGAAAACTGGCTGGAAGCCTGCGGAGAAATCCTGAGCGGTCCCGAGTACTTCCCCATCTGCGAGGCGGCGGCCGAATCCTCGGTTCTGGTGATCAACAGCACGCCCTCAGCGGGTGGTTCCACGCGGGCACGCATGCTTTTTCAAATGCTGATCGCTTCGGCGCAGCGCTCCATCCAGATCACCACGCCATATTTTCTGCCGGACCGCAGCTTGCGCGACGAACTGGTGCGCGCCATGCGGGACCGGGGGGTGGAGGTCAGCATCGTGGTGCCCGGCGCCCACTCCGACCACCAGCTCACGCGCAGTTCCAGCCGTGCGGCCTACGGCAAGCTGCTGCAGGCCGGCGCCCGCATTTACGAGTACCAGCCGGCGATGATTCACGCCAAAATCCTGATTATTGACGGCTTATGGAGCGTGGTGGGCTCCACCAATTTCGACAACCGCTCCTTCGGCCTCAACGACGAAATTAATCTCGCCGCGTTTGAACGCAAATTGTCTGAGCGCCTGCAGCAGGACTTTGCCGCTGATGTTGCCGCCAGCCGCCAGATCTCTTATGAACGCTGGCGCCGGCGCTCGGTTTTTGAACGCGCCCCGGAGCTGGTGGGATGGGTTTTCGAACGGCAGCAGTGAAGCGGCAGATTCGCATCGTTACCTATAACATCCACAAATGCCGGGGGCTGGACCGCCGCGTCCGGCCCGCGCGCATTGCCGCCATTCTGGGCGAACTGGATGCGGACGCGATTGCCCTGCAGGAAGTGATCGGTGCGGGCGAAGGCGGCCCGGGGCAGGCAGCCGAGATAGCCGCGTCGCTGACCGGCGGCTATTCCGTGCACTTCGGCGAGAATCGGCGGTTGCATGGGGCAGCGTACGGCAACGCAGTGCTCAGCCGTTTGCCGGTGCGCTTCGCCAAGAATTATGACTTGACCTGGGCCCGGCGCGAACGCCGCGGCTGTCTTCGGCTGGATGTGGAGCCCTGGCCCGGCGTGCTGCTGCACATTTTTAACGTGCACCTGGGAACGGGATTTCTGGAGCGGAGGCATCAGGCGCGTATGCTGCTCAGCGACTCGCTATTGCGCCGCATCGACCTGCAGGGTCCCAGCGTGGTGGTCGGCGATTTCAACGAGTGGACCCACGGGCTGGCATCGCGGCTGATGAGAACGCATTACCGCAGCGTGGATTTGGCGCGGTATCTGGGGCGAACCCGCACTTATCCCGGGCTCGCTCCCTTCTTGCACCTCGATCATTTTTATTTCGATGAGCGGCTGGGACTGGAGCGTTTTCAGCTGTGCCGCACCCGGCAGGCGCTGGTTGCTTCCGATCACCTGCCGCTCGTTGCCGATTTTTCGGTAGCGGGGGAGCGGCCAGCCGGAGCCACCATGTAGCCAGGGTGTCAGAATCCCGTCCCCAGTTCAGGTGCTCTGCTCAGGTAGCTGGGAGGAACGGCATCGGATCTCCGCTCTCGGGGCGGCGCGCTGACTAATATTTTCGTACTATTGCCCGGTATCGCGCAGAAAGCTAAATTCTTTGCAACTTGCTAGCGCTCACCCGAAGAGCGTTGTGAGGATTCCCCAAAGTCCCGGCACTGGGGAGCGCCGGGGAAAGTCAGGAAAGCCCCAGCCGGCTGGGCCGCTGGCTGGGGTACTTTTTTTTCCGCCGCCGACTTCGTTACTGTTGCCAGACCACTAAATTCAAATTGACTTGGTGCTGCACCGTGCCCGAACTGGCGGTCAGAACAACGGGGTAAGTTGTCGAGAAAGGCTGAGGCGCGGGTGCCGGAGTTGGAGTGGGTGGCGTGGGTGGCCCTGCACTGCCTCCACCACCACAAGCGGGCTGGAAAAGCAACGTAGCGAGCACCACGATCAGCAAAAGGGTAAATGGCGATCTCCTGCTTCTTATGCCGCCCGAAAGACTCAGGACCATGCCCGGCAAGAGCATACTGAATAAGAGTAAGTCCTCACTTAGCGGAGCGGCGGGGTGTAGCTCGGCCAAGCTTTTTGGTGTGCTGATGCTCAGCACTACGATGGCTGGCGAGCTGCCCGGTGTCACGGTGGCCGGGGAGAAGGAGCACGCGGTGCCCGGGGGCAGGCCGGAACAGGAGAAAGAGATGGGATTGGTAAAGGGAGCCACACCAGGAATAACGTTTAGCTCGTACTGCCCGGGCTGGCCTGCTAGGACAGTAGCGCTGTTAGTACGAGCACCCAGCGCAAAATCGGTGACGGTAACGTGCACAGCGGTGGAGTGGGTAACAGTTCCTGGGGCAGTGGCCGTGAAAGGCACCTCGAAATACCCGCCTATGGTCGCGCCGTTAGTCAGTGGAGTGGAGATGGTGGCGGTGACCGTAACCGGAGCCCCTGCCAAAGTAATGGGGCTCGGCGGCGACATGGAGCAGGTAATACCGACGGCGACGGAGCAGGACAGGGTCACCGGCCCAGAATATCCCTGAGATGGCGTTAACGTTATCTGAGCAGTTGCAGCGCTGCCCGCGATCGCAGGAGCAGGCTGCGAGGTCAGCATGCTGTAATCGGGGCTGTTGGTGACAGAAAGGGAGACAGGGCCGCTTTTGGCTGAGGGCTGTCCGGGAGAGTTGGCGCTAACGGTGATGGTTGAAGTGCCTAAGGGCGTATTCGGACCCGCGCTGACGGTCAAGATGATGTTGTCGAAATTGGAAGGCGGAACTGTGGCGTAGGGGAAGAAATTGCAGGTTGCGCCGACCGGCAGGTTCGAGCAAGAAAGAGTGATCGGCTGGTAGAAGGCGGTCAATGGAAGATTTACCGCGGCCGAAGTAGCCCCTTGGTTAACCGTCAGGTTAGTCGGAGACGGTACAACGAAAGAATAGTCGGAAATACTAAGGGTCACCGGGGCAGTTTGCGCGCTAGTGTTGTTGGGATCTGTTCCCGTGCCCTCGATTGCAAAACTGTAATCCACAGCAGGTGCGTTTACGGGTGTCAGGGTCAGAGAGAAAGGCGTTCCCGAGGACATGGGGGTAAGAGTTGTACCGGTGCAAGTTCCGGGAAAAGCGTTGGGTGCACACTGGATGGCAACGGGACTGTTGTATCCGTTATAGCCGGTGATTACGCCATGCATGGTTCCGGTCTGACCAGGGAATAGATGAACATGCGGAGTAGTGATCGTGATCTGGTAAGGAATATCGTAGGACCAGATGCCACGCCCATAGGTGCCTGCGCGGAGCTGTTTCCCCCCGCCGGATTCGAACATCTTTAATTGCAGAACCGGGACATTGGGCAACTGCCCTAGTTCGGTCCAATTTTGGAGATCATGGCTGGTGTAGACGCCAACATCGGTGGCCACGTAAAAGGTGTTGCTGTCGTCGGGGTCAATCAGGACAGCATCAACCGGAGCGTTCGGAAGCCCAAAGCCTTCGGCATACCATGTTAGACCCTGGTCCGTAGTTTGGAATACGTGCGCAGTGCCGAAACCCATGACAGTGGCATAGGCAGTGTTGCCGCTAGGATCACGGCGATCAACTGCGATGCTGGATATGGGGTCCGGTCCGTCACCTACGGCAGTTTGGTTGGCCCAAGTAAAGGCGCCTAAGTCCGCATCGTTCGTCGCCCAGATGTGACCACCAACTGGTGAGCTCCCCCCAGCTCCATTCGATACAAATCCACCCTCGGTGCCCACATAAATAACTGAGGACCCGTTCGCAGTGTTCGGCCCGCCGGCAGCAATAGAGCGAATGAGTTGCGTCTCCCCTCCGGTACACGCCGCATTTAGAACCTGATTCATCACGCTATCGAAGTTGTAGCTCAGCGCGCTGAATCCGCTGCCGTTGCTGTTGCCGCGCCACAGCCGGCAGGTCCCTACCATCATGCGGCTATCCGCCTGCGGGTCCAGAATGAAGGGCGTGTAGAAGAATCCGTGATCGCCGCCCACCGTGGAATTGGTCACAATGGGGGTAAAGGTTTGTTCCAGGCAGTTGATGCCGCTGGGGCAGCTCTGCACGCTGACGTCGGTGTTGGACGTGAACCACATGCCGGAAACGGGATCAATCACGTTGAATCCGCCGTCGCCGCCATTCACCGAAATCCAGCTGCTCCCGTCATTGCTGGTAGCCGGCGAGCCATTGTCCTGCGTGCCGCCCAGCACAGTGTTGACGTCGCTGGGACTGTTGGAAAAATCCACGAACTGGGTCATGGAACCCATGGTTGCGTTCAGGTTCTGAAACGGGTTCGGGGCGGTGCCGCAGGTCCCGGAGCTGAGCGCATAGCCATTGAGTGCGCGGTAAATGCCACCGTCATTGGCGAAGTACATAACTGCCTGCGAGGGGTTCGGCCGGACGAAGCTTATGCCGTGCTGGTCGGGGTGGACGTGGGAGAGCGAGCCCACCGGGCTGCAGCCATACACGTGCGTGAGATTGATGAACGGCCGTGTGGCACACAGGCTGTTGGCGGCGGTAATGGAGCACTTGTAAATATTTACCGCGCCGGCGTAAAGGTCGGTGCCCGTACCGTTGGGCACAGCCGCCAGCTCCAGGTTGAACCAGCCTTGCTCCACTCCGCAGCCGTTCCCATTTCCATCGCCGCAGTTGGTGATGCCGCTGTCGCTCACCTGCTGCCAGGAGCCGCCGCCATTGGTCGTTTTATAGATACCGCCATCACCGATGTTTCCCTGGTTATCAATAGTGACGTACCAGGTGTAAAGCTCCTCGCGTCCCGGCACAGCCGTCATTTCTCCGCGAAACACCAGGCAGAAAGGGCCGCCGTTGTTGCCGGTGGGGCAATTCTGCAAGGCGCTGCCAGGCTGGCTGCCCAGCCGATGCCAGCTCATGCCGTCGGTCGAGGTGTAATAACCCTCAAATTGCAGGAAGGCAAAAAATTTGTGTCCGGCGGAGTCATAGATCACGGATGTGCTGCCGATGCCCGGAAATGCGCCCTGAAGAGCCATGGTCCAGGTTTGGCCGCCATCAGCGGAAGTGTAGAGGCCGGGCGCATTCCCAAAGTTGCTCGCCCCCTCGTCGTTGCCGGAGCCCGTTGCCGCCGCTACCACCAGGTTGGGATTGTCGGTGCTGAAAGCAATTTTAGCGAAGGCCACGCCGGAGAACTGTGCTCCATTGGCGGAACTGATTAGCGTCCACGTATTGCCGCCGTCGGCGGAGCGCAAGATGCCCAGCCCGTAGTAGGAATCAATGGAGAAGTCGGCTTCACCTGTGCCCACCAGCACTACGCTGCTGGGCCCGCTGCTGCTGGGCTGGACGGCCACCGAGCCCACTGCCAGCGTCGCCTGCTGGTCAATCAAAGGTGTCCAGGTCACTGCCGAAGGGCTGCTAGCGGCAGCATTGGTGGACTTCCATAATCCGCCGTAGGCACCGCCCAGGTACACCGTGTTGCCGGTCGGATCGCCAGGATCGGCCACCACGGAGGTGGCGCGCCCGGTCACCGGACCGTAGTCCTGCTCTCCCAGGCTGCCGCTGGCGTTGGAGTTGAGAGGGGCGGGCCCCAGCGGCACCCAGCCACCGTAGCCGCTCGTGGAACTGGCCGTCGCAGTAGCTAAACTGGCCGAGTAAGCGCTCATCCCCGCCCCACGCATCGCCTGCAAACGCGTGGCGCGCAGTTTCATCTTCTGCTGGTAAGCGTGACGCAGCAGGCGGGCCGCAGCCCCTGGCTTTCCCGGCACAACGCGGCCGTGGCGGAACCATAGCTCGCGAGCCAGCGGATTGTCGTGGTTGGGGCCTTCCGGCTCAGGCGCCGGCCTGTTTCCTTGCGCGAACAAGCTGGCGCACAAGAAAAGTATCAGCACGAGGCGCAACGCGAGCCGCATTCCAGCTTGTCGGCGGACCACACGGAAGACACTTATTGAACGGGAGAGCAGAGGACCACAAACAATGCGATTGCCCATGGCGGGGGAATCCTCTGGCGTGCACGCAAGTTTGCTCGGCAGGACTGGACTTGCACGCGTTCGCCGCAGGCGCAATATTGTGCGTCCAGAGTTCCTCCTGGACAAGTGTCAAAATAGTTAATGCCGGAATTCGTTCTGAAAATCCTACACGGGAGCGTGTTTTCTTCCCGCGAACTGTTTCGGGCCAGGAACGCGGTTGGACGGGAGGACCAGGCGGGAGCCGGGCGGGCTGACTCCGGCGCAACCCGGCGCATCCCAGAAGACCTGGGCGGGAGCTAAAATAATAGGGGCAAAGCAGCCATGAATGACGACTCGGGAGAAGTTGAAAAACGGCCGGCGCGGGGCCTTCTTGGCCTCGTCGTGGTGGGTATAGCCATCGCCGTCATCGTCATCATGCTGCCTGCTGCCCGCTGGTTTTTTCTCATCAGCGTGGCGGTTGGGGTGATTGTTGCCGGCGGGTTGCACCTGTGGCACAGATTCCGCCCGCTGAAGGAGGAAGACGTGGACAAGCGCCCGCTGAAGCTGGACTGAGGGTCGGAACACTTTGCACCCGAGAGCAACGCTGCGATCGGGCAGCGACCATTGTGAACTGCGGGGTGGTGACGCCCGTCACCTGGCCGCGTGCGGTATCTGCTTTCGCCGCTCAGTTATTGGCCCAGGGGGGCGAATGTTTCCAGGGCCGGATCACGGTGCGGCCGGGATGCTCGTGGATGAAGCTCTCGGTAATGTAGCAGTTCCAGCACACCGGCGCGGAACGGGCGAATGCCTCCTGCAGCTTCTCCGCCGGCACTCCGCTCCACTCATTCATCTGTTTCTCGGCATCCAGAAGCGCGGCGGGGTGCCGGAGATGGCTCATCTCGATTTCGCGGCCGCAATAGGCGCAGTCCTTCCCCGCATACCACTGGGAGGCGACCGTCCAAATCCGGTGCGCTTCCGGATCCTCTTCGACCTGGCAGAGGCATTCCTGCCCGCATTCTCGGCGCTCCGGCCAGCGTGAGCACGCGCTCAATTGCAGATGATGAGGTGCCGCTACCCGAGTGAGCACAGCGCGCCAATTGTCAACGTTGACCGCGGCCGGGTGCTGAGTTTCCGGACAGGTCACCAGCATCTTCCCGCCAAAGCGCAAAAACTGACGGACGGCCAGTGCCATGCGGTAGAAGAAAAAGACGACAGCAACGCCGAGCAGAGCGAGAAGGACATACGAGAGCAGTGTCATGACTTCTCCTGCTCACCCCATCTGCCAGCATGAGATTAGCTTTTCACGCACATGGAAGCAGTGACTCGTGAGCGGTCACTACGTGACGGATGTCACCACCCTCGTGCCCATTTGGGCAGGGAACGTTCGGTCGCCGGGAAGGCGGGTGCATAATTCCTGCCGATTTGGCTGCGGCTCAGCGCGGGAGAACTGCCGCCTGCGTTCCTGCTGCCGGGGCCGGTCTGAAGCCGGCGCGCTGCATTCCGCGCAGCACTTCCGGATTCTTCATAAAGGTGTTCCACACGAAACCGGTGCGGGCGTTTTCCGCCATCAGCATGGTAATGCCGGTATCAATGCCTATCACGTCCGGGTCGTACCAGTCCTTCAGCGGGTTGAAGGCGTTTACAAACCCATACTGGCTCCACGCTTTGGGGTAATTTTTGCGGATGTTGCGCAGCACACGCATCACGGGTTGGGGGAGAAAGGGCAGCGATCCGGCTGTAGCGCTGGGCACAACCGTCCCATCAATGGGGCCGATCTCGGGCGGCCCACCCCACACCACGTACCCGCTCTGCGAATCCGACGCCGTAATTCCCCACAGGTCGTTGTTGTAATCGGAAAACTCTTTGCCCAGCTCCAGGCAGAAGCGGCGGTGCGCTTCCGTGGCCACCACCGAGTTCTGGAAGTAATCAGCATAGGCGTCACGCTGGCCGCGAAAGTCAAACCAGGCTTGGGAATACTGATGGACGAACAACGGTGCGAAGGCGCCAACGTAGCGCAGCCCGTCGTATTCGAAGGTGGTGCGCTTCCACGCGTTCCAGGCGGCGGGCGGCAAAGGATACGCTGTGGAACCCAGGCCCAGCAGGTACATCATCATCAGTTCGCTGTAGTAATCCCAGCGGGACGGCAGAAAGCCAACTTCCGGGGTCCACCCCTGGGGCAGCAGCGTGGTGTCTTCCGACAGCCAGGTCCAGTCCACGCGGTTGAAAATGTTGCTGGCCAATCGGCTGATTTCCGGATCGTGGAAGTATTGCCGGCAGGTGAGCACGCCGCACAGCAGGATAGCGGTGTCCACCGAGGAGACCTCGGATTCCCATACTCTTTCGCCGGTTTCCACGTTGGCGAAATGAAAAAAGAAACCGCGGTGCGTGGCCAGCTTCTTCCACAGAAAACGCAGCGTGGTAAGCACGCGCTCCGTCGCCTCGGGCAGAGTGATGAGGCCGTGGTTATGTCCAATGCAGATCGCCGTCAGCCCGAACCCCGTGGCCGCGACACTGGCCACCACCCGGTTATCCGGCGCGCGCACGCTGAAGCGGTCTTTGACCAGGCCGGTATTGGGGCTGGCCTGCTCCCAGAAGAAACAGAAGTCCGCGTTCACCACTTCATCCAGGAAATTGGCGTCGTCCGGGGAAAGCGTGGTGGGAGCGGGAGGAGGCAAAGAGCACGGAGCTGTCGATTCGCTTGGCTGGGCGGCCTTCAGCAAGGGCACGATGCCGCCTCGGCTCAGAGGCACGCACAAACCCAGGGCGGCGGCGCGCCGCAGCCATTCCCGGCGCGAAATTTTCCGGCTGTTCTCGCTCCTTTCGTTCACGGTTGCGATTGTAAACGAGGGCCCCTGCCTCGTGGAGTGCATAACCCCGCACCCGCGCGGCGCCAGGAATCCCGGGACTTTGGAACATCCCGCGATAACCGCCGCCCCCCGCCCCTGAAGTAAGATGTTGGCCAGCATGAGCGGCAGGAAAAAGCTGGCGACGGCTATAGGACTCATTGCCCTTGCCGGCGCGATTGTGGCAGGAGTGGTGCTCTGGTCGCGTATTCCCCGCCCTAAGCCGGTAACGCTGCATGGCGCCATCATCCGGCAGGATCCTGATCCCAACAAGGAGCAGCCCATTGCCGACGCTCAGATCATCGCTACCAGCGGCTTCGCTACCGGTACGGCTGTCTCCGATGCTGCCGGCTATTTCAATGTCACCTTGCGGCCCGGGGTGCTGCCCCGTCAGCCTATCAGCATCAGCTTTGCGCAAACCGGTTACCGCCTCCTGGTCCTGCAGCCGGTTTTACCGGGGGAGTTGATCATCGCCCGCATGACTCCGGTCAGCCGGGCGCCTCATCCTCCGCCTGTCCCTACGAAGGGCGTGATCGCAAATGTCGCCGTACGATACTCGCAAAAGACCACCTCAACCCTGAATGTGGGTAGCGCGGTCAAGACTTTCCAGGTTGTGAACACCGGCAACGTGCCTTGCCGCGGCGCCTCTTCTTGCTCGCCAGATGGCAAGTGGAAGGCGGAGCTGGGCTCCATTTCCATGGATGCTGGTGAGCGCAATGAATTCCGCAACCCCCGTGTTTCCTGCATCGCCGGTCCCTGCCCCTTTACCCGCACTATTCGCACCGATTTCTCCGAGGATGGACGCATGGTCAAGATCTCAGTTCTGAACTGGTCCGATACCGCGACCTTCCTGTTCGAAGCCGAGGTTTACCACCCCATGGTCAGCGAGAGCGTCCGCGATTCGTACCCCGTGATTTTCGGCCAGGCACTGAACTTCACTCTGCCGCCCGATGCCGAGGGACCCAGCATTGAGGCCGAGCTGAACGGCAGCAATATCGTATTTCCGCTGGGGCCGAGCCTGTGCTTGAGTTGGGCGAACTGCAACG
This sequence comes from Terriglobales bacterium, assembly GCA_025934735.1. GTDB lineage: Bacteria > Acidobacteriota > Terriglobia > Terriglobales > Acidobacteriaceae > JAICWP01. The sequence goes on along the minus strand of JAICWP010000003.1, from coordinate 31,781 downwards.
TCCGGGTGGATAAAGACGCAAAAATCTACCGCTGCGAGTTGAAGCCGGGATATCGTTTTCGCTGAGGTGGTAGGGAGCGCCGAGCTTTACGCCGGCTGGGTGGCCGCCGCTTCCACCGGCATCAGGCGCGCGGTGAAGTGGCGCAGGAACGGCGCCTCATAGGTCAGCTGCAGCCCGCGAACCTGCTCCCGGTGCCGCCACACCTCGAGGATGACCTCCACCACATAATCAATGTGGCTTTGGGTGTAGACCCGGCGCGGGATGGCCAGCCGCACTAGATACATTTTGGCGGCTTCGCCAAACATGAGGGTGCCAATCTCCACGCTGCGGATGCCGCCTTCCAGGTAGAACTCGCAAGCCAGGGCCACGCCCGGAAACTGCTGCTGCGGAATATGCGGCAGGAAGGCCCGCGCATCAATGTAGATGGCATGTCCCCCAGGCGGCTGCACAATCGGCACTCCTTCGGCGGCAATGTGATTGCCCAGGTAGGCGGTGGAAGCAATGCGGTAGCGCAGATAGTCCTCCTGCAGCGCCTCCTGCAGACCAACGGCCACGGCCTCCAGGTCGCGCCCAGCCAGTCCGCCGTAAGTAGGATAACCCTCGGTAAGAATGAGCAGGTTCTTCTCCTGTTGTGCCAGCGTGTCATCGTTCGTGCACAGGAAGCCGCCGATGTTGGCTAGCCCATCCTTTTTGGCCGACATGGTGCAGCCATCGCCGTAGCCGAAGATCTCGCGCGCAATTTCCTTCGGCGTCTTTTCCTCGTAGCCGGCCTCCCGCAGCTTGATTAAGTAGGCATTCTCGGCGAAGCGGCAGGCGTCGAAGTACAGCGGGATGCTGTGACGCCGGCAAACGGCGCTCACCGCTCTTACATTTTCCAGCGAGACCGGCTGGCCCCCTCCGGAGTTGTTGGTGATGGTGAGCATGACCAGCGGCACGCGCTCGCGGCCCACCCGCTCGATCAGGTTCTCCAGCGCCTCCACGTCCATGTTGCCCTTGAAGGGGTGCCTGAGCCCGGGCTCGCGTCCCTCAGGGATGAGCAGGTCCACGGCCTCCGCGCCCACGAATTCCACGTTGGCGCGCGTGGTATCGAAATGGGTGTTGTTAGGAACCACGTCGCCCTTGCGGCACATTACCGTGAAAAGAATTCGTTCCGCCGCCCGCCCCTGGTGAGTAGGAATAACGTGGCGGAATCCAAAAATGTCGCGCACCGAATCGCGAAAGCGGTCGAAACTGCGGCTGCCCGCGTAACTTTCGTCGCCTTCCATAACCGCCGCCCACTGCCGCGTGGACATGGCGCCGGTGCCCGAATCGGTCAGCAGGTCCACCAGCACAGCGTCAGCGGGCAGCTGAAACAGGTTGTGGCAGGCGGCGCGCAGCAGGGCTTCCCTTTGTGGCCGGGTGGTCCAGTGGATCGGCTCCACGCTCTTGATGCGAAAAGGCTCGATAACCGTGCGGGTGCGCATGAGAGGGTCTTTAGGAAAGGAAACTCCTCCATGAAAAGAAAAGCTGTGATTTGAGTCACAGGCGGGGAAGCCGAGGGCAGAGTTCTGGGAAGTGGAGGAGTGGTGCGGCGGTAAAGCGGGGAGTTAGGCTGCCTTCTTGGGCTTGTTGGCGGCGAGTTCGGCTGCGGCTGGGCCGATGAGCTGCTCGTAAGCTGCCAGCAACGCCTGCCGTGAGCGTTCCCAATTCAAATCCTGCCGAACGCGCTGCAGGCCGGCTTGCCCCATGCGCTGCCGGCGGGCGGGGTCCTCAAGCAGTTCCAGAATCGCGTCGCCGAATTGCGCAGGATCATCATTTTGCACGTACACCGCCGCTGGCCCCGCGGAATAGTGCGCTTCGGCTAGGTCGAAGCACACCGTGGGCTTGCCGCAGCTCATGTACTCCATGATTTTGATGGACGTGCAGAACTGGTTCACCGGGATCGGCGGATCGGGAGCCAGGCAGACGTCGGCGGTAGAGAGCCAGGCCAGCAGTTCCGCATCTCCCAGAAAACCGGGGAAGGAAATGTACGGCTCTATGCCGAGAGAGCGGGCCAGGATCTGCACTCTCTGCCGGCAATCGCCACCACCCAGCAGCGCGAAATGCACATCCTTGCGGCCGCGCTCACGAACAATATGGTGGGCGGCGTGAACCACCCGGTCAACTCCGGTCTTCGTCCCCATGATCCCGGCGTAGACCGCCAGGAAGGCCGCGCCTCGTTTCAGTTCGGGATCTGGCCGGCCACAGCGGAAACGGCTGAAGTCGGGATTGTTGCGGACAACGTGAATCTTCTCCGGCGGGCACCGGCCTCGGCTGATGGCCAGGGCGCGGAACGATTCATTGGTTACGATAACCAGGTCGGCAAACCGGTAGGAACATCGCTCCAACACCAGCAAGAGCCTGTGCAGCAGGCGTGCGGGGCCGCCAAATTTGGACAGAAATATGTCCGGGCTCAGGTCGTGCTGGTCAAAAACGAATTTCTTGCCCGCCAAGCGCAGCGGCGCTGCTAACAGGAAGAAGAGGTCAGGCGGATTGGCGGCATGCAGAACATCCACACCGTGCCGCAGCCAGATGGTAAACAGCAGAAAAGAAGTGGCGGCCAAGCTCCAACCGTACTCCAGGGCGTAACTGAATATTCCTCTCCCCTGCCAGGGCTGCGGATAGGAGTAGATGCGTGTGCCGTTGAATAGAGAGGGGGGACGCGGCTCGGTCTTAAGCCGCGGACATATTACGCTCACCTCACATCCTGCGGCCGCCAGGGCTGCCGACTCCTGCCGTACCCGGCGGTCGCGCAGGATGGAAATGTTCTCGATAAGGAACACAATGCGAACCGGGGGCATGTGTGGAAGGCTACGAACACGCTGGGTCGCGGAGCGGCAACGAACCAACCCCGCCTCAACTTAGGCGCAGGTTCGCAGCGCCGGAGCGGCGGAGTCGCTTGTGCCCTCTGCGATGACCTGCCGGTACACCTGCAGCAGCTTGCGTCCGGCCGCCGTCCACGTGTGCTGTGGGGCGCAGCGCAGGCAGGCAGTTCGCAGGCGTTCGAGCAGTTCGCGGTCCTGCTGCAGCAGGGTCAAATGACGCGTAAGCGCCTCCACATCACCCACGTGGTGCACCAGGGCATTCCCCATATGCACGCAAATGTCGGTGCACGCATCTGAAACCAGCGGCACGCATCCGCTACCCATGGCTTCTGCGCACACCAGACCGAAGCCCTCTTCGATGCTGGGCAGCACCAGCACATCGCTTTGCCGCATCAGGTCCGGCAGATCATTTCGATTTCCAAGCACGCGCACGCTGGGATGCGCAAGCTGCGCAGCCAGTGTCCTCGCGTAAGCTGGCAAAAACTCGCCTGCGATCAAAAATGTGCCCTGGCGGTGCGCAGGCGAGCGCAGCCAGGCTTCGAGGGCATAGTGCAAGCCTTTTCGTACCGCGCATACGCCGGCAAACAGAACCCTGAGCCCGCTCCCACGTGCACGTGCGCTGTCGGTCGCATAGAACGCTGTCTCGTCGAACCCGTATTCGTGCCGCGCCAGGCGTTCGCGGGAAAAGCCCTGCTGCAGGAAAGTCTGCACCACGAACTCTGACGGACATAGAATCCGGTAGGCCTGCTGGTACTCCTCTTCTTCACGCGCCAGCACCGCGGGTTTCCAGGCGTGCTCATGGTTGCGCGGCAGCTTCACTCCCAGCCGCGCGCATTCTTCCTGCACCACCTGATAGGCAAACCGGGTGTGCGCGTTGGGCCGCTCCAGGACAGCCGGGATTCCCATCCGAGCGGCAGTCTGTAGGGTCCGCAGCGCCGCCAGCGGCCAGGTGTGAACAATATCAATCTGGCCGGCCAGAGCCTCGAGCCGGCGAGAAACCAACCAATCGTGCAGAGCGCAGGCCCGCAACGTTCCCAGGAGCCGGTACGAAATCCTCCACTGACGGCGCGCCAGCGTTGGCCTCAGCGTGATGCCTGCCGGAAGCGGACGATGCAGAACGCCGGGGAAAACCAGCACCTCCGCCCCCGCCGCGCAAAGCCCACGAACCTGCTCCCAAGCCGTGTAGCAGATTCGGCTTGCACCCAGTTTGTGGGGAAAGCTGTATAGAACCCGAATTGGTTTATCGCTGCCCAGCACAGCCGTTCACCGCCACAAACTATCGCCGCCCCACATCCGGTGCCACTGCTGCTCGTGGACGTAATGCACGAGCGCAGGGTCGCGCCGTCCCACGACTCCACCGAGGTAGCCGGAAATGAAACCCGCGCCCATGCCCACCGCGCCCAGCAGGTAAGGCCTGGATGTCATGTGACGCAGGCAGCGCGCAGCCACGAACAGCGGGTGGTAGCCGGCCACGTAACAGCCCTGACCGCGCTTGATCATGTCGCGCCAGCGGCTCTCGGCGCTGCCCGTCGGCCGGTGATGAACCGCAATCACGTCGGGAAAGCTGGCGGTTGTCCATCCCCGCATGCTGGCTCTGACTTCATCCACCGTGTCCCAGCCGGGCGCTGCCAGCATCCCGCCAATTGCCTCCCAGCACTGCCGCCGGTAGATTTTGCTGGCGCCACGCACGTGAAAACCCGGACCGCCCTCCAGTTGAATTTGGCCGTTTGCGATTTGGTACAAATGAGCGCCGGCGATGCCGAGGCGTGGTTGTTTGCGGAAGTGCTCCAGGGCATTCTGGAAGAACTCAGGCGCGAAACTCAGGTCGGCATCCAGCTTGACCAGGAACTCCCAATCCCCGCGCTGCAACTGGTGATAGCCGTCATAAAAGGCTTCGACCACGCCCGCCCCGGCCAGGCGGCGACCTCGGTCCTGGCGCATCCAACCTCGGATCCAAGGACAGCCTCGGGCGTATTCCTGAATGATGGCCGCGGTGCCATCGTGCGAGCCATCGTCCACAATGATCCACTCAGCCGGACGCAGCGTCTGCGCCAGCATGCTCTCAATGGTCAGCCTCAGGCAGGCTTCTTCGTCTCGAGCCGGGGTGATGACGACGTACTTAATTTCGGCTGAATCCATGTGCGTGGTGCGAACTCAACAACCGTTGCAGGGGCTGCTAGCCGGGTTTGAATCAAAGAACGAGCTTCGCGCAGGCAATCTTCGTAAAATTGCTCGGTAGCGCGCACGCAGCGCTCCGACGAGAACCGTTCGGCCACACGCTCTTGGGCCTTGGCCGCGATGCGGGCGGCAAATTCGGGATTGGCCAGAAGCCAGCTGATCTTCTCGGCGAAATCCTGCGGCGAATCGGGATCAGCGAGCAGGCCGCTGATTCCGTCTTCCACCATTTCCGGTCCCGGAGGATTTTTGGTGAAGGCCACGGGCGCTCCCGCCTTCATGGCTTCCAGCACCACGAGGGGAAAGCAGTCAATCAGCGCCGGAAAAGCAAAGACCGCGGCGCGGCGCATGCAGGCCAGGGTCTGCTCGCGGGTCACCTGGCCGAGGAAATGCACCCGCTCTGCCAATTCCCTGCCCACAATCCCGCGGATGGTTTCATCAATGGGTGGAACTCCCGGCTCCGGCAGGCAGCCTCCGGCATACACGAGTTGCACCTCAGGATGGCGGGGCAGGAACTCACGCGCCGCCTCCGCCAGCACCAGCGAGCCCTTTCTTCTGGAGACCTGTCCCGCGTAGAGCACAAATCGTGAGGGCAAATCCGGCGCGGGACCGCCGCCATCTGCTGCTGACGAAATGCCGTTGGGAATGGTCGCCAGTCTCTTGGGCGAAATGCCAAATGCCTGTTCGGTCAGAGCAACGATGTGGGCGGAAACGGCAATCCAATTGCGGTTCGCGGCCAGAGTTCTCTTTTCATAACAATAAATCCCGGGCGACCTCTTTAGTCCCGCGAGCCGGTCTGAAACCGTCGAACTTTGGTGCAAGCGCACCACGGTGACGCACCCGCGGATGCCGAAAAGGCAAAAATCCCGGGTAATCGGGTACTTCGATCAGTTCGATTTCCCTCGCGCCCACGCGGGCGGCAAGCCAGTTGCGCAGGCGCACTCGAGTGATCAGGTTGCCCAGCCAGGGAAGGCGGCTTCGCGGCAGCATGAAAATCGGAACCCCTCGGTCGCAGGCCTCGCTGCAGCAATCGCCTATTTCCACAACCAGTACGCTGTGGCCGCGCTGCTGTAGGCCATGCGCGAGCATCTGCACAAAGCTCCCGATGCCGCTGTGTGGCCGGGGCGGATAGCGATCGCAGACAAGGGCAATTTTCACTGTGTAAATCTCGTATGTCCGCGGGCTGTGCCCCGTGCCAGCGCGGAGCGCCGCTCAGGCAGTAGCCTGCGGCATTTCCGTAGCGCGCGCCGGCAGCGCCTTGGTGTGCGCTTGCGGCTGACCTTGTGCCAGAGGAACGGCCACCGCCGAGATGATGGCCAGCAGCACGTACCAGGAGACCATCAACTGATCGAAATAGGAGAGCCCAAAGAAAGCGACCACGTGCGCAAAAAGCGCGCAGCCAACCGCCCACACAAAACGCCTTTCCGGAGCTTCGCGCGCCAATGAGCGGGCCCTGCCCAGGTACTTGAAGGCATACACGATCACAGCAATGAACAAAAGAAACGGAAGCAGGCCGGCGCTCTCCCCGATACCGACGTACTGGTTGGCAATGTCATAGGAAAGGAGTCCCCATTGGTCAGCGTTACGGGCCCCCAGAAGCCACCAGTCGCCGAAGTGCTGGAAAAAGCGGTCCACCAGGATATAGCGGTGATACCCGGAAGAGCCGCCAATCAGGCCCGCGCGCTGAATCAGCGCCCACACCGGCGCGTTCATCACCAGTTGCAGTCCGAGCAGCGAAATTACCGCACCCCAGCGCAGCAGGCGCAGGTGCCGGCGCAGGTGCCACAGGCACAAGCCAAGCATGGCGGCCAGGTAGGCCAGCAGCGGAGTGCTGGAAACCGAGGCCGCCACAATGGCCGTAGCCGCGCAGACACCCGCGCCCGCCGTCCACTTATCGTTTTTCCACCACAGGGCAAGGCTGAGCGGCATCAGCGTGGCCCCAAATACTCCCGCGGAAACCGGGTTGCCGAATCCGGCCACAGCCCGCAATTCCCCTAGCCGCTCCCAAAGGGCTTTCCCCGCCGCGGATTGCCCATCGTGCAACGCCGCATAGACCTTCTGGCCACTGGCCTGCTCCAGCACCATGATGGCGGCCACCACGATCCCTATGCTAGTCAGCGTGCGGATAGCTCGCCCTGCATCCTCCTGGTCGCGAATTAAAAAGCGCGCGAGGAAATAGATGCCGAACACGTTGTAGAGCGCGCCCAGTTGATTGATGAACGCCGCCGAGGTCTGCCACAGCAGAACAATATTCACAGCGGCAATTCCCGCCCAGGCTATTAGCGCCTTATCGATAGCATTCAGTCGGAAGCTCAGAGACCGCTGCTGCGGCGCCCGCGCGCTGGCCAGCACCCGCACCCACCCCACTAGAAGGATGATGCGCAGCATGGTCCAGTGGAGCGGTCCAATGAGCACCGCTTGATCAAAAGGAATAAGCAGCGTGGCCGCCAGCACGGGCACCATGACCTGCTTGCGAGGCAGCATTAGAATCAGGACGCTCGCCGCCAGCACGGCTATCAGCACGCCGGGGTGGACGTAGGGATCCGGGTCTCCGCCAAATCTGGGTATGAGCGAGAGCATGTGTTCAGCGCGATGAAACCACAGCCGTCAAATCACGAATCACGCTGCCCCAGGAAAAGGAGAACCGCTGGTAACGCCCGCTGGAGGCCTCGTTCACCAGCCTGGCGATTCGATCGCCTCCGTGGGCGGAGCGGATCAGCGCTCGGCGCGACAGGTGCAGCTGTTTTTCCTTGAGCAGTCGCAGGTGCTCGGGTAGACAACTCACCCGCCAAGCGCACGCCTCCGCCCGTTGCCGCAGTTCGGCGATGCGTGCCGCTTTGGCGTAATAATCTGGCTCTGCCGCCAGCGACGTCCTCACTTTGGCCGCAAAGGTGTCGTGTCCGCATCCCAGCTGCTGGCCAAAGTGGCGGCGGTACCAGAGCAGGCGTTCGGATATGGGAACACCATAACCGAAGATGGAACCAAGCAGGGCAATCCAGTAGTCGCGGGACCAAGCCGCCGGAATAGGCAGCAGAACGCTGCACAGGGAGGAGCGAAACGCCATCGCCGCTCCTGTCACCAGATTGCGCTTGAGCAGCACCTCGAGCTGCCGGCAAGCGATGAAATAGGGCGCCTCGAAGTCCAGCGTCTGCCACAAGCTGATTCCCAGATGCTCTCCCTGTTCGTTCACTATGTCGGCATCGGAGAAAACGTATCCCGCGCCCGGGTTGCTGGCGAATGTCTCCGCGATCTGAGCGACTTTCTCCGGCTTCCAAATATCATCCTGGTCCGCCAGGACAATAATGTCGCCGCGGCACAGCCTGATGGCGCGCTCGAAATTCCCGGTGCAGCCCAGGGTTCCGGTATTGCGGACCAGGCGCACGCGGAAGGTCGAGTGTGCCACAAACGTGTTGACAATTTGCGTGGTCTCGTCTGTGGAGGCATCGTCGCAAATAACCACCTCATCGGGCGCGGCCGTCTGCCGGGCAATACTCTCCAATTGCTCGCGCACGTACCGCGCGCCGTTGTACGTACACATGGCCACGGAAATAAGCGGGTGGCTCATGTAGCGACTCGCCAGACAACAGAAGGCAGCAGTTCGGCCAGCAGCGGGAGCAGTTCATCGCGAAAGCGGTCGCGGGTGAACATGCGTCTTGCCCAGGCCTGTCCGCCCTGGCCAAGTCGCACGGCAATTTCCGGATGACGGTACAGGTAATCAATCATTCTGGCCAGGTCCTGGGGATCGCCCGTGCGATAGAGTAGCCCGTTTAAATCATCCTGGATAAGCTCGGCGGTGGCGGTGTTGTCCGCGCCAATTACCGGCTTGCCCGCCAGCATCGCTTCCGCCGTGACTCTGCCAAAGCCTTCCGCTCTGGAACAGACGAGGATGACATCGGCAGCGCGCACTTGCGGCATGGGATCATCCAATCGCCCCAGGAAGCGGACCCGATACCGCAGGTGATTTCGCGCCACGAGTTGCTCCAATCGGTGGCCGTAGTTACCGTCGCGTTCGCCTATAACCACCAACTCCGCATCCACCTGCCGCTGGCGAAGCTCCAGCAGGGCCAGCACCGCATCTTTCTGCCCCTTGTTTTCGGCGATGGCTCCCGTAATGACGCACCGATACCTGCCATTCCCGGTGGTGACGGACCTATCGTTGCGGAGGGCGCGATGCAGGGAACAGTAAACGACTTCCAGCGGCGTGCCCTGCAACCAGGCGCTCAGCTCATTAGCGACCGCCTGTGAGGGTGCTATGACCAGCGATGAAAGCCTGCGCATGATCCGCTGCGACCATCGCTCGCCGAAGATGAACTTCAATCCCATCGGTGGGCCGAACTCATGCACGTGCCAGACGTGCGGCCGGCCCAGCAGCGCCGCCGCGAACGCCCCCACGCACACCGTCGCCGTGTTGCTGTAAAGGATGTCGCAGCCCCAGCGCTGAGCCTGCCATGCGATCAACAGAGATTTTGCCGCCATGTTCAGCAGCGCCCTGGCTCGGCGGGACAGCGGAATCGCCTCTGGCGATACCCACAGCGCATAGGACGTCACCAGCGCGGGCACATGCAGGTTTTCCAGTTCCGCCAGCAGCGGGCCGCGCGCGGGCAGCACCGCATAACACTGCACTCCGCTCTCCTGCAGGACCTCGATGGTCTCCAGCAGGACCATCTCCGCCCCACCCAGGCGGGCAGAATGCGAAATGAAGCAGATCTTCACGGGGAAAGCATTCGCTTACTGCGCCGGCGGGGCCGGACTTGCGATCGCCGGCAGCTGCTGGGGATGCAAAAGTCGCGTGAGGGGAGCCAGCGCTGACCCCACTCGCCGTCGGTCGGCGCTGCTGAACACCAGAAACAGAACGGCGATCCCGTACACGCACACCGCAACTCCGGCTGAGCTGGCCAGTTGCCAGTAAGCCGGGCGAATCGCCCAACCGCAGATCAGCCAGGCCAGGCTTGCCGCCACAAGCGTCCCGCCCAGGGCCGACCCGGCCAGCTTCATGTAGTCGCGGTAGGGGAGTTGCGCCAGCCGGCACACCCAAATCGGCTGAACCACCAGCCGCATCACCGTCATGGATCCCAGCGTGCCCAGCGCCACCCCCAGCATTCCGTAGCGGCGTACCAGCCATAAGCTGAGTCCCAGGTTCAGAACGCCCTCCACGGAGTTGAGGCAGGCGTACGCCCGGTGCTTGGCAATGGCGTAGAGCAGGTCCACCGACGGGGCTTGCCAAAGGTCGAATGCGATCGCGACCGCCAGGATCACCAGTGGCCAATATGCGTCCAGGTACGCCGGCCCCATCCAGCGCAGGATGAAAGGCTTGCCCCACGCGATCAGGCCGAAGCCCAGAAAGCTGGCCACACAAATTGAGACCTTCGTGGCAAAGAAGAAGGTTGAACGCAAGCCCGCGAAATCGCCCGCCCCGTACTTACGGCTGAGCAGCGGCGCGAACACGCCGGTGATTGCCACTGTGAGCACAACAAATTGTTGTGCCAGGGTGCTGGCGATGCGGTAATGGGTTACCGCCGCCAGGCCCACAAACATGGAGATGACCACCGGGTCGGCCTGAAAGCGCAGCCGGTCTGAAACCTGCCCGGCAAAGGAAAAGATGCTGTAGGAAGCCAGGCTGCGGGTCAGTCCGGTGCGTGGCGCTCTCAGCCGCAAACGCAGCCAGGGATACTTCCTGATAGTCAACCAGGCCTGCAAAACCATGCCAACCATGCTGCCAGTAAAAGTCGCCCACGCCATGGCCACCAGCCCGTGTCCCAGGAGAAGAACCGAGAGGATCAGGCTGGTGCGCAGGGCGAGGGCGACCAGTTCGGCGCCGACCATCAGGTCATAGCGCAGGTTGGCGATTAGAAACCCGGTGAACACCCGCGAGGGGAAACTTACTGCGGTGCTGATACCGAGAATCAGTATGATTTGCGAAAAGAGGGAGGCCTGGTCCGCGCTCCTGGCCATTCCAGGAGCGCACACCGCTGCCACCCCGCTGAGGAGCAGAACCACCATCCCGACTGCCAGAAAAAATCGCAGGCTGGCGGCTACCACGCCGTTGCAGGCCTCGCGATCGCCGCGCCCCAGCGCCACCGCTACATGCTGGCACACCGCCGGGGTCAGCCCAAAGTCGAGCACTCCGTAGTAGCCCAGCAGAGTCGCCACCAGCGCCCACAGTCCGTACATCCGGTCTCCCAGCGTGTGCACGATGAAGGGCATCATCGCCAGGGAGACGGCGGTGGTGACAAAAAAACTGAATACCCGGAAAGCGGAGGCGCTGCTCAGTTGTCGCGCAGTGGAGGCCATGGCACGCCGGGCAATACGTCTTAGGGTGCGGCCTGGAACGGCCACAGATCGGTGGCGGCACTCGGGACAGGATAATGATTGTACGGTCCGGCATCCCACGCGCTGCAAGCCGAGCGCGGGTCGCCCACTCTGTCGGCGTTTAGCGCTGGGAGCGCGTGATAGGAAAGATTCGCCCCGGCGTTAATGGCGGGTGAGCCGGGCTGCGGCCGTCCCTTGGAGTCCACCTTTAAATCGGCGGCGCTCAGCGAATGTGCTCCTTCGCCCGACGCCGTTTTCCACGGCTCCAATGTGTAGTAAAACGTGCTGCCGCTCTTCCAGTTCTGTCCCGGACCATAAACATTGTGGTCGAGGCCGCGGTCGGCAAACGTCGTTCCTGCCGCCAGCGAAACCAGTCCGGAGCACTTGCCCACCAGGTTATTTCTCACTGCAATGCCGGTTCCGCTGGTCGCCAGGCACAGCCCGGAAGCACTGGTCCCGCCCAGAATCAGATTGTTGTAAATGGAGATTCTGTCTCCCCCGGCGCAGAACACTCCATTGTTGAAGTATTTGTCCGCCGGCGTGAGCATCACGTTGTTGAAGAACAAAGAATCGCTGATGGCGCCGGTGGCATAGATGAAGGAAGTCACGTTAACGCCGGGATCCCCGCCAAACAGGTTGTTGTAAACCTGCACATCGCGGAAAGTGGCGCCGTTCAGCGCGTATAGGTGAATGCCATCGTGGTGGAACGCGTTGCTGGTCGTATCCCAGTTGGCGAAGTCTTGGCAGTTATTGTCGTGAATGCGCGCCGATAGCAACGCGTAGCCCGCGCCATTGGCGGCGAGGGTCATGCAGTGGTTGGTATTGCTGGAGTCCAGGTTGTACATCTCCACGCTGTCGTCCGCTCCGCTCACCGAGATAGTGAAGCAGCCGCTGGCATGGCTGCAGCTCATGTGGTGCATGAGAATACCGGGGCCGGAGACCGTAAGGGCGTCGGCCCCGATATCGTCCGAGGCGAGCGAGTGCACGTAGATGTTGCGCAGTGCCAGATTCTTGAACTCGCAATGGCTACAAGGCCGCCCATAGAGCGCCGTGTGCCGGTCCTGGTGGCCAAGGGTGCTGCCATTGTCCGTTTCCTCCACCACCCCGTTGCTGCCCCCGTCCAACACCAGGTAAGTCCTGCCGCTGAACAAAATGCAGGAGCCGCTGCCACAGGTGGGCAGGCTAAGCCGGGCGTTGGGCTCCCATTTCAGAGTGATTGGCTGGCCGCTCGCCCCACTGCCGCGGAAGGTCAGGTAATCATACGCAGCGCCATTGAAAGTGGTGACCACGCCGCACAGGTGCACCGTGGTTCCGGGGCCGATCTGCGCCGCGCCACTGCCCCAGTTGGCCGGGTCGTTAAAAAACGCATAGCGGAAGGCGTTGGCGCAATCGGCGCCATCGCTGCGGCCTGCCGCATTCTGGGCGATGTACATGTCTTTCGCTGGGCAAATAGTGGCTATTGCTAGCACCAGCCAGCCAGCGGTCATCAGAACTCGCATCATCTACCTCATTCAGAAACGGCTACCACGTTGAGAACCCGCGCCGGGTCGAGGATCTGGTCATTCGGCTCTACCTGCCTGCCCGTCTCGGCAATGGTGAAACGGAAGCGCCGCAGGGAAGACAGATAGTCGAGGCAGGGATTAGGAAGAACCCCGGTACGGCGGCAGACCTGAGGATGCGCCTCTAGTGTGAGAACGCAATGCGCCGCGCGGCGGATGGTTTCGGTCGCGCCCTGCAGCACTTCTAATTCTTCGCCTTCCACATCAATCTTCAGCAGCACATCTCCGCCGAATAACTCCAGGCTGTCCACCGTCATCACCGGAATGCCTTCCTCGGCGCGCACCAGGAATCGGGCATGATCGCCAAGGTCATAGGCGGGAGCCAGCAATCTACCGCGCCCGATGAAATTGCTGACTGCCGCCATATGGACCTCAGGACAGGGGAATTGGGCCAGGTTGTGGCGCAGGACCTGCTCCACCCTGCTATTGGGTTCGAAAGCGACGACGCGCCCGATCCGGTCACATCGCGCGCACAGGAGCGCGGTGAACAACCCGATATCGGCGCCGCAGTCGAACACCCTGACGTCGCGGAAAGGAGTTAAAGCGGCGCAGCAGGTTCGAATCAGGTCCCGCTCGTACGCCAGAATGTCCTGCAACTCCCAGGCATTCTCCATGCGATTAATCGGGACAGCAATGTTGACGCTGGGGGATAGCGGATAAAGCACCAGGCAGTCGCCCTGCATGCGCTGCCATACCAGCAGCATGCGGTGCGCTCCGCGCACGTGGTGACGCTTGAGCGCTTTGAAGCAGCGGAACAGAAACGGCGGAGGAGCGTTCCGCGTCTGGGTAATGCTGGAGATCGTGTCCATGCCTTGCTAAGAGCGGGCGCCGAAACTCATGCCCGCAACTGTTGTTCCCGGGATTCTGCGCGGCGAACTTGGAGAGGTGAGGCTGCGGAGGATTCGCGCCCGCCCGGCGCTTCCGCCCACGCCTCCAGGCCCAGGCTCCAACGCAACACGCGTGTCCATTTCTTAGCTGCTGCCCGCCACAACTGCCGCGACGGCCGGCTCGCCAACAGCCAAAAGCCGCTACAGGCCAGTACCCGGCAAAGGGCGGCTGCTCCCGTGGCCGCGCGAAACGTTGCGGCGTAGGCGGGTCCGCGGTTGGTAGACAAGAACTTGCGCACCGATTCCCGCATCAGCACGGCGGCATAGCAGCCGTCGTGCTGCAACCGCGAACTTCGCCCGCCGTGGTGGATTACTACCGCATCGTCCAGGTAATAGGTTTCCCAACCCAGCTTGCGCGCCTTACAGCAGAGGTCAACATCCTCCGCATAAAGGAAATAAGCTGGGTTGAAGAGCCCGGCTTCGACAAACACTTCACGCCGCACCATCAGGCACGTGCCAGGCACCACCTCCGCCACAGCCGGTTCAGGCGATTCGCGCGTCACCACTTCGAGGCCCCACCATTTGGGCAACATTTTGCGGCTGAGGGAGGCGTCCAGCACTTGGTTCAAAATGGTTGGTAGGCAGCGCATGCAGTTTCCCTGCACGCGGAAGTCAGGCCCCACCAGGCGCGGGCCCACAATGCCGGCATCGGGCGTGCTCACTAGCACATCAATCATGCGCCGTAATGCCGGCCCCACCACCTCCGTATCCGGATTCAGAAAAAGCAGATTTCGTCCTGCCGAGAATGCGAAGGCGCGATTGTTGCCCTCGGCAAACCCGAGGTTTTGCGGCGCTTGCAGAAAACATACCTGGGGAAATTCGCCCCTCAGCATTTCTCCGCAACCGTCGTAAGACCCGTTATCAATCACGAGGACTTCCAAGCAGAAATCACATTCGGCGGAAAAGATGCTGGCCAGGCAGGCGCGCAAATACTCCGCCGAATGCCAGTTGACGATGATGATTGATAGCTGCGGCTGCGTGCCCATTGCCTCTTTGTTGTCCTGAGCTGCAAGGACCTGCTTTACGACACTGCCGCCAGACGCGCTGTCTCGCTCTCAGTCGGCAGAAAATTGCGAATCACTTCCACCACTCGCTCCTGCTCGCTTGACTGCAGGTGCGGGTACATGGGAACGGACAGCACCTCTGTCGCCAGGCGCTCCGCCACCGGAAAATCGCCGCTCTTATAGCCCAAATAGCGGAACGCGGACTGCAGATGGATTGGGACGGGATAATGAATCGCGGCTCCTATCCCGGCTTCCCCAAGGTGCTCCAGCAGGGCATCCCGTTCCGCGACGCGAATCACGAACAGGTGGTAATTCGAACGCGCGTAGTCCGGCTCCCGCGGCAGGCCCACCCCTGGGCACTCCGCAAAGAGTTCACGATAGCGACTGGCCGCGGAACGCCGCTGCTGGTTCCACTCCTGTAAGCGGCGCAGCTTGGCCAGCAGAATGCCCGCCTGAATCGTATCCATGCGCCCGTTATAGCCCTCGATCGCATGCTCATATTTGTGCGCCTGGCCGTGGTCGCGCAGCATGCGCACCTTGCGCGCGAGTTCGTCGTCGTCGGTGGTGACTGCGCCGGCCTCCCCGCAGGCGCCCAGATTCTTGCCGGGATAGAAACTGAACGCCGCGGCGCGCCCTATCGAGCCTGCCGGCCGCCATCGGTTGGCGGCCTGCGAGATATATTCCGCCCCGTGCGCCTGGCACGCATCCTCAATCACTGCCAGCTCATGGTGCTCTGCCAGCTCCATAATCGGGTCCATATCCGCGGGCTGGCCGTATAAATGAACCGGCAAAATCGCAGTCACACGCCGTCCGCTACGCCGGCTGATCAGGTGGCCCTCTCCCTCTCGCCGGCAATGCGCGCTCAGATACTCCCGCAGTTTGTTCACACTCAAATTGCAGGTTGTCGGGTCTACATCCACGAATTCTGGCAGGGCCCCGGACTGCACCACTGCCTCGGCAGTGGCGATGAAACTGTTGGGCACGGTGATTACCGCTTGCCCCGCTCCGATTCCCGCCGCCAGTAAGGCAAAGCGCAGAGCATCCGTGCCGCTGCTTACGCCAATGCAATGGCGAGTGCCGCAGAAGTCGGCAAAGGCCGTTTCGAACTGCAGCAGCATGGGGCCATTGGTGAACACAGCGGTGCTCAAGGCCTGGCTGACTACCGCCAGGATTTCATCGTGCAGTTCGCGATGCGGGCTGACCAGATCGAGAAATGGGACGGAAGATGTGAGATCCATGGTTGCGCCTTTGCGTTTCCCTCAGGTAGCGGAAAATTCGTGCCGGATTGCCCGCTACGATGCTATTGGCGGGAACATCTTTGGTGACCACGCTTCCGGCTCCTACTATTGCGTTTTCGCCAATCGTGACGCGGGCCAGTATGGTGGCGCCGGAACCTAGGGATGCTCCCCGGCGCACCACCGTCGGTCCCACCTTCCAGTCCTGCTCGCTTTGCAGGGCTCCGGCGGCCGTGGTGGCACGCGGGTAAATGTCGTTGATAAAGACCACGCCGTGGCCGACAAACACATTGTCTTCGATGGTCACGCCCTCGCAAATAAAGCTGTGGCTGGAGATCTTGCAGCGCCTGCCCACCTTGGCGTTCTTCTGGATTTCGACGAAGGCGCCGATCCTGGTTTCGCCCCCGATTTCGCAGCCGTACAAATTGATGAACCGGGCCAGGCGGACCCCCCGCCCCAGTTTCACATCCGGCGCCACGCAGCAGAATTCGCTCACAGGTAAACCAGTTCCCCGCCCTTGGCCAGCGAGCGCGAAGCCGACTCCAGCAGCTTCACTACGCGCAAGCCGGCTTTCCCGTTGTTAATCGGCGACTTCTTGTGGATCACGCATTCCAGAAAATAACCCAGCTCGTTTTGCAGTGCTTCCGTGCCCGCAATGTGCGGCACCCATATATCGCCGGAGCGATAGCTCACCAGCAGCTCATAAACTTCTTCCCGCTTGGAGACGTTTACCCCCCGGTCGTATACCCGGATCTTCTCGTCCGCTTCCAGGTCGTTCCATACCAGCATCCGCCGTTGTCCGCCGATCAATGTACTCCTTATCTTCACTGGCGACAGCCAGTTCACGTTGATGTGGGCAATCATGCGGTCGGGAAAATAGACGGTGATGAAGGCCACATCCTCCAGCCCGCTGAAATGGCTCTGCCCGGTGGCGCTTACCGCCTCCGGCCTCGCGTGCACCAGATAATCCATGATGGAAATGTCGTGCGGCGCCAGGTCCCACACTACGTTCACATCGTGCTGGAATAGGCCCAGGTTGACCCGCGTCGAATCATAGTAGTAGAGCGCTCCTAGTGTTCCGCTGTGGATGAGTTGCCGGATTTTTCTTACCGCCCCGGTAAACAGGAACGTGTGGTCCACCATCAGGATTAAGTTGTGCTTCTCCGCCACTTCGATCAGTTCTTCGGCCTGCCGTGAGGTGGCGGCGAGCGGCTTCTCTACAAAAACATGTTTGCCGTTTTGCAGGGCGGCTTTGGCCAGTTCGAAGTGGGTCCATACCGGAGTGACGATCGCCACCGCATCAATATTGGTCGAGGCCAGGACCTCGGCTGAGTCTTTCGTCAGCGGCAACTCCGGGTAGGCTTGCGCTACGCGCCGCAACGCATCCTCCTCGACGTCGCACACTGCCTGCACCCTCGCTCCGGCGCTGCGCAGGTTGCGTACGATGTTGGCGCCCCAGTAGCCGTAACCAATCACGCCTACGCGCACCGCGTTTGCCAGGGGATTCGATGACGCTTCCTGCGAAAGGCTTTCTGCCACGGCAGCCATGTCAATAAGCCCCTTTGCCGTTGAGCACGGCGCCCGGTGTTTGGCAGAGGATCTTCACATCCAGCCACAGCGACCAGCGCCGCGCATAGCGCAAGTCCAAGCGGACCATTTCCTCAAAACTGGTCCGGCTGCGGCCCTGCACCTGCCAAAGCCCCGTAATCCCCGGTTTGGCTTCCCACACCCGCCGCCGGTGCCAGCTGGCGTATTGCTCGAATTCATAGCTCAGCGCCGGACGCGGCCCCACCAGCGACATTTCCCCTCGCAACACATTCCACAGCTGCGGCAGCTCATCCAGGCTGGTCCTGCGCAGAACGTGTCCCACGGCTGTGACGCGCGGGTCGTCGGCGATTTTGTAGATGCCTGCTGTGGCCGCCGGCCTCCCGGCAATAAATTGGCTTACGTACTCTTGGTGTACGGTGGCATTGCTGTTCGCGTACATCGAGCGGAATTTCAGGAAACAGAACGGCTTGCCATACTGGCCCAGCCGTTTCTGCCGAAACAGAACTGGCCCGGGCGAGGAGCATTTGACGGCCGCGGCCACACAGGCCAAAAGCGGCGACAGCAGCAGCAGCGCCAGCCCGCTGAACAGCACATCCAGCGCCCTTTTCAACTCCGCCTGAAACGCCAGACGTTGCTCCTGTCCCGGCAATTCCGGATAAAGCGTTAAGTCGGGCGATTCCCCGCACAAATTTAACGGATTGGGAAAAATATGGATCGTGAGTTGCACGCTTACTGCGAGGGTTGCGCCCAGGCTCTTCTGCAACAGGTTCGACAAATTGTCCGCCAGCATCCGGATCGCGCCCTGATCCACGCCTCGCAAATCGGGAAGAAGTACGCCCAGGATGCTCTCTTTGCGGTACCAGCCCAGCTTGTCGGTATCGCGCAGCAGGTCGGGCACGCGGTGAATCACATATCGCAGAGCTGCGGCGCGCGCGGAGATATCAGCAATCGCGGTTGCATCTATGAGGACCAGCACCAGACTTCGCTGGTTGCGCTCTGCCCGTCTGCGCTCCAGGTAGATGTCGCGGGTGAACGCGGGTTCATCGGCCACTACCATCGCATCCACCCGGGCAGCCCGCTGCCTGGCGGGTCCCCCGTCCGAAGCCAGCCCGGAGAGAGCCTGCAATAGATTGTGTTTGCGCATGGCAAATACCAGCAGGCGCTTTGCCTGCGGGACTGGAGTCACACAGCTTCCCGGTAGCCGGTGATACTGATCGGGCCTTGGCTGGCAGGTTCGGCAGGCTTGGTGAAGTAGGCCTTGCTGCTCGGGAGACAGGGAAAATCATTCAGCACCAGGCCGAGCAACTTGGCCGGATCAATTCGTTCCAGGGCCTCTCGCGTCGCGGCATGCATGGCCCGGCTCCGCCGCACCACCAGCAGGAGCCCGTCACAGAGTTGGGCCAGCGCCGCGGAATCGGCCACCGGGACCAGGGGCGCTGAGTCCACTAGCACCCAGTCAAAGACTTCCCCGGCTTCTTCCAACGCTTGCGCCATGCGGCCGGAAGCCAGCACGTTCATGGGATGTCCAGCCGGGCGGCCCGCCGGCAGCAGGCACAGGTCCGACCCGCGGATGCGATAAACAAATTTTGCCAGCCCCTCGCCGCTCCCGCAGTAGTCCGCCAGGCCGGCTACGGGATCCAGCCCGAGCGTGCAACCGTAAGATGGCCAGCGCAGGTCGGCCTCCAGCAGCAACACTCGGCTGCCGGGGTGCTGCGACATAATTGCCGCCAGGTTCAGCGCTACAAAGCTCTTGCCTTCTTCCGGCAGAGCGCTGCTGATCATCACGGTTTTCAGCGGGCGCTTCTCCCGCAGCTTCTGCAATCGGGTGTGCAGCAGCCGAATCGGTTCCGCCACTGCATCCTGGCCGGCGCCCAAGATACAAATCACCTGGCGCAGGGGAACCCCGGGCGCCAGCCAGGAAAGCGAGTCCAAGTCCCATCCTCGCCCGGCGGGGGACGGGCGTGCTCTCACCGAGGTGCTCCAATCCTCGGTCTGCGCAAGGGAACTGGTTGGGTTCATTTCGTCCTCATTCTCGGACTAGTCGCGATAGCGGGCTATGAATGCCAGAAACGTGCTCCCGGTGACGAACGCCAGCAGCGCGGTCGCGCCGGCAATCTCCCCGCCCACCCGCAGCCGCCGCAGCCATGAATCAGGTTCAGGCGCCGGAGGAATGGTCGCCAGGATGGGAACGGCGTACAACGTCTCCACTTCCCCGCGCGAGTGGATATGGTCGTCCAGCATCTCGCAACCATATGCCGCTGCTCCTCCCGCCACTGCGCCCAGCAGCAACCCCGCCAGGGCGAACCGAAACCGGTTGGGAAAGTATGGGCCACTGGGCAAACTGGGCGGATCGAGAATTCGGAACTGCTCTCCCGGCTGCCGTTGCTCCAGGCTGCTGGCCAGCTGCGTTTGATTCTTCTTGGCCAGCAGGGACTCGTAATACGCGCGCGACTGGTCATAATCCCGCGTCAGCTCCGCCAGTTGCTGTTCCCGTATTGGTGTGTTCCGCAGCCGGCCGCGTGCCGCGCGCATTTCCACCTGTACGCCACCCATTTCCTTTTGCCGGTCGCTGATCTCTAGTTCATTGGCCTTGAGCTGGCTCTGGATTTGCGCGCTGGCTGCCGACTCCACTCTCGGTGCTATTCCGCCCTCGACCGTCAGTTCCCGCTGCATCTGAGCTTTAAGCTTCTCCGTGCTCGCCAACTGCTGGCGGAGCTGGATCAGGTCTGGATGTTCCTCCGTGTACCGCAGGCGAAGCTCGCCCATCTGGCGGCTTAGCCGTGTCAGTTCCGCGTCCAGAGCGGGGGGTGTCTGTGTTACGTCGCTGGACGCGGAACTGCCGGCAACCCGCAGCTCGCGGTACTGCGTGAGCAGCGAATTCAGGTAAACCTTCTGCTGTTGTGCCCGTTGCAGTTCCTCCCGGGCATTCTGCAGCCGGTTATCGAGAGCGCCCAGTTCGGCGACGTTGGCCTGCATCTGGCTGGGCAACTGGCCGAGGTATTGCGCCTTGAATTGCTGCAGGCGCGTTTCCTGTTTCTGCAGCCAGGCGCGCGCATCCTCCAGTTGGGCATCCAGGAAACTGCTGGTCTGCTGCGAGCGCTCCGCCCGGGTGCGCACATCCTCCTCAATGAAGAAGGAAGTCAGCCTTTTCGCCACCTGCTGTGCCAGGGCTGGGCTGTGGGCGGAGTAGGAAAGTGTGAACGCTGCGAGTTCGTCGGGCCGCCCAGCCACCTGCAAGGGTTGTACCTTGATGTCGCGCCGCATCTGGCTGACCAGCGCTTCCGGGGCCGGGCGGCCCTTTCCCTCACCGTATAACTTCAAATCTTCGATGATTCGCTGCAGCCGCGTGCGGCTCAGGATCTGCGGCGTCAGCGTCTGCAGGCGGGCCTGCAAGCCCGGGCCGCTCTCCTCCCCCACTTTTTGTGCCGGCACCTGCAATTCATCAATCAGAATGGTGGTTTCCGAACGGTAGCGCGCGGGCAGCAGCCACGTCGCTGACCACACCCCTGTCCACACGACAAACAGCATGCCCAGTATCCACCAGCGCCGCCGCACCCCGATCTCAACATATTGGGTGAGGCTCATCGGCTCCTCGCAAGCCTGCGCCTTCATCATCGTCTCCCCAGGGGCCGCGTGAAACTTTGTTCTACTGAGAGCATCACCCGGTTGTGGTTTCCGGGCCGGTAACCCAGCGCGTTTCCCGTCTGGTACATACGGTCATAGGACAGCCGGAGGGCAGTGTTTCCGCCCAGTTCGCGACGGAAGCCGGCTCCCGCTCCCAGCAGCCGCAGCCGCTCGCCGGTACGCCCCGGTAATGTGGTCTGTTGGGCGAGTTCGCTGCTCAGGTCGGCCGCCCAACCACGCCCCATCTGCCGCGCCAGCCGCAGCCAGCCCGCATTCAATCGCACCACCCCTTGCAGCCCTCCGCCATCGCTGATTTGGCGGCTGTAGCCGGCTTGCAGGCGGTTGTGCATTCCCGACCAGGTATAGATAGCACCCGCGGCGGGGGACCACGACGCGGAAACTGCGGGGGTGCTGCGTGCAATCAGCATCGGGCCGCGGGTGCGGGCAAACTCTGGACCGCCGTAGACCACCACGCTGCTGTTCGCGCTCACGGCAAATTGGTGGAACGACAGTATGGAGTGGGTGCGCGCGCCCGTTTCGTATCCCGGAAAAGTGAGGCTCCGGACGCGATACTCCACTCCCGTAATATAAGTCCGCGAGACCTGCTGGGAAATGTAAGTGTTCCCAGTCGCAGTACGGTTGTTGATCAGCGCGCCGGTCCAGCCGGCGTAATCGCTATAGTTCTGCAGAGCGTAGCTGCCGTTCAGCCCTGCCGTCAGATGCCGGCTGAAGCGGTAACTTACTCCCGCTCCCGTAAAGCTCGCCGTCCTCCTCAATTGCGGCAGAAGCGGCAGATCGTTAGGCCTCTCCAGCGGGCTGAGCCCCGGCTGCAGCGGCGCTTCGCCCAGCCGCTCAAACGGATCGGTGGTCCGGCTGTAGTCCTGTCGTAATTTCAGCGACCAGCGGGTCGCAGGCTGCACTTCTGAGGTCGTGCCCAACACCTGGCTGAATTGGTTTCCTAGCCACGAATGCGCGCCCACTACCAATCCCGGCCGGTAGCTTAGGTTCCACCGCAGATTCCGCCGCGTCTGCTGGAACCCGAACGTTGCATTCAGGGACTGCTGTCCGCCGCTCTCGTGGCCGGAGGCGCTGTTGCTGAAGTTGTCGTCGAAGACGCTGCTGCTGGAGAAAGAGATTACGGCCAGGTTGGTCTGCTTGCTAGCCGAGGCAAAGTCCGCCGCGGGCATTTCTCCCGTCATGGCACTCGGCACCCCCTGGCTCCATCCTGCCGTTACCAGTCCCAGGCAACCGGCCAGCAGCCACCCGCGCCTGCCGAGCCTCGCCTTCATGGCACCACCACCGTGTCTCCAGGCCGTAGGGGAATGTTTTGTCCCAGGTTGCGGCCCAGAATCACCTGCTTGTAGTTGAAGGCCAGTCGTTCGTGCGTTCCGTCCCCATGCAGTCGCAGCACGTATATGCTGCCGGTTTTGGCGAAGTCGCGGAATCCGCCCGCCGTGGCCAGTGCGTCCAGCACGGTCAGCGGCTGCCCCAGCACGTAGGATCCGGGGTGTTGCACCTCGCCAACTACGTTGAAGCGGTGGCTGCGAGCTTCCCGCACCATTACTGCCACCGTGGGATTCACCAGGTAGGACGCCAGCTTCGCCCGGATGCTCTGCTGCAGCGCTAGCGGCGTGAGGCCGCTGGCTTGCACATCGCCGATCAGGGGCAGCGAAACTTTGCCGTCGGGCCGAACCGGCACTTCCTGGCTTATTTCATTTTCCTTCCACACATTCACCGCCAGCACGTCGTCGGGACCAATTACGTAATCGCTGGCTAGCACCGGAGCCGCCCCGTTCCCGGCTGCGCTCCCGCGAGTTTCCGTGCTGCCCGGCGCCAGCTGTGCCCGGCAGAGCGGCAGGACCAAGCACATTGCGCCCAACGCGGCCACCGCGAATCCTGTCGCTCTGCCCCAACTCATGCCCAGCCTCATCAAGCTTTTCATTCCGTCACCGGCTTCGAACCGCCTTACGCCGCTTCTACGTCATAGCCGTCAACCAAAAGCGATACCGAGCGCTGAATCAATTCCACCGAGACCACCACCGTCGAGGCACCTTTATGCGAACTGAGAATGCCTTCCAATCCATCCAGCACGCCTCCCCGTATCCGAACGCGCTGCCCTTCCTTGAGAAACGGACACGGAAAGAACCGGGCTTCCTCCCGGATCACTATCCGTACCCGTTCGATCTCGTCCTCGGGAATGGCGGGTATTTCGCCCGATGACCTGCCTACAAAATTGAGCACGCCTGGAGTCTTCAGCACATTCAGGCGCACGGCCGGGTCGGATGCGATGCGCACGAACACATAGCCGGGGAACAGCGGCAGCGAAATTTCCTTGCGCCGGTCGCTCCAGCGGTGCACCTCCGTGATCAGGGGAAGAAAGTTCTCCACGCCTGCCTGCCGCAACCGGAACTCAATCTGCTTTTCGTGGCGCGCCCGGGTGTGAATGGCGTACCAGCGACGGTCATCGCTCACATTGGCAGACAACATTTTGCTTGCGCCCTGGATGGGGTGGCTGTGGCTCCGCCGTTTGAGTCACAGGAGCGGCTCAACCGGTTTGGTTTTCTGGCTGCAGGGCTCTTCCGAGCCGCTTATTGCGTGTAGGAGCAAGGAGCTGCAGCTGTGTTTTCGGACAAGGACAAGGCCGGGTGATCCGAATCGTCAAAATCGCCGAGTGCGCTGGCGATGCCTACTCCCACTCCCTCCGGGGTCAGTTGCACACGAACTACGCTGCCGTTCGCTCGCAACCGAAGGCCTGGACCCAGCGGATCCAGGGAGGGCAGAAGCACCGTTAAATCAAGCTGGCTGGCCAGGGGAGGCGCTGCGGAAGGGATGCACACAAACAATCCGCTGATGCTGATGTCGCGGCTGAACCCTGCGCCGCCGCAAGGCATTTGCCGCTCATCTGTCCACTCAAAGATGATCGGAATGCGCAATGCGAATCGGCGCGCTCGCCGCCGCTCCATCTCTGCTCCGTTTGGCCAAATGTGAAGTTCGGACACAACTCGCAACATAGGCGGGAAAACACAAAGGGGCAAGAAACCGAAAGTCATGCCTTAGAAAGGGACGAAATTGGACAGGACTCCGTGCGCGGCATGCCCCGAGCAGCTTAGGGATATCCCCGGCCGCTTGGTCTCTTCGCCTCCGGAGAAGGCCTTCTCAACCGTAGCGCACAGCCGTGCTCCATTAGCGAACTACAACTCCGGAGCACGCGGGATTATTCCAGGCCGCGCTCCCGCCGCCATTTAGCCCAGCGCGCCTCGGAAGCCTTGCGCGCACTGTCGCTGCGTTGCGCCGAGGTGAGCGCTATGGCTCGTGCCTGCCCGCCTTTGCTGGCGCCGCGTCGGCCCAGGGCCACGGCATGAGGATTCTTCTTCTTCGCGCTCATAGCGTCCGCCTGCTGGTGCTCTCTAATTCAAGGATAACCACATCAGCGACGTTGCCGCCGTGACGTCAAGCAGTGTTGAAATGAAGGCCAAAATTAGAGCAAAAAAGCCGCTGGGCTGGCAAAAGCGTGCGCGGGCACGCAAGCGGTTCCCCCTTCCGGCCTTCACGCTGTCCCGTTTTGGGACTGACGTGCACGTTTTTCCCATCTCGTCACCGCCAAACCTGCACCTTTTTGGCGAGAATAATGCTGTGCGCTCCGCCCTCGCCCAGCCCCGCTCCTGTCCCGCGGTGCTGATTGCCGACAATACCCACATGGGCAGCCAGTTGCTCGCGGAAGCCTTGCGCCGGGAACGCCGCTTCAGGCTCATCGGATGCGCCGACAACGCTGACGACCTCTTATTTTTGCTGGGCCGTTTGCCGGACGTTGTCGTGTTGGCCGCCGATTTCGTAAAGCCGGGCGGTGGCTTGCAAACTGCCGCCAGAATGGCGGCTCAGGAGTGCCATGCCTCCACCATCATTCTGCTTGATGAACCCTGCGACGGAGATCTCGTCGTTCAGGCTTTTCGGGCTGGAGCCCGCGGCGTTTTCAGCCGCAGCCTGTCCCTGCAGGAAATGGTCAAGTGCATTGAGTGTGTCGCCGCCGGCCAGATCTGGGCCAGCGGAGAGCAGATGGATCATCTGCTGGCCGCCCTGAAGCGCGCCGTGGTTCCCCGTTTTCCACCCGACTCCAGCGCTGGCCTGCTTTCCCGCCGCGAACACGAGGTTGTCCGCCATCTATGCGATGGTCTCACCAATCGGGATATTGCTCGCACTCTCGGACTCAGCGAGCATACCGTCAAAAACCATCTCTTTCGCATTTATGCCAAGCTCGGAGTAGAGAAACGCGTGGAAGTAATCTTTTCTCTCATGAGCCACGCCCCGGATGCCCAATTGCCAGAGTCTCCGTCCAGTTCGTCGGCTGCCACCAAGGCGCAGACCGTGCTCGGGCAATCACGGATGCCGGAGGGATCTCTGGTGGCCCAGTACAGGTTGGATAGAGTGGGGCAGGATGGTCCCGCTGATCAGGACCCCTTCGCGGCGTACACCTGGTTGCTGCGCTCGGAAAGGGGAGCCACGGAGTTGCTGGATAAGTGCCGCGCCATTCGCGAGATGCTGGGCAGCCGCCTGACCGTCGCGCAGCGTAAGCAGGCCGAAACCCGTGCTGCCCGGCCCGAGTCAAATCGCCTGAGCCCGCGCCTCCCCCCGGAACAGCCTGCGCCCAGGCCCACGCTGTCGCTGCCCATTCCCGATCGGAACTCGTAACTCGCTGCTCTCTAGTGCGCCACCTGGTTTCGGGCGCGCGACCACATTTCCTCAAACGCCTGCTGGAAGGCGTGCACCTGCGCCGGATCGGTGGTGAAGTGGGCGTTGTTGTCCTGCTGTTTCAGCCCCGAGGACGACCAGTTGGCGCTGCCGTCCCGCAACAGCGCCCCATCTACGAGGTAGGCTTTCAGGTGCATCAGGTTGCGCTCGTTGGAGTCTTTTACCCGTACCTGGACATTGGGCTGGCGGTGAAACATGTCGCTGAGGGAGCGCTCGTGATGCACGTCGGCGTTGCGCTGCTCTTCCTCGAACTGCGAGCGGTCGCGGTAGAGGCGCACCTTCACCCCGCGGTGGGCGGCTTCCATCACCGCCTGGGCCAGGTAGCGGTCGGTGAAAGCGTACATGGCGATGTCCAGGGTGTGCCTGGCCCGGCTGATTTGTTCGATATCCAGCCGCTCCAGGTTCTCCGCGGGAGAGAAGTGGTCGCCGGCTTCCGCTCCCGAAGCCGTGCCAGTAAGAGGCGCACGATCGAGTCCCGGCTGGTACTGGTAAAACGCGATTCCGAATAGAGCCAGCACCGCCAGGTAAAAGGCTCGCCGCATCAGGTAATTCTCCTCAGCCGTTCTTGTATGCGAAACCCGCTCCAGCGGCAACATCCCATGGGTACAGAGACGCTTGCGTTACCTGGGCCGGCGGCCAAAATGCTCCCATCCGCCTGCCGGCAATTCCCTTTCCTGGCCATTTTCCACCAGCACCACGTTGCGCCCGCGGGTGACCTCGCCGATGCGGGTGACGGGAACTCCCGCAATGCGGGCTGGAACCTTGCCCCGGGCAGCAAAGAGCAGCTCGTAGTCGTCTCCGCCGTGAAGCGCAAAGTGAAGGGTAGCCGCACCCCCCGCCGCGGGCACCTTTTCCGCGTAAATACGTGCTCCTACACCACTTTCCTCGCATAGGTGGCGAAGGTCGGTGGAGAGCCCGTCGCTGATGTCAATCATGGCGGAAGCCACCCTCCTCACCCGCAAGATGCGGCCTGTGGCTATGCGAGGCAGGGGAAAGAAGTGGGCAGGATACCGGCGTGGGCTGGGACGCTTGAGCCTGCCCGACCGCAGTTTCGCAAGCACCTGGGCCGCGGCCCCCAGTTCCCCGGTTACATATAAGGAATCGCCCGCCCGCGCCCCGGAACGAAGCACGGCCGTTCCCGCCGGCGCCGAGCCCAGTACGATGACGTCGGCTAGCACGCATCCCGGCGACTGCGACGTGTCCCCCCCGGCCAGCACCACCGCAAAGCGCTTTGCCAGCCCCAGGAACCCCTTTAAGAACCGGTCCACCCATTCCTGCGGCATGCGGGACGGTAAAGCCAAGGAAAGAAAGGCTGCCAGGGGCTTTCCGCCCATGGCCGCGATATCGCTCAAACCGCGTGCCAGACAGCGGTGCCCCACTGATTCCGGGGGGTGCCACCGACGCTTGAAATGGACTCCCTCCAGGCTGAAATCGGTGGTGACCAGGGCTGCATGCCCGGAAGGCAGCTGTAGGACGGCGCAGTCATCGCCAATTCCGCGGAGGAGGCCGGCAACCCCGGTGCGGGTACTTGCCTTCTGATATTTGTCCCTTCCCCTGGCTCCTGCCGCTGGAGCGGAAGTCCGTGCCTGGCGGGCGATACGCGCTATCAGGGCTTTCTCTGGCAACGGCATGCCTTAACTATAGCAAGTTGCCAAAGGGTAACCTCGGCCATCCACCAGAAGTACAAGGGCTTAAGTGCTCCCGTAGATGTCACCAGGGTAACCGGACTAAGGGGTTTACCTCGTTGACAGGGGAGAATCTACTTTGTTACGGTGGCTCAGTTGTTTCCCCTTGGCTGCGGGGATGAAGGCTGAATTTGCAGTTTGTGTCGGGCCTTCCTCCGCACACGTACGGACTGTCGGGCCTTAGCCGGTTCGGCCGGATCCCGAAGCGGTTACGCCATCAATCCTCTCCCCCTGTGCAGAGGAGGCGTTGCCAGGATCCACGAGGGGCTGTGGAACCAACGGCGGCCCGTTTTGAGCAGTTACATCAGGTGCCAGAGACGCCTCAGCGCAAATAGGAGAACTATTGCGTAAACGCTTCTACATACTTTTCGTTGCTCGGGATGCCGAGGGGCAGCTCCATAAGGTTCAAATCCCCGTCTATTACCTTTACGTCCTGGTGATTGGCGCGGCCATTGGCCTCCTCAGCGTCACTGGAATCATTGGTTCGTACGCCAGCATGCTGGCCAAGGTTTCCCGCTTCAACCAGTTGAAGGATGAGACCGCATCGCTGAAGGCGCGCTACTCCAAGCTGGAGCAGTCAGAGCGTGAAAAAGATCTGCAGGTAGCCTCGCTGGGCTCGCTGGCCAGTGAAGTTTCCGCCCTCTACGGGCTCAAGCCCGAACCCATCCTCACTAGCAACGCTGGTGAAGGCTTTGAAGCGCAGCAGGTTGGCGTGTCCATGGACCAGTTGCACGCCCTGCGGAGTTCGGCGTTGAGCGGCGCCACCATGATCGCCATCGGCATGAACATGAGCCATCCCGTCAGCATGAATGACTGGATTCGAGCTTCCGCCGCTCCTGCCCTGTGGCCTGTAATGGGCCGCATCACCAGTTCTTTTGGGGAGCGCATTGATCCTTTCAATGGGGAAGGCGCTTTCCATCGCGGGGTGGACATTTCCTGCGAATATGGCGAGCCGGTTATCGCTCCCGCGGATGCGGAAGTGGCTTTCGCTGACTTCATGAACGGCTACGGCCGCGCCGTCATCCTGGAGCACGGCCACGGCTTGAGCACGCTTTACGGCCACCTCTCCAGCTTCGCCGTGATTGCCGGACAGCAAATCCATCGCGGCGACATCATCGGCTACATCGGAGACAGCGGCCGCAGTACCGGCCCTCATCTCCACTACGAGGTTCGCATCAACGACGTTCCTGTGAACCCCTACAAGTATCTGCGCATTACGGTCGCTCGCGACTTCGGTATCGAGCACGGTTCGTAAGGGCAGCCCTCCCCTCCCCCATTCACTAAAGCCCCGGCTCTGAGCCGTGGGCTTTTATTATTGGCCCAAATGAAAACCGCTGAGGACCGCGCAACGCTGCCCCACTGAAATGAAAACCGCAGAGGACGCTGAGAACGCAGAGCACTCTTCCTTGAATAAAGACCAAGAGACTCCCAGCGTTCTCCGCGTCGTCTGCGGTTTTGGTCTACCGCTTCCGGTGACGCCTGCTCTTCTTAGCGGGAGGCGCGGCCCGGGGGGTGGTTTCCGGCGCGGGAGCAATTACTTCCGGCGGCGGCTCAGCAAATACTTTCTTGATGAAATCCAGCGGCACTGTTGCGGTCAGCGTCACCCGACTCTTGCTCTGGGCGACTTTCAAGCTGTCGAAAAAAGTCTTCACGTCTTTGTCGCCGGGCCCCGCCGAGGCGATGGTGGGCTGCAGACTGTGAAACACGGCCACCAGCGCGCCCAGTTGTTCGGCCAGTTGCGACGCCCGCATTTCCCGTTCATAGAACGCGTCCGCCCGGATGTGGATGGCGCGCAGAAAACGCGCCGACCCCACCAGCACAGAACCGCTCAGCAGTTGCCGGTAGTTCGGCGGCAGCAACATGTCGGTGAGCTGGCCGCCTTGCAGCTGCGAAGGGTTGCTGACAATGGCCCAAGCCAGGCTGCCCAGGGGCACCTGCTTGTAGTACCGGCGCAATAACGACGGTCCGCCAAAAGGTGAAGCCAGCTTGCGCGAGCGGTCAATGATGCCGCGGATTACTTGTGGGTCGTCAGAATTGGAGACCGCCACCGTGCCCACTGCCAGCATGGCCACGCGCACCGTGCGGCCCTCCAGGGGAATATCAAATATCTGCACCCCGCGGTAATCCTCCACCGAGCGGGCCCACTTGCTCAGGTAGGCGGCTACCCGGGTTGAATTCCAGCGACCGGTGAACACCTCGGTAAACCGCATATCGGGGCCGGGGGCCGCCGGCGTGCCGGCGTAATGCACCGCGAAAGCGGCTTCGTCCAGGTCGCGCTCGAATTGAAACCCGGTTTCCTTAATGAACTGGTCGTATTCCGGATCGTGGGGGACGGCTGGCACCCGACCCAGCCGGTCGAGCCGGCGCACCCACTTCAGATCCACGTAAGCGAAGGCTTCGGCGCCCGGCAGCAGGCGGGCGGGTTCGGGCGGCGCCTGCTTCCGCAGTTCAACCATCACCGCCAGGGCGGCGACGATTGCAACCACACTCAGAATAGTGAGGCGAGTTCGTCGCCGCATAACCTGCTTTTACTCGCCCCGCCGGCTCTGGCCTTGGGCCCCGGGCAGTGGCGCAACCCGCAAACTTTGGATACAATTTATAAAGATTGCAAATCATAGCACTGCTCTGACAATCGAAGGGCGGGAAGTAGGTTGTTTGCACGTTGGCTTCCGTTTGTGCTAACCTTTTGTGTTTGTTCGCGCAAGCGGGCGGGTTTAAGTGTCTGAGCACGTCAGATTTCTGGCGGCGAAGACCGCTGGCGTAGCTCAGGTGGTAGAGCATCTGATTTGTAATCAGAGGGTCGGGGGTTCAAATCCCTCCGCCAGCTCCAGGTAAAAGCAAATTCAGGCGCTAGCAGTCGAGTGGTGGGCCGGGCGGTTACTGAATAATAATTTCCCGAGAACGCACTCCATACTCAGAAACGTGAAATGGCGTTGGGCGCGGAGACGACCTCCTCTTGCGTCTTTATTTTCGCGCTCGTAGCGGATTCTGCCGGGCGGCGTGGTTCCGGTTCGCTCATGGAGGCCGACGCTGGACGGTGCGGCGCGCCTGGCAAGGTTCTGCACAGGTGGCCGAGTGGTTAATGGCAGCAGACTGTAAATCTGCCGCTCCTTGCGAGCTACGGAGGTTCGAATCCTCCCCTGTGCACCAGGCTTGGCTTCACGCTGGGCGTGAAGGAGTTTTCAGTTGTCCCGGTTTTCAATCGCAATGCTCGCGTTCGTGGTCCTGGGAATTCTGGCTGTGACCACGCTGACTCAGACGGTTTCGCTGGCGGGCCGCCAAGTGCCGCTGAGCGTCATCACCCTGGTGGTGTTGGGCATGTTCGCCTTTCGTAGCTGGCTGCACCACAAACGCGAACTGCTGGAGAGGTCGGAGCCGGTGAATGGACATGGATCGGCTCAAGGCCGCCACTAGGGTTAAGGGTTCGAGCCGATGTAGCTCAGTTGGTAGAGCACTCCCTTGGTAAGGGAGAGGTCACCAGTTCAATCCTGGTCATCGGCTCCAGAGGATCAGCTTGTATCTGCGGGAAGGGCAGACAGATTCAGCAGGGCGGGAGTAACTCAGTGGTAGAGTCACAGCCTTCCAAGCTGTTGGTCGCGGGTTCGATTCCCGTCTCCCGCTCCAGGCTTTGATTGGTCAACAGAGATATGGCACCAGGGTTCCAGCAGGCCACCATTAAGGTCGAGAACGAAGCGGTCTTTACGGAATTTCGTGACGCCGTTAACCGCGTTTTCACGGCTCCCGAAGTGGAGAAGTTCCTGCGCCAGCTGAAAAAAAAGGGCGTGGGGGTGCGGGATTTTGAAGCGGTGCTGGCCGGCGGCTTCATTGAGCGCGCCGACGCTGCGCTGGCCCAGGCGGGCAAAACCGCAAAAGGGTTGTGGGAGATCTTGCCGCTTTCCGACCAGAGCCAGGTGAAAGAGTTTTACCTGGAGCGCTTGGAGCAAGTGGATGTGAAATGGCGGGCCAAGTTTGCCACCGTTTATAGAGTTTTTTAGAGCGCGAGCAGAGATCAGGAGCAAAGCAGCAAATGGCGAAAGAGAAATTTGAACGCAATAAGCCGCACGTGAACGTGGGCACGATCGGGCACATTGATCACGGCAAGACCACGCTGACGGCGGCCATCACCAAGGTATTGTCCAAGCACAATCCCAAGGTGTCGTTCCGTT
>JAICWP010000027.1 GCA_025934735.1 Terriglobales bacterium | reverse complement strand
GAAGCGGGCGAAGTTGCGCTCAAACTCCAGCGTGCGCGTGCCCGGCGTGCGCCACCACACCCGGCTCTCCAGCACCTCCATCAGGGCGGCGCGCTCGCGCTCGTCGTACTGGGGCCACTCCGGAAAGGGCTTGCGTTTGCTTCGCGGTCCGCCCAGCAATGCAAGTTGCGACATCGTGACCTCCTGCTTCGACCCGCACAAAACTCTATCCCCATGCTGAGCGGCGGTCAACGCCCCAGGCCGGTGCGGAGCAGAGGTGAGCCGGTTGCGGCTTTGCTTGACAGCGGTTCCCACGAACAGTAAAACGGGGCGTTCTTAACGGAGTTCCTCATGCGCATACTTGCAGGTCAGCAAAAGACGTGGAACGTTGTCAGCTTGGCGCTCATTTTGCTTGCGCTGTGCTGCGCCCAAGCTCGGGCGCAGACGGTCCAAATCTACGTCTCTTCAGAAGCGGGAGACCGCCTGGCGGCCAAGCCCGCTGTGCGCTTCGCGCCTGGAAGCGGCGCAGTTGCGTCCGGGTTAAAGTTTCAGATCAACGAAGGAGTGACTTACCAACGAATTTCCGGCTTTGGCGCTTCCTTCATGGAGGCGGGACTGATGGTCATCAACACCCTCCCTCCAGAGCAACAGGAAGCCGTGCTGCGGGCCATGTTCGATCCACAGCAGGGCGCCGGCTTTACCGCCATGAAAACGCCCATTGCCGGCACCGATTTTATGTCGGCCGGGCCCTTCTACAGCTATGACCCCGTGCCCGGCGATGTGCAGATGAAGCATTTCTCCATTGCCCGCGATCTGCGACCGAATGGCCTCATCACCTACATCAAGCGCGCGCGACGCTATGGGCAGTTCGTGCTGCAGGCACCCATGGATTACCCGCCTGACTGGATGCTGGTCAACCCGGATACTAATCAGGATGTGAATCCCAAGTACTACGACGCGCTGGCGCGCTACTACCTCCGCTATCTGCAGGACTATGAGAAGAACGGGGTCTTCATTGATTACCTGAGCCTGTTCAACGAGCCGGATGTTTACACCAAGATCCCGTATAAGGAGATCACGGTTCTGCTGCGCGACCATGTGGCGCCGCTGCTGCAAAAATCGGGGCTGAAAACCAAACTCATGCTGAGCGAGGCCCCGGACCGCGATGATGCATCCACCAACTACCCCGTTCTCATGGACGATCCTGGTGCGCGCAAGGATGTTGCCGTTATGCCGTATCACGGGTATGACTTCAAGGAATACTCGAAGATAGGCGACCTGCACCGCCGCTATCCTGACGTGCCGCTGTGGATGACCGAGGTGTGCTACGCGTACGAGGCGGGCACCCCCAAAACCTTCGCCTTGCCGCAGTACGAATTCGCCGACGGCGACTTCTGGGGGCAGCAGATTTTCAGCGACTTGGAGAACTACGCCTCCGCCTGGATCTATTGGAATGCGGTGCTCGATGAGAAAGGCGGCCCGTGGTCGGTCTCCTATGTTCACGGCAATCCCGATCCCAACATTCAGCACCCGGTGGTGATCATCAACCGGAAAACCCATCAGGTTACCTACACCGGCCTTTATTACTATCTGGCGCACTTCAGCAAATTTGTACGTCCGGGAGCGGTGCGCATTGAGACTGCGGGGAATTATTCCGGCGTGCGCGCCATCTCCTTCAAGACGCCCCAAGGGAAGGTCGTCAGCGAGTTAATGAACAGCCGGCAGGAGGACGTGGACGTCGCTCTGGTTGCCAACGGGCGCACGCTGTCCCTGAAGCTCCCGGCCGTGTCCATAACAACCGCAATTTGGTAGTAGTATCCGCGGAAACCGGCGTCATCCCGAGGGGCTTTAGCCTCGAGGGATCTCGCGTGCAGTGTCTCGATCCTCGCGCAGCCGCGTCGGGGTCGCTGCACGCCGGATACTTCACGGCTGAAGCTGTTCAGCAGGACTACTTCCTGCGGCGTGCGTTCGCGGTAAGGCGCCGCACCTCACTCCAGTTGCTTCCCGCGCGTTTCCGGCAACTGCGTCGCGACGAGTGTGGCGAGCAGAAAGGAACCAGAACAAAGGTAGAAGGCCCAGCCCAAACCTTTTACCTGTCCCACCCGGCCAATCACGAACGGCGCGACCGCGCTCAGGGTGCGTGCCCCGTTGTAGGTGAATCCCAGCGCCCTCGCCCGCAGACGTGTGGGGAATATCTCGCTGCCAATAATTCCCGATCCGGAAAAGAAGCCGGTGCCGAAGAACGCCACCAGCGCGCCGAGGAACAGAAGCGCCCACTCCGAGCGGGCCATGGCATAAAGCGGCACTAGAAGTGCTGCTATCAGCGTGTACAGAATAAAGCCATTGCGCCGTCCCAGGCGGTCGGCGATCCAGCCAAAAGTCAGGTACCCGGGAAACATTCCCGCCAGATTGAGAAATAGGAGAAGTGCGGTGGTGCTCATCACGCCAAAACCGCGCCCGCCCTGGGACACCGGCAACGAGAGGTAAGGAGGAATCCAGGTGAACAGTCCCCACCAGGCGAACAGGCCGAAGAAGTTCACCAGCAGAAGAGCGATGGTATAGCGAGCGTAGGAGCGAGAAAAAAGATGGAAGAAGGAATCCTCTGGCGCGTGCATCTTCGCCGAGCCGGCAGTGGTTGCGGTAAGTGCTGCACTGCGTTGCTGCTCCCACATTTCCGACTCCGGAACACTTTTCAGAATCCAGAAAATGATCAGTGCGGGCAACACGCCTATAAAGAATACGGTTCGCCAGCTGGCGAATTGCAGCACAATACCCGCCACCAGCGCGGCCAGCGCATAACCTAATGCCCACGAACTCTGCACGATGGACAGCGCCTTAGCGCGCTGCTCGCCGGGCCAGGTCTCCGCAACCAGCGCCGCGCCGGTGTTCCATTCCCCGCCCATGCCCAGTCCCAGCACGAAGCGGAAGCAGGCCAGCATGAAAATGGAGGTGGAAAAGCCGCAAGCGAAAGAGAACACGGAGTAGGTCAGGATGGTGGCCATCAGCGCGCGCTTGCGCCCGATGCGGTCAGCGATGAAGCCGAAGAATACGCCGCCAATGCCCGAGGCTAGCAGGGTGAGCGTGTTGAGCAAGCCAGCCGTGCCCTTGCTCATGCCCAGGTCGCGCATGATGTGGGCCAGCACCAGCGCGTACAGCATGACGTCGAACGCGTCCAGCATCCAGCCCAGCCCGGCGGCGATCAGCGTGCGGCGTTGTTCGCGCGGGATGGTCGAGACCCTGAAAGCGGCGCTGCCGGCCATGGTGGGCGAATTGTACTTTAATTCCGTGTCTTGAACTGCCTGCCAGGTTGAGCTAGGCGCGTTCCCGAGAACTGCCTGTCATGTTGAGCGAGGGCGCATGCCCGAGTCGAAACACCCCAGAGCGACTGGCATCGCAGAGCGGACCGAGGGAGTCTTTACCGGGAGGTTATTGCCGTGCATTTAGCAGATGAAAGTACCGGCGGGCGTGGCGAACGTCGGCGGCGATCTGGGCGCGCAGGTCCTCCACCGAAGGAAACTTGATCTCCGCCCGCAGCCGCCGCAGAAAGAACAGCTCCACCTCGGTTTCCGGGGTCAATTCCAGAGGATGGAAGTTCAAGAGGTGAGTTTCAATCGCAAACGACTCCACGCCGAACGTAGGGCGATTGCCCACATTCGTTACCGAATCGAAGCACTCCTCCGCCACGCGCGTCCGGGTAATGTACACGCCATTGCGCGGGGCCAGCTCTCCGTAGCGGCTCAGGTTGATGGTGGGCACCGTGTACTTGGCGCCGTAACCGCGGCCCCGACCCGGGTTGGAAATGATGCTGAAGGGGCGGCCCAGCAGTTGCCGGGCATCGCTGACGTCGCCCTCGGCGCCAACCAGGTCGCGCACCCGGCTGCTGGAAACCGAGTGGCCGCGGATGCACATCTCGGGATAAACCTTCACTTCAAATCCGAACTCGCGGCCGAACTCGATCAGCTGCGGCACGTCACCTTTGGCCTTGCACCCGAAACGGAAATTGAAGCCCTCGTGCACTTCGCGTGCATGCAGTTTGCGGTGCAGGATTTCCTCGGCGAACTGGCGCGGCGTAAGCAGGGAGAGATCGCGGGTAAACGGCAGCAGTAGAACAGCGTCCAATCCGGCGGCAGCCAGCAGGCGCAGCTTGATGGGCAGGGGAGTGATGAGGGGCGGCGCGGCATCGGGTTGGAGAATGCGCGTGGGATGCGGGTCGAAAGTCACCGCCAGCGAGACTGCGCCTAGCTCCCGGGCGCGGCCCACCACTTCCCCCAGCACGTGTTGATGGGCCCGGTGCACGCCATCGAAGTTGCCAACGCTAAGCACAGTGCCGCCCAGGTCAGCGGGAAGCTCTTCGAGATGGCGGAAGACTTTCATTCGTAGTCAGTGATTGTTGGCCAGTGGTCGGTCCAGTGGGTATTCCTTTTTCCGCTGCTAAGCTCTGTTCCGCTCCCGTCGTTTCCGCAACTACCCGCTACCAACTACCAACAACCAACTACTAAATCTCAAATTCCAGCTTCAGTCCGTCGTGCGCCAGGCGCACGTGTGAGGGCAGGGAAGCGTTCGTTTGCTGGTGCGGCAGGTCATGGCAAATATGGGTAAAGAAGGCGCGCTTCGGCTGCAGCTGCTCCACAATGCGCACCGAGTTTTCAACCGTCGAGTGCGTGGGATGAGGCTTGTGCCGCAGCGCGTCCAAAAACAAAATGTCCAACTTCTGCAGCTGGGCAAACGACGCCTCCGGAATGGTGCTGAAGT
Source organism: Terriglobales bacterium (assembly GCA_025934735.1). GTDB lineage: Bacteria > Acidobacteriota > Terriglobia > Terriglobales > Acidobacteriaceae > JAICWP01. Next base: position 48,911 of record JAICWP010000027.1, on the reverse strand, counting down.
CGGTGAGGTAGGCGGCGGACCCGAAGCGATACCCGTAAATTTCAGTATCGCCATGAAGAACCTTCACCGGCTCGAAGCGGGCGCCATACAGCTCCACCGGGCCAGTCACGGTGTGCATCTCCACCTGCGCCATGGTGCCGTACTTGTACCCGTCGTCAAAAATGTAGCGGAACATGCCGCGCAGGACGCGGGCCACGGTATCACTGGCATAGAGCGGAATGCGCCCTTCCCGATGGAAGCTGAGCGGGCGCAGGTCGTCGAGTCCCAGGATGTGGTCGGCATGGGCGTGGGTATAGAGCACCGCGTCCAGCTGGCGCACCCCCTCGCGCAGCGCCTGCTCGCGAAAATCGGGGGTGGTATCAATCAGGATTACGCGCCCGCCGTACTCAATAAGAACCGAAGGGCGAGTGCGGCGGTCGTGAGGATCGGAAGAAGTGCACACCGCGCAGGTGCAGCCGATGGTGGGCACTCCCATGGAGGTGCCGCTGCCCATCACGGTGAGCACTGCTTTCATTGCTGCTTGGGTCCGGGCTGGCCCGGGGCCTGGGCACCGCGCGCCAGCGCGTTGGTCACCTCGATGTAGGCCATGTGCAATTCGTAGAGCACGTTCTGCAGAAAGCCTTCTTCCGCCGAGGTGAGATTGCCCTTGGTCTTTTCTTTGAGGATTTCGATAGTGTCAATCGTCTGCCGTGCGCCGATCAGGTCAATTTGTGGCCGGGCACCCTGTTCCTGCACCAGGCCGAGCTGCAGCAGGGCAGTCATATAAAGCGATGCCAGGAAGCGCTCAAAGGTGATTTGCAGGTCCTGGGCCTGGGTCGAGCCGAGTTCGCGCTTCAGGCGCGCATCCAGCTCGCTGGTGGACTTGGAGTAGGCTTCCGCCTGGGTTTTCTGATCCGCGGCGCTGGGTGGCGGAGGAGTCTGCGGCGGAGGAGTCTGCGGCGGAGGAGTCTGCGGCGCAGCCTCGGCTGTTTTGGGCGGCTCCGGAGCCTTGGCCTCGGTCGCTGGTTTGCTGGGAGGAGCCGTTTGCTCCTCGGGGGTGTCAGGGCGCAATTCGCCTTCCGGAGTGAAGAGGCGGCGGTCGGTTACGGTAAATTCAGGCTTCTTTTCGGCCATAAGAGTTCAGATCGTTTATGCGAATCATAAAGTAAAGGGCAAAGCTTCCACCTGGGCGCGCGAGGCCCCAATTTCGACTACCGCACCGGCGGCCCCGGCCTCTTTGCGGATGTATCCCAGGGCTACCGCTACTTGCCCATGGTTCGCCGGAAGCACGGCCGCGCTGGTGATTTCGCCAACTTCTTTGCCGCCGGCCTGCACTTTGGAGCCGGGCGCGGGCAGCGGACCTTCCACGATGCGAAAGCCGGTAAAGGTGCGGTGCAGGCTGCCGCGGGCGCGAATGCGTTCCAGAATTTCCTGTCCAATGTAGCAGCCTTTGGTAAAGCTGACGGCGCGCATCTGGCCGGTTTCCTGCGGCAGGTCGCGCTCGCGAATGTCCTGCCCGTAGCGGGGAATTCCGCCGGCGATGCGGGCCAGCTCTAAAGCCTCTGCCCCGACCGGCGTGGCCCCGGCCTTGATCAGCGCATCCCAGAGCGCCGGCGCCTGCCCGGCAGTCGACCATAATTCATAGCTGGCCGAGAGCGGGTGATCGCCGCGAACCAGGGTTGCTTGGGCTGCTCCGCATTTCACATCCGCCAGCTGCAATGGCTCCAGCCCGGGAACTTCGATCCCGGCGGCGCGCAGCGTTGCTTCCGCGTTCGGCCCCTGGATTCCGATCGCGGCCCACTCCTCGGCCGGCTTGAACTCCACCTGGTCCATGATGATGAACCGCTTCAGGTGGGCATAGAGCTTGTCTGCTTGGGCCACCTCGGCAACCATCACAAAATCATCGCCGCGGTTGTAGATATGAAGGTCGCCCACGATGTGGCCCTGAGGCGTCAGCACAAAGGCGTAGACGCCGTGCCCGGCGGCCAAATCGCGGACGTTGTTGCTGATCATGCCGTTCAGCCAACGCACCCGGTCGCGGCCGGAGATCAGGAATTGGCGCTCCCAGCCCAGCTCGTAAACGCCGCAGCCGGAGCGCAGGGCCAGGAATTCAGCGAGCGGCTCAGAGAATACCAGCGCGGTTTCAGCGCCGGCATATTCACCCCGCCGCAGGCCCAGCTTCTCAGTTGAGGTAGTCGAAACCATGCGAATTCTTAATTATACCGAGGAGTCCGGGCACGCTGGTGAGAGCACGTGGGCACAGGACCCTCGCCTCGATTGCCCACGTGGGCACAGGCGACCTCGCCGGTGCGGGCAAGCTAACCTTGCCAGCCTTTGGGCGGCCGGGACAGAACCGCGGCCACCTGTTTTGTTTCACAGAGCGGCTGAATGTTGGATACATTATATGGGCCTAAGACTTGGCGCCGCTTCTGGTTCCCGTACGGCCCCATTGTGCCGGCCCAAAGCATGCGCCTGCACGCATAACACGAGGTCGAATCATGACAATCGCCCGGCCACGCCTGCTCCTGGTTTCCTCAATCATTTTCTGCCTGGCTTTCGCTGCCTTTGCCCAGGAAGGCGACCACGACAAAAAAGAGCAAGGCTTCCGCTTCCGTTTCGTTGGCCCGGAGGTTGGCAACCGCGTGGCCTCTATCGCCGGCGTGCCCGGCGATCCCAGCACTTATTACGCCGGCGCTGCCTCGGGTGGCGTGTGGAAATCCAGCGACGGCGGCAATAAATGGGCGCCGGTCTTCGACAAGCAGCCTGCCATGGCCATCGGCGCTCTGGCGGTGGCGCCCTCCGATCCCAGCATCGTCTGGGCAGGTACAGGCGAGGCGTGGGCCATTCGCGACAGCGATGTCACCGGCAACGGCATTTACAAGTCCACCGACGCCGGCCACACTTGGACCCGCATGGGCTTGGACGAAACCGGCCGCATCGGCCGCGTCATCGTCAGCCCGCGCGATCCCAATACCGTCTTCGTTTGCGCCCTTGGCCGCCTCACCGGCCCGCAGCAGGAGCGCGGCGTGTTCCGCACCACCGATGGCGGCCAGCACTGGAACCGCGTCCTGTTCGCGGATGAGAACACTGGCTGCTCTGGGCTGTCCATGGATCCGCAGAATCCGCTGGTCCTCTTCGCCGGCATGTGGCAGGTGGAAATGCACACCTACGCCGAGCTCAGCGGCGGCCCCGGCAGCGGCGTCTGGGTTTCGCGCGATGGCGGCAGCCACTGGACCCGCATCCAGGGCCACGGACTTCCCAAATCGCCGGTCGGCAAGATTGATGTAGCGGTTGCGCCCAATGACTCCAATCGCGTCTATGCTCTCATTCAAACCGCCGACCAGGGCTCGCTCTGGCGCTCCGACGATGCCGGCGAACACTGGCGCGTGGTTAACTGGGACCGCGCCCTCATCGGCCGCGCCGGCTACTACATTCGCCTAGCCGTTTCTCCGCGCAACGAAAATGAAGTTCTGGTGGCCAACAGCGCCTTCCACCAATCCCTCGACGGTGGCCAGACCTTCCGTTCCGTCCACTGGGGAGGCGACACCCACGACATCTGGATTGACCCGCACAATCCCGACCGCTTCGTCATCACCGACGATGGCGGCCTCATCATCACCACCGTGCATGGCCGCGGCTTCCATCGCGTCACCCTGCCCATCGCCCAGATGTACCACGTCGCGGTGGACAACCAGGTGCCGTACTACGTTTACGGCAACATGCAGGATGATGGCACCATGCGCGGGCCGAGCCTCGCTCCTGAGCCCGAATACGGCGCTTCGCCCGATGCCGGCTGGGACCACCACATGGGCGGCTGCGAATCCGGCTTCACCCTGCCCGATCCCACCGACCCCAACGTCGTCTGGGCCACCTGCTATGGCGACGAGGTCACCCGCTGGGATGCGCGCAGCAAAATGGCGCGTTCCGTCAGCCCCTGGCTGCACACGCTGGACTCGCCACCCAGCAACTTGAAGTACCGCTGCCACTGGACTCCGCCTCTGGCCATTGATCCTTTCGACCACAACACCGTTTATTACGGCTGCCAGGTCATCTTTAGAACCGCCAACGGCGGCCAGAGCTGGTCGGTGATCAGTCCCGATCTCTCCACCAAAGATCCCAGCCGCATCATCTCTTCTGGCGGACTGGTGGGCGACAACCTCGGCCAGTTCTACGGCGAAGTGGTATTTGCCATTGCTCCTTCCACCCTGCAAAAGGGCCTGATCTGGGCCGGCACCAACGACGGCCAGGTCTGGTACACGCGCGACGGTGGCGGCCACTGGAACAATGTCACCAAAAACGTCGCTGGCCTGCCTGCCTGGGGCACCATCACCAGCATTCAGCCGTCATTTTTCGATCCTGGAACAACCTACATCTCGGTTGATCTCCATCTCATGGACAACCGCGATCCCTACATCTACAAGACCAGCGATTTTGGCCGCTCCTGGAAGCTCATTAGCGGTGGCTTGCCCCGGCATCCGCTGGCTTACGTGCGCGTCGTCGCGGAAGACCCGCATCAAAACGGCCTGCTGTTTGCCGGCACCGGCAACAGCCTCTACTACTCGCTGGACGATGGCGGCCACTGGAGCGCGCTCGAAGAAGGCTTGCCCCACGCCACGGTTTCCTGGGCGGTGGTGCAGCCCAACTTTCACGACCTGGTGGTTTCCACCTACGGCCGCGGCATTTACATCCTCGATGACATCACCCCGCTGGAAGAGATGGCCCGCCGGCAAACCGCAGCGGATGTGCGCCTGTTCGCCTCGCGCCCGGCGTTCCGCTTTCCCGAAATCGGCAATTCGTTTGTGACTTACTCGCTAAAACAAGCCGCCAAAGATCCGGTGAAGATCGCCATCCTCGATTCGAATGGCAAAGTCATTCGCGACCTGAAGGGGACGGGAAAGGAGGGCCTCAACCGCGTAGACTGGGATCTTCGGTATGAAGGCCCGCGCCTCGTCGCCCTTCGCACCACGCCTGAGGTCAACCCGCACATCTGGGAGGAGCCGCGCTTCTGGGGCAAGGATTCGCGTCCCATCACCCATTGGGGCATGGACTCCAAAGATTTGCCGGGCCCCATGGCCGAACCCGGTAAATACACCGTGCGCGTCACCGTGGATGGCCACGCCTATACTCAGCCCCTGGAAATCGTGCGCGATCCCCATTCCCCCGCCACCGACGCGCAAATTGAAGCCTCGGTTAAGCTGCAGCTCCGTATTCGCGACGAGGTCAGCGACGTGGCCGATATGGTCAATCGCCTGGAATGGATGCGCAAGCAGTTGCACGATGCCGCCGGGATGTTGCGCAGCGAGAAAGGCGATCCCGCGCTGCTCAAGAGCGCTCTCGATACCGACCGCCAGATGCAGGAAGTGGAGTACAAGCTGGTTTCGAAATCGCTTACCGCCAGCGATGACAAGTATTTTGTCGAGCCTTACCAGGTCTATTACAGCCTGCTTTGGCTCAACGCCGAGATCGGGCCCGGCGCCGGCGACGTGGCCGGGGGAACCGGTTTCCCGCCCACCGACACTGCATACGAGCTGCTGAAGGAGATTGAAACCAAGCTCGATGCCGTGAAGGTCGAGTACGCCTCCCTCATGGACAAGCGCATCCCCGCATTCAACCGCGCCATGCTGGAGAAGGGCGTCATGCCGTTGCCCGGCGCGGCGCCCGCCGTGGAAGTCAGCGCCCCTGCCGCCGGCAAAGCTAAGCAGGAGGTCACCCGCCAGCAATGAGCGGCGTGAGACAGATTTGTTGGTCCTGCTGAGCCTTCAGCCATACCGAACACGATTCCAGGCGTGCCGTTCGCGGCGTCGGAATGTTCTGAAAGGGCGCGGCCAAGCTTATGTCTCCAGCCTGTTTTAAAGGGCATGGTTTGTTTTGAAAGGGCACGGCTTCAGCCGTGCCGTTTGGGACTGCTAAGAATTGGGGGCTTCAGCCCCTGAGTTAGGAGCCGCGGAGCGGCACAAGAATATAGCCCCGGGCGTGAGCCCAGGGTAGCCCCAGCGGGGCGACACAGGAGTTTTCACACGCCCACCTACGACATGGTCATCATCGGCGCCGGCATCATCGGCGCCGCCTGCGCCCGTGAATGCGCCCTTGCCGGACTGCGCGTCGCTGTGGTGGAGGCTGATTTCGTAGGCGGAGGCGCCACCGCCGCCGGCATGGGCCACATCGTGGTCATGGACGACTCCGAACCTCAGTTCGCCCTCACCCGCTACTCCCAGCAACTCTGGCGCGAGCTGGCCTCTGAGCTGCCGGCTGATGTCGAATACATGGCCTGCGGCACCATCTGGGTCGCTGCCGATGAGCAGGAAATGCAGGAAGTCCGCCGCAAGCACGACTTCTACGGCGCCCGCCGCGTGCCCACCGAAATCCTCGACCCGCGCGCCTTATACGAAGCCGAGCCCCACTTGCGTCCCGGCTTGGTCGGAGCCCTGCTCGTCCCTGAAGACCTGGTCATCTACGCTCCCTGTGCCGCCCGATTTCTCTTGCGGCAAGCGCAGGCTCGAAATTGCGACCTGCACATGGGCACAGTGAAGGGCATCCGCGAAGATGGCGTGGTTTTGCAAGATGGCAGCGTGCTCCAGGCCGGCACGGTCGTCAACGCTGCCGGCACTTGGGCGAAGGAACTTACTCCCGGGCTGGAGATGCGTCCGCGCAAGGGCCACCTGGTCATCACCGACCGGTATCCCGGCTTCGTCCGCCACCAACTGGTGGAGCTCGGCTACCTGAAGAGCGCTCACACACTCACCGCCGAGTCCTTCGCGTTCAACGTGCAACCCCGCATTACCGGCCAGCTGCTCATCGGTTCCTCGCGGCAGTTTGGCGTCGAAGAAACGTCGGTGGACAATCACATCATCGCCGGCATGCTGGCCCGCGCCTGCCAATACCTGCCCGAGTTGTCGCGCATGTCGGCCATCCGCTGCTGGACAGGCTTTCGCGCCGCCACTCCTGACAAGCTGCCCGTTATCGGCAAGTGTCCCGGCCACGAGCATCTGTATCTCGCCACCGGCCACGAGGGTTTGGGCATCACAACTTCACTGGGAACTGCCCGCCTTCTGCTCGATCAGCTGTTGAACCGCGCTCCCGCCATTCCGCTCGAGCCCTATCTTCCCGGCCGGGTCATGGAAACTGCCCATGCCTGATCTCGTGCAGATGACCATCAACGGCGTTGTGGTTCGCGTTCCCCGCGGCTCGACCGTCGCCGCGGCTGTCTTGTTGGCAGGCAGCTCCAATTTGCGGCGCTCCGTGTCCGGCGAGCTGCGCGGCCCTCTCTGCGGCATGGGAATCTGTTTTGAATGTCGCGTCGCGATAGATGGCCGCCAGCACGTGCGCAGCTGCCAGTTGCTCTGCCGTGAAGGCATGGAGGTCACCATCGGTGTCTGAGCGAAGCGAATTCGACGTGCTGGTGGTGGGCGGAGGCCCCGCCGGCATAGCAGCGGCCTGTTGCGCCGCCGAAGCGACACCGCGCGTTGCCATTGTGGACGACAACCCCGCCCTCGGCGGCCAGATCTGGCGCGATGAACCGGCCCCCAGCACTTCTCAGTCCGCCATTTGGTACCAGCGTCTCGCCCGGCTGCCCGTGCAGATCATTGCCGGCACGCGAGCCTTCGCTCAGGCGGGCCCGCATATCCTGGTTGCGGAGTCGGAGGACGGAGTCTGCGAACTCGCCTTTCGCAAGCTCATCCTCGCCACCGGCGCCCGTGAGCGCTTTCTCCCATTTCCCGGCTGGACTCTCCCCAATGTGATGGGCGCGGGCGGACTGCAGGCGCTCGCCCGTTCGGGACTGACTATGCGCGGCAAGAAGATCGTGGTGGCCGGCACCGGCCCGCTTTTACTCGCGGCAGCCGCCCATCTCAGACAGTCTGGTGCCGAGATTTGCCTGATTGCCGAGCAAGCCTCCCGGCGCCACCTGATCGTCTTTAGTGTGCGGCTCGTCTGTCATTCTTCGAAGTTGCAAGATGCCCTGGCTCTGCGGCGTGAGTTGGCGGGCGTTCCTTACCTCACCAGTTGCTGGCCGGCGGCAGCTCAGGGAAAAGAGAAGTTGGAGAGCGTAATGCTGCGCCGCGGCGCAAAAACCTGGAGCGTGGATTGCGACTACCTTGCCTGCGGCTTCCACCTGGTACCCAATACCGAGCTCGCCGCGTTGCTGGGCTGCGGCGTGGAGCAGGGAAGAGTTCGGGTAGATGACTTGCAGCAGACCACGGTGCCTGATGTTCACTGCGCGGGCGAGCCCACCGGCATTGGCGGGTTGGAATTATCTCTTGTCGAAGGCCAGATTGCCGGGCACGCTGCTGCCGGAGCGCCGGATGCAGCTCGTGGCCTGTTCGCCAAACGAAAAGGCTTGCGCCGTTTTGCCGCCGGCATGGACCGCGCCTTCGCTCTTCGTCCCCAATTGAGGAGCTTGCCGCAAGCGGACACGCTGGTTTGCCGTTGCGAAGATGTCCCCCTCGGGCGCTTGCGCGAGCACTCCTCCTGGCGCGCCGCCAAGCTGCTCACCCGCTGCGGCATGGGGCCCTGCCAGGGCAGGGTTTGCGCTCCCGCCGTAGAATTTTTGTTAGGCTGGAACGTGGAATCAGTGCGCCCGCCGGTTTTTCCGGTTCGCGTGGAGAGCCTGACCACCACCGTTACCGGCGCACCACCAACCCTGAGTTGAGGAGCTGAGCATGCAATGGAAGGGCGTCATGCCCGCAATCACCTCTTGCTTTGACCGCAACCTTGGCCTAGACCTCGCCTTCATCGCGGACCACTGTGCCTGGCTGGTGGACAACGGCTGCACGGGAATTGTGCCCCTCGGGTCTTTGGGCGAGGGCGCAACGCTCACGCCCGACGAAAAGGTCGCGGTCGTGAAGACCTGCGTCAAAGCAGTAGGTAGCCGCGTGCCCGTGGTCGCCGCCGTTTCCTCCCTCAGCACCCGAGAAGCCGTGGATCTGGCCCGGGCCTTCGCCAACGCCGGCTGCCAGGGACTAATGGTCCTTCCTCCTTATGTGTATCTGGGCGACTGGCGCGAAACCAAAGCCCACGTGAGCGCCATCTTCAAGACCACCAGCCTTTCCTGCATGCTCTACAACAATCCCGTGGCTTATGGCGCCGATTTCGTTCCGGAGCAGATTCAGGAGTTGGCCCGCGAGCACCCGAATTTGACCGCGGTGAAGGAGTCGAGCACCGACGTGCGCCGCGTAACCGCCATCCGCGCCCTGCTCGGCGATCGCCTGGCGGTGCTGGTGGGCGTGGATGACGCCGTCGTGGAAGGCGTCGCCATGGGAGCAGTGGGCTGGATCGCCGGTTTGGCCAACGCTCTGCCCCGCGAATCCGTCGCCCTGTTCGATCTGGCGCAGCGCGGCGAAGCCGAAAAAGCCCGCGAGCTCTACCGCTGGTTCTTGCCCCTGCTGCGCATGGATACGGTTCCCAAGTTCGTGCAGCTCATAAAGCTGGTGCAGCAGGAAGCCGGCATGGGCAATGCCCGTGTGCGTCCCCCGCGCCTGGAGCTTGCCGGCGAGGAGCTGGAGAGCGCTCTAACTTTGATCCGTCGCACCCTCGCCAGCCGTCCCAAGTTTTGTCAGAGTTCTACCAGAGTTGGGCCTGAAGAGAGTAAATCGCAATCAGTTCCCACCAGGCTAGCCAGAGCCTAATTGCCCGCGCATTTGCGGTTGGTACTCAGAAGCAACAACACTCGGGACTACTGATCCCGAGGGTGCCTGGAAATCCATGCCATTGGGCTAGTCCATGCCACCCTGACAGAACTCGCACCACCTGAAGGGCAGATGGAACTGTAAAGAGTGATAAAGCCCTGTTCACACTCGTCATAGACAACCGCAGTAAGGGATTTGCGGGCGGGGAGCTTGCCATACTATGGCATCTAATCGCGATTACGCGGAATACCCCCGCAAGGACCTACTGTTCTGGGATATAGGACAGACAGGCTCTTGGCCGTCTTGCTACCGGAATTTAGCACTTCCAGTTTCCACTCACGAGGCTTGTCGAGTGCCGACGGTAGCTCCGCATCAACCGCATAGAACGGAGCCAATCGGTGGTAGATTGTCTGGGCGGCGCTAGCCATGGCCCGAGTGGAACCTACAGTGTGGTTGAAACGTGCCACATCGAAAATGAGCGAGTAGCCGCCGGTATGCTGTGCAACGATGCGGAGCCCGTCAGGTATGATGCGAAGGTCGGGGGGTAACATTCTCCCATTTGGGAACCTGAACATGCCGCTATGAAGTATGGAACCAAACAGTCGAATACCCTCCTGCTCTAATTCATGCTGCATTTGCCCGATGCCACCCCTGCTCTCATTGTCCATGCCATCCGTGATGGCGTAGATGGCATCGCCCAGTCGAGGTGTGCCGAATAACTTGGTAACCTCCAAAATGGCGTCGCAGAGTGCCGTGTGGCTCTGTAGCACGGCAGCAGGTCTCAGCGGCCGTGCTCTTTCGAGAAGCACCTCTCGGATAGCATCTCTGCCCTTACCAAATGGAACTTCAACGGTAACGTGTGTTGCGAACGTTGCAAATGCCAAGTCCGACTCTGGTGCCCCGGAATTGACGATGTCAGCGACTAGAAATTTAGCCAACTCCCATTCATCTGGAGTGGAACTGATGCTCCTGCTGGTGTCGAGCAGAACGACAATCCGCGGCTGTTGGGTCTGGAACGTCGCGGAGAGCAGCTTCACAGGCCGGTGCTGAAGTTCAGCACGGAAGGCGGAAACTGGCAAATCCGATACTGCGTTTCCGTGTTTGTCGACAACGGTAACTGGGAACATGCGATGTAAGCAGCCACTGTTCGATTGTGCCCGCGACGCCGCTGCTAGTAGGACAATTGTTCCGACGATTTTCAGACATGCGGGCATGGACACAACATAGGCTGCACTACGCCATCGAATCGGGCAAGGCTTTTTAATGTGACTTTCCGATGGAGCAACAAATATGGAAATTCGATATTTTCGTGAAATCGCATCTCACTTTTCATTGGGCAAAGCGGAATCGGATTTGTAAAGATTCAGAACGCCTGTTCACGAGAATGATTCCGTGCTAATCAATGAGCATGGCTGATGGCAGGACGAAAGACGAGCTGGAGCGGGCCGCCTCGGGGCTAAAGATTTCTGGGGTGTTACAGATGCGGGATGTTTGCTGAGCGAGTGATTGCACAACTGCTGACGGCGACACCATACACGGAGTGCTGACAAGGAGATTCAGCATGCGCAAGCTCAAAATCATAGAACATATTTCGCTGGACGGCGTCATCCAGGTTTCCGACGGAGACAGGGACTTCCCATACGGCGACTGGACCGCGCCGTATTGCACTAAATAAGGAGTGTTTCAGACCCTTTCACAACCAAAGGTATGAATCAGCCGCCCCGGATGCCAGAGCGCTCTGCCCCGAAACTGGTGCGGAATTCGTTATCGCCAGTGAAGAAATACTTTGCAGCCTGAGTGCAAGCAGTTGCACTGGCAACACTGCGAGTACAGTGTGCGTGAGTGTCCCTGTGAACAATGTGACTGCGCAATCGATTGAACAAATTGCAGAAACAATTTTTAGCCCGGCCGTCGGGAAGATCGCCGAGTTTGGATGGCCAATTGCCGCGGGGGACATATCGCCGTCCTAAATGCCGCCACAGACAAGGGGGAATATGACCTACAAGTTTGTCGCTAGCCTGTTCCTTTGTGCCGCCTGCCTGCTCGCGGCTCCGGTGGCCAAGGCAGATCTCATCACGCCAAACGGACTGAGTGCCGGAGATCAATTCCGTTTTCTCACGTTCACCGGATTTACTACCAATGCGACATCAGATGACATTGCGTATTACGACGCCTTTGCAGAGTTCTCGGCAATAGCTGCGAACCTGACCTCTTACAGTGGAGCGAACGTAACGTGGCACGCGCTCGTCAGTACACCGACGTTCAATGCAAATACCGCGTTGCCGAACTCCATCATCCCAATCTACGATCCCGATGGCGCCCTGCTGTTTAGCTCCAGCCATGACATCTGGTCCGGCTTGGGCTCTGGCGCCCCCGACAGCGGTGGTAGTTTTGCGGTATGGACAGGCACATTCGTCACTGGCACGGGAGAAGAAACCTTGGGCAACAGCAGCGGATCTGCCACCTTCGGCCGGGCGGGATTAGGTGCGGGTTTCTGGCTCTGCTGCGGGGATGCAAGCGAAAGCCTCACCGAACCAATCTATATGTTTTCTGATGTCCTAACAGTTCCGGCAACTACCGGTGGTGGCGGCGGCACTTCCGTTCCCGAGCCCGGCACAATGTCGCTCCTCGGGGCCGGGATGGCAGCGGCAACTGCAGCTGGCGCGATTCGGCGGAAACTATCGGTATAACGCTTTACCTTCTTTCGGAAGCCGCCTCTCCGGGCGGCTTTCCTGTTGCTGCTCACCGTGACGATTGAAAAATCGCCTATCACTTTTCACTTGCTCCCACTCCCTGGCGGGCGCGGGCGGCCGGAGCCACGCCGTCTAGTTGACGCCTTGACGAGGGCCGCTGGAAAATGAGGGCTGGGCAACGGGGATAAGGAGTCCCAGGCGCCCGCCCACGGCCGCACTTCCGTGGGGCAAGTAACCCATGCCCGATAAAACCGCCACCCTGATCGGCAGCGAGCTGCAGGGCGTATCGCTGCTCGGCTCGCGCTCGGCCTCGGGACGCGGAGAGCCGTTCCATGCCATCAATCCCGCGGATGGCAGCAAGCTTCCGCCCACCTATCGTTCGGCCACGCTCGAAGAACTGGACTCGGCAGCCCGGCTGGCGGCAGATGCGTTCTCCGTATACAGCCGGCTGCCGGGAAAGGAGAAGTCGGCGTTCCTGCGCAGTATCGCCCGCTACATCGAGCAGATTGCTGAACCGCTGGTGGCCCGCGCCATGCTGGAAACTGCCTTGCCTGCCGGTCGCTTGCAGGGTGAGACAGCACGCACTTGCAACCAGCTCCGTCTCTTCGCCGATTTGGTCGAAGAAGGCTCCTGGGTCATGGCGCGCATTGATCCCGCTCAGCCCGACCGCAAGCCCCTGCCTCGTCCTGACATTCGCTCCATGCTGCGCCCGCTGGGACCGGTCGCAGTCTTTGCCGCCAGCAACTTTCCCATCGCCTTTTCCGTGGCGGGCGGTGATACCGCTTCCGCCTTCGCCGCTGGCAATCCCGTCATCGTTAAGGCTCACGCGGCCCATCCCGGCGCCTCCGAGCTGGTCGCACGCGCCGTGCGCGAAGCTGTGCGTGAGCATTCGCTCCCCGAAGGCGTGTTTTCGCTGCTTTTCGACGCCGGTTTTCAAATTGGAACGGAGCTCGTAAAGCATCCCGCTATCAAGGCGGTGGGCTTCACTGGGTCCCGCGCTGGCGGCGATGCCCTGCGCAAGGCGGCCGCTTCCCGTGCCGAGCCTATCCCGGTGTTTGCGGAAATGGGCAGCGTTAATCCCGTATTCATTCTTCCGGGCGCCATGCGGGAACGCCCAGACCAGATTGCCTCCGGCCTGCATGCGTCCATGACTTTGGGCGCGGGCCAATTCTGCACCAAGCCGGGATTGGTTTTGCTGGCTGGCGATGATCTGGCGCAGAAGTTTGCCCGCAAGCTGAGCGAATTGGTCGCCGCCCCTGCTTCCTTCACCATGCTTACGCCCGGAATTCAATCCGCGTACACCAAAGGTGTTGCTGCGCGCTCGCGTGCCGGCGAGGCTCAGAAGCTGGCGGAAGGACCGCCTGCCGCAAGCGGGGGCTGTGGCACGGCTGCTGTTGTGTTCCAGTCGGATGCGAAAAGTTTTCTGCGCGACCCCAGCCTGGTCGAAGAGCTGTTCGGCCCCTCTACGCTGCTGGTGAAGTACTCAAGCCGCGAGCAGTTGCTGGACTTGGCGCGCGGGCTCGAAGGCCACCTCACCGCCACTCTCCATGGCACCGATCAGGATTTGGCTGATTACAGAGACTTGGTTGAAATTTTGGAGACCAAGGTCGGTCGCCTCATCTTCAACGGTTTCCCCACCGGAGTTGAGGTCTGCCACGCCATGGTCCACGGTGGCCCCTATCCCGCCAGCTCCGACAGCCGCACCACCTCCGTGGGCACGCTGGCTATCCTGCGCTTTGCCCGCCCGGTTTGCTTCCAGAACTTCCCACAGCTCGGGCTCCCCTCAGAATTGCAGGATTCCAATCCCCTGGGCATCTGGCGCCTGGTGGACGGCCACTTCGGCCGCAACCCTGTCCACTAATTTGTGGCGCCGGCGCCCGTCCGCTGTCGAAACTTGAGCGTAGCGAAGGATCCTCCAAGAACTGTCATCCTGGAGCGAGGGCGAATGCCTGAGTCGAAGGACCCCCACTGTTCAATCTGTAGAGGAGGCACAAGGGAGTTCTCGGCAGTGAATGGCGAATGGAAAAGACGAGTGAAGCAGATGGCAGCTCACCCCATCAAGCTTTCTGCGCCCCAGCGAATTACCCGATTACACAATTACTCAATCGGCTCACTGTTCAAACATCGGCACTTGTCCCACATCGGCCGCCGCAGCCTTACGTTTCCGCCCACGACCTATGCCGATCACGCCCAGCACCGTCAGCCCCGCCAGCGCGGTTCGCGGCACGAACATGCGCTGCGTATTGGCCCGCAGGTCCGGGGGGTTCACCAGAAACCCCTCGCCGGTCACCTGGGTTAAGTCGTTTGGCATCAATCCTTCCATCACTTCGCCGTCTTTAAACTTCAGGCGCACCCACAAGCCCTCGGTGCGCGGCCGGTTGGCGAAGGTCTTGCGCTGGGGTGCGCTGGCCTCGGCAAACTCGCGCACAAAGTACACAATTTTGATCTCCCGCAAATCCACGGCCACCACGTTTCCCGCCGTGTTCAGCATCTCTAACTTGCCTTCTACCACAAAGTTAGCCGAAGCCACGTAGCCGTTCACGGTGTCCCGGTCCAATTTGCGGACAATCACTTTTTTATGGGTAGAAGGCATGTTTTTTGGGGAAAACGGCGAAGGCTCGCCGGCCCTCACTTTCGCGATTGTCGCATTTTTTGCCCTGTTTTCCGCTGCAAAATTGCGCACTTTTGTAGCCAAACCAGCATTCTTTGTGGTAAGGTGAGGGGTTTATTGCGTCCTCGCGAAGCCGACCTAAGTCCATTGGAAAGAGAAACTTACCCGCAGTTTGACGGGGCTGGCCAGCGGCCACGGGCCGTGCCGCTCCAGGGTGTGCGCGCAGTACGCAAGTCCATTATTTTCTGACAGATGGCTGATTACATCTACACCATGGAGATCCGGCTTACCCCGGAGCAGCAACGCGCCGTGAACGCGTTGCAAGATGTGGTACGCGCTAATGAGATGAACGTGTATCTCACGGGCGGCGCGATGCGCGACATCATCAGCGGCTTTCCCATCCGCGACCTGGACTTCTCAGTCCAGGGGAACCCGCTCAAGCTGCAGAAGGACCTGGAGCGTGCGGGGATAGCGGTCCAGGGCGTGGATGATGACCTGAAGACCCTCTACCTGATGTTTCCGGGCAACGTGCGGGCTGAGCTAGCCATGGCTCGCTCGGAACGCTACGACAAGCCCGGCAAGCCTCCCCAGATTGTCCCCTCCACCATTGCCGAGGACCTGCGCCGGCGTGACTTCACGGTGAATGCCATGGCGCTTTCGCTGAACCCGGGGTCGCGAGGGCTGCTGATGGATCCCTTCAACGGTGCCGCCGACATTGAAGCCAAGGTGCTGCGCATCCTGCACAATTACGCCTTCCTGGAGGAGCCTTCGCGGTTGATCCGGGCCACGCGCTTTGCCGCCCGATTCCACTGGCCGCTGGAAGAGCGTACCCAGGCGCGCTACGACGCGGCCAAGGAAAATAATTACATCGAGAACATCAGCGACCGCGCCATCGGGTACGAGGTGGAGCAGCTGGCCTACGAAGAAGATCCCATCCACATCATCAAGGCGCTGGAGAAGGAAGGCTGGCTGAAGGTGCTGAACCCGCACTGGAGCACGGCCAAGATTGATACGGCGGAACTGGGGCAGCTGGCCAAGGGGCGGCAGCAGATGACCGAACTGGGCTACACGCTGGACACCGGCCCGACGGTACTCTACTTCCTGACCAAGCGGCTGAGCGATCACGATACTGCCGACATGCAGAAGTTGATCCCCCGGCGCGACCTGGTGGAGAGCTGGCGCCGCTTGGAGTCGGACGCCAAGGAGCTGGCCAAGAAGCTGACGGGCAAGGAAGCGGCCACGCCCTCGCGCACCTGGGAGCTGCTTTCCAAAGCCAAGCCGGAGACCATCCTGTTCCTGGAGCTGACCACGCGCCAGCAGGCGGTGGAGCAGAAGATCAAGAACTTCTTCACTAAGTGGCGGCAAGTGCAGCAGAAGCTACCGTTACCCGAGATGACCGAGCTGCGGATTACGCCACCGCTGCCGGAATATCCCAAGATTGCGCACGACGTGTTCCTGATGTTGCTGGACGGGAAGATGCGTTCGCGCACCGAGATTCTGAAGTATTTGAAGCCTCTGGCGCCGCCGCCCCCACCACCGCCGCCTCCGCCTCCGCCCAAGCGCGGGCGCGCGGCCAAGGCACAACTGCAGGCGCAATCGCAGGCGAAAGCTCCCACAGCGGCTCCCGCTGCCGCCGCAGTCCCGGCAGGCAAGAAGCGCAAGGGCAAGGGAGGGGAAGCAGCCGCGCCGGCGGTGGCCGCCGTGGCCGTTGCCCCGCCCAGGGCTGTTGCCTCAGCCAAAGCCCCTGCCGCGTCCAAGCCCGTTGCTGCCGCACCCAAGCCCGCGGCCGCGGCTCCTTCCAATTCCCCCAAACCACCCGAGCCCAAAGCCAAAGCTAAGGCGAAGGTTCAAGTTCCCGCCAAAAAAACCAAGGGAAAAAAGAAGTAGGGACGTTTAAGAGTGTTCCCATTTTGGTGTCATATTGAGCGAGGCGCACGCCCGAGTCGAAATACCCCCCACGTCTGCTGCTCACGATGTAAACCCAATACCTGTGCTCCTTCATGGGAACGCCTCTAAGCAGCATCGTAAACGCCGCACGCTGCAGCACAAAAGTGGGGAAATGGAAGGATTTGCCTGCAAATATTACTGCGACCACCTGGTGTACTACGAAAGTTTCGACAACATTTTGAAAGCCATCAGCCAAGAAAAGCAGCTGAAGGGGTGGCGGCGTTCGAAAAAGATTGCGCTCATTGAGCGCGTCAACCCGCGGTGGCAGGACTTCGCGGAACACACCGGGGCGCAGACTGCATTTGTCGGCGAATCCATGATCGGTAAAAATTCCTTTCTACCCCCGGCAGCGCCGACAGTGCAGGGGTGTTTCGACTCGGGCGTGCGCCCTCGCTCAACATGACAGTTGTTGTTGGAGAAAATGCGCCGTTGACCGCGAGGCTTTGAATGAGCGCGGCTTCAGCCCGGCGCAATGGCTGACCAACTGCTGTCATCCTGTGAAAGCGCGAGCCGCCCTACGCGGTGAGCGCGACCGAAGACCCCTATTTTCGTGTATCCCGCCATCAGCGTTTCAGCGGGTTCTCTCTAAAAACTCCCTGCGACATTCCCGTTGGAATGGCTGCATAGGGGTGTTTCGACTCGGGCGTGCACCCTCGCTCAACATGACAGTTGTTGTTATGCGCGAAAGAACGCCCTCGGCCGCGAGCTTTGATGGGCGCGGCTTCAGCCCGGCGCTGCCCGACGAGCTATTGTCATCCTGAGAAAGCGCGAGCCGCGCTTACGCGGCGAGTGCGAGCGAAGGACCCCTAGCTCGTGTGTCCCGTCATCAGCGTTTCGGGGAGTTCTCTCGAAATTCCGGCGGCGTTCGCGGTGGAATGGCTGCATAGGGGTGTTTCGACTCGGGCGTGCGCCCTCGTTCAAAATGACAGCCGTTGGCGGAACGAAGAAGGTGCTTGATCCAGGTCTGGCGCAAGGCGGTTCAGGATTTGTGGCAGAGCCTTGACAGACGCCCGGGACGAGAGCAGAATACGTCGCCAACTGTATACCGGTCCTGATCTATCCGGCATTTACCCTTTCTACGACAGGACCGGTTGATGTCGTTCGTTATCGGGATCCATCGAGCCTGGGAGTTCGGTCGGGCCCCACCCTAGCGGATAAAGCACAGTTCAGGCCGCGATTTTTCCCGCCGGCGCAGGAGTGGTTCGCGTCCGTTGCGGGGCAGCAAAAGTCCGGCTGTGAGCAGGGCAGGCAGCCCGGTGAGCACCCACTGGAGGCATGGTATGACGCGTGCCCTGCGTTTCACTTCTCTGCGTTTTTCTTCTCTGCTGGTGATAACGGCTGCGGCCACCACCCTGGCGGGTTGTGGAGGCGGGGGGAGTTCCACGCCTCAGGTCACGGTTGCGATATCGGCGGCGGCTACGACGGTGGAGGCCGGCGGCGAGATAAAGATTACCGCGCAGGTGGCCAACTCCAGCCAGGGCGTGAGCTGGCAGATGTCGCCAGGATCGGGAACGGGAGCAGGAGTGTTGATGGATGCAACCGGCACCACGGTCACCTATAAAGCCCCGGGCACGCCGCCGGCTAACAACGTAATGGTGACGGTCACGGCGGTGGCCGTGGCTGAGAGCACAAAGTCCGCATCGGTACGCATTACGCTAAACGCCATTTCCGTTGCGACCTCGGCCAATCCTTCCAGCGTGAGCGCCGGGGGCGCGGCGGCGGTTACTGCGGCGGTGAGCGGTGATCCTTCCAACCAAGGCGTGACCTGGACGATTTCTCCGGCGTCAGGGGCGGGAACGCTGAGCAACCCGACGAGCACGTCGGTGACCTATAACGCACCCGCGACGCCGCCGGCCAGCGATGTGGAGGTGACGATAACGGCGACGGCCGTGGCGGACCACTCCAAGTCGAGCGGGGTGGTAATCACTTTCGCCGCCATACAGATTGCAGTGACGGTGGCTAGCGACAGCGTGCAGGCGGGCGGAACGGTAGCAGTGACGGCAACCGTGAGCTACGATCCGTCGCACCAGGGGGTGACATGGTCCATCTCACCAGCGACGGGGGCGGGAACGCTTACGAATGCGAGCAGCACGGCGGTGACCTACAACGCGCCGCCCACGCCTCCGGCGAACGACCTAGGCGTGTCCATCACGGCCACGTCGGTAAGTGACACCGGAATCTCGGGGAACGCGACCATCACAGTTCTGGCGATTACCATAGGTGTGACCCCGACTTCGGCGTTCATTCCTCTCACGGCAGCGCAACAGTACACCGCCACAATTAACAACGACCCCACGAACAAGGGCGTGAGTTGGGTCCTAACGCAAACCGGAATCACGTGTTCTCCGGCATGCGGCACGGTGATGCCCACGCTGCCAAGCGGCACGTTGGCAACCTATACCGCGCCGACGACGGCACCGGCCAGCCCCGGCGTGACGCTAACCGCTACCTCGGTGGAAGACGGCAGCAAGTCAGCAACCACGGCGATCACCATCAGCACGGGCACAGTGAAACTGGTGCCCTATACCCTGAACTTCGGTTTTTTGAAGGTGAACCGCGGCGTAAGAACGCTGATCGTGACGCTCACCAATACCGGAACGTCGGCCATGGCCTTTACTAGTTCGAGCATTACGATTACCGGGACGGGAGCCTCTCAATACAAGCAAACGAACACCTGTGCTCCGAGCGTGGGTGCGGCTGGTTCGTGCACGATCAGCGTGACCTTCGCGCCGAGAGTGACGGGACAGGCCAACGCGACGCTCTCTATCACAGACAGCAGTACGGACAGCCCACAGCAAGTAGCGCTCACGGGAACTGGGACGACGAGCAGGTTCTTTGGGGCGGAGGCAGTGCGCTCGGCGCTCGTCCGCAGTGCCAGCGCGGCGACGCCCAGCACGACTGGGCCCAACAAAGTCGGAACGCGAGTGATGGAGCTGGTAGATAAGAGCCGCAATGATCCGTACCTGGCCACTGGGACGAAACGGGAGCTGCTGGTGCGGTTCTGGTATCCGGCGATGGGGGCCCAGGGCTGCAAGGTGGCGGAATACACTTCGGCCGGAGTGTGGAGTTACCTGTCGCAGCTGAAGGGAGTCGCCCTACCGCGAGTGACCACGAACAGCTGCTGGAATGCGCCAATGGCCGGTGGCCCACATCCAGTGGTTGTGTTTACGCACGGCTACACGGGCACGTTTACCGATTACAGCTTCCTGTTTGAGGATCTGGCCAGCCGCGGTTACGTAGTGGCCTCGGTGGATCACACTTACGAGGCAACGGCCGTAGAGTTTCCGGACGGGAGACTGGCGAAATCGGTTGTGGGCAGTTATCTGGCACAGGGGGCAAGGAGTGACGAGAAAACTCTGACCCGGGCGGTCTTGATACGGCTCGATGACCTTAAATTCGTGGTGAATGAGCTGGAACGGCTGAATGCGACGGTCCGGGGGCCATTTGCCGGCCAACTGGACATGACGCGGGTGGCGCTTGCCGGCCACTCCCTGGGTGGGTTGACGGCGCTGCTAGGGGTGGAAGCAGAACCGCGATTCCGCGCGGGTGTGGTGCTGGATGGCATGCTGCCGGAGGGCATCCCCTTCGGGACACAAACGCCGATGCTGATTCTGAACGCGGGGAACGAGGGGTGGGGCGAGAACGACTGCCGCTTGTGGAATTCGCTGCGCGGTTCCCGTCTGTCAGTGAACCTGAAAGGCGCCGAGCACGTGACGCCAACGGATGCGGTGTGGCTTGCCAGGCACGCAATCAAAACCGGCAGCATGGGTCCGGAAAAAACCGTCGCTGCCGTGCGAGACTACGTGGCCGCATTTCTGGACGCTCATTTGAGGGGCTTGCCGGAAACGAGGCTGCTAAAAGGTCCCTCACGCGAATACACAGACGCCATGGTGACCGCGCAAGATCAGGCGGCTTGCAGGCAGCCGTAGAGGTCGGGCGAATTGCACGAGGTTTCAACCGTCCCTCCGGGACTTGGCCAATCGTGGCGTTGTACCCGCCATAAAGTGGCGGGCTACTTTAGGGCGTCCCCGGCGGGACTGATCAATAATCGGCACGAGTGAGGGGCGTCCACGGTGGCGCGCAGCGTTGCACTGTCCCTCCGGGACTTGGCCAAACATGGCGTTGTACCCGCCAAAAGTGGCGGGCTACTTTCTGGCACCCGCCCGAGCGAACTCCGCCACGAAGTAATATTTACCTGTCCTTCTGATGAGTTCAAACGAGAATTCCACCCGCTCGAAGAAGCGGACATGACGCGGGAACGGCATCCCCAGAGCATGGAAACGCCGCTGGTCAGGCGACCCTCTGGTCAGGGCGCGCCGGTGCGGCGTGCAGACAAGCGCCAAGGCGCGGGAACGCCGCACTTTTCATTCTGCAAGCGCGTCATTTAGATTAGGAGGAATGTCGAGCACCGGGGAGCGATTCGAACGAGCAGTGGCCATCATGGAGCGGCTGCGGGCGCCAGGCGGGTGTCCGTGGGACCGCGAGCAGACTTTCGATTCCATCAAGCCCTACACCCTGGAAGAAGCCTATGAGGTCCTGGAGGCGATTGATAATCGCGACTGGGACGAGCTGACGGGCGAGCTGGGCGACCTGCTGCTGCAGGTGCTGTTCTACGCCGAGATGGCCAAGGAGCAGGGCACGTTTTCCATTGACGAGGTGCTGGAGCGGCTCTCCAAGAAGCTGGTGGACCGGCATCCGCACGTGTTCGGCAATGTGAAGGCGGAGACCTCGTCGGAGGTGCTGCGCAACTGGGAGGCGCTGAAGGCGGAAGAGAAAAAGAAGCGGCTGGAGGCGGGCGGAGGGAAGGCAGCCAAAGCGGAGCAGGAGCCGGAGTCGGTGCTGGCGGGGGTATCGTCCGGCATACCGGCGCTGCTGGAGGCATTTAAGCTGAGCTCGCGGGCGGCGCACGTGGGCTTTGATTGGCCGGAGATCGGCGGGTTGTTCGAGAAGCTGAACGAAGAGGCCGGCGAGCTGCAAAAGGAGTTGGAGCAGTTTCCGCAGCCCGGGCCTAAGCCGCTGGCGCGGGGCGTGGCTGGGTCGGGTGGACAAAAAGTCGAAGAGGACCTACGGCGGCGCCTGGAAGACGAGGTAGGCGACCTGCTGTTCGTGGTGGTGAACATCGCCCGCTATCTGTCGCTGGATCCGGAGTCGGCGCTGAAGCGCACCAACCGCAAATTCAAGCGGCGGTTTCAGTGGCTGGAGGAAAAGCTGCGGGACCAGGGCAGGTTGCCGCAGGACGCCAGCATGGACGAGCTCGAAAGTCTATGGCAACAAGCGAAACAGCAAGAGAACGGGCAAGGGTGAGCGCGCCGGCGGTGGAGATCCGCAACTGCCACGGGCTGGAGGAATTCCGCGCCTGCCTGGAGATGCAGAAGCAGGTGTGGGGCTTCACCGACGCCGAACTGGTGCCGCTGCGCATGTTTGTGGTGGCAGCCAAAGTTGGCGGGCAGGTGATTGGCGCCTTTGCGGGCCAGGAACTGGTGGGCTTCGCGCTCGCAGTGCCGGGGGCGCGGGCAGGGCATCCTTATCTGCACTCGCACATGCTGGCGGTGCGGGAGAGGCATCGCAACAGCGGGCTGGGGCGAAAGATCAAGCTGTTCCAGAGGGACGATGCGCTGGCGCGGGGCTACGAACTGATCGAGTGGACCTTCGACCCGCTGGAAATTAAGAACGCCTACCTCAATATCGAGCGGCTGGCGGCGATCACCCGGCGCTACAACCTGAACCAGTACGGGATCACTTCCTCGCCGCTGCAGGGATTTTTGCCCACCGACCGCCTGGTGGCGGAGTGGTGGCTGAAGTCGAAGCGGGTGGAGAGTTTTCTGCGTACCGGTCAGAAGCCAGAGTTTGAGGCGGTGCGGCGCATTTCCGTGCCGGCGCAGATTTACGAATGGAAGGCGGCGGAGGCGACGCGCGCACGAGCGGCCGAAGTGCAGGCGCAGAACCGGGAACAGTTCCTGAAGGCATTCGGCGAAGGCTTGGCGGTGCTGGGTTACGAGCGCGATGCCGAGGGCAACGGAACGTTTCTGCTGGGACGGTGGGAAGAGAAGTTGGGCTATGGAGAAAGCGGGGAGCGGCACGGCTGAAGGCCTGCCCTTCCGAAAGATATTTCATGCGCTTCCGAAAAAATGAAGATTGAAGCCATCACGTTGCGGGAAATTCGCATGCCGCTGGTCCATTTTTTCGAGACCAGCTTCGGGCGCACGTATGAGCGCCGCATTCTGCTGGTCACCGTCCATTGCCAGGGGCTAAATGCTTGGGGCGAGTGCGTGGCCGGAGAAGACCCGTTTTACAGCGACGAATGGATTGACGGCGCGTGGCTGGCGCTGAAGGACTATCTGGCGCCGGCGGTGATGGGCCGCAAGCTGGAGGCGGGGCGAGAGTGCGTGCCGCTGTTCGCGCGGGTTCGCGGGCACCGCATGGCCAAGGCGGCGATTGAAAACGCCCTCTGGGATGCGGAGGCACGGGAAACCGGCCAGCCGCTGTGGAAACTGCTGGGCGGCACGCGGCGGGAGATTGCCTGCGGGGTTTCTATCGGAATTCAGGACACGGTGGAGCAGTTGCTCGAGAAGATCGCGACCGAACTGGCGGCTGGGTATCAGCGTATTAAGGTGAAGGTGAAGCCGGGGTGGGACGTGAAGGTGCTGGAGCGGATCCGCCAGAAGTGGCCGGATATTCTGCTGAGCTGCGACGCCAATTCCGCCTACACCCTGGACGATGTAGCGCACCTGAAGCACTTCGATCAGTTCAAGCTGCTGATGATCGAGCAGCCGCTGTTCAATGATGACATCTACCTGCACGCGCGGGTGCAGCGCGAGTTGAAGACGCGCATTTGCCTGGATGAATCCATTCGCAACGCGCGTGACGCGGAAATGGCGGCGGAGCTACATGCTTGCGGCATCGTAAACATCAAGGTAGGACGGGTCGGGGGCTTCAGCGAAGCGCTGCGGGTGCATGACATTTGCCAACTGCACCAGATTCCGGTGTGGTGCGGCGGGATGCTGGAGTCGGGCGTAGGGCGGGCGCAGAATATAGCGCTCTCCACGTTGAATAATTTCAGCTTGCCGGGAGATGTTTCCGCTTCCAAACGTTATTGGAAAGAGGACATCATCGAACCCGAGGTGACGGTTTCAGCCAAGGGAACAATCAAGGTATCTGATGAGCCGGGCACGGGATATCGGGTGCGCGAGGATCTGATTGAAAAATTGACGGTGAGGAAAGAAACCGTTCGAAATGGCTAGTATCCAGTGCTCAGAGTCGCCCATTCCATCAGAGCCGGACATTTCCAAGCTCACGAGCCGGGCTTCGCCGCGGTCATTGCGCGCGCAGAGTGATGGACGGGTCCACGCCGGCAGCGCGCCACGCCGGCACCCAGCAGGCGATCAGGCAGATGGCGGCCAAGCCCGCGCTGACTCCCGTGTAGGTGACGGCGTCAAGCGGTGAAATCCCAAACAGAAGGGTGCCCAAAACGCGAGTGGCGGCAACCGCGCCAACCAGACCAGTGACCAGTCCGATCGCGGCCAGGACCATGCCCTGGCGAACTACCAGCGCGAGAAGGTCAGCACGGGTAGCTCCGAGGGCGACGCGCACGCCAAATTCACGGGTGCGCTCGGCCACGCTGCCGGCGAGAACGCCATAGACTCCCGTAACCGCCAGCGCCAGCCCGACCAGGGCAAAGGCCTCGAAGATGATGAGCGCGAAGCGCCGCTGCGCCTCGGAGGCAGCCAAAAGGCGTTCCATGGTGGCAACACGGACTACCGGCTGGTCCTTGTCCACGGACCAGATGGCGTTGCGGACAGCGGGCGCGAGTGCGGCAGCATCGCCGCGGGTTCGAACCACCAGCGAAAGCGTATTGTCCGCCCAAGCCCATTGCTTGTTTGGAATGTAGAAAGCATCGGCATCGCCGAGCTCAAGGGACGCCTGCTTCACGTCGCCGACAACGCCGACAATGGTGCTCCAGCTGCGGGCAGCCTGTCCCCGGTCCGGCCCGGCGCGAACCTGCTGGCCGATGGGGTCCTGCCCGGGAAACACGTGCTTGGCGAATGACTCGCTAATCAGCACCGCGCCGGACACGCCGTTTCTATCACGATCATTGAGCAGACGTCCGCGTCGCAGCGGGATGCGCATGGCTTCGAGATAGCCGGGAGTAACGGCATAGCGAAAGGCACCGTGACCCTCCGGATTATTTTCTTTTTCCAGCTCAACTCCGTAAATGTCGTAGTCGCCGCTCAAGGGCAACTGGGAGGTGAATCCCGCCGAGATGACACCGGGCACCTGGCGCACGGCTTGCAAGGCCTGGTCAAAGAAGTTGTAGCGGGCCTGGTCGGAGTCGAAGCGGTGCCCAGACTCCTGCACCTGCATGGTGAGCAGGTGGGCGGCATCGAATCCGGGCGTCACGGCGAAGATGCGCTGTAAGCTGCGCAGAAGCAGACCAGCGCTGATCAGCAGGATGAGGGCGAGGGCAACCTCGGCGATCACGAGCGCGCGGCGTGTCCATTGCTGCCCGCCGGTAGAGCGCTGCGAGCTCTGCTGGATTCCGGTGTGCAGGTCAACGCGGGAAGCGTGCAGAGCGGGGAACAGCCCAACCACCACTCCCACCAGCGTAGTCATTCCCAAACCGAAGGCAAAGACGACGGGATCGAGGCGGATCGCGCTGAGGCGCGGGAGGCCCGGCGGACTGAGGGCGAGCAGTGCGCGAACTCCAAATTCGGCTACTACCATTCCCAGCGCGCCTCCGAGAAGAGCGAGCAGGAGGCTCTCGGTGAGCAACTGCCGGACGAGGCGGGGCTGTTCGGCGCCCAGGGCGGCACGCATGGCGAACTCGCCGCGGCGTTGGGCGTTACGCGCAAGCAGCAGGTTGGCCACGTTGACGCAGGCAATCAGCAGCACCAGGAGAACCGCGCCCAACACCGCAAGAAGTGCCGGCCTGACGTCGGCGGTGAGATCGGCTTGCAAGGAGTTCACCAGGAATCCAACCGCGGGCCAACCGGAACTGGTGTAGCCCCGGGCATAGATGCGCGTCAGGATCGGCATGATTACATCCAATTGGCTGCGCGCCTGGGTGAGGCTGACGCCGGGCCGCAGCCGCCCCACCATTCGCAAGTGGTGGCCCCACTCCCGCCCGTCGAAGGGAAGAGATGGGTCGTACTGTAAGGGGGCCCAAAGCTCGGCCTCTGGGGCAAGAACATTCTCAAACCCGGGCGGCATAATGCCGATGACGGTGAAGGTGTTATCGTCGAGCCGGATCTGGCGTCCGACAATGCCGGGATCAGCGCCGAAACGGCGGCGCCACAGGCGATGGCTGAGGATCGCGACATTGGGTCCATGGAATTGGTCATCAGCGGGCTGGAAGTCGCGGCCGATGACGGGCAGTACGCCGAGGGCGTGGAAATAGGCGGCGCTCACGCGCTGTCCTTCAAGCCGTTCCGGCTCGGCCGGGCCGGTGACAGTGGGCTGCCACGGTTTCATGACGGCGAGCGCCTCAAAAAGATGTGTGCGCTCCGCTAGACCGCGGTAGGTGCCGAAGGTGACGTACATGGAGCTGCCGTCGGAGCGCTTCTCCCACAGCATGGTGAGGCGGCTGGGATGCGGGTAGGGCAGTGGTTCGAAGAGGATGGGATTTACGACGCTGAAGATGGCGGCGGTGGCGCCGATGCCGAGGGCTAGAATCAAAATAGCGGGGGCGGCAAAGGCACGGTTCTTGCGCAGCTGACGCGAGGCATAACGAAAATCCTGCAGGAAGGTTTCGAATCTGAAGCCGACCGTATCGAGGGTTTCCTCTTTTAGCCGGGCAACGTTGCCGATCTGCCGGGCGGCCGCGAAACGTGCTTCTTGCGGCGGCATGCCCCCAGCCTGGAACTCCTGCTGCAATTGCTCGCGATGGAAGGACATCTCCTCCGCCAGCTCATCGTGGAACTGTTTGCGGCGGAACAGGAGGCCCAGCTTTCTGAGGAAATACAACATCGCGTTCATAAGTGCCTCTTATGCGTTCTGCAGCACGCGGGTGATGGCAAGAATCATCTGCTCAAATTCCGACAGCTCAACCCCGAGCTGTTTGCGCCCGGCGGCGGTGAGCGTGTAATAGCGTGCCCGGCGATTGGTCTCGGTGGTTTTCCATTCAGCCTTCACCCAGCCCTTGAGAGCTAGCCGTTGCAGGGCGGGATAAAGAGAACCTTCTTCCACGGTCAGGACATCCCGCGAAAGCGCTTTGATGGACTGGGCGATGCCGTAACCGTGCAGCGGCGCCCGGGTGAGAGTCTTCAGGATCAGCATGTCGAGGGTGCCGGGAAGGAGTTCAGGCTTCTTCGCCATTACTTACGTATAGGCTATCTATGGATAGAACGTCAAGGGGGGAGTAGAAAATTCCATGCCTAGCAGTTTCTTTTCTGAAATGTCTCTGGGGCAGCACGGCGGGGCCAGGTAGTTGCGCGGGTGCTTCAGTTCGGGCATTCGGCCCCCGCTCAGAGTGACAGTCGGTTGGGTACTACTTCCGCCCCGCGGTTTCGTTTTCGGCCAGCACGCCGTCGCGACCGTTCTTCAAGAACTCAACACCCTGGGCGAAGGTCAAGTGGCCGGGGACGCGACGGAAGTCGCTGGAATCTTCCGTCTCCTGAATATTGATGGTCTTAAAGAAAAGAGCTTTGCCGGTAAAACTGAGCTGCATGTGGGTGGTGCTCCAGTAGCCGTTGGCCACGGGGCCTTGCACCACCACAAAACGGCCGCCACGATCGAGGTGGCCTAGGATGCCCCAGCCGAAGCCCACATCCTTGAAGAGGGTGCCATCAATCCGCGCGATACGCGCACGATGGGGTTCGATGAGCAGGAATCCCTCCATGCCGGTAAACACCTGTTGCTCCCGGGAGGGCGGATCGAAATAAGGGTTGGGCGTGAACCTGAGCCGCACGAGTTGCAAGCCGTTCACTTCCTGAGTGCCTTCATACTGGTAACGGAAAGCATCGGGCAGGGTCTGCACCATGCGGGTGACACGGTCGGAGTCTTCCTTCTGCTGTTTCTGTTTTCTGCGCAGCTCGGCGGGATTGCGCTGCAGTTGCTCCAGGCGGGCGATCTCCTGCTGGCGCTGAGCCGAGGTCAGAGGCTGGTCGTTCATGGCCACCAGCATGCCGGCGGTCCCTTGGGCGGTTTCGACGTATTGCCGGGTCTGCACGCCTTTGGGAGTCTGGCGGCGCACACGGAACATCAGGCTGACGTCGTCGTCATTGGACTTGACCTCATTGGCGACCGCTCGCCGTACCAGTTCGTGAGGATTGATTGCGGGCTGCTGGACGGCCGGCGGAGCGCCGTTGGGAGAGGACGGAGCCTGTTGCGCAAAAATCGCCGCCACGGCGATAGCTACGACCGCTGCCGTAGCCCAAACTGGCGCACTTCTGCGGATCATCGTTGCGGTCCTGACTGCCTGGGGCGTGTGCTGCTGTCCAAAATTCTACCCAATTAGAGTCTCTGAATGCCAATCCTGTTGCCCGGAGTGTCTGCGCGCTGCAAGTGATAGCAAGCGAAAGGGAAGTTCAACCAGGCTGGAGAAACAAAGCGCGGGTAAGGAAATTGTCGGCTCGTTCGAAAAGGCAGTCCCAGTGATTTTTAAGCCATGTGACGTGAGGAGGACGCTGTTCCCCTGGTTACTAACCGCCCTCTACCCGTTCCATGGCGCTTCCGAACGAGCCGACACAGATGCTGTAGCAATGGAGGTGCCAAACCAGCGGCGTTCAAGAAACTGGAAGCAGCCGCTGTTGGCCTGTGCCGCAGCGAACGCGAGTTGCCGGGCAGCGGAGGCGCACAAGGACGCGGGCAGCGGGACGCCGATAGTGAAACCCGTGGTGCAACCGCTGAGCATGCGGGTGCCAGCAGGCGGGACCCAGTGCCGGGGTACTCCATGGTGAGGGGAGGTGGGGAGTTCCGAAGTAACCGTTTAAATGGGCGGTAAATGCGCTAAAATCCAGGTTCAATCAACGGTTCAAGGTTGAGCTTCAAAGAGGAAACGGGGCAGAGGTGCAGACCGGCAAGTCCGGGCGGCAGGCATAAACTTAAGCGCTGGAGGGACTTACATGTGGAAGCGGAAGGAAGATGAAGAGGCGGAGGGCGGGCCAGTGAAGCCGCAGAGCGGTTTTGGCGGAATGCCGCAGGGTCGTTCCGACTCGCCTCGAGTGACGGCTCCCGTGGGAGGGCCGGCGCACCTCGGCAGGTCGGTCGTGATCAAAGGAGAGTTGACGGGCAGCGAAGATCTGTATGTGGATGGCACGCTTGAAGGCACCATCCAGCTGCCGGGAAGCAACTTGACGGTGGGTCCGAACGGGCGGGTGCGGGCCGGGATACATGCCCGCGGGGTGATCATCGAGGGCAAGGTGGACGGTGACATCGAAGCCAGCGAACGGGTGGAACTGAGGAAGACGGCGGTGCTGATGGGCAGCATCGTGACCCAGCGCGTGGTGATCGAGGATGGGGCGTACTTCAAGGGCGGCGTGGACGTGAAGAAGGCAGCCCCGGCGCCGATTCAACCGCGTCCGGAAATGAAGCACGAGCCGGCCCCGGCGGCCAGTTCAGCCGCAGCGGCGAGCGGCAGCGCTTCGCAGGGCAAGGCACCAGTGTTGGAGCAAAAGAAATCTTAGCCACTCCCCACTCGCGGCTTAACGCGATACACTAAGACTCAATCGCACCAGTACGCGGCGATAGTGTTTCCCATGGGTTCTGTGGCGCAGAGTCTTCGAAAACTTTTTCGCGGTGGCTCCAGTAACGAGCCAAAATCGTCCACGCCACCGGGCCGCGTGCAGGCGCGCTCGTCCCGCCGCTCCAGCGGCCTGGGAGAACTGACGCGGGCGCTGGTGGGGCGGGAAGGCTTGTGCGTGCTCGATATCGGCGCCACTTCTCCAGACAACATCCAGCACTTCACCGAATTGGGCTACAAGGTTTACAGCGAAGACGTTCTGCTGTCCTCCAAAGAGCAGCAGTATTGTGTTGCCGACGCCGACGGCAAACAAGTTGTGGACGAAAAGCAGTTTCTCAGCGACAACCTCAACTACGGAGCGCAGACGTTCGACGCCGTGCTGTGCTGGGACATGGCCGACTACATGGACGAGGGGCTGGTGAAGCCGGTGGTGGCGCGCTTGTGGTCGGTGCTGAAGCCGGGCGGCTTGGTGCTGGCTTTTTTTCATACTAAGGATGCGGGACCGGACGCGCCGTTTTACCGTTACCACATTGCCGGGACCGACAACCTGGAATTGCAACTGCTGAACGGGGCAGGACGCAACGGCAACAGAGACGGCTTGCGTCTGCAGCGAGTGTTCAATAACCGGCACATCGAGAATCTTTTCCGCGATTACGCTAACATCAAGTTTTTCCTAGCCCGCGACAATGTGCGCGAAGTACTGGTCAAGCGGTAAACCTCTCCCCTCGAGAGCGCGACATCATTCCTGTTTTGCTGAGGTCGCAGGGCAGAACCATCTCGCATGCAGCTTCCTATTCGTAGTGTGCAGTGCTCCTAGAAACGCCAGGGCGGGGCAGAGCCCCGCCCCCACACACATACTCTACAGGCATATTCTAGCGAGCCGCGCCGCGGGTGGCGCGCACCACGAAAGCAGGCAGGCCGGTGTGGTGGAGGAGAGAGACGAAAGGGGCACGCAGCGGGGCAGGCAGGCTCAGCAGGCGGCGAAAGCGCGCGGCATTGCGAAAAATGGGCAGGAAGCTTTGCGTGTAGGTCTGCTGGTAAACGAGGCCGGCGGCAGCCAGCGAGGTTTGGCCACGCCAGAAGGGAAGCAGACATTCGGAGGCGGCGGCGCCGCTGCGCAGGGCCAGGGCGATGCCATCGCCCACGAAGGGGTCAATGAAACCGGCGGCATCGCCGGCCAGCAGCGCGCGATCGCGCAGCGGCTCCGGGCGGCCAAAGAGCAGGGGCGAGGTAGTGACGGGCTCGGTAGCAGGCTGCCAATTCCGGCTGCGTGTTTCGAGAGAGGCATGAAGTGCGAACAGTGCAGGTAGGGTGGTGGCGGCATCGGCGCGCACCATGGCGGAAACGTTGATCAGGCCGGAGCTAAGCGGCTGCACGCCGCAGTAGCCACCCTGAAAAAAATATAGATCCACGAACGGGGGCGGGCTGGGTTCCCGAAAATGCGCTTTGATGCCCACCCACTTGTGGGCCAAAGCGGAGGGCGGAGGCAGACTGAGGCTGGACCAGCGTCCGGAGGCATTGATTATGCTGAGCGCTTCCCAAGTACCGTTCGCGGTTTCGACCAGGAAGGGCCCCTGGCCGGAGATTCGCCGCACCGGCGTTTGCAGGCGTGCCTCAGCGCCGGCTTGTTCCGCGGCGCGCCAGAGCGCCAGGTCGAGATCGAAGCGGGAGATGCTGGCAGCGGGAGGAGCAATGGGGGCACGCAATTCACGGCCGTCGAGAAAAAGGCGGGCTGCGGCGATACGAGGGGCGTGGTCGAGGAGAGGGAAGTCCATCAGCAGGGATGCAAGCAAGGCGAGAGATTCCGCGGAAACGAATTCGCCACAAACCTTGTGGCGAGGAAATCGTCCCTGTTCCAGTACAAGGACAGAAGCGCCGGTACGGGCCGCGGTGATAGCGGCCGCCGCGCCTGCAGGTCCTCCGCCGACAATGATGAGGTCATACATGCTCGTGCGATTGCGGTGGTGCCGTCCCTCCGGGACTCAGAGGGTCTATTGCACGCCGTACCCAGGACTTCCGTCCTGGGCTTTAGTGTGACGCCCCTTCGGGGCTGACCCGGTGCCCAGGACAATCTCAACTCGGCCCCAACGCGGAAAGCTTACATCTCTGCCCCTTGTCCTTTCCATGCGATCACGCCCATGCGGAACAGGTAATGGCGGCTGAAATTGAGGCGGGAGGCGCCGCAGCGGCTCAGCAGGGCGTGCATTTCGTCCATCGTGTAGGCACGGCGGACGGAGGCCACCGCGTCGTGGCGGGTGAGACGGCTGCGATACAGAGGGAAGCCGGCATACACCAGCCAGAGATGCAGGGGATGGCGGATGAGGTCATTGATGAGCACCGCCAAGCGGCAGACACGCAGGCCTTCGCGCACAAAGCGCAGCAATTCTTCAGGTTCAAGGTGATGCGCAAACAGGCTGCAGCTCACCACGTCGAAGCTGCCGTCGCGAAAGGGAAGAGCCACGGCATCAGCGGCGACAGCGGGCCGGGAGCTGTTCAGATGCGCAGGGGAGCGGTCGAGCAGGGTGGGGCTAAGCTGAATGCCGCGGCGCCGCAAAACAGCACTAGTGCGCTCCGGAACATACCCGGACCCGGCAGCGACTTCGAGCAACGACAGTGAAGGTTTGCTCGTCTGACGTGCTACCTCTTCGACCAGCCTAGTGGTAGTGCGCACGCCGCCAAACCAGCTGTTGATGAAGCGCAGGTCGCGCAGGCTGCCGCGGATTTCGGCAGGCGTGCCCGCGTCCGTATCCAGCAGTTCGGGGATGACCACGCGGTGCATGGGGTAATCGCGTAATTGACGATTGTAGATTTACGATTGACGATTAATTAATTCTGCGTGAGCACAGCCCGATTGATGATTGAGGATCAAGTGAGGTTACATTGGTGAGTGAAGATTTACCACCAGAGCGATTGATCGCATGAGCGCAAGGCCGCAATCCGGCCACGCTCTTAAGGAATCGCCAATCTTCAATCTGCAATCGTAAATTCCTACACTTCCGCCAGTTCTTCTTCCAGCAACTGCTTATTGTAAAGGTCGGTGTAGTAGCCGTTGCGGGCAATAAGTTCCTCGTGGGTGCCCAGCTCCACGATCTGGCCGCCGTGAAGGACGGCGATGCGGTCGGCATTGCGCACCGTGGAAACGCGATGGGAGATGAAGATAGTGGTGCGCCCCTGCATGATTTCGCGCAGGTGATTGAGAATCTTGTCCTCGGTGTTGGTGTCCACGCTGGAGAGGGCATCGTCGAGGACCAGGATGCGAGGATTGCGGATGATGGCGCGGGCGATGGCGGCGCGCTGCTTCTGCCCGCCGGAAAGGGTAATGCCGCGCTCACCCACCATGGTGGCGTACTGCTCGGGAAAATCTTCAATCTCGGCGGCGATGCTGGCGCCCTGGGCAGCCTGCCGGACTTGTTCCAAATCGCTCTGCTCGGTGCCGAAGGCGATGTTCTCCTGCACCGTGTCGCTGAAGAGGAAGGTTTCCTGGGGCACGAAGCCGATGCTGCGGCGCAAAGTATCGAGGTGGAAATCGGTAATGGGCCGGCCATCGAGCAGGACGCTGCCGGCAGGCGCGTCGTAGATGCGCGGAATTAAGCTGACCAGGGTGGACTTGCCGGAGCCGGTAGGGCCGACAATGGCGAGGCTGCTACCGGCGGGAATCTGCAAGTTCACGTCGCGCAGAACAGGAGTGCCGTTATAGGCGAAATTCAGATTGCGGAATTCGATTTCACCGCGCACTGTGGCGGCAGCAGCGCCATCCGCGGCCACATCTATAACCTCGGGCTTCTCCTGCATGATCTCGTCAATACGCGCCAGGGAAGCGGTGCCTCGCTGAAAGATGTTGATCACCCAGCCCAAGGCGATCACCGGCCAGGTGAGCTGCACCATGTAGGTGAGAAACGCGACGAAGTTGCCCAGGCTCATGTGACCCTGGATGGTTTGGCGGCCGCCCAGCCATAACACCAGCACAATGGCAAAGCCGAGCAGGGTGGTCAGGGTGGGCCACAACATGCCCATCAGGCGCACCAGTTTCAGGCTGCGGTTGATGTATTCCTTGTTAGCAGTTTCAAAACTGGCAACTTCAGCGTCTTCCTGGACGTAGGCGCGAATGACGCGGGCGGCAGAGAAGTTCTCCTGAGCGCGGGCGGAAATATCGGAAAACATGGCCTGAATGCGCTCAAAGCGTTCGTGAATCTGCCGTCCGAAGTACTGCACCACAATGCTGACAATGGGCAAAGGGGCAAAAGCGTAAAGAGTCAGCATGGGGCTGATGCGCACCATGAAGTAGAGCGCCGCCACGGTAAAGACGAAGGTATTGGCGGAGTACATGATGGCGGGGCCCAGCAGGTTGCGCACCGCATTGAGATCGTTGGTGGCGCGGGCCATGATGTCGCCGGTGCGGGTGCGCTGGTAGAAGGAGTAGGAGAGGTTCTCCAGGTGGCGGAAAATGTCGTTGCGCATCTCGAATTCAATTTCGCGGGAGATGCTGATGACGATTTTGCGGTTGAGGAAGAGAAAGATGCCTTTGACGCACCAGACGCCGAGGACGAGGGCGGCGTCAACGAATAGCTGCTGGCGGCTGACCCCGTTTTTCAGGTGGTCGAAGGCGCGGCCGATCAGCAGGGGAATCAGGACTGCAACGCCATTCTGCAGCAGCACACAAACCGCGCCCAGAGCGTAACCCTGCCGGTGTTTGTTGAGGTAAGGGAAGAGCGGCTGCAGTCGCTTAAACATCGCGGATATAGATGAGATTTTAGCAGGCGCGGGTCCAGGAAATGTATTAGATCGCGCCCTTCTTGGCGCAGGGGGTCCTTCGACTCGGACGCGGATTGGTGTGCCGCGTCCTCGCTCAGGATGACATTAGCTGCAGGTGTGATCCTTATGTGGGAACTTTGAGGACCAGGTAGCCGCCGACAAGGGCGAAGATCAGGTCCGGCGACCAGGCGGCGAGCATGGGAGGCAATTGGCTGAGATTGCCCATGGCCTCGAACAAGCTTGCGACGATGGTGTATGCCACCGCGATGCCGACGGCCACGGCCACGCCGGTGAGGGCGCCACGGCGGGCGGTGGTGAGGGCAAAAGGAATTGCGAGGATGGCCATCACGAAGGTGATGAGCGGGAAAGCGAACTTCTCCTGCAGTTGTACTTTAAGGCGCACCACGTCAAAGCCGGACTGCTCCAGGTCGCGAATGTAGCGGGTCAGCTCCTCATAACTCATCTCCGAAGACTGCTTCACTTCTTTTTTGAAGTAGCTGGGCGGCTCGCTCAGTTCAGCGAAGGTAGCCACATCGAATGGCCGGTAGGACTCAATGGCCGGCCCGTGGAAGGAACGCTGCCAGCCGGTTTCGTAGATCCATTTATTCAGGCTGTCTTCCCAGTGGGCACGGGCGGCGTAAATGCGGCGTGTGATCTGGAAACTGTGGGGCTCGAACTCGTAGGCGGTGATGCGGGCGAACTGGTCGCGGTCCGAATCGAAAAACTGGTAATAGTAGATGGTGTCGTGCTGGCCGACAATCCAGCGGCGGTCAGGGCGCAGGTAAGTTTGTGCGGGCTTGCCCTTGATGATGTTGCGCAACGCATCCTGGCGGCGGTTGGCGGCGGGCAGGTAGAACTGGTCGAAGAAGAACAAGCCGCTGGCCAGCAGCACGCCAGTGAGCAGGATGGGCACCACGATGCGGTAGATGCTGATGCCGCTGGCCTTCATTGCGGTGAGCTCGTTGGCTTTCTGCATCAGCCCCAGGGTGACCAGCACGGCCAGCAGCATGCTCATGGGCATGGTCTTGTAGATCAAATAGGGCGCCACGTTGAACAGGTATTCGCCGACTATCGAAAGGGGAACCTTGTTGCGCAAGATATCGCCCAGCAGCTCGAAAAAGGTGAATACCAGCACCAGGATCAGGAAGGTGGCGAGGATCATCACCAGGTAGGTGGCGAATTCCTTAAGAATGTAGTCGTCGAGCAGGAGGGGAAAGCGCGCACTGAACATGCGCTTACGGGAATAGGGGCGCTCCGCGGCGCGGCTGCCTAGCAGGGCTTGCTTGCGGGCGAGAGCACCCTGGCGGAGGCGCTGCCACCAAGCGCGCGCTGAGCCGATTTCGATGGGCATCTTGTCCACGCGCCACAGCAGGGCCAGGCCGCCAACGAAAAACAGGATGTTGGCGAGCCATACGCCAATAGCGGGAGAGAGCCTTCCCTGGCGAGCCAGGGAAACGCCAAAAAGGGAAATGAAGTAATAAGCGAACACCAATCCAATGGTAAGGACGACGCCGGTGGACTTGCCGCCCTTTTTGGAAGAGAGCCCCAGGGGAATGCCAACCAGCGCGAGCACCAGGCACGCGGTGGGCAAAGCAAGGCGGCGATGGAACTCAATCATGTAGGATCGGGACTGGCCGGGATCTTTAGTTTTGGCCGCTCGCAGCAACAGATCGTGGCTGCTGAGTTCGGTGGTGGGCGTCGGCTGCCCCTGATTTTCGGGCGGCATCTGGATGGGGATGTCGGTGGCGTTGAAGGTGGTGATGGAGTACTGCTGGGGATTCTTGGGGTCAGTCTCGTGCTGCTGCCCATACACAAGGTGCAGGTGGACGTTCTGCGGGCCTTCGCTGACCGCCATTCCCTGGCGAGCCACGATAATCCTGGGATTGGCCGGGTCGGTGATGTCGGCCAGAAAGACGTTGCGCCAGATGGCAGAGCCTGCGGTAGTGGTGGCGTCCTGCACATAAAGCACAATGTTGCGGAAGCCCTCGTAGAAGACGCGCGGCTGCACTTCAAAGGAAACCTGGGAGGCTTTGAGTTTGTCCTGGAGGCGATCGAGGGCAGCGGCGGAACGCGGCGCCCAATAAACGTTGTTGACCAGAGCCAAGCCCCAAGCAGCCAATACGAAGATGGAGATGATGCGGACGAAGGTGGCCACACCGATGCCGCTGGCGCGCATGGCGGTGACTTCGCTGTCCGCGGCCAGGCGGCTGAGCCCGATGAGGATACCCACCAGCACGCCCATGGGAATGGTGATGGTGAGGGCGGTGGGGATGGTGAAAAAGAACAGCTCGGCCACGCTGGGCAAGGGGGCGCTGGCGCGCACCACCAACTCCAGAATTCTCTCCAGGTCGCGCAGGAAGATGACAAAGGTAAAGACCGCCGCGCCAATCAAAGCGTGGGAGAGTACTTCCCGCAGAATATAGCGCGTGAAAATTCTCATTCGGCGCTGAGGAGAGCGTGCAAGAGTCTGTAAGGGAAGTCTAGCACGGGGTCAGAGGCGCTTCGCGTTTCGGGGTACCCGATTGGCAACCCATACGGAGGAGCTTGATTTAGCGCGCACCCGGGGATTGAACCGTTGTAAACTTGCGCGCTTCTGCTAACCGATGGAGGGCCCAGCCGTCGCTGTCTTAGCAAGGAGTCGCCATGATCCACATTGGCCAGGACGTTCGCTATGCCTTGCGCACCATGCGCAAGTCCCCGGGATTTGTAGCGGTCGCAGTGCTGACCCTGGCGCTGGGCATCGGCGCCAACACTGCGATCTTCACGGTGGTGAATGCCATATTCTTCCATCCCCTTCCGGTACGCGACCCGGAACGCGTGCTTTCCATCTACACCACCGACCAGCGTAACCGGGGCGGGCTGAGCAATTTTCTGCCGGTTTCCTATCCCAACGGAGAGGACATTCAGCGCCGGACGCAATCCTTTTCCGGTGTAGCCCTGGAGATGTTCTCCACCGTAAGCATGACTATTGACGGTCACCCCGAAAGTTTTAACGCCAACCTGGTTTCGGGCAACTACTTCGAAGTGCTGGGAGTCCAGGCCGCCCTGGGCCGCACATTCCGCCCCGACGAAGACCGTGAGGCCGGGGGCGGTCCGGTCATTGTTCTCAGCCATGGCTTTTGGGAACGGAAATTCGCCGCCAATCCCAAGGTAGTCGGCGAAAGTGTGCTGCTCAACGGCCAGGGTTTCACCATTATCGGCGTGGCTGCTAAAGGGTTTCAGGGCACCGGCGTGCTGGGCGGCCCGGACATGTGGGTGCCCACGTCCATGCACGACCAGGTTCTTTCCGGCTTCAATAAAGAGTGGTTCAATGACCGCCGATTTCTGGGATGCTTTATCGTAGGCCGACTCAAGCCCGGCGTCACTGAGGCCCAGGCGCGGGCCGAACTGCAGGCGCTGGCCGCCGACCTGGAGCGCGAGTTCCCAACCCCCAACAAGGAACGCGGCTTTACAACCGTGCCTCTGCTGCAATCCACCATCAACCCCAACCTGCGCAGCCTGTTTACCCGCGCCGGCGCACTGATGATGACGGTGGTTGGACTGGTGCTGCTGATCGCGTGCGCCAACATTGCCAACCTGCTGTTGGCGCGGGCGGCTGGGCGCAAGCGGGAAATCTCCATCCGGCTCGCGGTGGGAGCATCGCGTTCCCGTATTGTCGCGCAATTGCTCACCGAGGCCACGGTGCTAGCTGTGGCAGGCGGTTCGCTGGGCATCGGCCTGGCTGTGTTTGGGCGTAACCTGCTGTGGCAATTCCGCCCTCCGTTCCTGCAGCAGAGCTATCTCAACCTGGCGCTCGATGCCAGGGTGCTCCTGTTCACTGGGTGCATTGCGCTGGGCACAGGACTGATCTTCGGCTTGGCTCCCGCCCTGCAAGCCACCCGCCCTAACCTGGTCCTGGAACTCAAGGAACGTTCCGGAGGCGAGGTTTTCACCGGACGCCGCTTTGCCTTGCGCCATGCTTTCATCGTTGCCCAGGTGGCGCTTTCCCTGGTGGCCCTGATCGGCGCCGGCCTGTTTCTGCTGAGCCTGCGCAACGCGCAGCAAACCGACCCTGGTTTCAACACTCACAACCTGGCCATGCTTTCCTTCGACCTGGGTTCGCTCAACTACGACGCGCCCCGGGTGAAGGAGTTCCAACGCCGCGCGCTGGAAGCAGTGCAGAACATGCCCGGGGTGCAATCCGCTACCCTGGCCGCGAACGTGCCCCTGTTCGGCGGAGGTTTTGGCCGCAGTGTTTTTCCGGAGGGCCAAGAGGCGAGCTCTACTCGCAATGGAGTGCTGGTCACCATTGACGAAGTGGCCCCTGGATACCTGCAGACTATGGGGATACCGCTGCTGCGGGGGCGCGATTTTGATAGCGGCGTTCGCGAGGACAGCACCAAGGTCGCCATCATCAACCAGGCTGCGGCCCATCGTTTCTGGCCCAACCAGGACGCGGTGGGAAAACGCTTTAAGTTCTATGGCGAAAACGAATGGGTGCAGGTGATCGGTGTAGCCCATGACGCCAAATACGTCAGCTTGGGCGAAGATCCGAATCCTTACATCTACCTGCCGCTGATTCAGAATCCGAGCCCGGGAATTACGCTGTTCTTCCGCAGCAGTTCGGATCCCGGCAACCTGCTGGGAGCGGTGCGCAAACAGGTGCAAGCACTTGATCCCAATCTTCCCCTGACCAATGTGTGGCCCATCGGGGAAGTTATTATGCAGGCGCTGTGGGCGGCGCGCTTCGGGGCTGGATTGCTCTCCATATTTGCGCTCATCGCAGTGCTGTTGTGCGCGGTGGGGATCTATGGAGTGGTTGGCTATAGCGTGAACCTGCGCTTCCGGGAAATCGGCATTCGGCTGGCGCTGGGGGCGCAGCCCAGAGATGTGCTGGTGATGGTTCTGCGGCAAAGCGCCACAACCATTGGCATTGGCCTGGGGCTGGGCCTGGCGTCTGGGTTCATTCTGGCCCGGCTGATTGCCAACCTGCTTTATGGTGTCAGCGCGGCAACTCCCATCGCATTTGCAGGCACGGCCCTGCTCCTGGGTATGGTGGGGCTGTTAGCCAGCTACGTGCCGGCATACCGGGCGGCCCGGGTGGACCCGCGCGTGGCATTCCACTACGAGTGAGTGGCGCGGATAAGCGAACAGGTGCGCGTGTCCGGAATCCACCTTTGGTGCGATTCACGGCCGCCGCTGCGCTGCAAATGCCATGCTAGACTCTTATTTCCCTCGGGAGTCAGCAGCGTTTCGCCATGCCTGTTATCCGCGTAGTCCTGCTCTGGCACATGCATCAGCCGTATTACAAAGACCTGGTGACGGGCGAATATCGTCTGCCCTGGGTACGGCTGCATGCGCTGAAGGACTACTACGGCATGGTACGGGTGGCGGAGGAGTTTCCCGGGGTGCACCAGACGTTTAACCTGGTGCCGTCGCTGGTAGCGCAGATTCAGGAGTACGCCGCGGGGACGGCACGGGATCCGTTCCTGGAGCTCGCGTCGAAGCCGGCAGCGGAACTGAATCAGGAGGAGCGGCGGCAGGCGCTCCAATACTTATTCCAGGCCAACCCGGTACACGTGATCGGGCGCTATCCGCGGTATCGCGATTTGTGGGAGCGTTATCACGGCGCAGGAGAGATGCCGGCGCGCGCCGAGCGATTCTTCCAGAACCGGGACTACACCGACCTGCAGGTGCTCTCGCAATTGGCCTGGTTCGATGAATTTTTCCTGCAGGAGCCGGAAATCGCCGCGCTCGTACACAAGGGCCATGACTACACCCGCGAAGACCAGGAGTTCGTGATCGCGGAGCAAGGCAAGCTGCTGCAGCGGGTGCTGCCGGAATACAAGGCCGCGGCGCGCAGTGGGGTAGTGGAGCTTTCCACGTCGCCCTTCTACCATCCCATTCTGCCGCTGGTTTGCGACACCGCGATGGGGGCCGTGTCGAGCCCGGGAAGGCCGTTGCCACAAGCCAGATTTCAGCATCCGGAAGACGCCGGTGAGCAACTGCGGCGCGGCCTGGAGTTGCACGAGAAAGTGTTTGGCAGCCGGCCGCGGGGTGTGTGGCCTTCCGAGGGCAGCGTTTCCGAGCCGGTGCTCGCGCTTGCCCACGAGCAAGGCGTGCAATGGATGGCCACTGACGAAGGCGTGCTGGGGCGGTCGCTGGCCTTCAACTTCGCGCGCGACGGCAGCGGCAAACTGCCGGAACACGCAGCCGAGAAGCTGTACACCATCTATCGCTACGAAAAGAACCAGGCGGGGATGCACCTGTTCTTCCGCGACCACACGCTTTCTGACCTAATCGGGTTTGTGTACTCCAGCATGCCCGCGAAGGAGGCCGCAGAACACTTAATCAAAAACGTTAAGGATTCAGCCAGACCCGTTCTTGCACAAGGGAAGGATGCGGTGGTCGCCATCATTCTTGATGGCGAGAACGCGTGGGAATATTATCCGCAGTCGGGACGCGAGTTCCTGCGCCGTTTTTATTCCGCCCTGCAGAAGGATTCCGAACTGGAGGCGGTGACCGCTTCGGAAGCCATTGCCCGGCAGAGGGATTTCGGGAAACTGGAATCGCTGGTGCCGGGCTCGTGGATTAATGCCAATTTCGATATCTGGATTGGAGCGCCGGAGGATAACCGCTCCTGGGACTACCTTTCAGCGGCGCACGATTTCTTCGCGGAACACGCTCCCCACGTGGAGCCGGGCAAGCGCGAGCTGGCGTACGAGGAGCTGCTGATTGCCGAGGGCAGCGATTGGAACTGGTGGTACGGTCCGGAACACCATTCGGTGAACGACCGCGAATTCGATGAGCTTTACCGCAAGCACCTGGCCAACGTGTACCAGGCGCTGGGAGCGGCGCCGCCGGAGCATCTGGCCCATCCCATCTATTCGGGCGTGGGGCGCCCGGTCTATGTGCCGCAGACCGCGTATATTCATCCCCGCATTGAGGGCGACCTGGTGCGCTACTTCGCCTGGCTGGGAGCGGCCATGTACACGGCCGACCGGCGCTCGGGCTCCATGCACGGCAAGCGGTTCGTGCTGGATGCGGTTTATGCCGGCATTGACGAGCAGTACCTGTACGGGCGCATGGACTTCGCCGGCAAGCCGCCGGAAGAGCGCTGCGAAATTCTGGTGAATCTGGAAGTCTGGCCCGACAAGGCGAAGCAGCCGGGTCGCACGCTGTGCCTGGACATCTCCTGTCAACAGGGGGCGATTGCCGCGTGGCACCTGCGGGAAACGGCGACGGGCGAAGTGGTGGCCGGGTCGGGGCGGGGATCAACCGGAGCCGAGTTGGTGCTGCGTAAGAATTTTGAATTCAAGCTGCCGCTGCAGTGGGTTGTTCCGCAGTTCGTGGCAGCCAAGAACGGTGGCTCAGGCGCGGGCAGCAAGCTGCGTGTGCGCTTCAGCATGTGGCGCGACCGCCTGCCCATTGATGCGCTGCCGCTGGAAGGATGGATCGAGCTGCACCTGCTCAGCGAGGCGGAGCTGGCAGCGTTTGCGTTTGCACAATAAAACCATTAATGCCGAGGCCGCAGGGAAAACCGGGAGTCGGTAGTCGGCAAGCAAATTCCCAGATGGAAAAATTGTTGCCTGCTTGTGACTACCGACTCGCGACTCTCATTATTCTGCGCCGCTGAAGCTGCCCGCTGGTCCAACTGTCGTGGGCCGGCTAACTTCAAAAATCAGAACCGTGCCCGCGGCCAGGGTGGCGGAGCGGTGCTTGTATAGCCAGTGCGCCATGGTCGCTCCGGCGCCCACTCCTGCCCCGATGAGGCCGCCTTCGGCGCCGCCCATCAACGCGCCCATCAGCAGGCCAGCGCCGCCGCCAACCGCGGTTTCGCGCGTGTCGTGCCGGTCATGGCCGCTGCCTTTGAACTGGCCTTCTTCATTTACGTCGGAACCATCACGCAGACTGGTGTCCACCAGCACCGCGCTGAGCGCGTACTTGGCGCCGTTGGGCAGGGTGACAGTATCGGGATGCAGCCCGATGGTGGGCTTGCCGGCAATGCGCCGCGGTTCGCTGATCCTGGTGACATGGCCGATGACCGTGGAGCCGGCAGGAATCACGATTCTTCCAGACTCCATGATCGGTTGCGTCACCGTGCCCCAGAACTGGTCACCCGTCTTGTTCATGAAGGTGGCGAGCGTGCTTTGCAATTTCATGTAAACCGGGGTGCCGGGCGAGAGCGTGGATTGGGCCATCGCGGGCAGGCCGAGCAAGGTAGTGGCAAGCAGCAAGGTCAGTCTTTTTTTCATGGATGCCTCCGTTTTCAGTACTCAGTACCTGGTACTCAGTTGAAGTTGAGTGACGGCAAACTTTCTTATCCGGAGCTCTGCAGCTTGCCGAGCACGTCGAGAACCTGCTCCGTCGGTGCGCGGTCGGTCTGGCCGTCGCCACGATAAATAAAACGGATCACGCCGCCGCGATCTATCACCAGGGTGGCGGGATGCGCGATGTTGAAAGCGTCCATGCCGATGCGGTGATACAGGCCGAAACTCTTGGTCACGCTTCGGTCTTCATCCAGCAGAAAAGGGAAGGAGACCGGATGCTCCAGCAGGTATTTTTCCGGCTTAAAAAATCCCTCGCGCTTTTCCGCCGCGATGTAGAGCAAATCGGCACCGGCGCCGCGGATGCGATCTTTGAGTGACTCAAACTGAGCCATGCGCTTCACGCAGTTCGGTCACCAGGTGCCACGCAAAAATTCCAGGATGACCGGGCCGCGCTGCCAGAGCCCGGAAAGCGAGAAGCTTTCTTTGCGATTGGCCGCGAACAGCGTGAAATCGGGCGCCCGGTCGCCAATGGCAAGCGTTTCCGTTCGGTCCTGCATCCTGCTTGGACTCTAGACCATGGTTTTGCTGGCGAACAATAACCAAGGGAGTACTCAGTGGCCCAGCCCTGAAGGGAGTTGCGGTGCGTGCGAGATGCTTCGGACCTAAAGGTCCCCAGCAGCATGACGCCTTCAGTCGAAACGCATGACGCCTCCGGGTGGAAGACGAGTTCGCGGCGGAGCGGGACGCCAAAACTGAGGCGAACTGCGCTCGCCCGCACGTGTGCCGGTGCACGGTTGGTATAATTTCTGGTTAGACTGTTGAGTGCGAGTGTTCCAGTGGACGACAGAGCGACGTTTACCCTCGCGCAATTCTGGGTTTAGGTACTCGTTACAAGTTCTCTTCCAGGCTAAGCGTTCGAATTTATTCTGCGAGGCAATCATGACGAAAGTCCAGCAAGTACATGCGCGCGAAATCCTTGATTCGCGCGGCAATCCCACGGTGGAAGCAGAAGTAAAACTTGAAGGTGGCGCGAAGGGCCGGGCGGCGGTGCCCAGCGGCGCTTCTACCGGCGAGCACGAGGCGGTAGAACTGCGCGATGGCGACAAGAAGCGCTATGTGGGCAAAGGCGTGCTCAAAGCGGTGGAGCACGTGAACGGCGAGATCGCCGACGCCCTGGTAGACATGGATGCCGCCGACCAGAGTGGGCTCGATCAGAAGATGATTGAA
Organism: Terriglobales bacterium; assembly: GCA_025934735.1. Classification (GTDB taxonomy): domain Bacteria; phylum Acidobacteriota; class Terriglobia; order Terriglobales; family Acidobacteriaceae; genus JAICWP01. Next base: position 5,154 of record JAICWP010000027.1, on the reverse strand, counting down.
CTGGACGGCACGGAGAACAAGTCGCGATTGGGGGCCAACGCACTGCTGGCGGTTTCCATGGCGGCAGCGCGGGCCGCGGCCAATGCGCACCGGCTCCCGCTTTATCGCTATCTGGGCGGGCTGGGCGCGAGCCTGCTGCCCGTGCCCATGATGAACATTCTAAACGGCGGCGCTCACGCCGACAACAACGTGGACTTCCAGGAATTCATGGCCATGCCGGTGGGCGCGCCTTCGTTTTCTGAGGCGTTGCGTTGGGGCGTGGAAGTTTTCCATACCTTAAAGGGAGTGTTGAAGAAACGCGGCTATAACACGGCAGTTGGGGATGAAGGCGGTTTCGCACCTTCCGTGAAGTCGAACGTCGAGGCGATCGAAATGGTGCTGGAGGCCATCAATGCGGCCGGCTACAAGCCGGGTGCGCAGGTGACCATCGCGCTTGACCCCGCCGCCAGCGAGTTCTACCAGGACGGCAAGTACGTCTTCAAAAAATCAGACAAGTCGGGGAAGAGCTCGGAGGAGATGGTGCGCTACTGGAGCGAGTGGGCGCGGCAGTATCCCATCGTGTCGCTGGAGGATGGGCTGGCCGAAGATGACTGGAAGGGCTGGCAGATGCTGACGCAGGAACTGGGCGGGCGCATCCAGTTGGTGGGCGACGATATTTTCGTTACCAATATTAAGCGGCTGCGGCAGGGCATCGAGCAGAAGGTGGGCAATTCCATCCTGGTTAAGCTCAACCAGATCGGAACCGTAAGCGAGACGCTGAACACTATGGATCTGGCGCAGCGCAACGGCTACACCGCCGTGATCTCGCATCGCTCCGGCGAGACCGAAGACACGTTCATCGCCGATCTTGCCGTGGCCACGGCTGCCGGTCAGATCAAGACAGGGTCGGCCTCGCGTACCGACCGCATTGCCAAGTACAACCAGCTATTGCGCATCGAAGAAGAGCTGGGCGAGGGTGCGAGGTTTTTGGGATTAAGGGCGCTGAACTATCACGGGGAGGTGGCAGGGAAGGCGAAGGCGTAGGCGAATGGCTGCATTAGTGGCTTTCGCATCCTTGTAGTATGGCTCATTGTCGAAGTCGTGCACGCTGTAGGAAATCACGAACAACTGGTCCCGCAAGCACGTGATTAGCGGCTGCATTCAATTCCATGAGGATCCTCAGGCACTGTGCCGTCCCTCCGGGACGTATGGCACGACATCCGATTAGCAGTTACCACGGTTATCTTGAAGGAGTTACAAGCCGTTGTCAAAATCGCCTCGTATTTGCCGGTCCTTTTACGGACGTCAAATGCGGGGACCGAGCATTGGAAACGCTAACAGTTGATCAGGGCAAAGAGCAACTCGAACGAAGCATAGCAGCACAGCCGCTCATCCGCCGGGGCAAGCGGGCGCGTGCTGTGCCGGTCGTCAACGTCCGCACCGAGCATCGCAAGGACTACTACGGGGTAGACGAGAACGGCAAGCGCCTGAAGAGCGGCACACTGACCACGAAGGGCTGCAAGTGGACGGACAGCACCCGCAATAGCTGCTCCTGCCCCAAGCTGCTAATTTGGTCCGAGGGCGGCAAGCGGCACAAGGAAGCGGCTGGAAATGACGAGGAGGAGGCATACCGCAGAGCGCGGGCGAAGCAGGCGAATTTCCAAGCCATCGCCGAGGGCAAGCCCGAGCCTGAAAAGATCACGCGCGTCACGATTGCCGATGCGATTGAGCAATTCCTCCAAACCAAGCGTGATGAGGGCTACAAAGAAAAGTCCATCGGTAAGCTGGTTGTCTGGTTCGAGAAGCGCCTGGTTGAGTTCGCGAACTGCAACGGGCTGCGGTATATCAACGAAATCACTCTCACGCACCTGGAGCAATGGCGCTCGGAGTGGAAGGGCGAGGCATCGACCAAGATCAAGGCTCAGAGCCGGGTGAAGGGGTTCTTCAAGTGGTGCTATGAGCATGACCTCATCATCAAAGACCCGGCAAAAGGCTTGCGGAAGATCAAGAACAACGACCGCAAGCCAACGCTCGCCCTCGCCGATGAGCAGTTCGAGCAGGTACTGAACGCCATCTCCAAGGTCAACGGCGAGAGCACGCCCGAGCAGCGCAAGAAGCTTCGTGCCTTGATTCTCCTGATGCGCTGGAGCGGTCTGGCCATTAAGGATGCGGTCACGCTGGAGCGCACGAAGCTGCAAGAGGATGAGGACGGCTGGTACCGGGTATTCCTCAGGCGAGCCAAGACCGGGGTAGACGTTTTCTGTACCATCAGCCCGGAAATCGGCCGGGAGCTGGTTGTGCTTGAGAACGACAATCCCCGGTACTTCTTTGTGAGCGGTATACCCACGAAAGAAGCGCAACTGGACAACTTGATCAAGAAATGGGGCGACCTGTTCCGCAAGCTGTCGAAGGCTGCGGCCTTGAAGGACGAAAACGGCAATGCGATGGACTTTCACAGCCACATGCTGCGCGACACCTTTGCGCAGTGGTGCTTCCTGAACGACCTGAGCACGGAAGATGTGGCGGCCCTTCTGGGACACAGCAATATCCAGATCACGCAACAGCACTACGCCCCCTTCATGATCGCCCGGCAGAAGCGGCTCACGATCCGGGTTAAAGAGGCTCATCAGAAGTCTTTGCGGGCTGCGGCAGCAGCCATTGGTTTACGGTAAAAATCTCGCAAGCACAAGGGTCCGATCTGCTTGGACCGGCACCAAGGCAGGCTGAATCCAACGTCGTCCCCCCAGGTGCGAAGCGGTGGTAAGATTTAGGTGTCTTGTCACCTTTGGTGACAAGACCCACGATACGCCTCACTCGAAAACTCGTAGTCCTCGTCGTTGATGACGAGCCAAGCGTATCCAAGACACCTCTCGCGGCTCCTTGCGGGAAAACGGCTACGACTCCGTAACTTCAACGTCGTTCAACTTCAGACACGTGTTACGCTTCACGGCTTTGCCGGTTCCTGATGCTGGCGGTCAGTTTCTAAGCAGTTACTGCACTCTATATCTATCGAGAACGCGTCGTAGGACGACTTCTGGGATGCGAAGTGTGCGATAGCGTCCCAGCTTCTTCGCTCTCGCTGTCGGCATCGCAAGCCGCGACGCGGGCTGAAGCACTATTACGCCTTTCTCCCGCTCGAAAATGCGATAAACCGTGTCTTCGCTCACCCGCAGAATCTTGGCGATTTCCGCAGGTGTGTACAGGTGCTCCATGGCCGTTGCCGATATCTGTGTTGCGGGCCATTGTGCCTGCCACAGGTCCTCGGCAACAGAGCGGCATTCGCCTATTTCTGCAGCAACTGTACGTATCTTGGGAACATGTACTTCGGGTGGCAGCTTAACTACTCAAGCAGCACGGTATTCGCAGCCTGCAACGCCAATGCGACAGCGGGAACAGTTCGTTCTAAGCGGTCGTACATCCGCTTTCTCCAGAAGCGGTGGGCTTCCATGTGGTAATCGGAATTTTGAAGGGCCGCCCCGATCACGGCAGACACCTCGCGGTCATGGTAGGTGCCCGTAACCCGCTTCACGAAACCGGCAAAGGCATACTTGACTACATCCAATAAGGAATTCACGCCTGTGAACCGATAGATTCCACTCTCGCTGGTTAAGTATGTCGGCATAGAACTGAAGCCCCTTTGTCACGACCATCGGACTGGGAACCATCTCGGCAGGCATCACGTCGGCGGCTTTACCCCAGAACTCGCCAAGTCTCACCAGGAAACGAACCGGGCCCACCAACAAGTCTTGCTCCCGCTGCCGTGCCCTCTTGCCACCAAATGTCTTTTTTAGATCGGTGCATGCAGCGCCCATCTCGATTCCCATAACCACAATGGCAACCATTTCTCTGGCGATGCCCGCTTGCTGCAGCGCCTCAATATCGGCTTGGGCGTGAAACTGCTGCAACCGATTGAGCACTTTTTCAAGAAATTCCGCAACCTTCGGATGCGGTCTGATGCCCGCTTCGCGAAATATAGCGGCCATATTGTCGAGCGACAGTTGGTTCAGTCCGCGAAGGAAATCGTCCACTTCTTCCGCTCGCTTCGGAACCTGCCCAGTTGCGTTCTGTCGGTACCCATCATCCCCTGGACCTTGTTGCCCTGAGAATGCTGCTGTGCTTCCTCTCGGGTCGCCTGCCGTTGTTGCCATTTGGTAATTCTCGCTTATTCCGATGCTCGCTCCTTTACCGCTTTGGATACCTGCCGGGCCATAACAGGAGGATTGGGGGGATTACTTCCGAGTGTGAAACGAAACTTTGGGCGAACTATCGGGGTCGCGCTTTGGCAAGCCTGCGCTCGACGTGGGTCGCCTCAGGATCAACAGTGCCCTCGATGAGCTTGTAATCGCGGGCATACTCATTGCGGCTGAGGGATGCAAGGCCCCAATCCTTGATCCATTCGTCCGCCTCCTCTCGGCTGGGAAACGTAACCAGTTCCCCGTATTCATCCGTGGCAAGCTCCCAAGGGCCGGTCCAGGGGGCGTAACAATGGCAGCGAAGAATCAGGAAGTAGGGCATATGCCGTGCACTATTGCTTATTGCCTTGCACCATGAGGAGGCTTGGGACAAGAGTCTGCTTTCTCTCCGTCTCCTGCTTCGTCCTGAAGCGCCCGGCGGGTTTTCCTCTGGACATGAAATTCCTATAGCAAGATTTTCTTATTCCAAAGAAATAGCGCCATGGGGAGTACTTCTTAAAGATGCCAGTTGGGGCACGACTTTGGTGCCCCGCTCTCTGCTAGCTTACGCATGGCCAGGCCCCCTTTACTGCTAGTTTGCGCAACCCCTCTCCCCCTGCTGGTTTCCTGCAAAGCACTTTGCACTAAATTGTGCTGGACGGACTGTCGTATAGGGGTTTTCTTTCAAGGCTCGCAATGCGCAGACAGGCGTTCGGAACCAAGCAGCTTTTGGGGGCAACCGCGCTGGGCTGGACTCCCCGGCGATGGCTTAGGTATCTGCTACTGCAGCCAAGCGCATCCCGACCATCCCCACGCGCGTGGGGAGAACCCGTAGGCCTGGTGGAAGAAGTCGGCCATCGCCGGACCATCCCCACGCGCGTGGGGAGAACTACGCTCCCCTGCTGCTGCGCTCCAACGGCAACGGACCATCCCCCCGCGCGTGGGGAGAACAAAGTATCCCAGAAAAGTCTCTAAGAACAAAGCGGACCATCCCCACGCGCGT
>JAICWP010000045.1 GCA_025934735.1 Terriglobales bacterium | reverse complement strand
CCGCGTCACCCGATCGTTTGCAGAGGTTTTTTGCAGAACTTGGTCCCGGGTTGATCACCGGAGCGGCGGATGATGATCCATCGGGCATCTCGACCTACTCTGTTGCGGGCGCGGCCTATGGTTATGCAACGTTGTGGACTGCTCTTTTGTCCTTCCCGCTCATGGCAGCTGTTCAGCTAATGTGTGCACGGCTCGGAATGGTGACAGGCTCCGGGCTTGCGAGCGCGATTCGTACCCATTATCCCCGGTGGCTTTTATGGTTCGCCTGCACATTAGTAATTGTCGCCAACATTTTTAATATTGGTGCCGATCTCGGCGGCATGGCAGATGCGATGCAGATGGTCACCGGAATCCGTGCCTATTTCTGGACGCCATTGTTTGCCGTTTTGATCACTGGGCTTTTGTTCTGGACATCGTACCGAGTAATGGCCCGCGTCTTCAAGTGGCTGACCCTGGTTCTATTCGCGTATGTCATTACAGCATTCCTGTCGCGCCCCGATTGGACTGCAGTTGCGCGAGCGACGTTTATTCCACATGTTGAGTGGACCAGGGACTATATCGCTGTCCTGGTCGGAATTCTGGGAACCACAATTTCCCCTTACCTATTCTTCTGGCAAGCCGCGCAGGAGGTCGAAGAAGACCGAGAGCATGGCAAAGTCACCGTGGCCCAAAGGCGCGGTTCGACGAACAAAGAGCTCCGGATCGCAAAGAGAGACGTCATCACGGGAATGTTTTTTTCCAATCTGGTAATGTACTTCCTGATTCTGACTACCGCTGCAACGCTGAACGCACACGGCTTGAAGAATATTGAAACGGCAAAGGAGGCTGCCGAGGCCCTGCGCCCGCTCGCGGGAAAAGGCGCATACTGGCTCTTCACGTTGGGATTAATCGGAACGGGGATGCTTGCTGTGCCAGTCCTGGGAGGCTCCTGCGCGTATGCAATCGCGGAAGGAGCAAAGTGGAGGGCGGCCTCTCTCAATGTCAGGCCTCAACTGGCGCGTAGGTTTTATGCTGTGCTTGCGATAGCGATACTCGTGGGGCTTGCATTTAACTTTGCTGGTCTTAATGCAGTGAAGATGCTGTTCTGGTCTGCCATCTTAAATGGTCTGCTTGCTCCGCCCCTGGTCATTATGATCGTGCTGCTGACGAGTAATCGGAGGGTAATGGGGGATCGCATCAATTCACGTGGCATGCAAACTCTGGGTTGGACTTGTGCGCTCATCATGAGCGCCGCCGCGATAGCCCTGCTGATATTTCTGTGCTGAAGCCTGGATCACGAACTTCAATGTGACGAGGATGCTATGGGCGTGCATGGAGCTGATTTGCTCACGTTGTGAGCGGCCTGGTCTGCCTGGAATTGGACAGGGGAGTTGCGACGTTTGTGATGCAGATCCACGACAGCGGACGACATCACTCCTTAGGAGTGGTGGGTCCACTCTCCAGTGGACCCGCTTCAGAGGCGTCGGAAGGTGTGAGATTGCGGGGAAGGTTATGAAGGAGATGTAACTCCTGGGAGGGCGGCGAGCAACAACGTGCCGCACAGGGAGTGCGGAGAGCGAATGAGCCTCTTTTCTCAACAATGACACCGCGCGACCAGTAATGCTGGTCAGTTTTGACCGCGCTCGGCGATTGTTTCGCGTCGAGATCGGACCTGTGGGAGCACGTAGCTTTGTGAGTCGCCGGGTTCGTCGAGACTGACGGAATCCCACCTCAGCCAATTCGCACCTCACCGCGTCCCGAGACAGTGTCTGAAGAATGGTCCATGCGGTTCTCAGTAGGCTCCTACAAATCAGGATCGAGCACTTCCGCGGTTCGTCCGCGGCGTGGTTCCCCGACCAGTGCAGGTTGATCGCAATTCCGCCGGTACAACCTCCTTATTCACAACCCGCAGCAATCTGCTCCGCCGTGATCCGCAGCACGACGGAGACGCCAAGGACCGCCGCTATAGAGTCCCTCAGCAAAGGCGGCGACGGCGGCGGCGGCGGCGAGGAGCCCCACCGTGGCTTCTTTCCCCACTAAACAAATAGTGTTGGGCCCCGCATACGCTGGCGCTGCCGAATTGCAGGTCGAAACGAACAGGAGAAAATGGTCCCCCCTGGAAAAGAACCGGCCGGTTTCAATTGCCCGAATAAGCTCTGTATATCTTCAGCTCTTCGGGATCACCATGAACGGGCTCCTATCTCTTTGATTTTCGCTCCACCGAGCGGAGTGCCGCGATTCGCCTGGCAATCCCCAGGCCGGAAACTGCAAATCCGGCATCGGCTTCGCCTGAAACAGCTTCCTGCATAGCCTGGCTGTCCACCGCGCCCATTGTTTTGATTTGTTGCGTCGCGCGCTGTCGGTCGAGATTCCTGTTCCTGCATACATCTGCCGGTACAATTTCGAGAGAAATATAAATCCGAGTCTGGCCCGCAGCGTGGGCGTGCACGCCGATCTGTGCCAGATCGCACTCCAGGTATAAAACCGGTCCCATACCCGCTGAGTGCGCTCTCGAATCTCATCCGAGCTCATGGTCGGGTGCGGCGTAAACATTTTCGGCCGCACTTCCGCCGGAATGAGCCAATAGCGCGTGATCGGCACATCGCTAACCATGGTGGGAGCCAGAGACTGCTGCTTTTCCCATTTGCCAAAATCCACAGTGCCCGGGAATGGAGTCATCATCACGAACTGCGCAAAGGTGACGCCTGCTTTCATCGCCATTTCCACTGTCGCGTCGAAGGTCGCGGGCGTGTCGGTGGGCAGCCCGAAGATGAACGAGCCGAGCACATGCACGCCATGCTGTCTGAAGGTCTGCAACCGGTTCGCCAGCGCTACGCCTGAGCAGTTCCAATCTTTGAAGACCGCTTTCAGGCCCTCCGGGGTTACCGCTTCCACTCCCACCAGAGCACCCTTAATATTTGCCTTCCGCATGGCGTCGAGATAGTCGCCATCTTCCCCCGCCTCCATCGTGATCTGGGTAAAGAAGACCATGTCCCTGGGCAGCCGTGCCAGCTCCGCCATCAGATGGAAGCGCTCCGCGCGGATAGCCGTCAGCTCTTCGACTTTGGCAAGATTGTTCTGTTCCCGGGCCAGGCGCAGATCTTTCAGCGTCACCGGATAGAAATTGTCGTCGGCCAGCGCGATGAAGCGAAAGCCGAGGCGCCGCAGGGTTATGATTTCGTCGATTACTTTCTGATATTGCCGCTGCCGCGGCTGTTGTCCATCCGTCCGCCACACGCTGCAAAACGAGCAGTGCTTCGGACATCCCCGAATGGTCTGCACGGATGCCCACATGTACTTGTCCGGCTGAATCAGATCCCATCGGGCGGGCAGGAAGTCGGCGCCGGCGATGCGTCCCCCTTCGTAGATTCCGCTGGGCTTCCCGGCAAGGCAATCTCTCACCACCGTGCCCCACACCACGTCGCCATCGCCTTTCACCACCGCGTGCGCCGCGCCGCGCTCCAAAGCCTCTTCCGGAAACAGAGTGGCGTGAATGCCTCCGTACACCACCCAGGCGCCACGCTCCCGCGCCATCCGACCCACCTGGTATCCGCGCAGCGCATTGCCGGTATGCACGCTAATGCCGACAACGTCTCCTGGGCTGATGCTTTCCGGCACAATCTTGTCCAGCGACTCATCGACAAGGATGGGGTCCCCTGCCGATTCTGGCGTTGCTGCCGCCAGGACGAACAGCCATCGCGGCGTAATGACGGCTGTACCAAACGAATTGTCGCTGGGATTGACCAGTTGGACCCTCATCACTCCTGCCTTTCGTCGTCCGAATGCCCATGGCCGCAGGAGGGCCATCGAAGCCGACCCTAATCGCGGAGAAACGCAGTTGCGGCGACATGGGCTCCTTCGAACGCTGGCTTTCAGCTACCTGCAACATCGGCGCGAGTCGGCCTGTGCCTCGTACCGGGAAACGGAAATATCCGGCTACGCGTACCTGCGGTTCGACGGCCAGCTTCTCAGTTTCGGGACGAAGTGCTTCCTCGCGATTGAGATGATCGAACAGGTTGCACCTCGAAAACTGTGCAAAACAGCTCACTCCGGTTCCACTCCATCGAGCAAAGCTCTTTACACGAGTCTTTGCAGCCGATCGAATGCGCCACGCAGCCACTCATCCGCATCTTTCAACGATTGTCAGCGAGGCTGGCCTAAAACTGCCCTCGCCGGCCGCCTGTGTCCAGGTTAGCCTCACAAAGTGCTGCCAGGAGAATTAATAAATCTCAGCTGTTTGCGATTCGCGGTAGACGATATGGCTGGCAGACTACTGGGTTACAGCTGGGATGACAGGACACATCCTCCCTCCGCTTTGGTCACAGGACCCCGCGGAACTGCCATGGGCTTGTCCTCATCACGACCGAGTTTCTGCACCTTGACGTCCCACGCAAGTCCGAGCGCCCGCAGTAT
>JAICWP010000018.1 GCA_025934735.1 Terriglobales bacterium | reverse complement strand
GCGCTGGATCATGGCCGGGGTGCAGTGGCACTCGCGGCTGCGGTCATTGAAGAACCCGCAGGGGCAGGGATTCATGGCTGCCGCCAGCATGAAGCGCGCCGGAAAGGTGAGGGACATGGCAGCGCGGGCGATCGAAACCGTCCCGTCCTCCAGTGGCTGGCGCATTACTTCCAACACGTTACGGGGAAATTCAGGCAGTTCATCGAGGAAGAGCATGCCGTTGTGCGCCAGGGAAACTTCACCGGGGCGGGGAATCACGCCTCCGCCAATCAGGCCGGCATCGGAAATGGTGTGGTGGGGAGCGCGAAAAGGGCGGACCCCCACCAGGCCGGCGTTCGGATCGAGCACCCCGGCCACGCTGTGGATTTTGGTGGTTTCGAGCGCCTCTTCGAAGGTAAGGGGCGGCAAAATGGTGGGCATGCGCTTGGCCAGCATGGTTTTACCGGAACCGGGCGGGCCGATCATGAGAATGTTGTGGCCGCCGGCGCAGGCCACCTCCAGGGCGCGCTTGGCGGTTTGCTGCCCCCGTACATCCTTAAAGTCCACGGCGTATTGCTGTGCTTCCTGCAGCACCGCGTCGGAATCGACGGTGATCGGCGGAATGCCGTTCTTGCCATTCACGAGGCCCACTACGTCCATCAGCGAGCGCACGGGATAAACGCCCACGCCGGCAACGACGGCAGCCTCGCGGGCGTTGATTTCGGGTACGACCAGGCGGGCGATTTTCTTGCCGCGGGCGGCAATCGCAATGGGCAAAGCGCCGCGCACTCCGCGCACGCCTCCATCGAGAGACAACTCGCCCACGAAGACGTAGTCGGGGATTTCTTTCGCGGTGAGCCCGCCATAGGCGCCCACAATGCCCAGCGCCATCGGCAGGTCGAAGCCGGAGCCTTCCTTCTTGATATCGGCCGGAGCCAGGTTGATGGTGATGTGGGTGGGCGGAATATCGTAGCCGCAGTTCTTGAGGGCGGAGCGCACGCGCTCGCGGCTTTCGCGCACGGCGGCATCGGGCAAGCCAACGGTCACAAAATGGTCTTCGTTGGTTTTGATGCCGGAGACATCAACCTCAACTTCGACCACATTGGCGTCAATGCCATAGACCGCCGCACTCAATGTTTTGAAAAGCATGTCGGGGGGCTACAGGCCACAAATAGCAGATTCCCCCCGGGGCGGAAGTGATTGCAGTCACGGGAAGGGGTGACTCGGGGGAATTGAGTAATTGTGTAATCGGGTAATTGTGTGATTGGAAACCGCACCCCGGTTCGCGGTGAAGGACAAGAATTCCCCACATTTGCGCGCGCCGAATTCAGGATGGCGCCAGCAGTTGTATGGTGCGTGCAAATGTAGGGCACCCAGCAGATGAAGGCGTTTCGCGGACTGGGGCACCCGCGCCACAAAAATGCTCTTAGCAAGGAACTTCAGGCGCCCACCTCACGAAAAATTGCTGCCTGGCGGTTGCTTATTGCAGGCCGACCATGTAGCTGTTTTTCGATTTGGTTTTGACCGCTACCATTTGCGTTGCGGGCGGCGCGCCCAGCAGGGAGTCGGCGAGGGCGATGGTTTCCAGCGCCTGGATTTCGGGATCGGGGATGCTGTTGATGGCCTGCAGGGCGGTTTGCGGAGAAATGCGGGTTGCAAGGGCAACGAAACGGCGCCAGGCAGACGTGGAAGGCCACATGGCTTTGAACGCCTGGTTGGGATCGTCGGCGTCGGTATCGGTGGCATAGAGTTTCTCGGCTAGCCTGAAGCCCTGGTCCACGACCTTCTTGGCAGACTCAGTGTTGCCCAGTTTGAGGTAGTCATCGCCGGCCCCAGCCAGCATATCGAATTGAACGATGTCCCGCTGAATGGAGGGGATGATTTTCATCAGCTCATCGAGTGCATTGTCGGCGTAGCCTGGGCTGGTCTTCAAGATCGCGCCCGCCAGTTTTAGCAGTGCCAAGGCGCGCGTGTTGTGAAAGTCGGGCAGAGACATGGCGGCGGCCAGCGCCTGCTTGGGATCCCTTTCGGCTTGGGCGATGATTTGCCGGATCTGAGACTGCGGTTGGTCATCGTAGCGGTCGTCGGCGGTGAACTCGCCGCTGTTGGAGGGCAGGCGCATGGTGATGGAATCGGGTATGCCATTCTCGGGATCGAGCGATTGCAGGCCGTTGGGATATTGCTTGGCTGCGCTCTGTACATCGCGATTCTCCTGCAGCAGGCTTTCCGCGCGGTCGGAATCGAGGACACGCAGGATGGGCATCAGCTGAAAGAGAGTGTATTGATAAATCGAACTGAAGGAGGCGGAGCCTTTCTCGGCTCCGACCGTGATTTGCAGATCGGTATCCGATTGGCGAGCTTGCTTCAGACTTTCATCAATGGCCTGCAGAACCATGTCGGGCGGGAGGCCCCGCCAAGTGCGACTGATAAAAGTGCCAAAATCACCCGGTCCAGCCTCGTTTTTGTGTTCGTGCTGGCTGAAGCTGGCCAGTGCCTGGGCGAACAGGTTCTGTTTGTCGGCGGCCATCTCCGGGGGCAAGGCTGCCACTAGATTGCTGCCGATGATGTACGGGAACTCCTCGTCACCTAACTGACCGAGCAAAGCAATCGCCTGGGCGAACTGCTTCTTGCGTGTGTGGTACATGATCAGCCGGTTTATGGCGGCGCTGCGTGGGGGCCCGGCGAGCCGGGGGACGAGTTGTTCGCAGTAGGCGGGGTCGAGCGCGACCAGGCGAGCTACGACCTGCCCCTGTACCCAGGTTTTGTTGGATGTTTTCGGGTCAGAGTCTTCTATCGACTGGCTGGCCTGAAAGGCGTCGCGCAGCGCGGAGAGTGCCTTGTGCCGATCGAGCTTCTCATAGCCGCGGGCAATTTCCATTGAAGCAAAGGCGCGCACGACGGGGGAAAGACCTTTGGCCACGCCGACCTGCTGCTCAAGGATGCTGAGGCCGGTCTGCTGCTGGGGCGTGAGTTTGGGCTTGTCGGCGGTGCGCACTTTCCTGGGAGGGCTCGGCTTTGCTGTTTGGGCGCTCACCGTCAAGGTGAGGAGAAGCGCCAGCAGCGCGCCGAGCGTAAGTCCAAACGGACGCGGGCGGAGCATGTTGACCTCCGCGGAACAGGTGCGACTTAAATTGTAAGCAGAAAGCGCGCGTTTGCGGCACGCTTTTTACAAATGCTGTTCGGTTTTCTGCTTTCGCCCCGATGGGACTCCAATTTCGTTTGTGCCGGTTCGCCGGGCTTGCGCCCGGGGCTACATTCTTTCGCCGCTGCCCGTGGGAAAGAATTCCACAGGGGCTAAAGCCCAATTTAGATTTCGTGATTGATCCCACGGCTAAAGCCGTGGGCTTCCACGGTGCAACGGACCATTTGGCGGAAGGCGAACTACGCTCGCCGGACAGCCGAGGGCGGCTGTCCCCACGCGTCTGGCGAAGGCTCAGGCGGATCTACGACCTGCCTTGGACGGAGCGAACCCCGTCCCCAACTACCTAGTCAGCGCTCGACGGCCATGGCCACGGCATTGCCGCCGCCGAGGCAGAGGGCGGCGATTCCTTTGTGCACGTCGCGCCGGATCATTTCGTAGATGAGCGTCACCAGCACACGCGCGCCGCTGGCGCCGATGGGATGTCCGATCGCCACCGCTCCGCCATTCACGTTGACCTTGTCGGGATCGAGGCTGAGCTCGCGAAGGATGGCGACCGACTGCACAGAGAAGGCTTCATTGAGTTCGTAAAGATCAACTTCCTCGTTTTTCCAGCCGGTCTTCTTCCAGATCTGGCGGATGGCGTCCACGGGCGCCATCATCACCCACTTGGGATCCACCCCGCTGGTGGCCTGGGCGACGATGCGCACCATGGGCTTGGCGCCGAGCTCCTTAGCCCGGCGAGCGCTGGTTACGACCACGGCGGCGGCGCCGTCGTTCACCCCGGGAGCATTGCCCGCAGTCACGGTGCCATCCTTCTTGAAGGCTGGCTTAAGGGCGCGCAGAGCTTCGATGCTGGTATCCTCGCGCGGCGATTCATCCTTGTCGAAAATGACCGGCGGCGCGCCTTTCTTCTTGGGCGGGATTTCGACCGGCAGGATCTGTGCCTTCAAGCGGCACTCCTTGATGGCGGCCACGGCCTTGCGGTGGGAGTTGAGTGCGTACTCATCCTGCTCTTCGCGGGTGACGTGATACTTCTCGGCTACGTTCTCGCCGGTATTGCCCATGTGGTAGTTGTTGTACACGTCCCACAGGCCATCGTTCACCATGGAATCCACGATCTGCGCATTGCCCAGGCGGTAGCCCTTGCGCGCCTGCGGCAGCAGGTAAGGGGCGTTGGTCATGGACTCCATGCCGCCGGCCATCACGATTTCGCTGTTGCCGGTCTGGATAGCCTGGGCCGCGAGCGCCACCGCTTTCAGGCCGGAGCCGCACACCTTGTTGATGGTCATGGCGCCCACTTCCGGCGGCAGCCCCCCAAACAGCGCCGCCTGGCGCGCCGGATTCTGTCCCAGCCCGGCGGAGACCACGTTGCCCATGATGCACTCGTTCACCTGCTTGGGATCGAGGTTGGCGCGCTTCACCGCCTCGCGCACCACCATCGCGCCCAGCTGCGTGGCGCTGAAATCGGAAAGCGATCCCTGGAATTTTCCTACCGGAGTGCGGACCCCGGAGATGATGACGACCTCTTCGAGTGCGGGCATACAGAGCTCCTGGCGCAGACTTGCGAACTACACATTATAGGATGCTGGACACGGCGAATCGAAGCCAACCGCACGGCTGAAGAGCAGCAGAAAAACGCAGACGCGGCAAAATCAGCTAAGGAAATTTTTGATCCGACCATTCTCCCGTTACCAAGGTACTTGGAAACGGTATGGTTCTACTCACCAGAAAGTGATTTTTCTCTTGACATCGTTTTTCAATGACTCTATACATCAATCAGTTGCAACAGAGCACCGTTGCAAATTCCATGATGAATGGAAGGGAGAATAGTTCAATGGCAGCTAAGAAGAAAGCAAAGAAGAAAGCGAAGAAGCACTAAGAGCTTCGCATGAAGCATACCGGGGACGCGATGAGCGTCCCCGAAGTTTTTTGTGGGCAAAAAATTCCGGCCGCATCAACCCTCCTGTTGTGTTCTCCCGTTCTCCCGGCAGTGATTCCTCAGGATTCCGGCGCGGACGCCGCCACAGCGCTTTACTTTCGATGCGTACGCCTTCGCTGTTGCTCGGTCGCGGTTCTCCAGGGCTGACCCCCGCGCCAAAAACTGTTTCGCACTTCGGGCTGGATGAATTGGCAAGCAGAAAATGCGCGAAGCCCGGTGAATGCGCCAGCAGCGGGCATCTCCAGCCACGCACGATTCGTCATAGAGCATGGTTGGGAACGAGCCATGGCGTGGATGATCGGGACGGCCGGAATTATGATGGGAACGTTTGTGGCGGTTCTCGGGGGAGATGACGGGGAGGCGCAGCTGAGCTGGCCTTATCGAAAACTCGGCATATTCCTGCTGGTGATGGCCGTGGTGCTGATGGGGCTGACGCTGGTCAATGCGCTCATCCTGGGGAACTGAGCCGGATTTGCAGTTGGCAAGTTGTGATTGGAAGTGGCAGCTTTTCAATCCGGCGTCTGCACAGGGCTAAAGCCCTCACATTTCTTACGGCGAGCGGCACGGCTGAAGCCGTGCCCTTTCAAATCAATCGTTACAGATTCCCCACCGCCGGCAGCCGCTCGTTCCCGTCGCGCCCGAAATACTCGGCCAGTGCCTGCCCGGTAAACGATTTCTTCTGCCGCGCCACCTGTTCGGGTGTGCCCTGGGCGACGATGCGGCCGCCGTGCTCGCCGCCCTCGGGGCCCAGGTCAATGATCCAGTCAGCATTGCGGATTACATCGAGGTTGTGTTCGATGATGATGATGGTGTTGCCGAGGTCGGTAAGGCGGTGCAGCACGTCGAGGAGTTTCTTCACGTCATCGAAGTGTAGACCGGTGGTGGGCTCATCCAGCAGGTAGAGGGTGCGGCCGGTCTGACGCTTGCTAAGTTCACGGGCCAGCTTGATGCGTTGCGCTTCGCCGCCGGAAAGCGTCACCGCCGACTGGCCCAGGTGAATGTAGCCCAAGCCGACATCCACTAACGTTTGCAGCTTCTGCCGCACCTGGGGAATGTTCTCCAGGATCTGCAGCGCATCCGAGACCGGAGTCTCCAGCAGGTCGGCGATGGAGCTGCCGTTGTACTTCACCGCCAGCGTCTCGTGGTTATAGCGCTTGCCCCCGCACACCTCGCACAGCACATACACGTCGGGCAGGAAATTCATCTCGATACGGCGCTGGCCTTCCCCCTGGCACGCCTCGCAGCGCCCGCCGGGCACATTGAAAGAAAAGCGGCCCGCCTTGTAGCCGCGCTCGCGCGATTCCGGCAGCATGGCGTAGAGATCGCGAATCTGGGTAAACACTCCCGTGTAGGTGGCGGGATTCGAGCGCGGGGTACGGCCGATGGGCGACTGGTCAATCTGGATGACCTTATCAATGCTTTCCATGCCCACGATGGCCTTGTGCTCGCCGGGATTCTCGCGTGAATGATAGAGATGGCGGGCCAGGGCGCGATACAGGATGTCGTTGACCAGGGTGGACTTTCCGGAACCTGAAACGCCGGTGACCACGGTCATAACGCCTAGGGGAAAGGTAGCATCGAGATTCTTCAGGTTATTTTCCCGCGCGCTCAGCACGGTGATGGCGTTCGTGTTGGGCTGCCGGCGGTCGGGCAGCATGGGAATGTGCTTTTTGCCGGAAATGTACTGCCCGGTGAGTGATTCGGGCGCGCGCATGATGTCCTGCGGCGTGCCGTGTGCGACCAGGTGGCCGCCATGGCGTCCGGCGCCGGGGCCGAGGTCAATGACGTAGTCGGCGCGGCGGATGGTCTCTTCGTCGTGTTCCACCACCAGCACCGTGTTGCCCAAATCGCGCAGAGATTCCAGCGCGGTGAGCAGGCGGCCATTGTCACGGTGGTGCAAGCCGATGGAAGGCTCGTCGAGCACATAGAGCACGCCGCGCAGGCGCGAGCCGATTTGGGTGGCCAGGCGGATGCGCTGCCCTTCGCCGCCGGAAAGCGTGGACGCTGAGCGGTCGAGCGAAATGTAGCCGAGCCCCACGGCGTCCAGGAACTGCAGGCGCTCCACCACCTCATGCACGATGCGTCCGGCTATGAGTTGCTCGCGTCCGGCCAGCTTGACGTTCGCCGCCACGGTCAGCGCGCGCGAAACCGGCAGCGCCGTGAAATCGGCAATGGACATGCCGTTCACCTTCACGCCCAGGCTCTCCGGGCGCAGGCGCTTGCCATGGCAGGCGGGACAGAGGGTGGCTGACATGTAATTGAGCAGCCATTCGCGGTAGCTGTCTGACGAGGCTTCTTCCAGAGAACTGTTGAGGTAAGCGAGCACGCCGCGAAAGCCCATACGCGGGCCGCCATTGCGCTTGGCGGGCTCGCCATAGAGGACCAGGTCCTGTACCTTTTCCGGCAGTTTTTCGAAGGGCGTGTTCAGGTCGAAACCGTGGGCGGCGGCCGCGAGCTGCAGCATGTGCTGCAGATAGGAGGAGCCGGAGCCGGGTCCGAGGCCGCCATCGAGCAGGGGCTTGGACCAGTCCACAATGATTTTGGCCGGGTCGAAGTCGTACTTGCTGCCCAGGCCATGACATTCGGGGCAGGCCCCGTAGGTGCTGTTGAAGGAGAAGGAGCGCGGCTCCAGCACGGGCACATTGATACCGCAATCAGGGCAAGCCAGCTTGGCGGAGTAGAGGCGCTCATCGCCGCCCACGACCGCCACCTGCACCAGCCCGTCTGTCAGCTTCATGGCGGTGTTGATGGAATTCTCCAGGCGCTGCTCGATGCCGGGCTTCACCAGCAAGCGGTCAATCACCACCTCGATGGTGTGGTTCTTGCGCTTATCGAGGCGGAGATCATCTTCCAGGTTGACCAGTTCGCCATCCACACGGGCGCGAGTGAAGCCCTGCTGGGCCAACTTCTCCGTTTCCTTTTTGAATTCGCCTTTGCGGCCGCGCACGATAGGCGCCATGACCATGACGCGGTCCTCGGGCGTGAGTTGCATCACGCGCTGCACGATCTGGTCGGCGGATTGCCGGCTGATGGCCTGGCCGCAATTGGGGCAATGGGGCACGCCGATCGAGGAGTAGAGCAAGCGCAGGTAGTCGTAAATTTCAGTGATGGTGCCCACGGTGGAGCGCGGGCTGCGGCTGGTGGTCTTCTGTTCGATGGAAATGGACGGGCTCAGGCCGTCAATGGCGTCCACATCCGGGCGCTCCATCTGGTCCAGGAACTGGCGGGCGTAGGCAGAGAGGGTCTCCACATAGCGGCGCTGGCCCTCGGCATAAATCGTGTCAAAAGCCAGGGAGGATTTGCCCGAGCCGCTGAGGCCGGTAATCACGGTCAGGGAATTGCGCGGAATCTCAACGTCAATGTTTTTAAGGTTATGCTGGCGCGCCCCGCGCACCGTAATCTTAGTAATCGCCATCGGTCCCTGGGTGAATTAGTACCTCGGTAATTGGACAGGTCCTCTAGTAAGAGGGAGAGTGAGTTAACGCAATTTTACTCACGTATCTTATTCGTTAACAGAGGGTAAGGTCAACGCGAGTAAAGTGGGCAATGCGCCTCAGGGCGCGCCGTTTGCCCCATGCCCGAGCATTGTTGCGAAATGTTGCAGGATGCGGTGGATGGCGGCGCCATTCTGAACGCTCCCCGCAACCGGATGCCTGGGCGCATTTTGAACGAAGTGGATTCGGACTACGCCGTCGCCTCCCCTGACGAGCGTCCCAAGCTGTACTTGATGAATTTCTGCCCGTTCTGCGGGCGCGCCATTTCGCGCACCGTGTGGAACGCGGAAAAGAAGAAGTAATCTGCCGCACCGCCGGGAGATGCATCCGACCGGCTCGGTTGAGCATCTTCTACTTGCGGTTGCGGCAATAAACAGGTGGGCCGAACCTTGAGCTTGTTTCTGAGTTTAGCGACCTTATTCTTCACGGTTGTAGCTGCTATGGCCTTGGGAATCGCCGCCAGCTATGCGGCCGTAACCAGCATCCTCTTCGCTTTTGGGCATCATTCACAAGCAAATGAGCCGGCCGCCCTGGTGGAATCGCCTGCCAGCGGTGACTGAATTTTCCTTAGACCTTTACCGGGCTTGCACCCAGCGCGTGAGCGCTGGGTTTTTTTGTGGTGGCATTGTGAGTCGCCCGGAAGTCTTCGACCCCCTTCCCTGATCCCCGGCGCGAATGCGATATGCGCCGGGTGGTGCGGGGGCGTCCACTCTCTGCGGCTGCAGCCGGGTCTTTATCCTTCCTGAGTTCCACCTCTGTCCTTCCAGAGTTCCACCTCGCGCCAGGCAGCAATTCACGCTACTCATGGGCAGTGTCAGCATGCTTGGCCGCTTGGGATCCTCAATCTCTCCGGAAAGAAACGGGCGGAGAGAATTTCTGACGGCCGGCGCCGGGGAGCGCGTTTTTGCGGGCATGCACAACCGGCGCGAAAGACAGCCCATCGAAGGTACAAGCGCCGCGTTCGAAGGCCCGGGCGGTTGTATCGCCTTCCTACTCTGGTTTCGGCTGCTGTTTGCGGGACGCCGAACTCCGATTCCTACCGGCTGTTTCGACGGGTCAAGAAGCTGCGACTCAATTGCGAATTTGGGGAGAATTTGAATGCGTTGTATTTGTGCTCTGTTGATAGCGTGTGCGCTATCGCCTCTGGCCGTGTCTCAAGAAACCGCGTCATCATCCCAGCAGCAGACGGAAAATGAGAGTACGGTGGAAGGAACCGTAGTCTCCTCAAGCCGTCGAACGCTGGTGGTCAGGACCGAAGATAACCAGTACCGCTTGTTTGTTTTTGACCGCAACACCTCGAAGCCGAGCGTCATCCCAGCAGGCGCCAGCGTGCGTGTCGTCTCCACTCCAGGAGAGGAGCCGGACACGCGGCTCGCGAGCAATGTCACCGTGTTAGAAGCAGCACCGAGGGCGCAGGGCAAAACCGTCACGCCCTCAGCGGCGCCGGTTCCACCACAGGTTCGGGATGTGGAGCGCGAAATCAGGCACGAGGCCCGGCGTTGGCGGCTGGGCGTGCATGCAGGGGCCGCTCTCGATCCCGAGCTCCTCCTGTTCGGCGTGCATTCCCAGATGGGGCCGATCTTCAATCGTAACGTGCTGTTCCGGCCGAACGCGGAGTTTGCCTGGGGAGAGGTAACAGATCTGATTGCGCTAAACCTGGAAGCCATTTACCGATTGCCGATTACAACGCGCCGTCAGAATTGGTCGGCCTACGTCGGCGCCGGCCCAGGCCTCACCTTCCTCCACCAGAATTTCGAACGCCAGCAGGGCCAGGGCAGAAACATTGATTTCGGCAACTTTGATTTCGATGCCGGATTCAACATTCTTACTGGGGTGCGATTTCGCCGAGGCACCTTCTTCGAAATCAAAACCAGTCTTTACGCGCGGCCGGCTCCGACCTTGCGGCTGATATTCGGGAAAGACTTCTAGCCGACGCAAGGGGCGATCGAAACGGCGAGCGCGGGCTGCTGACCGGGTGGGGTCCTGGCGCGAGACTCACTCCTGCCCTTCAATACTTCGCGTTAGTAGCCCGGCTTTCTCTTTCCCCACGCAGCCAGATGTAGAGAGGGGCTTGCGGTGACGGAGGCGGCCAGGGCACGGCAATCTTCAGCGTCTGCTCGCCGGCGCTGCCCGGCACTGGGGTGGGGATGCCCTGGGCTTCATAGCCGCGTTTGCCGTTCCATCCTGTTTTGTCTATCAACTCCAGGTCCTGCCCGACCAAAGTTCCGGCATAAAGCGACTCACCCACCCGTTCGCCGCTAATGGTGAACTTCTCGATCCGGGGCAGCAGGACCACGCGCCCCAGCGGATAGGTGTTCGAATTGCCGGTGGGCTCACCCACAAGGGTGGCCATGAGCTCGCATCCGGACTGGCCAACAGCTCCGGGATCTACCGATAGAAACAGCACGCCCTGGCCGGCGCCATCCAGTTCCGCGCCGTTCTGCCGGTCTCCGGGATACAGCGTGAGCCTCTTACGCGTGTTGCCGTCGTCTTTGCACTGCAACTGCACGCCCGGACGCGAATCGGTATTTTCGGCGCGCACGGCGAAGCTGACGGTCACGCCTGAGGGGATTTCTCCATTCTGCAACTGCACTCCTGCGGGACTGGCGAACGACTGGCTCACGCTGAGAATTTTCGGACGGGGCCCCAGTACCTGCAGCGCATCGCTGACCTGCACAGGAGCGTTCATGCCATTAACAGCGAATGTGGCGCCCAACTTTTCGCCCGCGTGCGCTTTGGGCAGCAGCTTGATGGTGGCGCTGCGCTGGTTGAGATGTTCTCCGTCTGCGGCAGGCGCCAGCGTCCATTCGGCATTGTCGCTCGTAATCCGGGTAATCCGCTCCAGGTCATTGCCCTCCAGCAGGACGGTCTGCTGCGGTTCTCCCACACTCACATGCAGCGGCAGGTTCGTCAGTTTGGGCGTGGGCGGGTGAACCGTGACCTGCAGTTCGTGGGTGGAGCCGTTCAGTTGGGTCAGCGCCAGCAGGTACGGGCCGGGCTGCAGGGAAGCGGTATTCACGTCGAGGTCGAGCACACGCTTCTGGCCGCTGTCATCCGCGGGAGGGAGCGAAAAATGAACCGGGGTGGCGGAGTCCTTGCCCCGGTTGGCGTTCTGCAAGGTCACGCCTTTGATGAAGTCAAAGTCGGCGCCGGCAAGCTGCAACGGCACCACGCCGCTGGCGGTCACCAGACGGTCCTGCGACTGCGGCGTCAGCTTCACCGCGTCAAAGTCGGCAAAGGGACGCAGTTCCACCGTACCCGCCACCGGCAGCGGACTCCAGTCCCATTTCGCCGCCAGCTGGTATGTGCCGGGAGCAAGTTTCGCGTGCGCCAGATCGAGCTGCAGGGAAGCGTCCGCCGAGTTGCTGGTGACTTTCACCGGTACGGGGACCACGTGCCCGCCGCCGACTAGCCGCCACTCGCGGGCTCGCGAAACCAGGCGCAGCTGGGAAACGCTGGGCGTAGTTGCTTTGACGCTTGGGGTCCAACCCAATGGAACGATTGCGGGCTGCACCAGGCTGATGGAAGGCGGCCCGGCATTAGGCACGCGCAGCATCCACAAATAACCAATGTGCAATCGCGAAGGCTTGCGGTTGGCGGCGCACAAGGCCATGCCCTGGGCAGGAAGCGACTGGGTGAAGGCGGGGCGGAATTCCATGCCAGGGAACAGGCTGCTGTGCAGGTTTTCAAAAAGCGCGGTGCCGCCGGCCGCCAGAATAACGGGTGAGCCAAAAAACATGGAGGCCACCGAAGCCGCCAGTCCGGTGGAACCCTGGGCCAGGCTGGCGGGTGCGCCGGAATCGGTCTTGCCGAAGGCAGGCACGGCCGCCTGCAGCAACTGCCCGGCGGCCTGGTCGGGCGCGGCGCCTGGCTCCAGCCGAGGCACGGCCACGCCATACTGGGCGGAGAACCCATGCAGCGCCGATTGCAGGTCGCTGCTGCCGGGCGGCGATTGCTCGTAATCCGAAAGAGTTTGCACCAGCGCTTCCACGGTGGTGGTGCGCTGGGCATAGTCCGCCAGCTGGGAGATGATTTCCGGGTTTTCCTTGACCAGCGAGTTCACGCGCTTGGCGTCAATGCCACGCTCGCCAAATACCAGACCCACCACGGAGGCGCGAATGGGAAGGGTCCACTCCGCCGCTGCCCTGGCCGGCTTCGGCTCCAGCACATCAACCTGGTCGGAGTCGTCGCCTGTAGCCGGCGCCAGCACCACGGCTACCTTGGCCTTGTCTTTCCATTTTTCCGGCAGACGCACCGGCTCGTAGTGCAGTTTTTCGCCGGGTTGGAGCAGGTTGACGGCGCTGACGGGCAGCGCTGGCCCGCTGCCCACCGGTTCCACAAGAAGTTTGAATGAGCTGAGGGCAAACCCGCCCGGACACTGCGCCTGTGAACTTACTACCGCAGCCGAAGGCACGGTTCCACCAAGCAGCAGCGCGAGAAGAAGCAACGCGGAAAGACAAACTCCAATGCGGGGTTCGGCCCAGGTTTTACGGGAAATCACCCTCAAATCTTAGGGGAGGAGATTGGGTTCGGCAACCCTGAATCCCTTGTGCCTGGCTAAATCTCGTAGAATTATGTAGATAGCTCGGATTATTCAGGCCGCTTTATTGTTGTGGATTCTGTTGTTGCTGCTGTTGCTGTTGTTGCTGCTGTTGCTGCATGCGCTGCAGTTCCTGCAGCAGTTGTTCCGGCGTCTTGACGCCGGGCGCCTGCTGTCCATCAGGCTGGGCTCCGGGCTGGTAGGCGCGCGGATAATCCGGTTTTTGTGGCGGTTCTCCGGGCGCCGCCTGTGGTGCTTCGCCTGGGGGCGCCTGCTGCGGAGGTTCCTCGGTGGGCGCCACCTGCTGGTCGTCGGCGCTATCTGGGGGCGCCATATCAGGCTCATTGGGCATGGCCTCTTCGTCGGGCTGAGGCTGCGGCTGATAGGCAGCCACCGGCGGAGGAGCGGGCGAAGGATTATCGCCACCCGCGGTCTTCGGGCTCAGGATCACATGCTGCAGGCCGCCGGGATTGCTGGCGGAAGCGATCATCACGTAGTCGTAGCGGGAGCCGTTGAGCAGTTCTGAAAGCACATTGCGCGCGGGCCCGGGGCCCATGCGGCCGGCCACGCGCTCAGATCCCGCGCCCGGCGGCAGTTCGATAGCGGCGCCGGTCTGCCGCGCCACGGCGTGAAGAATGTCGCCCAAAGTCGAGTTGCGCGAAATGATGGTGAGCTGGCCATTGAGATAGCTGACCTGCGGCGCTTGCGCCGGCATCTGCTCCGGGGTGGGCGGGGGCGCTGGCGGCGTAGCCGGCTGGGCCACAGGATCCACCTGCGTTCGCGCCGTAGCTTTCACCGGCACCGCACGCGGGTTCTGCGGTTTTTGCGGCGCTGCAAAGGCCAGCACCGGCATGAAGCTAAGAACGAGCAAAAACCCTGCGATTTGCCGGGAAGAAAACATCGAGAGCAGCCGCGCTGGGGATTGAACTCCGTGGGCTAACGGGTCAATCTGATTGTAGCACCGAGAACGGGCAGTAATCGCGCCCAGGTGACCGGAGTTATATCTAAGTGTCTGCGCCATAGGCCTTTGCTTGCATCTGAGTAGCCGGATTTGGCATCGTAGTGAGTAACGGCCCGGCACACAGGGACGCCTAGCTATGATGAGAACGAGAAAACCGTGTTGGCTTGCGCCATCACGCGCCCTTTTTTTTGCCGCTTTGGCCCTGGTGCTGGCACAACCTGCCTGGGCCCAGGAAGCCTGCCTTACCTCTTCCGACATGGGGGCGAATGCCGTCTCCACGCTGGAAAACACGGCAAAACGCTACTTTCAGATGGCGGCGCAAGGCGACAGCGCTTCGCTGAAGCAGAACGCCATACCAGGCTTGGCATCAAGTTTCGCGGGCGTCGAAGCCGCGGTGAATGACCACAAGCAAGAATTTGCGGGAGCGCAAAGCGCCGTGCGCCCACCTTATGTGCTGGAAGCCCCGGGCGCCGCGCCCGTGCAGCGGGCCGAATTTTTCTGCGGAATCTATAATTCTCCCGACCGCGTTGGCTTTTCCATTCCTAACCTGCCGCCGGGAATTTATGCGGTCGTCATCCAGGACGTAACCACGCCCAAGGCCGCCAGGTACAGCGTGACCATGATCCTGCAGGACCTTTCAGCCGCGGCCGCCCCCAACCAGAACCCGGAATCGGCGCTGGCCACGGCCACCTGGAAACTCGCGGGCTATTATGTGCGCCCGGAGACCATCAACGGCCACGATGGGCAGTGGTTCTGGGATAAGGCGCGCCAGTACAAGTCTCAGGGTCAGCTGCTGAACGCGTACTACTACTACATTGAGGCGCGGCAGTTGCTCTCCCCCGTGGATTTCATGGGCACCCCGCAGCTGGACAAGATCTACGACGAAACGCAGCAGACCGTCCCCAAAGACCTGCCGGTGAACGGGCCAGTGGACAACGTGATTGGCGGCCAAACCTATAAACTTTCGCAGGTCTTTCCTGTACCCGTGGGGCAGGAACTGGACCTGGTGATCAAGTATGACGTGCCCGACATTTCCAACAGCACGCAGATCTTTCAGCAGAACATGAACGTGATTAAGGGCTTCGTGGCCAAATATCCGGAAGTGCGCAGCGCCTTTGACGCGGTGGTAGCGCGGGCGGTGAATCCGCAAGGGCAGGACTACGGTTCACTGCTGCCGATGAAAGATATCAAGTAAAGTTTCCGCCTCAGAATCTCTCAGTACTCCGCCGTTCTATGCCAGCTCTTAGCTGCCAGCTGGCAGCTTGTGGTGCATCACCCAGCACTGTCGGAGTGCTAATCTGTCGCACTGGCTGAATGCTGAGTGCTGATTCATGACCCGCGAAGCCCTGCGCAAACTCTTCGACCAGGTACGCCGCGGCAAGCTCTTGCCCGACGAGGCGGTGGAGCGGCTGCGGCATATGCCGTTCGAAGACCTGGATTTCGCCAAAGTTGACCACCACCGGGCGCTGCGGGTGGGCATGCCGGAAGTAATTTTGGGTCAGGGCAAAACGCCGAGGCAAGTGGCGGAAATTTTCGCACGGCTGGCGCGCCACTCCAAGAATGTGCTGGCCACGCGCACAAGCGAAGAGCAGTTCGCGGCGGTGAAAAAGAAAGTGCGCGGCGCCGAGTACCGGTCCCTGGCTCGGGCCATCACCCTGCGCCGCGATGGGAAGACTTACGGCAAGGGCACCATCGCCGTGGTCTCCGCCGGCACCAGCGACGCGCCGGTGGCCGAGGAAGCGGTGGTGACCGCCGAGTTGATGGGTAATCCCGTAGAGCACTTTTACGATGTGGGAGTGGCCGGCATTCACCGCCTGCTGGCGCACCGCGAGGCGCTGACCCGGGCGCGGGTGGTGATTGTGTGTGCCGGGATGGAAGGCGCGTTGCCCAGCGTTGTCGGCGGATTGATCGGGGTGCCAGTAATCGCGGTGCCCACCAGCATCGGCTACGGCGCGTCGTTCAATGGCTTGGCCGCGCTGCTGGGCATGATGAACTCCTGCGCCTCCAACGTCTCGGTGGTCAACATTGACAATGGCTTTGGCGCGGCCTACGTCGCCTCGCTCATTAACCGGGTATAACGCTTGCCTGCCATTAGCGCCACAGACCGGTTTGCCGCTACAATGGCAATCACCTCAATCAGAGCTACTGAACGGTAAATGAAGATTTTCCGGGTGATGTGGAGTCGTTTGAGCGGAGGCGCCGGCCTGCTGGCCGTGCTGGCTCTGGCCGTGTTTGCCGCGGGTTGCGGAGACGTCTTCCGTCCTGTGGCGGTTCCGATTACCGGCCCACCCGGCGATCCGCAGCCTACTTCTTTTGCCTTTGTGGTTAACCAGAACGCTCCGGCCAACGACGGCAGCGCCTTGCAGATCAATGTTCCCGGTGACTCCGCCGTGTTTTCTACCCCCGCGGGCGTGGGCCCGGTCCACGCCGCCTTGCTGCCCCCCGGTCAGTCTCGCATCTTCATCGCCAACCGCGACGACGATACGGTCAGCGCTTACATTCCCAGCTTCAGCACCGCGCCCCCGATTACTCTGAGCTTGGCTTCGGGTTCCCACCCGGTGTTTCTGGCCACTACGGAGACTTCCAAAATGTATGTAGCCGAGGCCGGCACCAATAAAGTGGGCGTGATTAATGGATTGCAGGGCGCTCTAGCGACCGAAGTGCCGGTGGGAACCACTCCGGTTGCGCTGGCAGAAACCAGGGATGGCAAAAAGCTTTATGCCGTGAATCAAGGAGACGGCACGGTGTCAGTGATCGCGACAGCTACCGACGCGGTGCTGAATACGATTACCCTGCCCTCGGGTGCCTCCCCGGTGTGGGCGGCGCTCAGTCCCGACGGGCTGGAGCTCTACGTGCTCAACCAGGGGCTGGGTAATGTCTCAGTGATTGATGTGACCAGCGACACCGTGGTCGCCACCTTAACCGTAGGCGCCTCGCCCAATCACATGTTCGTGGACACGCACCTGAACCGGCTCTACGTGGTGAACAATGGGAGCGCTAGCGTCTCCATCTTCAACGCGTCGGTGGATCCGCCTACCCCGCTTGCCACCGTAGCTGTGGATCCCGGTCCGACCTCGATCACCGTTCTGTCCAACGGGTTGAAAGCCTACGTTGCTACGGTGCAGCCAGACCCGGCTAATGCGGCGAATGTCAGGGTTTCGGCCGATGTGATCAATACCACCAGCAACACGGTGCAGACTCGAGTTCCGTTTGCAGGGGTGCCGGCCGTCTGCAGCAGCAGCGTGCCCTTTGCCCAAACGGGCGGGGTACGCTTTGCCGCATTTGCCGCATCCTCTTCCAACAGCAACCGCGCTTATATTGTCAGCTGCGATGCCGGTGTGATCCACGTCCTGAATACGGCCACCGATAAGTTCGTTACCGACATTGCCGCGCCGGTCAGCGCCTTCCCGCCTTCCACTCCCACAACTCCTCCTCCGCACCAGCGGCCCGTGTATATGCTGGCAGGGCCGTAGCAAAGACAAGAGGTCGGTTAGAGTTGCTCCCCGCGGCGGCGGCGTTTGTAGTGCATGGCGATGTTCATGTAGACCTTGCCGCTATCGGTATCGAAGCACATGAGCAGGGCCTCGGTATCCTCATTGCCCTTCGTTCCTTCGCCCTGATGCACCTGTGGCGGGTGCACCTTGAAATGAAAGCCCTGATCGTTGAGTGTGGTAATGGCATTGCCGATTACCTGGTTGGCGAGTTCGCAGATGGTTTCGAGCACCAGTTCTTCCGATTCCTGGCGCTCGGTGCCGGTCATGACGCTGGCCATGCGGGTGGCAGTGGCGGGCTCCACGTCGAAAATGATTCTTCCCTCAATATCGCCCACCACGGTGACCACGGCGGCCACTCCCTTGCTGTGATAGGCGTGTTCTTCCATGACGAAATGACCCAACTGTGTCGGGCAGTTCAGGTTCTGGGCCAGAACAGCATCAGCGGCGTTGATGAACGGCTGAATCAGTTCCATTTTCATGTTCAGGATCCCTGAGTGGCGCCTTTGGCCACCACGCAATCTTCCCCCATCACGTACTTGATGACTTCATAGAGCACATCGGCTTTCACCGGCTTCTGCACGAAATGGCGGGCGCCGCGCTGCAAGGCGGCCACAATGTTTTCCTGATAGCCGACGGAAGATACCATGATGATGCGCGCCTCGGGATGCTGGCGCACAATGCGCTCGGCGGCCTCGATGCCCTCCATTTCCGGCATGGTGATGTCCATAAGCACCAGATCGGGCTGCAGGCGGTCATATTCGGCGATGGCAGCGCGTCCGTCGCCGGCTTCCCCGGCCACCTGCCCGCCAAACGACTCAACCATGCGGCTCAGGTTCTTGCGCGCAAACACCGAATCATCCACGATCAGATAGCGGATCGTTTGTCCGTCCTTGCGGATTACTCGCGCGAACTGCTCCATACTGCTCTCCTTCCACCGCGGCCGCCGGTTGGGCGAGCCGCCGGCTCCATCCTCAATGCGCCGGTCCGGCCTGCGCCCGCGCCAGTCTGCCAACCGGCTGCACTTCGTGCAGGCACTGCGCCTGCAAAGTATTGGCCAGCACGTCCAGAGCGACCACCCGAATGGCGTGCCCGCGCTCGATGGCGGCGCGCGGCATGCCAAAAACCGTGCACGATTCCTTATCCTGGGCGATGGTCATGCCCCCAGCGGCCTTTACTGCGCCCAGGGCATCAGCCCCATCGTCGCCCATGCCGGTCATGAGCACGGCCAGCGCGGCCGGGCCGAATTCATCCGCCACCGAACGGAAAAGCACATCCACCGAGGGCCGATGGCCGTTGACGCGCGGCTCATCACTCAGCACCGCCACGTCGCCCATGGGCATCCGTCGCACCCGCATGTGGCGATTTCCGGGGCAAATAAGCACCCGGCCCGCTTGCAGCAGGTCGCCGGATTGCGCCTCCTTGACCTCCAAGGGGCAGCATTCGTCCAGACGGCGCGCGAACATGTCGGTGAAACCTTCCGGCATGTGCTGCACCACCAGAATGGCGGCGGGAAAATCTCCCGGCAAATGCGCCAGCAGGTACTGCAGCGCGTTGGGCCCGCCGGTGGAAATGCCGATAGCGACAATGCGATTGGGCGCGCGCCGCTGCTTTAGCCGCGGTTTTTGTGCTTGCTCAAAACTCAGGGGAAGCGGCTTGGGGAGGCGCGGCGCCTCCGTGTGCACCGCGACCTTGATCTTGCTAATCAGTTCCTGGGCCACTTCCTGCATGTGCGCGGAGGCGTCGTGCGGCTTTGCCACGAAATCAAATGCCCCCATGGCGAGCGCTTTGAATGTGGCGGAGGCGCCCTGGGTGGTATGGGAACTGACCACAATCACCGGCAGGTGATAGCGCGTGGTGATCTCGCGCAGCGCCTGCATACCGCTCATGCCGGGCATCTCCAGGTCTAGCGTGACCACCTGCGGCTTGAGTTCCTCAATCTTTTTGAGCGCAAAGCTGCCGTCAATAGCCGTGCCCACCACCTGGATGGAGCCGTCGGCCTGCAGAATTTGGGGGATAAGCTTGCGCATCAGCGCCGAATCGTCCACCACCAGCACGCGCACCGGTTCGCTCATTGCGCGCCTCCTGAGGCGGCACCGGCCGCGCTGCCTGGCGCCGGCAGCGCTGGAGAAGCCAGCGGCGGCAGGGAACGCCGGGAATAGTGGTCCACCACGGCGGACAGGTTCAGCATGAGCACCACTCTGCCGTCGCCCAGGATGGAGGCGCCGCTGACCAGATCGCTGACAATTACTTCTGAGTCCAGCGGCTTAATGACCAGTTCCTCCTCGCCCACAAGTTCATCCACGATCAATCCGTAGCGGCGCTCACCCAGCGCGATGACCACCACGAAAATGCGCTTGCCGGGAGCGAGTTCGGCGGGCACGCTGTTCATGCGCACCAGCGTGAGCACGGTGTTGCGAAGCTGCAAGACTTCGTGATTGTCAACCCGATGGATGGCGTCCTCGGAGGCTCGGCTGATTTCCACCACCGCGTTGAGCGGGATGGCATACAGGCGTTCTTGAACGCGCAACAACAGCGATTTGATGATGGCCAGGGTCAGAGGCAGCTTGAGTACGAAGGTGGTTCCCTGGCCCGGCTGCGACTGGATGCTGATGCTGCCCTTCAGCTTCTGCACCACGCTTTGCACCACGTCCATGCCGATGCCGCGTCCCGAAATTGCCGTGACCTGTTCCGCAGTGGTGAGGCCAGGCCTGAAAATCAAATCCAAAGTCTCCGCCGGGCTGAGCCGGGCGCCTTCCTCGCTGCCCACGATCCCACGCTCCACGGCTTTCTTCAAAATGAGGGCAGGATCCAGGCCGCGGCCGTCATCGCCCACTTCCACCACCACGTGGTTGCCCTGGTGATAGGCGTTGAGGCGAACCGTGCCCTTGGCGGGCTTGCCCGCGTTCTCCCGCTCCTCCGCGCTCTCCAGTCCATGATCAATGGCATTGCGCACCAGGTGGGCAAGGGGCTCGGCAATTGCGTCCAGGATGCTCTTGTCCATTTCTGTTTCCTGTCCGCTAAGCAGCAGCGCGACTTCCTTGCCGCATTGCTTGGCTACGTCGCGTACCAACCGGGGGAAGCGGCGGAACAGGTGCTCCACCGGCACCATGCGCACCTGCATGGCGGAGCGCTGCAGGTCATTCAGAACGCGGCTCTGAAAAGCCATGGCGTCGGCAAACTTGTTGCGCAGCGTGTCCTTGGGGAAACGGCGGCTGAACTCGCCCAGCACCTGCTGCAGCATGGAGCGGCCGATGATCAGCTCGCCAATCAGGTTCAGCACCTGGTCCAGGCGCTCGGCGTCCACGCGCAAAACGTTTTCCGCGACCGGGCTGGCTGCACCTGCCACGGCCGGAGGTTCCGCGGCAGCGCTGACCGAGGCCTGGCGCGCCTTCCACGCGCTTACTGTGGCGGAGGCGATTACCGCGGGAATGCGGCAGCGGTCGGCAATCCAAGCTTCCGGTTTGTCGCTGGCGATAACCACTTCCAGATGCGAAATCTGTTCCGAGCCGGCATTTTCGGGCTGCACCGCCAGCACTTCGCCGGTCCGCTGCAACACGTTGTGAAACAGTTGCCAAGCCGCTGCTTTCGTCAGGCAGTTCGGATCCACGTCTGCCACGATGCGGTACACCTTCTTGCCCCGCTGCAGAGCGCGGTGGATGGCCACCTGCTGGTATTCGCTCCACATCAGGGGGGCGGCGGCGGCAGGGGAACGGGGAGCGGTTTCGCTCTGGCTGGCCCCGGTGGAGCGCAGCCTTGCGATGCACGCCTGCAAAGGTTCCACGCTGGGAAGTTGCAGGTTGCCGCGATAGGCGGCCAGCATACCGTCGAACGTGTCGGCGGCGCTTAGCACCAATTCCACCAGTTCAGCCGCGGGCGCGGCGCTGGTCACTTCCGGGGCCAGCGCGTCCTCCAGTTCGTGGGCAATCTGGCTGAGCTCGCGGAAGCCCGTCGCCGCCGAATCGCCTTTGAGCGTGTGCACCGCGCGGCGGATGCTGCGCGCCGTTTCCGCATCTCCGGGGTTTTTCTCCAGGCGCAGAGCTTCCTCATTCAACGCCTGCAGGATTTCCTGGGTGCTTTCAAAGAAAAGCTGGCGCAGTTCCGCCATGCGGTCCTCGGAGAAGAAGGTCACGCCTTCACCTCCAGCCGCTGGTAGGCGGTACCGTTGTCACGGTTCACCATGCGGAATTTCTCGCTGATGCCGAACAGGCTTTCGGCATGGCCGAGGAAGAGATAGCCGTCAGGATTCAGACAGCGGTAGAACTTTTCCACCAGCCGTTTCTGCTCCGGCTCGTCGAAGTAAATCATCACGTTGCGGCAGAAGATCACATCGTTGCGCTGGGGCAGGAACTCGGTTTTTAAATTATGAAAGTCGAAGCGCACCAGGTCCTTGACCGATTTCTTTACCGCATACCTGTCGCCCAGCTTGTCGAAATAGCGCAGCCGATAGGCGAAATCCACCGCTTCCATCTGGAGGTCGGTGTAAACGCCGTCTTGGGCGCTGCGCAGCGCCGTGTAACTGATGTCGGAGGCCAGCACCTCCAGCTTCCAGGGCGGTGGCACCAGCGGCTTGGGCGTGGGCATCTCGTAGGGCAGGGGATTGCGCAGATAGTAGTAGGAGAGCGCATCGCACATCAGCATGGCGATGGTGTAGGCTTCCTGGCCAGTGGAGCAGCCCGCGCTCCAAACCCGCAGGTTGCAATCACGGCGCTCCTGCTTGCGCTGGAGCAGTTCCTCCATGATCACTTTGTGGAACAGGTCGAATTGCGCCTTGTTGCGGAAAAAGCTGGTCTCGTGGATGGCCAGGTTCTCCAGCAGCACCGCCATTTCCCTCTTGCCGTCATGGCTGGTGAGCAGGCGGTAATAACTGTAGAAGGAAGGGGTCTGGCAGGCGCGCATGCGGCGCAGCAAACGGTCCTGCAGAAAGTGGGTGCGGCGCTCATCAAAGTGGAGGCCGCACTCCTGGTACACCAAGACCTGCAGCAGCTTGAGTTCGCTTTCGCTGAGGCCGCCGGCAGCCGTGGCCGCGCCCATGGAGTTGTCGAGTGTCATTTGCCTCCCGCTTGCGCCCGCAACGCGGCGAACGGCGGATCTTGAACGGAGCGAGTTCTCGCCTCGCCTCCGTTTTGCGCGTCGGCCGTGGGCAGCAGCCGCGCCAGGTCAATCAAGATGATCAGACGCCCCTTGAACTTGCCCACACTGGACACGCAGTTCAGTCGGCCTTCCTGGACCAGGGCGGGCGGAGCTTCGATTTCAGACGCCGCTATCTTGAGCACCTCGGAAGCGGAGTCCACCACCAGGCCGAGCAGCTTGCCATTCACTTCCGCGACCAGAATGCGGTTCTTCCTGCTGGGCTGAGCGGCGGCTTCACCGAAACGCTTGCGCAGGTCAATGATGGAAACGATTTTGCCGCGCAGATTGATGACGCCTTCCATGTACTCGGGCGCGTCGGGCACGGCCGTGATTTCGGGCACACGCACGATTTCGTGCACCGCGGTGATGGGTACACCGTAGGTCTCGCGACCCACCCGGAATCCGACGATCTGCAGGTCTTTCTCCATATCGTCCTGCTAGGCGCGGGAGGCTGCCGCTGCCACCCGCCGTTCGATAGCGCCTTTGGCGGCTTCCTGAATGGCCTCCAGCACGAAGCGGTCCATGGCCTCGAGCAGCGAGCGCGCCATCTTCGACATCTGCTCCGACGAGGCCGCCAGTTCGGTGGAGCCGGAAGTGCTTTGCTGCACCAGTTCGCGCATGCGCTCCATAGCTTTCACCACCGCCTGCGCTCCGGACGCCTGCTCCTCCACGGAGGAGCTGATTTCATGCGTGATTTCATTCAGCCGGGTGGTAGCCTTGGCAATCTGCGAAGAGCCGTGCGACTGCTCGTTGGTGGCGGCGCCGATCTCCTGCGCGAACTTGTAGACCTCGGTCACCACGTTGGAAATCTTCTTCAGCGCGCCATTGAGTTCCTGGCCCAGAGTGAGGCCTTCATTGACAATGGCGGTGCTGCGGTCCATGTTGTCCACTGCCTTGCGGGCTTCGCGCTGAATGCTCTGGATGAGGTCGGAAATTTCCTTGGTGGATTGCGCCGACTTCTCCGCCAACTTGCGCACTTCATCGGCCACCACCGCGAAACCCAGGCCGTGCTCGCCGGCGCGCGCGGCTTCGATGGCCGCGTTGAGGGCCAGCAGGTTGGTCTGCTCCGCCAGATCGTCAATCACCTCGATGATCTTGCCGATGTCGTCGGCGCGCTGCCCCAGCACGTCAATGATGTCGCCGGAGGAGCGGATGGCCAGATTGATGCGGTTCAGGCCGTCGGTGGCCTTATCCATGGTGGCAATTCCGTTGTGTACTTCCTCGCGCGAGCGGTTGGAAATGTCGAGCAGCACGCGGGCGGTATCGGCCACGCGCTGGATGGAGGCCACCATCTCGTCAATGGAGGCGGAAGTCTCGCTTACGCTGGAAGCCTGCACCTGCGTGTTCTTCACCATGTTCTGCACGTTGATACTCATTTCGTGCATGGTGCTGGTGACTTCATCAATGGCGGAGGAAGCCTGTAGGCTGATCTTGGCCGATTCATCGGAGGCGCTGGCCACCTGGTTGGAGCCGCTGGCCACCTGGGAAGCGCCGTCGCGCACCGAGCGCACCAGAGTGCGCAGGCCGTCCACCATGCTGGCAAAGGCGTTGCCCAGCATGTCATGGCGCGACCGGGGCGTTATCTTGACGGTAAGATCGCCGCCGGCAATGGCCTCTGACACTCCCGCCATCTCCCGCAGATACTTCACCATCTTGTTGAAAGTGCGGGCCAGAGCGCCGATTTCGTCATCGCGCTGAATGTCAATCTTGTGATCGAGTTCGCCTGCGTCGGCAATCTGGTTGACTACTGACATCAGATCATTAAGCGGGTCGGTGATGGATTTGGCCGTGCGGTAGGCGATGGCAATGCCCAGCAGCAGCGCCAATAGCGTGCCAGTAATGGCAACGGCGGAGGTGGCGGCGGCGGCAGTCTCATCCGATTTGCGCCGCTCTTCCACCACTTTGCGGTTCTCACCATCGGCTACATCGAGAGCACCGCTGGAATTCTTGATCCAGGCCCCTGCGTCCTTTTGCAAATAGAAGATCTGCAGCTCGGCCACGGTGGCGTTGCCGGCATCCACTTCCTTGCGCTTATTCACCAGGGGCTGCGCGAACTGAAGGCCCCAGTCGTGCTCGAATTGCTGCACCTTGGCCAGGGCATAGCGTTGCTGGTCGGAGTTGGCTTTCGACCTGGCATCGTTGATCAGCTCCTGTAGCTTGCTGATCCCCTCATTCATCTTGTCCATCTCGCGGGTGTCGCCGCTCAGCAGGTAATTGCCCAGAAAAAGCCGGTTCTGCATCATCTGGAAGCGCACCGAGTCGGTGGCTTCGGCCATGGCGAGTGATTGCGCGGCGGCGTTCTTGGCGGCGTGCTCGCGCTGCACCGCGATCATGTTGACCAGGAAAAGCATCAGCACTAGAGTCAGGATCGCGCCGAAATTGGTGTAAAGCCTTCTGCCGATCGTCATTCCATACTCCTTGCTTGCCGGCCTGTTTCTCGGCTCGTGGCAACCATCTGCTGGGCGCGCTCCATTGTCCAGACCGGGAAGCGGTGCTGCCGCCGAAGACGCGTTCCCCGGGAGAAACGGTTGTGCAAGGCCGGTGCCAGTTCGAGGGCGCTGGTTACCCTTGGGAGCATCATCGCAACCTTGGTTTGTTACCAGCAACTTACAAAGGTAACTATGGTGCGTGCCAGATAACTGAGGGGGCTGACCCTCCTCCGGTGCTGGTTCGGAACGGCTCCAGGGTTGTAGGCGTGTCAGGTTGATACGGCTGGCAGCCGAAGTTTACAGTTTGAGACCGCTTGCGCAATTTGCTTGACTCAAAATGAGATTCCAAGGTACTTTCCACCTTAAGTCTAAGCCAGACAAAGATTTGTACCGATAACGCAGCGGCAACCTTTCGCATGCAGCCAGGGAAGACGACTGTGCCTCGAGGTTCTGTTCCCCCGTTGCAGGACTCTTTTCAGCGCCTGCTACTGGATTTTTCTCTCGCCGGCTCCCTGCGCAGCACCCCTGCTTCGTTGATCCAGTTGTTTCTGCGTTCCACCCGCGAATTCTTTGCAGTACAGGGCGCCTATTTCTGGCGCAAGACCGCCTCCGATGTGCTGGTGGGTGAGGAAGCGGACGGCTATGTCGCCGAGCAATTCCGTGGGCTGCGGCTGAAAAGTGATGAAAGCGCCGTGACCGCCGAAGCAGTGCGCACCGGCACGACCGTATTCGTTAATGACATAGACCACCAGCGCTATCCCATGGCCGAGCGTTTCCAGGTGCGCTCGCTCATGGCCGCGCCTCTGGTAGTTGCCGGCGAAGCAATTGGTTCGGTCGTCTTTCTGCACACCAGCGATCCCCAATTCTTCAACGATGATCTGGCTGCCAAGGCCACCATCCTGGCGCGCCAGTTGGGCAGCCTGCTGGAAGCACAGCGGCTCTACGCCGCGGCCAACGCGCATGCCAACGAGTTGCACCAACTGCTGGAGATTTCCTCTGAACTGGGCAGCAGCAGCAAGCTGGATGAATTTTTAAAGAAATTTGTGGTGCGCGCGGCTGAGTTTCTCGGCTTTGCCCGTTCCTACATCGCTCTGTTGGAAGACGACACGTGCCAGGTGCGCTGGGTGGGCGAGAACGGCGAAGCTCATCCCCTGGAGGTGAGTTTCTCGGCGGAAGCCGCGGCCCGCGTGCTGGGTTCCAAAGAAGTCTTCTGGACTGACGACATCCGCCAGGTACCGGAAGCCGACCAGGAGAGTGCTGCTCGCCATGACGTGCGCCAGGTGCTGACCGTGCCTCTGCTCAGCTCCGAAGGCCGCACCCTGGGCATGTTCGGCGTACTCGACCGGCTCGATCAGGCTGGAATTTCTCCCGAGGATATTCGCCGCGCGCGCGCCTTGGCAGCGCCCGTGGCCGTGGCCCTGGAATCCGCCCGGAACCTCGACCTCTCCCTTAAGCATCGCCGGCGCGCCGAAGACCTTACTGCGATGGCGCTGGAGCTGAATTCCCTGCTGCGCCTCCCCGAGTTCGTCCAGAGCTTTACCGGGCGAGCGGCGGAGATGCTTGGCGCGGGTTCGGCGGCCCTGGCTCTTGCCCAGCTCGCGCGCCTGGAGGTTGTGGCCCTGCGCGGCCCCGATCCTGCTCCCGATAACACGGTGTCCCGGCGCTTGGCGGTCGCTTTGGGCGATTTAATGGCCGATCGCCGCGAAACCATCATCGCCGGGCAAGCTACCGAACTGCTAGGCCACGTGGCTTCTGCCTTGCAGTGGCAGGACGTGGTGCTGGCCTGCCTGCACGGCAGTGACGGCGAGCTCATCGGCATCCTGTGCCTCGCCAACCGGGGGAGACCGCTTACCACCGCCGACCAGAACCTGCTCAAGGTCCTGGCCGGGCATGCCTCCGTCGCACTGGAAAAGGCCCGTTTGTTTACCCGCATGGACCAGGCCAACCGCCACTGGATGGAGCTGTTTGACGCAATCAGCGACTTCATTGTGGTGCACGATGCCCAGCACAAGGTGCTGCGCGTCAACCGCTCCATGGCGGAATTTATTGGCGTGCGTCCGGCCGAACTGATTGGCATCAGCATGCGCGCCCTGCTGGAGGCGACCGCGCAGGCCGGACCGCACCCCTGCCCCTTTTGCCGCCAGGGTGGAGAACACAACGACGAGTTTGTCCACCCCTTCCTGGAGCGTACGTATCTGGTCTCCACCTCGCGCATTCACGGCCCTACCAATGAGGGACTGCAGACCATTCACGTGCTCAAGGACATCACCGACCGGCGCGAGGCCGAGCGGCGCTATCGCGAGCTTTTTAACAACATCCATGAGGGCCTGTATTTCACCAGCCCGGAAGGGCGCTTCATTGAAGTTAATGACGCCCTGGTGCGAATGCTGGGCTACGGCAGCCGCGACGAGTTGCTGCAGGTGGATATTCCCCACCAGGTCTACTTTGACCCCGAGGGTCGGGAGCACTTCCGCACCCGCATGGAGCAAACCGGGGTGGTGCGCAATTATGAAGAGACTTTGCGGCGCAAGGACGGGGCTCCCATCAATACGCTGCAGAATGCCTTCGCGGTACGCGACGCACACGGGAAGGTGACGCAGTATCGCGGCCTCATTCTGGACATCACCGAGCTGAAGAACTCGCAAGCTGAACTGCAGCGCGAGCGCGATTTCAATAACAAGATTCTCAACAACACGCAAAGCATCATTCTGGTCACCGATACTGCCGGCCAAATCACTTATGCCAACCGCCGCTGGTACGAGAGCGGAGCTTACAACCCGCAAAAGTGGATTGGGGAGCCGCTGCTGGAAATGGTGGTGCCGGCGCGCCGTTCCGCCTTACGCACCGCCCTGGAAGAGACGCTGGCGGGGCAGCAAGTGGACAACTTGGAACTGCCCATCACTCGGGGCGACGGGCGGGCAGGGCAGTTTTCCGTGAACTTGAGTCCCATGCGCGACGAGCAGGGCGAAGTGAGCAGCGTAGTGGTGGTCATGACCGATGTTTCGGATACAGCCATGATGCAATCCAAGCTGATGCACGCCGAGAAAATGGCGGCCGTGGGCCAGTTGGTCTCGGGCGTCGCGCACGAAGTGAACAACCCCCTGACCGCGATCCTGGGATTTGCCGACCTGCTCATGGAAAATCCCGAGCTGCCGGAATCGGCGCACAAGGATCTGCGGGTGATTCTGCAGGAGGCGCAGCGCACCAAGCAGATTGTGCAGAACCTGCTCAGCTTCGCCCGCCAGATGCCGCCACAGCGCAAGCCGGTGCAGGTCAACTCCATCCTGCGGCGCACCCTGCAGCTGCGCGCCTACGATTTCAGCAGCCACGGGGTGGAGGTGAGCGAGCGTCTCAACGAACCTCTGCCTGAAGTGGTGGGCGACTCTCAGCAGCTGCAGCAGGTGTTCCTCAATATTATGAACAACGCTTACGACGCTGTACGGAACACGGGGCGGCCGGCACGTATCGAAACCGAAACAGCGGCCCTGGATGGCTGGGTGCAGGTGGTGTTTCGCGATAACGGCAACGGCATTACCAATCCTGAGCGTATTTTCGATCCCTTCTTCACCACCAAGGAAGTGGGCAAGGGGACCGGACTGGGGCTGAGCATCTGCTACGGGATCGTACGGGAGCACGGGGGCGAGATTCTTTGCCACAACAACGTGGGCCGGGAGGGCGCAACCTTTATTGTGCGCCTGCCGCTGGCCGCAGAGACGGCGGAAATCGCCGCCGCTGCAGGAGCGCTGCAATCATGACCAACCCTTTGGCGAACGGCGCCCGGCTGCCGCTGCTGCTCATTGAAGATGAGCCTTCGGTGATGGCCTACGTGCGCGCTGCCCTGGAACGAAGCGGTTACCCGGTGGTGGCGGCCAACTCCGGCGCTGAGGCGTTGCGCCTGCTGGCCGGAGGCTCTTTCCTGGGCGTTATTTCCGACATGCGCACCCCGGGCGGGGTGGACGGCGCTGATGTGCACGCCTGGATCGCCGGCCACCGTCCCGAACTGGCTACGCGCCTAATTTTCATCACCGGCGACATAGCCAATGAGGAAACCGTGGCTACGCTGCAGAAAACCGGCGCGCCCTGCGTGGAAAAGCCTTTTCGCGTGCAACAACTGCTTGAGGTGGTGCAAAAGACTATCGGGAAGGTGCCATGAGTGAAGATGCCCGCATTCGCCTGCTGATCGTGGACGATGAGCAGAACATCCGCAAGCTGTGCATGAAAATCGGGGAGTCGCTGGGCTTTTCCTGCAGCGAGTCGGAGAGCGCCGAAGACGCTCTTGGCCGCCTGGAGACCACCGTGCCCGACCTGATCCTGGTGGACCTGCGCATGGCCCAGATGTCGGGCCTGGAATTCCTGGAGACGGTGAAAAAGCACTCGCCTCGCACCGAGGTGGCCATCATCACCGGCTACGGCTCCATTGATAACGCCGTCCAGGCCATGAAGCTGGGCGCCTATGACTACATTACTAAGCCCTTCCGGTTGGAGGAGATGAAGCTGATCCTGCAGCGCATGGCGCAGAAGGTGCGCCTGGTGCTGGAAAACCGGTCCCTGCGCGAGCGGGTGAGCACCGAAATGGGCGGCATCATTGGGGCTTCCAAGGAAATCCAGGACGTGCTGGTGCTTATAGATCGTCTGAAGGATACGCGAACACCGGTGCTGATCAGCGGCGAGAGTGGCACCGGCAAGGAACTGGTGGCGCGCGCCATCCATTACCGCGGACCCCTGGCTAAGCGTCCCTTCGTGGCGGTGGACTGCGGCTCGCTGGTGCCCACACTGATCGAGAGCGAGCTCTTCGGCCACGAGAAAGGCGCCTTTACCGGAGCTATTCGTTCCAAGGACGGCCTGTTTCAGGCGGCCAACGGCGGCACCATTTTCCTGGATGAAGTAGGTGAGCTGCCGCTGGACCTGCAGGCCAAGCTGCTGCGGGTGCTGCAGGAAAAGGAAGTGCGCCCTGTGGGCAGCAATCAGAAGGTGAAAGTGGACGTGCGCGTCATGGCCGCCACGAATCGGGACTTGGAGGCCGCTTACAAGGCGGGCACCTTCCGCAAAGACCTATATTTCCGGCTCAACGTGGTCACGGTGCACCTGCCCGCGCTGCGCGACCGCCGCAGTGATATCCCAGACCTGGCGCAGTGGTTCCTGAACCGCTACGCCCCCACCCAGCCCATCACGATCAGTACCGCCGCCATGAAATGCCTGCGGGCGTACGACTGGCCGGGCAACGTTCGCGAGCTGGAGAACTGCATCGAGCGGGCGGTGGCTCTGGGCAACCAGCAACTGATTGACGTCAGCGACCTGCCCCCGGGAATTCAGTCGCTCTCGGCTCCGGCTGAGGCTCTGGCCGACAAGCCTCTTCACTTGGCGTCTTTCACTGACTTGGAAGATATCGAACGCCTGACCATCGAGCGTGTCTTCGAGCAGGTGAATGGCGATAAGACGCTGGCTGGGCAGTTGCTGGGCATCAGCCGTGCCACTCTCTATCGCAAGCTCAAGCGCTACCGAATCGGCATGAAGACTTCGGCCGCGGCTGCCAGCTCAGCCCCCCAGGTTGCCCCCAACATCGTGCATTGACTTGCAAATGAGCGGCGCGAACGTGCTGGCCCGAGTTTTCCGCCTACTGCCGCTCTCGAATGATGCAATAACCGCTCACCATCCCGCCCCGTGCTTGTACCGGGCATCGAATTGACAGCGCAGGTTACTGCCGGGCCCACTCCATGCATTGGATCGTCAACACAGTCCATCATTACCTTCGGCAATAATATACTTGCCGAATCAAATATACGGGGTGTATCGTGGCCAGTGATGGCCAATACTCCCTGTTGCAGCACATCTGTGTTGGCGTGCTGCTCAATCATAATCCGGCGCACGCTTGGGTGGCATCCGTGAATTACTCCACCTATGTTGATGATGGCTGTCATCCCGCTGACCGTCCAGCGGTCATCGCCTCCGGCTTCCTTGCCCGGGAGGAGAACTGGCTACGGTTTGAGCCAAAATGGAGAGCCGTGGTCAAGCGGTGTCACCTGAAGGATGACGTGTTTCACATGGCTGATTTTGAGCGAAAGTTCGCTGGAAAGCCAGAGAAGTGGGACATCTTGAATGAACTCATCACGGTAATCATGGAACACGCGGAAGCAACCCTGATCGCCATCGTAGACATGACCGACTATAAGGCAGTAAACCGCGATTATCCTCTTGAGGAATGCATCGGAAAACCTTTCGCTATCGCAGCCAGATGCGTGGCACGCAACATCAATCTTTGGAAAACAAATTTCTTTTACCCGAACCGGGACGAACTTCTGGTTTTTGTGGAGGACGGGACACTCCACAGAGGCGACATGGAGGAAGTATTCAAACGTGATGCGCTTCCAATTCCGACGCCCGTACCGAAATCAACTCCAGCGGTGCAGCCAGCCGATATGCTTTCCTGGGAAGTTGGGCACTTCTATGAGAACAACTCGCGTAGGAGAACATTAAAGCGAATCCTCTCCGAGTCCAAGGAGTTGATTGAAGGGCGATACCATAAGAAACATATGCTTGAGGGACTCAAGATGATGGGAGTCCCCAAGCGTGGAGAGATTCCAGCCAACATCGAATTTGTTTTTCACTCATCCAAAAAGCGGATACGCAGGAGAGCAATAAAGTGAGCAAAAACGACGAATTTGACCGATTCGACCGAACGATGCGGCAACTGATGCACGTTCCGCACAGCGCCATCAAGGCTAAACTAGACGCGGAAAAAGCAGCAAAGGCGCGAAAAAAGCGGAAGTTTAGGACTTCCGCTTCGGGCCGCGCTTCAGGCGTCGATAAGGCTTAGTTGATAGACGTAGTGTCAGTCTTGCCAGTGAGAGCAGCATAAGTAATGCGCTTGCCGAGAATGTTGCTCATGGCAAGCTCGAAACGCTGAGCATCGGGAATCGGTTTGTTGTTATCGTTCTTGCGATTGTTGTAGCGGAATACTTGCTCGTCCAGATAACGAAACAGATGGAATGGCTCAACACTGACGTAGGTTCCGCCCAGTCCGCGCTTCAGCAGGCTCCAGAAGTTCTCCATTCCGTTGGTGTGCACTTTCCCATCCACATAGCGAGTCGCATGGTCAACAATCTTGTGCTCGTACTCGCCAGCGAGTCCCTGATACCCGACCAGCTCATCAGTGAAGAGCGCCGCGCCCGCATTGACATGTTCACGCACGATAGGTTGCAGAGTTTCTTTCCGCCTGTCGGGAACAACGTGAGCGCGAATCTTACCACCGCGCTCCAGTATGCCCATGACAGTGGTTTTATCTTCCACATTGAATCCTTGACCTTGGATGCGGCGCATCCGCACGCTCTTGTGCATGTTGCGGGCCTTGCCGCCGATGAAGGTTTCGTCCGCTTCCACTTCTCCACCACCACCGCCGAGTTTCACTGTGGATTTACCCTGCATAGCCAATCGGATGCGATGCAGCATAAACCATGCCGACTTCTGAGTCACGCCGATGGTGCGCCCGATCTCGTAGCTGCTGATGCCGTTGCGGCAGTTGGAGAGCATCCACACGGCGGTAAGCCATTTGTCCAAGGGAATGGGAGAGTCCTCAAAAATGGTTCCTACTTTGGCGGAGAACTGGCGGTGGTCATGGGTACTCTTGCACTGCCACTTGCGCTGATTCTTCAGGAACACAACATCAGTGCGCCCGCACTTGGGACAGGTGACAACACCATCGGGCCAGCGCAGCCGGACCATATAGGCCAACGCATTGTCGGGGTCAGTGAAGTATCGGATGGCTTCTTGCAGGGTGCGTGGATGGTTCATTGTTGGCGTCCCTTTCGTATTGACTCTACCAACGATCTAGACTTATGCAGGAGGTCGTTGCTTTTCTTTAGCAGACTAGCGGAACGAGCCGAAAGTTTTGATGAACGCTCAGCCAGCTTAACCGCCTTACGCTTAACCTCGTCCGGGTGTGGCTTCTTTCCTGCCATGGGTAAAGCATACGAAAGCACGTCTGATTTGTCAAGTATATTATTGCCTTACCTTCTCGCCTGGGGATACTGGGCCATTGTTGTGGGGCTGCTGGGGGAAAATGCCGGTGTGCCTCTTCCCGGGGAAACCATCCTCATCTTCGCCAGCTTTCTGGCCTTCAGGCAGCAACATTTTCACTATGTCTGGATCATTGTGGCTGGAGTAGCGGCTGCCACCTTCGGCGACAACCTGGGTTATTGGGCCGGCCGCACCCTGGGCCGCCGCTTTCTGAACAAATGGAAACACATCTTCCACCTGGACGATGAGGATATTGCCGCCGGTGAGCACCTCATTAAACGCCGGGGAGACCTCACCATTTACATTGCCCGGTTCATCTGGGGACTGCGCACGCTCGCCGGTCCACTGGCCGGAGTTCTGCGCATGGACTGGAGGCGCTTTGCCTTGTTCAATTTTCTGGGCGCCGCCACCTGGGTGACGGGTATCGTGCTGCTCGGCTATGCTTTCGGCCACGAGTTCAGCAGCCTAGTGGATTTTTTCGAGAAGGCCGACCTCGCCATGATGGTCGGAATTGCGGTGCTGGGAATCTACTTCTGGCGGCGCTATAAGAAAAAAAAGGCGAAGAC
Organism: Terriglobales bacterium; assembly: GCA_025934735.1. Taxonomy (GTDB): domain Bacteria; phylum Acidobacteriota; class Terriglobia; order Terriglobales; family Acidobacteriaceae; genus JAICWP01. The sequence continues at coordinate 52,538 of JAICWP010000018.1, read as the reverse complement.
CCAGGGCCAGTTCAAAGCGGCCTAAGTTCCTATGTCGAAGCCGCTACTTTGCTGAACAGTCAGGTTTGCTCAACAGGGTGAAGTCCACAGCCGTAGTGTTGCCGCCGCAGACCAGTACGCCAACGCGTTCTCCTGGCTGGGGTTTGTACCCGCCGGAAAGGAGCACAGCTAGAGCGGCGGCGCCGCCGGGTTCGGCGACCACGCGCAGCACGTCCCATAGCGCCGCCTGTGCCCGCAGAATGGCGGCATCCGGCACCAGCAGGACACGTTCAACATACTTCTGCGCGATGGGGAACATGAGTTCACCTACCCGCCGGGGCGCCAGGGAATCGGCGGCAACTCCGCCAGCCTCCGCGTCCACCGGCCGGCCCGCCTCGAGGGCCCGATAAAGCGTGGGAGCGGCTTCGGGTTCCACGCCGATAACGCGGGTTCGGCCGCAATACCACGCTGCTATGCCGCCGATTAGCCCGCCACCGCCCACTGCGACCAGCAGCGTATCCAGTGGAGGCGCCTGGCCCTCCAATTCCAATCCCACGGTTCCCTGGCCCAGCAGCGTTTCTGGCTGGTCGTAGGCGTGAATGGGCAGGGCGCCAGATTCCTGGGTCCAGGCCTTACTGGCCGCGAGGGCATCGGCATAGCGCTCGCCGGTAATTACCAGGTCGGCCCCGTACCCGCGAATGCGGTCCATTTTTGCCGGGGAGCATACCGTGGGCACAAAAATCTTTGCCGGAATCGTCAGCTTCATGGCGGCAAATGCCACCGCCGCTCCATGATTGCCGCCCGAAGCGGCCACCACCCCCACCGTGGGCACCTTGCGCATGAGCAGATTGGTAAACGCTCCCCGCGCCTTGAAGGAGCCGGAGTGCTGCAGCAGTTCCAGCTTCAGAACCAAGGCACTGCCGTTCAAGCCGAAGTCGCTTCCCTCCAGTTCCAACACCGGCGTCCGCCGAATGTGTTTTCGAATGAGGTGTTCCGCGCGCCTGATCGCTTCCTGGTCTATTGCGTACGGAGTGACTTGAATGTTTTGACTTTGCACGTTTGCCTATCCTGTCTGGTACTGTCAGTTAGATGTGCGATCGGGCCGGCGGTTCCACGACTTGCGGGAAATTGCCACTGCCTCCTTCAGTGCAGGCCAGCAGCCCCAGATCGTATAATCGAACCTATCCATGTTGGCTACCCTGGATTCCATTCTGGCCGCCACCCGCAGGCGTGTTGCTCGCGCCAAAGCCGAAGCGGACCTGCGCCAATTGGAGCGGCAGGCGGAGGCGCACATCCCGCGTGGGTTCGGAAAGCAACTCCGGGATGTGGCGCGCTCTGCGACCGCGGTGATTGCGGAATTGAAGAAAGCCTCGCCTTCGCGCGGCACCATTCGCGCCGATTTCCATGCTGCGCAATTGGCTGCCGAGTTGCAGGCTGCCGGAGCGGCGGCGCTCTCCGTCCTGACTGATGAAGAGTTCTTCCAGGGATCGCTGGGCAACCTGCGTGCGGCTTCGGCCAGCGCTCCGGTGCCTTGCTTGCGGAAGGACTTTATCGTCGACGAGTTCCAGTTGCTGGAATCGCGCGCCCACTCCGCTGATGCGGTACTGCTGATCGTGGCGGCGCTCACGGATTCCGAACTCCGCAACCTACACGCCGGCGCTCGCCGCCTGAGCCTGGACGTGCTTTGGGAGGTGCATGACGAGAGCGAGTTGCGGCGGGCCTTGTCCGCTGGATGCGAGATCATCGGCGTCAATAGCCGCAACCTGCGCACCTTTGATGTTGATTTGCAAACGCCGCTGCGCCTGGCCAGCATGATTCCGGTGAGTGTGCTGTCGGTCGCGGAAAGCGGTATTCATTCTGGAAAAGATATTCAGGAACTGCGTGCGGCGGGGTATCAGGCGTTTCTGGTCGGCGAGTCTCTGATGAAGGCGCCTCATCCCGGCGACGCGCTGCGGGAGTTGCTGGCGCAGAGCGGGTGTTCAGGAAAAAAAATCGCGCGGAGTGCGCGCGAGATCCTTCGCGGCTGAAGCCCCTCAGGACGACACCAGCGCAAAGCAGGCCACTGGCAACTGCTCTCTATGACTTGGATCAAGATTTGCGGCACCACGAATGTTGAAGACGCGCTGGCCTCGGTGGAGGCGGGTGCGGACGCACTCGGCTTCGTCTTTGCGCCCAGCCCCCGCCGCATCAGTCCGCGCGATGCCGCCAGGATCACGGCTGCGTTACCGGCTGCGATGGAGAAGATCGGCGTGTTCGTGAATCAAACCGTGGAACTGGTGCTCGATACCGTGGAGAAGGCGGGGCTTACCGGCGTGCAGTTGCACGGTGACGAGGATCGGTCGTTCGGGCAGCGGTTGCTGCAGGAGGCGAGGCCGAAGCTGCGGCTGCTGAAAGCCGTTTCCCTGCGTGAAGTTGGCGAAGCCAAAGGCAAGACTTTTGCGGTCGCCGCGGCGGAAGGCGCTGCCGCGGTTTTCAGTGGCCTGCTGCTCGATTCCGGAGCCAAGGGCAAGCGTGGAGGAGCCGGCCTTCCCTTCGATTGGCAGGAGGCGGCGCCCATGACGCGGTTGCTGGCAAAGAAATTTCCCTTGGTGATCGCCGGCGGCCTCAATCCGGAGAATGTTGGCAAGGCTTTGCAGATTTTCCATCCCTGGGGCGTGGACGTGGTCTCAGGAGTGGAACAGGCTCCAGGGAAAAAGGATCCGGCAAAGTTGCGGGCGTTCATTGCCGCGGTGCACGGAGCCGAATCTGTCACCGTACCGCTGCGCCAGGAGAATGCTGTAACTCGGAAGTAGATTTCGCGTCTGAAGAACGTGGCGACCACCACCATCTCGCGCAAGAAGCCTTTTGGCACGCCGGGGAAGATCGCCGTTCCGGGCCGTTTCGGGCCCTTTGGCGGCTGTTATGTTCCTGAAACGCTGATGGCCGCCCTGGAAGAACTGGAGCGCGTCTATCGCGAGGCGCGGCGCGATAAAAAATTTCAGGAGGAATTCAGCGGCCTGCTGCGCCACTACGCGGGCCGCCCCACTCCTCTGTTCTTCGCCCGCCGGCTCACGGAAAAACTCGGCGGCGCGCGGATCTACCTGAAGCGTGAAGACCTGCTGCATACCGGCGCGCACAAAATCAACAACTGCCTGGGGCAGGCGCTGCTTACGCGGCGCATGGGCAAGCAGCGCGTGATCGCCGAAACCGGCGCCGGCCAGCACGGCGTGGCCACGGCCACGGTCTGCGCCCTGCTCGGCTTCCAGTGCGTGGTGTACATGGGCGCGGAAGACATGCGCCGCCAGGAACTCAACGTTTTCCGCATGCGCCTGCTGGGCGCCGAAGTGCGGAGCGTGGAGGCGGGCTCTCGCACCCTCAAGGACGCCATCAACGAAGCCATGCGCGACTGGGTCACCAACGTGCGTACCACCCACTACCTGTTGGGCAGCGTCCTGGGCGCGCATCCTTATCCGCAGATGGTGCGCGATTTTCATTCGGTGACCGGACGCGAGGCCCGCGCCCAGGTGCGCAAGCAGGCCGGCAAGCTGCCCGCTGCGGTGATTGCCTGCGTGGGGGGCGGGTCGAACGCTATCGGCATTTTCAGCGCGTTCCTGGCTGATCGCGGCGTGCGCTTGATCGGCGTCGAAGCCGGAGGCCGGGGCACCGGCTTGGGAGAGCACGCGGCGCGTTTTCACGGCGGAGCCCCCGGCGTCCTGCAGGGAACTTATTCTTACGTGCTGCAGGATGCGGCGGGGCAGATCGCTACCACGCACTCGGTTTCTGCCGGACTCGATTACCCGGGCGTTGGTCCGGAGCATGCCTGGCTTAAGGAGAGCGGTCGCGCGGAATATGTTTCCGCATCCGATACGGAAGCGCTGGAAGCCTGCTCCGTGCTGGCCCGCACCGAGGGGATCATTCCCGCGCTGGAATCGGCGCACGCGGTAGCGGAATGCATCAAGCGCGCACCCAAAATGAAGCGCTCCGAAGTGATGATCGTTAACATCTCCGGCCGGGGCGACAAGGATATGGGCATCCTGCGGGAACACCTGAAAAATTTGTAATTATGTGAGTTGTAAACTTCGCTGGGTGCTGTGGGTTGTTGCGCGGTTTGCTCGCGGGTCTCAAATTGCCAATTACAAATAGTTAAATTAACAATATCCGATGCCGCTCACCTTTTCAGCTCGTCCGGCCCTCGTCGCCTATCTGACCTGCGGCGATCCCGACCTGGCCACCACCCGCGAAGTGGCACTGGCCGCGGTGGAAGCGGGCGCCGCGGTGCTCGAGTTAGGAGTGCCCTTCAGCGACCCGGTGGCCGACGGTCCCGTAATCCAGCGGGCCAGCGAACGTGCCCTCCGCCATCGCACCAGCCTCGCTGACGTCCTGCAATTAGCCGGCGACCTGCGCCGCCAAACCAACGCCGGCATGATCGTTTTTTCCTATCTCAACCCGCTCCTGCAGTTCGGCCTGGAGCGCTTTTGTGATGCCGCCGCTAAGGCGGGGCTCGATGGCGCCTTGGTCATCGATCTTCCGGTGGAGGAAGCGGGCGCTTACCTGAGGGCCATGCGTGCGCGGGGGCTGGCAACTGTATTTCTGGCGGCCCCCACCAGCACCGATGGCCGGCTGAAGCAGATTGCGGAGGCTTCTGCCGGCTTCGTTTACGCCGTGTCGCGCACCGGCGTGACCGGCGAGCGCGACCAGGCTCCTCAGGATGCGCGCGAACTGGTGCGGCGCCTGCGAAGATACACTCGCTTGCCCGTCGCCGTGGGATTTGGCATTTCCACGGCGCAGCAATGTGCCGCAGTGGGCGAATATGCGGATGCCGCGGTAGTGGGCAGCGCCATCGTGCACACCATAGAGCGCAACCCAGGCCGGGAAGCGGCCGCGGTGCGGGAGTTCGTTTCCGGCTTGCTAGGCGGCAGCCGCGCGGCGCACCGGCGCACCTCGGCCACGCCCGCCTGATTACAAATTGCCCGGCTTCGCTTACTATTCTTTGACCGTCATGGACATAGCTGAGTGGCGCAAGAAAATTGACGAGATTGACCGCAAGCTGGTGGAACTGATCAACCAGCGGGCGGAGGCGGCGCGCGCCATCGGCCGCCTGAAGCGCAACACCAACCTGCCAATTTACGAACCGGAGCGGGAGAAGATCATCTTTGACAATGTGCGCCAATTGAACCAGGGGCCGCTCAATCATCAGGACCTGATCGCGGTTTATGAGCGCCTGATTGACGTCATGCGCAAAATTCAGAAAGAGGAGATTGTGCCGGAGGGGAGCACCGCGCCCGGCGATACCGAACTGGAATCGGAGGTAAATGACTGAGAAACAGCGGTTGGCTCCAGCTTTTGGCTCTTAGCTTCTGATCGTGGCGCTAATGCGGAGCCAAGAGCTAATGCCAAAGGCCGACAGCCAACTGTTGGCAGCTAATCAGCTACCTATGATCGTCGCCATGCAGGAATCGGCCAGCGAGGAACAGATTCAGCAGGTCATCGAGCACCTGGTGAAGATGGGCTTCGAAGTGCACCGCAGCACCGGAGTGCGCCAGACGGTGCTGGGGGCGGTAGGCGCGCGCGCGGACTTCGATATTCGCGAACTGGAGCTGCTCAGCGGCGTGGACCAGGTGCACCGGATAAGTGCGCCTTACAAGCTGGCGGGGCGCAGCTTCCGCCCGGAGGGCACCATCGTCAAGCTGCCCAATGGCGTGGAAATTGGCGGCAACAAGGTGGTGGTAATGGCGGGGCCATGCTCGGTGGAATCGCGCGAGCAGCTCTTTGCAGCCGCCGAGCAGGTCGCCAACGCAGGCGCGCGGGTGCTGCGCGGGGGCGCGTTCAAGCCGCGCTCTTCTCCGTATTCGTTTCAGGGGCTGGGCGAAGAAGCGGTCAAGCTGCTGCGCGAGGCTGGGGACAAATTCAAGCTGCTGGTGATCAGCGAGGTCATGGAGATATCCCAGATCCCGGTCATGGCGGCCTACGTGGACATCCTGCAGGTAGGCGCGCGCAACATGCAGAATTTCAATCTGCTGCGCGAGCTCGGCAAAGTGCGCAAGCCGGTACTGCTCAAGCGCGGCATCGCCGCCACCCTGGAGGAGCTGCTGCTCTCGGCGGAATACATCATGGCGGGTGGCAATTATGAAGTGATCCTCTGCGAGCGCGGAATTCGCACTTTTGAAACCTACACCCGCAACACCATGGATATTTCCGCTATTCCCATAATCCACAAGCTTTCCCACCTGCCCATGACGGCCGATCCCTCGCATGGCACTGGGCGCCGCGATAAAGTTGCGCCCATGGCGCGCGCCGCCGTCGCCGCGGGCTGTGATGCGCTGCTCATCGAAGTGCACCACGATGCCGACCATGCCCTCTCTGACGGCGCCCAGTCGCTCTATCCCGAGCAGTTCCGCAAGCTGATGGACGAGCTGCGCATCATTGCTCCCGCCGTAGGCCGCACCATCGCGTGAACTCGATTCGTCAAATCACGGTCATCGGCACCGGGCTGATCGGAGGTTCTTTCGCATTGGCCGTGCGGAAGGCTGGCTTCACGAGCCGCATGATGGGCTGCGATCGCGAGCCGGTGCTGCAGCAGGCGCGAGAACGCGGCGCCATTGACGCCGGCTTTGCCGACCCTGCCGAGGCGGCCCGTGGCAGCGACGTGATCCTGCTGGCCACCCCGGTAGGCTCCATCATTGATCTGATCGAACGCATTGGTCCCACCGTCCCGCCGCAATCGCTGCTCACGGATGTGGGCAGCACCAAGATGGAAATTGCGGACCGGGCGCGAGCCGTTTTTGGCCAGCAGGCCGGGCAACGTTTTCTTCCCGGACATCCCATGGCCGGAAGGGAGCAGGGCGGAATCGAGCACGCCGACGCTGAATTGTTTCGCGGCGCGGCCTGGATCACCACGCCTCTGGGCGAGACCTCTTCTGCGGCCGCCGCTTTCCTCGAAATGATTGCAGGCATCGGAGCGCGCGTGCTCGCCCTGGAACCGGAGCGGCATGACCGCCTTTGCGCCTGGCTGAGCCACCTGCCCCAGATGGTCGCCACCGCTCTGGCCGCCAGCTTAGCCGAGGAATTCAGCGATGATCCCCAGGCGCTCGAACTTGCCGGGCCGGCACTGCGGGACATGACGCGCACCGCCGCCAGCCCTTACGCCATGTGGCGCGATATCGCGCTCACTAACCGCGGCAATCTCCAGGAGGCCCTGCTGCAGTTGGAGCAGCGTTTGGGCCACCTGCGGGAGAACCTCAGCACTCGCGATTTGGCCGCCGAGTTCGACCTGGCCAATAATTTTCGAAAAGCCTTAACCACAGAGGACACAAAGGATTGATGATTACAATTCAGGATGAGTGCGCTGCACACTCATCAATCTCAATCGAAGATCGTCAATTTTCTTTGTGTAGCTTCTTATTCTTTGTGGTGAAGGGGTTGTGTTTGCGTTGACTGACGCCGGAAAGTAGAATCCCCCTCTTATGAACAAAGTGGTGGCCAGCGCCGAGGAGGCGGTGCGCGACATCGCCGACGGCGCCAGCATTATGATTGGCGGCTTCGGCCTGTGCGGCAACCCGGAGAACCTGATCCGCGCGCTGGTCAAAAAAGGTGTGAAGAACCTTACCACCATCAGTAACAACGCCGGCGTGGACGGCTTTGGCGTCGGCCTGCTGCTGGCCGCCGGGCAGATCCGCTGCCACATCGGCACCTACGTGGGCGAAAATAAGCTGCTGGAGCAAATGGTGCTGAGCGGCAAGATCGAACTGCAGTTGGTGCCCCAGGGAACGTTTTCCGAGCGCATTCGCGCCGCCGGCGCCGGCATTCCCGCCTTCTTCACTCCTACAGGGGTAGGCACCATGGTGGCGGAGAACAAGGAGACTCGCGATTTCGATGGCCGCACCTACGTGATGGAGCGGGCTCTGCGCGCCGATTACGCTTTTGTGAAAGCTTGGAAGGGCGACAAGTGGGGCAATCTGGTATATCGCAAAACCGCGCGCAATTTCAGCCCCATGATGGCCACGGCCGCGCGCGTCACCATTGCGGAGGTCGAGCAGTTGGTGGAGGTTGGGGAACTGGAGCCCGATTCCGTGCACACGCCCAGTGTTTTCGTGAAACGCATTTTTCAGGGCGAGTTGTACGAGAAACGCATTGAGAAGCGCACTGTGCGAAAAGCATGAGCTATGCCGGCGCCGGACAATACCGTGCAGGAAGTGCGGGCCAGCGTGCTGCACTACCTACGCTTGTACGAGCAGGGCAACCTCACGCTGGGGGACCTGGCAGCCGAGTTGAGCACCCTGGCACCCGCCTACGACGAGGCGATGGGCGGCATCGCCGATCATTTTGGCGAGTTGCTGGAAACGGCCTACAAGTATCGCGCCCAGTCCGCCGCCGATGCCCGCACCTCGTATGAAGAACTGGAGCGCGTGCTCACTCATTTTCGTCGCACCGAAGCTGCATGGGAATAAAAAATGAACGGCCATGGAAGTACTGAGTTTCTTTTGGATTGAGAATGGATGCAGAAGTTGATGGCTGACTGCTGAGCGCGGATTGCTAGTCGAAGCGGGGGCGAATGGCTACTCCACCCAAGTTGGGCAAAGACACCGAAAAGCGCGACCGCATTGTGCGCCGCATCGCCCGGGAACTGCGCGATGGCTTCTATGTCAACCTGGGCATCGGCATGCCCACCCTGGTGGCGAACTGCGTCCCTAAGGGCATGGATGTGGTGTTGCAAAGCGAGAACGGCATGCTGGGCATCGGCCCTTATCCGCTGGAAGGCCAGGAAGACCCCGACCTGATCAACGCCGGCAAAGAAACCGTGACCGAAATTCCCGGGACCGCCTATTTTTCCAGCGCCGACTCCTTCGCCATGATCCGCGGCGGTCACATTGACTTGAGCGTTCTCGGCGCCATGCAAGTGGATGAACAGGGCAATCTGGCCAACTGGATGATTCCCGGCAAAATGGTTAAAGGCATGGGCGGCGCCATGGATCTGGTGGCGGGAGCGCGGCGCGTGATTATCGCCATGGAGCACACCACCCGCGAAGGCAATCCCAAAATTCTGAAGAAGTGCACGCTGCCGCTCACTGGGGTGAGGGTGGTGGACACCATCGTCTCCGAAATGGCCTACATCAGCGTGACCCCAACCGGCCTGGTGCTTGAAGAAGTGGCTCCCGGCCTCACTGCCGGCGATGTGCAGGCCGCCACCGAACCCACCCTCCTCATCAGCCCGACATTAAGAGTAATGCAGAACTGAGCGCCGATAGCAGACTCGTATCAGGGCACGCCCTCAGGCGTGCCGACAAGTGTTTTCTCAACTCTGGGCTTTAGCTCCTGAGCAATACTCGCGCGCGGCGCCCTTGCCCTTCCGGCTCAAACGGTACAAATGCCGAGGCGGACGGCCGGGCGCAGAAGCCTTCGCCCATTTTTGCTCCAGCCACCCGCCCTGGAGCAAGCGCGCCAGAATGGGATAAAGAGTGCCCGACTTCAGCGGGGTTTTCTTCAGCAGGTCGTACCCGTAATGCCAGGATTGCGCGCGGCGCAGCAGCGCCGAGAGCACAGCCAGGATCTGGGGCGAGCGGCGCAAGCGAACGCTCATGCAGGAACTCTAGCTATGTAGGATTGGCTGCGTCAACAGCCTTAAAAATAGAACAGAATATGCCCGGCAACAATACGGGGAGTGGCGTACTGGACAGGAATATCTTCGCTTTCTTTCGCGATCTGGTACCGGTTGTCGCTGATGTTGATCAGGTTAAACTCCACCGCTGCGCGTTTCGCCTCCCGCCGCCACAGGTCAAAACTGGCGGTGATGTCGGCAGTGGTGTGGCCGGGCAGGCGCACGGCCCCGTCGAACGCGGCAGTGCCGCTGCCGTAGCGCAGGTTGACTCCGCCGAACAGGTTCCGCCACTTGTTGTTGTACATCAGGCTGGCGGTGCCGCTGTGCGGCTCGTCAAAGGCTGGCAGGAACTTCTGCCCCGGCGCGATGTCCTCGCCCACGGCATAGCCTCCGGCAATCGGCCCTAAGAAAAATGTGCGCTGATACGCGTATTGCAGCCGCGCGCTCAATCCTAGCTTTTCCAGTTGCTTCAAGGTCACGCCAGTTTCCACGCCGTAGGAGTGCCCGCGCGAGGAATTGATAGGCAGAAAAAGGTGCGTAATGCTGATCTCCCGGTACTCAAACGGCGTGGTCCCGCGGTGATAGAAGCCGGTGACCTCCAAATCCACCTTGGGGTTGATTTCCTGCTCCAGGCCGCCCTCGAAATAGTGCTGGCGATAGGGTTGCACCGTGCCCACGCGGTCGCCAGGATCCGGCGCCGCCGTGCCAAAGAAGTTTGCCAGCTGCACGTACTCCAATGGCGGAGGCGAGAAGAACCGGTTGTAGGCGAAGTGAAGCGTACTGCGGCTGGAAGGCAGATGATAGGCAATCGCCACCCGCGGGCTGACCTGGGCGAAGGTTCCGGTCAGGTCGAAATAGTCCCAGCGCAAGCCCAAATCCGCGCTCCAGTTGGGCGTCAGCATCACGTGGTCCTGGAGGTAGAGGCTGGCCTGCCCGCCGGGTATGCTGTGGTGAAAAGAGAACGCGGGCGGGTCCGAGGGCGGCGGTGGTGTTTCGCGCGGATTGAAGACAAAGCTCTCGTTCTCCTGCAGCCGGGTCAGGTCCACGCCCGCCTTCACGATGTGCTTGCCATGCGACCAGGTCAGGTCGGACTTGATGCCCGCCGTCAGGCTATCCCGCTGGCCGTCGCCAAAGGGCGTGAACAGGTCGGTCGTGGGCGCCAGGCGGTCGTCCAGCGTGCGGTCGTACACCGCGGTTGAGACCAGCAGGTTGGCGGAAGCGGTGTGCTGCCAGTTCAGAATGCCGGTCTGGGAGCGCAGGCGGCGCGCGGCGTTGCGGCCCTGCAGTTGATCTTCCGTTAAGTTTGGCAGTTCAGCGTTGGTGCCCCCGCCGGTCAGGAACAGGCTGAACGCGTTCTTACCCAGCCGGTAGTCGAACTGGCCAGCGCCCCGCAGGCCGAATCCGTAATCATGCAATGCCTGCGGCTCCGGCGGGTTCAGATACCAGTCGCTGGTAAATCCATCGCCGAAGAAGTAGTAGCCGAACTTGCCTGCCGTGCCGCCATACTCGGCGGTCGCGTCATTGGTGTTGAAGGTCCCCCCGCCGATGCTCACCGAGCCGTGCCCCTGCAGGTCAAAGCCGGAGCGGGTTGTCACGTCCAGCGCTCCGCCGAAGCGGTTACCGAACTCGGCCGGGAAAATACCGGAAACCATGTTGATGGTCTCGAACAGGTCGGGGCTCAGCCCCGGGCTGAACTGTTCCTGCGGGTTCTCCAGAAACGAGACCCCGTCAATGAATTCCTGCAGAGAGACCTCATTGCCGCGCACGTGAACAAAGTTGTCGTGGCTGAGCGTGGCCCCGGGAAATGTAAAAAGCGCCAAAGTGGGGAGATCGCGCTTGAGCGGGATAGGAAGCGCTGAAATTTCGGAATGGGTAAGCAGCCGCGAGGCCCCGGTTTCGCCCATGCTGATGTCGGCCGAGCGTACCTCAACTTCTTCCTTGCGCACCGTCTGCGCCACCAGTTCCATTTCTACCACGATTGGCTGGCGAGGCCGCGCTGCAAACTCGTATTCCGCATTGTAGAAGCCGGCAGCCGAAGCGGTGATCTCATACTCTCCCGGCTCCACTCCCAGAAAGCGGAATTTTCCTTCGGCATCGGTGGCCAGCCGCTGTTCCCTCTGGTTGTGCTTCAGCGTGATTTCGGCGTTTGGCACCGGATTACCGTGGTCGTCTGTAATGCGACCTTCCACCACCGACTGGGCCAGCGCGCCCAGGCTGCAGGCCAGAAGAAAGAGGGAGGCGACAATCTTTTGCGCAGGGCACATATTTTCTGCGGCGGGTTCACCGCCTGAACAGCTCAGGACAATACAGGATGCCTGTGCTTCTAGCTTGGTGTAAAGCCTGCAACGGAATATTCAGTTGTTTAACTGTTGAACCAATCAGTCCCTGACTACCTGCATCTCCCTGGCAGCATGGGAATACGAAAGCCGCCTCTGTCGCGGGCGTTTTGGAGTAAGATAAAAAGTGCTCCCATTGAACGCTGGGCTCCGTTTCCGCAGCTCACACCCATGCGCGTCAGTACAACGCAAAACTCACCTTGTTCATCCAGACAAGCGGCTGCTTCCAGGTCGCTGGAGAGACTAGGCATATGGCCCTGCACGATACTGCGGTCCCGCTGTGGCGTGCGCGAGTTGAGGATGTGCTGATCACCGGGGAGTTGCGCTATCGCATCCCCAAAAACAGTGATTTTGTGGCCAAAGCTCGGTCCAAGGAGCGCTTCCTTAAGGAACTGGCCGCTAAGAACGCCTCTACCCATGAACTTTTAGAGGCGCTGGCTCGGGCCGCCCGGGAGGTCTCAAACGCTAGCGCCGCTGGCGTGAGCCGGGTAGAGCCGTCCCTCCAGGGCCCTCCACTCATTCGCTGGGAAACCGTTGCGGGCGCATTGGCCCGGCACGCCGGCGCTACCAGTCCGCGTGACTGGAGCCCTTCCGGCACTACACTGGATTGCAAGTCACCTCAGCTTTTCCTTTATCCCGCCCGCTGTTTCCATTACCTGCATAAGATCGAGCCTGCCATTGTGGAAAGCCTGGTCGTGCCTATTTTCGTGAACGGCATTCCCTGGGGCACTCTCTGGGTGGTGTCTCACGAAGAACACCGCAATTTTGACCAGACTGACGTTGACGCCATCAGCGGCCTGGCGGAGTTCGCCTCTGGCGTCCTGGGCCAGTTGGCGAAGGCCATACCGGCGTAAAAGCAGTTCTCAGGACGGAGTAGCTACTGCCTGGCCCCGCTACTGGCTCGTACCTAATCATGCGTCAGAATTGAATCCAGTTTTTATATTCCCAAGGGCGCGGCTTCAGCCGAGCCGCCGAAAACTGCCCCCGCTTCGCATTCTGCGTCCCTTATCGGCAACACTGCTTTGCTGCTTTGCAATCAAATGGTTGCGGGCTGCGGGAGGCAAGGACTAGAGTTTTCACGTAGCCCCGGCTGCCGACGCGCACGGTAAACGTTCGCGTGCGAGGTGGAATTATGAAAAAAGCTCTGATCATTATTGGGATCGTTATCGTGGTGCTGGTGGCAGTGGCCGTCGCAATCCCCTTTTTCATTGACGCCAACCAGTTCCGTCCTACGGTGGAAACGCAGTTAACCAATGCGCTGGGGCGCCAGGTGAAAATCGGCAATCTGAGCTTTTCTTTGATACGCGGCAAGTTGGGCGCCGACAACATTTCCATTGCCGACGATCCCGCCTTTAGCCGCAATCCTTTTGTTCAGGCCAAGGCGCTGGATATCAGCGTGGAAATCATGCCGCTGATCTTCAACCGCGCCGTGCATGTGCAGTCGCTTACTCTGGAGCAGCCGCAGGTGGCGCTGATCCGCTCCGCCGCCGGCACTTGGAATTTTTCCAGTATCGGGCAAGCCAAGGGCAATCTGCCGGCGAACAGCCCGGGCAAGGGAACTCCTCCTGCTGCCAAAAATCCTGCCGCCAAAAATCCTGCGCCCAAGAAGACGCAAGCGCCCGCGAACCCCTCCAGCAGCGGCAGCGGTAGCAGTTCCCCCAGCCGCGGCGCCATGTCCGATATTCAGGTTCAGAAGCTGGAGGTGGTGAACGGCCGCATTCTGCTGGGCACGCCAGGCCGCCGTCCCCAGGCTTACGACGCGGTCAACCTCAGCGCCAAGAATGTGTCCTACGAATCCAGTTTCCCCTTCGCACTTTCAGCCAACATGCCCGGCGGCGGCAAGATGGACGTCAAAGGCCAGGCAGGCCCGGTGGACCGCAGCGACGCCTCGCGCACTCCATTCAGCGCGCAAGCTAACATCACGCGCCTGGACCTGGCCTCCAGCGGCTTTGTGGATCCGGGCGCTGGAATCGCCGGCGTCGTGGACTTCAAGGGCAATCTGAAATCCGACGGCAACCACGCCCAGACCAAAGGCATGATCACCGCCAACAAGCTTTGCCTGGTTAAGGGCTGCCACCCCGCCAGTGAGCCTGTCACCGTGGATTACGCTTCCGACTACGATCTGGCGCGGCAAACCGGCACCGTGGATAACACCCGCATTGTGACCGGCAAAAGCGCGGTGAACCTGGCCGGCACCTATGACCTGCGCGGCGCTTCACCCGTGCTGCACATGAAAGCGAATGCCCCCAGCATCCCGGTGCAGGATGTGCAGGCGCTATTGCCCGCCATGGGCGTAATTCTGCCCCAAGGCGCATCCTTCCAGAGCGGCAGCGGCGACGCTCACATGTCGGTGGATGGGCCGGTGAGCAACTTAGTCACCACGGGCAACGTGGGGCTTAACAACGCCCGCCTTGCCGGCTTCAGCCTGGGGTCCAAGCTGGCGGCCTTGTCCGCTTTGTCCGGCATCAACAAAACCGCTAGCGACACGGTTATCCAGACTCTGAGTTCCGCGTTGCGCATCGCGCCCGCTGGGATTACTGCTGACAATCTGAAGCTGATCGTGGCCGGCATTGGCAACCTGACGGGCTCAGGCACCATTAGTTCCAACAGCGTAGTGAATTTCAAAATGCTGCTCCAGGGAGGGGCCGGCACCGCGCTCAGCAACCTTGCCGGGCGCGCCGGCTTAGGCAAAGGTGCCGCGGCCCAGGGCATTCCGTTCTTGGTCCAAGGCACAACTTCGCGGCCCATCATTGTGCCTGACGTCAAAGGCATGCTGGCCGGCAAAATCGGCGCCGGACAGCTGCAGCAAAATCCGGCCAAAGGCGTGCAGGATCTGCTGGGCAACATTTTGGGCAAGAAGAAGCCGCAGTAGGGGACTGGCCAGCCGCTACAATTTCATTCAGTATGAAACGCGAATTGCTGGTTCTGCGCGAAGGGGAAATTCGTGCCCTGCTCGATCCCGCCGCCTGTATTCAGGCCATGGAACGGGCGTTTGCCGCGTATGCAACCGGCAAGGCGCAGCTGCCTCCGGTCATCAATTTGGAGGTGCCGGAGCACGGCGGCGAAGTGCACGTTAAAACTGGCCACCTTAGCGGCGGCGTTTACTACGCGGTGAAAATTGCTTCTGGGTTCTATGGCAATGCCGCGCTTGGCCTGCCCAGCAGCAGTGGCATGGTGCTGGTCTTTGACGCTGGTACCGGAGCGCCCGCAGCCTTGCTGCTGGACAACGGCTTTATCACCGACCTGCGCACCGCGGCAGCTGGCGCCCTGGCCGCCAAATACCTGGCCCGCACGCAGTTCAATGCCGTCGCCGTGATCGGATCAGGCGCGCAAGCGCGCTACCAGCTGCAACTGCTCCCTCTGGTGCGGAATTTCCACCAAGCGCGCGTGTGGGGCCGTGACCGAAACAAGGCGGAGGCCTGTGTTGAAGATCTGCGGCGGGCCGGCATTCCCAGCGCGTTTTCAGTGGCTGAGTCTGTCGAGCAGGCGGTGCGGGGAGCTGATCTCATCATTACCGTGACCGCCAGCCGCGAGCCGCTGGTGCGCGCCGAGTGGCTTGCTCCCCGCGCCACCGTGATTGCTGTGGGCTCCGACGGTCCCGACAAACAAGAGCTCGACGTCGGAGTGCTGGCGCGTGCCGCTCGCATTGTGGCTGATAGCCTGCCGCAATGCCTGCGCTTGGGCGAAATCCATCATGCCGTGGAGCAGGGCGCAATCCGCAAAGAAAAGGTCAGCGCCGAGTTGGGCGAGATTGCCGCTGGCCTCAAGCCTGGCCGCCAAAGCGGCGAGGAGCTGATCGTTTGTGATCTGACCGGCGTAGGCGTGCAGGACGTAGCCGCTGCCTCTCTGGTCATGGAACGTGCGCTGGCCGTCGGCGTTGGCGAAAAGTTGGCGCTTTAGATAGATGTGTGGGGACGGGGCTCTGCCCCGTCCAGGCGGGGCGTAGCCCCGCTCTCATGCTGCTCCGCTACGCACCGCTTGCATCCGCGGCTTTTTCAGCGCGTTCAGCACCTGCTCCACTCTCGCCAGTCCGCGGAGCGTGTAATCCAGGTCATAGCCATAGCCCAGGCGCAGATACTTGCCCATGCCGAAAAACTCGCCCGGCATGATGAGCACCGACTGCTCCTTCATCACCCGGTTCATCAGCGCGGTCGAGGAAATCGGCAGCTTATAGCGCACATAGGCGATCGCGCCGGCGACCGGCGGAATATAAGTAAAGATATCGTCGTGCCTGTGAATCCAGGCTTCCAGGCGTGGCAACTGGCGCCGCAGGATGGTGCGCGTGCGTTCGATCAGTTGGTCGCGGCGCGCCGGTTCCAGGGCAAGGCGCGCCAACCGCTCAGAAACATAGTTGGGCGTGAGCGTGAGGTAATCGTGGTAGGAGCACAGATTTGCAATCGCCTTGGGAGGTCCGACGATCCAGCCAATGCGCAGCCCCGGCATGCCGAACGCCTTCGACAGGCCGGAAGTGATCAGCAGCTTGTCATAACGTCCCCAGAAGGACGGCGTAAGCGCGCCTTGCAGTTCGGCGCCGCGGTAAATTTCATCGGCCAGCAGCCAGGCATTAGCCCGGCGCGCGGTCCGCACCACCGCGTCCATTTCCGTGTCGGTTAGCACGCCGCCCGTAGGATTGTTGGGATTGGTGATCACGATCAGCTTCGTCTTTTTCGTGACCGCGCGCTCCAGGCTCTCCAGGTCCAGCGCCCAGCGCAGCTTGCCATTTTCGCGGCGCTCTTTCAGCCAGATGGCGTCCGCTCGTCCGGCGTAGGCGCGCGCCAGCCCCCAGGTCTGCAGGTAGTTCGGCAGCATGACGGCCGCACGGTCGCTCTTCTCCAGCATCGACCACAGCACCATGTAGTTGGCTTCGGCGCCGCCGTTCACCACCGTCACGTGGTCGGCCGTGGCCCCGGGATACCACTGCGCGATATTCCCCCGCAGTTCCGGCGAGCCGTTGGCTGACGCGTACTTCAGGCTATAGGAGCCAAGTTCCTTCATCTCCTCCGGGCCGAGCAGTTCCTCAATCTTCAGCGGCAGTACGCCGCTTTCGGACAGGTTGTAGTCCACCTCGTTCTCATAGGTGCACTGCATTCGCTCCATACGGAAGGTTTCAATGCGCATACGTGATCTCCTCAATTGCGGCAATGTAGCAGCGTGTGGAGGCGGGGCTCTGCTCCGCCTGGACGGGTCGAAGACCCGTCCCTACACAGGCATCCTCACTGCTATGTTCTCTTCGCCTCCCGCTCCCTGGCCAGCACCACCTCATCGAAGGCGTGCAGCAGTTGTTCGCGGGTGGAATAGGGCCCGGGTTTGTAGGCCCGCGAGCTGATCCCGAGCTGCGAAAGCTCGGAGATGCCCCAGTCCTCGCGGTTGGTCAGGTCCCAGAAATCAATGGCATCGTTGGCCTGGAAATCCGGCTTGGCCATCTGCTGCGGGTGGAAGTGCCACTCGCAAATGACTTGGGTGTGATTCACCGCCTTCGGCCACAGCGTGTGGGCCATCATGTAGTCGGGATGGAGGCTGAGCAGGAAGTTGGGATAGATGGCGTAATAGCAGACCTTGTGCCGCTCGTCTTCGTTCAGGCCGGGAAGGTAGTCGCGGCGCC
Source organism: Terriglobales bacterium (assembly GCA_025934735.1). Classification (GTDB taxonomy): domain Bacteria; phylum Acidobacteriota; class Terriglobia; order Terriglobales; family Acidobacteriaceae; genus JAICWP01. The sequence goes on along the minus strand of JAICWP010000018.1, from coordinate 35,047 downwards.
GCTTGCCGTCAATGCTCATGGTTTCGGCGTCACCCTTGAAGCCCATCGCCCCGCCCACGTAGGTGGGTTGCGGCGTCTCGTTGTCCGCGCCCAGGTAGTTGGTCAGGCGGTTCAGCGTGGGATGCAGTACCGGACAATGCAGGCACTCGTTGTAGTTCAGGATGATGAGCTTCCAGTTGGCCTTTACGTCATAGACCAGACGCTTGTGCAGGCGCAGGTCCTGCATGCGCCAGGCGGCGAACTTCTCCGGCAGCTCCGCCAGTTGTTTTTCCAGCGGCTCGGGCCGGGCGGCTAGGTTGATAAAGATATTGCCGTCCCACACTCCAGCCGCCACGCGGTTCAGGGGATATTCGTCGCGACAGAAGCTGCCGGCCTCCTCCATGTGCGGTGCGCCAATCAGTCGCCCGTCCAGCCCGTAGGTCCAGCCGTGATACGGGCACTGGATGCGCCCGGCAAAGCTGCCCTGCGGCTGGCTGCACATGCGCGTGCCGCGATGCCGGCAAACGTTGTAGAACGCGCCAATCTTTCCGCTCTGGTCGCGGGTGACGATGATGCTTTCGCCGCTCACCTCCCGCAGAAAGTAGTCGCCGGGATGGGGAATCTGGTCGGCGCGCCCGGCGCAAATCCACGTCTGGCAGTAGAAGCGCTCCATTTCCTCCCGAAAGACTTCCGGATCGGTGTAATAGCGCTGGGGCAGCGTTCTGGTGACAGATATGGCTTGGGCGCTCATGAGTGTCTCAGCGAGATTATAGAGGGATTTCTGGTTCCCAGTAATGTTTGCCGCTGGGCCTTCTTATGGCGCCGAGGACGCTGGGCTGAAGCCCCCTATACAGGCACTCCCGTGCGCGCTTTACCTTCACCCAGCCGACTCCGACTGCAGTATTGTCTTTGTCGACCACCAAATAGGAGCTTATAATCCGCCCCAACCGTGAGGGGGCTTTGTCTAGCATGTGTGTTTTTGGGGCTTGCCGCCGCGGCCGTGGGAGCGGCTCGCGCCGAATCCTTGGCCCCTATCGCGACCAACCAGAATCACCATCCTGCCGGCGAACTCCACAACGGAGTACTGACCCTCCAGCTTGAGGTTGGCAAGGGGATCTGGCATCCAGAGGGAGAAGATGGCGCTGCTTTGGCTATATACGCGTTTAGGCAGGCAGGCAACGCTTTGCAGAATCCGGGGCCGCTGATCCGCGTGCCGCAAGGCACTGAGATTCATGTCTCGATGCACAATACCCTTCCGGTGCCAATCAGCGTGTATGGATTGGCGGATCCAGGCGCGGGAGACCGCCAGGCGCTCCATCTGGCGCCGGGCGCCACCCAAAGCGCCACCTTCAAGGCGCGGACACCGGGAGTGTACTTCTATTGGGGCGCGACTAGCGCCACCGAATTGAGCGCACGCCACGGCATGGACTCGCAACTGAACGGCGCTTTGGTCGTGGATCCTCCGGGCGGCAGTCCGAAAGATGAAATCTTCCTTATCAGCATCTGGGCAAATGGTCCGAGCGTATTCGCTAGCCAATTCGTGGCCACGATCAACGGCAAATCCTGGCCCTACACCGAACGCCTGCAATACGCGGTTGGCGAGCCGGTGCGCTGGCGGTGGATTAACGCCAGTGATCTGGGCCATGCCATGCATCTTCACGGCTTTTACTACCGTATTGACGCTTTCAATCGAAACGGCCGAATTGAGAACTACAGCGGAGACTTGCGGCCGCGTGTGGTCACGCAGCAGATCCGCCCCGGTGAGGCTTTCGACATGAGCTGGTCGCCGGAGCGAGCTGGACGCTGGCTCTTTCATTGTCACATGGTGGCCCACATGGTCCCGCCGATGCTTCCACCCGATGCGCTGCTTAAGCCCACAGCATCACATTCAGAGGAGCACGCCGGGCATGATGCCATGGGCATGGGGCAGCTGGTCCTGGGCGTCACCGTGCCGGCGCGGCCGGGCGACGCAGCTCCGCCGCCCTGGCATGCCGAACGGCATTTGCGGCTGGTTATCGCCAAATCGGGCACTGGCGATCAGCCTTATGCTTTGCAGCTGAGCGACTCTGGGCAAGCGACCGCCGGCAAGGCGAAGCCCGGATTGATGGGCCCTCCTATCGTGCTCACACGCGGCGAGCCCGTGGACATTGAGGTGGTCAACAATCTGCCTCAGCCGACCGCCATTCACTGGCACGGTATCGAGCTGGAGAGCTACTACGACGGCGTGCCCGGCTGGTCAGGAGCGGCGACCGAGATCACTCCGCCCATTGCTCCCGGCACTTCTTTTGTTGCGCGCATGGCGCCGCCGCGCGCCGGCACTTTCATCTACCACACCCACTGGCACGACGTCTCGCAGCTCACCCTTGGCTTATACGGACCGCTGATCGTTCTTCCTCCGGGAAAGAAATTCGATTCCACATCCGACCTGGTGTTCGTCTTCAGCGAGGGCGAGTTCGATACCTTGGGGCCGATGTTCCTTGTCAACGGGCGCCCCCAATTGCCGGCGCTGCACTTGCAAACTGGTAAGCGATACCGGCTGCGCCTCATCAACATTGCGCCCAACAATGTAGCCTTGCAGGTTTCTCTGCATGATGGCCACGGCCCCGTGCAGTGGCAAATCATTGCCAAGGACGGCGCGGATTTACCTGGTGGGGCAATTCAGCCCGCACCCGCCGAGACGCCCATTACTGTCGGCGAAACCTACGATGCGGAATTCAAGGCCGATGCGCCGAAGGAGTTGGTTCTGGACTTCTACTTACCGGGCCCGAAGGTGCACACCACAGAAACGCTCGTGTTTGCCGCGCCGAAAGCTGCCCACTGAGAGCGCACCCGCCTGGCGCTCCAACCCCCTTACTCTTTCCGTTCAATGACAAGCAGACACTCGTCCGGCCGTCTGAAATCGGACGCCCTTCGTCAAAACCGGACAGTTCGGTGCGGCTACGGGGATAACGAAATGCCGGCACGCCCGTCTTTTCAGTGACATATAGCGTCGACGCCCCTGTGCTCTTTCCACACTTTCCGCAAACTCGGGCGTGTGAACTTGCACCCGGTCGCTTTCGTAATCTGAGCAGAGTGGGGGAAAACAATGGGAACTCTCATGCAGGACATCCGGTACGGAGCGCGGCTTTTACGCAAAAGCCCTGGATTTGCCGCGGTCGCGGTCATCGTGCTGGCGCTCGGCATTGGCGCCAATACGGCCATTTTCAGCGTAGTGAACGCGGTCCTGCTGCGGCCTTTGCCCTACCGCGACCCCAGCCGCCTTATGCAGGTGTGGCATGTGCCTCCGCCGAAGAACTTCCCCGGCATGACCATGTTTTCAGTCTCGCCCGCCAACTACCTGGACTGGGAGCATCAGAACGATGTTTTCCAGAGCATGGCCATTTACGGCTTCCGCAGCTTCAACATCACCGGCAGCGACCGGCCGCAGGCGCTGCAGGCTTCGGCCGTGTCGCACGACTTTTATTCCACCCTGGGCGTGCATCCCATGCTGGGGCGCACCTTCACCGCCGATGAGCAGCAGCCTGGCCGCAGCCACGTAGTGATCCTCGGTTATGCCTTATGGAAATCGAGCTTCGGCGGCAATCCCCACATCGTGGGAAGCAGCATTAGTCTTGACGACCAGCCCTACACCGTGGTCGGGGTGATGCCGCCGGATTTCAAATTCCCTGATTGGGCGCAGCTGTGGACGCCGCTGGGCTGGACCGACCAGGAACGCGCCGTTCGCGGCAATCACAACTATCTGGTCATTGGCCGACTGAAATCAGGCGCCACGATGCAGCAGGCACAGGCTGAAATGAACACCATTTCCGCACGCCTGCAGAAGCAGTACCCGGTGGATGATGCGGGCTGGGGCGCGGTGATCGTGCCCTTGCGCGACCAGATCGTAAGGGACGTGCGGCCCGCGCTGCTGGTGCTGCTTGGAGCAGTAGCCTTCGTGCTGCTGATTGCCTGCGCCAATGTTGCCAACCTGATGCTGGCCAAAACGGTGAGCCGTCGCAAAGAACTGGCCATCCGTGCCGCCCTGGGGGCGAGCCGCGCCCGCATTCTGCGCCAGGTGCTGGCGGAAACCGTTTTGCTGGCCGTTGCCGGCGGAGCGCTGGGCCTGGTGGTGGCTCATTTCGGGATGGAATTGATTGTGGCTTTCCTCTCGGCGCAGCTGCCCCGCGCGGCCGAGATCAGTCTGGACGGCTGGGTGCTGGCCTTTACGCTGGGCGTCTCCATACTCGCCGGCCTCATTGCCGGCCTGGCTCCAGCCTGGCGCTACACCCGCAACGATTTCGATGTGCATGAAGCCTTGAAGCAGGCTTCCAGCCGGACGGAAACGGAGTCCGGAGGAAGCCACACCCGCGCCGCCCTGGTAGTTTCCGAAGTGGCTCTGTCTTTGGTGCTGCTGGTGGGCGCCGGGCTGATGATTCGCAGCTTGTGGGCGCTGCGCAACACCGATCCCGGGTTCAACCCGGGCAACGTGCTCACGATGGTGCTGCCCACTTCGGCGGCCCGATATCCCACGCTGGAGCAGAACATCGCGTTCTGGGACCGAGTGCTGCCCCGGGTGCGTGCGGTGCCGGGCGTAACCTATGCCGGCGCAACCGACGCGCTACCTCTTTCCGGCGACGGCTCCACTCAGCCGGTGACCGTGGAGGGCCGCCCGGTGCTGCCCATGGCGGAACAGCCGGAAGTTGGCGTCCGCATGTTTACCCCCGGCTACCTGGAAGCCATGCGGGTTCCGCTGCTGCGCGGGCGCATGATCAATGATGGCGATGTGGCCGGCCGCCCGCCGGTGACCGTCATCAGCGCCGGCATGGCCAGGCAGTTCTGGCTGCATGAAGATCCCATCGGGAAACACTTGACGCTCACCTTCTCTCCCGGAATCGCGCGCGAGGTAGTAGGGGTGGTGGCCGACGTGAAGATGGACGGACTGAACGTGTCCCAGCCACAATCCATGGTTTATGTTCCCCTGGCGCAGATGACGCTCCCGCCGGGAGAGGTTTGGCACGGATTCTCTGTGTCGCTGGTGGTGCGCACCGCCACCGCGCCCAGCAGCGCCGCGTCAGCCATTACCGCGGTCGTGCATCAGGTGGATTCGGCGCAGCCCGTCATGCAGGTGGAAACCATGGACGACATTGTGGCCCAGTCCATCTCGCAACAGCGCTTCACCATGCTGCTGCTGGCCGCCTTCGCCGCCCTGGCCCTGCTGCTGGCCGCGGTGGGCATCTACAGCGTGCTTTCCTACAGCGTGCGCCGGCGGGTGCGCGAAATCGGCATTCGTATGGCCCTGGGCGCGCAGATTGGCGACGTGCTCCGCCTGATTGTCGTAGAAGGCATGAAGCCCACGCTGCTGGGCCTCGCCATCGGCTTGGCCGGTGCGCTGGCGCTGGGACGTGTGGTGTCGAAGCTCATCTATGGCGTGAGCGCCGCCGATCCCGCCACCTTCGCTGCGGTTTCGGCGCTGCTGGCTGCGGTGGCCCTGGCCGCCAGCATCATTCCTGCCTACCGCGCCACCCGGGTGGAGCCGGTCAAGACGTTACGGGAGGAGTGAATTCAGTGCACTCTTTACAACCCGAACTGGCCGAGCCATCCCGGACGTCGCGAGGCTCACGTGCGAGACTCCAACTACCAACCACAAGCTACCAACAACCCAACCAAACGTTACTAAAGATTGCCTCTGGCCTGTCAGTTATCTGGCCGCCTGCCCGCCACCGCGCTAAGCTTGCGCAATTTTGGCCCAATCGCGATTGAACCGATAGAAGGGGATTTTTCATGCTTCTCCCCATCAAACACGAAAACATGTCCACGCGGCGCCTGCCGGTCATCACCCTGGCGCTGATTGCCCTCAACGTAATTGTGTTCCTCGGCACCTACTCCACCATCGAAGCGGAAGCTCCGCAACTGGGCAAGACCAGGGCGCATATCCTGCTGCTCGCGGCCGCCCACCCGGAACTCAAGCTGGCCCCGGAAGCGCAGGAACTAGTGGCGGGTTTTCAGAAGCAGCATCCCTCCGCCTGGAAGAAAATCCAGAGCCCCAACCACGATGTGGTGGACGCCTGGGACACTAAAATGCGGCTGCAGGAGGACCCGGCGGTCCTGCAAGCAGAAATGGATGAGCTGACCACGCAGTACACGACCCTCTCTGCGTCGGCCTTGACCACGCAGTACGCCTTCATTCCGGCGCATCCCAAAGCGGTCGCCTATCTCACCGCCAACTTTCTGCATGGCGGATGGCTGCACCTGATCGGCAACATGTGGTTCCTCTGGCTGGCGGGATTTGTGCTGGAGGATGTTTGGGGGCGCCCGCTGTACACCGTGTTTTACCTGGTGGCCGGCGCCGCGGCTTTGCAATTCTATGCCTGGACCAATGCCGGCAGCCTGGTGCCCACCCTGGGCGCTTCGGGCGCCGTGGCGGCGCTCATGGGCGCCTTCCTGGTGCGCTTCCCGAAGATGAAGATTCGAATGGCGTGGCTGTTCGCTTTTCGCCTCATCCGCTTTAATGCGCCCGCCTACACCCTGCTGCCCCTGTGGCTGCTGATGGAGGTGTTCTACGGCGCAGCTTTTGGCGGCTCCAGCGGCGTAGCCCACTGGGCCCACGTTGGCGGCTTCGCCTTTGGCGCACTGGGCGCGGTGGTCCTGCGCTATTCGGGATTGGAGCAAAAAGCCAATGCGGCGGTGGAATCGAAGGTGAGCTGGACCACGCATCCCGAGATTGACCAGGCCCACGAACTGATCGAGCAAGGCCAGCTGGATGCGGCCGGCGATCTGCTCAAGCAGCACCTGACCGCTCAGCCCGACTCGATTGATGCCTGCGCACTGCTCCGCGACGTGTGTTGGAAAAAACAGGACCTGCCCGCTTATAGCGAGGCCACGGCAAAACTTTGCGGCCTGCACCTGAAGCTGCGCGAGCCTGATGCGGCCTGGCAGGATTATGAAGAGTTCCTCAACTCGGGCGGCACCCATCTGCCTGCCGCCCTCTGGCTTGAGTTGTGCCGCGCTCTGGAGCAGCAGCAGGATTTCGAGCGCGCGTTTACGGAATATTTGAGCCTGGCCGGCGCCTACCCCACGGATCGGCAGTCGCTCATGGCTCAGTTGGCGGCGGCCCGCGTTTGCCTGAAGCGGCTCGGCCGCCCCCAGGATGCGCTGCAGCTGTTCCAGACGGCAGCGGCTTCTGCCATTCCGCACCTCGACCTGGAAGTCAACATCCAGGCCGGCATCAAGGAAGCCCAGACAGCGCTCTCAGGCGGAGCCGCGAAGGCCGCCGGCGCGGGAGCGTAATTCAGTCCTTCGCCCAATAGCAAAGAGTCAATAGCCGCCGTTACGGCAGCATCCCTCCCCGGCTCTGCACGTGGCGCACGAAAGCTTCCGCCTGGCCCACTCCACTTTCCACGCCACGAAATCGCGCTACCTGCTCTTGAAGTGCGTAAAACCGGTCAGGACTCTGGCTGGCGTGCGCGTAACATGCGGCATGTTTCCGCGCCTCGGCAGCAGTGATGTCCACGTACTCCGCCGGCGAAAACATCAGGGTGTCCTCGCCATCGGAGACTTCGTAGTAATAAAAGCCAAAGGTTTTGCCCATGCGTAGCCACGCCTCGTAGCACAGCATGGAGGTAGCGCGATGGTCGGGATGCCCGTCAATCGGCCACTGCGTGAACAGCACATCGGGCTTTTCGCCTTCAATGATGCGAGCGAAGCTGTCGTAGTGGGCCTTGTCAACAATGGACTGGCCATCAATCTGGTCGGCGAAGAGCGGCTTGGCCTTGAGCAGTTCACAGGCTTTGGCTGCCTCCGCGCTGCGGATGGCCGCTGCCTCTTTTCCGCTCTTGCCCGGAATGCCGCCTTCGCCGCGGTTCAAGTAGAGCAAGGTGACCGCGTGTCCTTGCTCGGTATAGCGGACGACGGTGCCGCCGCAGCCGTATTCCGGGTCGCCGGGATGGCCGCCCGCCACGATCACCTTGAGTTTCTTCTGCTCCGCCTTGGTGGAAGCGGTTAGTTCGGCGGGCGCCGCTCCTGCAATCGCCGCCGACGGCAGCGCCCAGGCCGCATTCCGCAGAAACTTGCGCCGCGAAAAATCATTCATGAGTTTCTCCCAGATTCAGATTGGTGGTTAGCATCTGGTCTCGTAGAGACCGGATGGGAGTAGCCCTCCAGTTTACTTTCGGGAAAGCCAATCCGCGAATGCGGAGTCCTGTCAGGAACGACTGGGACAGATCCCCGTCTATGGAACTCGTGCAGTGTTGGGGAGTAGGTTCAGTCGTCCCTGGCGGGACTATACTTTCCATCCAGCGTTCCCGCCCCTGAAGGGGCGGGCTACTTTCAGCGCGTTCTTGCGGGACGCGGGTTCACGCTCAGCCGTGAGGAACCCGCGGACTGGGAAATGAATCCTACTCTTCCAAAAAAAACGTGGCCGCACCGAATAAAACAAGGTCATGGGCTGAATGCTGAATGCTGAATGCTGAGTGCTTAGGCTAGCGTTCCACCCCGACTAGCACCCCGGTCTGGTGGGCTGCCAGTTCACGGGCTACCGCCAACCCCAGCCGGCGAATGCCTTCCCGGATCTGCTGCGGGTTGGAGTGCGAGAAGTTCAGGCGCATGTGGCGGCTGCCTTCGTCGCCACCGGGATAGAAGCAGTCGCCCGGCACGAAGGCCACGTTTTCCCGCAACGCTGCCTGGAATAAATGCTGCATGTCCATGCCTTCGGGCAGGGCCACCCACAGGAACAAGCCGCCCTCAGGATGGGTCCACGTCACTTCCGGCGGGAAGTATTCGGCCAGCGCTGCCAGCATCACGTCGCGACGCTCGCGATACACGGCGCGGATCTTCTTCACGTGCTCGTCGAGAAAGCCCTCGTGCACCACCTCATACGCCACCATCTGGTCGAAGGTGCTGCTGTGCAGGTCCGCGCCCTGCTTTAGTTGCACCAGCTTGCTGATCACATCCGGCGGAGCCACAATCCAGCCTAGGCGTATGCCCGGCGCCAGCGTTTTGGAAAACGTGCTCAGGTAAAGCACGTTGCCCAGTTTGCCGTCATCGCGGCGCAGGTTCTCGCGGTCCAGTACCAGCAGCGGCGGCAGGTGCTCGCCTTCATAGCGCAGCTGCCCGTAGGGATCGTCTTCAATGATGGGAATGCCGTACTTGTCGGCCAGCAGCACCAGTTCATGGCGCCGCGGCTCGCACAGCGTGACCCCGCCCGGGTTCTGAAAGTTAGGAAGGATGTACATGAATTTGGGCCCGGAGCGCAGCGCTTGATCGAGCTGGTCGGTGCGCAGCCCGTCATGGTCAATGGGCACGCTCACATATTCCGCGCCATAAACGTTAAAGGCCTGCAGCGCGCCCAGGTAGGTGGGCGCCTCCACCAGGATGCGGTCTCCGGGATTGATCAGCAGCTTGCCGATCAGGTCCAGCGCCTGCTGCGACCCGCTGGTGATGAGCACGTTATCCACGCCGGCGATGATGCCGTAGCGCGCCATCCTTTGCGCAAGGTACTCGCGCAGCGGCGTGTAGCCCTCTGACGCGCTGTACTGCAGCGCCATGCCGCCCTTGGCCCCGAGCACGCGGTGGCAGGCATCCTCGAATCGTTCCACCGGGAAGACCTCGGGCGCAGGCAGCCCGCCGGCGAAGGAAATCACCTCCGGCCGCTGCGTCAGCTTCAGCAGTTCCCGTATGGTGGAGCTTTTGACCGCTTTGGTGCGCTGCGCAAACCGGTGCGCCCAGGGCGTGGACATGCGTCTCCTCCTAAACCTGGCCCTACTTTATTTCAGATGCGACCGGACCGGCTGTGACGCAGGTTACGTGGGCCTGTGGCGGGACAGAAGCGAATTGACGTTTTCCTGCTAACCTCCGTACACTTCCCTAGTCTAACTATGGGAGTGAGCTTATGGCTCGTACCGAAATACCGCCCGGAACCTTGTATCTGCTGATTCTGAAGACCCTGGAGAGCGGGACCCGGCACGGCTACGGCATAGCCGAGCGCATCCAGCAGCTCTCCGATGAGGTACTGACGGTGGAAGAAGGCTCCCTGTATCCCGCCCTGCAGCGCATGCTAATCAAAGGCTGGATCGTCGGCGAGTGGCGGCAGTCGGAGAACAACCGGCGCGCCCGCTATTACCGGCTCACGCCTGCGGGCAGGAAGCAACTGGGGCTGGAATTGAGCGAATTTCAGAAAGTCATGGCGGCCATTGCACGCGTCATCCAGACCGCCTGATAAGGAGTGTAAGCATGGAGCGCCTGAGCGAATTGTGGCGACGGTTGATGTTTCTCTTCCGCCGGGAAAGCTTCCAGCAAGAGCTGCAGGAAGAAATGAAGTTCCACCTGGAGATGAAAGCGCGGGCTCTGCGCGATGCCGGCGTGCCTCCGGCCGAGGCGGCCCCAGCTGCGCAGCGCCAGTTCGGCAACACTCTCCAGTTGCGCGAAAACAGCCGCGCGGCTTGGGGCTGGAATGCGGTTGAAACCGTTTGGCAGGATGTGCGCTACGGCTTGCGCCAGTTGCACCGCAGTCCCGGATTCACCCTGGTAGCGGTGCTCACGCTGGCCTTGGGCATTGGCGCCAACACTGCCGTGTTCACCCTGGTGGATACGATGATGCTCAAATCCCTGCCGGTAACCGACCCGCAACAACTCTACAGCCTGGGTGCCGACGACAACTGCTGCGAGATGACCGGACTGCAGGGTAACTTCACCATCTATTCTTACGCGCTCTACAAGGAGCTTCAGGAGCATACCCCGCAGTTCGCCCAACTGGCCGCCTTCCAGGCGGGTGCTATGCCGCTGGTCGTGCGCCGCAGCCGGGGTGCGGAAGCCGCCCAGCCCTACCGCGGCGAGTTCGTTTCCGGAAATTATTTTCAGATGTTCGGAATCAACCCCTATGCCGGACGTTTGCTCACGCCGGCGGATGATCGTTCCGGCACGCCGCCGATAGTGGTGATGAGCTACCGCGCCTGGCAGCAACACTACGGCGGCGATCCCACGGTGATCGGCTCCACCTTCGTGATCAACAGCAAGGCATTCACGCTGGCCGGCATCACGCCTCCCGGGTTCTTTGGCGATCGGTTAACCGGCGACCCGCCTGATTTCTGGCTGCCGCTGGGAAGCGAGCCGGTGCTCAGCGGTCCCGGCTCCATTCTCCGCCTCCCCGGAGAGTTCTGGCTGTACATCAGCGGACGGACTAAGCCCGGCACCTCGCTGGCAGCGCTGCAAGCTCAGTTAACCATCGAATTGCAGCAATGGCTCCGCACCGTGCCCAAATTGGAAGAGCATGATCGCCCGCAGATTTTTCAGCAACGGATCATTTTGACGCCCGGCGGGTCGGGTGTAACCGAGTTGCGCGACCAGTACGCCAGCGGGCTGCGCTTGTTGACGGTGCTTGGCGGGCTGGTGCTGCTGATCGCCTGCGCCAACCTCGCCAACCTGCTCCTGGCAAAAGGCAGCGGCAGCCGCGTGCAAATGGCGGCGCGCATCGCGCTGGGCGCAAGCCGCGCCCGCCTGATTCGCCAGATGCTAACAGAAAGCATGTTGCTCGCCCTGCTCGGCGGCGCAGCCGGCGTGGCAGTGGCTTTTCTGGCCACGCGCATGATCCTGCTGGTGGCGTTCCGCGGGGCGCAATACGTTCCCATCTCCGCGACTCCATCCCTGTCCGTACTGGCCTTCGCCTTTTTCCTCGCACTGTCCACGGGAGTGTTATTCGGGGTGGTGCCGGCCTGGGTTAGTTCGCGGTCACAGCCCGCCGAAGCGCTGCATGGAGCCACTCGCTCCACCCGCGATCGCTCCGCCCTTCCGCAAAAATCGCTGGTCGTGATGCAGGCAGCTCTTTCGCTGGTGCTGCTGGCGGGAGCCGGATTGCTCACCCGCTCACTGCTGAACCTGCAAGGTCAGCAGTTCGGTTTTCAGACTCGCGGCCGCTATATCGTTCGCGTCGACCCCTCCTTAGCTGGATACAGCGTGGACCGTCTTCCCGGCCTTTACCGCCAATTGCGGACGCAACTGGCCCAGATCCCGGGCGTGCTAAGCGCAAGCTTTTCCGGCTACAGTCCGATGCGCGGCGACAACTGGTCGAGCGAGATTAGCGTGGAAGGCCAGCCTCGGGTGGACTACACGAAGGTGGTTGCGCCCTCCTGGCTGCGCGTCAGTCCCCATTATTTCGAGACCATCGGAACTCGCCTGTTGCGCGGCCGGATGATTAACGACCAGGACACGCCCACCTCTACCCCGGTGGCGGTGATCAACGAAACTTTTGCCCGCAAATTTTTTCCTAAGCAGGATCCCATTGGCAGGCACTTCGGGATCGGTGAGAGCAATCACAGCCGCGACTACGAAATTGTGGGCGTGGTCGAAGACACCAAATACCAGGACGCGCGCGGCCCCGCCTATGCCATGTTTTTTCTGCCCTTTCTGCAGCGCATCCCGCGCGAGGACGAATCGTCCCAGAACGCCATTGATGGCTCTAACTACCTGCAGGATGTAGAGCTACTGGTCGCCGGCCATCCCGCGAATCTCGAGTTCCAGGTGCGGCGTGCGCTGGCGGAAATTGATCCCAACCTGACCGTGCTCTCCATGAACAGTTTCGACGAGCAGGTGGCTCGCAACTTCAATCAGGACCGATTGCTGGCGCGCCTTACCGGATTGTTCGGACTGCTGGCTTTGGTGCTGGCTTCCATCGGCCTCTACGGCGTAACCGCCTACAATGTTGCCCGCCGCACCAACGAAATTGGCATTCGCATGGCGCTGGGTGCGGACCGCAAAAACGTGCTGGGCATGGTGCTGCGCAGCGCCCTTGGGCAGGTGGCGCTTGGATTGATACTCGGTGTGCCCATTGCCCTGGCTGGCGGGCGTGCTCTCTCCAGCCAGTTGTTTGGAGTGAAAAGTTACGACCCGGAGGTGCTGGCAGCTGCGGTTGTTATTCTTGCCGGGTGCGCGGCAGTAGCCGGGCTGGTGCCCGCACGCCGTGCCGCCTCCATTGACCCCATGCAGGCCCTGCGGGCGGAGTAATCAGTTTTTTTTCAGAAAACATGGAGCATGCAGGTGGAGTTCCAACTGGCAGCTACCAACCACTCAACCCAGCTCCGCTAACCCCTGACCACTGTCTCTAACCATTGCCGACGAACTCGCAGCATTGCTGCAGGTTGACGTCCCAGATGCAGTTTTCCGAAGGCAAAGCCTTGATGCCCACCTGAGCCCGCAGATGGTCCACCGATTCGGAAACCCAGACTACTCGGAACTCGGCTTTGCGCTCGCCATACTGCACTTCCAGGATTTCTCCCTGGCGAATGCGGTGCCGCATGCCCGTCAGCAGCGCGCCCTCGGCGCTCACATTGCGGGCTGACACAATCTGGGTGAAGGCTTGATCGTAGGCGTCAATACCCCAGACGCGTACTGGAAGAGCGGCTGTTACCCGTTGTTCCCGACGACGATCCATAAGGCCCTGCGTTTCTGGGGAGGAACACAGCGGACTTCTGGGGAGCGTAGCGAAAGGATGGTAACCTGCCGCTCGGGAGGGGAAAAGTTACGCGCGGAATCGCGCCCGCGTAACACCAGTAACCACCAGTAAAGCGAAGTGCCAGCAGCAGTTGCGGGCGAAGGCGGTCAATCCAGATCGGGAAGCGAGCAGGCGCCCGTCCCGCGCGGGTCGCCGCAGGTGCTGCAAGGCACGCCCGCGGATTGCGCGCTCGCGCTGCTTTTGCTGCTTACGGCGAACACCGAGAGCTGCGTTTCCAACTTGCGGCTGCCGCAATGCGGGCATTCCGGTTTCCGCGATCCATAAACCAGGGATTCGAATCGCTGGTTGCAGTCGCGGCAAAGGTATTCGAAGATGGGCATAAACAAACTCCACTAATATTCTATGCGGGCAGGACGGAAATTAACATATGAATGAAGTGCCGCGCGCGTTCCAGTCCGATTTGCCGCACTCGCCGCGCGAACACGCATTAGTGGCGGCCAGCGCTGGAAATGTGCCGTCCACCCCCTTCCGCCCCCGCCGCGGCTTGCGTGGCCCGCACCGGCAAACCTTGGCTGCTCAGTTTCTCATCCGCCGCTTTCATTCTCCTCCGCCGGAGAAACGGCTGTTTCAGGTGGAGCCCGAAGTTCAGGTGCTGTGCCGCTGCCATTGGCAGCCATCACGGCAGCAGGCGCTTACGCTGCTCATTGTTCACGGCCTGGAGGGTTCCAGCGAATCGCAATATGTCCTGGGCACCACCGCCAAAGCGCTAGCCGCCGGCATGAATGTGGTGCGCATGAATGTACGAAGCTGCGGCGGGACCGAAGCGCTGGGTCCCACGCTGTACCACTCCGGCCTCTCTGCCGATGTGGACGTGGTGGCACGTGCGCTGCTGGCGAAAGAAAATCTTCCTCGCCTGGCGCTGCTTGGTTTTTCCATGGGCGGCAACCTGGTTTTGAAATTGGCCGGCGAGTGGGGCAGGGAAGCGCCGCCGCAATTGCGCGCCGTGTGTGCGATTTCCCCGGCGGTGGACTTGGCCCCTTCCGCCGCCGCCCTGCATCGTCCCGGCAACTGGCTTTACGAGCAATATTTCCTATGGAACTTGCGCCGGCGCTTGCGGCGCAAGTCTCGGCTCTATCCTAACCGCTACGAACTGCAGCGCCTGCGGCGAGTCTGGACGCTGCGCCAGTTTGACGACCGCATCACCGCCCATTATTGCGGGTTCGACGGCGTCGACGATTACTATGCCCGCGCCAGCGCCTCCCGCGTGGTGGAGCGCATTGCCGTTCCTGCGTTGCTTATCCACTCGGCCGACGATCCCTTCATCCACATCCTGCCGCAAACGAAATCCCGGTTACAGGCCAACCCGCACGTGCGCTACATTGAAACCGCTCATGGCGGCCATTGCGCCTTTCTGGCCGATCCTGATGGCTACGACGGTCGCTGGGCCGAGCGTACGGTGGTCGAGTTCCTCGCCCAGTTCTGATGCCTCGTTTAGCGCGGATTTTCGTTTAGGATGGATTGGTGCAGGCCGAATTCTCTGTCGAATTGGGCGCGGACGATCCCACGCTGGAATTGCCCTGGAAGTCCTCTGACCCCACCATTCAGTACTACGACCTGAAGTCCCACCCTGAACTGCTGGCGCAGATTGTGGAGGCGCAGGAAAACGAGCCGCTGGCTGAGTTCCTCGCCGCCATTAATTCGCCGCATTCCGTGGTGCAAACGGCTAAGTGCGACACCTGGAGCTCGCAGCAGATGGATGTGGAGGACGAGCCTTTCGGCGCCGCTTTCAAGTACGAGTCCTACATTGATCTGGCTCCGGTGGCTGACGGCCCGCGCTACTCCTTCGCGGAGATCGAGGATCTGGGCCGCAAGCTTGCCCGCCTGCTGCAGCGCGCCCCGGAAATTCTCGCTTCGGCTGAGTTCGTGGTCCGCCGCTGCTATTACCATCCGGAAGCTGAGCCGGCTCCGGCCCGCGAAGGCTTCTATCTCACCTTTTATCTTTCCGGCTACGGCGAGGACGAGCCCCAAGCCCAGCAGCGCTGGAGCATTGCGCTGCAGCTCGTGGCCAACGCGCTGCTGCAGCTCTCCGCCGCCGAATCCGCTCGTTCCCGCCAGTAATTCCGGTGGAATTCTTATGGGTCCGGTTTTCCTCAAGCGTGGCACCTCCGTGCCATTCTGCTTTCCGGTGCGAACCGTTATTGTGCAGTCCCTAAGCGAATGAGGCATGGCATGCAAATGTCGGCGGGGGAGAAGGTAGGCCACGCGGGCGTATATCGCGTGCATCACCAGGGCCACCGTCCCAGCCACAATTCCATCCTGCAGCAGGGCGAAACCTTTCCCCTGTGCCGGATTTGTGCCGCTGCCGTGCGCTTTGAATTCACCCAGACGCTGAATGAATCCGAAGAAATCGAACACATCGGCTACGATCGCGATTTCATGGATGCCGTGCTGGGCGCCGCCCGCACCGGCTCTTAGAGTTTGCGCCCGCCCGGCCTGATTTTCCCATTCACCAACAGGCTGATTTGTTCCAGCAGGACACGCGGGTTTTGTCCCTTGGCAATGTAGGCGTCCACTAGCTTCGCGGCGTCCGCCGGCGGCTCAAAATATGCGGAGAGCATAATGACCGGCACGTCGGGCTTCAGCGTCCGCATTCTCTCCGCCACCACCGCACCGTTGAGCCCGGGCATATTGTAGTCCAGCACCACCAGGTCCACCGCCCGCGCGGCAAACAGTTCCAGCCCGGCCACGCCATCGCTGGCCGTCAGGACCTCGTAGCCCTCACGCTCTAGGATCAGCTTGCGGACCTCCAGCGAGGTCGCCCGGTCATCAACGCATAACACTAGCTTGCGAGACACTATGGACACCGAGCGCGGCGCAATCGTGCCCCTGCGACCCGCGCACACCAAGATACCCACCCCAGAAGGTGACGGAGGGAGTTGGCGCATTATAGGCAGAGCAGAGTACAAAGCGGAACACTTCTGTTGGAATTCAGTGGAATCTCCGTCCGGTATAGGCGCAAAGCCTTAGAAACATCACACTTAATCCGGGTCACACAAGAGAGCCAAGCAGGAGGCGGAAAGGTCCCGGCGCTTTCAATGGTCAAGCAGGGGCATGGATCGTGTAATGACAGAAATGGCCGAGTCGCGCAAACGGCTATCGCCCGTTCAATGGCGACGCCGCGTTCCTAAAGCAGTTCCAGCAAATGGGCTGGCCGTTTTTGGAAATAGCCTGTAAATAGCCTGAGTCGTTCATGGTAGCCGCTGCCATCCTGCTTGCGTACCAGTCATCCCCGGTCAACATAGTGCCGCAGACCGAACACCATCCTGGCGCGTGGGTAAGAAAATCTTGCAATTCCTCAGAGCAGAAGTGGAGTTGCAAGGCGCAGTCCTCCTGACACTGCTGGAGGGCAGGCAGGCGCGAGCAGGCTTTAATCCCGAGGGACTGGTCAATTCCGACTTCGGCGGGCAAGTTCGCCTTGGGACAGAGTACAACCGAGCGGCGGTGCGCCATGGAACTCACGGATTTCCACCTCCCACGTGCGACGAATATAAGATCGGCCATTCAGCAGCCACACTCGCCCTTGTATTGCAATCGAGGCACATGGTTCGGTGATATTGGTCACACACGCACGTGATATTGGGAGAGACATCAAGCGGCGAACTTGCCCTTGCGATTGGTAGGTGGCTATGCGCCCGCTGGGTTCCTTCCGCTGCCGGAAAGAGGCGAAACCAAAAAGTCGAGCGTGCGGTAGTATTTAGAAAGAAATGGGCGCGTAGCTCAATTGGACAGAGCATGGGATTTCTAATCCCAGGGTTGCAGGTTCGATCCCTGCCGCGCCTACCACTCTACGGCATTCCCCGCCACCATAGCCGACTGCCATCCTGAGCAGGCGCGCCATACCGAACGGTGGCCGAGCCGAACGACCCCGTGCTGATCAAGCGCAGTAATCCCTTCACGCTTATCCCGGAACCGGTATCGCGAAAAAAAAAGGACCCGGTCGCCCGGGCCCCTTCTGCACAGTAAGTTCAGTTGCAGCCCGTGGCCGGCTGGCGGAAGCCCGGGAAGGGGTTGAGATCGCCCATGAATGTGTAGCGCCCCCCGCTCATGCTCTGGGTCGGCTCCGAGATATTATTGGGAGACGTCCGCATGAACCATGGGAGAAACACCTCGTCCTCCGGGTGGTAATACCCGTCGGCGCTCTGCGAACCGTTCGGGTTAGGGCCCTGCTCGAAGGTATTGGTTCCCATAGCGAAGCCGATCCCGACCACCGGATCGCCCGACTCCATAAAGCCGCTGCACCCGTATTGTGGCGCCGTCGGCGTTCGCCAAGGCTCCACCGTGTTGTTCACGAACGGATCCTCCGCCCACTCAGCTATCTCATGGCTGAGCGCGTGGATGTCCTGCACCGCCCAGTCGGTGCCGCCGCTCGGCCGCGCGTAGATGCCGGGCTGGATCCACGAAGCCCAGGCGAACGTTTGCACTTTGGCGTTGGCATTGCTGTTGTTGCTGCCTCCGCCGGCTCCCGCCGCTCTCGTTCCGTGGAAACCGATGACGCAGCAGTTAAGCACGTTCTGGCCCACATGCAGCAAGACGTTATTGGTGAGGTATATCGCCAGGCGAGTCGGGTCGGCCGCCGTTTCCAGATTCTGGATCTGCGCCGCCCACCAGCTGATGCTAATATCGGCGAAGATTACGCCGCGTCCGCTCTGCAGCAGTACCCCCTGATTGCTGGGCACGTTGATCGTCACCGCGGGCAGCAGGTTCGGGTGCAGGATCACGTGATAAGAGCTCGAACCTGTCTTGTTGAAAAGCGCCCGCATGGTCGCGTCCTGCAGTTGCAGTTGTTGTCCCGCATCTCCCTGCGAGAGCGCACCGCCCGGCCCTTCGATGAGAGCGGGAGCCAGCGGGAATGCGCCGGCCGCGGTTGCCGCCGGCGTGGTGCCGTAGTCATTGGTGGCGAATTGCGGCGAGCTGAGGCTGGCGGCGAGCACATCATTGCCGCTGAACGTCAGCCCGCGAAAGTTCACAATCACCGGGGTGATGTCCGCCTGGATGGTCACCGAGCAGCTCGAGCCCGAGCAGGTATTCGGGTTAGCTCCCACCATGTTGTAACCGTAAACGACTCCGTTGTCAGGGTTGAGCGTGGATCCCCACCAGTGCGCGATAGTGCGGGTGGTGGGCAGCACGCTGGCGCCGCCGAGGGTGGTGGACATCGCCTGTAGCTGCGAGTCGCTGATCACCTGTGGCTGCACCGTCGCTGCGCCGCTGGCGGCGGATGCTGATGGGGAGAGCGCGGTCGCGATCACCATCGCCAGTGTCAGGAGTAAACCAACCGAGCAATTTCTTGTCATTTAAACCAACCTCCTAGTTGAAGCCCGTAGATTATGGCGCGTGGGTGCTTCAGACAATGGGGAGGAATTCTACATCTAAACGCCGGTATTCCGCCACCGGGGCGGTTCTTCAGGCACTCAGTTTCCACAAAATCTGGCGCAGCATGCCCAGCCAGACCTCGGCATCTGCTGCCTGGAGGTTTAGCCGGCGCACCAGCCGCCGTACCTTCTCCTCACCGGAGGCGCCGGTCCGCGGCTTTACATAGCCGCTGGCCCGGAGAGTCTGCAACAGCAAGGCGCTCATCCGCTCGAGTTCTTCCGCTGTGGCTGGCTTCGGCCTGGCGATGGGTGGGGACGCGTGTTCCGTCCTCGCCAGTTCATACAGGCAGACGGCTACCGCCTGGCCGAGGTTCATGGAGGGGTGCTCTACGCGTGTCGGGATACGCATCAGCCACTGGCAATGACTGAAGTCCTGGTTGGAGAGGCCCCGTTTCTCAGAGCCAAAGAGAAGCGCCACCTGACCGGACTGCAGGTGATGGCGAAGCTCGGGCGCAGCCTCGGCCAGGCGTCGCAGTGCAAGTTGCGGCTGGCGGCGGGCGCCGGCAGTGGTTCCCACCACCAGGCTGCAGTCGGCCACCGCCTCGGCCACACTCTTATACTCTTCCGCCTGGGCCAGCACCGGCTGCGCCCCCACGGCGGAGCGCGCCTCGCGAAATGCCAGCTCGTAGGGATTCACCACCCGCAGCCGCAGAAAACCGAAATTGCTCATGGCGCGAGCGGCCGCCCCCAAATTAAGCGGGTTGCGCGTCGCCACAAGAACAATGCACAGGCGGTTGAATTGGGCGTTATGCGGCAAGCGCCTATTCTAGGCCACCCCGCCGCAATGCCGGGGCGATCAGCTGATTCCGTACAGCTTCAGCAGCTTTCCTGTTTTGCTGCGGTAGGCCAGCGCCAGCGCATGCAAGCGGTACAGATTGGGAGTGTGCCCGTGCTTCTCGATATCCGACAGACGGCTGGGGGACACAATGTAGTCGCTGTTACGCCGTTGTTTACCGAACTTCTTGGTCAAGCGATGTACATCGCGCATGGTAAGGCCCAACTCATCGCGGAGGTCGCGCATCCCCCGTCCTGCTTTTCTGTTCATGTATGCCATACGCGTCTTTCCGTTACCGGGATGGATTGATAGCTGGTGGCCTGCAACTCCGATGCTATGAACGAGAGTGTCGAGAAGGCAGCACAGGTACCGACACGTCTCGTCCGCCAAATATATACCAGACCGAGCATATCGTGTCTCACTTTAATTAGTGACTCTTTGAGCTACCCGTTCGCGAACGACGGTATCCGGTTTTGCCGTAGAGACTAAGCGAACCCAGCTGCTCTGGCGGGCCGGTTCTGGGGTCCATCTGGCCACTGCGGCGCCCTGGCTAGCATCTCAGCAAACACGCCCTTTGTCAGTAAGTACGCACTTACGAACGGAGTATGACCATGAGAAAGCATTTTGCAACCCTCGCAGTTTGTCTCGCCCTGGGGCTTGCCACTTGCGCCCAGGCCAGCAGTCGCTCGCCGCAGGACAAGGACAAAGATAAGGACACCCCGGCCAAGCACGCGCAAAAAGCTCAAAAGCTAAAGATCATCCACGCGCCAGTGGTGGAATCGGCCAAGGACACCATCGCGACCATTGCCTGGTCCACGAACGCCAAGGCCAGTACCATTCTGAAGTACGGCACCGATCCCAAGGATCTCAACAAAAAAGCCGAGGCGCCCTGGGGAGGGCCGACGCACCGGGTTTACCTCCGTGGCTTGAAGCCGGGCACCACTTACTACTACCGTGTGGAGTCCACGGAAGCGCAGGGCAGCGGTTCGCAAGTCCTGAGCGGGGTGGAGCAGTTCCGCACTCAGGGTGGAACGCCCGCCAAGGCGGCAGCACCGGCCGGCGCGACCAAGCCTGCCGCTGTGAAGCTCACTCACGGGCCGGTAGTCGAGTCGGTTAAGCCAACCACCGCGACTATCGCTTGGTCCACGAATGACAATTCCAGCACGATTCTGAAATATGGGACCACACCCCAGGCGTTGAATCAAACAGCCGAGGCCCCTTGGGGCGGGCTGACGCACCGGGTTTACTTGCGTAGCCTGAAGCCCGGCACCACCTACTACTACCGGGTGGAGTCCACGCAGGCGCAGGGCACGGGCACGCAGGCGGTTAGCGGCGTGGAACAGTTCCAGACAAAGGGCAACGCAGCCGCAGTTCCCGCCCAAGCCGCCAAGACCTCACCTCGCAATGTGGCGCTGAACAACTTCCGTCAATTCCTGGTGACCCACCCCAACATCAAAGCGGACCTGCAGAAGAATCCGGAGTTAGCCAGGAATGGCCGGTACATGGTGCAGCATCCCGGCTTCACTCAGTTCCTGCAAACCCACCCCGGAGTGAAACAGCAACTGGCGCAGAATCCGAAAGCCTTCGTGCAAAGCGAGGAAACGATGCGCTGAACGGCTGAAGATTTTTTTTGGCAACCGGGGTTGACGCTTTCGGGCGTCAGCCCCTTATTTATTGCCAACTGCTGGCTCATGTCGGCTGGTTACCACGGTAATCTGAATCCAAGATGTCATTCCCCTTGGGCAAGTTTGCAAGATACGCTCGAAACAGCCACTTCCTAGGGGCTTGAGCGTGACTTCCTCGAGCAGAGCGCCGGTGCTAGCTTTGCTGCCGGGCGGCCTTTTGCTGCTCGCCGCGGCGTTGCTGCTGAATTCTTTTCCCCTCACGGCCTCCAGCTATGTGCGGGTGCAGTTCGGTTTTTATCTGGTGCTGGGCGCCGGAGTTCTGCTGGCCTGGCGCTTTCGCTCTACCCGGGTGTTGTTTTCGCTGTTGGCACTTCTCCTGATTGAGGAGACCGCGTTTGGTCCTTCCCACCTCAGTGCTGACCCGGTGCGGGTGGTGATTGCCGCTTTTCTCATTCCCATTAATCTGCTGGCGTTTTCCTTCCTGCCGGAACGGGGTTTCAGCCTGGACGCGTTGGTTCCTCGCGCCGCCCTGCTGCTGACTGATTTTGTGGCGCTGGGCGTGAGCAGCGAATTGCATATCAACCGCGCTTTCAATCTGCCTTGGCCCGCAATGGGACTATGCGCCGCATCCGTTCTGGTCTTCCTGCTGCGTGCCTTGTTGCGGCGCAGGAGCCTGGAAAGCGGCTTCTTTTGGGGTACGTTGGCGGCCTGGCTGGCCTTGCGCCATAGCGGCGTGGGCGTGGCCGCCACCGCTTATCTGGGCACGGGTGCGCTCATTCTGGGCGCTTCTTTGATCGAGAACTTCTATTTCATGGCCTACCACGACGAGCTTACCGGCCTGTCCAGCCGGCGCGCTTTCAACGAATCGGTTGCGTCACTGGCGGCACCCTATAGCATCGCCGTGCTGGATATTGACCACTTCAAATCTTTTAACGATTTGTACGGCCACGATACCGGCGACGAGGTGCTGCGCATGGTGGCGGCTCGCCTGGAGCGGGTGCGCGGGGGTGGCCAGGCGTTTCGCTGCGGCGGCGAGGAGTTCGCGATTTTATTCCGTAACCTGTCCGCGGGGGAAACCCTGCCTTATCTGGAGGAGTTGAGGCGGGCGATTGAGGAGTCGGTCTTTTGTGTGCGGGGTGCTGACCGTCGCCGCCAGACGCGCGGGCCGGACCGCCGCGATGCAAAGCGCCGCAACTCCCGCCAGCGCCAACTCAAGCTGGAACCGGTGGATGCGGGGGAAATTACCTCGGTGACGGTGAGCATTGGCGTGGCGGAGCCGGAACTGAAGCAGCGTTCGGTTCAGCAGGTGATCGCCGCTGCCGATAGAGCTTTGTATCGGGCGAAGGCTGGCGGCAGAAACCGGGTGGAGTTGGCGGGAACCCCAGTGCGCAGCGGGCGCGGCTCAAAGGCGCTTGCCGGCTCGCGTAAGAGCTAGTTCTTGCAGCGGTTACAGGGATATGGCCGAGCGCTGCGGATCAGCTGGGGCTTGCGGAGAATCCACCCGCGGCTCGGTCTGATGGGGGCGGACCCTGGGCTGCGGTGGACGCTGGGCATAGGTTTTGGGACGGGCCGGCGCATGGCGCTTTAGCGCCTCGTGTCCCTTCATCGCGCTGAGTTCTGCGCTGTCGCTGAACAGTTGCTTGATGAGCAAACGCTGGGATTCGATGGTGTTCCCTTGCTCCACGATCAGCATGGTCATCATGCCGTACGCGACCAGGAACAGCACTACGAGTACGGGCAGCAGGGTGTGTTTCCGCTTAGGGGAATTTGTGCTGTTCTCGCTCAAGAAGCACCTCGTTTTACAGCCGACATTTTCTTTTGAGCACCTGCTCAGCCAGCGGGGAAAGCTTTGTATGTCGCTGTGTTTGCAAGACTTAACCGTGAGCTATAAGCCCACGGCGTACCCGGGAGTGCAATTGCGTGCACATAATTGGAAGGTTGGATGCACGAGAAGCATGTCGCGGGCAAGTAACTTATCAGGCTCCAGCTCAGGATGGCGGTGGAATCAGAAGCATCTGGTTCGGGGCGGTCTACGCGACGTTTCCCAATTCATGTCGGCTGCCGGCGGGAAGTTGCACGGTGAAGGTGGAGCCTTTGCCGGGCTCGCTGTGGAAGCTGATATCGCCGCCCTGCGCCAGCAGCATCTTCTGCGCGGTGGAGAGGCCCAGGCCGGTGCCGGTGGGCTTGGTAGTGAAATAGGGTAGAAACACCTTCTTTTGCTGCTCGGAAGGTATGCCGGACCCAGTATCCTGCACGCTGGCATAGACTTTGCCGCCGCGCTCCTCGCATTGCAAGGTCAACTGCCCACCCTCCGGCATGGCCTGGATGGCATTCACAATCAGGTTGGTGAACACGCGGCGCAGGTCGGCAGCGTTGGCAACCACCGGGCTGACCGGCTGGAACTGCGTGATAACAGAAAGGTTGTTGACGCCGCGCCACATGGGGCGGGTCAATTCCAAGGCGTCCTGCATAAGCTGGCGAACATCCACCGGCGCGGTCTCGCCGCTGCCGCCGCGAATGTACTCCCGCACCCGTTTAATGATCTCCGCGCCGCGGCGGGCGGAATTGTCAATCATGCTCAGGTAAAAACGTTGCTCTTCCGTCTGCTCGGGCCGGGTCTGCAGCAGGGCCGTGGCCTGGGTAATGGTGTTGAGCACATTATTGAAATCATGGGCAATGCCGGAAGCCATCTGCCCGATGGCCAGGTGGCGCTCGGTATCGGAAACGCGGCGCTGCAGCTGGTTAATTTCAGTGACGTCGCGCACCACCAGAAGGGCACCGATGATTTCGCCTTCGCTGCCCCGCATGGGATTGGCGGAGACCAGGGCATCAACGGCGGAGCCGTCAGCCGGATTGGAAAAGGTGCGGGCTTCGTTCTGCACGGTTTCGCCACGCAAGGCACGAGTGACCGCCAGGCTGGAGACCTGCGCCGGCTGATCGTGCTTTTGCACTCCCAGATGGCGGGCGAGGAAGTTTACATGCGCTCCGGTCAATTCTTCGCGGGTGCAAGCGGAAATCTGCTCGGCGGCGCGGTTTACGTCCACCACGCGAGCGTTGCGGTCAAAGATGAACACCGCTTCCGGCATGCCCTCCAGCAGGGTGGAGAGCTCGAGCAGTTGCTCTCGCGCGGCTTGCCGCTCGCGGCGGCGAGTCTCCATCAAATAGATGATGGCCACCGCGACCACAGGGAAGATCGCCAGCTTGGCATAATTGTGCAGGTGCTCGTTGACGATGACCTGGGCGTTCATGAACCAGAACGACCCGGCAATGCAGATGCCCATGGACAGCAGGGCTGGTCCCCAGCCGGCATAGGCCTCCACCAGGGCCACAAAAGCGAGGAAGAGCAGGGGGATGTAACCCACAACCTGTTCGAGGCCCACCACCACGCCCAGCGCTACCCCGCCCACCAGGAAGGCGAACAGATAAGCCAGGACCGGCCGGTTTCGAAGCCAGGGACGCATACGTACCTACTGTTGCTTAGATGAGTGCGCGAGCCCGGCAGCAACATTCGAAAGCGCCGTCGCGCCGACAGTTTTCCCAAAGCGGCACCAGGGAAACTCGGATCCGCGCCGCTAAAAAATAAGAAAAGACGTGTGTTATCAGAGAGTTACGGCCCGTCCGCACGGGACGTGGTTACCCGAGAGAAGCCCCGTGCCGGATGTGGTTCCCGGTCCATGGCGCTACAATGGCTTGAAAAAATGGGGCAATGCAACTCGGCTTGTGGCTGATCAACTGCGCCTGGCGTTTTCGCCGCCTAGTGGAGGTCAGCCAGGCGCAGGGGAGACGAGAGGTATGACCTGGGAAAATGCATATCTTGTCTGCTTTGTGGTGGGCTTCGCCTGATGAGCCGCAGCTTGTATCGGCTGTTCAGTTGTTTGCTCTGGCTGTCCGTGCCGGTAGCGGCCCTGCGGCTGTTCACGGTATGGCACCAGTTGCCGGCGCGATTGGCGACGCATTTTGATTTAGCCAGCCGGCCCAATGGCTGGATGCAGCCCAACGCCTTCTTAATTTTCATCCTGGTTTCCACGGCGACAACCGCGGGGATTTCCACCTATGTCATGATTCGCGCGTCGCAGCCGGATTTGGCGGCCTGGACCCTGCTCGGATTCTTCTATGTAGTGACCGGAATTCTGTATGGCGCCACCGATGGAATTGTTAATTACAACCTGTACGGGCACGGCGTGCACGTGCTGCCGTACCTGGTCGCGGGATTCGGCTCCCTGTTCGTGGTGCTGGTGGTTTACGTGGGCACACGGCGCGGTCCGCAGCTACCGGCCGAAGAACTGATCGCCGACGAGGTTCACGGGTCGCGTCTGTGGGCGCTGGTGATGGCGCTGCCGATTGTGCTGATGGCGGGGCTGGCCGTTTCCGCTCCCAACCTGGTGGTGCGCCTGGTGCTGGGCGTCCCCATGCTGCTGCTGCTGATGGCCGTGATCATGGCCTGGAGCGGTTTTCATTACATCTTCAGCAATTCCGGCCTGGAGATCCGCACCCTGGGCTTCCGCCTGCGCACCATTCCGGCGTCCCAGATCCGGGACTATGCAGTGGATAGCTGGGGCCCGGCAGGAGGGTACGGCATTCGCGGAGTGGGCAAAACCCGGGCGTACGTTTGGGGCAAGAAAGGCGTGCGCATTCACCTGTGGGATGGCGAAGTATTTCTTGGCCACCGCGAGCCGGAGCGACTGGTGCACGATCTGGATGCAGTCATGAGTTTTGCGCATTAATGCGGCCGGTGCCCACTCAAGCGTGTTTTGGTTGAGTGGGGCAGTGTTATGAGAGGCCTCAGAGGCTAAAAGTGCTGCCGGTGGCCCACTCAAGCGGCTTTTGCTTGAGTGGGTGTGAGGAGAGGCTTCAGGGGCTAGAGCCCAGATCGTCGCTGTATTCCATTCCCCGGACTGAAGTCCGGGGCTTCCACAATCAATCGAAGCTGCGGGTTAGCCCACTCAAGCCAAAAGCGGGCTTGAATGGGCCACCTGCCCCATCCACGCGGAATGGGGCTCCCTTCCAAAACCAGAACTATTTGCCACCCAGCACCAGCTTGGCGATGGTTTGCAGCTGCATGTTGGATGTGCCTTCGTAGATCTTGCCGATCTTGGAATCGCGGAAATACTTTTCCACCGGATAATCCTTGGTGAAGCCGTAGCCGCCGTAGATTTCGACCGCCAGTGAGGTGACCCGCTCGGCTACCTGGGAGCAGAAGAGCTTGGTCATAGCCGCTTCCTTGACGAAGTTCATGCCCGCATCCTTCATGCGGGCGGAGTTGTAAACCATCATGCGGGCAGCCTCGATCTCAGTGGCCATCTGCGCCAGCTGGAACTGAATGCCCTGGAAATCCGCAATGGATTTGCCGAACTGCTTACGCTCCTGGGCGTACCTGGCGGCGTATTCCCAGGCGCCACGGGCCACGCCTGCCATCTGCGCGCCAATGCCGATACGGCCTTCGTTCAGGGTCTCAATGGCGATCTTGTAGCCTTTGCCCACCTCGCCCAGCACGTTGTTCTTGGGCACGCGGCAGTCTTCCAGGATGAGCTCGCAGGTGCTGGAGGCACGAATGCCCAGCTTGTCTTCTTTCTTGCCCACGGAGAAGCCGGGGAAATCGCGCTCCACCAGGAAGGCGGTGATGCCGCGGTAGCCGGCGGTGGGATCCACGGTGGCGAAGAGCACAAACAGGCCGGCTTCCTTGGCGTTGGTGATCCAGAGCTTGCGCCCGTTCAGGACGTAGTCGCTGCCGCGCAGCTCCGCTTTGGTCTGCAGCGCGAAAGCGTCCGAGCCTGAGCCTGCCTCGCTGAGCGCGTAGGCGCCCACCCACTCGCTGGCCATGCGCGGCAGATAGCGCTTCTTCTGCTCTTCGCTGGCCCAGCGCAGCAGGGCGTTGTTGACCAGTGTGTTCTGCACGTCTACCACCACGCCGGCAGAGGCGTCCACCCGCGACATCTCTTCCACCGCAAGAACGGCCTCGAAGAAGGTGCCAGCCCCACCGCCGTACTGCTCGGGAATCTCGATGCCCATCAGGCCAAGCTCGAAGAACTGGTGAATCAGCTCCTTGTCGAAGACGCCCTTTTCGTCCATCTCGCGCACCAGGGGGCGGACCTTGTCCTCGGCGAACTGGCGGATGTTGTCGCGGAAGAGGACCTCATCGTCGGTCAGCGCGGTGAGAGGGGCCGGGGCGGCTTGCAGTGTGGTTTCGGGCATGAGGGCACTTCCTTCGGCGCAAGGGTAAGAACCTAGAATTTTACCCAATTAAGCGGAGCTAGTGGGAATCGTCGTCTCGGGCGTAAAAGCAGGTTCTGGCTACGCTCCAGGATGACACATGCTGGGTAGGCCCTGAGCAAAGCGCTGAGAGTCAATTTTCCGGCAATGCACGTGAGATGCTTCGGGCCTAAAGCCCCTCTGCATGACGTCTCCCGGTGGCCCGCTGACAATCGGCTAAGATTTGCCGCGATACACGATTTTGAGCGAATCGCTGGTCAGAATGCGGCGAATCTGGTTGCGGGCGTGGATGGACCAGGGTCCGGAGCTGTCGAGGCGCACATAGGCCTTCCAGTGCCTTAGGGCATTGCGGGGCTGCTTCATCTTCTCGTAGGCCAGGGCGAGGTTGTAGTGGGCATCTCCATAGGTGGGGGCCAGGACAAGCGCAGTGCTATAAGCCTTAATAGCTTCCGGCACGCGCCCGGTTTCATCGAGCACGTTGCCGAGATCGAAATAGGCCAGGGCGTAACGCGGATCGGCTTCAATAGCGGCGCGGTAGTGGAGCTCCGCCTTGATGTAGTCCTGCCGGTTATAAAAGATGGTGCCCAGGTTAATGTGGGCTGCAGCGTGCTGGGGCTCAAGTTCCAGCACCTTCTGGTAAATGGCGATGGCGTCGGTCTGGGTAGAGGGCTCGTCCTCCAGCGCGATGCCCCGGGCGAATAGTTCGGCCACGCCTTGCTCGGAAGCCAGCGAGCGCACATTGGTGGTGGCCACTACCTTTTCAGCGGGAGCGAAATCCATGACGAACTGTCCGGCGATGGGCTCCAGCGCTCTGCCGTCATGGCGGAACACCACGCGTGTGCCGGTGGAGTAGGCGCCGGCTTCCAGCAGGGGATTTTCCATGCCCGCCACCTGCTTCTGCATGGCCTGCAGCGACTCGCGGATGACCGCCGGACGTACCCGGCGGGCGCAAAGGTCGCGGACCTTTTTAACCTGCAAAAGATCGAAAAATGAATAGGTGTTGCCGGGAGCGATGAGGCCGGCCTTTTCCCATCCCACAAGCTGTCGCGCGGTCAAGCGCAGGATACGCAGCAGGTCAGTTCGACTGTATCGGTGCACGGTTATCAGGTTTCTTCCTGCGCGTATTATGTTGAGACGAGCCCAGGTTTGGCAATAGGGAACTCAGCTTAGTTGTGGAAAATCAGAACCTTGCGAGACAAGGGTAGAAGGACCCTGGCGGCTCTGTTAGGCGCAGGGCCGAATGGTTGACCACCGCAGCACAAGGAAACGGGATCCGGCAAGACCTGCCGGCATCAGACCACGCGTTCCCGAGGAGTGGGGCATCCTCGCCCTTCCCGGGCAGCATCTCTGAGTAGGATTCTTCAGAGCCGCGCGCTGGCGGCGAAACTTCCAAGCGGACTATGAATATCCGGCAAATAATCTCCACCGTTTTGGTTCGTGGACTCCAGGGAACCTTATTGCTGTCATTGCTATTCGTCTTCGCCCATCCGGCGGGCGCATGCACGGCGGGCACGGTTTCGCCCTCGGTGACTATCTGCACGCCAACGAACCAGTCGTCGGTCTTGACGCCGGCCCACGTAGTGGCGCTTTCCACCGACTCGCACACGGTCACGGCGATGCAGATTTACGTCGACGGCAAGCTGGTGTACCAGGTGAACGCGGCGTCGCTGAACACCTATATCACGCTTACGCCGGGAAATCATTATGTGGTGGTAAAGGGCTGGGACAGCACCGGCGCCAATTTCTCCAAGGCGGTTCACGTGGCCATGGAGCCGCCGTGCGTGCTGAATTCCAGCAACCGGACAGTCACGATTTGCACACCCGGCGTTTCGGCAACGGTGAGCTCGCCGGTACATCTGGTGGCGGCGGCGAACGACTCCACTCCGACGCAACTCATGCAAGTGCTGGTGGATGGTAAAAAACTCAACCAGGTAAGCACGAACATCTTGAACGTTTATTTAACCAACCTGGCCGCGGGGCAGCATACGGTCCAGATATCCGCCCAGGACACCTCGTCCGTGTGGTTCAGCCAGAGCATGAGCATCAACGTGACCAATAACGCGGGGTTGTCGAATTTGCGCCACATCATTTACCTCGTGCAGGAAAACAGGTCATTCGACAGCTACCTGGGGCGGCTGGGGCAGTACCGGGTGAACCAGGGCTACAGCAACAATGTGGATGGCATACCACTGAACGCGACGCTCTATACCAGCAATGGCGGTGCGGTCCAGCCGTTCCATTATCAGACGGAATGCACCGAAGGGCTTACGCCATCCTGGAATGAAAGCCACGTGGACGTGAACGGCGGGTTGATGAATAACTTTCTGTTAACTGGGCTGCCATCGAACATTGACCCTTACAACACGCGGGCTTTGGGCTATTACGATTGGACCGATCTGCCCTACGTTTACTCGCTGGCATTCAACTTCGGCAGCAGTGACCGGTTCTTCTCACCCCTGGAATCGAACACCATCCCCAACCGGATGTACTTATTTGCGGGCACGTCATTCGGCCATGTGTATACCGACCCTCCGCCCAGCGGAGGATGGACGAAGCCCACCATTTTCGATCACATGGACCAGGCGGGCGTGAGCTGGCGTTACTATTATCAGGACAGCAGCACGTATCTGACGCAATGGTCCACGTATTCGCGGGATAAAAGCAAGGTGGTGCCGATTTCGCAGTACTACACCGACCTGCAGAATGAAAGCACGCTGCCCTCGGTTATTTTTATCGAGCGCGCTTCCGCGATTGGGCTGGACGAGCACCCTGGGCAGAACATCCAGAAGGGCGCGGCTGATGCAGCCAACATCATCAATGCGCTGCTGAAGAGTCCATCGTGGGGATCGTCGGCTTTTATTCTGAGCTTCGACGAGGGCGGCGGGCTCTACGACCATGTGGTGCCGGCGATGGAAATCAAGCCGGATAATATTGCTCCGAAACTCCATTCCGGCGACCAGCCGGGCGATTTTGCCCACTCCGGGTTCAGGATTCCCTTGGTGGTGATTTCGCCGTGGGCGAAGCCTCATTACGTATCGCACACGTGGCGGGACTTGACTTCTATCCTGCGCCTGATTGAGGTGCGTTTTAACGTGCCCTCGCTGACCGCGCGCGACGCTGCCGCCGACGACATGATGGAATTCTTTGACTTCTCCTCGCCGGCCTGGCAGACCCCGCCTTCGCTTCCGACACAGCCTCAGCCTCCGAATGGAGGAACGTGTGACTGGAATCTGGAGAAGGCGCCGGGGTACTGAAGCGAGAGCCTGGCGCAGCGGACACGCAAAAAGCGTAGTGTAAAATGGGCCTGGGCCGAGATAGCTCAGTTGGTAGAGCAGCTGATTCGTAAACGCTCTTCTCCCCAGACTTTTCAAGCACTTTCGAGACACGAGCAGACTTGAGACGTCCCATGAGAATCATTGACTTACGGATTCATGGGATGCACGTATCCTAGGCAACAACCACTTTCGCATTGGTTACCGTGCGACACGGAAGTGGTATTTGTTCAGGGCACAACGGGTCACTAGAATTTAGACAGTATCAAGAGCGGTCAGCGCACGCTGCTGGCCCACCAGATGAGGGGTGCTAGGGCATCTCCACATTGGTTCGGCACCAGCCAGATGCGGCGGTAAAACCGCAAAGGAGACTCCGTGAAATCACCAGCAAAGAAGTCAGTCCCTGCTTCTCAGAAACCTACACCCGACGTGGCGCAGGCTGATTGCTGCGGCGATTCACTTCGTCAGGCAGGTGACCCGATGAACCCGTGGGAGGAACTCAAGAAGCTGCCGCCTCTCAGTGAAGCGGCGAAGGACGAAGGACGCTCTCTGTGAGTTGATGAGTCGTCCGATTATCGACTTCTTCATTCCAATCGAGGAGATTGAACAATGGTCAGGGACAAACTAATTTCTCCATCCGACCTCCGGGCTGACGCTCAGCAACTTCTTGAAGAGGGGAAGATGCCGTCTCTGGATCAACTCCTTGCAGCGGTTGCTAGTGTTCGTCAGAAGTACGGGCCGAAGTTGAAAGCGGCTCGGAAGCTAGGCACCGATGACGAGATAGAAGCTCGAGGCGAATCATTAGCTGAGGAGGAACAAATGGAAGACCCAATCATTTCTGTCCTGAACATTACGGGGCTACCGAGAATCGAGACGACTATCTCGACCTCGCTTATGCTGGCGAGACGCCTGTCGATAGTGACGGGGACTTGCCTGCTGAACTCGAAGCCGAGTTGCCCGCGAAGTTTCAGCGAGCTGCACTCGACGAGAACGTCATCAGCGACGAGAAACAATAGGAGAAAGGGCGAAGCCGCAGCAAATCTGGGTTGGCGTTTCATATCATGGCAGCAGTGCAGGCAGAAGGGATGACGATTCAATGAGCCAAGGTAACAAGACGTGTGCAATCCTCGCATTGATGAAGCATTACGACGTACCACAGAGCTTCTGGTGAACGCTGACCACGCCCGATCAGGGGGTCTGTTGGTCGTTACCTTTCGCCTGCACCGCTGTGGTTGCAGTCGTCGGCAGGTCTCGATCGCACCGCCGCCGGGAGGCCCACAGGCCACGCTGGCCGAGTACTGCAGGGAGCCGCCCTAGAGGGTGAACCCAGGGGTGACGGGCTGGACGGAATCCGGCTAATCACAGCAACCGCGAAATGAGCATACAGCAGCGATATCTCGTTCAGACAGTGCGGCCGAGGGTCACGATTGTAAGATGGCACACAGTCGGCGTACAAGCCCGCCATAATCCGGCAAGTCAAAGGCCTGCCTGCTGTCCGGCAGTAAGTTGCGATTTGAGGGAGCAGAACGGGAACGCTGCGCGCCGCTTGCGCGGTAGCTCCGTTGTCGGTCTCCTTGAAGCCTCTCTGCTCCGGGCGGTGCCTGCCAAGACGGAATGAGGTATTCCACCGTTCACGGCAATGTCCTGCGAATCTCTGAACAGCAGCCTCAGCGATCACCCAAAACCGGCCAATGGTTATCACCTGAAAACCGGCCAACGAGAATAGCGTCCGGGACATTGACGCCCGCGGGGGCTTGTAGCCTCCGGGGGCATGGCCAATGTCTTGAGCGAAGAGAAGAAACAGCAAGTCTTAGCCCTGGGACGGCTGGGCTGGTCGCTGCGGCGAATTCAGCAAGCCACTCGCATCCGTCGTGAAACCGCCAGTCAGTACCTGAAAGCGGCGGGGATTGCCGTGCGTCCGCCCGGCGGTTGGGGGCGGCGGGCGGCAAAACCGGCCAACGAAGTGATCACCGACTTTGGCGCGGGAAAACCGGCCATTCCGGTGATTCGCGACCCCAACTGCAACCCCAAAACCAACCGCGAAAACCCTTCCACGAAGGGAAAAGCAAAAGCAACTTCAAAACCGGCCAACGAGGTGATTACCGACTCTGAGGTGATCACCGACCTCAACCCATCCCAACCAGACGAAGTGGGCGCTCTTCTTCCGGAACCCGCACCACATCCACAGCGCAGTCCCAGCGCCAGCGCTTGCACCGCGTATCGGGAAGCCATCGAGTTGGGCCTCAGCCGAGGCCGCAATGCCAGGGCCATCTGGCAAGACTTGGTCGATGAGTTCAGCTTCGCCAGCAGCTACCAGAGTGTGCAGCGCTTCGTGCGCAAACTACGCGGCACGCAAACGCCGGAAGCCCGCGTAGTGATCGTCACCGCTCCCGGCCAGGAAGCGCAAGTCGATTACGGCACCGGCCCGATGGTGCGCGATCCCGAGACCCGCAAGTATCGGCGCACGCGGCTGTTCGTCCTGACGCTAGGCTGCAGCCGCAAGGCGGTTCGTCTGCTCGTCTTCCGCTCCAGCGCCCGCACCTGGGCCGAGCTGCACGAGCGCGCGTTCCGTCGACTGGGCGGCGCTACTCGTATCGTCGTTCTCGACAATCTGCGCGAAGGCGTGCTCGTCCCCGACATCTACGATCCCGCCTTGAATCCTCTCTACCGCGATGTGCTCGCCCACTACGGCGCCGTCGCTATGCCGTGCCGCATCCAGGATCCAGATCGCAAGGGCAAAGTCGAATCGGGCATCGGCCACACGCAGAAAACGCCCCTGAAAGGACTGCGCTTCGAGAGCCTGCAAGAAGCGCAAGCCTATCTGGATCGGTGGGAAGAGCGCTGGGCCGATACCCGCATCCACGGCACCACCAAACGGCAAGTGGCGGCGATGTTCGCTGAGGAAAAACCGTTTCTGCTTCCGCTGCCCGTCGAACCCTTCCGCTACTACCAGTACGGCGAACGCGTTGTGCATCTAGATGGCTGCGTCGAAGTCGAAGCCGCCTACTACGGCGCGCCGCCGGGCTGGATCGGGCGTGTGGTGCGCGTGCAGTGGGACGAACTGTTCGTCCGATTGCTCGATCCCAAGACCGGCCAACTGCTGCGCGAGCACGTGCGCCAGAAACGCGGCTGGTACCGCATCAAATCCGAGGATCACCCCAAGCGCACACCACTGCGCACTTCGCAACTGCTGTGGCGTGCGGGCCGCGCCGGCGCCCACATCGGCGCCCTCTGCGACGCCATCCACCGCCAACAGGGAGAAGTCGGCATCCGCCGCATCCTCGGCGTTCTCTCCTTAGCGAAGAAGTACGGCGCCGCTGCCGCCGACGAAGCCTGCGCCGCCGCGCTGGAGATGGGAGTTCAGGAATACCGCTTCGTTCGTCGCTATCTGGAACGCTGTCCCCAAGCCCCGCTCAGTTTGCAGCAAGTCGATCCCCTGATCCGCGAACTCGTGCAGTACCGCGACCTCATCAACCACCGAACCAAGGAGCTGGAAGAATGAATCTCATCGAACTCGATCGTGCGCTCAAACAACTTCGCCTGGGCGGCATGGCCGCCGTGCTGGAGACCCGCCTGCGCCAGGCACAAAGCGAACCGCTCGCCCCCATCGACCTCATCTCCTGTCTGGTCTCCGACGAACTCGCCCGTCGCGGCGAGCGCTTGCTGGAGCGGCGGAAAAAACAAGCCCAGTTCCGCGATCCGCAGAAATCTCTCGACAACTTCGACTTCAACTTCAACAAGAAAATGAATCGCAGTCTGATCTTCGACCTCGCCACCGGCGCTTTCATCGGCCGCCACGAAGACGCCTTGTTTCTAGGTCCACCCGGCACCGGCAAAAGTCACTTGGCGCAAGCCATCGGGCAGGCCGCGATCCAACAGGGCTATCGCGTGCTTTACCGCGAAACCCACACGCTGCTCGATGACCTGGCCGATGCCACGCTCGATGGCACTCGCAAAGAGCACATGGAGTTCCTGGTGACCGTGCCCCTGCTCATCATCGATGACCTGGGAATGCGCAAGCTGGCGCTCACCGCCGCCGAGGAACTGCTGGAGATCATCATGCGCCGCTATGAACGCGCCAGCACCATGCTGACCTCCAACCGTCCGGTGGAAGACTGGGGCAAACTGCTGGGCGACGCGGCCGCCGTCAGCGCCATGCTCGACCGCCTGCTGCACCACGGACATGTGCTCAAATGCGGTCCGCGGAGCTGGCGCACTAAAACCGACTTGCCTCCACAAGAGGCGGCAGGGTAGAACAAACTGGTCCCGGAACGGCTACTTCCGTTGGCCGGTTTTGCAGTGATAATCGTTGGCCGCTTTTGCAGTGATCACCGAGG
>JAICWP010000013.1 GCA_025934735.1 Terriglobales bacterium | reverse complement strand
GGCCGAACCTCGTGCGAGATTCGGCCAAGGAACAGTTCAGGCAGCGATCAGAACGAAAGCTTTAAAGCAAACTGGATCTGCCGGGGGGCACGCGCGGCGGTCAGGAAGCCGAACTGCGAGGCTCCCAGGACGGTGGAATTGTTGCTCTCCTGCGGCCCCGACTTAGAGAGCAGGAAGTTGGTGTGATTGGGGAAGTTGAAGAACTCGCTGCGGAATTCCAGCTTGGCACGCTCGGTAACCGAAAAGGTCTTGAAGATGGAGGCGTCCCAGGTCTGGAAACCCGGCCCCAGAACGGAGTTGCGCGCGGCATTTCCGAAAGAGCCCAGCGGCGGATCAACGAAGGCGCAGGTATTGAAGAACGTGCCCGGCAGGCAATGCGCGCTGCTGTTGGGATCAGCGACCACATTTGGCAACTGTCCGCCGTCGGAGTTGGCGAACCCGCCGTTGCCATCCACAGGGGTATACCAATTGCCGGAGGAGATGGTGGTGATGCCGGCCACCTGCCAGCCGCCGAGAATCTGTTCCGCGGCCCCACTAGCCCCGCTGAGGAAGCGCTTGCCGTGGCCAATAGGCAGCTCATATATGTAGCTCAACGTAAAGCGGTGCCGCACATCGAAGGAGGCATGGCCCCATTCCCACTCGGGATGCTTAAACCAGCGGAAGCCGTCGTTGTTCTGAGAGCCCAGGTTGGCGTTGGAAGCGTTGTCTTCGGCGTTGGAGTAGGTATAGCTGGCCAGCAGGGAGAAGCCGTGCGTGAACCGCTTCTCCAGGCGGGTCTGCAGGGAGTTGTACTTGGAGCCGCCATCGGAGGCGAACAGGCTGACGCTGGTATCAATGAGCGGCACTGGGCGACGCGGCGCGAATGCGGCGTTGGGATCGGGCGAGGGGTCAGCCTGATTGCCGTTGTAGAAGGTGAAAAGCTTGGTGCCCTTGGAGCCGGCATAGGTGATCTGCAGCATGGTGTCGCCCCCCAGTTGCCGCTCAATGCCGAAGTTCCACTGCTGCATGTAGGGCGTGACCAGGCGCGGATCCACGGTGAACAGGGTGGGAGTGTTGGGGTCGGTGAGCGAGGTCGCGGGGAAACCTACGGAAAAGCCGGCCGAACCGGGAATTCCACCCGGTTGGTTGCTGATTCCGGGCACAGCGCAATCGTTGCCGGAGGCAAACAGCGCCGGATTCGCCGACGCCGCCCCGCAGGGCGAGTTGAACGATTGCGTCACAAAGAACGGCGGGTTGAAGCCAGGGCTGGGATTGGAATAGGGCCCGTTTTCCTGTCCGCCATAAAAGAGGCCGTAGCCTCCGCGCACCACGGTGCTGGGCGTCAACTGGTAGGCAAAGCCGATGCGGGGCGCGAAGTTGTTGGTGTCCACCGGAACCAGGCCGCTGCTGCCGGTGGGCGAAACCCGGATCTGGGAAGCCAAGGTGGGCGTTAACTGCATGGTCTGGCCCTTGGGCACGATGATGGTGGGAGTCGTGGGATCGTTGAGGTCGAACGTCCCCTGCTCGTTAAACTTCTCTTTCACCGTGGTGAAGAGTTCGTAGCGTAGGCCGAGGTTGAGCGTGAGTTTCTGAGTAAGGCGCCAGTCATCCTGGGTGTAGAAGGCGTAAATAGGTCGGTGGTAATCCACGTTATGCAGGTTGTTAATACCGCCGCCATCAGCCAAGCCGATCAAGAAGGAGGCCTGGCCGAAGCCACCAGTGCCGGGATTGGCAGGATTGTCCGTGAAGCCGTTACTGAAGCCCTCGGTGCCGCGCGACTCTGCGGGCTGGAAGATGGTGAACTCCTCGCGCCGAATCTCCGTGCCGTATTTCACCGTGTGCTTGCCTTTAACCCATGTCAGGTTGTCGGAAAGCACATAGGTGTTCTGCAGTTCCACGGACGGTAAGAAGGTGGGGCTGCCCAGGGTAGGCGCGCTGCCGTCATCAAAGTTGAGTTGGGGCAGGCCGCCATTCTGCGGTCCAAATGGCACGCCGGGGAAGCCGATCTGGCCGGAGATGTCCTTGTCGAAATTGAACTGGAAGCGATGCGAGTTCACGCGGTTGTAACCAAACCGGAACTCATTTACCAGGGTTGGCCGGAAGACGTGCGTTTCACTGAGAGCCACGCTACGGTAGGAATTGTCTTCAATGCCGCTGAAGAAGCCGCCGCCATCGGCGATGCTGTTCTGGAACGGTGAAGGAATAATGCGGGGCTGGTTTTCATAGCTGAAACGGATGAAGGCATTGTCCTTGTCGGAAAATTTCTGGTCAATGCGGGTGTCGAAATTCGAACGATGGGTGTTCTCCACCGGGTTAGCAATGTAGTTAAAAGCGGGATTGCCGGAAACGTTGGGCGTGGGAAACAAAGCCATTAGCTTTGCCGCCAAAGGGTCAATCTTGCCTCCCGGGATGATGTTGGTGGGCAGTCCGCCGGCCGTGTAGCCGCCAATGGGCACGCCGCACAAGCCGGTGGGGCTGCCGGCGCTGATTTGCGTCAGGCGTGTGTCGAAGAGTTCGCCGCCATAGGTGGGACGGCCATTGCAGTCCACTCCCGTTTGCGTGCTCGTATCGAGCAGGCTAGCAAAATTGCCGGCACGCTGCAGGGCGTCAGGCACTAGGAGAGTCTGGGTATCGGCCTGGTGGATGCGCAGGCCCTCATAATCCACAAAGAAGAACGTCTTGTTGCGGCCGTCGTAGACGTGAGGAATATAGACGGGGCCGCCCAGGGTGCCGCCGAACTGGTACTGCTGGTAGGGCGGAGTGGGGCCCACGGGGTCGAAATAGTTGCGGGCGTCCAGCGAGTTGTTGCGGAGGAAGCCCCAGCCGCTGCCGTGCAACTGGTTGGTTCCCGATTTGATGACGGCGTTGACAATCGCCCCGTTGCCGCGGCCAAATTCGGCGCTATAGGCGTTGGTCTGCACCTTGAACTCCTGCAGCGCGTCCACCGGCGGCTGGATGACGTAGTTGCTCTCGTTGAGCAGGTCAGGGAGATTGGAGTTGTTGTCAATGCCGTCGAGCAGGAAGTTGTTCTGCAGCGAGCGCGCGCCCCCGGCGCTGAAGCCGAAGCTCTCCTCGTCGCGTGCCCCCGGTTCGCTGGGCGTGGTGCCCGCGGTCAGCAGCGCCAGTTGGGCGAAGTTGCGCCCGTTCAGCGGCAGGTTGCTGGCCTGGCGCGCATTCACCACCTGTCCCAGTTCGGAGGTCTGCGTTTCCAGCAGCGGCGCCGCCCCGGTCACTTCCACCGACTCGCTGGCCTGGCCGAGCTGCAGCTTGATGTTCAACACCGCGCGCTGCTGCACGTCCAGCGACACGGGCTGGGACACCGCCCGCTTGAAGCCGCTGTGTTCCACGGTCACGGTGTAATGTCCCACCATAAGCGGGCTGGCGACGTACTCGCCCGACTGATTGGTGGTGGTGTTGAACGTGCTGCCTCGGTCCACTTCCTTGACGAGGACCTTGGCGCCGGCGAGGACGGCGCCCGAAGGGTCGGTCACCGTTCCGGCAATCGTGCCGGTATCTTTTTGGGCCCAGAGGCCCACCGTCAAGCCCAGAACGGCGAAAGCAACCAGCAGGAAGCGCGAACAAAGATTCCAGTGAAATGCGCGGCGCATGGCGAGACTCCTGGCCCGGGGGTTCGACTTGCGGCCCCATCCGTGCCCCGGGCAGACAAGGGGAGAAGAAATAGTTTACAAACAGTTACGAACCGTTACTTTTACTTTCGTTCGTGGGTGGCTGTCAAGTGAAACTTTGCCCCGGTTTGGCGGGCACAAGCGTCTGGACGGCGGCGGGATTTTCATATACAACGTAGAGTTTCCCGCAACAGGGTCGAAAGCTCTGCCCAGCCAAACCCGGGGGTGTGGTCCCGCGTCTGGGAAAACGGGCTCCGGCCGTCCCCGGGACCGAGGTGAAAATGGAAAGCATTCGAAAGCTGGCCGCCTGTCTCATTTTCTTCTTCTTCCTTTTCCCGGCGATCATCGCCCTGCCTGCCTGGGGCGCCCGCAAAAAGAAGGCCGCTGCTCCCGCGCGGCCGCTGGCCACCATGCGCAACGCCGATCTGGAAGTTAGCGTGGCCCCGGACGGTTCCTATTCCATCACCCGCCGCGGCGCTACCGCCCCCGTGCTGCACGCACAAGTGGCGGCAGTTATCGACTTCCGTATGCTGCCCGCCGGCGCCTACCCCAGGCACCAGGCCGTTGAGACAACTTTCATGGACGACCTGGGCTCCGGGCACATGCTCACCATCACTCATTCCGGGCTGAACAGCCAGCCTGACCTGGTCTGCTCGCTTCGCCTTTACGATCACCAACCCTATGGCAGCATCGCCGTAGAGGTGCATAACACCGCCGGCAAAAACATCACCGTCCAGGAAATCCGCGCCATTCAGGCTGTGGGAGAGCCGATTATAAACCTGGGCGGCCCCGCCTCGGCCGACCGGGTCCTCTCCGATAGCTACAGCGAGGACCGGCCGGAAATGAAGATTATGGATCTGGCTGAGCCGGGCAACGGCATGCACCGGGCTGTGGGCAGCCAGGTTATCTTCAACCGCCAGAGCGGCGAGAGTCTGTTCCTGGGCGCCCTGACCTCGGACCGGTTCCTCACCATGTTCCACCTTAAAGAGCAGGCTACGCCTGAGCCGCGGATCACCTCCTATGACGTCGAGTCCACCGGCACGACGGAGATTCTTAAGGGCGAGTCGCTGAAGAATTCTCCCTCGGACGATCAAATTGACTTAAGCCTACCGCTGGGGCCCGGGGAAACCCTACCCGGCGAGCGGCTGATGTTGGCCGCCGGTTCCGACTATCATGCGCAACTGGAGAACTACGGCGACGCCATCCGCATCCTGCATCATGCCCGGGTCGGCACGCCGACGCCCATCGGCTGGTGGAGTTGGACCGCTTATTATTTTGGGCTGACCCAGGGCACGGCTTTGACCAATGCCGAATGGTTGGCCCAGCACCTCAAGGACCTGGGTTACACCTTCTTTCACATTGACGAAGGATACCAATACGCCCGCGGCGAGTACTCCACTCCCAACGCCACCAATTTCCCCATGGGCATGGGCTTTATCGGCAGCCACGTGCGCCACCTGGGCCTGACCTTCGGCATCTGGACCGCTCCCTTTGAAGTTTCCGAGCGTTCCTGGGTGTTTCAAAATCATAAAGACTGGCTGGTGACAAACCGCGCCGGGCAGCCCATCCACCTCGGCCACGTCACCGAGAACAAAGACCAGCTCTATGCCCTGGATGCCACCAATCCTGGCGCTCAAGCCTATTTGCAACAAACCTACCGCACACTGACGCAAGACTGGGGCGTGCGTTACATCAAAATGGACTTCATGGACGATAGTTCGGTGGAGGGTCACCATTATGCCCCGCATACGACCGCTTTGCAGGCGCAGCGCATTGGCCTGGAGGTGATCCGGGCGGCCGTGGGCGAGCATGTTCTTCTGGATAAAGATGGCAGTCCCATGCTCAACCCGGTCGGCATTGTGGATACGGGCCGCATTTCGGTGGATACGGGTCACGCTTTCGTGGCCAGCCGGGAAGCGGCACCCGGCGTCGCCGCCCGCTATTACATGAACCGCAACTTCTTCATCAGCGATCCGGACGCGTTCACGGTCTCCCGCCAGACCATCGCCGAGCACGCCTGGCACGGCGGGCAGACGCCGCTCACGCTGGATGAGGCCAAGGTATCCATCGTGCTGTCCGCAGTTTCCGGCGGCATGTATGAAATCGGTGATGACCTGCCCACCTTGGGCCAGGATGCCGACCGCATGGCGCTGGTACAGAACCAGGATCTGCTTAACATGGCGCGGCTGGGACGGGCCTCCCTGCCTTTGGATCTGATGACGTATCGTCCTGAAGACCAGATGCCCAGCGTCTTTCTGCTGCATGAGGACGGGCACCAGTCCATCCTGGCGGTATTCAACTGGACCGAGCAGCCAGCCTCGCACACCCTTAAAATGGCCGACCTGAAGCTCCCGGCGGGCGGGCAGTACCAGGCCTTCGATGTGCTGGATGGGCAGAAGCCTGTCGCGCTCAACAATGGCTCGCTGGCCCTGGAGAATGAGCCGCCCCATTCTGTGCGCGTCATTAAGCTTGTGGATGGCTCCGTGCCTGCCGCCGCTCCCAATGTGACGGCGCAGGTTCCGCCCCAGGCGAAGATGGGCGAACCTCTCAACTTCGTCGCCGCTGCAGATGCGAAGGGTGTGCCCGCAGTCGGATATCACTGGGATTTCGGCGATGGGGTCAAACTCGACGGCGCCAACGTCCACCATACTTACACCGTGGACGGCGAGCGCACCGTACGCTTGACCGTGGATGGCGTGGATGGGCCTCCGGCAGAGAAGACGTTTACCGTGAACGTGAGCGGTTCGGCGATCAACACTTTGTTCACGCCGACGGAAAACCAGCGCTGGATGCCCCCGGCGGAGAAGCCGCCAGCGCCAGCACCGAAGCAAGAATAGTTAGTGTGGGGACGGGCCTTGGGCCCGCCTTGCCCGGTTATGACAACGGGGCCCACACGAGCTGAATTGAGGTCCCTACATGCGTCGTATTCTTGTTGTTGCTGTGCTCTTATCTGTTTCCTCCCTTTTGCTCGCGCAAAACCAGGCTCAAGACCAGATCGGCTACAAAGC
The DNA here is from genome assembly GCA_025934735.1 of Terriglobales bacterium. Lineage (GTDB taxonomy): Bacteria > Acidobacteriota > Terriglobia > Terriglobales > Acidobacteriaceae > JAICWP01. Next base: position 133,563 of record JAICWP010000013.1, on the reverse strand, counting down.
CGCCCCCAACGCCCAAGAACGCGAAACCCTGCTGCTGCGCGACTTCCACCCCCAATCCATGCTGCACGCGCGGGTCACTCCCATTCATCGTGCGAAGTTCCCCGTCATTGATGTGCACAACCACATCAATGATGCGATGGGCATTGATGAGCACATGCCGCCGGAGAAGGTGATCGAGATCATGAACGCGGCCAACGTGCGCACCGTGGTCATCCTCACCGGCCAGTGGCGCGAAAAGCTGCAGCGCGTGGTGGACGAGATGGTAAAGCCTTATCCCGGCCGCTTCATGGTGTTCACCCAGATTGACTATTCGAAAATTGATGATCCACCGGCCATGGTGGCCGATCTGGATGATGCGGTGCGGCGCGGCGCCCGCGGGCTGAAGGTGCTGAAGGATCTGGGGCTGCAGGACCGCGACAAATCCGGCAAACTCATTCCCGTGGATGACCCCCGTCTCGATCCGGTATGGGAGGAGTGCGGGCGCCTGGGTATTCCGGTGGCTATTCACGTAACCGATCCTGAGGCCTTCTTCCATCCGATTAATGGCGAAAATGAGCGCTACGAAGAGCTCATTGAACATCCTGACTGGAGCTTCTACGATCACGGTTATCCCAGCAAAGAAGAAGTGCTGGCGCAGCGCGACCACATGTTTGCCAAGCACCCACACACCACGTTCATTGCGCTGCACGTGGCCAACTGGCCGGAGAACCTGGACTATGTTTCACAGTTGCTCGACCGTCTGCCCAACGTGATGACGGAATTTGGCGCCCGGGAAGCCGAGCTCGGCCGGCAGCCGCGCCGCGCCCGAGAATTTTTTCTGAAGTATCAGGACCGCATCCTGTTCGGCACGGATGCCCCGCCTGAGCCGGAGATGTACAGCAACTACTTCCGCTGGCTGGAGACTGACGATGAGTATTTCGACTACTACGGCTATCCCGGCCAGGGGCGCTGGAAAATTTATGGCATGAAGCTGCCGGATTTGGTGCTGCAAAAGGTTTACAACCGCAACGCGGAACGGATTTTTGCTCAGTTCAAAGGTGTCCCTTCTTTTTCCTCACCTGGAGGTGCGAAATGAAAACGGCTTTCATATTTTATCGGCGCTCGAAAATTGTCGTAACCCTTGCCCTGACCGCGGCGGTCATGCTGATGCCGGCCTGCTCCAAGCAAGCGTCGCAGCCCGTGCAAGCCGAAGGCGGGCCTTCGCCGGTTTCCATCACGGTTCATCCCGGCGGGCCCGTTGTCATCCGCACCACCAGCGCGGAGTTCGACGTTCTGCCTTCGGGTTATGTGCAGGCCTCGCTGCTCAAACAAGGCAAGAAGCTCACTCTGGACGATCCCCAGGGCGGAGGCGATTTCCTGGTCATCGGCGGGAAGCAAGTGGATCTCACCTATGACTTCAATCAAACCAGAATCACCGGCGCTCAGGGCAAACTGGGCCGTGGCCGCCGAGTGGAAATTGCCGCGCAGTCCGCATCCATTCCCAATCTGCAGGGCACGTTCGCCATTGAGGTTTATGACGATTTCCCCAACCTGGCGCTGACCACGATGCAATATAAGAATGCCGGTTCGCAGCCCATTGCGCTGGGGCAGGCCGTCGCCCAGCGGCACCGCCTTAATGCATCGCTCGCCGACGCCAAGGCGGCGCCCTATGACCTGTGGTCGTTCCAGGGCTCCAGCTACGACTGGGGCAAGGACGACGTGATCCATGTCTCGCAAAAATTCTCTCACCCTAACCTGATGGGAGCACAACTCAAGAACGGGCTGGGTGGCGGCATTCCGGTGGTCGCCTTCTGGACCGCTTCGGTAGGCGAAGCCATCGGCCACGTGGAAACCTTGCCGCTGGTGCTCTCGTTGCCAGTCAAAGTGGCGGATGATGGCCGCATCAACACCGACCTGCAACTTGAGCCCGGAACGACTCTTAAGCCGGGCGATAGCTATTCCACGCCACGCAGCTTTGTCGCGGTTTACAGCGGCGACTACTATGAGCCCCTGCGGCTCTACGCCACCGCGCTCGGACGCGAAGGTTGGAACGTGCCTAAGCCCTCCAATGAGGCCTACAACGTAGCCTGGTGCGGCTGGGGCTACGAGTTCAACGTCACGCCCAAGGAAATGCTGGGCACTGTCCCCAAGCTGAAGGAAATGGGCATCAAGTGGGCCACGCTCGACGACCGCTGGTTCAACAACTACGGCGACTGGGAGCCCCGCAAGGATACCTTCCCCGGCGATTCGATGAAGAAAATGGTCGCCGACTTCCACAAGCAGGGTATCTACGCGCAGCTGTGGTGGCTACCCCTGGCGGTGGAGGATGGCCAGGGCCATTACGAGTCGCACCGCTATGGCATTGCACAGGTGGTGAAGGAGCACCCGGACTGGCTGATCCTCGACAAAAACGGCAAGCACGCCCGCATGGTGCGTGACCTGGCCGTGCTCGATCCCTCCCTGCCTGAGGTGCAAGCTTATTACCGGCAGTTGACCGAGCGATTCATCCGCGATTGGGGCTTCGACGGCTCCAAACTGGACAACATCTATACCGTGCCCGCCTGCTACAACCCCAAGCACCACCACAGATCGCCCGAAGAATCGGTGAACGCCATGGCCGAGGTCTACAAAATTATCTATGAGACCTCGCGTTCGCTGAAGCCGGAGAGCGTAACCCAGAGCTGCCCCTGCGGCACGCCGCCCAGCCTGGCCTGGCTACCCTACATGGACCAGGCAGTCACCGCTGATCCGGTGGGCTCGGCGCAGGTGCGCCGCCGCATCAAGATGTATAAAGCGCTGCTTGGCCCCGAGGCCGCGGTGTACGGCGATCACGTGGAGCTGACCAAGATCAATTTCGCGGGCGCTAATCAGGAAAGCGACTTGGGCCGCGATTTTGCCTCCACCATCGGCACCGGGGGAGTGGTTGGCACTAAGTTCGTATGGCCGGATCCGGGCCCGCACTTCAAGGACGTTGCCCTCACCCAGAGCAAGGAAGAGTGGTGGAAAAAGTGGATCGGCATTTACAACCAGAAAATGCTATCCAAAGGCGCGTTCCGCAACCTGTACACCATCGGCTACGACACGCCCGAAGGTTACGCCATCGAGAAGGACGGGAAGATGTACTACGCCTTCTTCGCGCCTGAGGGCTCGAAGGGCTACCAAGGCGAGGTCCAACTGCGGGGGCTGGCCTCCGGCACCTACCACGTTGTGGATTACGCTAACGACAAGGACCTGGGTGCGGTCACCAGCAAGAACGGTACGGCTACGCTGACCACCAGCTTCCCCGAAAGCCTATTGCTGGAGGTGAGCAAGAAATAGTCGCAGAGCTCAACCTATATTGTCTGTTGCCGGAAAAATTCTTCCACGCGGGAGCGGTTGCGGAACGCTTCGGTGCCACCCGGCATGGTGGTGGAGAGCGCGCCCGCCAGGTTGCCATATTGCAGGCAGGTGCGCAGGTCAGCGCCTTTTACATACTGATAGAGAAATCCGGCGTCGAAGCTGTCGCCTGCGCCTACCGGATCCACGGGCGAGACCTTCGCTGCCGGACAGCGAAACTCTTCTTTTCCCCGCCGTGCCAGCGCTCCCTGCGCTCCCAATTTCACCGCCAGCACCGGAACGCGCGGGGCCAAGTTTTCCACCGCAGCATCAAGATTTGCCGTGCCGGTCAGACTCATCGCCTCGCGCTCGTTGGGCAGAAAGACGTCCACGTGAGCCAGCACGTCGAAGACGCCTTCCCAGCGGTCCTCCGGATCATCATTGGTATCAAACGAGGTACTCAGGCCTGCGGCTTTCATCTCGCGGAACAGTTCGGCGACATGGGGCCGCAGCTTAGGCTGCAGGAAAAAAGATGACAAGTGAAAGTGCCGCGCCGAACTCAGGAACTTCATATCGAGATCCGCCGTGCTCATGTCGGCCATGGTGCCCGGATAGGTGAGGATTCGGCGGCGGCCCTCGTGTTGCAGAATTACAGTCAACCCTGTAGTGCGGCCGCTGGTTTTCTTCACCCGCGAAACGTCCACCCCGGCGGCGGCCAGCCGCTGCAGGGCAATTTCGCCCAGCGCGTCATCGCCGATGAGGGAAACAAAGCCAACGCGCGCCCCCAACGCGGCCAGATTGTGCGCCAGGATCGCCGACGAACTGCCCAGCGTTACCATGAGCCCGTCGGCCAGGACCTCGCGCTCGGTGGGTAGTTGTTCGGGCAGGCCGTAGAGGATGAGGTCTAGGTTGAGTTCCCCGGCCACCACCACATCAAATTGCGGCATGTTGCGGCTTCTCGCCGGGCTCCAGCACCACCACGCGGGAAAGGTTGCGGGGCTGGTCAGGATTGAAGCCCTTCTTCAGCGCGGTGGCGATGCCCAGCAACTGCCCGGGCAAGATGTAGGCGCTGAGGCGCGCGTACTCGGGAACATCGAATCCCAGCTCGACGACAAAATCCGCGTTGGCCCGCACCCGTTCGCCGGCCTTGTTCGCCACCACCAGCGTGGTCGCGCCCAGTTGCTTCACCTCTTCCAGAACGTCCAGCTCAGGCTGCTGTCCGCTTTCGGAAATCAAGAATGTCACCAGCACCTCGGGCGCGAGAATTGCCTTAGGACCATGTCGGAATTCCAATGCGTGAAAAGCTTGCGCATAGGAGCACGACATCTCGGTGATCTTCAGAGCGGCTTCACAAGCCAGCCCATAGAAAGGGCCCTGGCCGAGATAGACGTAATCGGCAAAATGGTTCGTGCCCACAAATTCCAGTATGCGCGCGTGCAAGCTCGCAGGCAGCGGCTCCGCCAGTCCCGGCATCTGCCGCAGGGCCTGCAGAAAATCCTGTTTGCCGGCCATCGTGGCGGCCAAGGCTTCCAAAGCCAGCAGCATGGAGCTAAAGGAACGGGTCATGACCGTGCTTTGTTCATCCGCTGCGGGCAGCCGGATAATGGCGCTGACCGCGTGTTCCAGCGGCTGGCCGCTGCTGCAGGTGATACCCAGAGTACGCAGTTCACACTTCCCTTCCAGGTATTCCGCCGCGCGTAGCACTTCGGTGGTGCGTCCGGAACGAGAGATCAGAACTGGAACAACGTCGCTCGAACCGGCCAGCACAGTTTCCGGGAACAGCAGTACTTCTGAAGCGGCCACCGCTTTGGCGCGCAGTCCGGTAATGACGGCCCACGCCGCCGCTGCCGATTGCGCCAGATAGTAGCTTGACCCGCAGCCTACAAACAGCCACTCTGCTCCTGCCGCAAAACGCTTACGAATGGCCTCCAGTTCGCCGCTGCCCTGCAGCTCGGCCAGGCATTTCGCCCAGCACTGCGGCTGCGATAGCGTTTCTGCCAGAGTATGTCCGCCTTGTCCGATATTGTTGTGAGTCATGAAATCTCCGCGGCCGGCAAACCCCGCCCTAGTACTTCCTCGCTACACCAGCACCATCTCGACACCCGCCTTGTGCAAGGCACGCAAATCCGATTTAGGCGCCTTCTTGTCGCTAATCACCTTGTGAACGCCAGAGGTGGCCACGATCAGCGACAAACTGCGCCGCCCGAATTTGCTGGAATCGCACACCACCACGGTTTGCTTGGCCACTTCCACCATCACCCGGTTGACTTTGGCCTCCAGCAGGTTGGGCGTGCTCAAACCATAGTGCACGTCAAAACCGTCCACGCCCAGAAACAGAATGTCGGCGTTGAGCCGCCGCAGCGTGTCCTCGGCTATGGGCCCGACCAGCGAAAACGAGTTCTTGCGCAGCGTCCCCCCGGTGAGGATAACCTCGATGGGAGTTCCTGCCAGTTCAGCCGCAATGTTCACGGCGTTGGTCACGATAGTCAGGTTCTGCATGTGCCGCAGCGCCCGGGCTATGGCCGTGGTGGTTGTCCCGGAATCGAGAATCACCACCTGCCCTTCCTGCACCATGCGCGCCGCGGCCGTCGCGATGTGCAGTTTCTCCTTGCGGTACAGCTTCTCTTTTTCCCGCAGCGTCGGGTCGGAAAGCGCCCCCTCACGGAAGGGCAGCGCCCCGCCGTGGGTGCGGTGCACGAACCCCTGCGCGTGCAAAACCTCCAGGTCCTTGCGAATGGTGACCTGGGAAGTATTGAAACGACGCGCTAACTCCTTCACGAGTACGCGCCCCTCGCGGTTGGTAATGTCGAGGATGGCGCGGCGGCGCTCTTCGTTCAGCACATTTACACTCGCGGGACCGTTGCCGGCGAGGAGAACCCGGCTCTTGCCTTCCCTTTCTTTTTAGTACGTTTTCTTTCGATTGTCCAAGGAAAACTCGCGCCCGGCGGACCGGCCCAGGGGAGGAGGTCTGCAGCCTCGAATCCGCGAAAGCGGCTGGCAATGAACTGGGACAAGGACTTGCCGCGCTTCGCCCAGCCAGCGCCGCGCGAATTATACGCCCTCGCCTGTGCCCAGTGACGGGTTTTCGATTAGCCAGGCAGCCTGGTTTTGGATAGCGGGCTCATCCCCGAAACCGCGCAACCAGTGCACCTCGGGTTCGCGGCGGAACCAGGTCATTTGCCGCTTGGCATAGTTGCGGTGGCCCTGCTGTGCTTCCGCGATCGCCCGCTCGCGGCTGATCTCCCCGTTCAGCAGTTGTCCTGCCTGGCGATAGCCCAGCGAGGCTAGCGCCCACGCCTTTTCGCCATATTTCTGCCGCAGGCCCGCCGTTTCCTCCAGGAGTCCGGCGGCGAACATCTGCTCGGCTCGCCGGTTGATGCGCTCGTACAGCATCTTGCGCTCCGGATCCAGACCCAGGCGCAGAATGCTGAAACCCTGCAGCGGTTCGCGGCCCTGCTTCCACATGGCCGTCATTTGCTGCCGGGTTGCGAGGCACACCTCGATGGCGCGGATGAGCTTGGGCGTGTCATGCGCATGGATGTTTTGAGCCGCCTTTGGGTCCAAACGCCTAAGCAGGCGATGCAGGTAACCGGAATGGTTGCTGCGGGAGCGTTTCCGAAGCCGTTCGCGCAATTCCTCCGACCGCAGCGGGCCGGGAAAAAGCCCTTCGAGCAACGCCCGTAAATACAGGCCGGTGCCGCCGACCACAATGGGGAGCTTGTGGCGGGCGCTGATCTCCCGCACTACTTGCCGCGCCAGTCGAGCATACTCCCCGGCGCTGACTTGAGAGCCGGGATCGGCAACATCGAACAGGTGATGCGGTGCGCGGGCGCGCTCCTCCGAGTTGGGCTTGGCCGTGCCGATGTCGAAATCCCGGTACAGGGCCACTGAGTCGCAGTTCACAATCTCCCCGCCGAAGCGGTCCGCCAGCGCCAGCGAAAGTGCAGTTTTGCCGCTGCCTGTGGGCCCGAGAACCACTACCAATAGGGGCAGATCGGGGTTTGTAGCGGCGGGTTCGGGCACAGCTAGCGGGCGCTCCAATTGACGTGCGCGCCATAGCGCAGGATGGTAAAGAGAAGAACTGCCAGCGCAATCAGCAGGATACCAAAGGCTTCGGCCCGGAGGGCCCGCCGTCGTTCGGCGCTAACGCCGCTGCGCGCCGGCTCGGGCCTGCCGGACGGATTCGGCATTACAGGCTTCTCCACGCCCTCATTGTAGGCGATGCTGCGCCAATATCAGCCCACTTCCAGCAGGGGCGGGGACATCTGCCCGCCCACCACCGAACGTGACTACCGCTCCTCTTCTACCGGAACGCGTACCCAATGCGGAAATCAATATAGTGATTGCTGCTGTCCACGTGATCGCGAAACTCCAGTCGCAAGCCGCGGTTGTGCTTCATCCAGATGTTCGCTCCCAGGCCGTAATTGAACAGATTGATATGGCCGTTATGAAAGCCAAGAGAGTATCCGGCGGTCACAAAGGGCACCACCTTCTGCCCTCGCGCGAAATGGTATTGCCCGTCGAGGGAGAAGACTCCGATGCCGCTTCCGAAATCACTCCACGGCGCCAGGTAGCCAAGTTCGGCTCCAGCCGCAAAGCCCTTATGCAGGAACCCTTCACCACCGCCGCCGAAGTGCAGGCTGGCGCGCGAACTGCCGGGCGAGGTGATGACCCCGGGTGCGAAGAACAGATATCCCTGGGCATTGTGCTCCTGCGCAGTGGCACGTGTGGCGCTTGCCAACATGAGCAGCGCCAGGCATAGATACCCCATCAACCGGCAATGAATACGCTTCAAGTTTCCTCCTCGAAATGATGAATTGTGCCGCTCCCAGCTCGGATTACGGCGGACTACCTCAGATCGTCTGTATCCGGGTTGTAGAAGAAGTGGAAGCGCAAGGCCAGATATTGCCCCTCAAACTGGGGCGGAAGCGGCGGGAAAGGGCCAGATTGGTTAATACCGCCAATGGCGGCGCCGTCCAGAGACGGATCGCCGGAGGTGCCCACTACCTGCATGGCGGCGATCTGTCCTGTCTTCAAAATGTCGAACTGGATTGATACTTTTCCTCTTTTCATCAGCGGGGCCCGGGCTGATTCCGGAATGCGGTTGTACCAGTTGGTGCGAACCTCGTGCAGGATGAGGCTCAAGTAGGGGCCGAAATCCACGCCCATAGTGTCGCTCAGCACATCCACGTTGCTCTGGTGTACGACTTGCGATTTGGCGGCGCTCAACCCATTCGTGGCCGTTCCGCCGCCGGCATCGTCAGCTTTCCCCAGTGGCGTGCCTGCTGCCGAAGGCGTGCTTTGCCCCGTCGCAAGCTGGGTCGGTGGCGCGGAGGCCGCGGGGACGCTCAGCATTTCGGGTTGGCCTGTCCGGATGGGCATCGGCGGGGTGGCGCTCGCCACCTGTGTGAGCGCGTGCGGATTTGGCCCAGCCGATTTCTTTGCCAACAAGCCTTTCAATTCGGGCAGGTGCAATTTGGCGCTGCTGCTGGTGCCCTTGGCGCTGCTCGCCAGGATATGCTGAAAGGATTTCTGATCAATTATGGGTTCCTGCGCGGTCGCGACGCGGTTCTTATCCGAAAGGACGCTGGTGTGTGGCCGGGCAATATTTTTCTGCAGGTCGGGCGGCAACACCAGGAAGGTGTATTCCCGGGTTTGCAGCACCTCCGTTTTCGTGGGCACTACCACCCCATTGCTGAGCAGTAACTTGCCGCCATTCACGAACACCACCAGCGCAACCAGGTGCACCAGCACCGACATCCAGAAGGCTTCGCGGCGATGCGACCGGTCCATTTCATCCTGCAGCGACATTAAGAACATTGGCACTGGCAGATTGTCTGCGACCGAGCGCGAAGAAGGATCCGCTCCTTCCGCTCGCCCCGAATACAACGTGGGCGGCAGGAACGATTTGCGGGGCGGTATTTCGGTGGTAGCCATTAAGCTGCTGGTTTCACTCAAGTTGTGGCTTCGGCGCTGTCGTATGAGCGCCCAAGCAGACGTAAGCGGCGTTGGGCTATTTTCGCACTAAAGGGGGGACGTGCTAAAGCACAGAAGTACTTGGCCGAAATACCGTATCCCAGGAAGTAACCCTTTTGGGGGGTAATTAGAAAGCACTTAGCACTTGGCGCCCAGCGCGTCCAAGTTCACCTTCTGGCTGTGCTCCCGTATGGCGGCCTGGATTTCCAAGGCCAGGGCCAAGGCGCGCCGGCCATCTTCCAGCGAAACCAGCGGCTCAGAGCGCTGGCGCATCGACTGAATAAAGGCCCGCAGTTCCGCTTGCAGAGGCTCTTGCGCCTGTACCGCCGGCTTGACAACCTGGATAGGCGAACCAGGCGCGCCCGGCACTGCCACATCAACCGGTTCGCCCGCCGCGGCTACCGTGAAAACCAGCACGTCCTGGCGCGTGTAATCAATGGAAATATACTGCTGCGGCTGAAAAAAGCGCAGTTTGCGCACTCTTTCCGTGCTCACCCGACTGGCCGTGAAGTTGGCCACGCACCCGGACTCGAACTCCAAGCGTACGTTGGCGATATCCACCTGGCGGGAAAGAATGGGCAGGCCGACGGCGCGCACTTCCTTAACCGGTGATTTGGCCAGCGCCAGTACGATATCGAGGTCGTGAATCATCAGGTCGAGCACCACGTCAATGTCCAGGGACCGCGGGCTGAAAACGCTTAAGCGGTGTACTTCGAAGAACATGGGCCGGGTCACCAGAGGCAGGGTGACCTGCACCGCCGGGTTGAACCGCTCCAGATGACCCACCTGGGCTACTCGTCCATGCTGACGGGCCAAAGCGATTAATTTGTCAGCCTCGGCCAGCGTGGCCGCCAGCGGTTTCTCGATCAGCACATCAATACCGGCGGCCATCAGCGCGCCGGCCACTTCCAGGTGCCGAACTGTGGGAACGGCAACAGAAGCTGCCTGAATATCGCCCCGGGCTATCAATTTCCCCAGATCACTGAGCGCCTGAACTCCCGATCCGGATTCCCGTGCCAGGGCTGTGGCCCGCCCAGGGTCCACGTCAGCCACGGCGACCAGACGCACGGGCTCTCCTGCTTGCTGCAAATGCCGGTACACCCGGGCATGATTGCGTCCGAAGGCGCCCGCTCCTATAACCGCCACGTTGATTGGATTCTCAGCCGCCAAGATGAAGAAGGCCTAAAGATATCATTGCTTCACCAGCGGCTTGGGCGTCTGCAGTCGGGCGCGGCGGATGGCGTCTTTGGAAGCAATCCCCACCGCGTCGGCGTGCACAATATAGGAGCCCTGCGGCAGGCTGTTGCCGAAGGGTATTGCCTGAGTGGCTTGCGGGCTCAACTTGAAGTGCTGATAGCCCAGAGCAAAGGCTTTGCCGATCTGGTTAACGGCCACAACGATAAACGTAAGGTCGTAGGGGTCTTCGCTGGGATTCGCCACTTTGACTTCGCCGTAAATGCCGTCATTCTCCAGCGCCGGATGACGCTGCCATTCCAGTTGCAAGGCAGGCACCGAGGTGACGGTAACTTCGCGTACCGCAGTGTGCGGCGGCTCGGCAGAATCCTTAACCGCAACCGTAAAGGTCAGCTTGGCGGCGGCTGCAGTTATTCCGCTGATGATTCCGGTGTCTGCCTGCAAGTGTAGGCCCGGCGGCAGCTCGCCCTTTTCGAGACTCCAGCTGTAAGGCGGCGTACCTCCCTCGGCGACCAGTTGGAAATGGTAGGGGAGGTGGGCTACAGGCTGGGGCAGGGTGTTACTAACGATGGCCAAGGGAACAGCACCCGCTGGTCTCTGAGCATTTTCCTGCTGCGCCCAACCGTCGCCAGCCAGCAGCAGAATAATCAACAGGCATGCCATACCGTCCCCTGGTAGAGAACGAAGCATGAGCCGATTATAGCGTTCGCACGTCGCTTTCAGGACGAGCCTTCATTTAACAATCACCTCACCCACCATGCCATTGCCTTCGTGCAGGGTGCAGAAATACCGATATGTTCCCGGGGCGGTGAACGCGTGAGTAAAGGTCATGCCCGCTGAGATGGTGCCGGAATCAAACGGCTGAGCATTCCTGGGCAGGGAGGCATCGGACGACACCAACGCCTTGTCAGGCACTAGGGTGACGGTATGCGGATCCCCGGTATTGTTCTTCCATTCCACGGCCTGACCGGGAGCAACGGTCACCTTAGCCGGCTGAAAGCCATCCGTCTCGATTTGTACAACCGCCACACGCCTCGCAGACTGCTGCTGCGTCGACAAAGTTCCTGTCCCAGGCTGGGCGGGTACGCCGACTGTTCCGTTATGAGTGCCGATCTCAGCGCGCTGGGCGGCTACCGCGATTCTGTCCGCGTCCGCGGGATTTTGGGCCGTATCCTCGGGCACGGGCGGCTGGCCGGGTTGCTGCCTAGAGGCTTGGGGCGGGACCCGGTTGCGGTTCACATCGGAAGGAGGCGTGGTTTCGCCCACAGAGCGGTTGCTGGTGACGGGCACCGCAGTCGCCGCCTGACCAGTTTTGCCAGCGACAGGGACGGCCGGCTCGCCGCTCCTCTTCCACTCCGGGGTCGCGCGAGACAGCGATTGCAAGCCTAGCTTGCACTCGCTGCCGACCTTGTAGCTTTTTATCCGCAGGGCCGCGCCGATGAGTTTGGCATCTTCCGGCTTCTCCGGCGTGCCTTGCACCTGGACGATGTGGTCCAGGTACTTGTTCAATTCCTCGGTATGGCCGTTGAGAGCATAAGTCTGGCCTCCCTGCTGCTTCAGCAACAGCAAGCCATTGGCTGATGTAAGACATCCGCTGAAAGTTTGGACCGGCTGGCTGCTGGTTTGCCCCTGAGCCGGCGAGAGCTGCAACAGCAGCATGGTTGCAAGCACGACGAGAATTCCAAGACAAACTTTCATAGCCCTAACCCTTAGGAATCCAAGGGCGCTTGCGCGAGTTGCTCCGATTCCAAGCCCGCCGCGACTGCCGGCTTAACGCGCAACTTTCTTCAGCAACGTGATTTGGCCGGCATGGTAGAGCTCGTGCTGCACAGCCCCGTGCAGCATATGGTAGAAATCGTAATCCTTGCCTGGCACCTGAGATCTGAGGCGGTAGTCGGCCATGGCGAGGACACCCTGGATCAGCTCGGCATGTCGCTGCTTGAGATTTTCCAGCGCGCTACGCCAAGCTGAGTCGCTAGTGTCTTTCACCGGCGGGAAGTCCTGCTCGTCGGAAAGTTGCAGCGCCTGTCCTTCCATGCGACGGCGAATGGCGCCATCCCAAGCCGCAATATGCAGCACCAGTTCCCAGACGCTGTGGGCGCCGGGGATGGGCTTGCTGGCAGCGGCGCGCGCGCTCACGCCCTCCAGCACTTCCAGCACCGCCGGCCCGTGCCAGGCGTCGCCCTCAAAGGCGCGTTTCAGCTGGTCGGCGATGCGGACATTTTCTTCGATGTGCGTCGCGGATTGCGGCATGATTCCTCCTAGGCGTCGGCAACAATGCTGATGGCAGCGGCGTCGGCTGCGGTCACGATGGCGTCACCATCCAGCAGCAGGCACTTGCCCGCGTCCAACGCCAGGCAAGTAGCGCCGGCTTGGCGCATGATTTCTATGGTTTTCACTCCTACCACGGGCACGTCGAAGCGCATGTCCTGGTTCGGTTTCGCCACCTTGACCACGGTTAGATGTCGCCGCAGGGTGGAAGCCTCGCCTTCCAGCGCGGCCATGATGCGCCCGGCTCGTTCGATGGTGGCGTCGGTGCCTTCCATGGCTTCCACCGCGACGCATGCGGCCTCGGCCACAACTACCGTCTGCCCGATGTCGTAGGCGGCCATGTGACGCGCCACTTGCCGACCGTAGGCAATATCTTTCTGCTCTGCCCCGGAGGGCGCGCGGCGGGTGAGCACGCCCGGACGCGCCAGCAATGGCTGTAGGAAGCTGGTGGAATCTTCCAGGGTGATGCCTTCATCGGCCAGCACCTTGGCCACTCCGCCCAGCAAGGAATTGGTGTTACGGGTACCCAGGGAAAGCAGCAGCTTGGCTAGTCGCCAGTCCGGGCGGATGCTGGAGAAAATCTGCTTGTGCTTCACCTGTCCGGCCATGATGGCGCGGCGCACGCCTTCGCGCTTAAAAGTGTCAATCAGCCGGCCCAGTTCGCCGAGCGACATCCAGTACACCGCCGCGGCTCCGTGCGATTCGATTTCAGGAAACGTTTCTTCTTTGATGGCGGCGACCACCACTTCCGCGCCGCTTGCCCGGGCAGCGTCCAGCACCAGCATGGGAAATTTGCCGTTGCCGGCGATGAGACCGATGCGTTCCATAATTGCCAGTGAAAGTTGCCGAGCCAAGGAATTAGCAGTTAGCAATCGTGGCAAGAACGTTGATGGCTAAGTGCCAGCTGCTAAATGCTGATTGCTAAGCTGAAATGCGAATTGATATCGGCAACTCATGATTGCCCACTATTTGATAATTCCGCGCTCCGAGCTTTCGATGAATCGCACCAGCAGCTCAACGTCTTCGCCCAGGCTTGCTTCCGCCTTGAGCTTCTCCAGGGCTTGCGAGGTGTTGAGCTTGGAGGCCAGCAGCAGTTTGAAGGCGTGGTGCAGTTTGCGGATGCGGTCGCGGGTGAAGCCATGCCGCTCCAACCCGAGGGCGTTCAGGCCATAGGCGTGAGCATCGCGGGCGGCAACGGTTTTGGAGAAGGGCAGCACGTCCTTGGTAATAGTGGAACCGCCGCCAATGAAAGCATAAGCGCCGATGCGCACGTACTGGTGAACCGGGCAGAGCGCGCCCACCGTGGCCCAGTCCTCCACCGTAACGTGGCCGGCTAGGGTGGCGGCGTTGGCCAGAATCGCATGGTCGCCGATCACGCAATCGTGCGCCACATGGGCGTAGGCCATGATGAGCGTGTGGCTGCCGATGCGGGTTACCCCTCCGCCGCCCACCGTGCCGCGGTGCAGGGTAACAAATTCGCGGATCTGGTTATGGTCGCCGATTTCCAGCCGGGTCTTCTCGCCGGCAAACTTCAGGTCCTGCGGCGGCTGGCCCAGCGACGCAAACGGAAATATGCGGTTATGCGAGCCCAGCCGGGTGGGGCCTTCGAGCACTACGTGGGCCACGAGTTGGCAGTGTTCGCCCATCTCCACATCGGCACCCACAACGCAATAAGGCCCAATGCGGCAGGAACCGGGAATGCGGGCATCCGGATCCACCAACGCGGTGGGATGAATGGTCGGCCGCACGGCACGCGGCTGGCGTCGAATCATAACTTCGTCAGTCGTTTTGCTTGGTGGCACGTCTACTCCCCGCTGTTCTCCCGTGGTTCTGCTTGCGACTTGCTCTCGGCTCGCGAGCGGTCTACTAGCTGGCAGGTCACTACCGCTTCGGCAGCCAGCTTCTCTCCTACGTAAGCCTTGCCCTGCATGCGCACCGCGGTCTGGCGCCAGGCCAGCACTTCCACTTCAATGCGCAACTGGTCTCCCGGCACCACTGGGCGGCGGAAGCGGGCCCGCTCAATGCCGGTAAACACCATCAGCTTGTGTTCTCGGTCGGCGATTTCGGTGAGCAGCAGCGCGCCCCCGGCCTGCGCCATGGCTTCAACAATCAGCACTCCCGGCATAATGGGGAACCCGGGAAAGTGGCCGGCGAAAAAAGGTTCGTTGGCGCTGACGTTCTTGATGGCCACAATGCGCTGCTTGCGAGTCAGGTCCACCACCCGGTCAATCAGCAGAAACGGGTAGCGGTGGGGCAAAATACGCTGGATGGCGGCAATATCCAGTGTGGTGCGCTCCGGCGCTTTCAACTCGGCGGTTGGGGGTGCCGTTTGCGTCATGATCTGGGCTCGCTGAAAGCGACGATTATACTGCAGGAGCAAAGCCAGGATTGACGAATGCCGATTTTCGATTGACGATTTGATCCGGGAGCCATTCAGCACCGGACCAGTTGCTTTTCAATCTGCAATCGTCAATCTTGAAATCGTCAATTGCTGAGAGAGGTAGATGGCAATCAAACCGACAGAAACTGAACCTGCCGCGCTGCTCAAGTGCCTGCAGCAGCGCCGGCCCGCCATGGTGGAAACTCTGCGCCAGATGGTGGAACTGGAATCCCCCAGCGACGACAAGCCGGCAGTGGACCGCCTGGGCGAATTCCTGGCTGAGCAGTTCGCGACAGCCGGCGGCCAACCCAAGTTCCATCGCCAGAGCGAGCGCGGCAACCACCTGCAGGTGGACTTTCCCGGAGTAAATTCCCAACGCCCGGTAATGCTGCTGGGCCACTTTGACACTGTCTGGGCGTTGGGCACGCTGTCCAAAATGCCTTGGCGAGTGGCGCAAGGCCGCGCCTGGGGTCCAGGCAGCTACGATATGAAGTCGGGCATCACCCTGATGCTGCACGCGCTCACGGCGCTCCGCGAATTGCGCGGACGGCTGGCCCGTCCTGTCACCGTCCTGCTCAATACCGACGAGGAGGTCGGCAGCCATACTTCACGACCGACTATCGAGAAGCTGGCCCGGGAGTCGGCAGCGGTGCTCATCATGGAGCCCTCGGCCGGCCTGAAGGGCGCCGTCAAGACAGCACGCAAGGGAGTGGGCGAGTACTGCCTGAAGGTGACCGGCGTGCCTGCTCATGCCGGCATCTCGCCCCAGGAAGGTGCCAGCGCCATTCGCGAACTGGCTCACCAGATCGTGAACATTTCCGAGTTTACGGATTTAAAACGCGGCATCTCGGTCAATGCCGGCGTCATCGAGGGCGGCACGCGGAGTAATGTAGTGGCGGCGGAAGCCTCCGCGCTCATAGACGTGCGCATCGCCCGCGTCCGCGATGCCGCGTACATAGACAAGAAGCTCCACGCCGTGCGGCCGGTGAACCGGAAATGCCGCCTGCAGCTTACCGGCGCCATCAACCGCCTGCCCATGGAACGTACCGAGGGGGTAGCGGCGCTTTACGGCAAGGCGTGCGAGGCCGCGGCCCGGATCCACTGGAAGCTGGAAGAAGCCAGCACCGGCGGCGCTTCCGACGGCAATTTCACTGCCGCCCTGGGCGTGCCCACCCTAGACGGTTTGGGCGGAGTGGGGGAAGGCGCCCATGCTTTCAACGAATCAGTGATTATCGAGGAATTGCCGCGGCGGGCGGCGCTGATCGCCATGCTGATCGAGGCGGCGTGAGGGCAGCTGACTAGCGAAAGCGCTCTGAGCTAGACCGCTGGATAGACTCTTTTGACTCTGCCCCCTGACTGACCTAGAATCCCAACAGGGGAATTCCCGCAATTTCACTGCGCTCGCGAGCGCCCCGGGCTGCCCCTCCCCGGTGGAGGCATTAAATGTTTGGCGGCAAAATAGGTTTACCGGAACTTTTGATCATCGCGGCCATTGCGCTGCTGATCTTCGGTCCCAGCAAGCTGGCCGATTTGGGCAAGGGTCTGGGCGAGGGCATCCGCAATTTCAAGTCATCGGTTAAAGAAGGCGAGCAGGGCGCGGAAAAGAAGTAGCGGTCTTGCTTTCGCCCTGTCGGCCGCCGGCACGCTTTTTGGTGGGCGTACCGAATTATGGCGGCTGACGCCACCACCCTGCTACACGATGCTGCGTTCCCGCAGCATGCGGTACACCAGCGGCACCGGCAATCCCACCACGTTGAAGTAGCAACCCTCAATACGAGGAATCCAGCGCGAAGCGCGGCCCTGAATGGCGTAGGCGCCGGCCTTATCCATGGGTTCATGGCTGGCGATGTAGTCGCGAATGTCTTCCGCGCTGAGCGTGTTCATCCATACCCGGGTAGTCTCAGAGGCGACCAATTCGACGGCTGACGGTCGGGGGGCGGCGGCAGAGCTTTTCTGACCACTGGCCATTGCCCACTGACCACTTTCCAAAAGACAAACGCCCGTAATAACACGATGCTCCCGCCCGGACAGCAGGCGCAGCATGCGTGCTGCTTCGGCCGCGGCATCAGCCGCATCGGCCGGCTTGCCCAAGATTTCGCCATTGACGAAAACTACCGTGTCTGCGGCCAGAACCCATTCGCCTGGGCGATGCCGGCGCTGCGCCACCGCCACGGCTTTCTCCCGCGCCATGCGCTCGGCGAACACGTGCGGAGCCTCGCCGGGATGGGGGATCTCCGGCAGGTCCGCAGGTTCCACTGTGAACTCAATTCCCGCCGCCCGCAGCAATTCCTGCCGCCGTGGCGAAGACGAAGCCAGAATCAGGGGCATGGCACCATTGTAATTTCGGGGGAAACAAGCAGTTAGCAGTTAGCAGTTAGCAGTTAGCCGGAGTTCGTGCTTGGCCCCGCAAGCAAATGAGACATTACAGGGGCTAAATGCCAAGTGCTAAATGCTAAGTGCTTGCTTCCGCTGCATACTGCGGGTGCATCAAAATTCCCGTGAAATCGGCTACCCTGAACGTCATGTACGGAGCCACGCTGGAGGGCGGCACGGCGGAATTCCGCGTGTGGGCGCCAAATGCCCACCGGGCCAGGCTTCGCCTGGTGGGCGGCCACGACCTGCCCATGCAGTGCGCTGACAAAGGCACCTTCAGCGCCCAGGCTCCCGTGCAGGCCGGAGATCGCTATTTCTACGTTCTTGATGACCACAAGCCGCTGCCCGACCCGGTTTCGCGCCTGCTGCCGGAAGGCGTGCACGGTCCCACTGCCCTCGTTGACCCGAATAGCTTCGCCTGGAACGATCAGGATTGGGGCGGGCTGGACCTGCGCGACTACATCATCTATGAGCTCCATGTCGGCACGTTCAGCCCCGAAGGAACTTTCGAAGGTGCCATCCAGCGGCTGAATTACCTGAAATCGCTTGGCATCTCCGTGATTGAGTTGATGCCGGTGGCGGCTTTTCCCGGCCGCCGCAACTGGGGCTATGACGGTGTTTCCATGTATGCGGTGCAGGCCAGCTACGGCGGCCCCGAAGGTTTGAAGTGCCTGGTGGATGCCGCCCACCACGCCGGACTGGCGGTCATGCTGGACGTGGTTTACAACCACCTCGGCAATGAAGGCAACTACCTGCGCCTATTCGGGCCCTATTTCACGCACCACCACACCACGCCCTGGGGCGACGCCATCAATTATGACGACCGGGGCTGCGAGGGCGTGCGCCGTTACGTGGTGGAGAACGCGCTGTACTGGATTCGCGAGTACCACCTGGACGGGCTGCGGCTGGATGCCACCCAAACCATTCACGACGATTCGCCCCTGCACATCGTGGCGGAAATTCAGGAAAACGTGCAACGCCTGGCGGGAGAACTGGGCCGCAAGGTGTGCGTGATCGCCGAGACCGACGAAAACGACTGCCGCTATCTTCTTCCGCCAACCCAAGGCGGCTTTGGCGTGAATGCCGCGTGGAGCGATGATTTCCACCACGCCGTGCATGCCTGCCTGACCGGCGAGCGCGAAGGCTACTACCAGGATTTCGGCAGTAGAGAGCAGATTGTGCGGGCGCTGAATGAGGGCTTCGCCTTCCAGGGCGAGGCGTTCAAGTTCTGGGAAGGGCGAAAACGTGGCACATCGTCCGCCGGCATTCCCCTTCCCGCGCATGTTATCTGCACCCAGAACCACGACCAGGTTGGCAACCGCGCCCGTGGCGAGCGACTGGACGCCCTGGTTCCGCGCGGCGCTTGCAAGCTGGCCGCGGCACTTCTGCTGCTCGCTCCGGAGACTCCGCTGCTGTTCATGGGCCAGGAATATGGGGAAACCGCCCCCTTCCAGTTCTTCACTGACTACGGAGACCCCGTGCTCCAGAAGGCGGTGCGCGAAGGCCGGCGCAGGGAATTCGAACATTTCCTGGCCTTCGGCGGGGAAATGCCCGATCCTCAGGATCCTCAAACCTTCGAGCGATCGAAACTTCAGTGGCCAGTAGGCAGTGGTGAAAAAAATCAACACGAAGACATGCTGCAGTGGTATCGCCGGCTGATTGCGCTGCGGCGTGAGGTCGTGATTCCGGCGGAGCGCACCTGCCGGGCAGAACTGGTCGAGGGAGCAATCACAATGCAGGTGCCCGCAAGGGATACCAAGCTGCGCGTGATTGCTGAGTTCCCCGACAGCCAGCGGCAGCCCGCTCCGACGGGGTGGAACGAGGTGCTCTCTTCGGAGGAGGATGGATATCGGGTACGGGTATTTAAGAAACTCTGACCAGGGCTGCGGAGAAGAGCGAAGGGGCAAAGGGCCAATAGCCTACCTGCTAGAATTGATGTGTTCCCACCATCCTGATGGACCGCGCCCGTATCCGCAATTTCGCTATCATCGCGCACATTGACCACGGCAAATCCACGTTGGCGGACCGCCTGCTGGAGCTGACAGGATCGGTCTCGGCGCGCGAAATGCAGGCCCAGGTGCTCGATGCCATGGACCTGGAGCGGGAGCGCGGCATCACCATCAAGGCGCATGCCGTGCGCATGATGTACCAGGCGCACGATGGGGAAACCTATCAGCTCAATTTGATTGATACGCCCGGCCACGTGGACTTCTCCTACGAAGTTTCGCGCTCGCTGGCCGCGTGCGAGGGCGCGCTGCTGGTGGTGGACGCTTCGCAAGGCGTAGAAGCGCAGACGCTGGCTAATTCCTACCTAGCCATCAATCACGGCCTGGAAATTATTCCGGTAATCAACAAGATTGACCTGCCCAGCGCCGACGTTGCTCGCACCAAGGAAATGATCGAAGGCGCGGTCGGCCTGGATGCTTCCAACGCCCTGCTGATCAGCGCCAAGACCGGGGAGGGCGTGCCTGAAGTGCTGGAAGCCATTGTGCACCGCGTTCCGCCGCCCAAGGGTTCGCCAGACACTCCTTTGCAGGCGCTGCTTTTCGATTCCTGGTTTGACGCTTATCGCGGGGTGGTGGTGCTGGCCCGCGTATTCCATGGCACGCTGCGCAAAGGCCAGAAAATTCGCCTGTGGTCCAACGGGCGAGTCTTCGAAGTCGAAACCCTGGGCGTGCTGACTCCCAAGCCGGTGGAAATTGAGATGCTCGAGGCTGGCGAAGTCGGGTTCCTGATCGCGAACATCAAGAATGTCGCTGATACCAAAATCGGCGACACCATTACCGACGATTCGCGCCCCGTCATCGAGCCACTGCCCGGTTTTGAAGAGATTAAGCCGATGGTGTTTGCCGGACTCTATACCGTGGACGCGCACGAGCACACGGCATTGCGCGAAGCCCTGGACAAGCTGCGCCTCAACGACTCATCATTCTTCTTCGAGCCGGAAAGCTCGGTCGCGCTCGGTTTCGGTTTCCGCTGCGGCTTCCTCGGCCTGCTGCACATGGAAATCATCCAGGAACGCCTGGAGCGCGAGTTCAACCTTGACCTGATCACCACCGCGCCGGGGGTGCGCTACAAAATCACCCGGACCGATGGTGAAGTGGTCGAAGTGGACAATCCCTCGCGCTGGTTGCCGCAGAGCGAAATCCGCAAGATAGAAGAGCCGGTCATCCTGGCCACCATCCTCACCAATGAAGAATACGTCGGCGGGATCCTGAAGCTGGTAGAGGAAAAGCGCGGGCGGCAGAAGGGGTTTGAATACGTCACCTCCAACCGGGTGATGCTCAGCTACGAGTTGCCGCTGAATGAGATCGTGCTCGATTTTTACGACCGGCTGAAATCGGTATCGCGCGGCTACGCCTCGCTCGACTATCACCTCGCCGGGTACTGGGAGTCGCCCATGGCGAGGCTCGACATCCTGGTCTCCGGCGATCCTGTGGACGCGCTCTCCACCATCGTGCACCAGGAACACGCCTACGAGCGCGGGCGCGCGCTCGCCGCCAAGATGAAGCAGTTGATCCCGCGACAGATGTTCGAGGTGGCCATCCAGGCCGCCATCGGCGGCAAGATCATTGCCCGTGAAACCGTGCCCGCCATGCGCAAAAACGTGCTCGCCAAATGCTACGGCGGCGACATTACCCGCAAACGCAAGCTCCTGGAGAAGCAGAAAGAGGGCAAGAAGCGCATGAAGCGCATTGGGCGCGTGGATATTCCCCAGGAAGCATTCCTCGCCGTGCTGCGCGTCGGGGAAGAGTAACCTTCCAAGCCAGAGTCCGCAGAAAAATTCTTCTGCCGCGGATAAAGCATCCGTGCTACTCCGTGGCCGGTTTGTTGCGGAGGATATCCATCAGGGCGGGCTTCAGCTCGGGATAGCGAAATTTGTAGCCGCTGGCTTCCAACTTGGTAGGCAATACCCGGGCGCTGGCCAGCATCAGTTCCTCTCCCATCTGCCCGAAGAACAGGCGCACCGCGAAGGGCGGCAGGGGGAACAGCGCGGGGCGGTGCACCACCTGGGCGATGGCGCGGGTGAAATCAATGTTGGTGACGGGATTGGGCGACACCACGTTCACGGGCCCGGAAAGACCGTCGTGGGTCAGCGCATGCTGCACCGCGCCGACCACATCTTCCAGCGCCACCCAACTCCAGTACTGTTGCCCATTGCCAATAATTCCTCCCAGGCCGAAGCGGAATGGCCTGACCATCTGCTTGAGCGCGCCCCCTTGCATGCTGAGCATGATGCCAATGCGCAACTGCACCGTGCGAATGCCTGCCTCGGCCGCCGGTTTGGTGGCCGCTTCCCATTCGCGGCACACCATGCCGAGAAAGTTGTAGCCAGGGTCGCTGTTCTCGGTGAGCCTTTCCTGGCCACGATTGCCGTAATAGCCGATCGCAGAGGCGGTAATGAGCACCCGCGGCTTCTGCTGGCTCTGGACCAGCGCCTGCACCAGGTTGCGCGTGCTGGTCACCCGCGAATCTCGAATCTTCTCTCTTTTCTTCTGGTCCCAATGACTGACGATGGTTTCCCCGGCCAGGTGGATGATGGCGTCATAACCGCTTACGGTCTCCGGATTAAGCGGCCTCATCGGGTCCCACTCGACTTCGTCCGCGGCGGCGGCCGGGCGGCGCACCAGCCGGGTGACGTGGTGGCCGGCCGCCGTCAGCGCCGGCACCAGCGCCCCGCCGATCGGTCCCGAGGTTCCGCTGGCAAGAATCTTCAGGAAGCTCATAGGAGCCCCATAGCTTACAACGCCTGGCGATTCTTGCCCCTGCTCGTGCCCCCTGATGTGGCGCGCTATTTTTCATCCAGGTGGCAGGCTTGGGTACAACTCTAGCCCTTACAGCTACTTAGGGCGCATGAGCGGGCATTGGCTGGGTAAATTGCCAAAAATGCAACGCTATAATGAAGCATGGCGACGCTGCGCCACCAGATCGCGACCAATGTGCTCACGGTTACGCGTTTCCGCGAGCTGCTGAAAAAGGTCCGATCTTATCGCCCGAACGACGATTTGGGGCTGATTCGCAGCGCTTACAATTACTCCCTCCTGCACCACACCGGCCAGCAGCGCGCTTCGGGCGAACCCTATCTGGTTCACCCCCTAGAGGTGGCCTGCGTGCTGGCGGAGATGAAGCTCGATCCCATCGCTATCGTCGCCGGCCTGCTGCACGATTCGGTGGAAGACACCTCGGTCACCATCATTGACATCCGCAAGGAATTCGGCGAGCAGGTGGCGCACATTGTCGAAGGCGTCACCAAGATCAGCAAAATCGATTTTGCTTCCAGTGAAGAGCGCCAGGCGGAGAACGTGCGCAAGATGGTGCTGGCCATGGTGGACGACATCCGCGTGGTCCTTATCAAGTTAGCCGACCGCCTGCACAACATGCGCACCCTGGAGCACCTTCCGCCCGAGCGCCAGCAGCGCATCGCCAAGGAAACGCTGGAAATTTACGCTCCCATCGCGCACCGCCTAGGCATGGGCAAAATTCGCGGCGAACTGGAAGACCTGGGTTTCCGCTACATGGACCCTATCGGTTACGACCAGGTCCACGCGGCGGTGGAATCCCGGCGCAAGGCCGGGGAACACTTTCTCGCCCAGATCGAAGAACTCCTGCGGGAAAAGTTCAAGGAAGCCGGCATTGAGGCGCTGGTGCAGAGCCGCATCAAACGCCTCTATAGCATTCATCAGAAAATTCTGCGGCAGCGTATTACCGTGGACCAGATGTACGACCTGTTTGCGGTGCGCGTGATCGCCAACAACGTGCAGGACTGCTATGGGGTGCTGGGCATTATTCACAATTTATGGCGGCCGGTTCCCAGCCGGATCAAGGACTTCATCGCCATGCCGCGGCCCAATTTTTATCAGTCGCTGCACACCTCGGTGATCGCGGAGAACGGGCAGCCCTTCGAGGTGCAGATCCGTACCGAGGAAATGCACAAGATGGCGGAGGAAGGCATCGCCGCCCACTGGAAGTACAAGGATGGACCGGTCAGCGCCAAGGACGAACAGCGCCTGGCCTGGCTGCGGCAGGTAGTAGAGTGGCAGCGCGATGTTTCCGATCCCAACGAATTCCTCTCTACCCTCAAAATTGATCTCTATCCGGAAGAGGTCTACACCTTCACCCCAAAAGGCAAAGTGGTCATCCTGCCGCGGGACGCCACGCCGCTGGATTTTGCTTACACCATCCACACCGAAGTGGGGCACACCTGCGTAGGCGCCAAGGTGAACGGACGCATGGTGCCGCTGCGCTATCGCCTGCATAGCGGCGATATCGTGGAAATTCTCACCCAGGCCGGCCACCATCCCAGCCGCGACTGGCTGAGCGTGGTGAAGTCGTCGCGCGCGCGCAACAAGATCAAGCACTGGATGAACGTGCACCAGCGCGAACGCGCCATCGAGATTGGGCGCAAGCTGATCGAAAAAGAAGCGCGCAAATACCGGGTGGCGCTCAAGGACATCAAGGAGCCAGATTTCCAGCGCGTAGCCTCGGACTATGGCTTGGGCCGCGGCGATGACCTGCTGGCGGGCATCGGTTATGGCAAGTTTCCCGCGCGCCAGGTGCTCGCGAAGCTGTCGCCCGCGGCTTCCGAATCGCCCGGCGAGGCCGACGAGGAGAAGCAAAGCGCCATTACCAGCGTGGTGCGCCGCGTTTTCGGCGGCGACCACAACGCCATCAAGGTGAAGGGTCACGACGACCTGCTGGTTTACCGCGCGCGCTGCTGCAATCCAATTCGCGGCGAGGACATTGTCGGATACGTGACTCGGGGCAAAGGCGTGGCCGTGCATTCCCGCAACTGTCCCAACGTGACCAATCTCATGTATGAGTCGGAGCGGCGCATTGCCGTGGAGTGGGCGCGCGATACCGCCGCCGCTGCCGGATATCCGGTTAAGCTAACCTTGTTCTGTGATGACCGCGCCGGCATGCTCAAGCAGATCACCGCCATCATCAGCGACGACAACACCAACATCCGCAACATCGAAGTACGCACCGCCAACAGCCAGGCCAACATTGACGTGGTGATTGATATTGAAGACCTGAAGCACCTGGAGCTGATCGTCTCCGGCCTGCGCAAAATCGCCGGGGTGCACGACGTGCAGCGGGTGCAGAGGGTCTAGCGGCAATTGTCACTCAGCTCAGCAGCTAATGCTTCGTTCTCTAAGATCTGCGCACTGGAGGAAACATGCGCGACGTGGTTGCCACCAAAGATGCGCCGCAGGCCATCGGACCTTACTCCCAGGCAATTAAGGGAAACGGCTTTGTTTTTATTTCCGGGCAGATTGCCATTGATCCTGCCAACGCCCAGATTATTCAGGGGGATGTGGCGGCGCAGACCGAGCGCGTGTTGAAGAACCTGGAAGCCATCCTGAAGGCCGCGGGCAGCGGCCTGGAGCGGGTGGTACGCACCACCGTTTTTCTGAAGAATATGGGGGATTTTGCCGCAATGAATGAGGTTTACGGGCGCTTCTGGAAATCAGCCCCGCCGGCCCGCTCCACCGTGGAGGTGGCCCGGTTGCCAAGGGATGTCGCGGTCGAGATTGACGTCATCGCGCTGGCTTAAAAAGATCAACGCAGAGGTCGCGGAGAGAAAACCGGAGGAACCCCTGTGCCGACAGGATCAACGCAGAGGTCGCGAGGAGAAAACAAGCAAATCCCTTAAAAATGTCTGCGAACTCTGCGTTAGGAATTTTAGGCCTTCACAACCTTGCCGCTGCGCAGGCAGGAAGTGCAGACGCGCAGCTTGCGGGTGGCGCCGTTCACAATGGCCCGCACCGGGCGCAGGTTCACATTCCAGCGCCGTCGGCTGGTGTTGTGGGCGTGGCTGATGGTGTTGCCGAATTGCGGCCCCTTGCCGCAGATATCACATACGCGTGCCATGAGTGCTCCAGATTTGTAAGAACGTAGTGGGCTAAACCTAGATTTTACCGGATGAGAGCGGGTTTGGACAAACTCAGTGAGATAAGGCGGGACGCTTTGGCTTGTGGAGCAGTGTTTTAGCGGTCCATGGCAGCTCCTTACAATTCTGTCATTCCAAGGCGAAGCAGGCCGATTCACTTGCGAATCAGGCCGCGTAGTCGAGGGACGGCTGCGCGGTGTGTTCCGCCGCCCTCGCTCAACATGACAGGCGCAAAGATTAACTCGGCGACGAACTGCCTGCTGGGTGCACCACCCACATCCCTGCGAATCTCCTGTGCGATACTGAAAACATGCCCCCTAATCAGCAGGCTGATCCCAAGTCGGTCAAGGTGAATCTGACCGCCGGCACGGGCATGGACATTGAGTGGAAGGACGGACACCACTCCAGCTACAGCTTCAAGTGGCTGCGCGACGCCTGCCCCTGCGCCCTGTGCGACGACGAGCGGGGCAAAAGTGGCCGCGAACCGGGGGAAGGGCCCAAGGCGGCTGCGGGAGCATTGCCCATGTTCAAGGCGCCGGCCAAGCCGATGCAGGCCGAGCCTGTAGGCAAGTACGCTATCCGCTTCCGCTGGAATGATGGGCATGAGTTGGGTATCTATTCCTGGGATTTTTTGCGGGAGTATTGCCCTTGCGAGGCGTGCGCGGGGGAGCGGACAGAAAAAGCGAAAGCAAAACAGACGTGATCCGGCGCCAGCGCGACTTCCCGGTCGCGGGTTAGAGACTCCCATACAACCCTGATTTGAGGTAACTAGATAACGTGGCACGACAACTGTTTGGCACCGATGGTATTCGTGGCGTGGCAGGCCAGTATCCCCTCGACGAGCCCACGGTGTTTGCGATTGGACGGGCGCTGGGCCATTGGCTGCGCTCGGCGGCGGAACACAAGCGCGCCGTCATTGGCCAGGATACTCGTGACTCCAGCCAGTGGATTGCCAATGCGGTTGCCGCCGGACTGCTGGCCGCGGGAGTTGAGGTCAAGAGCGCGGGGGTGATCACCACGCCTGGGGTGGCCTTTCTGGCCCGAAATGATGCCTCTGGCGCGGGCATTGTCATCTCCGCCTCCCACAATCCCTGGATGGACAATGGCATTAAGGTCTTTTCGGCCGACGGCTTCAAACTGCCCGATGACGTCGAGCACCAGATTGAGGCCGAGATCTTCCAGCAGTTGGGCAGCAAAGCGGCCGCGTCGAGCGAAACGGCGGCCCTGTTCTGTTCCCTGCCCGGCTCGACCGAACTGCACCGGGATTACGTGTGCTGGCTGGCGCAGCAGGTGGCGGGAACCGATCTAAGCTCCTTGCAGGTGCTGGTGGACTGCGCCAACGGCGCCGCTTCGGCGGTGGCCCCAGACGTGTTCCGAGCCTGCGGCGTGCAGGCCAAGTTCCTGCACCAGGCACCGGACGGCCACAATATTAACCATGAGTGCGGCGCATTGCATCCGGAAACCGTGGCGCGGGCGGTGGCGGCCGAGAAGGGCCAATATGACCTGGGCATCACTTTCGATGGCGATGCCGATCGCGCCCTGTTCAGCGATGCCGCCGGGCGGGTGGTGAATGGCGACGCCGTCCTGCTGCTGGCTGGCCGCGAAATGCAAGCCCGTGGCGCGCTCATCGGTTCGCTGGTGGTGGCCACAACGATGTCCAACATGGGCCTGGAAATTGCCCTGCGCCGCTCCGGCATTCACATGCTCCGCGCTCCCGTAGGCGACAAGTACGTGTTGGAAGAGATGCTGAAGCATGGCAGCACCCTGGGCGGGGAGCAGTCTGGGCATGTCATTTTTCGCGATGGCGACGCCACCACCGGCGATGGCCTGCTAACCGCGCTGCGCGTGCTTCAGGTGATGGCGCGCACCGGCAAGCCCCTGGCCGATTTGGTCTCCGATCTCAAGGTCTTTCCTCAGGTCATCAAAAATGTGCGCGTGCGCGAGAAGAAGCCGTTGATGGAGATTCCCGCGGTCGCCGCCGCCATTACTGCCGCGGAGAAGGAATTAAATGGCAACGGGCGCGTAGTGGTGCGCTATTCCGGCACCGAAGCCCTGGCTCGGGTGATGGTTGAGGCTGACGACGAAGCTAAAATGCGGCGCTTGGCGAATTCCATCGTCTCCGCCATCCAGGACGCCCTGGGAACTTCTTAGGCCACGGATTCCCGCGGATCGGCACGGAACGCCAAGTTTCTGGCAGCATCTTCAGATACCTGTGCTATTTCGCCGTGAGCTGCCGCCGTAAAATCTCGCTCACCAGCTTGCCATCCACCCGGGCGCCGGCGGTCTGAAAGTGGGCCATGACGGCCTTCATGATGGCGCCCATGTCCTTGAGGGTCGGGGTATGCAGTTCGGCGAGTTTGGTGCGCACCACCCCTTCAATCTCCGTCTCCGGCACCGCCTGCGGCAAATAAGACTCAATGAGCGTGATTTCCGCGGATTCCTTGTCCGCCAGCTCCTGCCGGCCGCCCTTGGTGAACTGCTCCACCGAGTCCTTGCGCTGCTTGATCAGGCTGCTTAGAACCTGCATCTCCTCGCTCTCGTCCAGCTTGGAGCGCTTCTCGATTTCGCGGTTTTTCAGGGCCGCTTTGACCATGCGCAGAGCGGAAAGGCGCCGCTCATCCCGAGCCCGCATAGCGTCGGTCATGTCCTTTTGTACTTTTTCGCTGATGCTCATCGTGGTTCATTATAGTAGCTGGCTTCCAGCTTGAAGGTATGATTGCGCTCCAGGGGCAGAACTGCGCCCGGGAGCGCGGCCGACTGCTCCCTACGTTCCCCAGCGAGAGGCGCAGGCCACACAAGCGAAACACTGGCAGGCGTGCAACAGCATGATGAGCTCACTCTCACCTTTAGCCATCGTACTGGGGATCATCTTCGGGCTGGCCGTGCTGGGCGCGGTCATCGCCCTCGTGTATAACCTGCACAAATTCTCTGGATTCCGTGAGATTGGCCGGGATGCGGAAAAAATTACCGATACCCTAGGCGGAGAAATGTTCCGCGACGAGGGCGACCTGGTTATTTCCGGCAACTTCAACCGCCTGCCTACGGTAGTTCGCTTCTCCAATAAGGAAGATGTTCCCGGCCTGAACATACGGATGGGGGTGCCGGCGAACTTCACCGTCTGGATCGCGCCGCGCTCCGCCGACCCCGGGGAGGGCCGCGCTGTCCTGCGCACCGGCGATCCAGCTTTCGACAACCGCTTCATTACCCGCAGCGACGATCCCGGGCAGGCGCGCTTGTTTCTGGCCTTGCAGATGGTGCCAAGGGCCCTGCACCAGCTGGCCTGTTCCAGCGGAACCTTTGTGGCGATATCGGCCGGCTCGATTGAAATCAGCGAGCTGGTGATTCCTGCTGAATCCACCGCCCGCCACGTCCTGGAACATCTGCAGTCGGTGGCTACGTTGGCGGGGGCACTCAAGCACATGCCCGCCGCCGATACTGTCAAGGTGCAGCCGCTGCACAAGGAGAAGCGGATCGTGGGGCGGGCCGCCATCGTGGTGGGGGCCATCGCCGCAGTGGTGGTAGTGATTGCCGCCACCCAAAGAGCGGCGCGCAAGGACAGTCCGATCCTGGCAGAGGCGCAGACTGCCGCCGCCGGGGTACTTCCTGTGGACGCCACCCGTATTGCCGGAGTGGACGGCTGGCGGGCGGCTTCGACAGATGATTTCGATCCGAACGCGGCCGCCTGGGTGCACGACAGCGGCGCTCCCGTCAGTGGGCGCATTGTAGGTGATTTTTCCGGCCGTGGCAGCGACGATGACGTGGCCTACGTTCTGGTGCGCTCCGACGGGGTAAGGCGCATCGTGTTGCTGGCCAATGGCCAGGACCGTTACGACATCCGCTATCCGACCCTTGCGATTGCTACGCGAGTGTCTAAGTCCAACATCAGCCGCGTGGATTGGCTCGGCACTCCTCCCAACGATGTTGACGGGGACGGCCTGCTGATTGTGCGCTCGGCGGATGACCCGAAGTCCAGCCTGGTGGTGTTTCTTTGCCACGGTCGCCTTGTGACCGCCGTGCCGGCAGACTATCAGGCCTTAAATCCAGAATAACGTCCGCCTACTGCTCGGGTTCAGGAGAGCTTTGCCTCGGCCTGCAGCGGCAACACCTCAGGCGCTTTCTTGGCGCGGATGTGGTCCAGGTACCGGTGGCGCCGGCAATACCCTGACCCCTCCTGGGTAGCTCGTCGGCAGCGCGCGCTCTGCAACATGATGGCGGACCGCAGTTGGGTAGCATGGCAGCGCTGCGCCCCACAGGACGCACAGATATCGTCTTCTTGCCAGGCGTGCCGATGTCGGTTCATCCCCATAAAGAGCCTTCCATGCGATTCATCCAGCAGGTTTGTAGTTCTGTAACTACAGGGACAGGAGAGACGCTCAAATTCTGCCCGGTTGAAAACCTATTCACTAGCTTCGACGGCTCTGCGCAAAAAAAAGTTGCGTGCTATCGCGAGTAGATGGCCTCGAAGCCATAGACGTGAAAGAGGTTACACGCCTATTGATATCAATTGATGTCATTAAATATCTCAAGATGCAGATCTTTCGCCCGTTTGCCTGACCTGCCTCGTGGCGCTGATTGCGAAGAGGAGGATTGCGCCTGGTCCTGTTTTGGACCGGCTCGGCCACCAACTCTGCTGGAAAGGTTTCCATCGGCTGCCGGGTGAGCTAAGCTGACAGAGAATCCTAATTATCTTCAGGAAAAGGTCTCCTAATCCCATGTTGCGAAAGACACGCTTGTTTACCCCTGGGCCCACGCCGCTGCTGCCGGCAGCGCAGGTGGCCATGGCCTCCGCCGGCATGCACCACCGCACCGCCGAATTCCGCGCTTTGTTTACCCGCACGCTGGCTGACCTGAAGGAATTCATCGGCACCAGCAATGACGTCCTTATCCTGGCCTCTTCGGGCACGGGCGCCATGGAAGCTTCGGTGACTAACCTGA
Source organism: Terriglobales bacterium (assembly GCA_025934735.1). Taxonomy (GTDB): domain Bacteria; phylum Acidobacteriota; class Terriglobia; order Terriglobales; family Acidobacteriaceae; genus JAICWP01. Next base: position 103,249 of record JAICWP010000013.1, on the reverse strand, counting down.
CCTCTTCCGGCGACCAGGTATTGGTGCTCACGGCCGGCAAATTCGGAGAACGCTGGTGCGATCTGGCGCAAACCTTTGGCTGCCAGCTGGATATGGTCAGCGTGCCTTACGGCCAAACTTTCTCCGCCGCGGAAGTGCGGCAAAAATTAACCCCCGGTGTGCGCGCCGTGTATGTGCAGGCCACGGAGAGTTCGACCGGGGTGCGACATGACGTGGAGGCCATCGCGAAAATGGTGCGGGCACAGGCGCCGCAAGCCCTGCTGGTGGTGGACGCTATCACCGGCCTGGGCACCACCCGCCTGGATGTGGACGGCTGGGGCATTGACGTCATTATCGGCGGCTCGCAGAAGGCGCTCATGATTCCTCCCGGGCTGGCCTACCTGGCGGTCAGCGAGCGCGCCTGGCACCGCATGGAAAGCGTCCGCTCACCGCGGTATTACTTTGACCTGCGCAAGGAGCGAAAAGCTGCCGCCAAAGGCGAGTCGGCGTTTACTCCGGCCACGGCGCTGATTGCCGCCCTGGGCGCGGCCCTGGATTATTTGCGGCAGGGAGGCGAAGGCAGCTTGCCCGCGGGGCGCGACAGCCTGATTGCCGGGGCCGAGCTATGCGCCGAGATGACTCGCGCCGCAGTCGGCGCGCTGGGTCTGCGCCTTTTTGCGCCGGCTGCCCCGGCTTCCGCACTCACCGCAGTGGTGCCGCCGGCAGGGCTGGATTCGGGCAAGATCGTGGCCGGCCTGCGCGAGAAGTTCGGCGCCGTGGTGGCCAATGGTCAGGGCGAAATGAAAGGCAAGCTCTTCCGCGTCGCGCACATCGGCTACTACGACTACCTGGACACCATCGGCATAATTGGCGCGCTGGAGCACGTGCTGGCGGCCAACGGCTTGCCCGTCGAACTGGGAGTCGGTTTGCGCGCCGCCCAGGAAGTGTATGCCGCTGCCAGCGATGCCGTGCAACCGGCCGCCGCACGCGCCTGATCGGAACCTGCCATGAAAATTGTCATCGCAGAAAAGATCTCTTCTTCCGCCGTCGAGCTGCTTAAGGAAGAATCACGCTGGACGGTGATCACCCACGAGCAGCTCAACGGCAACCTGCCCACGCAACTCGACGGAGCTGATGCGCTCATCGTGCGCTCCGCCGTTTACGTAGATTCCGCCCTGCTGGAGCATGCCCGCAAGCTGCGCGTCATCGGCCGTGCCGGGGTGGGCGTGGACAACATTGACCTGGAGGCCGCCACGCGCAAGGGCATCGCCGTGATGAATACGCCCGGCGCCAATGCGGTGGCCGTGGCCGAGCATACCTTCGGCCTGATGCTGGCGCTGGCTCGCCACCTTTGCCGGGCCGACACTACCACCCATGCTGGCAAGTGGGAGAAAAAGGGGCTACAGGGCACCGAATTGCGCGCCAAAACCCTGGGCATTGTCGGACTGGGCCGCGTCGGCATGGAGGTGGCTAAGCGAGGGCGCGTGTTCGGTATGAAGGTGATCGCCCATGATCCCTTTATCTCCACCGCCGTCGCGCGCGAGCAGGGCATTCGCCTCACTGAACTGGATGAAGTCTACCGCGAGAGTGATTACCTGACCCTGCACGTTGGCTTGACTCCCCAGACGGCGCACATGATCAATGCCCAGTCTCTGTCCAAGCTCAAGCGCGGCGCCCGCCTTATCAACTGCGCCCGCGGCGAGCTCGTGGACACGGCGGCGGTGGCCGAGGCGCTCAAATCCGGCCAACTGACCGGCGCCGGGCTGGACGTCTTCGAGCACGAGCCCCCCAAGGGTTCGCCTCTCCTCGACCTCACGAACGTGGTCCTCACGCCACATATTGGCGGCTCCACTCACGAAGCGCAGGAGGCAGTGGGGTATCAGATCGCGCAGCAGGTGAAGGAGTACCTGAAGCACGGCGTCATCCAGAACGCGGTCAATGTGCCCTCGGTTTCCCATGACGAGTACCTGGAAATGCAGCCCTACATCATCCTGGCCGAGCGCCTGGGCGGCTTTCTGGCGCAGATCGTGGAAGGCGCGCCCCAGGAAATATCGCTGCGCTACACCGGCGCCATTGCCGAGTGGAAGACCGAACTGGTCCGCAACGCCGCCATCAAAGGCGTGCTCAACCAGATGGTTTCTGAGAATGCCAACCTGGTAAATGCGGCTGCGTTAGCCGAGAGCTGCGGGATGCGGGTGCACGAGGCCCGCAAGAGCAAGGGCGTGGGCGGCGCGGGCAACGTTATTTCGGTGCTGCTCAAGACCGGGGGCCAGGAATGCTTGGTCAAAGGCACCGTGCTGCACGGCCAATCACCGCGCCTACTGGCCGTGGACGACATTGATGTGGAGGCGCCGCTGGAGCGCAATCTCATCTACCTGCGCAACCGCGACGTTCCCGGCGTAATCGGCAAAATCGGAACCACGTTGGGCGAGCACAAAATCAATATTGCCGACTTCTCTCTCGGCCGCCGCGCCCACAATGGCGAGAGTGGAGTGCGGCAGGCGATCGCCGTGGTGCACGTGGACGGGCGAGTGCCGGAAAATGTCCTGGCGGAATTGCGGAAGATCTCGGCCGTGGAATTGGCGCGCGCCATCCGGCTGTAAACCGTTCTAGTTTTCCCGCAAGCGGCGGCTCTCGGCCAGCATGGCCATGCTGTGCATCAGGTTTTGTAGGGTGACAATACCCACCAGGCGCTGATCCTCGACCACGGGTATCAAGGTCAGCCCACCCTGAGTAATCTTGTGGAAGGCGCCAGAGAGCGATTCGCCCTTCTGTCCCACCTCATACACCTGGTTCATCGCCGATTGCACGTAGGAGTTGCCGCTGGCGCGCAGAGCCTGCAGGATCTTCTGCTTCGAGATCACGCCAACCATGTCGCTGCCGCGAATCACGGGGAAGTCGTCCTGCAGGCAGTGCACGGCCTTGTGCAGCGCGTCTTGCAGGGTGTCGCCGGGCGAGAGCGTGGCGAAGTCGGTGAGCATCACCTCCTCCAGTCGGACCTGTTCCAGCACGGAATGAAACACCAGCGAACGTTCTTCCAGTTGTGCCCCCAGGAACAGGCAGACTCCCACCATTACCAGCCAGGTGTTCCAGACCATGCCTGCGAACATCATCAGAATGGCGATGCCCTGGCCCAGGCTTACGGCCTGGCGTGTGGCTTCAAGGCTTTGCACGCGGCGAGCAAACAGGGCCCGCAGCACTCGGCCCCCATCCAGCGGATAGGCGGGCAGCAGGTTAAAGCCGACCAGGAACAGGTTGCACCACACCAGGCTGCGCAGCAGATGTCCGGAGTGCACCAGCGGCAGCTTCCACAGCCCCACCCAGGGGTACATGCTCAACACAACCACGGCGGAAATGCCGGCAATCAGCAAACTGGCGAGCAACCCGGCAGCCGCAACGCGCAGCTCGCGCTTCCACAGCGGAACCGCACCGGCTCCGGATTCAGCGGCCATTTGCTGGCCTTCGTCCAGCAGTGTGACCCCACCGATGGGCAGAAGAATGATGGCGCGCGCCGGGACGCCCATGCGGCGGCCCGCCGCTGCCTGCACCAGTTCGTGGACCAGCACGGAACCGAGGATGATGGCCACCAGCGCCAGCCCGCGACCAGCGCCAGCCGGTCCCTGCGGCGGCGCCTCAGTGAACCACACGAACACCAGAACCAGCAGAAAGGTGACGTGAATCCGAATATCGGCGCCGAACATCCGTCCTGCGGGAAGCGACCAGTTTCTCATCAGTGAAGGAATGGGCAGGCCGGGAACCGCCCGCGCCTGATTTGTATAGTTTAGACTGAGCAGCCTGCGCAGGCGAAATTCCCGGCAGGCGGAGGCACAAAGTTGAGGATCATCGGCGGCCAATACCGCAGCCGTCCTCTGCGCTCCCTGCGCGGTCTCGATATTCGCCCCACCTCCGACCGCCTCCGCGAAACCCTTTTTGATGTGCTGGTGGGCGGCGACCCGGCGCGCCTGGAAGGGACGGTGTGGCTCGATCTCTATTCCGGCACCGGCGCCGTCGGTATCGAGGCGCTCAGCCGCGGGGCCCGCATTGTGTATTTTGTCGAGGAGTCAGCGAAGGCGGCGGAGTTGATCCGGCAAAACCTGCGTTCTCTGGACGTGGAGGCCGAGGGGTTTGAGGTGCTCGAGCGCGACGTGCTCGCAGGCTTGCGGCGGCTGGATGCCCAAGTGGTGGCCTGCGATTTCTGTTTTCTCGATCCTCCTTACCGCCAGCAGACGGCTTATGCCGAGACGCTCGGCTTCCTGTCGCAATCGCGCCTGCTGCAACCCGCCAGCGTTGTGATTGCGGAGCATGACCGCAAATTCGATCCCCCGGCGCTGGTTGGCGCCCTCCAGCGCTACCGCAAGCTGGAACAAGGTGATGCGGATCTGAGCTTCTACCGAAAACAGTAGTCAGGACTGAGGGTGTAGGAAAACTAGACTTGCGCGCCGCCACCGCCCGGGAGGAGTCATACGTAGAGTGATGACGCCCTGGCGCCTACATCAGAATTTCTTTGGCCTGGACCGCGATGGGGTGTTGCATCTCCGCCAGTTCGTTCTTCACGAGGTTGAGCCCGTAAACGCACTGCTCGAATTGGTTGGAGAGGCGCCCGAACAAGGGTGCGACCTTGGCGTACTCAAAGAACTCGAACTTGGAGACGCTGTAGTAGCTCTCCTTGCCGGCCTTCATCAAATCCACAAAATTTTCCAGCCGCTGCCGCCGCAAGCGGAAATGATTGATGCTCTCCGGAAACATCCCGGCGAAGAACAGGGTGAAGTCGCCGATGTGCTTGCGCACCTGCCGCTCACGGTCGAAGGAAGGAGCGGGCCCATAAACCGGGTCTGACTCCAGAAGCATCTCCCCCACGTCACCGAGAGGCTTGCCCGCGGCGTTGCGCAACCGGAAGAGCTGGTCTACCTCGCAGAACTCGGCCAGCACGTTGGCCACGTAGCCGGTCATTTCCGTGTCGCGCATGCCAAGTTCGTCGGTGTAATGCCGGCTCACCAGTTCCACAAACAGGTCCCGCAAAGGATGCGATTCAGGAATCACCTTGGTCTCCTCACTCCCTTTTCTTGCACCAAAAACTGCGTGTTTTGCCGTTTACTTAACGCAGGCTGGCGGCGAAAGCAAGTGACTTTTGATGTGAGCCATCGGTGTCTGCTCGCTCGCCGCGCCTGGCGCGGATTTCCCGCGCTTATTAATTGGACAGCGTAGTGTTAGGAATGGTTGCAGTTGCAGCAATGTGTGCTCGTGCGCAACGGTTTACGGCTGTTGGCGCTCCTCACCGCCGGCTGCTAAAAGGAGGTGCTGTGGCACACTAAGCCCGGAGGAACTTCGTAATGGCACGTCAGAACATCTCCAGCGGTGCACCTTGGGAACCCATCGTCGGCTACTCTCGCGCCGTGCGCGTGGGCCCTTACATCCACGTCGCCGGCACCACGGCGATCCAAGGCGGCAAGATTGTGAGCCAGGGTGATGCCTATGCCCAGGCGGTGCAGATCTTCCGCAATATCGAGGCCGCGCTGTCCAAGGCCGGGGCCAGCCTCAACGATGTGGTGCGCACGCGCACCTTTCTAGTCAACATCGCCGACTGGGAGAAGGTGGGCAAAGCGCACGGCGAAGTTTTTCGCGATATCCGCCCGGTTGCCACCATGGTGGGCATTACCGCGCTGGTCTCCCCCGAAATGCTGGTGGAAATCGAAGTGGACGCCATCGTTGAATCGTAGCCGCGGCGTCAGAGGCTCATAAGGGGTCGGGGTGCAACCCGAGTCTTACCACCGCAGTCCAATAGCTAACCTGCTGCCCTGGCGCCGGTTACCTTGGTGGCATTTGTTGCACCGGGGGTCCGGAATCCGGCATCAAACGCGTTATAATGACGTCAGCTCTCGCCAAAGGACGGTCTTTTCAAGATCGAAGTACCAATGCCTAACCGATTTAAAGCGTTAATTCTCTCTGTCTCTCTTGCCGTAGTGCTGTTCATGGTGGCTGGTGGCCTAGTGGTTCGGGCCTCCGACAATAACGATGGCGCTTACCGGCAGCTTGGGGTATACAGCGAAGTCCTCACCCGCATCCGCAGCGAGTACGTGGAAGAGCCGAACATTCCCAAGGTGACCGACGGCGCGCTCCACGGATTGCTCGAGTCGCTGGACGCCAACTCCAGTTACCTGAACCCCGACCAGTACAAAGAATTTAAGGACCACAAGCGCGAGGGCAAAGCCGACATTGGCGCTGCCATCTCCAAGCGTTTCGGGTACGCCGCGATCATCGCCGTGGTGCCAGGCGGGCCGGCTGACAAGGCGGGCATCGAAGGCTCCGACATTATTGAGTCGGTTGAGAACCGGAGCACCCGCGACATGTCGCTAGCCGAAATCCGAGACAAGCTTTCGGGCACTCCCGGCTCGAACGTATCGCTCTCGATTGTGCGCGCCCGCCGTGCCGAACCGCAGAAAATGACGGTGACTCGCGAAGTGGCGGCCTATCCGCCAGTCTCTGACAAGATGCTCGAGGACCAGATCGGCTACATCAAGGCCGATGTCCTCAATAAGGGGAAGGCGCAGGAGATCGCCAGCAGGGCTAAAGCGCTGCAGCGCCAGGGGGCCAAGAAGCTAATTCTGGATCTGCGGGATTGCGCCGATGGCGATGAGGCGGAAGGTGTCGCGGTAGCGAACCTCTTCCTGAACCACGGCACCATTGCTTATCTGCAAGGGCAGAAATATCCCCGGCAGACCTTCAATGCCGATCCCTCCAGGGCGGTAACAAATCTGCCCCTCGTCGTAATGGTGAATCGCGGGACAGCGGGGCCGGCGGAGATCGTGGCCGGCGCCATCATGGAAAATGGCCGCGGGGATTTGGTAGGCGACAAGACCTTCGGCGTAGGCTCAGTGCAGAAGCTGATCGAGATTCCCGACGGCTCCGCGCTCATTCTTTCCATTGCCAAGTACTACACGCCCAGCGGCAAGGCCATTCAGGACACGGCGATTACGCCCAACGTCCTGGTGGCGGATGCCGACCAGGACGCGGTGCTGCCCGATGATGACAGCGGCACCCCTAGCACCGACCAGGAGCGCAAACTGGAGAAGCAGCACGAAGACGATCAACTGCACAAAGCGATTGACGTGCTGAAGACCCGGCAAGCCAAGTCCTAGCTCTCACGGTTCCGAGAATCGCGCGCCGGCGGGCGCGCGATTTTTTTTACCAATCCTTCTCTCGCGATGGCCCTCTGGCCTGGCCACTTCCCACTGGCGTGGTGCTATGCTGAGGCCATCCTCCCATGAAATTACTGGACGCAGATCGTCCCCCGGTGCAGGTCCGTACGGCGGAGGAAATTGCGGCGCGGCGCCGGTTCTGGGGCTGGGTGCTGTATGGGGTGCTGGTCCTGGCAGCGGCTGCGCTGGGCTCGCTGGGCGGACTCCTGTTTGTGTACAACACCGACCTGCCCCAGGTGGAAGACCTGGAGCACTACCGCCCCATCTCCAATACCGAGCTTTTTGACGACCAGGGGCGTGTCATCGGTTCTTTTGCCCTGCAGCGTCGCGTGGTAGCGCGTTTCGAGGATTATCCGCCTGTCCTGCGGGAGGCGGTGATCTCCATCGAAGACAAAAATTTCGAAAAGCACTGGGGTGTGAACGTGTGGCGCATCGTGGGCGCCGCCTACCGCGACCTCATCTCCGGCGGCAAAGTGCAGGGCGCCTCCACGCTCACCATGCAGCTTTCGCGCAACCTGTTTCTCTCACCGGAACGCACCTATGGGCGCAAGCTGGAGGAGATCCTGCTCGCCATTCAGATCGAGCGCCGTTTCACCAAGGCGCAGATTTTCACTCTTTACGCTAACCAGATATTCCTCGGCCACGGTGTTTATGGTTTTGAAACGGGCGCGGAATTCTACTTTGGCAAGCATGCCCGGGACTTGACCCTGCCCGAAGCCGCCCTGCTGGCCGGACTTCCCAAGGCGCCCAGCAGCTACTCTCCCATCAACAATCCTGAACGGGCCCTGCGGCGGCGCAACCTGGTGATTAATTCCATGCTGGAGGACGGCAAGGTCACCGCGGCCGAGGCCACCGCTGCCAAGGAGGAGCCCATCCGGCTGAATCTGCAAAGCGATCCCAATTCGCTGGCGCCTTACTACGTCGAGGAAATCCGCCGCTATCTGGAAAAGAGGTACGGCAGCGACCAGGTACACCAAGGAGGCTTGCGCGTCTATACCTCGCTCGACATGGACATGCAGAAAGCGGCCAATAAAGCGGTGCTGGATGGCTTGGCCGCTTACGAGCATCGCCACGGCTGGAAAGGCCGCCTGGAAAACGTGCTGCTGGAGGGCCAGACGCTGGAGAAGTATCACAACCCGGACTGGGATGAAACGGTGGAACCGGGCAGCTACGTGCACGGGCTGGTTACGCAGGTGTCGGCCGGGGTCGCCGTGGTGAAATTCGGTGCTTACTCTGCCTCCCTCGGACCAGCGGACGCGGCCTGGACCGGGCGCCGCATTCCTCAACTGCTCGCTCCCGGCGATGTGGCCTACGTTAAGGTTATTTCTTTAGGAGACGATAACCAGGCGCGGGTCACGCTGGAACAGGATTCCGGCGTCCAAGGCGCGCTGGTCGCGATTGACAACGCCACCGGCGATATCAAGGCGATGGTGGGCGGGCGCGATTTTGATACTTCCAAGTTCAATCACGCGACACAGGCGCAGCGCCAGGTAGGCTCCTCCTTCAAGCCCTACGTTTATACCGCCGCCATTGACCAGGGAGCCACGCCTGATGACGTGGTGCTCGATGCGCCTGTCACCTTTACCACGCCGTCCGGGCCCTACATTCCGCATAACTACGATGAGCGGTTCGAAGGCAACATCAGCTTGCGCCGGGCGCTGGCGAACTCCCGAAATATCCCTGCCCTGGAAATTGCGCAGAAAGTCGGCATTGCCACCGTCATCAGCTACGCTCATCGTTTCGGCATCAGCGAAGAGATCCCCCAATACCTGCCCATCGCGCTGGGCGCCGCCGACGCCACCGTGCTGGAGCAGACTTCCGCCTACAGCACATTTCCCAACGATGGTGTGCGCCTGCTGCCCCGCTACATCACCAAGGTCACCGACTACGATGGCCGGCTGCTGGAGGAAAATTATCCCGACGTGCGCGATGTGATCAGCCAGCGCACCGCGCGCATTATGACTTCCATGCTGCGGGAGGTGGTGCTGCATGGAACCGGCGTGGCCGCCAGCCGCCTGCCTTATGCCCTGGCGGGAAAGACCGGCACCACGAATGATTTCACCGACGCCTGGTTCATAGGCTTTTCGCCGAACCTCACCTGCGGAGTCTGGGTCGGGTTTGATGAAAAGAAGTCCCTCGGCAACCGCGAAACGGGCGCCCGGGCTGCCCTGCCCATCTGGATGGAGTTCATGCAGGCGACGCTGACTGGCCACGACCCCGGCCAGTTTCAACCTCCACCTCCGCTGCAGCCGAGCGCTCTGGTCCAGAAGGTGGACACGCCTGACAGCGCACCCACGGCAGACGAAAGCCACTGAGGTGTCGTGAATCGTTAGGCATTCGTCTTCGCTCTCGGCCCTCGATGCTCGATATCGGGATAGGAGCATTAGACCCGTCAATCTTCAGTCAACAATCCTCAACTAATGGTTTTCTCCGTGCCTCGGTGTCTCCGTGGTGAAAAAGGAGATAAAATCGCACCATCGCCCGTTTCAAGACATTCTTTCGCCTGCTCTCTCTGGCCATGGTTCTGCCCATGGTGGCCATGGTGTCGGCCGTTACCACCATGCGGCTGGCGATCCATGGACGCGAGGTCGCGGTGCCGAGTTTTGTGGGCATGATGCCCACGGACGCGCAGCGGCTCGCCTTCCAAAGTGGCCTGACGTTCTCCGTGGAGCGGCGCTTCTACAGTTCGCAGGTTGCGTTCGGCCGGGTGATGTCGCAGGTGCCGGATGCGGGCACGCTGGTACGTCGCGGCTGGCAGGTACGGGCCGCTGAGAGCCTGGGCTCACAACGCGTGGCCATTCCCGACGTAGTCGGGCAGAGCGGGCGTGCCGCCGAGATCAACATTCGCGAGCGCGGCCTGGAAATGGGCACGCAGGCCATTGCACACCTTCCCAGCCCCACCCCGGGCATGGTCATCGCCCAGGATCCGCCGGCCAACGCGCGCGAAATTTCTGCTCCGCGAGTCAGCGTTCTGATCGGCGCGCCCGCGGATCCACCGGCATTCGTGATGCCCAATTTCGTCGGGCAGCCGCTGGCCCTGGTCAGCTCCGACATTGAAAAGGCCGGATTGCACCTGGGAAACCTGACCGTGCAGCAGCCCACTAGTCCGGCAGCAGGAACTGCTGCCGCCGGCGGTGCGGCGCCGCCTCCGACTGCCGCATCCGGGACTGCCGCCACTCTCATTGTCGGCCAGGAACCCGCCCCGGGGCAGAAGGTCACTGCGGGTACCGTGGTGAATTTCGTAGTGCAGCGATAGTTGGTAATTGGTAATTCTGATAAATCCGTGGCTACGATTTTTCAAGAATCGCCGCGAAGAATCCGTCGCAGGGATGCACGCCGGGCAGCGTGCGCAGGAAGCCGTCACCGGTAATCGAATCCAGGTCCTGCGACACAAGTTCTCCGCGCTTCTGCATGGCCTGCAGCTCGCTGCGGCAATCCAGCAGGCGAATGCCGGAGACAGTTGCCATCAGCTCCTCAATCACCGCGCGGTTTTCTTCGCGTTCCAACGAACAGGTGGAATAAACCAGCCGTCCTCCAGGCGCGAGCCGTCCCACTGCAGCGCGCGCAATCGCAAACTGGCGGGCATGCAGATCGGCCAGATCTTCCGGTTGCAGGCACCACTTGATTTCCGGGTTGCGGGCCAGCGTTCCTGTACCGGAACAGGGGACATCAGCCAGCGCCCGATCGAACTCTCCGCTGACCGGCAGCTGCACGGCATCCGCAGCGATGACCTGCACGTTTCCCGCGGTAACCAGCCGTCGCAGAAGCCGGGCGCGTTGCGGGTGGAGCTCGGCGGCAACAATCTTCGCATCCGGATTACGGTCCGCCAGGATCGCGGCCTTCCCTCCGGGCGCGGCGCAACAGTCCAGCAGGCGCTGGCCGCGTCCTACGAGCGCCGCAACCAGTTGCGAAGCTTCATCCTGAACTACAACTCGCCCCTCGCGAAATGCGGCCGTGCGCGTCACGTCCCCTTTCGGCAAGCGGCGCGCGTCGGCCAGAAATGCGCCCGGCGAGAGTTCGATACCAGCTTGCCGCAACTCCTGCTCCGTACCCGGAGGGCGCAGGCGAATGGCCGTCACCGGCACCTGCTGGTCGTAAGCACAGATGCGCGCGGCAGCCTCCGCTCCAAATTGCTCAACCCAGCGTTCCACCAGCCACTGCGGGTGAGCGTAAGCGGCGGAGAGGCTGTGAGCGCTGTCATCTGCGGGAGCATGAGGGCGCAGTGTCGCCGGCTCGGCCGCCAGACGCCGCAGCGATGCGTTAACAAAACCAGCGGCGGAACGTTTTCGCGCCTGTTTTACCAACTCCACACTTTCGTAGATGGCCGCCCTTGCTGGAACGCGCTCCAGCCAGCCCAACTGGTACGCGCCGAGACGAAGAGCAATCAGGACTTCGCGGTCAAGCTTCTCCAGGCGCTGCGAGACGATGTGCTCGATTGCGGCATCCAGCGCGGAGCGCCAACGCAGCACTCCCATCACCAGTTCGGTGCAGAGCCCATGATCGGCAAGAGAAAGCTTCTGGTAGCGTTCGGAATGCAGCAACTCAGAAGCGTAGGCGCCCTGGCGCTCCACTCGCAGGAGCATATCGAAAGCGGCGGCGCGGGCGGGAGAAAGCATGAGAATTGAGTAATTGTGTAATTGAGTACTTGGGCAAATTAAACCGCGGAACCGGATTTGTAATTTAGTAATTTGTAATTGGTAATTTGAAAGCTATTTGGCTACGAGCACTCCTGCAGCGTGTGAAATTACAAATTCGAAATTACAAATTGCCAATCCGCAGCAGTTCAATTACACAATTTCTCAATTACCCGATTACTCAATTACCCAATCTTTCTCCTGGTTTCGGTCGGTAGCCGTGCACGAAATCCGGTGCGGCCATGCGCTTCTTGCCCTCGGGCTGCACTTCCAGAAGTTCCAGGGCGGTGTCTTCGCCGCAGCCCACCAGCAGGCGACCGCCTTCCACGCTTAGTTCCCCCGGAGCCGCCGTCGTCGGCAGCGCCTTGGCCGCCCACAGGTGCAGTTGCTTCCCACGGAAGCTGGTGAACGCCCCCGGCCAGGGCTGAAACCCGCGCAAACGGTTGACGACCTCCGCCGCTGTGCGCCGAAAATCAATGAGCCCGTCTTCCCGCCTAAGGATAGGAGCCAAAGTGGCGCGGCTATGGTCCTGCGGATGCGGCTGAAGGCTGCCCGCGTCCAGCCCGCGCAAGGTTTCCATGATGAGGTCGGAACCAATCGCTGCCAACCGGGGCGCGAGCGTTTCCGCCGTGTCTTCCGGCGCAATCGGGAGGTCCTTCTGCTGCAGGATGTCGCCGGTATCAAGTCCCGCGTCAATGCGCATCGTGGTCACGCCCGTCACAGCCTCGCCCATGGCGATGGCCCACTGGATGGGTGCGGCGCCGCGGTACTTGGGCAACAGGGAGGCGTGCAGGTTGATATTGCCCAAAGCAGGCAGGTCAATCATCCATTGCGGAATAATGCGCCCGTAACCGACCACCACAATCGCCTCTGGTTGAGCCGCGGCAAGCTGGGCGCGGAATTCCTCGTTGTTTTTGATTTTGTCCGGTTGAACGACAGACAAGCCCAATTCCAGCGCGCGGCTTTTGACCGGCGAGGGCGCCAGTTCCAGGCCGCGCCCGCGAGGCTTATCAGGCTGGGTCACCACCAGGCGCACCTCGAACCCGCCGCTCACCAGCTTCTCCAGTGTGGGAACGGCAAAACGGGGCGTGCCACAGAAAACCAGTTTCATTGAGTAATTGTGTAATCAGGTAATTGCGTAACGACGAAGGATCTTGCTGGCTTCTCAATTATTCAATTACCCAATTACAAAATTGCACAATCCCTCAATCTCCCCACTCTCCCGCTTTTACCAGCTTGCGGATTTTCCGTTTCATCAGGTCACGCTTAAGGGCGCTGATGTGGTGAATGTAGAGCCGCCCGTTCAGGTGATCGGTTTCATGCATGAAGGCGCGCGCCAGCATATCTTCTCCCGTCTTCTCAAACCACTTGCCCGTGCCATCCTGGGCGCGAACCGTAACCCGCTGCGGCCGGGTCACAGGCTCGCGAAAATCGGGAATGCTCAGGCAGCCCTCGCTGCCTTTCTGCTTGCCCTCAGTGAGGATGATCTGAGGGTTCACCAGCACGAGCTTGGCGCTAGGGTCTTCCTTGAAGGTGACGTCAATGACGGCGATGCGCTTGGAAATGCCGATCTGCGGCGCCGCCAGTCCCACTCCATGTGCCGCATACATGGATTCGAACATATCCTCCAGCAGCTTGCGCAGTTCATCGTCAAAAACCTCGACCGGCGCGGCGGGCTTCTCCAACACCGGATCGCCATATTTAACAATGGGATAGATCATCAGTAGTTCTGCAGTTGTCGACAGTAGCCTTGAAAGTTTCTAATCGTTTCCGTCATGGAATCGCCGCCGAATTTTTCGAGTGCGCACCGCGACAACGTCAGCGCCACCATGGCTTCCGCCGCAACCCCGGCAGCCGGCACCACACAGACATCGGAGCGCTCGTAAGCCGCCTTCACCGGTTCACGGGTGGTGAAATCCACCGACTCCAGCGGCCGTCGCAAGGTAGAAATCGGCTTCAGATAGCCGCGCACCAGGATATCCTCGCCATTGGAGATGCCGCCCTCCACTCCCCCGGCATGGTTATGCTTGCGCACAAAACCGGTAAAGCTTGCGGCGCCGTTTTTCGGACGTGAATAGCCTATTTCATCATGCACTTGCGAGCCCGAGGAAGCGGCGGCCGAAACGCCTACGCCTATTTCCACCGCTTTGACCGCCTGCAGTGACATGACCGCACCCGCGAGCAGTCCATCCAAGCGCTCATCCCAGTTGGCGTAGGTGCCCAGACCGGGCGGGACGTGGTGCGCCACCACCTCGAAAACGCCGCCCACGGAATCGCCGGTGCGCAGCGCCTTGTCCACTTCGGCTTTCATGCGCTGTTCGGCTTCCGGGTCAGCGCAATTCAGCAAAACTTCCTCCCTTGCGGCCAGCTCGCGAATCTGCTCCCACGGCACCTCGGCGTTGGGCAATGCAGCGGCTCCGACGGCGAGCACGTGGCTGAGCACCTCGATCCCCAGTTCGCGCAGGAAGAGCTTAGCGACCGCTCCAACCGCCACCCGGGCAGCCGACTCTCGCGCCGAAGCCCGCTCCAGAACATAGCGGGCTTCGCGGAAGTTGTATTTCAGCGCTCCGGCCAAATCAGCATGCCCGGGGCGGGGCGAGTTCACCGCCTTATGCTTGGCCGCTTCTCCTTCGCTTACCGGAAGCGACTCCTGCCAGTTCTTCCAATCCTTATTTTCCAACAGGATGGCAATGGGCGAGCCAATGGTGGCTCCGTGCCGCACCCCGGATAGAATGTGCGCCTGGTCGCGCTCAATCTTCATTCGTCCGCCGCGGCCATAGCCCTGCTGGCGACGCCAGAGTTCGCGGTCCAGGAAGGCTTGGTCCACTTTCAGCCCGGCGGGCATGCCGGTGAGCAGGGCGACCAGCGCCTCACCGTGCGACTCTCCCGCTGTGGAATAGCGAAGCATGAATTCTGGATTGTATCTGATACGCGCAACCTTAACGTTTTTACTTAGTTCCGCCGCTTAGCCCAGTTTCCTCGTCCAACCCGCCCAACGGAAGGAAAGTAGGTTGAAACGCTGAGTAGCTTTTCAACAAATATGCCATCAGGCCGGTGGATTCACAGGCAGAAAACCTATAAAATACCTAATAAGATCGGCATTTGCGGTTACCAGCTCATCAGCCGCCACTCGGTTCGTTCGAACGCATGACCTCTGGCCGTCCTTAAGGAGAATACTTGTCTGCCTGCTTGGTTTTAAAGGAAAGCTCACGCGCTTTGATCCAGGAATCGGTTCGGGCCCTGAAGCCCTCGTTTCCTGAGATTACAGCCGCATGGCGGGCAAGGATGTTTGAGGAGTTCCAGTTCGACGGCCGGGCAATGACCGCTCTGGAGCGCCTTAACCTGGGTACCGGCTTTACCATCTTCTGCCAGTGCGAGTTTCAAACTTTTGCCGAGAATCTGAACTACTTTGGCACTCGGCTGGCTAAGCTGCAGGTGGATGCGGGGGCGGTGGCACGCTCGCTGGAGCTTTACGAGCTTTTCTGCGAACCCTACGTAGCCAAAGCGTTTAAGGACCGGCGCAGCGAAATTGTAGCCGCTCTGGAAATGTTCTCATCGGCAGCGTTCGTGGCCGTGTCGCTGGCCTATTTCGAGACCCAGAAGAGCGCCTCATCGGCCCTGCTTTCGGTGCTGGACGCTGAACTCACCGCGCCCGACCTGAGCGGCCTGCTGCGCAAGGTTTTGGAGATCACAGCCAGCACCTTCGGCGCGCAACTGGGCACCATCCTGCTGCGCGAGCCGGAAGGAGATACACTCCGATTGGCTGCGGCGGTGGGGTTTGGCAGTGAACTCGAGGAAGAGTTTAGCGTCAGGCCCGGCGAAGGCTCTTCCGGAAGGATTGCCGTGAGCGGTGAGCCGGAAATGCTGGTGGTCGAAGGCGGCGATGGACAGGACGAATCCAGCCCCATTCTGCGGCGCAATGCCAAGTCGGTCTGGGCCGTGCCGCTGAAGAAGAATTCGGAAGAAACTATCGGAGTAGTGGAAATCGGCTTCGCCGTGCCCTACCGCTGGATGCCGACCGAACGTGAACTGATGCGCGCCATGGCCGACCGCTCCGCGCTGGCCATTGACCGCATGCAAATGACCGATGCCCTGCGCGAGCGCGAATCGCGCATCGCAGAGCTCTCCGCCCACCTGCTGCGCGTACAGGAAGAAGAGCGCAAGCACATCAGCCGCGAACTGCACGATGAGACTGGGCAAGGGCTGATGGTCACCCGGCTCTACCTGGGAATGCTGGAGGCCAGCCTGCGCTCCCGTACTTCCCAGGTGAAGATCCAGGAAGCGTTGGCCGTAGTAGACCGCACCATTGAGGGCTTGCGACGGATGATTGCCCGGCTCTCCCCACTTGTCCTGCAGGAACTGGGCTTGGTGGCGGCTATCCGGAAGGAAGCAAAAGACTTAAGCAAGAGTACGGGCGTCAAGACCCGGGTGGCGGTGCCCGACGACCTGGGCCGCTTCGGGGCGGAGGCGGAGACCGCTATCTACCGCGTCGTACAGGAAGCGCTGCACAATGTGGCCAAGCACGCCCAGGCCAAAAACGTGACGGTGCAGGTGGGGCGCGAGCAGGGCGTCATCAAACTAACGGTGGAGGACGACGGCATCGGGTTCGTTCAGAAAGGGATTTCCCGGGGGCGCAGTTTCGGACTGGCCGGGATGCGGGAACGTATTGCGGCCCTGGGCGGCGCGGTGCGCTTGCGCTCGGGCAAGGGCAAGGGAACCCGCATCGAAGTAACTGTGCCCGACGCAGCAGCCGTGGTTTCGTTGCCGGTAACAGCGGATACCGCTTACCCGACGCGCAGCCTGGCTACGAGCAGCCCCATTGCAAGTTAGGCAATACCAGCGCGGCGCCCCCTTCGTACATCCAACTACAAGTTCGCCAAGGTGATTAATGGCAAAGATCAGATGCTTACTGGTTGACGACCACACGCTGTTCCGCCAGGGAGTGCGGCGGCTGCTGGAAGGCGAGTCGGATTTCGAGGTGGTGGGCGAAGCTGCCGATGCTGGCGATGCCGTCGAGAAGGCGCGCGACCTGCGCCCTGACATTGTGCTCATGGATATCGGCATGCCCGGCCTGTCTTCCTTCGAGGCGGCCCGCCAGATCCGCAAGAACCGTCCCGAGACCAAGCTGCTGTTCCTTACCATGTACGAAGATGAAGACTACCTGGTGCAGTGCCTGGAAGTGGGCGCCGCCGGCTATGTTCTGAAGGACACGCCCGCTCCCCAGTTGGTGAGCGCCGTGCGCGACGTGTACAAGGGCGGCAAATACCTAAGCTCGCAGGTGCTGAGCAAGCTGGTGGAAGATTTCCGCGCCCGCGTGCGCGATTCCAAGATGCGGCCCCGCATCTCCACCCTGACCCCGCGGGAGCGCGAGATCCTCAAGCTGCTGGCCGAGGGCAATTCGGTGAAGGAGATCGCCGTGCTGCTGGGGCTGAGCGTCAAGACGGTGGAGGCGCACAAATTCAACCTGATGCGCAAACTCGACATCCACAACAAGGCGCAGCTGGTGACCTACGCTATCCAGAAGAAGATCATCAAGATTCCGGTGAACCAGTAGATCTCTGGCGACGGATTTACACCGATATGCACGGCGTTGCTCGGTGTAAATCCGGGTGGTTTGTAGAACCGGTTCCCGCCCTCCCCGACTGAGCTGGCGTGAACCCTCGCCAGTTCCGCGTCCTGTCGCCTCCTTCGACTACAATCGCCTTCTAATGCGTCCTCGCTTCCATTGGGACATTGGCACGCGCAGGCTCGCGCTCGGCGAGCGTACCCTGGTCATGGGGGTGATCAACGTCACCCCAGACTCATTTTCCGATGGGGGTCGCTACTTCGAACCAGCAGCCGCCGTCGAACATGCGCTTCACTTGCTGAAAGAAGGCGCCGACATCCTCGATGTTGGGGGTGAATCCACCCGTCCGGGGGCGGCGGTATCGCCCGGTTTCGACTCCGCAGAGCTGCGTACTCCACAGCGCCGCGTTGCGATCTCAATCGCGGAAGAACTCAGGCGCGTGCTGCCGGTGATTCAGGAAATCAAGCGGACCCGTCCTGATTGCGTGGTCTCGGTAGACACCTATAAGGCTGAAGTGGCACGGGCAGCCATTGCCGCCGGCGCAGAAATTGTGAACGACGTCAGCGCCTTTCGCTGGGATCCGGCTATGACCAATTCTGTCGCCGAACTGGGCTGTGGCGCCGTGCTCATGCACATGCGCGGTCGACCGGAGGAGTGGCGTAACCTGCCGCCGCCCAAGGATGTGGTTGGCGTGGTGTGCCAGGAGCTCAGGCAGTGGGCGCGAGCCGCTATGGATGCGGGCGTGCGGCGGGAGCGAATCGCGCTGGATCCCGGATTCGGGTTTGGCAAGAACTTCGAACAGAATTATCCGCTACTGGGCCGACTCGATGAACTGCTTGACCTGGGCTTCCCACTTGTCGTGGGCACCTCCAGGAAATCGTTCATTGGCCGGGCGCTCCGCCGGGATGGCCGCGACGCGCCCGTAGATGAGCGATCGTTTGGCACCCTGGCCAGTGAAACCGCGGCCATGCTGAAGGGCGCCCACATCATTCGTACTCACGATGTGAAGGCCTGCGTGGATGCGGCGCGGATCGCGGATGCACTCCTGAGAACAGGCAGTCAGAAGTCAGGAGTCAGCGGTCAGCAAAAGGCCTGTACCGACTTCTAACTGCCGACTCAATTACCAGGTACTACTCCCCTCAAAAAGCCTTTTGCGAATCCAGCAGAATCGTTACTGGCCCCTCATTCACCAGTTCCACCTGCATCATTTCCTGGAAGCGCCCCGTCTCGCAGCGCAGGCCGGCCTCGCGAATTTTACTCATGAAATGCTCATACAAGCTCCGAGCCCGCTCCGGGCGGGCGGCGGTATCGAAGGAAGGCCGCTTGCCGCGCCGGACGTCGCCGTAAAGCGTGAACTGCGAGACGGCCAGCACTGCGCCTCCGCTCTCTGCCACAGAGCGGTTCATCTTTCCCTCAGCGTCCTCAAAGATGCGCAGTCCCGCGATCTTCTCGGCGAGGTAGTCGGCATCCTTTTCGCAGTCACCCTCGCCGACGCCCAGCAAAACCAGCAGTCCGAGGCCGATTTCACCGACAATTTCCCCAGCCACCCTGACCTCGGCCCGGCTAACTCGTTGCACTACGGCACGCATAGCTGGCGAGAGTACCGCAGAAAGGCGCTCGCGGTCGACGCACTCCGGCCGGCTGCTTTGAAACGTTCAAATGTTCGCCTGCCCTTCTGTTACTGTCGCGTCCGGTACGGGCTGTACTCCTGGGCTAAAATAGAATGCGGTTAGGCTTCCTCTGCGACTCCTCCGAGAGGTCTGTTTTGACTGACATTCTAGGGCGCTTGCCACCATTGTCATTGCTGTCGGTGATTGACATTGTTTTGGTGGCGGTGCTCATTTATCAGTTTCTGATCCTGATTCGCGGCACTCGCGCCGCTCCCATGCTGGTTGGCGTAGGTGTGCTGGCGTTGATTTTCTGGCTGGGCCGTTTGGGGGACCTGACCACCCTCGAGTGGATTCGGAGGAACTTTCTTCCTTACGCTGTCTTTGGACTGATCGTGATTTTTGCGGCTGAGATCCGCCATTTGCTAGCCAAACTTGGCCGGTGGGTAGTGTTTTCACGACCCGCGCAGTCGTCCGCAGCTGAGGCCTATGATGATATTGTGCTGGCCGCTAATTTGTTTTCCCAGAACCAGACCGGCGCCCTCATCGTGATTGAGCGCGAAATCGGTTTGCGCACCCACATCGAGAGCGGCGTACCCCTGGATGCGCGTCTATCCTACGACCTGCTAGCCACCATTTTTCGTCCCAGCGCGCCGCTGCACGACGGAGCGGTGATTGTGCAAAAGGACCGCATTGCCGCTGCCGCCTGTTTTTTGCCACTATCCATGAACCCGGTAATTTCCAACCAACTGGGCACGCGGCACCGCGCCGCCATCGGCATTACTGAGGAAACCGATGCGCTCGCCGTGATCGTTTCGGAAGAGACGGGCGCCATCAGCCTTGCGGTAGGCGGCAAAATTGAGCGTGACCTTACCGCGGAAGAACTTCGCCAGCGTCTTAGCCAGCTACTGCACCGCTACGTGCCCGCCGCCGCGTTGCCCACGCCCATCAGCAACGGCGCGGAACTGGAGGCCAACGGGACGGCTGCTCCCAATGAACGCAGGTCGGTTTCGTCCCAACCCGCGCAGTCCGGTTTCCGTCCCGAGGTGGAACGGTAGCCCATGCGCTTCCTCCGTCGCTACGTGTTCCACGATATCGGTTTGAAGTTCTTTTCGCTGGTGATCGCCGGGTGCTTGTGGGCGGTGGTCACCCAGGACCAAACCTCCGAGGTCCCTATGAGGGTGCCCGTTGAATTGCACAACATGCCGCAAAACCTGGAGATCAGTTCCCGATCGCTGCCCAGGGCGGAATTGTGGCTGAGCGGCGCTTCCCGCGTGCTGGACCATTTGGCCCCGAACAGCGTCCATGTGGCGGTAAATCTTTCAGGCGCCCAGGCAGGCGAGCGAACTTACACCTTGCGCGACGTCGCTGTGCCTGACGGCGTGCATGTGAAGCAGGTTGAGCCCGCGCAGATACAAATTCGGCTGGACGCGCGCAAAACCAGGGTAGTGGACGTGCGCCCGCGGGTGGTGGGGCGGCTGGCCTCTGGCTTTTCCATTTCCAATGTGGTGGCCGATCCTTCGCAAATCACTGTTGTGGGTCCAGCCGACCGGGTGAACGCAGTGGATGCCGCGGTCACCGATCCCGTGGATGCGACCGGACTGCTTAGCCAGCACACCTTTAACACCAACGCCTATGTTTCCGATCCCCTGGTGCAGGTGGTGAATCCTGAACCGGTGCGAGTCACAGTATTCGTGAGCAAGTCACGCCTCTACCATAATTCCGATTAAACTGTAGATAAGATTGCTTTCAGCAACCAGACGGTGTCCCGGAGCAGAGCCGGGATCGCAGAAGCAAGGATGTATTTTTGTCGTTTCTCGATCAACTCAATCCGCAGCAGCGCGAGGCCGTGGAAAGCACGGAAGGGCCGCTGCTCATCCTGGCGGGAGCGGGCAGCGGCAAGACTCGCGTGATCACTTACCGCATCGCACACTTGGTTGACAGCTGCGGGGTCCCCGCCGACTCCATTCTGGCGGTCACGTTCACCAACAAAGCGGCGGCGGGAATGGCTGAGCGTGTGGAAAAGCTGGTGGGTGGGCACACCCTGGCCAAGCCGCTCATCGCCACCTTCCATTCGTTTTGCGTGCGCCTGCTGCGCCGCGACATCGAGGCCCTGCGTATTCCTTCGGCCAGCGGTGGCGAGCCCATCGGCTTCCGCAAGGACTTCGTCATTTATGACGAATCCGACCAGCAACTGGTAGTCAAGGGGGCCATGCGCCGCCTCGGGGTGGACGACAAGCAGACCAAGCCCAGTGCCGTGCTCAGCCATATCTCCTGGGCGAAGAATCACATGCTTGACCCGCAGGAAGTGTATCTGAACTCCCGCGATCCCAAGACCGAGCGTGTGGCGCACATCTACGAAATCTATCGCCAGGAGTTGCGTAAGGCCAACGCTCTCGACTTCGACGACCTGCTGCTGGAAGCGGTGCGCCTGCTCAAAGCCGTCCCCGTGGTTCGGGAAAAATACAACCGGCGATTCCAGTACGTCCTGGTGGACGAGTACCAGGACACCAACCGTCCGCAATACGAACTCATGCGTATGCTGGCGGGCACGCAGCACAATGTTTGCGCCGTGGGGGACGAGGACCAATCCATCTACTCCTGGCGGGGCGCCGACATCCGCAACATCCTGGAGTTCGAGAAGGATTTCCCCAACGCGAAGATCATCCGCCTGGAGCAGAACTACCGCTCAACGCAGAACATTCTGCAAGCGGCCTCCTCCGTGGTGGCTAACAACGTGCGCCGCAAGGGGAAGAACCTGTGGACTTCACGGCAGGGCGGGCCCAAGGTGGGCTACTACGAAGCACCCGACGGCGAAAACGAAGCCTTGTTCGTGGCCGACTATCTTTGCCGCTACCTGCAGCAGGCTCCGAGCCATGGCGAGGAGGCGCGGGCCGCTGTGCTTTACCGCACCAACTCGCAATCGCGACTTTTTGAAGAAGCCATGCGGCGCTACGGGATTAAGTATCACGTGGTGGGCGGATTCTCCTTCTATGAGCGCGCCGAGATCAAGGATCTGATCTCTTATCTGAAGGTCATTCACAATCCTGATGATTCTATTTCGCTGCTGCGAGCGCTGAATACGCCGCCCCGTGGCATCGGCAAAACCACCGTGGACACGCTGGAGCACCTGGCGCTTAACACCGGCCTGTCGCTGTGGGGCGCTATCGGTCAGGCGATTGAGGGACAACTGGTGCCCGCGCGCGCGGCCGCTGCTCTGCGCGGATTCAAGGAAATCATTGATGATGGCCGCGCCATGCTGGCGGGAACATTCGTGGAGAAGGTCGCGAGCGATACGCAGGAGGCTGTCGGCTTCCGGCCTTCGGGTCTTGGAAAAACAGGTGATGTTCTACGGTCGGCGGTAGACGGCCACGCGGATGAGGAGCAGAACCTTCAGGCCGACATATCGTTCGATTTCGGCTCAGAGTTCGATTTCCAGTCAGAGGAAGAGCTCGCCACCAGCGACTCCGCCATTGACCGTCAGCCGTCAACCCTCGACGCTTCTTCCGACCCGCAGGCGGCGATCGCCGACGATAGCGCCAACGACGGTTTCCGCACGCCCGGGGGTCCGGCGAGCACGGCGGAAATCCTGAAATTCCTCATTGACCGCACTGGCTACATTCGCAAGCTGGAGGAAGAAGACACGCCGGACGCTCTCTCCCGCATTGAGAACCTTCGAGAACTGGTGAACGCGGCCATGGACTCGCGCGACCGCGGCGAGACTCTGGACCAGTTCCTCGACCACGCCGCCCTCATCAGCGACACCGACCAATATGTCGCCGGCGCTCAGGTCACGCTCATGACCTTGCATTCGGCGAAAGGACTGGAATTCCCGATGGTGTTTCTGTGCGGGCTGGAGGAGGGGCTATTTCCGCACTCGCGCACGCTGATCAACCCCGACGACGTCGAGGAAGAGCGCCGGGTGTGCTATGTGGGCATGACCCGCGCCATGAACGCGCTTATCCTGACCCGTGCTCTATACCGGCGGCGCTATGGCACCGACCTGCCCGAGGCCGCCATTCCTTCGCGGTTCCTGGAGGAGGTGCCGGCGCAGTTGCTGGAGGATTTGGGGTCTCCCCGCCGAGCCGGGGTTGGGGCAGGACACGTGGAGTCGGGGCGACGGCCTGCCTGGAGCGGGGCCGATTCGCGTTCCCATGGAGAAGACCGCCACTACGCCTACGAAGACGAGGACCAGAGCCTGGCCTGGAAGGGCAATTCCGGCGGCGGAGGAGTTGGCCGGAACCAGCCTAAGACCAGCTACGGCGGGCCTACTTACAATTCAATTGATAACATCGCCGAGTTTTTTGCGTCCCGCGGCAAAAAGTTCTCCCGCCCCAAGGTTGCGGTTCCCCCGCCTACCGGAAGCCGGGGGTTTCGGCCAGGGCAGAGGGTCCGCCACCCCAAATATGGCGAAGGGACCGTCTACAAGCGCGAAGGAGAAGGTGAAGAAGCTAAGATTACTGTACAATTTCCTCGATTTGGCCTGAAAAAGCTGGTGGAGAAGTACGCGCAGCTGGAAAAGGCCTAGAAATGGAAGTGGGTAGCTGGCAATTAGAGTCACACCGAGAGGCTTCAGCCCTCAGGGATGATCAATTAGGGAATATTCAACGGAGAGAAAGACGCACTCATGGCAAATACTAAGAGTCTGAGCAAAGAAGAACGCAAGAAAAGCAAGCGCGCCAAGCGCAAAGAGCAAGAGCAGAAGAATCCCAAAAAGAAGCGGGATTACGCTCGCGGCTCGAAGAAGCGCAAGGTGAAGAAGATGGTACGCGGCCAGGCGAAACGGTAGGAGCTTGTGTAGGGGCGGGGCTTCGCCCCGCCCGCCCGGGGCAAAGCCCCGGGCCCACACACCGCCCACCGGGCTCACACAAAAAAAACACGGCCCCACAGGAGCACAGTGGCAGAGACGACCACGAAGGAAGCCAAACAACCTCCCGCAGCCCCCCAGGGCAGCCAACTGCTTGCCAAGAAATCCATAGACAAGCTGATCGCCGAAGCCGAACATCCCGAACATCGGCTCAAGAAAACGCTGGGACCGTGGAGTCTGACCGCTCTGGGCATCGGCGCCATCATCGGCTCCGGTATCTTCGTGCTCACGGGCACGGCGGCGGCGGGCGAGAACTTTACGGTACCTTCCATCCTGCACGCGCAGGTCATGGACCTGCTAATCGGCCTGGTACGGCATGGCAACACGTCCAGCGTTCTCATGCACGGACGCCCGGCCGCGGGCCCGGCCATCGCCCTCTCGTTCTTGCTGGTGGCCTTTGCCTGCAGCTTTGCCGGACTGTGCTATGCCGAACTCGCCTCGATGATCCCCATCGCTGGCAGCGCCTACACCTACTCCTACGCCACCCTGGGCGAAATCTTCGCCTGGATCATCGGCTGGGACCTGATTCTGGAGTACGTGGTCAGCAATGTGGTGGTGGCCATTGGCTTCGGCGCTTATACCAAGGCACAGCTAGCCTCGTTCGGCGTGAATTTGCCGGACAGGTGGTCCACCCCGGTGTGGGACGCCGGCCACTGGACCGGCGCGTATTTCAATATTCCAGCATTTCTGATCGTTTTCATCCTGACTGTACTGCTGGTGCGCGGTGTGCGCGAGTCGGCCGAGGCCAACAACGTGATGGTGGCCATCAAGATCGGAGCCATCCTTACTTTTCTGGTGATCGGCGGGATGCTGGTTCATCCTGGCAATTGGAAGCCGTTTGCGCCGTCCGGCTTCGCCGGCGTGGTTAGCGGCGGCGCCATCGTGTTCTTCACCTACATAGGTTTCGATTCGGTTTCCACCGCGGCAGAGGAGGCGAAAAATCCGCAACGTGATTTGCCCATCGGCATCATCGGCTCGCTGATTGTCTGCACCATCCTTTACGTAGGAGTTTCCATCGTGCTGCTGGGCATGATGAAGTACCCGGCCTTCACCTCCGGAGAGGCGGCGCAAGCTCCGGTGGCTTACGCGCTGCAACATCTGGCGGCCAACAAGTGGTCGCAGGCGGTAATCATCATTGGCGCGCTCATGGGCATGATCTCTTCGTTGCTCGTGTTCCAATACGGGCAGGCACGCATCTGGTATGCCATGTCGCGCGATGGTCTTTTTCCCAAGCTGTTTTCCGCGGTACACAAGAAGTTCAAGACGCCGCACTGGTCCACCTGGATTGCAGGGTTTGCGGTGGGCATTCCGGCGGGCATCTTTGCCGTCAGCGAAGCCGCCGACCTGTCGAACATCGGCACGCTGTTCGCGTTCCTGCTGGTTTCACTGGGAGTGATCGTGCTGCGCCGCACCCAGCCCGAGCGCAAACGCGGATTCAAGGTTCCCTTTGTGCCCTGGTTCCCTCTGATTTCCGTGGTTCTGTGTGTGGGCTTGATGAGCGGGCTGCTAGTCATCACCTGGCTGCGCTTCTTCATCTGGCTGGGCATCGGACTGGTTATTTACTTCTTCTACAGCCGGCACCACAGCGAGTTTGCCACGTCGAATCGGGTATGAGCTCCGGCCAGCAGATCACCTTCGATTACAAACTGGCGCCACCCAGCCCTTTCGTCCTTTCCCTGCCTAAAGCGGAGCTGCATTTGCACCTGGAAGGATCGGTGGAACCGGCCACGCTGGTGGAGTTGCGGCAGCGCCACGGGATCCCCGGCGCCAACCTGGCCGAGGTCGAGCGCCTTTACAAGTACCATGATTTCAACGGCTTTCTCATGGCGTTCAAGGCGGTCACCGAGCATCTGCGTGCCCCCGAGGACTGGGAACTGATCACCTACCGGTTGATGCAGCGGCTGCGTTCAGAAAACGTGCTGCACGCCGAGGTGTACGTTTCGGTGGGCGTGTGCCACTGGCAAGGCAAGGATTTCGACGCCATTTTTGAGGCGCTGGAACGAGGCCGCGCCCGGGGTGAGCGCGATTTTGGCGTCTCGTTGATGTGGATTTTTGATGCTACCCGCCACTTCGGACCGGAACGCGCTCAACAGGTGGCTGAAACCGCCGTGCGTTACCGCGACCGCAACGTGGTCGCCTTCGGCATTGGCGGTGACGAGCGCCGTGCCGGGCCCGAATTATTCCGCGATACTTTCGCTTATGCCCACGAGCAGGGATTGCATCTTGTGGCTCACGCCGGGGAGACCACCGGACCCGAGTCCATTTGGGGCGCCATGAACCTGAAGGCGGAGCGCATCGGCCATGGGCTGACTGCCTGGTATGACCGCGAACTGATGGCCGAACTGGTGCAGCGGCAGATTCCGGTGGAGATCTCCATCACCAGCAACCTGCGCACCAGTTGTTGCCGTACGTTGCAGGAGCACCCGCTTCGGATGTACTTCGACACCGGCATTATGGTCACGCTCAATTCCGACGATCCCGGCATCTTCGGCACGTCGTTGGGGCGAGAGTACCAGCTGGCGCAGGATGCGTTCGGTTTTAGTGATGAGCAGTTGCGCGAGATTGCGCGCAACTCGTTCGAGGCGTCGTTTTTGCCGGCGGAAAAGAAGTTGGCGTTCCTGAATCAAGTGGACGCGGCCTCTGGAATTGAGTAATTGTGTAATTTGGTAGTCGGGTAATTGCAAGACCGGCGATACCGGCCAGAACGTAGGGCCGCTTGGAGCGCTGTCGCCCAATCCCCAATCGGCATTGGACAGTACGCGGTTACCAGGTCACTCAATTGCACAATTACGGAATTACTCAATTACTCAATTTATATGTCTCTTCACATCGGCATCGTGGCTTGCAGCGCGGAAGGCGCGGCGCTCTGTTACCGCACCATCTGCCTGGAAGGTGCGGCGGTGATGGGCCGCCATGCCCATCCTGAAGTGTCGATGCATACCCATTCCCTGGCCGACTACATGCGCTGCATTTACGCGGACGACTGGCAGGGAGTGGCCGAGCTCATGCTCTCGTCGGCGGAGAAACTGGCCCGCGTCGGCGCTGATTTTCTTATCTGCCCGGACAACACTATCCACCGTGCTTTCGATCGGGTGGCGCCGCGCTCGCTCCGCCCCTGGCTGCACATAGTAGAGGAAGTCGCCAACGAGGCGCGCCGCCAGAACTATCGCCGCCTGGCGCTGCTGGGCACGCGCTACACCATGGAGGGCCCGGTGTATCCCGCTAAGCTGGCGGCCGCTGGCATTGAGCACGCGGTGCCTAGTGCCGAGCAACGCGAGCGCATTGACCAGATCATCATGGACGAACTGGTGTATGGGAAGTTCACGCCGGAATCGCTGTCCTATTTCATTGAAGTCATCGGCCGGCTCAAAGCGGCGGGCTGTGATGCTGTGGTGCTGGGCTGCACGGAAATCCCGCTGCTGGTCACGCAAGAGAGTTCACCCCTGCCAACGCTCGATTCCACGCGCATCCTGGCGCGGGCCGCAGTGCGGAACGCGGTGGGCAGTGGAGAATCAGCATTCAGCAGTCAGCATTCAGCACTCAGTCCGTGAACGGTCTTACGGGATTTCATCAAAACTATGCAGAAATGTTACCGGCTGCGTTTAGGTTTCCCGCTCTAAAACGATTTCGATTCTCGAGGGCGGGACGCTGAGTGCTGATTTTAACTGTTGTCCCTCAGGTACAATGCTTGGCCCGAAGAAGTCTTCCAGGAGCCATCACATGCGAACCAGAACCTTGCCGTTGATATGCGGCCTCATCTTTACCGCGTCCTTAATGAGCGCTGCTCAATCGGCTTCTTCCCTCGCTCCGGAAGTGCGCCAGTTCGTCAAGGTGGATGCGCCCGTCATTGTTCTGACCCATGTCCGTGTGATTGATGGCACGGGGGCGCCGGCGCGCGCCAACCAGACGGTTATCATCTCCGGGGGCAAGATCCAAGCGGTGGGCGATGCCGGTAGCGCCTCAGTTCCGCCCAATGCCAAGGTGCTCGACCTGCCCGGCTACAGCCTGATCCCCGGCCTGGTCATGATGCACGAGCACCTGTTTTACGCCGCGGGTCTGGCGCGCAATCCGGATGGCTCGCTGGCGCAGCCCATCATGCTCAAGGAGGTCGGCTTCAGCTTTCCCCGGCTTTATCTCGCCGGAGGCGTAACCTCGATGCGGACCGCCGGCAGCCTGGAACCCTATGCCGACCTGAACATCAAGCAGTTGATTGATGAGGGTAAGATGCCTGGTCCAAAAATTGAAGTCACCGGGCCCTACCTGGAGGGACCGCATTCGTTTTTCACCCAGATGCATTACCTCACCGGCCCGGACGACGCCCGCAAGCTGGTGGATTACTGGGCAGACCAGGGCGTCACCTCATTCAAGGCGTATATGAACATCACTCGCGCCGAGCTGAGTGCGGCCATTGGGGAAGCCCACAAGCGCAACATCAAAGTAACCGGCCACCTGTGCTCGGTGACACAAACCGAAGCGGCGCAGCTGGGCATTGATGACCTGGAGCACGGACCGCTATTCGTGGATACCGAATTCGTCCCCGGCAAGCAGCCGGATGTTTGCCCCAGCGGCAAAGCGACGGAGGAGTCACTGCTGAAGCAGGACGTGGACGGCCCCGCGGTTCAGAAGATGATGCACGCTCTGATTGATCGCCATGTAGCTGTGACCTCGACCTTGCCAGTTTTCGAACTGGATGTGCCCGGCCGCCCACCTCTGCGTAAAGAAGTGCTGGATTCCATGTTGCCGCAGGCCGAAATCAACTACCTGGAGGCACGCGCCAGCCGTCCCTCGCCAGAAACTGGCACACTCTTCAAAAAGGAGCTGCAGTTCGAGCACGAGTTCGTCAAGGCCGGCGGTTTGCTGTTGGCGGGCTGCGACCCCACGGGCATCGGCGGCGTGCTGGCCGGCTTCGGGGACCAGCGCGAAATCGAACTGCTGGTGGAAGCCGGCTTCACCCCCATCGAGGCTATCCACATCGCCACCGCCAACGGCGCCCAATATGAGGGCCAGCTGCAGCATATTGGGACCATCGCCGCAGGCAAGCAGGCCGACCTGGTGCTCATCCATGGCGATCCCTCGACCAATATCAACGATATCGAGAAGATGGACACGGTTTTCAAGGACGGCATCGGCTACGACTCCCAAAAGCTGATTGAGTCGGTGCGCGGCACTGTGGGATTGTTCTGACGCGCCGGGGGCCGGAGTCAGGGGTCGGAAGCCCGCCAAATCACACCGGGGTTACCGGACCGATGAGCACAAACGCACTCTAGTGCCAAAGCCACAGCCCTGCCCCGGGCTCGGGAAATTACCATTTACCCCCAAAAAGCCGCCACACGCTGACAGACCTATGCAAGTCATTCAGGCGATGTGATTTACTAGATATTCAAACGCTATGCCGACCCGCCGTGTGCTGGCCAGAAGACGACTGTTGCAGCTCCGTCGCCGTTTCCGCGAATTGACGATGATTTTTAAGGGTCTTGCCGACACCGATCATCCCATTTTGGCACACATCATTCCCATCCGCCGTTGCAACCTGGCCTGCAAATACTGCAATGAGTACGATGATTTTTCCAAGCCGGTGCCGCTGGAAACCATGTTTCAGCGGGTAGACAAACTGGCGGCGTTGGGAACTACAGTGGTCTGCATCAGCGGCGGCGAACCTCTGCTTCATCCGGAACTGGACAGCATCATCGGGCGAGCTCGTGGGCATGGCATTATTGCCGGCCTGATCACCAACGGATACCTGCTCACCGCCGAGCGCATCCAGCGCTTAAACCGTGCCGGACTGGAGCACCTGCAGATCTCCATTGATAACGTCATGCCCGACGACGTTTCTAAAAAGAGCCTGAAGGTCCTGGACAAAAAGCTGCAACTGCTGGCGGAACACGCCGATTTTCACGTCAACATCAATTCGGTGGTGGGTGGAGGCATTCGCAATCCCGATGATGCGCTGGCGGTGGGGCGCCGCGCCGTGGAACTGGGCTTCACCTCCACGGTGGGCATCATTCACGACGGCGATGGCCAACTGCAGCCGCTCGGCGCGCAAGAACGCGAAGTCTACCGCCAGATGAAGGCAATGGAAAAGGGCAGCTATGCCCGCATTAACTCTTTCCAGGATAATATTGCGGATGCGCGGCCCAACCAATGGCGCTGCCGCGCCGGCGCCCGCTACCTTTACGTCTGCGAGGATGGGCTGGTGCACTATTGCTCGCAGCAGCGCGGCTACCCGGCCAAGCCGCTGATGCAGTATACGGTGGAGGATATCCGCCGCGAATATTTGACCGAAAAATCCTGCGCTCCGCACTGCACCGTTTCCTGCGTGCACCAGGTGGCTTACGTTGATAACTGGCGCGCCCCTCAACGGCCCTCCAACCCCGAGGCTATACCCGAACCCGGCGGGTTGGTCCAGATCGAGTAGACCAGAGCAATTCAGAGACACCGAAACCACAGCTGTTGCTCTCGCTTCGTAGACCAATGCTTCCTTGTCACCCTGGGGACATTCGCGTGGGGGGAGTGGGCCCGGGTTCGCGAACCGGGGCAGGGGGATCCGACTGGGGTGGATCCGGAGGCTCTTCCACCGGAGCAGGCGGCTGCTGCCCCGGTGGTTGAGGAGGGTCAGGATCGTCTTTTCGCAGTGGCATCAGGCTGCGCGCCGCCGGGAACGCGATTTCCCGCGTACGCTTTGTGCCCGCTTTTTACCAGTGGTTGTGCGGGCCGTGCGCGAACGTGAGCTCGAACTGCTGCTCGGGCTGCTGGTTCCACGCGCGCTGGTTGAACGCCCGGAACGGGACCGGGAAGAACGTGAACTTGTGGCACGCGTGGCACCCGAACGCGAACGCTTTCCGCGACTCGAACTCGCGCGCGAGGAAGCCCGCGACCGCCGGCCGGTGGCACGAGTTTCCGCACGCTTCGACCCACGTTCCGCGCGGCGGGATGTTTTGCGGCCTTCCGAGCGGGCCGCTGCGGTTTCACGCCCGATAATCTTGTTGAAATTGCTCTGCTCGCCGCGGGCGGTTTGGTCCTCCACCAGCAGTGCAAGGTTGTTTTCGTCAAACTTCTGCAGCCACTCGTCCCAATCGATGGGCTCAAGCGAAGTCTCTCCGCTATAGCCGGGAAAATCGAGACGGATCATCCCCACATCCTCTTCGCTGCCCGTGCCGCGAACACAAGCCGGTTGCGCGTCGCGCTCTTCCGCCCACCTGCGGATTTGGTCATGGTCGGTTAACACCCTGGACTTCCTCGCCATTGCATGCCTCCTATGAACTTGCCAATGGGATGCTTGTGCTTGCGGCTGAGGTTACCTCCGGAAGGATGGTGAGAGCGGCGGACCACAACACCGCTTCAGAACACGTCCCTGCAGAGCTATCGGAGATGAATGAGAACGGCCAGGACCACTCCAAACGCCGCCACCCCGAAGGTAAGAAAAGCTACGTAATCGCCGACATGGCCGCTGTGGATCGCGCGCAGGAGATGCACGGTTTTGGCCACCGGGCGCACCAGAACATGCTTGGTCGGCCAGTAGGGGGAGAGCGACAGAAATGCCAGAGCCAGCGCGGCGGCGGTTGTGCCAAACGACCATGCCAGGCCCTTGCCGATCGGCGTGTGCTCTTCCTCCGCGGGCGTCACCGAGATCCAGGCATGTTCGAGCACGCGTGCCTGGTAACCCGTGCGATCCTGCATGACGATGGCGGCGGTGCGGACCGCGCGCTTCACTCCTGGCGTCAGCCCGATTGCAATGGCCAGCAACACCAGCCCTGCCGCAGGAGCAAACATCGCGGCGGGAATGCCATGGGAAGCCGCCTTGGTCTCGCGACCCTCGTCTATCTTCTTGGCGCTCGCAGTCTCGGCATCGTCGGCTTTACCCATACCACGGAAAACCCGGCCCCAGACGCGCAGGACGGCCCCGGCAGTGAGCATTCCGGAGATGACGAACACGGCACGTACCCAGCCCTGGCCGATCCCTTTAGCGCCGTCAATAATTCCTGATTCACCAAGGAAGGTGGCGAACCCGGGCATGGATGCCAGCCCGAGGGCCGCCGCGAAGAACACCACGCCCGTAGCATGCATTCGGCACGCGCGGCCATGGAGCTCCAGCTCATCCACGCTGCTGAACCGGTGGAGCAGCAGCCCCGCGACCAGGAACAGAGCCGCCTTAACCAAACCATGTCCGAGGACGTACAGAGCCACCCCGGCCAGCGCATCCTCCTTAAGCACGCCGAAGCCGATGGTCAGCAGCCCGACATGGCTGACCGTCGAGAAGGCGAGCAGGCGCTTGATATGACGCTGACCAAAGCACATGACCGCCCCCACCACCGCGGTGATGGAGCCCACAGCCAGCAGCAGGGCACGTACGTCCCAGCGATGCGCTGCGAAGGGCCCGTCGAATATGACCCAATACACACGCAGAACGGCGTAAATGCCCAGCTCCACCATGATGCCGGAAAACAGCACGCACACCGGCGTAGGCGCCACCGCGTGCGCATCTGCCAGCCAGAAATGGAAGGGGAACACGGCTGCCTTGACGAAGAATCCGGCCATAATGAACACAAAAGCGGTGATCACCAGGCCATCCAGATTGCCGCCCAAGGTGCGCCCAATCTGCGCCATGTTGAGCGCGCCCGTGCGGCCGTAGAGCAGCCCGATCCCGCTGAGCACGAGGAATGCGCCCACGGTGTTGGTGATGCCGAAGTTCAGGGCGCCCTGCATAGACTCCGGCTCCTCCACCTTATAGCCGCACAGTGCGAACGCTGAGGCGCTCATCAGCTCGAAGAACACGAACAGGTTGAACAGGTCGCCCGTGAGAGCGAATCCACACATCGCACCCAGAAACCCCAGCATGAGCACGTGAAACAGCGTGCCGACGGTGTCGAAGTAATGTAGAGAGAAGATCAGCGCTGCCAGCACCAGCAAGCTGGTGAACACCGCCGCTCCGGCGCCGATGGGATCAATGACGAAGGAAATGCCCAGGGCCACGCCGGCCCGGGGCGTCCAGCCTCCAAACCAATGGATGACGGGTTGCACCCGCGCCTGAAGCAGCAACTCTCCGCAGATCAGGCCAGTGGCGATGGTTGTGAGAATGGCCAACGCCTCCGACAGCCGGCGGCCCACAAATTTGTTCAGCGCAGAAAGAATAGCGGCTACCGAAAGAGGGATGACGACCGGCAGCGGAGCCAGGGTGGACATCAGCCTTCCAGCGCCTTCAGTTTGTCGGGATCCAGCGTGTTGGCACGTTTGTGCAACTGCAGGGCCAGGGCCAGCAGCAAGGCCACCACAGTGGCTTCCACCACAATGTCGGTGAGCATGAGTGCCTGCACCACCGGATCGACGGCCGGGGTACCCACCCGTACTCCCGCAAAGACCGGAGCGGTGCCACCTACCCGGTAACCGATAGAGAGCAGCAGCACGTAAGTGGAGGATTGCAGCACTGCTAGGCAGATCACCAGGTGCACAAAGTTGCGGCTGGTAACGATTCCGTACAGGCCGATGACGAATAGCCAGGCCGCCACTGCATAGGGGAAAAAGCTCACTTGCCGCCTCGCAGGCGAATCTCGAGGGTCTGCTCCAGGAAGGCGTAGAGCAGCAGCACGAAACCGGCAGCCACTTCCAAGCCGGTGGCCAGATTAATCAGGGCGATCGTTCCACCGGAGTTGATCATTCCGGTTTTGCCCAGGGCGGCAACATTGCGCAGATACGCGCCACCCAAAATTAAGCCAGCAAAACCGATGGCCAGATAGGCACCGGCGCCCGCTGCCTCCGCTACTTCCACCAGTGTGTGCGAGGTGATCTGCTTGAACTTTTTCAGGTCGCCGGCCAGGTACACCAGCAGGGGTGCAGTCGCCAGGATTACTCCACCCTGGAATCCGCCTCCCGGCGTGAGCTGTCCGTGGGCCACAATGTAGAGCCCGAAAACCACCAGCGGTCCGACCAGACCCAACGTGAGCACACGGGTGGCATCGCTGGGCTCGGGCGCCTGCCGTTCAGGACTCTCATCGGAGAGGGCCTGGTCCTTGTGCTCGCTCTTTTCTTCTTCCCGCTGGCGGCGCAGCAGAACCGTTCCTCCCACGACCGACATGAAGAGGATGAACTCCTCGCCCAGCGTATCGAAGCCGCGGTAGTCGAAGTTCACGGCAGTGACTATATCGGTCACGTGACGCTCGTAGGTGGCCACCTGGTTGAGCACGTCGCCGTAGGGTCCACGGTAGTGGCCCACGGCAGGCAAACCTTTCAGACCCCAGAGGTACACGCCGGCGAAAACGGCTGCCGACAACAAAAAGAAGATCATGCGGCCCCGGCGCTTCATGCGGCTTTCTTCTCCTTCCGCTCCCGCTGTTCTTCTTCATGGCGGCGGATTTTGGTCAGCGCCAGCAGAATCATCAGCGGCAGCGCCACCGCGCCAATCACGATCTGCGACAAGGCCACATCCGGCGCCTGGAAAATAAAGAACATCAGCGCCATCACCAGCCCATAGAAGCTGATGCCGATCGCCTGCTTGGCGGGATCGCGCGTGAGCACCACCGCGGTGGCGGTAACCGCCACGAAGCTCAGAATGGTGAATTGCAGAAACAGCATGATTTACCGACCTAACGGTGGTGCCGCCTGCCTTCAATCTGGTCCACTCCCTCGATCTTCTCGCCCAGCGCGGGCTGCCAGTGGCCCAGTTCGCGCACCCGGGCTGCGCGCGCAGTGGCGTGAGCTAGTACTGCGTTCATCAGAAAGAGCACCACCACAATCAGGCTCATCTTGATTGCCGCTTGGCCCCAGCCCTGCTCGATGACGACAGCGGCCAGGAGTGCCACAGTCGCGACCGTGCTCACGGGGGCCATGTAATGTAGCCGTTCGAAAAAATCCTTCATCACCACGATGCCCAGGCAGCAGATCAGGCAGGTGGCCACCGCCACCCATACCAGCACTTCCACGGCAATGGTGCCCGCGCTCATAGCCACCGCTCCAGAAAACGCGCGAACACCAGGCCACCGCCAAAAGCGAGCAGAGCCAGCGCCAGCGCTAAGTCATAGAAATTGACCCGCCCCATGCCTTCGGCCAGCATCACCAACAACAAGGTGACGATCATGCCCGCCATCTCGAGCCCCACCAGGCGCTCCATGGTCTCGCCGCGGAAGCTCGCAATCCCGCACGGCACCAGGGCAAAAAGCAGAACTGCCGATCCCAGCAGCCACACGTTCATCCCGTAGCCCCCAGCTTACGGGCTATCTTGGGGGTGGCGGTGGGCGCAATCAGATGCAGAAGCATGAACTCCCGGTGGCGGTCGATGCCGACGACGATAGTTTCAGGAGAAATGCTGACGGTGACGATGGCCAGGGCGCGGCGCGCCGCTGACTCAGAATCATCGCCGCCGGAACGGAATGGGATTACCCGGAATTGCGCTTCCGACTTCCTTCCCAGCAGCCGCTTGGCTAAAGCCCACAGGATCGCGGCCGACCCCTCCAGCACGTACCACGGTTCCCAGGAAAACAGCAATAACCATTGCGGCCTGGGGCGAAACTTGGCGAAGCGTTTTGATTTGACTATCCCATCCCCGACCGCGCCTAGCGCCGCCGCGCATACTCCGGCGATGAACTCCGCCCGCTGCATCTGGCTGACAAACAGCATCCAGAGCCCGACGAGGAACATGAATTCAATACTGGAGAGCGTAATGGCCCTGAGGACCCGACCCGGCACTCACACCCCCTTCTTGCGCACCTGCGCCCCGCTATCACCTAGAAACCAGAGTTGAAGGGCAGGTTGCCCGTGAGGAGTCTGCGAAGCAATTCCGCTGCGAATAAGTACCGTCGAATGTGGTAAAAGCACACGCGCTCAGCCTTCGTGCCCGGCTTTCACCTGGCCGTAGTTCAGGATGCTGACGATCATGATCCCGCCCACGATGTTGCCCAGCGTGGCAAAGGCCAGCCAGCGGAAGTACTGGCTCACCGGCACCAGGCCGGCGAAAACTGCGCTCCAGATTTCGCCGCTGCTCGCAATGCAGTGGGCAAAGTGTCCCAGCCCCACCACAAAGCTCAGGAACCAGATCATCAGGATCTGCCCGATGGTCCAGTGGCTGGCGGTCACCATCCAGGCCACCAGGGCAATCAGCCACCCCCCGATGACGCCGGACCAGAAAGCGTGGGCGGAGGTTTGCGCCACCATCTGCAGTCCCAGGCTGGCTAAGATTTCCGCCACCTTCGGCTCGAGCGCACCCGTTTTGATGGCCAACAACCCGAAGCCCAGCGCGCCCGCCACATTGCTCAGAAACACCACGCCCCAGAGCCGCAGGGTGTTTCCTACGTGCTTGTGCTCATCCAGGACCAGCACGACCGGGTAGAGGGTGTTTTCCGTGAACAGTTGGGCGCGCCCTATGATGACCGCGATGAAACCTATGGGATAGAACAGGTAAGCGACGAATTGTGCGTTCTGACTGGAGCCGAGCACGGCCAAGGTGATGGCCACCGCCAGACCGGTGAGTCCCATGGCGACGCCACCAGCCAATCCAGAGAAGGCCAGAGCGTGGGAGGAGCGCTTCAACTCCTCACGCGCGTTGCGCGACACGCCTTCGAAAATTTCGTGAACACTACGCCGTGAAGAATCCAGAGCGACCGGCTGTGGCTGCTTAGGCACGCCCGTTGGATGCAAATTCGCAAACCGGCTATGGCCGATTGCTTCGGTTCTTCCAACCGCCTCAGCGTCCGGCCGCCGCCTTTGCCCGCTTGGGAGCCTCGTTCAGCACCAGCCAATACAGCCCGAGCTGCTTGGTTGCCTCCATGAACTGCACAAAGTCTACCGGCTTGCAGACGTAGCTGTTGGCCCCGAGGCGGTAGCTGGTTACCACGTCTCCTTCTTCGTCGGAAGAAGTCAGCACCACCACCGGAATCAGCTTGGTTCGGGGTGTCTCCCGCACCCGGCGGAGCACTTCCAGGCCGTCTACTTTGGGCAGCTTAAGGTCGAGCAGAAGTAATTGCGGCAGGGGAACCGGCGGCCGGCCCGGATCGCCTTCAACCCCGAACAGCAGCTCCAGCGCTTCGGCGCCATCATGGGCCACGACGATGTCATTCAGCACGTGCGCCTTTTTCAGCGCACGAATGGTGAGCGCTTCGTGGTCCGGGTTGTCTTCCACCAGCAGGATGCTTGTACTTTCCATTTTCACTCCTGTTCCGATCGTTGGCCGCTATGACTCCAACGAAAAATAAAAAGTTGCGCCTTTGCCCACCGCGCCTTCCGCCCATACCCGCCCGCCGTGGCGCTTGATGATGCGCTGCACCGTGGCCAACCCGATGCCCGTGCCCTCGAACTGCTCCCTGGCGTGCAGGCGCTGGAAGGGCGTGAACAGCTTACCCACATACGTCATGTCGAAACCGATGCCGTTATCGCGCACGTAGTAGGCGGTGGTGCCGTCCTTCTGCGTGCTGCCGAATTCAATGTTTGGGTCCGGGTTGCGGGCGGTGAACTTCCATGCGTTTTGCAGCAGGTTCTGCAACGCCACTCCCAGCAGGCGGCGGTCGCCTCGAGCCTGCAGCCCATTAGCTATGTGCAAGCGCACCTGCCGCGAGGGCTCGGCCTTTTGAATCAGGGCCGCAGTGGAGAGCGCCAGCAGGCTTAAATCCACCGGCTCGCGCGCGAGCTCGCTGCGCATCACCCGCGACAGCTGCAGCAAGGCATCAATGAGCTGGCCCATGTTCTGGCTGGCCACGCGGATCCGCCGCAGGTAGTCCTGACCTTCGGCATCCACTTCATCCCGGTAATCCTCCAGCAGGATCTGGCTGAAGCCGTCAACGCTGCGCAGCGGCGCCCGCAGATCGTGAGAAACTGAGTAGCTGAAAGCCTCCAGTTCGGCCACGCTGTTTTCCAATTCCAGCGTGCGCTGGCGCAGGCTGTCTTCCAGTTGCTTGCGATCGCTGATGTCGCGGTTGATTTCGAGAATGTTAGCGGGAGCGCCATTGCGGTCGCGCTGCAACGACCAGCGGCTGGCCACGACGATGCTTCTGCCCTCGTGCGTGAAATGCTGGAGTTCTCCCTCCCACTCTCCGTTCTGCAGAAAGGCGGCCTCGATGTCTGGCAGCGGCACCGGAAATCTGGTCTGCAGGAGTTCGTGGACGAGTCGCCCGACCGCTTCTTTCGCACTCCAGGAGTACGTTTCCTCTGCTCCCCGATTCCAGTACACGACTTTGCTTTGCAGGTCGCGGACCAGGATGGCGTCGTGGGCGAGATCGAGCAGCGCCGCCTGCCGGCGCAGCTCATCCTCGATCTGCTTGCGTTCGTGAATATCAGTGCAGGTGCCGACCCACTCGCGAATACTGCCGTTCTGCTCCAGAACCGGCACCCCGCGGATAGAAAAATGGCGGTACTGGCCGTCGCTGCGGCGGATACGAAATTCCGTTTCATACATGCTGCGCGTTTCTACAGCCTTCGACCAGACCGCAGCCGTGCGCTCGCGGTCCTCCGGGTGGAGGGCCTCCAGCCAGCCCCAGCCGCGCACCTGCTCCACGGTTTGGCCGGTGTACTCCCGCCACATCGGCATATCCTCAACCATGCCGTCAGGGGGAGTAGTCCAGACCACCTGGGCAGTGGCCACCAGCAACGCGCGATACCGTTCTTCGCTATAGCGGAGGGCTTGTTCTGTTTTCTTGCGCTCGGTAATGTCCCGGGCGGCGGCGAAGACACCGATTACCGCCCCGGCCCGGTCCTGGTAAGTGGCAGCGTTGTACACCACCGGGATGAGGCGGCCCTCGCGATGCCGAATTTCCAGTTCGTAATCGCGGACGATTCCTTCCCGGAATACCTGCTGGTATCCCGCCCGCGCCCGGTTGGGCTGGGTGAAGTAATCGCAAAAGTCGGTTCCGACCAGTTCCTGCCGCGAGCACCCGGTGGCCGCTTCGGTCGCCGCGTTCACATCGGTAATTTTGCCGTCCGGGGATATTGTGACCAGGGGGTCAAGGCTGGCTTCAATCAGGGAGCGTGTATATGCCTGTCTGCCCTGCAGTTCCCGTTCCGCACGCTCCAAAGAGCTCATCTGGATGTGCAGCACAGTATTGAGCTGACGCAGTTGCTGCGCCCGCTCCCGCATGCTGCGCAGAAGGTGAAGCACCAGGTAGAGCAGAGCCGCCTGCATCAGTCCCATGACCAATATCAAAACATCCAGCGCGGATTCGGGATGCAGCACGTGTAAGGCCTGCCACAAGGCAACTGAACCAGCCGTCAGGGTCAAGGCGCCGACCAGCGGTAACCACCGAGGCACGCCGGCGGAGCCCGCCGTGTACTGCCGCCAGGCGAAAGCAATCACTCCAAGTCCGAGCGCGCACATGACCGCCGCGGTAGGCGCGGCCATGGGCGTGAACCTTCCCCAGCTGTAGGCGGCGGGCACACCGGCCACATATCCAATGAACCCTACCAGGCCCACAGCCGCTGCCAAGGCCGCCACGACGGCCTGCGCGCCGTTGCCCAGAGCACGCGGTTTCTCGCTTGCCAGCAGCAAGGCGCCGCCCAGCAGCGTGAAACACATCGCGGTGTTGGGTGCCATGCGGGGCGGAATCGAGGGTGCCAACTCGGAGGTTCGGAAGAACAGGTCGTCGAGGCCCAGGTTAAGGGTGAAAGCATACTCACAGCCAGTAAGCAAGCCAACAATCGCCACCGGCGCCGACGCCAGCCATACTAGCCCAAACTGGCCGCGCACCAGCAGCAAGAGGGCGATGCCGCCAAACAGGAAACATAACCCGGCGTTGTAGCGTACGGGCTCTGACTCGAGTAAAAGGTTGCTGGAAGGAAGGATGTGTCCGGTGTGCCAGCCGATCACGACCAGCAGGCCCATAGCCAAGCTAATTGTGCCTGTAACCGCCATTACCATTCCAGGCCAGCGTGGCGACAGATCCGGCGGTAGTTGCGCGACAAGACGCTCAGGAGAAATGCGGCCCGAAGAAGGCAGGGTCGGTATCGTGACTTCCCGGGGACCAGGGACATTGCCGGCATCACGGACATGTGCTGGCGTCGCCATAAATCAATTCTTTCCCTTCTGCGCTGCCTCTCCCGCATCCAGTACTTCCCTGATTTTTGTAGCCAGCGCCTTCAGGGTGAACGGCTTGTGCAGAAACCTGCTGCCCAGCTCCGCCAATCCGTGCTGCAGAACCGTATTTTCCGCGTAGCCGGAAACGTAGAGCACCTTCAGCCCGGGCCGCCGGGCCAGCAACTGCTCTCCCAGTTCGCTGCCGCTCATTTTGGGCATGACCACGTCGCTGACCAGAAGATGAATCTCGCGGCCACAGCCGGCAACCAGCTCCAGCGCGGCCGGGCCGTTAGCCGCGGTTAGAACCGTGTATCCGTGCTGCTCCAGGTACTCCCGTTCCGACTCGCGCACGGCATCCTCGTCTTCCACCAGCAGCACGGTCTCGCTGCCGCGCAGTTGCTCCGGGCTGCCCACAGCGGCTTCCAGGCCGGCGGTAACGGCCCGCGCCCGCGGCAGAAAAATCTTGAAGGTGGTGCCCGCGCCGGCTTCGCTGTGCACGCTGATGTGGCCGCCGCTTTGCTTGACAATCCCGTAGATCGTGGCCAGGCCTAACCCGGTTCCTTTGCCCTTTTCCTTGGTGGTAAAAAAAGGCTCGAAGATGTGGGGCAGGATAGCGGGATCAATGCCGCTACCGGAATCGCTGACCGCGAGCACAACATAGGCTCCGGCGGTGGCCTCCGGGTGCGCGCGGCAGTAGGCTTCGTCCAGCGCCACGTTGCAGGTGTGGAGGCTGAGCTGCCCGCCATGGGGCATGGCATCGCGGGCATTCGTGGCCAGGTTCATTACGATCTGTTCCACCTGCACCGGGTCCGCCTTGATGGGCCAAAGTCCCTTGCCCGGTTGCAGCGAGATCTGAATGTCCTCTCCGATGAGGCGTGGCAGGGTTTTGCAGATCTCCTGCAGCGCGCGGTTGAGGTCGAGGACGCTCAGCGCCTGTACCTGTTTGCGGCTGAAGGTCAGCAGCTGGCGGGTGAGGTCGGCGGCGCGCCGCGCGGCTTTCAGGATCTCTTCGCCGTGGTGGCGAAGCGGGCTTTCGGGCTGGAGCGCGTCCATCATCAGCTCGGCATAGCTGCTGATCACCATCAGCAGGTTATTGAAGTCGTGGGCCACTCCCCCGGCCAGTTGCCCGATGGCATCCATCTTCTGCACCTGCGCCAGCTGCTCTTCCAGCTTGCGGCGTTCGGTGATGTCGCGGTCGTTGGAAATGAAGTGGGTGATCCGGCCCGAGGGATCGCGCACCGGAGTGATGGTCTTTTCCGCGTAGTAAGATTCACCATTCTTTTTCCGGTTGATCAGCACCCCGCGGTAGACCTCGCCCCGCAGGATGGTCTCCCACAGCTGCTGGTAAAAGCGCGCGTCCTGCATTCCCGATTTGAGTAGCCGCGGATTTTTTCCCAGGACCTCCTCGCGAGAGTAGCCGGTGAGTTTTTCGAACGCGGGGTTGACGTACTCAATCAAGCCATTGCTGTCGGTCATCACCACCATGTCGGCCGCCTGCTCCACGGCGCTGGAGAGCTTGCGCAACTTCTCTTCTGCCCGCCGCCGCTCGGTCACATCCCGCAAGTTAAAGACCATGGCGCCCACTGCGGAATCTGCCAGCCAGTTTGAGCCCACGCCTTCGAGCTCACGCCCTGTACCGTTGCTGTGGTGAAACATAACTTGCACCGGCTCCCCGGGATGCCGCAACAGCTCGTTCCACAAACGCCGGGCGCCGCCCGGCTCTTCCCCATCCAGCAGATTGAAGCCATTGCTGCCCATGAGCTGCTGGACTTCCATGCCCAGCACCCGGGGACAGGAGTTGCTGGCCCACAGAATCATGCCCTCCGCATTCATCAGCACGGTGGCGTCAAAAGCGTGCTCCACCAGGGCGCGAAAATGCTGTTCCCGCGTCCGCAGCTCCGTCTGCGCCTGCCTCAAGCGCTGTTGGTGCTCGCACAAGCTGAGCGCAAAGCGCAGGGTGTGCTGCAGCGTGGAAGCGTCAAGCTTGGCTTTCGAGAGATAGTCGCAGGCGCCGCACTTCATGGCCTGCACTGCGACCTGCTCGTCCCCATGTCCCGTCAGGAAAACCACCGGCACATCCAGCCCCTGCTGGCGCACTACGCGCAGCACGTCGAACCCGGTTTCCACTCCCAGTTGATAATCGAGGAAGACGACGTCGTAAGCAGCTTGTTGCAGTTGCTCCAGGGCAGGCGCAAGCGCATTCGCGTGGGCCAGATGGACGGGAAGCTGGGGCAGGGCGGCGGTCAGCAGGTGACGAAACAGGATGACATCGTCATCATTGTCTTCCACCAGGAGAACACGCACCGGTTGCTTCCCGGCCGCAGTCTGGCCGGTATCAGCACGGGAGGCTGGCACTCTGGGAGCAAGCGCCGCTGCGATGTTCGACCCGCTCACAGGCCCACGCTAACATGTGGCGTGCCTGCATCTGCCGTACGCCGCCCCTTACAAAAGGGACGCCTTTCCCATTCGCAGGCGTTTTCCCAAAAATATACGCCTTAAGAACGGAGGTGCTGCCCATCGGGCACATTATCCGGTCACTCTAGGCCGTGGAGCAGCCGCCCCTAGGGAACAAAGCGAATGATTCCGAAACGGCTGGGATTGTGAAACGCTTCGTCCCTGGCCGGAACCGTGCTCCAGGCCAGCAGCGAGCGTTGTTCCTCTGGCCCTATGCCTTCGGCGCGGTAGAAATTTCCTCGCCATTGCGTGCCGGGACCAATGTGCGCCTTCATCGCGCTGAGCGGAATCCGCATCTCGCACATCCACAGGTGCCGCTTCTCATCCACACGCACCGCGTGCTCGAACCCGGAGTTCCAGCCGGCATCGTTGAACGGTTTCTTGTCGAGATCAATCTCCAAGTCCAACCATTGGTTGTTGGGCGCCACCTCGAATTCATAATAGTGGTTGGCCTTCTCCGGTTCCGGGTTGATGAATACCTCAACCACATCGCGCTCCCACAGCTCCCAACGTTCCTTGGCCGGATCTTCCGCCTTGTAGACGTTGATTTCGCGATAAGAACACCAGAAGGCGAAGTAAACATATTTCTCGCTCCACAGGCTGGCTATTTCCGTCTTGAGCTCGGGATAGCGCTTTTTGCCCGTGTAGTTGTGATCGAAGGCGGCGCGCGGCATGAGCCGCCAGACGCCCTTATCCAAATCGCCGTCCGGCACAAAATCGCGAGTGACGTGCTGGCTATTGACAGAAACGTTGCTGGTATACGGCGCGGGCTGTGAGCTCATGGCCAGAAGAAGAAATAAGAAAGGAGTCATGGAGCCGAGTAGATTGGCACAGAGCTCAGCGGTTTGTCACGCGCGAAGAAGGTGTGGGGGCGGGGCCAGGCCCGCCCCCGAAGTTCCGACCCTTGCACTACCGCAACCCCGCCAGCTCCTGCAGGCGATGCCAGTTGGTCAGGCGATCTTCGGTGGCCCGCTTCAGGAACTCGTCGGCCTCGCCCTGCTCGTTGAAGTGGCGGGCGAAACGCCCCTCCGTCTTGGCAAAGCTGACGAAGTCCACCGCGTGATTGTCGTGCGGATCAATGTACCAATCCTGCTTCATCGCCGGATTTCCTGCCAGGCTCAGGCATTCGCGGATTCGATCGCCCTTGCGCGGGTCGTAAACAAACAGCGGGAAGGTGCGCGATTCTACCGCCAGTTTGGCCTGTTCCAGAGAGCGGTCGTCGGGCACGCCGTGCTCGGGCTGACAGGTGGCGTATGCGATCACGACTGCCGGCCCAGGATAAGCATTGGCCTCCATGATCGTCTTGTAGAAGTGGTTAAGGTGTGCCGCCGTGGTCTGGGCCACAAACACACCGGGATGCATGATGGCGATCTCGCCCAGTTCCTTGCGGTGCTCGCGCTTCCCCGGCTGCGCCTTGCCGAAAGCCGCCATTTTGGCGTCCTGCCCGGTAAACGTGGAAGTGGAGGTCTGGCCGCCGGTATTGGAGTACACCTGCGTGTCCAGCACCAGTACCTTGATATCCATGCCCGACATCAGCAAGCGGGAAAGCGACTGGAATCCGATGTCGTACATAGCGCCGTCGCCGCCCAGCACCCACAGCCGGCGGTTCTGGTGACCTTCCTGGTCCCAGCGCAACCGTATCCCCAGCGCGTCCGCGGGCGCGTTCTCAAACAGCGAGTTGGTCCAGGGCACGGCGTAAGGA
The DNA here is from genome assembly GCA_025934735.1 of Terriglobales bacterium. Classification (GTDB taxonomy): domain Bacteria; phylum Acidobacteriota; class Terriglobia; order Terriglobales; family Acidobacteriaceae; genus JAICWP01. The sequence goes on along the minus strand of JAICWP010000013.1, from coordinate 59,259 downwards.
TTGAAAGGATAGGTTGAGCCGAAGACGCTGTTGCAACCGGTGGCGGCCACGATGCCGATCTGATTGCCGTAAACGAAGCCGGTGGCCGCCAGCATCAGCCGGATAGGCGTGGCCTCGCCGCAGCCCATGCAGGAGCCGCCGCCCCCTGCGTACAGCAGAGATCTGCTGGCCAGCATCATGTCCCCTAATGCTTTTTCGTTGAGCAGGTGCGCCGGCGTTTCCGGAAGGTGGTGGTACAGGTCCATGGCCAGGTCGTACTTGGCCATGTTGCCGTCCTTGACCACCATCTTCAGTGCCTCGTGCCGCCCGCAGGCGGTCACGCACTCGCCGCAACCTTTGCACTTGTCGGGGTCGACGAAGATGGAGAACAGCCCGCCTGCCTGGCTCTTCTTCTGCGGGAGCTCGTAATACTTGCTGGTCTTGATGAAATCGGCGCGCAGGGATTCGCGCAGGTCGGCGCGCTCAATATGGCCCAACTTCTCCTCCAGCACTGCCGGTTCCACCGCCTTGGCCAGGATGGCCGTATCGGGGCAGGCGTTCACACACTCCATGCAGCCCACGCAGTTGGCGGCGATAAGTTCAGGAATGTCGGGCGCCAGGGTGCGGAAGCTGCGGCGCATGGCGCTGGAAGGCGGCATCAGGCTGCGTGCCACGTATTCATCGGCATCCAGATCGGCTTCACGGCCGCGAGCGTAGGTGCCAATCACTTTGTCGCAGAAATTGGCTTCTACCAGGCCGTTGCCGGAGTGGCAGGCGGGCTCGAATTTGTGCTCCTTAAGCGGGCGGACGCGCACTTCTTCGCCGCTGGGAGGAACGATTTCGGCCACTTCGTTGTAGCCGCGCCGGGCCGCTGCCATGTTATCGGCCACCACGCGCGCCCCGCGCTTGCCGAAATACTTGGTCAACGTTTTCTCCAGCGAGGCAAACAGGTGCTCGGTATCCAGACCGGCCTGCTCGCGGAAGGGCGTCAGGCGCAAAAACGCGCCCAGCAGCACAATGCCCTGCATGCGGATCTGCAGGTCGGCGCGGCTGGACGACTCACGAGCGATCTTGCCCGCGTCCAGAGCGTACACCCGCAGCTTGCGCTCGCGAATTTCCTGCCGCGCGCTTTCCGGCAAGCTGTTCCAGACTTTATCCTGCGGCAGGTTCGACTGCAGATATAGCAGGCCGCCAGCGGCCAGCCCTTCCAGCGGATTGCCCGACATGAAGGCATAGGCGTCCTGCACCGCCACGAAATCCACCACCTTCAGTTCGCAGTGCAGTCTGATGAACTCCGGCGCCAGGGTCAGGTAATAGTTGGTGGGCAGGCCTTTCTTTTCCGAGCCGTACTTAGGAAACGCCTGGGCATAAAGTCCGAACAGGTCGGCAGCAACCGAGGCGATCACCTTGTTGGTAGTCACCGAGCCAAATCCGCCAATGGAGTGTCCGCGCAGTGAGAAGGAGCCGGCAGGGCGCACATCGGGATCTTCGGTGATAGGCAACTCGCTCTCGTGTTTCACGCCCAGCACGAAGAAGCGACGGTGCCGGTCATGGCCCGCCATGTTTTTCGCCGCAGCCACAAAATGGCCCGGCCGCACGTCGCGGCCGCCCAGGCCGGCCACGCCGGAATAAATCTCCGGCATGCGCTCAAACTCCGCCTTGCCATTCCCCATCAGCGCCCCCGCGAGCGCTGCCTTTATTTCCGTGGTCAGCGGGTTCGAGTCGGCCAAAGGAACATCAGTGCGCTCAATTACTGTGGCGGCGCGGCACTTGCGCAGAAGCAGCGCCAGTTCCAGCGCAGGGAAGGGGCGGAAGCTCACCAGCGTGATACACCCGATCCGCATGCCCTGCTTGCGCAGAAAGTCCACCGTGGACTCCGCCGTTTCCATCATCGAGCCCATGCCTATGATGGCGTAGGCGGCGTCTTCCATGCGGTAGGGGAGAACGCTGTCGTAATGCCGTCCGGTAGCCTCGCTAAATTCCCGGAAGGTCCGCTTCAGGGCCGGCGCCACCCGGTCATAGAAATGCCGCTGCGCCACTTTGCCCTTCATATAGCTGTCCTGGTTCTGCACCGGACCGCTGAGCAGGGGCGCCTGCGTATCGAACAGCCGCCGCAGATGTTCTTGCGGTGCTCCCACAAACTCTTTCATGAACTCAGGTTCGGGCAGGCGGATCGTTTCCAATGTGTGCGTAGTCAGAAACCCGTCCTGCACGTTCATGAACGGCGTTTCTGTCTCTTCAGCGGCGCGGCGGGCAATCAGCGCCAGATCAGCGGCCTGCTGGGCGTTGCGCCCGAACAGAATGCCCCAGCCCACGTCCGCCACGCCCATCACATCATCATGGCCGCAGTGCACATTCAGCGAGTGCGAGGTCAGCGCGCGCGCTCCAATGTGGAACACCGCCGGCAGGCGCTTGCCCGCGATCACGTACAGCACTTCCTTCATCAGGATCAAGCCCTGCCCGGAGGTGAAATTGCTCACCCGGCCCCCGGCCAACGCGTAGCCTTCACAAGCTGAAGCCGAACTGTGCTCCGACTCCGGCTCCAGAAACTGCAGGGGCTCGCCCCAAAGATTCTTTTTCCCATTGGCAAATTCCACGGCGAAGCCATCGCCCATGGGCGTGGAGGGCGTAATCGGATAGGCGCAGGCACCCTGTGCGATGTTGGAATCTACCCAGACCACCGCCCCCGAACCGTCCACCGTGGAAGCAATTCCCGGATACCGTGGTGCAGCCACAGCTTCGCCGGCTTCTGCATTTTTCAAGCTTGCTGTTGTCAATTGATCCCCCTTCGGTACTGCCGGCGGGCCCAGCCGTGAAGCCGGGCCCGCCGTTTGGGTGCGAAAGCCCCCGCCCCCGCACGGAGACTCTCGGACGTCCAAATTCAATGCGCAACGCTGGCAAACTTGCGTTCTTCCGCGTCCATGTGCGCGGCCAGTGCGCGCGCGAACTCCAGGCCGCATTCTTTGACTTCGGAAACTGCCTGTTCGATATCGCTGCTGCCTTCGACCTGGTCAATCAGCAGGCAAAAACCGGTCAATTTCTGCCGCAGCTCTCGGTGCTGCTGCTTCATCTCCTCCGCGAACTTGCCCAGCTCCGGACTGAGCGCGGCCATCTCGGCGAGTACTGTGGCTTCCTCGTTCCCGAAGTGTTCCGGCAGCGTGCGCACCAGGTGCCGTCCGCAGCGGTAAACCCGCTCGGTGGCGGCTAAATTGGTAAACACCTCGGAATAGCAGATAAGGGAGTCGAGCGCGAATTCCAGCGCTGCCAACTCGCTGCCGAGCGCCTGATGTTCGTGGCGAATGAGCTGCACGTCACTGTGGAATGCCGCTGTCACTTCCGGCATGCTGCACCTCGGGCCCGGGGTCCACCCCGGCGCCGCCTGCCCGGCTTACTTTGGGCCTGCTTGCATGGTCTCGCCAGGGGCGGCCAAGCCACAGTGAGGGGTGTCACCGGCATTTGTGACGGGCGTCACTTCCGGCTTTTGCCCTGTTGTCCGCGCTTAACCCGCGTTGAACAGGAGGGGCTTGCTGCCAGCTACCAACTGCAGAGTCTCAGGCGTCATCCCATTTCACATGGCCAATCCGCGCAAGCCAACCACAAGCAGCTGGTTTACCAATTTCGCGAACGGCAATGCCGCCGCCGTCGGCTCACCGGCGGCGTTCATTTTTGCGGTCAGCACCATCATTGCCTGGCTGATAACCGGCCCTCTCTTTCACTATTCCGATGCCTGGCAGCTGGTGGTGAATTCGTGGACCAACGTAATGACGTTTCTGGTTGTATTCCTGATCCAGAACAGTCAGAACCGTGATTCGCGGGCGATCAACCTGAAACTCGACGAGTTGATCCGCTCCACCGAGCGCGCCCACAATGAGATGATTGATATTGAGCGGCTGTCCGATAAGGAATTGGAGTCGCTGGCCAAGCGCTACGAGCGCATCCGGCAAGAATGGGATGAGCGCCGCACCGGCCGCGACCAGCAGCACTCATGAAGCGCCCGATGCCATGCCTGCTCCGCGGCTCACCATCCGAGAATGCCATTGTGCGGGTTCAGTACGTCACGTTCACGTGGTCCTGGCCATGACAACTCAGCGAGCAGGTGCCATGCGCCACTCCGGTGCGCGTGTATTGCAGCGCGCCGTTGCTGGCCGGACCTACGATGCTGCGGTCAAAGTTGATGAGCATGGACGAGGAAGAGGCATGCGGGTCGTGGCAGGTGGAGCAGGCCGCGCCTGCCTGCTGCACATGTTCGGAGTGCTTGTTGAAGCTGAGGTCGCGCAAAACGCTGTTCTGCACATCGTGGCACTTGTCGCACAGAGCGTAATCCGTGTTGGAGTAGGCGACGCCTGCCGTCGAACCTCCGGGCAACGCGGGTGGCGGCTCGAGCATGTTCTGCCGCTCCAGCAAGTGCGGGATGCTCGAACCATGGGGACCTTCGGGAGAGGCACCCAAGCCGACATTCCGTCCCGTGTCGTTGTTGTGGCAGTCGGTGCAGTAGATGAGGGATCCAGCGGACAGAGTCCGTCCGGCCATGGTCGCCCCACCGGGGAGAATGGGGGCGGGTCGCAGGCTGGGGACTTCCCCGCCCGGTCCGCTGCTCAGGTTGCGGGCGCGCGTGACCGGGTGGTAAGACGGGCTGTACTCGAACTCCATGCGCGTGTTGTAGCGGTTAAGGTTGCCGACGTCGAACTGACGCTGCGGGTTGCGGCCGTAGCCGATGCCGGCCGTGCCGCTGTCGAACAGTTGCGGTTTGTTGGCGCTGTCCCCGTGGCACTTGAAGCAGATTTCGTACTCGTTGTTGCTGCGCGGCAGAAAACCGTTGGCCGCCGATTGACCCGGTACTCCTAAGAGCGGTCCGCTCACCTGGGGTGGTTGCGCGCTGGAGTTATTGGCTGCGTGCCCATTGTGGCAGTCGGCGCACTCGGCGTGCCGGCCCACCGCCGAACTGGTCTCCGGCAGCGCATGGAGCGCTGAATTGGGACCTTCAGAAGCGTCGTGCACCGAGGGTGTGATCATCACCGGGTGCTGGTAAGTCTTGACGAATTCCGCCTTGATGTTCAGATTCGTTACCGAACCATCATGGCACTGGAAGCACGTATTTTCCTCGGGAAACTTGACCAGGCGTTCCGCTACTTGCGGAGCATGGGGCCGGTGGCAACTCTCGCAGGCATTGCGGCTCACGCCGGTATAGCCGGTGTGCGCGCCTTGCAGGCTGGTGTACTTGGGATCCTCGCTGGGATCCGGCGGTTGGGCATGGGCGGATGTGGTCCAGCCAGTTTGCTGATGGCAGGTTTGGCAGATCGCCGAACCGCTGTTGCTCTTCACCAGGAACTTGCCCACCGTGGCATCGAGATTTTCCTGGTGGGGATCGTGACAACTGATGCACTGCACCTTCCCCCCGCTCAGCCGCACGGGGTCGCCGGGCGGCGGCGTGCGAATTTCGCTGCTTAGCTGGGGGCTGAAGGCAAAGGGATGATCGTTGGCGAATCCTTGCGTGTCCGCCAGATCGGAGGACGAACTCAGGGGCAGGCTGTAGCTGCCGCCCTGCACGAACCCGAGGAGGCCGTCGTTGAGGGTATCCCCCAGGGCGATGGTTCCGTCATGGCAGCTGAGGCAGAGCTTGGAGCTGTCCTGCGGCGTTATGGGAGTGACGGTGGACTGCAAAGTGGTGCTGCTGTACGCCTGAAACTGGGTGGTGGAAAGGCGGTGATTCCACAGGTAGGTGCCGTCGCTGGTCGCTCCGCCGCCGTTGTGGGGTGTGTGGCAGAAGACGCACGCGTCGGCTCCGGAAACAGAACGAACAGAGGCGCTGGACGCAGCGCGGAAGTCATGCCGCGTATTGATGATGGCGGCGTGATTGCGCGCGCCATAGAGGCGGACGCCGGCACTCGCCAGGGCCAGAAGCATCGCGATATAAAGCCAACGGCGCATTTCACCGCCCTCCCGCGGCGCCGGCATCCGTTGCCGTATCCGGCCGCAGATGGAAGATCTGCACGCGACGGTTGTAGCCGTCGGAAACGTACACGGTGTCGTGTTTGATGGCGATGCCGGTAGGCAGGAAGAATTCCCCCGCTGCGTTGCCTGTGTGTCCGAAATAGAACAGCAGGCGGCCGCTGGAGTCGTACACCTGCACGCGGTCGTTGCGGCCTTCCACCACGAACAGCCGCCCTTCGCTGTCCAGAGCCACTCCCTTGGATTTATCGAAGGCGCCAAGGTCATCGCCCAGCCGGCCAAAGGCGTCCAGGAACTTGCCCTCGGCGCTGAAGTGCTGCACGCGGAAGTTCAGCGAATCCATTACCCAGAAGCTGCCATCCGTGCCCACCGTGATGTAGGTGGGGTAGTTGAACTCGCCGCCGTTCGCACCCGGCTTGCCAATGCGACTCACTACCTTGCCGTCCATACCCAGGATCACGACCTGCATAGCGACGGTGTCCACCACGTACATGCGCCCGCGCTGTGCGTCAATCGCCAGCCCGGTGCAGCGCTTGAAGATGCTTTCGTTCTTGCTGATTCCGCCGATGGTGCCGGAGAACTTTCCATCAGGGCGGAAGACAAAAATGCGGGCCCGCAGCGCATCGGTCACATAAATCTTGCCCGCGCTGTCCAGGGCCACGGCGATGGGGGCCAGCATAGGATCGCGGTCAGGGGCATGCAGGGTGGAGTACTTCTTGCGGGCGGCATCGAACACATGCACCACGCGCTCCCGAGGGTCGGCTACCAGAACGCGACCTTGGGCGTCAACCGCCACGCCCTGCGGCATGAGCATGGCCTTTTTGCGATCGTCGAGACCCACCACCTTCTTGATGAAGCGTTTCAGAAAACCGGCCTTGGGAGCCACATCGGCGGCACTGTGCAGCGTGCCCACCCACTCCAGTTGCGGGGGCAGCAAGGGACTGGGCACCCGCGACTCGGCTTCGGTGTGTGGCCATGCGGCCAGGAGGAGCAGGGCCAGAGGCACAGCCAGACCGGCCCATATCAGTCGTTTTCTCGAAGCGGCGAACCGAACTCGAATTGGATTAGGAACATTCATCAGAACAGGCTGAAATCGCGGCCGATACGGACGTAGACGCGATTAAGACGATTGCCATTAAAAATCCCCGGGGTATCAATGTCATTCATAAATCTTGCCACCCCGGCATCCAAGGTCACCTTGCCCAGGCGGTAACGGGCGAACACATCTAGTGTGCGCAGTGACTGATGAGACAGAGAGAAGATATTGTTCTCTCGGCGCCATACACCGTTTATATCCAGGCTGCGCCTGGCCCGCACAGTGAAGTTCACGCTGGTCGCATACATGTTGCGGTTGAGGAGAGGAGTACCCAGCAACTGAAAGATGGGCAAGTTCACCAGGTAGGTGGAGCGGTCCGGCAAGGTGGGGAACAGGCCTCCGCTGCCGTCCATCAGGTTACGCGAAACGCCCAGTGAAAACCGCGGATGAGTAAGCTGCAGGTCGAAGTTGGTCAGGTCCTGCTTGGTATCTCCGGTGAAGCTCAGGTATTCCAGGTGCATGCGCTCTACGCCCAACAGCAGGGCATAGTTGCCGAAGTGGCGGGTTTCGGCCTCGAAGCGCGTGCGGTTCTGCAGCATGAAGCCGCCGATCTGCTCCACCACGTTCAGCCGTGAGCGGCTATAGATGCCCGTCAGCCGCACTAGGCGGGGATTGCCCCAGGAAACGCGCGTATCCACGTCATTCGACCAGGTGCTGTTGGTGCGATCGAAGCTGGTGCTGACGTGCTGCAAGTGGCCGGTGTAGGTGGCGCTGGTCTCGAACCCGCGCCAGCGCTCTTGCACCCCGATGGTGGATAGGGATTCCGAAAGAGACTGGCGCGCCTCGGTCTGATTGTCGGGAGGGTTAGCGGTGGTGTAGCGAAGCTCCTGAGCTAACCGCAGCCATTGCTGTGGCCGGTATTCCGCGCGGCCGTTGGCGCCGTTGGAAAGCACGGAAACTGCCGGTATGGTCACGGTGTTGCCCACCCCCGGCAGGAAGAAACTGGCGCTGCTGCCGCTGAAGGAAACATCGCTCATGAAATATCCCAGTTGCGTCGAAACCTTGGGCGAAGGAGTAATGAACAGGGTGGAAGAAGCATAGTGTTCCACGGTGTCGTCCATCGTGGCCCCACCTAATGTGTCCTTGCGCCAGATGTTGTAGTTCTCGACGGCGAACCGCGCCTTCTCCTCCCAGAAAGAACGGGTCACTGACGCGTTTACCGAACGAGTGCGGCTGTCGTACGGCTCGATCAGCGAAAACCCGGAGATGGACTTGGAAGAAGAGGAGGTAGTGCCGGCGCCGAAGTTCCACTGCCAATTGGCCCAGATGTCGTGAACTCCAAGATGGACGCCATCGTCTTTGTATGTCGCGTCGCCGAAAGTATTGGCTACGTGGACCAGGTTGCTGGAGTGGTCGTAGCCGATGTTCAGTTTCGGCAGCCTGGGAAACAGCATGTTCCAGTCCACCGAGGTGCGCGCGTAATCGTTGCTTTGGTCAATTCCGAAGCCGTTATTGCCGGCCTGCGTTTTGACGTAAGTGACCGTCAAGGGAACGTGGCTGCGGGGCAGGAAGCTGGCTACCATGCTGCCCGCGATACCAGAATTGTCCATATTGTCCAGTTGCGCGCTGGTAACGCCGCGCTGGAAATCGAAGCCGCCGTTGAGGTGGAGGAACTTGGGATCCAGCAGGAACCCGTCGGTATTCATGCGGATGTCGCCCAGAAAAGCAGAGAGAGGGGAACCCTGGTTCGAAGGCTGCACTTCCTGGTCAGACTTGTTGTAGGAAAAACCCACATTGCCGTTGACGTGCCATCTTTCGGGAGCGTTTTCCTCATCGAGGATCTGCGCCGCGGCGGGCAAGGCGAGCAGGAGCACCAGCATCAGGGCTTTGACCGTTTTGTTTTTTTTCGACATCGCTCGTCGCCCCGAAACAATGGGGAGAGGCGCTTGCGCGCCTCTCCCGAAGCATCACAAGTGGCAATACACGCAGAACGAACCGGTGGTGGTTTGTTCCGGCGTGGAGGGGAAGGTGCGGAAGAACAGGTGCGCACCAGAGCTCGGCCCCGCGTGCGGGTCGTGGCAGGTGTCGCACTGCATGGTGCCGTTGAAAAGTGGCACATTGCCCGCCCCATCAATGGACGACGTGCTGCCGGCCACGCGCATGCCGATGTTGGCCGCGGAGGTGGCATCCGGATACACGAAGTTGATGGGGTGCTGCTTGGTCAGATCACGGACCGTCGTGTCGCTGGGCATGAAATCTGTGCCCTGTGCGATGGGCTGATAGGAAGCGTTGCTCTGCGCTTCGTACCAGGAATTGATCGCCACGGTGCCATCATGGCAGCTCAGGCACAGGTTGCTGGTGATCAGGTTGGCGTTCGAGCTCGTCCCCAGGTCAACTGGCTGGTTCACCATGCTGTCACTAGTGTAGACACCATAGTTGGCAACGCTCGACAGAGTGTGGTTCCACAGTAGGTAGCTGGGCCCGGTGGGCGCGCTGCCAAACTTGTGGGCCACATGGCAGAAGTTACAGAGGGTGTAGCTGGCGCCGTTGTACTGCGTCTTGAAGTCGTGCGCCGAGTTGAACACTGCCGACTTGGGTGCTCGTGCCGCAAAGCTTAGACTTGCGGTCAGCACGACCAGCACCAAGCCGAGGATACGTGCATATTTCATAAGTCCTCCTGATAAGAAATGTGTTGCTGGAAATCGTTTATCTGCCTGTGCAGCAGTGCTGCCGTCATCACCTCCTTGTCCTGGTGAGTCGCGACCATAAGATCAATTCCCTCCCAAAAACTGGAAGATCTGTACGCGATGGTTGAGCTGATCGCTGATGTACACCTTGTCGGTACCGTCTATATAAATTCCCAAGGGCAGATTGAAAGCTCCCGGCGTGTTGCCGAAAGCGCCCAGGGGCATCAGCACCACTCCCTTATCGCTGAAAATCTGCACATTGTTGAAGGCGGCATCCACCACCCAGATGTTGCGCTCCTTGTCGAACGCCACCGCCTTCGGGCGAGTGAACTCGCCCGGGCGCGTGCCGCGCTGACCGAAGCGGCGGATGAACTTGAAATCGGGAGTGAAAAGCTGCACCGAGCAGCTTCCCGTATCGGTCACTGCGATGGTGCCGTCCTTGGCCACCGCGATCCCGACGGGGAAGTTGAACTCGCCCTTCTTTTCCCCGCGCTTGCCGAACTTATCCATAAACTGCAGCGTGTCCAGGTTGTAGACCAGCACCTGGTGCAGATGGGAATCCACGACGTACAGGCGGCGCCTCGCCTCATCAATGGCCATGAAGGTGGGGTTCTTCATGCCTTCGGAAACGCCCAGGCTGGATAGCAGGTTGCCTTCCTTATCGAACTTGAACACCAGGTGCTGCAGCGGGTCGGAAACGAAGATATTGTCGTGGCTATCAACCGTGACTCCGAGCGGGGTCTGGAGCACGATGCCGCGGCCACCTTGCAACCGGCTGACTTTGTGCGCTTCCGGATCCAGGATGTAAACCACAGAGTTTTGCAGAGAAGCAAAGATGACCCGTCCACGCGAATCAATCGCTACACCCGCGGGCTTAGAGAACAATTCCAGATGGTTGGGATCGGCGTTGCCCACCATCTTGTCCACCCAGGAACGCTTCTTGCGCGGCTCAATATCCAGGTTGTTGCTGTACTGGCGCACGTACCGCACTCGCGGCTTATCGGGCGGCAGGGGCCACACCAGAGTCTGCGCCTGGGCTGCCGGCACGGCATCTTTCTTGCCCGCCAGCACCGGCTGCACCGCCACGGTTAACAGCACCAGGATCACCGGGAGCAAGCACGCTGAGGAGATTCGATTCTTCATGGCTGGTCCGAGCCTTTCTTCTTGTCCTTCTTGTTTTTATTCGCCTGCTGCATGCGCTCCTGGATCTGCTTTTCCTGCTCCTGCTTGCGAATGCTGGCCTCGGCGGCCGTCATGGCAGCATTGTCCCGAGCCAGGTGGCAGCTGTCGCACATATCCACCGGCTTTCTGTTTTTGTCGTAAGCCACCTGGATCAGGCTCTCGTTGGGCGAGGCGTGCTGGTTATGGCAGGTGAGGCACGAAATTTTTTCGCCCGTGGCGCGGTTCGCGTAATCCGAAACCGGGTGCATCCCCATGGGGTGGCCGAACTTGGCGCTGGGATCGAGGGATATCTTCGGAATCTGCTGGAACTCGGCATCGGAGATTTCTTGTGACCCGAACAGCTTCACCTTGGCGTCGGTAGTGCGCCGGTCCAGGTGGCAGGCCAGGCAAAGCTGGTTGCCTTCCGCCCGCGTCTGCTTGGCGAAGTCGCTGGTGTGCGGATCGTGGCAGGTAGTGCACTGGCCCTGCTCGTAAGGCTTGTGCAGCACCTGCTCCTTGCTCTTCTCATGACAGGTGAAGCACAGCTCGTTCTTGGGCGCGACCAGCTCCACGGTGGTGGCTTCGCCTTCTGTCTTCACGGTGTGGCAGGTGCTGCAGCCCATCTGAATCGCGGAGTGCACCACCTTGCCTTTGGTCTTGTCCTCGTGGCATTCCAGGCAGTTTTTGTCCTGCACATCCTTGGGCAGGGGCACCGGGTGCTCGGCAGCGGCCGCAGGCAAACCCCATGCCACAACCAGCAGGAGGAGAAAGAAAACGTGTTTGCTGGTGAACTTCACGACAACCTCCAACCAGGGTTGTGCACGCGTTGGACCGCCCGAGGGCAGGCCGCTTGCCCGCGTGAACATTCTTTGTAAGTTGCTGATCCAGAAGCGATGACGCGATCTACTGCACGAAGGCGAGCGGCTCCGCCGCGAACCTGAACTTCCCCGGATGGGCCATCTCCCACAGCGGAACAGGTGAAATTCCCCAACCCCGGTTTGGTGCAGACAACGGCACGCAAGAGACACCTCCAGTTGTCCCATTTTGGAACCGTTCGGATTTGGAACCATGCTCCCCCGCCGCAGCCTGCCCGCAATAGGACTCTCATCACATCCGCCTGTGACCTCGGGCAGGCCCGCGCCCATTACCGGCGTACCTGCGGCCTTATGCGTCAAATCCCCGCAACGTCGGCTTCTGCTGTGTGATATGGCCCAGTCTCGTACCTGCGCCCACTTGCCAGCGTGGAGGCAAACTGCTGACCGGCAAGCTCTTGCCGGTTTCATGCGCTGTGGCTGGTGGCGTGCTCCCCTGGAAGAGCGGGAAGGAAGGGTATATGGCGGGACACACTCGCTCCAGCAGCCGGCGCATTTGGCAAACCCTCAGCGCGGTGCGCACCGGCATCATCTTGCTCATCCTGGTGGTGATCTGCTCCGCTGCCGGCACTTTCATTTTGCAGCGTCCCACCACCGATCCTGACCAAATGCAGCGCGCGTACTCGCCACAAACTCTGGTATGGCTCGACCGCATCGGCCTGACCGATGTGTTTCATGCCTGGTGGTTCGTGCTGCTCATGGGCCTGCTCTGCCTGACGATTGTGGCCGCATCCATCCAGCGCTTCCCCGGGGTGTGGCGCTTCTTCGCCCGTCCCTACCGCCGCCCCGACTCGCACTTCCGCGCCGTGCTGCCGGTGCAAAAGCAAATTTCGGTCCTGGATGCGGAGCAGGCGCTGGCCGCCGCCCATCGTGTGTTCCAGAAACAAGGTCTGCGTCCGCAGCACATCGTGGACGATAACCAGGTTTCCCTATTTGCCGAGCGCAACCGCTTCTCCCTGCTGGCGGTGTACATCGTGCACACCAGCCTGTTGCTCATCTTCCTCGGCGGAATCGTGGATGCGATGTGGGGCTACCGCGGCTTTCTGGCGCTCACCAACGGGCAGCAGGCCAGCCAGGTTCAACTGCAGAACGGGACCACGCGCGCTCTTCCCTTCACCATCCGTTGCGATGGCGCGGGCCAGGAAAACTATGCGGATGGCACCCCCAAACGCTGGTGGTCCAACCTGGTGGTGCTGAACGGCGGCCGCGAAGCCCAACGCAAGCAGATCGTGGTGAATGATCCGCTCGTCTATGGCGGCATCCGCTTTTATCAGGCGAGTTATGGCTCCAATGGCGAGCTGGACAAAGTGATGTTGGCGGCCACTCCCGCCAACGGAACGGGGGCGGCTCAGGAAATTTCACTGGGGCTCGACGAGCGTGCACAACTGGACGCGCAAACTTCCGTGCGCCTGGTGCGCTTCATCCCGGACTTCGTCGTGCGCGACAACCAGATCTACACCCGCTCCAATCAGCCGGATAATCCCGCCATGCAGCTGGAGGTAACCACGAAAAAGGCACAAGCTCCGGCTCTGGTCTGGATTTTCCCCCAGTTCCCTGACGTCGCTCACGACAACAAGTCGCCTTACAACTTTAAATTTCGCGACCTGCGCATGGGCTACTTCACCGGGCTGCAGGTTTCGCATGAACCGGGGCAATGGCTGGTGTGGGCGGGTTGCATCGTCATGGCGCTGGGGCTGGCCACCGCGTTTTACCTGGTGCACATGCGCTTTTGGGCAATGGTAGTGCGCGACGAGCGTGGCCGCCCGGCGCTTTGGATTGGCGGCTCTGCCAATAAGAACCGGGCTGTTTTCGAGCAGCGCTTCCGTCGCTTGATCGAGGAAGTGCAAACCGAATTGAAACAGGAATCACAGGCTCGCGCTTCCAGGCCCGAGGCCTCGCTGGCCAGCGTCTAAGGGAGGGAAATTATGGCTCGCACTCGCGTCGAACGGCAACCCGCAGCCTCCGGCACTCTGCTGGTGGTCCTGGTGGGGTTGGGTATCGCCTTTCTGCTGTTCATGGCATTTCTCAACGTTGTGAAAAGCGGCAACCTGTTCACCGAAGCCAACCTGCTCTATGCAGCCCTCATTTTCTATGGCGGCGCTGGCGCCTTGTACCTGGGCTTCGGGGTGACGGGCACTGAAAGGTATGTGCGCTATGCCTCCCTCGCCACCTGGGCGGGTCTGCTGGCCAACACGGCCGCGGTGGCACACCGCTGGTATGTGGCGGGCCATCCGCCGTTCGCCAGTGTTTATGAAATGCTGCTCAGCTTCGTGTGGACCCTGGCCGCCCTCACCCTGGTGGCAGAGAAAAAGTATGGAGTTAAGGTGATCGGCACGGTCACCATGCCCGTGGCCATTGTGGGCGTGGTGCTCATGCAGTTGCTGCGTACCGACGTCCATCCCCTAGTCCCTGCATTACAGTCCACCTGGCTGCACGTGCACGTCAGCCTGGCTATGCTGGCTTATGCCGCCTGTGCCCTCAGTTTCGCATTGGCATTGATGTTCCTGATCCAGGACAAGATGAAGACGGAGACATTCCTGGCCGGTACCAGTCTGGCGGTGACCGCCGGTTATGCCGGCATCCTGACCCGCTTTGAGCCCTGGGGAGGCCTGAGCGTGGCTGCGTGGGACGCCGCCGAAAAGCAGGACATGTTCCTCTCCCGCGGCGTGCGCCTGTTCGTCACCATCCCCGATCTGGGCTGGCTGTTTGTCCTGGTGGCGCTGGCTGTGGCCGCGCCCTTCGTATGCTATCTACTGGCGGGCTGGCGCAACGATGAGCGCTTCTACGCGTTGGCCAATCGCGCCGTGTTCGTGGGCATTCTGGCTCAAATCCTGGCCCTGGGCGCCTTTCTGGCGCGGGCGAACGGCAGCTACCCCTCACTCGACGCCGATGGTCTCTTCCCCACAAAGCTGGCGGCGAGTCCCTTCGTTCTGTCCGGCCTGGTGGGCGGGATCTTCATTTCCCTGCTCTACCTGCTGCTGCTGTGGCGCCGCACCGATCTGGAACGCCTGCTGCCCAGCGCCGATGCCCTCGATCAGATCACCTACAAGACAATCGGCATCGCTTTTCCCCTTTTGACCCTCATGATCGCCGCCGGCGCGTATTGGGCGAACCGCACATGGGGTGCGTACTGGAGTTGGGATCCTAAAGAAACCTGGGCGGCAATTACCTGGCTTGTCTATGCCGGGTATCTGCATATGCGCATTACCCGCGGATGGCGCGGGCGGCGGGCGGCTTACTTCGCTATTCTCGGCTTCGCGGTGGTGATGTTCACGTTCTTCGGGGTCACTTATCTCCTGCCAGGATTACACGCCTATGCCTGATACCGATACTGACCAACATGCGGGAGTGGCCGAAAGTTCCGCGGCCATACCCAGTTCTGAAACAGAGGTGGTTGCTACACGCCGCCACTCCGTGCGCATCAGTTGGGAGATCAAAGCAGTGCTGCCGGTAGCGGTGGTGTTGCTGAATGGCCTGATTTTGTTCGTGCTGGCGACGGTCTCGCTGCAGCAAACTGAGCGCCATGCCGTGCTCCTGGTGGCCAGTTCCGGCGCCGTCGCCATCTGCGCCGTCATGATTCTGGTGCTTGCGGTGCTGATTCACCGGCCTGTCCGCGAGCTGCAGGAGAAGATCGCGCGGGTGGGCGAGGGCGAACTGGATACCGAAGTCAAATTCGCTAACCGCAATGACGAAATCGGCGATCTCGGCCGCAATTTCAACCAGATGGTCCGGCAACTCCGCGAAAGCCGCGATGAGATTCAGCGACTGCACCAGACTCAAATGTCGCGCGCCGAGCACCTGGCCACCATGGGCGAGTTGGCCGCGGGTCTGGCGCATGAAATCCGCAATCCGCTGGCCGGAATCGCTGGAGTGGTCGAGATCATTGGCCGCGACCTGCCCGCCAGCAGTCCGGCGCGTGCTGTGGTCAAAGAAGTGCGACAGGAAGTGATGCAGATCAACCGCATCGTCTCCGACCTGCTGGAGTGCGCCCGGCCCAAGCCGCCGGAGACACGCCTTTCCGATCTCAACGCCACGGTCGAGCACGCGGTCATGTTCGCCCGCCAGCAGGCGCTTTCCAAATCCATTGACATTGAGTTCCGCCATGATCCGCTGCCGCTGGAGGTGGAGCACGACAGCAACCAGGTGAACCAGGTGCTTCTGAACCTGCTGCTGAACTCCATCCAATCGATTGAGCACAGCGGAAAGATCACGGTTACCATCGAGCGGCATAACAGCTTTGCCGGGGTCGCCATTGCCGATAGCGGGCGCGGCATCGCTCCGGAACACCTGCCGTATATTTTCCGCCCCTTCTACACCACCAAGGGCAATGGTACCGGGCTGGGACTCTCGCTGGCGCGCCGCATCGTGGAAGAACACGGCGGGCGCATCGAGGTGAGCAGCACAGTGGGCCACGGCAGTACCTTTACTGTCTTCCTCCCTCTCCGCCGCGCCTCGGCGCACGCCGCCGACTAGCTAGTTGCAGCCGGACCTGTCCAGGCTCGAAAGAGCCAGCTACCAAACCTTAGCCAACTACCAAACCTTCCAGATAAACAGGGCCAGGTTGCTGCCCGCCAGGCAAAAGAACAGCAGGGTCAGCAGAATGCGTCCGGCCACCATTCCCCGGCCTCGAGGCCAGTCAGCCAAATCGTAATAAAAGAATTCGACCACGATGCGCAGCGTCCAGTACACGCCGATGAACAGCGCCAAGGCCAGCGCCGCCCGCTCGCCACGCAGCAATTCAGCGTGCAACGCGAGCGTCAAGGTTCCAAAGGCGACGATGGTGAACACGGTAAATCCGCCGTAGACCCACATCAGCTTGCGGTTGAACGGCGTGAGCTGCTTCAGATCTTCTCTCCAGTGCAGCCGCGACGGTACCTGGAAGCTGGCAATCAGAACGCAGAAGTGACCGACGCCTGCGAGCCAAAGCACGCGGCCAAAGAAATTCTCAGCGCCGCGCAAGGCAAAGTACGTAGCTGACAAGTTTGCCATCACCATCTCCTCTCTCACCCGCGTTATCGCGCACCGATGGCTCCCAGAAAGGGCACCATCACGCGTTCCACAAACCAGGGATGGAAAAGGATGCAGGCCGGACCGCCGGCCCAAACCGCCATGAAAAGCCAGCCGCGCACGCCGGAGCCCAGCCTCAGCCGCCTGCCCAGCGCGCTGCGCTCGAGAAGAACCCCGTAGCCCTGCAATAAGAAATAGGCTGTAGGCAGACCGTAGCCGCCGCGCGCCGGAAACGAAATAACCAGATCATGGATCAATCCCGAGACAAAAAACGACATCAGCGAGGCGAACGCTGCGCCGGCACCAGGCCGCAAAGGACGGAAAATGAATTCGTAGGTAAGCTGGCGGAAACCCATGTTCCACCGCCGCCCCCAAAAATCGCTTAAAGAGGTAGCCTGCACGGGGGAATGCATGATGGGCAGGGCATTTATGCCGACGGAGCGCCAAATCAGGGACAGATACTCAAATATCCCGAAGTGCAGAAGGAGGATTAGGCCCAGCATTCCTGCCCAGCCGGCCAGGAAGTCCGCCGAAATGTGACGCACCACGCCCCACAGCAGCACAGCTCCGAAACCTGTTTTCGCGCTGGCCCACAGCCATTCGCTTCTTAGCGGGCGCGCGGCATGGCGTTTCATATCGAGAAAGGATTCCGCGTCCATACCAGGCCAGACAAATAGGTAGGCGAGACTCCGCCGGGTTCCGACAGATTCCATCTTCAGGCTGGCCTTCCACCAGGTCTGCCATTTGCAGCCCCAGAAGATGGAAAAGGCCAGCACCCACATGAAGCAGCACGGCGCTATCCACGAACGAAACAGGATGGTGGTGGCGGGAAGAATGAGCAGAGGTATCGAGGCCGGCCAGGTTGCTCTCGTCCACCTTCTGGGAGAACTCCGCGTCACACTTACCACCGACGTAGCGCTCATCTCTTCACTCCCTTCTGGCGGCTGCCGGTGCTCGCGCCGACGGTGCAACTGGAACAATGCCGGTGATCCGCGACCCACCTGTACCCAGCCCGCAGCAAGGGCCGCATGCCGGGCACCTTGGCCACCGTGTGTATCGGCCAAGCCCACCAGATTTTTCCTACCAGGAAGGTAACCGCCTGCGCTCCGCCCAGCACATCGCCACTGGGCGTAAGCACGCGCATTTCCTGCAGCAAGAGGTCTGGCGGCAAGCCCAGCAACACCGCGACGCGCGGATCCTGCAAGGGCGCCATTCCGAAACCGCGCTTGGCCAGGGTCGAACGGAAGCGCCGGGCCAGGGCCTGGCAGAATTCGCAGTCGCCGTCGTAAAAGACCCAGCCGTCGGCCCGTCGGCCTTTCCTGTCGGTCATTTCTGAAACGAGAGAAATCATGGTGCACCAAAAAAGGCGGCGATCGCGCCACCCCTGGTTTAACTTGCTACGTTTCCGGGCACTTGCAGCAGCCTGCGGATGCCGCCCCGCAGCTTTGTAATCCGCTTCATTGCGCTCGGCGAGAGGTTGCGAAATTCTTCGAACAGCCCGCTCATGGTGCTGATGAACTCCAGCATCTCCCCCATCTTCTCCCGTGCAGATGCGTCGCTTGCTCCCTTGTCTGGCTCCGCCAGGCACTCGCGGACCACCGCAATAGTCGGATCGAACTCGCGCCGTTTGCGCTCTTCCACGATGATGCGGAACATCTCCCACACGTCCTTCAGGGACTCAAAATGCTGCCGGCGGTCGCCCAGCACGGATACGCTGCGCACAATGCGCCACCCCTGCAGCTCGCGCAGGCTCGTGCTGACGTTGGAACGGGCTACCGACAGAGTGCGCGCGATTTCCTCCGCTTCCAGCGGCCGCGGCGAGAGGAACAGCAGGGCATGGATCTGGGCCACGGTGCGGTTCACGCCCCAGCGCGTGCCCATCTCGCCCCAATGCAGGATGAATTTCTGGGCGGCCGGCGAAAGCAGCGGCTTCTCTTGTTCTTTCATTTCAGTTAATACAGAAATTACAATAATGTCTAGCGGATGTCAAGGGCGGAGCTCTAGCCCAGGGCGGTCAATAGGTTACCGGGGCCGTAGAGGCAGGCGGGCGGTGTCAGGCGGAACTGTTGGAAGCGGGCTCCGACAGGTGCAGGCCACACTCGGTTTTGGCGAACCCCGGCCAGCGACCCGCCCGATCGTCCTCACCTGGCACAGTGGCGCGCGTGCAATAGGTGCAGCCGATGCTGGGATAACCCCGATCGTGCAGCTCGTTGTAAGGCACGTCGTTTTTGCGGATGTAATCCCAGATTTCGGCGGCCGTCCAATCAACGAGAGGATTGATCTTCGCCAAGCCGAATTTCGCGTCCCATTCCAGCTTGCGCGCGCCCGCGCGCACCACGGTTTGGTGGGATCGAATGCTGCTGATCCAGCCGCGCAGTTCCGCGAGCTTTCGCCGCAGCGGCTGCACCTTGCGCAATCCGCAGCACAGGTCAGGATTCCGCTTCCACAGCGCTGGCCCGTGGGCGTCCTCCTGCTCGGCCGGCGATAGCGCCGGGTGGACCTTCTCAATGCTGATTCCGTAACGCTCTTCGAGCTCGGCCATCAACTTGTGCGTTTCCGCAAAGAGAAATCCGGTATCAATCGTGATCAGCCGGAAGCGCTGCTGGATGTGAGCCGCTATGTCTATCAGCACCATGCCTTCTGGCCCAAACGCGGAAACGAGCGCTACCTGGTTGCCCAGCCGGTCGAAAGCCCAGCGCAGCGCGAGTTCCGCACTCCAGGTGTCCGCTGCTGATTGCACTGCTGTTACTTCCTCTTTCAGGATGTGACCTCGCTGTGGTTCAGCTGTTTGGCCTGACCTATAAGTTCTTCTATGTCCGGGGTCAAAACGGACGTCTCCCGTGATGCAGCTGCCATCCAGACCGCTTCGCCGACGATCAGGAGCGCAGGCGCCTCCAGCCGGGGCGCAGCCGCCAGCTCTGCCACTGTCGTGACATGCACCTGCTCGCCCGCGGTTGTGGCCCGCGACACTAGTACGCACGGAGTCTCGCCGCGGAAGCCCGCAGCTCGCAGCCGGAGCGCGATCTCGCCATAGTTGTGGCCCGGCATGTAGATCACCAGGGTGGCGCCGCTGCGGACAAAATCCTGCCAATCGGCTTCTTCGTTATTCGCAGCTCTGTGCCCTGTGAGGAGCACCAGCGCCCCTGGTCCGCGGCGATCAGTAAGCGGAATCCCCGCCGCAGCCGCTGCTCCCAAGGCGGCCGTTATTCCCGGAACGATTTCGTAGGGAATTCCGTCCACGCGAAGCGCTTCGATTTCGTCTGCCGCGCGGCCGAAAATCAATGGATCGCCGCCCTTAAGGCGAACCACCTGCTGCCCCGCCGCCGCCAGGGTTGTCATAAGGAAATTGATTTCGTCCTGGCTGATTTTCTTGCTCCCGCAGCGTTTGCCCACGTTATGCAGCTGCGCCGCGGGATTCGCCAGCCGCAGAATTTCCGGTGCCACCAGGTCGTCGTGTAGCACCGCCTCCGCGCTTGCCAGCAGCCGCACAGCTTTCATGGTGAGCAATTCCGGGTCGCCCGGACCTGCTCCCACCAGGTAAACCTTGCCCGTCATGATTGCTCCTCGTCGTCGTGAACACGCTTGCGGCCGCCCACGGCAAATTCGAATTCGCCGGGACTGGTCAGCGAGCGCAGCAGCTCGCGCTTGCGCTCGGCAGGCAGATCGCTGCCCAGCACCTCGCGCCTGATGTTTCCCAGTTCCGCCACCCACTTTGCGTACTCCGGGCCAAATTGCTGCTCCAGTTGTTTCCTGATCCGCTGAGCTAGTAGCGGGCTCCGTCCGGAGGTGGAAATGGCAATTTGCAGGTCGCCGCGGCGGACCAGGGCGGGGTAGAAGAAGTCGCAGAGTTCTGGAACGTCCACCACGTTGCACAGGATCTGCCGGCGCTGAGCCTCGGTGAAAATGAACTGGTTCAGCTCGCGCGAAGCAGTGGCTGCAACCACCAGAAAAATGCCGTCCAAATCAGCCGGCACGAAGGCGCGCTCTTCCAGTGCAATTGCGCCCTTATGCGCCCATTTCCAAACCGTGTGGTTCGCCTCCACAGCAACCACGTGGATGCGCGCGCCGGTGTCCAGGAGGGAGCGGATCTTAGCTTCGCCAACCGCACCCGCACCCACCACCAGCGCCCGGCGGCCCGCCACCTTGACGAACATGGGAAACAGTCGTTCCATCGGCCCTTCCCTGCTAGCCCTCTACTCCGTGCGGCACGCGCCCGGGAGAAACGTCCCGAGCTACCGCATCCACCAATTCTCCGGCCAGGAATTCGCGTAGCACCTGCTCGCTGTGCCGGGCAAAAAATTCCCGCAGGTTCTCGCCCCAAAACCGCTGATCCAGATAGCGGCGCAGCAGCCGCTCCAGAGCATCGGGCACCTCGCTGGCCGGGCAGCGGTACCCCACCGGGCGCGCCACCGCCTGATTACGGCCCACGGCGCCTCCCAGGCAGAAGTAGTACGCATCCACCAGCCGCCCATCTGCCTTCATCTTTTTGCCCTCAATACCGATATCGGCGATCCAGTGCTGGCCGCAGCTGTTGGGACAGCCGGTGACATGCAGCTTCAGCTCCTGGTCGAACTCCGGCAGCCGCTCTTCCATCTCCTCCACCAGCCAGCGCGTAAAGCTTTTCGTCTCGGTAATGGCCAGCTTGCAGAATTCGGTCCCGCTGCAGGCTATGGCTCCTCGCCAGAAAGGCGAGCCGCCAACCCGCAGGCCGATTCCGTCGAGTTCCCGGGCGAGCGCTTCGGTGTTCGCCAGCGGCACGTTGACCAGCACCAGGTTCTGCATGCCGGTGGTGCGCAGCTGTCCGCTCGCAAAGCGCTCCGCCAACTCAGCGGCAGCCCGCATCTGCTCGCAGCTGAGGCGGCCGCGCAACACGGCAGCCCCCACATAGCAATAGTCCTTCTGCTTCTGTGCGTGGATTCCCACGTGATCGCGATAAACATCGTCAGGCGGGTCTTCCGCAACCGCCGGATCAAGCCGAAAACCGACTCGGCTCTCCAACTGGTTCAGGAACTGCTCCGGCGTCCACCCCTGCCGCAGGAAGAGGAACTTCAGACGTGCCCGCTCGCGGTGCTCCCGCAACTCCTGGGATTCGCGAAACATTTCGGCAATTCCCGTGATCACCGGGAGCGCCTGGTTCCAGCGCACAAATGCATTCAGACGCTGTGCCAGGTGCGGTTCCGCCGAGAGACCTCCACCTACGCGCAACGAGAAGCCCACCTCCGACTGGCCGCGGAAGGCGCGCCGGGTGGCGGTCAGCCCGATGTCGTTAATTTCGGGATAGGAACACCAGACTCGGCATCCGGTGATGGAAATTTTGAATTTGCGCGGCAGGTTGTAGTAATCGGGGTTCCCCGCCAGCAGTCGCGTAGCCTCAAGCGCGAGAGAAGAGGCGTCACAGATTTCGTCGACATCTACGCCCGCCAGGGGGCAGCCGGTGACATTTCGGGTCACGTCGCCGCAGGCGCCCATCGTGTTCAAACCGCAGCGCCACAGCGCTTCTAAAAGCTCCGGCAGCGCCTCAATCGTAACCCAGTGAAGCTGAATGTTCTGCCGCACTGTGAGATCCGCGATGCCGCGGGCATAACGCTCTGTAATTTCAGCAATGGTGCGCAGTTGATGAGAAAGCAGCAGCCCGTTGGGGATGCGGATGCGCACCATGAAACAAGGCAGGGCCTTGCCTTCGCCGCCCTGTCCCCCGACCACGCCGGCGCCATCTCCCTGCGTATATACGCCCCACCAGCGGAAATATGTGGTCAGCCATTCGGACGGAATGGACGCAAACCCCTGCCTGGCGAAGCCGCGAATCTCATCCAAGCTCTCCCACGGGTTCTTTTCCTGTTTGAGACGCTCGGCTTTTTGTGCCTTGGTTTCTGTTTGGATATTGGCCATAAAAATAAAAACCCACCGCCACTTTCTTCTGGCGGTGGGCGATGAGTGCCGAAATTAAAGATTGCCTAGATCAGCATTCCCTCCAAGCCAGAAGACACGAGCGCACAACAACAAGCGCAAGGGCACATCCGGCGGGAATGGGAACGCGACGGCATAAGTTCAGTGGGTCATTCTAAGGTCGAGCGTTAGCAGTTTCAACCGCTCGCGACAGTTCTTCGATGAATAATGCGAATGGCCGGAAACAAAAAAATTATTCATTGAATCCCTGTCGCGGCTCTAACCGCGCGGTCACGGGCATCCTTTACCTCGTCCGGTCATTCATCCCAAGGCTCCCAAAGCTCGTTGTTACAGGAGTTTACCCAACGTGGGGCCGATGTGATGGCCATCACACCCCCCTGTGCCAATGCTTGAGTACACTAGGAGTCAATGGCTGGGGAAAAGGTGCTCATCGTTGACGACGAGAGACTGGTGCGCTGGTCTCTGCGCCAGAAGTGTGAAGAATGGGGTTACCACGTTTCAGAAGCCGATACCGGCGACTCCGCCCTCACCCAGGCGCGCCACGAGCCACCCGACCTGGTGCTGCTCGATATCCGCCTTCCCGACGCCAACGGGTTGCAGGTCCTGGAGGAGCTCAAAAAGTCCCACGATTCGCGCGCGGTCATCATGATCACCGCCGATCCCCAACTGGATGACATCAAGGCCGCGCTCAAACTCGGCGCCTACGATTTCGTAGGCAAGCCGCTGGATTTCGACGAACTGCTCGTGGCCATGAAGAACGCTCTGGAGGCCACCCGCCTGCGCAGCGAAGTGCAGACGCTGCGCGGGGAGGTACGCCGCCGCACCGGCTATCATTCCGTAGTCGGCACCTCCGCCAAAATGACCGAATTGATGGGTTTCGTTCGCAAGGTTGCTGCCAGCGAGGCCAACACCATCCTCATCCAAGGCGAGAGCGGCACCGGCAAAGACCTGATCGCCAAGGCCATTCACTACGAAAGCACGCGCCAGGAAATGCCCTTCGTGGCCGTCAACTGTTCCGCCATTCCGGAGACCCTGATGGAGGCGGAACTGTTTGGCCATGAGCGCGGCGCCTTCACCGACGCCAAGGCAATGAAAAAAGGTTTGTTTGAGATGGCCGATGGCGGATCCCTGTTCCTCGATGAAATTGGGGAACTCTCGCCCCTATTGCAGGCCAAACTGCTGCGCGTGCTGGAGGATCAAGTGGTGCGCCGGGTCGGCGGAGTGCGCGACATGCAGGTGGATGTGCGTGTGATCGCCGCCTCCAACCGCGATTTGGAGCGCGCCGTTCTGGAAGGCCAGTTCCGACAGGACCTTTACTACCGCCTCGCGATCATCGCCATCTTCATTCCGCCCTTGCGCGACCGCAAGGAAGACATCCTGCCCCTGGTGGATTTTTTCATTGAGCGCTACAACCGGAAATTCCGTAAATCGGTGCGGGGCATCACGGAAGAAACCCGCAAGCTCCTGCTGCACCACAACTGGCCCGGCAATGTCCGCGAATTGAAGAACACCATTGAGCGCGCCATGATTCTGGAGGAAGAGCAGTTCGTGCGCCCCGTGTACCTGCCGTTTTCAGTTTCTCAGCCGCAGGCCGGGCTCACCGCTTTCGAACGCACTTCTCCGGTGAATGGTAACCATCCTCTACCCAATGGCCGCAGCCTGCCCCGGCTGGCAATCCCCGAAGGCGGCACCTCCCTGGAGGAAATGGAGCGCACGATGGTGGAACTCGCCATGCAGCAGGCCAACGGCAACCAGACCCACGCCGCCCGCCTGCTCGACATCAGCCGTGACGCCCTGCGTTATAAGCTGAAAAAGTTCGGCCTCATCCGCGCCGATGAGGAAGACTCCTCCGCTCCTGCCTCCGAAGTCGCGGGAGGTTAAGAGCGGACGCCGCATCCGCAGCGGCGCCACCCATCACAATCTCCTCGCCCTCAGTCTAGTGGAAGTTCTTGACCACCCCGTTTACGGCTTGGGATCCGAAGTGTTTCATCGCATCACCCTCAAGGAACAGCTGGATGTTGGAAAACTTCACCAGGTCAGAGCCGGTAATGTCTATCCTTACCGGAATTGATGGCGACGAAAAGGGTGGGTTGGGCGGCGCAGTCCCATTCCCCGTAAGCGTGGCCGTGCCGCTCACCTCAAATCCGTGATTTATGACGGTGAGGGTGCCATCCACGAGCCTGAGGTGATGGGTGTGGGCCTTGCGTGCCGAGGTAGAGTCGAGCCCACCCGGCTGCAGCAGTGCCCCTTCATCGGAGCGCTCCATGGTCAGAGCCGCTGAAAAATCGGCTTTGCCATCTTTATCCACTGTCAAGGTCCACTCCCCGCGAATCTCCCAAGGACCGCCGAGATTGACTGCCGGCGTCTGGTTGTTGTCGATTGACGGCGTATAGTCGTTGATTAACCCGCTAAACCGCACCCCGTTTTGGGCTACAGCGCCCATGCTGGCCACCAGCAGCAAGATCACGATCGCCGCCATGCCCCCCAAAGCTTTGCTCTTCATAGAAAACCTCCCCAAAGTTGTTAGTTACGGGTTGCGCTTATCTCCCATGCCGCCAGAGGATGCAATGCAGGTGGTATGGAGGAGAGATAAAGTTCCGATAAACCTGTAACTTACTGGGACAGTTGCTTGTTAGCCGGTTCTAGGGCATCATTTCGGCCACACAGGCCGGAACTGTGGGGAGATTTACGGCCCAGGAATTCCATTTCGGCGAGTTCACACTCGATCAGGCCAGTTATCGGCTCCAGCGCGGTGCGCACCTGTTGCGCCTGGAAAAGCTGCCCATGGAGCTGCTCATCCTGCTGGTCCAGCGGCGCGGGGAGTTGGTGTCTCGCGAGGAGATCGCCGAATGCCTTTGGGGCAAGGACGTCTTCCTCGATGTTGACCACGGGATTAACACCGCCATCCGCAAGGTTCGCCGGGCCCTGCGGGACGACCCCGAAAGGCCTCGGTTCCTGGAAACCGTCGTCGGCAAGGGATATCGCTTTGCCGCTCCAGTTACCTGTGGCAACGGCACTCCCAACCCGGCGCCGTCCCTCCCGGCTCCGGCCCAGTCCGCTTCCGGCCCGGCTACCCTGCCAGGTAAAGAGAGCGCGGCTTCCGTGCGCCCGCGGATATTTCTAGGGATAATAATCGTCCTCTCCCTGTTGGCGGTTGCCTGGGCGCTGAAGCGCGGCCTTGCCGCGCGGCGCGCCAGCGAGCCAGCTATCACTTCGCTGGCGGTTCTGCCTTTGAAAAACCTCTCCGGTGATCCTGCGCAGGAATATTTTGCTGACGGCATGACTGAGGAACTCATCGGGCGGCTCTCCAGCATCCGCGGCCTCCGCATCATTTCTCGTACCTCGGTCATGCGCTT
Source organism: Terriglobales bacterium (assembly GCA_025934735.1). Classification (GTDB taxonomy): domain Bacteria; phylum Acidobacteriota; class Terriglobia; order Terriglobales; family Acidobacteriaceae; genus JAICWP01. Next base: position 33,305 of record JAICWP010000013.1, on the reverse strand, counting down.
CAAGGACACTCGCCAGTCGGTGCCCGAGATTGCCCGGGCGCTGCAGGTGGACGCCATCGTTGAAGGCTCGGTGCTGCGCGAGGGCAGTCAAGTTCGGGTCAACGTGCAACTTATTCGCGGTGCTACCGACGAGCACATCTGGGCAAAAGAATACCAGCGGCAAAATCGCAGCATCCTCAGGTTGCAAGCAGAAATTGCCCAAACCATAGTTCGCCAAGTCAGAGTTACCCTCTCACCTCAGGCGCAACTGGGTCTGGCCGAAACGCAGGAACTGGACCCCGAAGCCTACGAGGACTATCTGAAGGGTCGCTACTACCTCAACCAGAGCACAGAAGACGCGCTGAAGCGAAGCGTCGCCTATTTCCAGCAGGCAGTTACCCGGGATCCGGACTACGCTTTAGGCTACAGCGGCCTGGCTGATGCCTGCGCTTTGCTCGGTTTTCGCGGCGACCTTCCCTCCAAGGACGCCCTTTCGCGGGCCAAGGCCGCGGCCCTCAAAGCTATTGCCCTGGATGACACTCTGGCCGAACCCCACGCCTCTCTCGGTTTCATCGCTGAAACCCACGAGTGGGATTGGGCAACCGCTGAGCGGGAGTACAAGCGCGCCCTCGAACTTAACCCGGGGGATGCGCGCGCTCACCACTGGTACGCCGGCTACCTGACGTATGTGGGACGGTTGGATGAGGGCATTGCCGAGGAGAAGCGCGCCCGGGAACTTGATCCCGTTTCTTTGCCGGTCAACAATGCCTTGGCCGGCAGGCTGCTCGTGTCTAACCACTTGCAGGAGGCGATGGAACAAATACGGATAACTCTGCAACTGGATCCCCATTTTGCCCCCGCCCACCAGACCCTGGGCTGGGCTTATCTCTCTCAAGGAAAACGCAACGAAGCCATTGAAGAGTTTCAAAAGGCGGTGCAACTGTCGGGAAGCCACGACACCGATTTACTGTTGGACCTGGGTTTTGCCCAAGCCGCTGCCGGAAACCGTAAGGAGGCGCGCCGCATACTTACCGAAATCAAGGCACTGCATGCGCGAGGACGAGCGCCCTCCGGCGCCATTGCCATCCTCTACGGCGCCTTGGGGGAACGGAACCAGGCTTTCGCCTGGCTAGATAAGGCTTACCAGGAACGTGATCCGGAACTCACTTACATCAAGGTTCCAAACCGGAGATTTGAACCTCTGCGTCACGACCCGCGCTTTCAACGACTGGTGCGCCGTATTGAGCTACCGGACAAATCCTCCTAAAGCAATCTTGCTTACGACCTTCTGCTCGCCACGGTCATCATAATCATCTGACGGAGAACACGATGAACGTGACGGTACTGTGGGAGTCGCATTTTTCCCTGGCGAGCGCGGAAGGCGGGCTGGAAGTGACGCGCAAGATCTGGCAGGACATGCGCCAGTGTCCCGGCTACGTTGATCATGAAATCGTACGCGATCTGGACGATGCCGGTCACGTGCTGGTCATCAGTCATTGGACCAGCCGTGAGGCGGTGGAAACGGTCAAAAAGCGCTACAGCGGACACCCCAATATAGTGCTGGCCAATCAACTGGCGGCCGAACCGCGAGGGCGCTGGATAGGGATGCAGGTGGATGAGAAATCCGACACCAGTAAGCAAGCCGCCTAGAAGCACCTGTTATCTGCGGACCGGCGCCGGCCCTGCCGCGCGCACTTCCTCCGGCGCTTCAAATTTCTCAAAGTTGCGGGCAAACCGCTCGGAAAGCTCCTGCGCGGCGCGGTCATAAGCCAGCTTGTCCGACCACGCATTCCGCGGCGCCAGCAGATCGCGGGGGACGTCGGGCACGTTCTTGGGAATGCTCAATCCGAAAGCCGGTTCGACCTCGTACTCCACATCGTTCAGGCGGTCTTCCACAGCGGCGCGCACCATGGCGCGCGTGTAGTTCAGGTCCATGCGCCGCCCCACTCCGAATTTGCCGCCTTGCCAGCCGGTGTTGATCAGCCAGCAACTGGCTTTGTGCTCGCGCAAGCGGCGGCCCAGCATCTCCGCATACACCTTCGGCCGCAGCGGCAGGAAGGGCGAAGCAAAGCAGGTGGAGAAAGTAGCCAGCGGTTCCTTGCCCAGCCCGGCTTCCGTGCCCGCCACCTTGGCCGTGTAGCCGGAGAGGAAGTGATACATGGCCTGCTCTGTGTTAAGGCGGGAAATGGGGGGCAGCACCCCGAAGGCATCGGCGGTCAGGAAAACCACGTGCTTGGGATGGCCACCGATGCCGGGTATCTCAGCGTTTTCGATGAACTCCACCGGGTAGGCAGCGCGCGTGTTTTCGGTCACGCTCTCATCATCGTAGCTGGGAACATTGGTTTCCGGCTGCAGCACCACATTTTCCAGCACGCACCCGAAGCGGATCGCATTCCAGATTTGCGGCTCCTTCTGCTGCGAAAGCCGGATGCACTTGGCGTAGCACCCGCCTTCGAAATTGAAAATGCCCTGCTGGCTCCAGCCGTGCTCGTCATCGCCGATCAGGCGTCGGTTGGGGTCGGCGGAAAGCGTGGTCTTGCCCGTGCCCGAAAGCCCGAAGAACAGCGCCGTCATCCCGTCCTTGCCGATATTGGCCGAGCAGTGCATGGGAAAGACGTCGCGCGGCGGCATCAGGAAATTCATGACTCCGAAGATGCACTTTTTGATTTCGCCTGCGTAAGCCGTGCCCCCGATCAGGATCATGCGCCGCGTGAAGTTCACCAGGATGAAGGCGCCGGAGTTGGTGCCGTCGCGCAGCGGGTCGGCATGAAATTCGGGAGCCGCGACTACCAGGAAGTCCGCCTGATGGCTGTGCAGCTCTTGTGCTGTGGGACGAATGAAAAGCTGGCGCGCGAACAGGCTCTGCCAGGCATGCTCCGTGATAACCCGCACCGGCAGGCGATACTGTGGGTCCGCGCCGGCGAACAGGTCCTGCACGAACAACTCGCGGTCGCGCAGGTGCTCCACCACCCTGTCATAAAGAGCGTCGAACTTTTCCCGTTCGAACGGCTGGTTGATGCCGCCCCAGTGCACGCGGTCCGCAGTCAGCTCATCTTTGATGGTGAACTTGTCCTTGGGAGAACGCCCGGTGCGCCCGGTGTAGGCGACCAGCGCCCCATTGCTGGCCAGCTGGGCCTCGCCCCGGCGAATGGCAATCTCCACCAGAGGCGCGGCATTCAGGTTGCGGTGCACTTTTCCGTGGCGCAACAATTCCGCCAAGCTGGGTTGAATGGCTGGGGACATGAGTGCAGCTCCTTGCAGACAGACCGGATATTGTGCCCTAAACCGTCACGCCTTCCAAGTTGGCGGCCTCAGGGGCAGTAATCGGGCTCTGATTGTCTCTGGTCCAGCGGATGCAGGAAAGTGTCTTTGGTCACAATAGGTTGTGATCCGAAAAAAGCGTGCCAGGGTTGCTTTTCACGCGGGCACGCCGCTGCGTGCCTCTTCCAGTACCGCCTCCAGATGCTCGAGCATTTGTTCCACGGTCAGGGCGTGCAACTCGCGGCCGCCGTCTTCGCCTGATTCGATCGCCCTCTTTAAATAATGTCCTGCAATCTGCACCGCCAGAGGGTCGGTTATGACCTTGCTCGTGCGCTTGCCGTATTCCACCCACCCGGGCAGCGGCAGGGCGATCCATACCGGGCGGCCGTTGGCCAGGAACTTGATATCCACCGCGTCCGCATGGCGCGTGGAGATGGCCAGCACCAGCGCCTGGTAAAGACAGTGCACCTCTTCTTCCGACCAGCGTTCGGTAGCGCGAAAATCCTCGTACATGGCGACCTATCAATATATATGAAGCCGTCCGACTCGGCCGTTGGCTCTTAGTGTTTGGCTTTTACTCCCCCCATCTCGCCACCAGCTACAATGAGCCGATGGGGGCGAAAACCCGGGCCACAACAACACGCGCGAGAAACACCAAAATCGAAATTCTTCAATCAGAAATCTTCAATTTTTCCTGGCTGGTGCACGGCTTCAGCACTCGTGTCGGTGGTTGCTCTGAGGGGTATGGCGGTTCTTCGCTGAATCTGGGATTCACCGAGGAGGACACCCGCACCGCTGTGGAACACAACCGTCAGAGCTTTCTGCGCGCCCTAGGCGCAGGCTCCACCAGTTGGCATATGGCCACCCAGCGCCAGGTACATTCGGACCTGATTCACTACGTGAACTCAGGCGACCTCCACCCCACCGGTGATGGCCTGATTACCGACTCCCCTGGCCTGCTGCTGGGCGTGCAAACCGCCGACTGCCTTCCGGTACTGATGGTGGATTCGAAACGCCGCGCGGTCGGCGCATTCCATGCCGGCTGGCGCGGCACCCTGAAACGCATCGTGGAAAAAGGCGTGGGCGAAATGCGGCGGCAATTCGGTAGTCAGCCCCGCGATCTGCGTGCGGCCATCGGACCCGGCATCCACTCCTGTTGTTACCAGGTGGGCGAGGAGGTGCGGGATAAGTTCCATTCGCAGTTCGCTTACGCGGCTGAACTCTTCCGCGAGGCGCGCGAGTCCAACCCCGTCCATGAGAAATATCCGCTGCTGTTTCTTACCGCCCGCGCTCCTGGGCACGGGCCGGAGGAAACCCTGCTCTTTCTCGACCTGGTAGCCGCCAACACGCGCCAGTTGCTGGATACCGGCGTGCCTGCGAAAAACATCAGCGCCTCTCCGCTCTGCACCTCCTGCCGCACCGATCTGCTGTTCTCGTATCGGAAAGAAAAAGGAAAGGTCGGTCGCATGCTGGGCGTGGTTGGCATCCGCCCTCGCTGAGAAGCCAATGATTTGGCGGAACTGTCATTCAGAACTGCCATTCTGAGCTGAGGTTACCGGCATGGCTTGCGAGGCGGCTCGCCCTGGAAGAAAAGACGCTTACCTTCCTGATTTCTCCGCGCCCTCTGCGTCTCGGCGGTGAGGAAATTATTCCAGCCCGCCGCGCGCCAGCTGCACCGCCCGCAGCCCGGCTTGCGCCTTGTTGAGACACTCCTGGTATTCGCTTTCGGGATCAGAGTCGGCCACGATGCCCGCACCCGCCTGCAGGTAGGCGCGCTTACCCTTCACCACCATGGTGCGAATGGCGATACAAGAATCCAGGTTCCCTGCGAAATCAGCGTAGAGCACCGATCCGCCGTAAACCCCGCGCCGCACCGGTTCCAACTCTTCAATAATCTGCATGGCCCGCACTTTGGGCGCGCCGGTTAGTGTTCCCGCGGGAAAACATGCAGCCAGAGCGTCAATGGGGTCCAGCCCCTCCCGGAGGCGGCCCTCAACCGCCGACACAAGATGCATTACATGCGAGTAGCGTTCCACGTACATCAGCTTGGGCACAGAAACAGACCCGTACTCGCTGACCCGGCCAATGTCGTTGCGCCCCAAGTCCACCAGCATGACGTGCTCCGCCCGCTCCTTTTCGTCTCCCCGCATCTGTTGCTCGAGCCGCTGGTCCTCTGCTTCGTCCCAGCCTCGTGGGTGAGTTCCGGCAATGGGCCGGTATTCCAGCCGCCGTCCGCTCACCCGAACCAGCATCTCCGGCGACGAGCCCAGGATTTGCAGCATCTCGCCCCTGCGCTTGCTGTTTCCTGCTCCCAGTTCACGCAGGCGCAAAAAATACATGTAGGGCGAGGGATTCACGGTGCGCAGCGCGCGATAAAGATTGAAGGGCTCTGCTCCCGGTTCGAACTCCAGCCGCTGCGACAGCACGGCCTGGAAAATGTCACCCGCCCCGATGTATTCCTTCATGCGCTTCACGCCGCGCACGTAATCGGCGCGGCTGGTGCGGTGCCGCACTTTCAAAGTTCCGGAAACGCGCCGGCCCTCGCGCGGTTGCAGCCGCCGCAGCCCCGTCGCCAGCTTCTTCTCGATTGCGGCAATGTCGCCGAGAGCGCGGTCATACGCTCGCCGTGGGCTCTCCCCAGTTACGTCCGCGGCGGCGATGATGTGGATCTGGTGGCGCAGGTGGTCGAACGCCAGCAGCCGGTCGTAGAACATCAGCACACAGTCAGGGGGGTGCAAGTCATCTTTGGCGTGCTCGCCGATCTTCTCCAGCTGACGCACAACGTCATAGGCAAAGTAACCCACTGCGCCCGCCGTGAAGGGAGGCAGTTCCGGGACCACCGCTGCCCGGTGCTGGCGCAAAATCTGCTGCACCGCGTGAAAGATGTTGCCGGTGGAGCGCTCCACCTTGCCTCTGCGTTCCACCGTAATTTCGGCCCCGCGCGATTGCACTTGCATGTACGGCCGCGAACCCAGAAAGGTGTAGCGCCCGATTCTCTCTCCAGCCTCCACCGATTCGAGCAGAAACGACCCCGGTTCCTCGCCGGCGATGGCCAGGAAGGCGGAGACCGGAGTCAGCAGGTCGGCGGTGATGGATTTGGCGACCGGCACCAGCGTGGCCCCGGACGCCAGATGCACAAACTCCTTGTAATCAGGACGCAGCATGTTCAGGGAGCAAGAATGCACATTATATGAGTCCGAATATGAGTCCGGAGTACCTGGTACTGGATACCGAGAAATTCAGGCCTCCAACTAGCTACCTGCGACGCTGCACTACTAGCCCGTGCACTATCGGTCATTGACGACGGCACTTCCGGGTTGGAAGATGGGCTAATCCAACACCCGGCGGGAGCTATGTTAGTTAGATTCTGGGGAGTACGGGGGTCAACCCCTACTCCGCAGCCTGAAAATATGCGTTACGGAGGTAACACCTCCTGCGTGGAGGTGCGGGTCGGCGATGGTCTTTACATCTTCGATTGCGGCACCGGGCTTCGCAACCTGGGCAAGTGGTTGAGTAATAATGCCGGTCCGGGCGTCTCTGCCCATATCTTCATCTCCCATTTTCACTGGGACCACATTCAGGGTATCCCTTTCTTTACACCACTTTACGACAACGCTCAGAACCGCTTCTTCTTTCACTCCTCCAGCCGCACGCGCAGCCTGCAGCGCGTATTGGAAGAGCAGATGAACGAGCCCTATTTTCCCGTGGACATGGGCCAGATGGCTGCCCACCGCCACTTCCACGACATTGGCGAAGGACAGATCACCCTGGAGAACTGCATTCTCCGCACCATGGCCCTCAACCATCCCCAGGGCTGCCTCGGGTTCCGCATGGAAACCCAGGCCGGCGTCCTGGTGTATGCCACTGACAACGAGCCCGGTCAGCCGCTGTTCGATAAGCAAGTGCGAAAACTGGCCGAGGGCGCGGACGTGCTGATCTACGACGCCCAGTACCTGCCCGACGAATACGAAGCTTGCAAGCGTGGCTGGGGCCACAGCCACTGGCGCGAAGCCGTCAACGTGGTGATGGAAAGCGGCGCCAAAGAACTGATCCTCTTTCACCACGATCCTGACCACGACGACGCCTGCATTGACCGCATCGTGCGCGAAGCCGGCAATTACTATCCTCGCGTGCGCGCCGCCTCCGAAGGCATGGAGATCGAGATCGGCTCCCCGGTTCGCTCCCGCGCTGCCGCCGCCCGCAAGTAGCTCCAAGCTGCCGGTTAGCTTCCTTGGTACGGCCCTCACGTTCGGATGTCAGGCTTCGGCTTGCCCCTGTGCCTGCACCCTCCATATACTGTCTGTTTCGCCGGAATCAAAATTTTAGATTGGACGCATTCAAAATTCCGGACCATCGAACCGGAGAATTCCTATGACCACCGCACTGGAACAGGAAATCAACCCCTGGGAGGCGCAAGCCGCGCGCTTCGATCTGGCCGCCCAAAAGCTGAAGCTCGATGAAGGCTTGTGGAAGGTGCTGCGCTATCCCAACCGTGAAATCATCGTGCACATTCCTGTCGCCATGGACAATGGTCACCTGGAAGTGTTCACCGGATTCCGCGTGCAGCACTCCATCGCGCGCGGCCCGGCCAAGGGCGGCGTGCGCTATTCGCCAGACGTCACTCTCGATGAAGTCCGCGCCCTGGCCAGCTGGATGACCTGGAAGTGCGCCGTGGTCAACATCCCCTTCGGCGGCGCTAAGGGCGGCATCATCTGCGACCCCCACAAGATGTCCATGGGCGAACTGGAGCGCATGACCCGCCGCTATACCGCCGAGCTCTTCGAATTTATTGGCCCGGAAAAGGACGTCCCCGCGCCCGATATCAACACCAACGAGCAGATCATGGCCTGGATGATGGACACCTACTCCATGCACATGCGCCAGACCGTGACCGCCGTGGTCACCGGCAAGCCGCTGAATATGGGTGGTTCGCGCGGGCGCCGCGAGGCCACCGGCCGCGGCCTCATGATCATCTGCGAAGAAGCCCTTAAGAAGCTCAACATGAACCGCGATCAGACCCGGGTGGTAATCCAGGGCTTCGGCAACGTTGGCTCCAATGCCGCCCGCCTCATGCACGAGCGCGGCTACAAAATCATCGGCATCGTGGAAGTAGGCGGCGGCCTCTACAACCGCGACGGCATTGATATCGAAGCGCTCTGGGAATACCGCCAGCACAATGGCACTGTTCACGGCTTCCCTGGGGCAGAAAAATACGATCCCGCGGAACTGCTGGTGGCCGACTGTGATGTGCTTATCCCTGCCGCCACGGAGAACCAGATCAGCAGCCGCAACGCCGATCGCATCAAGGCCCGGGTACTGGTGGAAGGTGCCAATGGCCCTACCACCGCCGCCGCCGATGACATCCTTTCCGACAAGAAGGTCTTTATCGTGCCTGATATTCTGGCCAACGCCGGCGGGGTCACGGCTTCCTATTTCGAGTGGGTGCAGGATCGCCAGGGCTACTTCTGGAAGGAGTCGGTGGTCAACGAGCAGCTTGAGCACATCATGCGCGAATCTTTCCAGGCCGTGGTCGAATATGCCGAGAACCACAATGTTAACAATAGGATAGCGGCCTACATGCTGGCCATTGACCGGGTCGCCTATACCATCCGCCAGCGCGGCATCTACGCCTAGGAACCATTGTCGATTGAGGATTGACGAATGACGATTTGGAACCCGCTGCGTGCAAGCTAATCTGGAGAAGGAGCGCCGGCGCTTTAAGTCGTCAATCGTAAATCTTCAATCGTCAATTCTCTACGAAGCCTGTTGCAATTTTCAACATTTTGGATTAACGTTTGCGTTTATCTGGGGTGTTTTATGGTGCGAATCCTTTCGGTTTCCTACGACGAATCACTCCTGAAAACCCGGCATCTCATGCTCGAGCAGTGTGGATATGAGGTCGTTTCTGCTTTGGGTTTTACAGATGCGTTGAAGCACTGCACTTCTAACCACGCCTTCGACCTGTTTGTGCTTGGTCATTCCATTCCGACCCACGACAAGCAGGAGTTGGTGCGCGCCTTCCGCGCGACTCAGGATACCGCCGTTTTAGCCCTCAAGCGCCCCGGGGAGGATCTGGCCAGCATTGGGGCCGATTTCCAGGCTGAGCCGAGCGATCCTGCAGGCATGCTGGAACTGGTTGCACGCATCGTTCAGTCGCGCGCCACCGCCGCCTGAGAGCCTGTTTTCTGCAGCTTGCATAGCCTTTCTGTTTCGTTGCCTTCCCCTGCCGCGTGGAGGATAATTTAATCTCACGGCGTCCGGCTCAAGAGTCGGGTCGTGAAGCGCCCCGCTGTGAACCTGCCCAACTACATCACGCTGACCCGCATCTTCAGTGTCCCGGTGCTGATCTGGATACTGTCCAGCAGCCGCTTCAGCAGCGCCAATGGGGAGAAGGAACTTCTGGCCTCAGCGTTATTCATGGCCGCCTCGCTTACGGACATGGCGGATGGCTACTTGGCGCGGCATCGCGGCCAGATCACCACGCTCGGTATGCTGCTCGATCCCTTGGCTGACAAGCTGCTCGTGGCTGCCGCCTTTGTCACTCTGGTGCAGTTCAACCCGCGGGTGGTGCCCGCGTGGATGGCTGTAGTCATTATCGGGCGCGAGTTCCTGGTCAGTGGCCTGCGCTCGATCGCAGCCACCGAGGGCTTCACCATTGCCGCGAGCGATCTGGGCAAATTCAAGATGGTGGTGCAGATTGTGGCGGTGGTGGCCGCCATTCTCGATCACCATTGGATGGAATGGCCGCTGTACGTAGGCGGATGGGTACTGCCCATCCACGTGATTGCCTTCGTGGCCATCTGGTTCATGGTGGTGCTGTCGCTGGTTTCCGCCATTGACTACTTCGCCGCGTTCTGGTCGAAGATTGACCGCCACGTGGTCAAGAGGAGACGGCGCGCGTTCATCCTCAGCCGCCGCCGCAAGCGCGATGTCCCTGCCACCCAATAGCTCGTCAGAAAACTCCGGCCAGCAAGCGTCCCCGCAGAAGCCGCTTTCCGCCTCCGCTGCTGAGTATTCCGCTGAGGAACGCGAGCTGCTGCTTGGCTTGGCCCACCAGGCTATTGATACTGCCTTGGAGCAGCGCGAACTGGTGCTGCCCGCCATTCCGGTACACCTGCAGCAGCCCCGGGGCGGCTTTACCACACTGCATCTTGAGGGTGACGTTCGCGGGTGTGTGGGTTACGTGTTTCCGGTTGCGCCGTTGTTTCAGACCATCATTGAAACCGCGCGCGCCGCTGCCTTTCAGGACGCGCGTTTTCTTCCGGTCTCTCGCGAAGAGGCTGCGCACCTGCAGATATCCATCAGCGTCCTATCGCTGCTTTTCCCAATCGAGGCCGAGGATGTGGAACTGGGAAAGCACGGCTTGCTGGTCACGCAGGACAATCGCCGCGGCTTGCTGCTGCCGCAGGTACCCACTGAGCACGGCTGGGATCTGAAGACATTTCTGGAACAGACGTGCCGCAAGGCTGGCCTCCCGCCGGATGCCTGGCAACACGGCGCCACCCTGGAAGCTTTTACCGCCGAGATTTTCGGTGAAGGCGCGCTCTAGTCGGCGATGTGTCGAAAGCCAATAAAAAAGCGCGGGCCGCGGCCCGCGCCAATGTTCCGAAACCATACGTTATTTCCCGGCAATGGCCTGTGCAGCCGGCTCGGCCTTGGGCGCCTGTGCCGTGATCGCCGGCGACTCCAATTCCACCGTGTCGCCCACGCGCATATCTTCCAGGGCGAAGGTTATCATTCCGGTGGCGCTGGTAGGCGTCGTACTGAGCACGATCAATTCACCCAAGGAGCGCCGTGGCATGTCTTTCACATGAATCGCCGGCCCTTTGTTCTTCCAGGTGAAATGCTGTTGATCGAAGGTGGGAGGATTTTTCTGTGTATCCTCCATCACTGAAGCCTTAAAGGAGAGCGAGTCCACCGGGTCCTTCAGGTCCTGCTCGTAATCCCGCACCACGCGGAAATAGTCGCCGACTTTCACTCCTTCATTGGAGCCCACGGTCAGATACACCTTGGAACCGGTGGCAAGCAGACCGTCAAAATCCTTGGCCATTACGATTCGACCTGTCGTCTTGCCATTCGCCGGAACAAAAACGTCGAAGCGCAGCGGGCTGCGATAGCTAATTTTCTCGTGGCTAATATAGGGTACGGCCAGGTCGCCAGGCGCTACTGGTGAGCAGGAGTAATCCAATTTCGCAATCGCCATGGAATGGCGCGTATCCACGATGTGTCCCTGCGCCAGTTCGGCATAAGGCTGGCCAACCGAAGCGATCAGCTTCCGTTGCCCGGCAAAATACTCGTACTTGTTGGGATCGCGCAACTCGCGCACAAAGGTGAGCCGGTCCCCATCTTTGTAGCTGCCGCCGCTGAGGTAAACCACCTGCCCAAAAATGAACTTCGTGGCGTGCGGGCTATTCAGGCCGCCGGCTACGAACATCGAATCCGGGACCTCCTTCGCGCTCAGGAAACCGGCGCAATTAAGGTCGGCATAGCTCGGCGTCACAACGCGCTCCACCGGGTGGATGGCGGCCGAGGTCGCCACTTCTGGAATGTTGGATTCGTTTTCCTGGCTGGCATCTACTGCCTGCTGCCCTATGGCCATGCCGCTCAGCAGCGCCAGGGTTAGCACCAGGCTCAATTTCCTCATATATCCTCCCCAATCACCGCTGGTGGCTTGGCGGGTAGGGGAAACCCGTCCCAGGCGCACCCCCACTCGGGCACGCAGGTAGCGGCTCAATTTTGGACGGTACCAAGGGGGGTAGGGTGGGTCAAGGTTACGCAGGTGTTATCAGGGGTACGTGACCCTGTTTCCTGCCGAAGCCGCCGGCTCGCTGCTGCAATTCTGTTGCATAGCACCGGCTTACGCCTGTAATATCGCGCCCGAATCCGCTTCCATGATTGCGGCGCAATCCAATTACGTGCCCCGGCTTTTGCCGCTGCGCATGCCCCGTCTTTGTGTCGCCGTAACCGGGGCTGACGCTGGCGAGATGATGGACAAAGCGGAATCGCTGATCCGCGATAACCCTTTGCTGGAATTGAGGTTAGACTATCTGTCCCAGCCCGCGGCTGCCTTTCCCAAAATCCGGCGGCTACTCGATTCGCGGTCCAACGCCGTCATAATCGCCACTTGCCGCCGTGCCGCCAACGGGGGCAAATTCCGCGGTTCCGTGGAGCGCCAGTTAGCGGTACTGGCCAAGGCGGCCGCCAGCGGCTGCCAGATTGTGGATTTGGAGCTGCAGAGCGCCGCCGCAGCTCGTTCTGCCGACTTGCAACGCCTACGCCATCGCGCCGCCCTGCTCCTCTCTTTCCACGACTTTCGGGGCACAAAGAAGCTGGAGGAAACCTTCCAGAAGATGTGCGCCTATCCCGCGGAATTTTACAAAGTGGTAACTACTGCCACCACCCTCTATGACAATGTAGTTATGATGAAGTTCCTGGAAAAGGCGAGCCAGCAGCACTCGGTGGTGGGCCTGTGCATGGGCGAGCAGGGCGTCATCAGCCGGGTGCTGGGGGTGCGCGCCGGCAGCGTTTTTACCTTTGCGGCGGCCAATCCGGGCGAGGAGACTGCCCCCGGCCAAATTTCCGCCCGCACCTTGCGTGAGGTTTACCGCATTGAGCAGGTGGATGCCGCCACCCGCGTGTATGGCGTGGCCGGCGATCCAGTGGCGCACTCTCTTTCCCCTGTGCTCATGAATACCGCCTTTCGCCGCGAAAACGTGAACGCGGTGTACCTGGCGCTCCATGCCAAGACCCTGGAAGATTTGCTGACCTGCGTGCGCGAAATTCCCCTGCACGGACTCAGCATCACCATGCCCTACAAAGAGAGCATCGTGAAGCACCTGGACAACTGCGACACGCATACCAATCGCGTGGGCGCCTGCAACACTGTGGTGCGCGGGCCTGACGGCAAGCTCTACGGCTTCAATACCGACGTAGCCGGGGTACTGCGGCCGCTGGAGCAACGCCTGGCTTTGCAGGGTGCCAAGGTGCTGGTTCTGGGGGCGGGAGGCGCCGCCCGCGCCGCAGTTTTTGGCCTTAAAGAACGCGGCGCTGACGTGTACATCCTCAACCGTACGCCGGCGCCCGCCCAGAAGTTGGCGCATCAGGCCCACGCACGCCTGGCCCGCCGCCCCGACCTTAAGAAACAGGCCTTTGACGTCATCATCAATGCAACACCCCTGGGCATGGCAGGATCCAAGGAGTCGCCCCTGCACGAGGACGAGATCAACACGCGCTTTCTGCTGGAAATGATCTATTCGCCCGCCGAGACGCATTTGGTCAAAATGGCCCGCGCCAAGGGGGTGCAGATTATCCCCGGATCGGAGATGTTCGTACAGCAAGCGGCGCGTCAATTTGAGATCTGGACCGGCAAACCCGCCCCCGGCGAGGAAATGCAACGTGTCGTTGAACGAGGTATCCGCGAGGCGGCCGCTGCATCCGAAGAAAAGGCGAATAAACACGCGTAATCACGCGGCTATTCGGCCTTTCCGGACTCTTTTCCTGTAGACAGAAAATTTCACCCTGGGCTGCTGGGGAATCGGACCCGCCTGGACGCGGAGAAGGCCACCCTGCGCGGGACCGCTAAGCTATGATTACTGCGGGGTTGGCGGCGTTTGCCAGCGTTTCTGTTTCCGGCACACTCTGGCGGGAACAACCTTACTAGATTTCCGCAGACTCGTCCTCGCCTGCACAGAAGTAGTTGCTATTTGCTCCTGAAACGTTCTAAGATGAACTACAGACGCGGTAAGCGTCCAGTCTCGTCGTAGTACCTGGCGCCGTTTTTCCCAGATTCGATCGCTCGGTTTCCGATACTCGTCTTGCCTAAAGCCCGCTGCCCGCTTGGCGCGCGCGACTGGAGATACTGATATGGCCTGGTACGCGTACTGTATTACCGAACAGCAATCTCACAATGGCGCCCGTTCGCGGCGCCCTTTTATTTTGGAAGGCCTGAATGGCGTGGACGCGGCCCCCGTCCTCAGCTATCCCAGCGGCGAATTTGCCGTAATCGTAAGCGAATACACCCGCCAGGGCGAACTGGATAAGAAATCCTTCCTCGAGCACGCGCGCGTGGTCAGCGCCTGTTTTCGCACCATGACCGTGCTGCCTTTTCGCTTTGGCACCGTATTTGAGACCGACGATGCCTTGCGCCATGCCGTGCGCTCCAACCGGCGCACCTTCAGCGAGACCGTGCAGCGCTTGCGAGGCAAGGCGGAAATGCACCTCAAGGTGGTGATTCACGACGGCTCCTTGCGCGAGGTGATGACCGACATCGAACTGCCGGCCACAGTGGGCGGCGAATACCTCTCCAAACTGCGCGTGCAGGCATCACGGGAGCGCGAGCGCCAGACCAAGGCCCGCGCGCTTTCCGTGCAGGTTCACCGCCTTTTTAACCCCCTGGAAGAGGAAGTTACCTGCAAGAAGGTGGACACCGACGGCATGCTGATTGATATTGCCCATCTGATTGAGCATAAGTCAGTGGATAAATATCAAAACCGCTATACCATGGCCGCCAAGCAGCTGAAGAATTGTGAAATAGTGATCAGTGGCCCCTGGCCGCCTTACCACTTCCTGCCCGGCAAACTGCGCACCGTGGCGGGTAATAGCTAAACGCCAGGCCGGCTGGACGCATCCAACTCGGAAGCATACGAGCAGCTCTATTCCGCAGGCTGGCCATGGTTTCAACTAAAGCAAAAATCCTCATCGCGGACGATGAAGCCGGCGTCCTGCTTACCACCCAAGCCATCCTGCAGGCCGAGGGGTACGATGTGGAGGCTGCCAGCAGCGGATTGGAAGCCATTGAAGCCATCCGCCAGCGCCACTACGACCTGGTTTTAACCGACCTCAAAATGCCGGTGGTAGATGGCCTGGGCGTGCTGGCGGAAGTCCGCAAGCGCTCCCCATTAACCGTAACCGTGATGATGACCGGTTACGGCTCGGTCATCTCCGCTCTCGACGCCGTTAAACTAGGCGCGTACGAATATCTCCTCAAACCCATCGAGGTGGAAGACCTCAAGCAAGCGGTGCGTCGCTCCTTAGAGCGTAAGCGCCTCTCCGAAATTGACACCCTCTACCGCATTAGCTGGACCGTCACCCAGTCCCAGGAACCTGCTACCGTGGCGGCGGAAGTCTCAGATGCTGTGCGCCGGGTCTTGGGCTTGGACTATGCCTGCCTGTTGACCGCCGAAGCCGGCGCATGGAAGGGAAACGGCACACCCGCCCTGGGGCATGCTCTTGATTCACCGTCTCTGCAGCGCACCTTGCAGCGCGGGCTGATTGTGACCGATCAGGACCACGAGGAGACCGCCTCCGGATGGGCCGAGCGCTACCACATCCGCTCCTATGCCCTGGTCCCGGGAATTGTGGGCAACCACCTGGTATGTGTGTTGTGCGCACACAATGAACAGGAGCCCTATGAGTTTCACGCCTCTGCGGTTCGCTTTTTGCAAGGCCTGGCCAGCCAGACTGCCCTCGCGGTGGAGAACGCTTCCCTCATCCATAAGCTCAAGCGCAACAATGACGAACTGGCGGAGGCCAACCGCAAGCTGCACGAGTTGGACAAGCTCAAGTCCAATTTTCTTAGCGTCGCCACCCATGAGCTGCGCACCCCACTCAGTGTCATTTTGGGCTATAACGCGATGCTGGCAGAGAGCCTGCAGGATCGTCTGGACGAGAGCGAGCGCCAGACCTTAACCGAATCCATAGCCGCCTGCAAGCGCCTGATTCGCCTGGTGAATTCCATGCTCGACATCAACCAGATTGAGTCCGGCAAGATGAAGATGGAGTTCGCCGCCACCGACCTACGGAGGCTGGTGAATGGCGTAGCCGCATTGTTCCAGCAAGAAGCACGCAGGCGCCGCCTGCAGCTGAAAGTGGAGTTGCCCTCGCGTCCACTCCGGGTGGAAATAGATGGGGAGCGCATTGAGCAGGTCCTAATCAACCTGGTTGGCAATGCCATAAAATTCACCCCCGCTGAGGGCAGCATCGAGATTCAAGTTCGCCCCCAACCGGAGGCACACCATGTGGAAATCAGCGTTCAGGACACTGGTGTGGGTATCGCTCCGGAAGATCAGGAACGTATTTTTGACGAGTTTGCCCAGATACGGCGTGCTCACGGCTCCGGGGCACAGGATGGCTCCGGGCTGGGGCTTGCCATTGCCAAGCGCATCGTGGAAGCTCACCGCGGTCGGCTGCAGGTGTCCAGCAGTCCCGGCCAGGGCAGCACCTTCTCTTTCACCCTGCCCATAAAAGCCAAAGGACTCAAAAACGACGTGGCGGTCCTGAATAAAGCCGTTCCCGCCTAATCCTTCTCTCCGGCATTTGCAAAACCAGCCTTTCTACAGCTTCTTTGAGCGGTGGCGGAACCTAATTGCCGGGTCATGTCTTGCTCGTAAGCAACCCGATTCCAACTTGTGGAATCCAGATACAATGGTGCTTCCCCTCGTTGGGGTGATTGAGGTTCTGTAATGCCCAGTTTGGGTGGGGAATGCTGGCTCACCCGTAAATAGCGCCTGAACCGTAGTACCTGCTTTTCAGTGCATTTTCAGGAGTTCCCCGTGGCCGAACAGAATGTCCGCATGTTGATTGTGGACGACGACGCAACGATGTCCCGCTATTTGAGCGCTTATTTTTCACGTCGTAATTTTGAGGTCAACACCGCCGGCAGCGGCGAAGAAGCCCTCCGCATGTTCCGCTCCTTCGACCCAACCCTGGTTCTGCTGGATATTGCCATGCCGGGCATGGACGGCATCGAGGCACTGGAGCGCCTGAAGCAAATCAAGCCGGAAGTCGCCGTGGTCATGCTCTCCGGGCAAAACAGCCCCGAGCAGATTTTCAAGGCTTCCCGGCTGGGGGCCGACGATTACATCAGCAAACCCTTTGAACCCAAAGAGTTGGACATCCGTCTTGCCAAGGTCCTGGATAAACAGAAGCTGCTCACCGAGGTCAGCCAGCTGCGCGAGCAAATGCGCCGGCAGAGCGATTTTTCCATGACTTTCGGGAATAGCCCGAAGATGGAAGAAGTAAAGCTAACCATTGAGCAAGTGGCCGATACTAACGCCACCGTGCTCATTCGCGGCGAAAGCGGCACCGGCAAGGAAGTAGTGGCGCGCATGATCCACTCCTTCTCCGGCCGCCGCGAGCGCAGCTTCGTGAAGGTCAATTGCGCCGCTATTCCCAACGAACTGCTCGAAAGCGAGCTTTTTGGGTACGAACCAGGAGCCTTCACTGGCGCTAACCGGCAGAAACCCGGGAAGTTCGACCAAGCCAACCAGGGTACGCTGTTTCTGGACGAAATCAGCGAAATGCACCCCGCGTTGCAGGCCAAGCTGCTGCACGTGCTGCAGGACGGGGAGTTTTCCCGTTTGGGCGGCAAGCGCGACATTGCGGTGGATGTGCGCATCCTGGCCGCTACCAATAAGCCTCTGGAGCAAGCGGTGCAGAGCGGCCAGTTCCGCGAGGATCTCTTTTACCGTCTGAACGTAGTCAGCATCCACATTCCGCCCCTGCGGGAGCGGCGGGAAGAGATTCCGCTGTTTTTGGAGTATTTTCTGCGCCGCTATAGCGAGTATTACGGCAAGCAGCCGCCCCCGTTCGGCGACTACGCCAAAACCCGCATCATGGACTACACCTGGCCGGGCAACATCCGCGAACTGGAAAACCTGGTCAAGCGCTATGTCATTGTGGGCAATGAGGCACAGATTATCCGCGAGCTTTCCACTCATAAGCCGATTTTTTCTTCCTATCCGCAGCCCTTGGCGGCCGCGGCTGCAGCAGCCGCTCCCGGAGCTGATGGCTCGGCCGTGAATAGCCTTCCGGCCGCTCCGGCGGTGGATGGAGAAGCGGAGTCCCTTTCTTTGCTGGAGATTGGCCGCCGGGCGGCTATGAAAGCGGAGCAGGAAGCCATTGAACGGGTACTGGCCCAGACCCGCTGGAACCGCCGACAGGCTGCCAAGATCCTCAAAATCAGCTACAAAGCCTTGCTCAACAAGCTCAAAGCGATAGAACAGCAGAGTCGTCTCTCAAAAGAGCAAAGACCTGCCTAGGGTTGGAATTGACTTGCAACCAGTTATCAGTTGGTCACCTTAGATACATTTGTGCTCGAACGTGCCTCTCAGTGCTAAGTGCCAAAACGGAAAGGACTTCCCCTAGTCGGAGGAAACAATTCGGCATGGCTGCCCTTTGGCTTGGGAAGTGCTATTTGCAAAGACAATAAAAGAGGCCGTTTCAACCAAATGACTTCAACCCTCTTCGTACGATCTCGACATCTCCATTCCGGCTCTGCTTTTCGAGCTGGTAAGCATCGCCTTCCCTGACTTTCCCTCCCTCCCTTGCCTCTTTAGGGTGGCCCCAGAAATGGGGCCGCTTTTTTTTGATCGAAAATGCGCCCTTGACGTGGAGGGCATCTGGGCGATGGGACGCCGTGCCGGGCTCAGCTCTCATGCTTCGGCACACCGTGGGGCTACGCGCGAGGACAACGTTCGGCCTACAAGAAGCTATGTTGTTCCTGTCTCAGCTCGGCACTCCGCCTCGGCACTTGGGATCCCAGTGGTGTGTAGCGGAAACCAGACAGATCATCCGCTCGCGCCTTCCCCAGTTGACGCACTTCAACATCGGCGAATATCATCAATGTTTGCCCCAAATAACTGGAGAATACCTAGGAAGGCTGCCGTCGAACCCGGCAGGGACGTACATGGACAAGAGGAAGTTGGATCAATTCAAAAAGCGCCTGGAAGAACGCCAGCACCAACTGAAGCGCAACGTTTCCCGCACCGAACAGGACGGCCGTTCCGCGGACGAGGGCACGGCGCAGGACATCGCCGATCGGGCTGCCAGCTCTTATACTAAGGAATTTCTTTTTCACCAGAGCAACAACGAGCGTCAGCTGCTGCAGATGGTAGAAGGCGCGCTCAGCCGCATTCACGAAGGAACGTTCGGCCAGTGCATCTCCTGCGGGAAGGAAATCAATCCCAAGCGCCTGGAAGCGGTGCCCTGGACCCGCCATTGCATCGAGTGCCAGGAAAAGCTGGAGCAGGGACGGCTCGAGGAAGCGTCGCGCTAAGTTCAGTAGCCACTGATTTGACAGCGGATACTGACGCTTCTGCCCGCAGTTTTTGACCGTTCCCGCGAAGCATCGCACTCACTGTTGCGAGCGACTCTTTTCATTGCGGTTTTTGTGGCGGCGGTGGCTGCTGCTGTTGCTTCTTCCCCCCAAATACCTGGTTCAGAATATCGCCCAATGGATTGGCTTTGGGCTGCTGCTGGTTCTGCGGCTGACCTGGCTGTGGCTTTGCCGGCTGCTGCCCGGCAGCGGCGGGCTGTTGCTGCTGCCCCGTAAGCGTGCCGAGAATGTTACCCAGATTGGGCTTCTGTCCGCTTTTGCCGCCGAGCAGGGCGCCCACCGCTTGCCCCAGCGCAGGATTGCCTGTGGTGGGCAGCAAGCGTTGCAACTTCATCTGAGCTACTTTTTGCACGTCGGGCGCCACGATGGGGTGCTGGAAGGTGCCGGTGATCAGCACCGGGATCACCAGTTCGCCTTGATTGTTAGCCAGCGCCGTATTCATGAAGCCCCCCACGGAAGTTCCACCCACTTTATTGGAGAACCATTTCGAGAGCACCGCCGTGAGGTGCAGGTTTAGAGCATTGTTCACCAGGTTAACGGCGCCGGTGGCCCCAAGGCTGCCGCCCTCAATCTGCGCCTGCAGGTTGTTAGTCTGCGCCAGGCCATTGCGCACGTCGAAAGTACCCGTGAGCTTTAGAAGATTGGTGACGGGCTGCGAACCGGCGGCAGGCGCGCCGCTCAGAAATTTGCCAACGTTGCCCAACTCATGCAGCAGGTCAATGCCGACGATCCGCCCCTTGGTCAGGTCGATATTGAACGTGCCATTCAGCGTGCGCGCCATGTCGCTGGAAGAGGCGGCGGCAAAGCCCATATTGGTGTTGGCCGCGAGCAATCCGTAGAGCGTCTGTTTGATGGACGTGACCGAAGAGACCAGCTTGTTGGCGTCCACATTGGCGAGCTTGCTCTGGACCTTAACCGCCATAGGGGTTTGACGAGCATCCAGCACAATGGCGCCGCTCTCTTGCCCGCCATACAGCTGCGCTGTGAGGGGCGAGAGCGTAATCAAGCCGCGGTTCAGATTCACGTTGGAGCGCACATTGTTGAGCACCAGCTGGTCATAAAGGATGGTGCCCACCATCAATGTGCCTGTGCCTGTCATGCGGGTGAGGATGGAGGGCTGTGGCGGCGCTGCCGCATACACGCGCGGCACCAGGCTCCAGCCGCTTGCTCTGTTCTTTGGCGGCGCGGGAGCCGTGGCAGTGATCTGCTGCAGCTGCACCACATCAATCTTGGGCGACATGATGTCGAACTGCACTTGAGGCGCGGCGAAGTCGCGCATGGTTATATTGCCAGTGGCGCTGCTCTGGCCGAGCGATGCCACCAGTTTGTCCACGGCCATGGAGTTCTGGGTGAAGCGCAGGTCGGCGTTGCGCACATTCAGCGGCTGAGTGAGGCTGGGCGTTTTCACGGACGCGTTCACCAGCTGGCCGGTACCGCTGAACTTCATAGCGGAAGCATTCTTGAGCGGGCCAGAAGCGCGCACATTCAGGCTCAAGGTTCCGGTGCCGCTCATTCCCTCCAGCGCAGTGGCGCCATAGGCCTTCCCAATATTAATCAGGTCGCCCACCTGCGCATTCGCCGTTCGCACAGTGGCATTGATATCAGGCGAGGCGCCAGTGTAGCCGGTCAGGGTGAACTGCGTGCTCAGCCTGGTGTTGCCGGCGGAAGCAGTGAAATCGTTGGAGCTGACCTGGGTGGGCGTCATGGGCAGGTCCACTGCCGGCACCTTCACTGCCTGCGGCAAGCCCTTGCCGCTGATGTCCAGGTTGCGAGCCGAGATTGAACCGTTCAGCGCCGGGCTGTTGGTGGTTCCCTGAGCGTGCACATCGGCGTTGAGGCGCCCATTGATGTTCATGCCCGGCGCGAAGGCCACGCCCATTGCTGAAGCCAGCTGAGCCACTTCGCCGAGAGAAACATCCGACGCTTTCAGTTGCACATTGACCTGCGCCGGTGTCGGCTTCAGATTCATGCTGCCGGTGATAGACAGCGGCGTTGAACCCAGTTGCAGCGCGCCCTTGCTGATATTGAGCACATCGCTGTTCAAGTCATCGGCCAGGTTGTAGTCGGCGGTGATCGGATACCCGAGCTTCACGCCGCGAATGATCGGGTCCTGCAGCTTGATGTTGCCTTCGGAGGCGAGGCTGCCGGCCTGGTTGCGGATCTTCATCTTGCCGGAGACGATGGCGTCAGTTCCCGCCAGCGCCGGCGTGTTCAGGAACTTCTGCGCCGAAGAGAGCGCCACCTGCTGCAGCTTGAGCGTACCGTCAAAGGGCGTGGCTATCATGTTGGAATTGTTGATAGGCCCGCCGGTTCCATCCAGGCTGACCACCTGCGTGCCGGGACCGGGCAGATGGACCGTTGCGGAAACAGAAAATGGCCAGCCGGGCGCGAAATTGCTCAAGCTCACGTCAATGTGGTTGTACACCGTGCGCGGCTGGTGATTCTGCGCGTCGGTAATCGCGATCTGGCCATCGCTGATCTGCAGGTTGTTCAGTTCGAAGCCGCCGGCATTCTGCTGCGAACCCGGCTTGCTCGGCGCGGGCTGCTTCGGCTGAGTGGTCGAGCCCGGAGGCGGTTGGCCGATGGTGGAGAAGTTCCACACGCCCTGCGCATTGCGGACCAGCTCAATATCGGGCTGCTGCAGGGTGAGCGATTTGACCTGCACATTGCCGGTGATGAGCGGAAGCAGCGCGATGGAAACATCGAGCTCGTGTGCCTGGGCGAAGGGCCGTCCGCTGGAGAAACGGGGATCTTCGCTGACGGTCACATTGTCCACGCGCACTCGTGGGGTAAGCAGCCGCAGGTGCAGGTCGCCAAAGGTGACCTTGCGACCGAGTTTCTGCTGCAACTCACTTTGGATTTGCGGCCGGTACTGGTTGACGTTGATGAACAGCGGCGCGACCAGCAGGATGCCGATAACAATGGCAATAATGATGCCGATGATGATGGCGGCTTTGCGCATGCCAAACCCCTTTTCCGCACGGCCCCGCCCCTCAGCTCCGGCCGGCAGCTCTGCCTATTAGAAATGGTACTCTTCTGTTCGACGGCCGGGCCGCCCTGCCGGTTGCACTGCCAGGGAGAGCACAGACGCTGACCAGCGTGGGTTTTTGCCCGGAGCGGGGTTCGTTGACGGTGGCTTTTTGCGGCTGTTACACTGATTTTTAGCCCACCGGCACTGTGCCTCAGAAGGAACCCCGTGCGAGCAGAAGTTCGGCATAACCTTAAACAAGACAGATTCGCGGTAATGACCGCGGAGACCGTTTCATGGGCGGTGGAACACCGCAGGATCCTCACCATTCTGGGCATTATTGCCGCCGTAATCGTCGCCTTCAGCCTGGCTGGGTACTATTACCTGCAACAGCAAAACGAAGCGGCCAGTCTGGCCATGGCGGGCGCTTTCCGCACCTACGACGCCTCCATTGTTCCTGCCGGCACCCCGCAGCAACCGGGCATGACCACCTTCAGCTCCGTACAGGAGCGGGCCAAGGCTGCCCAGCCGCTGTTCCAGTCCGTCGCGCAGAAATATCCGCACACGCACAATGCGGCAATCGCCCGCTACTTTGCCGCGCTAACTGACCTGGATTTGGGGAATACCGCGGCGGCGGAGAAAGAACTGCAGGACATCTCCCATGCCGGCAACGCTGACCTGGCTTCATTAGCCAAGCTGGCGCTGGCAAGCCAATATCGCAGCACGGGACGCGACAAACAGGCCATCGAACTCTACCAGCAGCTGATTGCTCATCCCACCACCGCGGTCAGCAAGGTTCAGGCCCAATTGGGATTGGCAGAGACCTACAACGCCAAACAGCCGGATGAGGCACGCAAGCTTTATCAGCAGATTCAGAAAGACAATCCCACCAGTCCGGCCGCGGAAATGGCTGCGACGCGCCTGCAGGCGATGAAGTAAGCCTCAGCATTCTTGCAAGGGTTTAGTCGGCCACCGCACCCCGAGCTGCGGTACCCTGCGGTTCAGATACTTTCGTACATTGTCCCCCGTTCGCCGCCCTCCTACCATTTCAACTCTGGCACTTTATTTTCTTCTTTTAGGCGGAAACGTATGACTTGGCGTCTGAGGAACTGTTCTGTTCTGCTTGTGCTATTCATGGCAGCTCTGGCAGGCTCGGCCACGGCTGCAGCGAATGCCAACATCCCGTCCGGAACGCGCGTAACCGTGCGTGTGACTGAGAAGTTGAGCAGCGAAACCGCGAAGCTGGGGGAGCGCTTTCATGGCACTCTGGCCGCTCCAGTGGTGGTGAACGGCAGAACCTTGTTTGCTCAGGGCGCCGCTGTGACCGGTCAGGTGGTGCATGTTAAGAGTTCCGGAAGACTGAGCAGCCCGGGCGAGCTGACACTGGCGCTGCGCACCATCCAGACCGGCGGACGCAGCTACGCGGTCTCAGCCAATCCTTTTGTGATCAAGGGTGAATCCCACACCAAGTCAAACGTTGCCAAAATCGGAGGAACAACCGCGCTGGGCGCAATATTGGGCGGGATCTTCGGCGGCGGCAAAGGAGCAGCTATCGGCGCGGCCAGCGGAGCGGCAGCGGGAACGGGAGTAGCGGCCGCCACCGGCAAGAAGCCCGCCCTGGTCGAATCGGAAGCCTTGCTTGTATGGACGGTGGGCGCACCGCCTGCGACAGCGGTTGCGGCAGCCCCTCCACAGCAGCCCCAACAAGCGCAGCAGCCTCAGCCGCGTGATCAGGATGCCTATGCCGGGTATCCCGATCAGGATCCCGGCCCTGACGCAGAGCAGCGCCGTGCGCGCCGGCACAATGATGATGAGGAAGATGATGATGATGATCGGGGCGAGGATCGCGACCATCGTGGCCGCATTTACCGTTCCGACGACACTTATGAACGGGGCCCCATGGGATTCTCCGACCGCGAGCGCGAAGTGATCAGCGATTGCGTAGCCGACAGTTATCGCGATCTGCCGCCCGGCTTGGCTAAGCGCGACAGGCTTCCGCCCGGCCTGGAGCGCCAGCTACAGCGCAATGGAACCTTGCCTCCCGGCTTACAGAAGCGGGTTCGGCCGCTCCCTGAACAGTGCAACGAACGTCTGCCCCGGCTGCCCGGCGGATGGGTGCGGGTGACTTTGGGCGCACGCATTCTTCTGCTTGATCCCGCGGACCGGGTGGTGGACTTGTTCTTTATGGGTGCGAACTAGACCTGCGGGAATCCGCGCCCCTGTCCTCCACGGATGCAAAGACCAAAACCTGTAGGAAGTGGTATCAGCGCGCCCCGAACAGCTTGGCCCACTGATCGGGCGAGGTAGGCGGATGAGATGCAGGTCCTAGGTTGGCGAGCACGTGGTCCTTGGACCCCATGCCGATAAGGCAAGTGGTCAGCCCAGGCGCCGAACGCGAGAACTGGATGGCATTCGCGGCGTCCCCCGCCATCCCTAGCCCCTGGCGCACAAACTCGGGCAAATTGCGGATCAACTGTCCCTGGTGCAAGGTGGCGCTGCCTACTACAGTAAGACCGGCGCGCGCCGCCAGCTTGATGGCCGACATCCTTTCCCCATCCAACAGGTGGTTGGCGCGGGCGAAAGCCTCGGTCATGCCCAGATTGAAGGGCAGCTGCAGGAAACGGAAGTGGTGCTGCTCGCCGCCCGCCGCCTGGGCGATGCCCAACAAACCGGCCAAGCTGATGTAGTCC
The DNA here is from genome assembly GCA_025934735.1 of Terriglobales bacterium. Lineage (GTDB taxonomy): Bacteria > Acidobacteriota > Terriglobia > Terriglobales > Acidobacteriaceae > JAICWP01. Next base: position 8,293 of record JAICWP010000013.1, on the reverse strand, counting down.
CGCTCCTCCTCCTGCAAACGCAGGCCATTCCAGGTGGCAATCCCGTAATAGCGGATTTTGCCTTGCTTCACCGCCTCTTCCAGCCTGGCAAAGGCGGCCTGCAGCCGCTCCCGGAAGGCCGGCCGCTCCACTTCCACCAGTTGGGACTCAGGGTTATGGACGTAAAAGACGTCTATGGTTTCCAGGCCCAGGTTGCGGCGGGAGCGCTCAATCTGGTCGGCAAGGTAGCGTGCCGACATGCAGTGGCTGCCCCCGGCGACCTGCTGAGGGTCAAGAATGCCCGGCTGCACGTACTCGCGCATAAAGTAGCCGCGCATATCGGCAGGCATATCGCCATCGAAGGCCAGAAAGCCGGCCTTAGTGCAGACCAGGATCTCGTCGCGATTCAGTTCTCCGTTCGCCGTCAACTCCTTCAGGGCGGCGCCGATGCTGCGCTCCGAGCGTTGGTGGCGGTAATTGATAGCCGTATCCAGCAGGTTGATCCCGGAGCGCAGGGCGGTAGCTATGGCCTCCTGGTATTGAGCGTCAACCTGGGCAGTGGGCTCTCCCAGGTAAGTTCCCAAGCCTATTGAGGAGAGCCATAGCTGGCCGACGCCCGGCACGGATTGGGGACGGCGGAAATGCCCTGCCTCTCCCAAGTTGGGAAAGCGGCTGCGGTAGCGAGCTGTGCCCTCGGGCGTGGCAAAGCCACTAATCATAGGGGGCAAGTGTAACAGCCACCCGCAGCGCCCTCAGGAACGCACCGGGGCAGGGGCAGAGGCGGTTGACCCGGGCGCAATATAAGCGATTTATTACCAAAGACTTACGTTAGTTTCGGCCGATTTCGTGGTTGCCTTCCCCCGTCCCGCCCAACATAATAGTAAGTTGCTATGGCGGAGCAGATAGCCATCCCGACCCAGGACCAGGCCCCGATCACCAACCTTCCGGAGCCTTCCGCCCAAACCCAGGCGCAGGAAATTGTGCCCGGCCTGGTGCCGGTGCAGGGCTCCATCCTGGTAATGATCCTCTACGACGTGTGCGAGGAAATCCACCTCGACCAGGTGAGGCGGATCGTGGGCGCCCGGCCGGTGGCACCCACCTTCAAGAGCGCTGCGCCAGCTTACGTGCGGTTTGCCCGCCCGCCGGTGGTGGAGCGCGTGGAATCCATCGTCCTGGCTCACGGGGAGCGCCTGGAAGCCCAGATCAAGTATTACGACTATGGCGTAGTCAGCATCATTTTCGAACTGCCCTTCGCCGGCGAATGGCAGACCCTGGTGCAGCTGGCGAGCAGCTGGATGTGGGATGGGGACTTCGACCGTCATGCCACCGCTATCGCCCGGCAGAAGTTGGAGATCGCCAGCTCGGCACTGGTGAAGCCTTACAAAGACTGGCTGAGCGAAGACTACTTCATTTTCCAGGCCAGGCAGGTGGCGGGGAACCCGTCAGCTACGGAACTGCTGACGCGGCAAGGTGGGTCTATAGCGCAAATTGTCCGCGGCGAGATTGGGGCCATTTCCGACAACGAGCGCAATGAAGTGCTGCAGTCCAGCATTTCCTACTATCCCAATGATTTGGCGGTAATCGGCTGGAACGCCGCTTTCGTCTACGACACTGCCTCCGGAGCGGAGACCGCCACCGAACTGCTGGAGTATGCCAACTCGCAGCTGCTGGAATTTCGCCATTATGACGAGCTGCTGACCCGGGAACTGGAAGGGGTGTACCGCTCGCTCGACCGCGGAACGCGTTTTTGGCGGCGCTGGCGCCTGGCCCGGGAGGCCACGCGCTTGCACACGGTCCTCTTGGATGTGACCGAGCTCTCGGAGCGCGCCGACAATGCTATCAAGTTCCTCAGCGACATGTTTTCCGCCCGCCTCTACCGCCTGGCTGCGGCCAAGGTGGGCGTCATTGATTACAAGAACCTGGTCAATCAGAAAATCCGCACCGCCGAAGACCTCTACCGCTTTATGGTGGACCAGTTCCACCAGGCGCGCGCCTTTGCTATTGAAGTGCTGGTGGTCATTATCCTGATCGTGGAATTTGTTGCCCTGTTCCACAGACCTGGCTAGCCGAACAAATCAGAATCGCCTCCCGTTAAGACAGGCGAGGGTGCCTGTGCCCACGTAAGCCTTCAGGTATAAACTGCCTTGCCATGCGCGACAGCGCAGTCTCCCCCGTGCGCTGGATTTTTGGGCCAGGTCCCACCGGCCCCAGCGGACATTTGGGTGCGCGCTGGATTTTCTTGCGCGCTCTCGGCCTGATCTACTACTCCGCATTTTTCTCGTTGGTTTTTCAGGTGACGGGCCTGATTGGACCGAATGGCATCCTGCCGGCCAACGATTATCTCCGGTACTTATCGCAGCACCTGGGCTCGGTAGAGCGCTACTGGTATGCGCCCACGGTGTTCTGGCTGGGCAGCAGCGATTTCGCCCTGAAGCTGGTGTGCTGCATCGGCATGGCGGCGGCCGTGCTGCTAACCCTCAACATCTGGCCGCGAGCCATGCTGCTGGTCTGCTTTCTCTCTTACCTTTCCTTTGTAGCCGCCCTGCAGGATTTTTCCAGCTATCAGTCAGACGGCATGCTGCTGGAGGCCGGCTTCCTCGCCCTGTTTTTCGCCGCACCCGGCCTGAGGCCCGGCCTGGGCCGCGGCCATCCTCCCTCCCGCGCCTCCCTCTTCCTGCTGCAGTGGGAGTGGTTCCGCATTTATTTCGAATCGGGCTGCGTCAAGCTGCTCAGCGGCGATCCGCAATGGCGCCACTTCACCGCCATGGACCAGTACTACCAGAACGGCCCCCTGCCCACCTGGATAGGCTGGTACGTACAGCAGTTGCCGCACTGGTTTCATGCCTTCACCGTCGGGCTGACGCTCGCGGTGGAACTGGGCCTTGTCTTCCTGATGTTCGCGCCCTGGCGACGGCTGCGGGTGTTATGTTTCCTGATTGTGACGCCGTTTGAAATCGGCATTATCCTGACCGCCAACTACACCTTCCTGAACTATCTGGTGCTGAGCCTGGGCTTCCTGCTGCTTGATGACCGAGCGCTGGCGGCAGTGCCTCTATCACGCGTGGGCCGGTGGATTAAAACGAAACTGGCTGCGGGTACCTTGCCGGCTGACGTCAAGCCGGAGCCCGCTTTCGCTGACGACTCCAACCTGGTGCCTCGGTGGCGGCTGCACCTTTCCGCCATCCGCCTGGCCCTCGGGGCGGTCATGCTCTCCTGGATCTTTTATGCGACCAGCGTGCTGCTGCTGTGGATGTTCTTTCCGCATTTGCCTCTGCCCACACAGCCGGTGGCTGTGTTGGAACCCTTTCGCATCGCCAACCGCTACGGCCTGTTCGCGGTGATGACCCGCGCCCGGTATGAAATTGAGTTCCAGGGCTCTGACGATGGCAAGACATGGGTGCCTTATCCGTTTCGATATAAACCGCAGGACCCGGCGAAACCGCCCGGAATCTACGCCCCTTACCAGCCGCGTTTCGACTGGAATCTTTGGTTCGCCTCCCTGGACAACTGGCGCGACAATCCCTGGGTGGCGCACACGGAAGAGTTGCTGCTGATCAATGATCCCGAGGTGCTCTCGCTGTTTGCCGGTAATCCTTCTGCCGAGAAAGCACCCACGCTGATACGAGCTGTGCTGTGGCAGTACTGGTTCACCGACCTCACTACTAAGCGGCAGCAGGGACTCTGGTGGCGCCGCCAGCAACTCGGCTTGTACGCTCCTGAGTTGCAGCGGGAAGCCGACGGCAGCATGGGAGTTGTCGCAATGCCCGGCACCCCTCCTCCAGAGCCTTAAGACGCCACTGAGACACCCATTGTCAATTGAAGGTTGAGAATTCGGCGGTGGGAGCCGCGCGCAGAATCCACCAGCACTGCCCAGCGCTGCACGAAGCCATCGGTGTTGCAAGTCGTCAATCGTAAATCCTCAATCGCCATTATTCCCTCCGTGTCTCAGTGTCTCCGTGGTGAATAATTAGGCGTAGCCAAGTTGCAGCAGGTTTGCGCCAGCAAACCCTCGCAGGATTTCCGCATCTCTTGTTTTTTAGCCACCGCACGCGGTTTGCGGTACGCTGGATTGAAGCGCAAGCGCGACATTAAGTACAGGAGGCAGTGATGAAAGCATTTCTTTTCGGACTGGGGATGGGCATCGGCCTGGGCGTACTATTCGCTCCCATGAGCGGCCAGGAAACACGCGACAACATCGCCGAACGCGCCACCGACCTGGCCAGTTCTGCTCGCGAGAGTTTTGAGCAAGGGCGGGAAAGAGTCCGCCGCGGCGTGAGCACCTTGCGCGGCGAAGGCGAAGGGCGGCCCACGGGCACGGAGTCTTCCACGGCGTAATTCATTGAAGATGGACGATTGACGATTGAAAAAAACTGCCCGGGTGTTGCTGGTCTGGGTAGCTTTATTGCCCTTTTCAATCGTCAATCGAAAATCGCCAACCGCAATCGTCAGCTGGTTTCTGGCCGGCAATCCGCCATTTCTGGCGCTCCTCCCTCCTCCGGGTTTATCCTGTTGGCCGCAATTTAACGGAGGGTGAGAATGAAACAAGCAATCTGGGTGTTAACGGCGGCAGTCGCCATGTCCTACGTGGCTGCGGCGCAGTCCAACCCGGTGATGGACAGCGTGCGCCAGATCATGCAGCGGCAGGAAGGGAATCTGACCGGAGCAGCGCAGGAGATGCCGGCCGAGAAATACGGGTTTCGCCCTACGGCGCAGCAAATGACCTTCGGCACGCTGGTGATGCATGTTGCCGAGAGCAATCACTTCTTGTGCTCCCGGATCGCCGGCGTCGAACCGCCGAAACAGGGAAAAGTTGAACTGCAGCCTACCGATCCCAAGGACAAGCTGGTCTCGGCGTTAAAAAGCTCGTTCGATTACTGCAAGTCGGCGTTGGCCAAAGTGAACGATTCCGACCTTGGCACCCAGATCAAAGTGTGGGGCGGGCGGCAGATGCCCAAGGCGGGAGCGGCCATCGGCCTCACTGATGACTGGGCTGACCATTATTCGCAGGCAGCCATGTATCTTCGCTTAAACGGACTGTTGCCCCCCAGCGCTAAAAAGAAGGGCGAATAGAGTACCGCTCAAAGACTCTGTGCGCGCGCATCCTCCGGCAGAGCGGACGTTCCCGATTCCGTTCTGCCGGCTCTTTGTTCCCTCTCACATATAATGACAACTTCCTGGCATGAGCCAATCTGTCCCTGCCGTCAGCCTGCCTTCCTCGCGCCTGCACAGCTCTGTCAGGGCACGCACGCGTATTTACGTGCTGTTAATTGCGGTGGTGTGGGCAGCCATTTACGTTTCCAGTCTGTTTCAGCCGGCCCTGCTGGATGATGCCGACTCGGTGCACGCGGAAGCGGCGCGGGAGATGCTTCTGCGCCACGACTGGGTCACGCTCTACATTGACGGCATCCGCTACCTGGAAAAGGCGCCGCTGCTCTACTGGGGGATGGCCGCCAGCTTCAAGGCCTTTGGAGTCAGGGAATGGAGCGCCCGGTTGCCGCTGGCGCTAGGCGTGCTGGCGCTGCTGCTCGCCACTTTTCGCCTGGGCCGCCGCGTCTTCGGCCCGGAAGGCGGCCTCTATTCCGCGCTCGCTCTGGGCGCTTGCTTCGGAATCTACATCTACACGCGTTTCCAGATCCCGGACGTGCTGGTGGCGCTCTGGCTGACGCTCGGCTTCGACTTCTTCCTGCAGGGACTGGAGGAGAGCCCGCCTTCTCGGGTGGCCTGTTGGGGCTTGGCTGCGGCCACCGCGCTCGACGTCTTGACCAAGGGCCTGATCGGCTTGGTTTTTCCGGGCGCGATCATTCTGCTTTATCTGCTGCTAACCGGCAACCTGCGCCACCTGCTGCGCATGCGCCTGCTCTCCAGCACAGTAGTATTCCTGGCCGTGGCCGCACCCTGGCACATTCTGGCGGCGCTGCGCAATCCCACCCAAGGGCACGTTCGCGGATTCTTGTGGTTCTATTTTGTGAACGAGCACTTCCTGCGGTACCTGAACGAGCGCGTGCCTCGCGACTACGGCACAGTGCCGCTCGCCGTCTTCTGGGTCCTGTTGCTCCTGTGGCTGGCGCCCTGGAGCGTATTTCTGCCGCAGGCGTTGCGTGCGGTTCCGCTGCGCTGGCGAGCCATGCGCTCCCAATTGAGCGCGCGTGACCGCGCTAACTTGCTGTTCCTGGCATGGGCGCTGGTGATCATGCTGTTCTTCAGCTTCTCAACCCGGCAGGAGTACTACAACTTGCCCGCGGTGCCGGCCATCGCGCTGCTGGTGGGCGGGTGGATGGAACGCGAATCCGCCTCCGCTGTGGGGAGCCGCGAGCGCCGAGCCGGGCGCATTTCTTCCCTGGTGCTGTTTGTGATCGGAATTGCCGGGTTCATCGCCGCAATGGTCATGCTGCGGCTTTCGGAAACTGCGCCTGCTGGCGCCGAACTCGCCGATTTGCTGCATCAGCGCGCGGCGACTTCGTACGTGCTTTCCTTCGGACACATTTTTGATCTCACCCCCCAGGCGCTGGGAGTTTTTCGGGCGCCGCTGCTGGGCGTGGCCCTGGCCCTGCTGCTGGGCACGGGCTTGAACTGGTACTTGCGGCGGCGCGACTCGCCCGCTCGTGGAAACATGGCTCTGGCCGCCATGTCGGTGGCGCTGCTGCTGTGCGTGCATTCCGCCTTCGTCACCTTTGCGCCGATTCTCTCCTCGAAGAAGCTGGCGCTTGTGGTTGAGCAGCAGTACCGGCCGGGCGACACCATTGTGATTAACGGCGAGTATGAGCAGGGCTCCACGCTGAATTTTTATACCGGCATTCCCGTGCACATTCTGCACGAGCGCAGCGCGAATTTATGGTACGGGTCGCAGTTTCCCGATGCGCCCCAGGTGTTCGAAACCAACAATTCGTTCAAGACGCTGTGGCAGGGCCCGGGACGAGTGTTCCTGTGGAGTGAAGAACAAAATCCGCCGCAGGTAGAAGGGTTGACGGTTTACCAACTGGCACACAGCGGTGGGAAGTACATCCTGAGCAATCGCGCTTCGCCGTAGTGATCTGTAAAGTGTGCTAACGCCTGTTCTTCACAATTGATTTCTCACTCGCCATACGCAAGTGCCGTTTCGATTCAATAATCATCGAAAATTCCGTATAATTCGGCAGTTTCGAAGGCGAGGTGTAGTAAATGACACGGAAACCTTATCGTGCGCTGCGAATCGTTCTACGGGTTGAATCGGTTGTTATGGCGATCTATGGCTTTCTAATGTTCTTCGGCACGCATCCCACACCCGAAACTGGCGCAGTCGACCTGATGCTCAGTATCCTGTTGTGGTACGCCGCCCGTGATCCTGTACGCAATGTTGCGATTGTTGATAGCTTCATCATCGGCTGCTGCATCTTGTCATTTACGGCAGTCCTGTCCGTGTGGACGCCACCCGTGCGCACACCACCTTTGTCCTCCTATTACTTTTGGGCATTGTCCGTAGTGCGGCTTGCATTTGCGGCATTGCTTTATTGGTTGAGACCAAAGCAAGCCTGGCAACCTCCACAACCGAATCTGGTCGGCACTGTCGCTGAGTAGCGGATCGGCCTGCTTGTTTACCGAATGCGGCACCTTTACTGCGACGCCTAATTGTTGATAAATCGGCATAGCACTTTGCATTGGCTCGGGGATTTGTAGAGTGTGTGAAGGTCCTGTTCACGACTATCGGCACGTCCCGACCTTTGGCGGTGTCAAAAGCTACAGGACTGCTGCGATGCTTGCCCGACTGTTCATTTGCGTATTGCTTATCACTGGCTCCGGGTCCGCCTGCATTATGGTACCAAGTAGCCCGACGCACCTTCGCGGCAATGCCGTCTTTGGAAGGTTTACATATGAGGGCAAACCGCTGAAGAATGCCTCCATTCAGCTTCGCACCGCGAAGGGACGCCTCGTCGGAAGAACCACGGCTGACGCGAACGGTGCGTTCCGTTTCAACGTTCGTAGTAGCGGTGTGTACGAAGTGCGGATGCTCAAGCCGTCTGCTGAATCATTCAAGATTCAATTCGACAAATCGACGACAGCGAGCGAATCCTTCAATATCAATTTCTTCGCAGATTACTGCTACAGAATCTCCGTCGCCAGCCATGCCGCGCATTCCTAACGAGCGATATATCGCCATAGCACATTTCAGTGCGACTGGATTCGTAAAGTGTGATATCGCCTTCCATGAGAAGGCCGGTCGGAGTCAAGTCGGTTCTTTGGTTTTTCTTTTCATGGGCAAGGTTTTCTTTCCGTCCGGGTCGCCACTGTCGCCATCCTTCCATCCGCACTCTGGGTGAGCGAGATTGTTCGCTCGGTG